>JAQVAV010000012.1 GCA_028690665.1 Paludibacter sp.
GATTTTTAATCTTGTCGTATTGCATTATTCATATCAGTTAAAAATATGAATAGTCAACGAAAAATACAAATAAATATTGTTGATAAACAATCATATAACAAATTAATTCAAATAATCTCTATTATTTACAAACAAATTTTGAATTCATTTTTCCAAGGTTGCAACTTTAATATAAATTTTATTATACGAATAACCTATTTGTAAAAAATCATATAAAAACATTTATTAGGATTAAGAATGGCACTTAATTTACGATTTGTACAACTAAAATTTATCTTTTGGAACAACATTTTTTCTTGTTACAACTATTTTTGTACAGTTACTTCTATAAAATTAGAAGTAGCTGACTATAAAAAATTTATGCGAGAACCAAAAACTATGATACGGACTATGAATGGCCCAGAAAATGGCAAACATGTCGGATTACTATAAAAAATTAATCTGTTTTGAACGAAATTATTCTTGACGATTGCTTGATGTTTGTTTGCCATACTAAGGCTGCTTCTTCGGGAGTAGCCTTTTTTATTGATCATACACCTCAAATAATTTTATAGTTAGTATAAAATTTTCAAAGTACAATCTTACTTATATCGATGGGCAAAGAACTGTCTATGTTTTTAAATTTTTGGTTATCAATAACATTTTTTCAAGAATCTCCTGTCGACATGGTAAAGTCCGTGCAAACATATTCAATTGCAGTAACAGATTTGAATTTACGAAACATATTTATTTCATAATAAATGAGGGTGTCCAAAAAGAGAATTTTGAACGCAAATTCCGTAAATTTTCACAAATAAAACAGATTAATAAATTTAATATATTATTGAAATAGAAATAATTATGATTTGTAAAAATTTGCGTTTATTTGCGAAATTTGTGTTCTTCTTTCTTTTGAGACACCCTCATATTTATATTCAAATAAAAGCTATTTAGTTCTGAAATAAGCTATTTTATAAATTTATAAGCTTTAACACCATTGATTTTTACAATATATATTCCGGGAATAAAAACACTGGTATCAATTAATTTTTCTTTCGAATTCATCAAACAAATGCCGGACATATTATAAATTTCAAGTTGATTTTGATCATCGTTGTAAATAACATCTTTATTATAATAAACAGGCATTTTATTACTCAAATCATTCAAGGATGTTACATTATAATTATATTGTGCTGTGGGATCTAACAAATACTCGGCTGTATTTTTCAATATATTAATGGTGTTGCTATTAAAGTACGTATAATTGTCATTCTCAATACTTAAAGCTATCAATAAATATTTAGCAGCCAAATTATTCTGGATTTCATGAATCTGAATTCCGGTAGAATTAAATGTTGCGATAGTATGAGAAGTCATGTCTGCTAGGCCATCAACATCATTAGCATATTGAACCGCATTAGTGTTCGTTGCAGGCAAGTTATCATAATAATTAAGAGTTGTACCATCAAAACTAACATTCTGGAAAATCGGATGATTTTGCAATAAAGTTTCAACATCGGCACTGCCAACACCTGCAGTAGAATTTCCCGGATTTACACTTGACCAGCTCCATCGTCCTGAGCTATAAAAGAAGGCTTTCAGGTTTAGTATTGGTTTTACTCCAACCAACTGCTTTGCTGCCACTCCTGTTGCATTTGTTCCACTTACATTGGCATGCAATACCAGCATATCATAATTTGAATAAAAGTCAGCAATGTCCGAAGGGGTTGTTGATTCGGCTTTAATAAAAGTCACAAAATAGTTACTGAAAGCAGAAACCAAAAGATCATCATAGGATTCGGCGGCTCCGTTTAAAGAAAGAATTCCAATGTTCTTTTTGGTCGAAACAGAAGCCGTAACAGTATAAACTTTTGTACTGTTATCCTGAGCTGTAACAGTTATAGTCAATGAACTGTTAGCCCCAAAATCGTGGTTGCTTCCGGAAGTAAAATCGGCATTTGCAGTTTCCGAATTCAACGTAAACTCTACAGACCAATCAGCCAAAGGACCTTCAAAACTGGGAAATTCGCAAGTGATTTCACCGGTTTCTTCATTAATAGTTGCTGTACGTCCATTTATGCTTAATGCTGTGATCGCTTTTTCGGTATCAGGAGTGGTTTTTACTGTAATATTTACATCATAGTTAGTTGACTCACTACCATCTGTAGCTGTATAAACGATTGTTCCAGTAGTAAAATTCTGGGCTCCAACGGGGCTATAACTGGTAGCAGTACCTCCAATAGTAACTTCAGGAGTCACATTTGTAATATCTGTACCATAAGGCATTTCTTGTGTTATGGTCTTGTTCTCATCATTTATTGCAGCAGAAATATTGTTTATCTTAAACAATGTAATTTTAGGATATTTCTCGGCATAATAAAAATTAAACAACGAAGTCCAAGCACTTTTACTGGTTAAACCTTGCACTGAAATCTTAACATTAGATTCTTTATTGACAGCAACAACATAATCTTTACAAGCTCCTGTACCATTTAATTGAATATTAGCGCCATCATCAATATTCACAACAAGTCCACGGCCTTCTGCTATATTGGCATTGATTACCATTGAATCACATTTTGCAAGATAAAAATCAATAATTCGTCCTGATTTAATATCAAATGTTTTAGAAACGCCACTACACAAACCAGCCGTTCCGCTGCCACCAAAATTAGTAACTGAAATCCAACGTTCATCTTGGGCTTTTAAACGTTCTGTACTCACATCGTCATATCCAAGAGTTATTGCACCAGAGACTGCTGTAAGGTCAAAATAAATTTCTGCTTTAGAAACAAAACTTAACAGGGATAAAAACAAAACCATCCCCAAAGAGGTAATTTTTCTCATGTGATCTAAATTTTAGTTGATTAGAGAATATGGTTAATTAGTTGATTATTAAAATCATTCTTGACAAAAGTATAAAGAATGATTATTCACTGCCCTTTCGATTTTGATTGTATTTGTTAGTTTTTTGATAAAAAACACACTGCTTAACTTTACATGATTTTAAATATCGGGTATAACCACGCTATATTTTATGTTTACACATTGGACTTTTAAATTTGTATCTGCGTAAATTTTTATATTACTTTGCACGCAGATTCGAACGTTGCAAAATGCAGATTAAGATAGAATTTTGGCTGATATTTATTCTGTTCGTAGCCACTTTACTTGGCCTTGATCTTTTTATGTTTCATAAAAAAGATAAGGCAATCTCGATTAAAAGTGCTTTATGGTGGAGTCTTTTTTGGATTGGTCTCGCTGCCGTTTTTAATATTGGAATTTACTTTACAGCAGGTGCTATTTACGGAGAAGCTATAGGACAACAAAAAGCTTTAGAATTTCTGACAGGATATCTTATTGAAGAATCACTAAGCGTAGATAATCTTTTCGTCTTTATTCTGATATTCGGTTTCTTTAAAATCGATCCTAAATTTCAGCACAAAATTCTTTTTTGGGGAGTTATCGGGGCTATTGTAATGCGCGCAATATTTATATTTGCCGGAGTTGCTCTTTTAAACCGCTTCGACTGGATCATGTATATTTTCGGAGCCATTCTCGTATATTCCGGAATTCATCTTTTGCTTGAGAAAAAGGACCAAGATGATTTCGATCCGGGTAAAAACATTGTTATCCGTTGGTTTAAAAAAATATTTCCGGTTACCGAAGATTTGACCAGTTCGTTTTTTATTCGCAAAAATCACATTATATACGCGACTCCACTTTTCATTACACTGTTGCTGATAGAAGTTTCCGATTTGATTTTTGCGGTAGATTCAATTCCGGCTGTATTATCTGTTTCGAAAGATGTATTTATTGTATACACTTCCAATATATTTGCTATTCTGGGTTTGCGCTCGTTGTATTTTGCCCTTAACGGGATTGTTGACTACTTCCATTATTTGAGATATGCTTTGGCGGGCATCTTAACTTTTATCGGGCTAAAAATGGCTATAAATGAACTATCCATGGAACTTGGCTATACTTTCCACATCTCTAATATATTCTCTTTACTGACTATTGTGACTCTTCTTATGGTTTCAGTTTTATTCTCAGTAATTTATAAATCACACCATAGTAAACAATAAAATATGGCAGCAAATCATTAGCGATAATTATGTCAACTTTTTCTTATTCATAAAACCAAAGTCATAAAAGTTTTAAATATCTGACTCTTCATAAAACAACATTAACTAAATATAAAAAGAAAAATAACACTGGTCAAGTTTATATTTTTTATTTACATTTGCAAAGTTCCAAAGCTGTAAAGAAATGAAAATCAAGATTATTTTTCTATTATCATTTTTTATTATAATCCATGTTTCGGCACAAGAACATGACAGCCTCTACACTTCTCCGGTCCATGAGCAACGGATTATAAAATCAAGCTCATTTTCAACTTATAATGATTCCATTACATCCCAAAATGTATCCGACCTAAATCTGTTCATTCCAGATAATTCAATTTTGGATAAAAATAAATACAATGTGGTCAATTTTCGCATGCAACCAATACCTCACTACTACAACTATAATCAAAATATTTATACCAATTTCCGTCTGGATTCTGAAAGTTGGCTATCAACTGCACGTATCAACGAAAATTATATTGGTTTAGGAGGCATGTCGTCAGCAGAAATTCAATATAACCATTATCTGAACGACCGAATTACTATGAGTAGCGGCCTTACATTTTCAAAATATAATGTTTACAACAACTTTTACAATGATATCAACGTCAATTCCAACCTTCGTTTCGAACTTTCAGACCGTTTTTATTTTAATATGTTCGGTAGTTATTCTCCTGTCCTAAACGGAAAGAATGATCTGTTGAAATCGCTGAATTCGCCCCTCTATCCTAATACCAATTTTGGAGGAGCTTTTGAATTTAAAGTCACGGATAAATGGGGAATTATGACCGGAGCTAAACGAGAATATGATGTTTTTCGCCGTAAATGGGTAACTGAACCATTTATTATGCCTGTATTCTATTCAAAATAAAAAGTGCTAAACATTTTGCATCCGATTTTAAGAAGAGCAGAAAGCATTATATTCTTTTTGTAAAAATTCCTCAAAAACTAATAGAAATTAGCTTCTGAGGAATTTTTAATGATTAACAACAAAATATCTATTTTTTAGAAAATATATGCGATTCGGATTTACCATCTGCGGTTACAATACTAGCTATATAATTTCCGGAGGAAAGTTCTGATATATTGAGTTCAGAGGTGTTTCTGGCCACAAGCAATTGTACTCCCTGCATGCTATAAATACGAATAAAAGCCGGCACATAACCTCCGGAGACTTTCAGATAATCTGTGGCCGGCACTGGATATAGCGAAAAGTTGCTTTCATCTTTCGCTGTTTTCACACTGCTTTCTAACAGGCCATTAAATTCCTCGGAATCATCCCCTTTCTGATACACCCGGACAAAATCAACGTACATATTGGCCGTATAGTTATTATTCGAATTTAACGCAGTAACTTTTCCTATTTCCCATATCTGGGTAAAATTTCCTCCGATCGCCAGGTTTAGTATAACAAAAAACTGCTTATGAAAATAATGAGCCGCTTCGCCCTCCACATCTACACCATTTATAGCCATTTGCATATAAGGAGAATTGTTCGGATATTTATCCAAGTCAAGATACATTTTGACGTATTCATCATCCCAAATAAGGGTAAATAAATGAAAATCATCCTGCAAGCTATAAGCGGCATTACGAGCTTGTCCCCAATTAGGGTACGCTCCATTATTCCAGCTTTCTCCCCAATGGCACCAACCACTGAAATAACGCTCCTGCATACTATTGTTAAACGCAGAAGAATTTCCCATTTCAACGATATCTATTTCTCCACATTTAGGCCAGCTATAAGTTGCTATATCAGTTCCAAGCATCCAAAATGCCGGCCAAAGGCCATTAGCAGTTTTAGGGAATTTAATGCGAGCTTCGACTTTTCCATGTTTGAATGACATTTTGTTTTGAGAAGTAAGGCGTCCTGATGTACATGTTTTCCCAAGATAATTTTGTTTTTTAGCCGTAATAATCAGGCAACCCAAGCCGGATTGAGGCTCTACTCCAACCCGAATATTTTGACGGGTATAATATTGCAGCTCACTATTACCACCCCCATCTCCATTCACTTCAACAGTCCAACGATTTGTTTCATCCAAGGTACTGTCATTAAAATTATCCTCCCAAACTATTTTATATCCATTAGTTTCCCCTGATCCTGACATCTCCGAAATAGTATTTTCATTTTCAGCAATATTTAAATCACTTACTTCATAAAAAGCAAATAAATTGAACGAGAAAAATAGTGCACAAAAAAATAATATCTTTTTCATAAAATAATATCTTTTAATTGAATATTAGAATTTTTATTTAATGTTTATGGAAAACCAATTGATAATAGTATTTCCACTCGTAACTTCATATCTAATCGTATGTTTTCCAAAAGATAAACTATACGATAGGCTCTTGTAGGTCATCCAAGTGTCAGATTCTGGAACTGTTATAAAATCAACAATATTACTATCAAGATATATTGTAATATCTGTATCTAAAAGAGAATAATTACGTATTTGCAAATAATAATCACCTTTCCTTGCTAATTCAACTTGGTATTCAACCCATTTATTTTCAGTAAAATCATAAATATCGAGCTCCCCATCAGCATCGGTTGTCGGTCGAAAATGAACAGAATTTGAGAATCCAGCATTGTCAATAGATTCAGTTAAATTACAATTGGTAAAATGTTCAGCTTGTATGCTGTCGCCAGCCAAAGCATATACACTTTTATCAAAGGAAGACATATTAACATAAACTTTTCCACAATCGGTAAGATTTATGGGGACCTCTTTATTTAACAAATACATATATGGAAAAGAATTAACATAATTTCCTCCTTTAGGAATAAACCATGCATAACGTTGGATATCCGGATCAAGCTCCAGATAAGAAACAGCGTCACTCATGAATTTCATTTGCATCTCGGAGGATGATATAAATTGTTCATAAGCACAAAATTCTGTGACCCAAATTGGTTTATTATACTTTTTAAATCTCTCAACATAAGATTTAAGTGCACTGGCATTGCCCATATAGCAATGAATCGCTATTGCACTTATATCATCTGGATTAATAAGAGTAAAAAATTCATCTAACCATACAATAGGATCACCATAATTTTCCAGGGTACCATAATTCATCGCAGGCGAAACTATTTTCATATTTAATTCTTTGGCCAACCCCAATAGTTTAGGCCATTTTTCTGCAGCCTGAATTGGCGTCATATTGGCTTGATCTTTAAGATTTGGTTCATTATAAGCCAATAGGTAATCGCATTCAGGATGTGCTGTTTTATACCTTCTTAATGCATTTGCATTAACATCATTCCATGCCATTGGGAAAAAAGTAAAGTCATAAAATTCTGCAGAGTGATCAATCCCATCAGTTAGGCTAGATCCCCAATTGTAAAACCACGTCACTCCAGGAGACAACAGCTTCATTTCTTCATCAGTATATCCTTGAAAACTGTAAGATACACCTCGTTTTATACTTTTCGACTGCGTTCGGTTTGCATTCGATAGTTTGTAGCTTGGTTCATATGTACTACACGAGAAAAGAAAAGAAAGAAAAGAAAGAAAAGAAAAGAGAAAAACTATTTTTATTTTAATATTAATCATACTATATAATTTCTTTAAAGAAAATTTTATTCCCTTTGATAAAATTTAATCCAGTCAATTCTCATTTCTACAGAATCATCAAAAATATCATCGTCTATTGTCCCTCCCCAGCTGCCACCCAAAGCTAAATTTAAGATAATATAAAAATTCTTATCAAAAGGCCAATCTTCCCATGTTGCATTTTCAGGTTCCACTTTAAATCCAGTTTGCACGCTGTCAACATAAAAAACAAAAGCATCACGTCCATTCAAATAGTCATTCTCCCATTCCAATGTATAAGTATGAAAATTGCCCTCTACTCCATCTTTGGACGTTCTCATACTCCAATTTGTTCCAGTATTAGTATTGTTATTTTTTGTATGATATGCATGAGATATCATTTTGGGATCAGAGCCGACATGTTCCATAATGTCAATTTCTCCACTTCTTGGCCATCCACCATAAACATCATCGTTTGGCATCAACCAAAATGCAGGCCACGTACCATTGCCTGAAGGAAGGCTTATACGAGCTTCAATCTTTCCATAGGTAAACTTTATTTTGTTTTTGGTATTGATACGGGCAGAAGTATAGTTATATATTATTCCAGTAATTGAAGATGTGTAATCTTCTTTTTTCGCTTTTAATATTAACTGACCATCTTCTAAACTAATATTAGTTCCATCGGTATAGTACTGTTGTTCTCCATTACCACCACCACCGCCTTTTTCGTTAGTCCAATATTCTGTACTTAGTACATTTCCATCAAAATTATCTTCCCAGATCAGTTGGTACTGGGGAATCCGTACTGTGACTTTGCATACAACAGAAATTCCATCAACTGAAGCTGTGATTATCGTTACACCCTCTTTTTTAGATGTTACTATTCCCATAAACACGGTAGCCACAGACTCATCACTTGAAGTCCAGACGACTACACTATCCGAAGGTGGCGTTACTATCGCTTTTAATGTATATGTTCGCTCAGGTTTCATTGTTAGAACAGTATCATTCAACGTAATTGTAGTTTGCATCCTGGGTTCTTGCTCAGGAGTACATCCCCAGAAAATCGCAGTTATCAGAATTAAAAAAAAATTTCTCGTCATATAATATTTTTTTTATTTGTAGTCAAGCGGACAACCAAGCCCGCTTAACCTAATGAAGAAATGTATTACTGAGCAGCCGGTTTATAGATAAATACAGCATCTACATCCAACTGATTACCAACTCCATTAATCAGCAGTCCGATAGTATAAAATGCCTTCAAAGACCCATCTGTTTTTGTAGTTGTTCCATCGATAAAAGCAGCATTCCAGCTTAGCCCTTCTGTAAACAAATCTTTCATCGATTTTTCTACTTTCACCCATTCTCCCTGAGTATTTGCTGAAACCTCAATCGGTATTTCAACATCGGAGTTTGTACTATAAAGAGTAAATTTCACTTTTTCAGCGGCGACAGAAGAATTAGCTTTATAGGTAATTACCAAAACATGATCATTTGTAACTCCAGTTAAATCAATTGTTGTATTACGTTGGCGAATACCTCCGCAACCTAATCCCCAACCCTCGCCTTCTTGTGAAAGTAAAGAAATCCAACTTTCTTGTAGTCCTAAAGAATTGGGGCCGGAGATAGTTCCCTCTCCAAAACTATTTCCCCAAACTTCTAAAACAGATGTTGCGGCTTCATCTGCATAATCACCATTAATACGGTAATCTTTTTTTACTTTATCTTTTATTTTATCAAAAGTAGTTTCATCCATGGAGAAAACATAATAGTCAGATCCTCCCAATAATTTCTGGGAATCAATCGATGAAGCTTCTGTAACGGTTATTTCGCATGAAGCTGTGAGGGAACCACATGTAGCCACTACGGTGGTTGAACCCGCTTTAACTCCTGTAACAATCCCATTTTCAACGGTTGCAATTGTTTTATCTTCCGAAGTCCAAGTAACATCCCCCGTAGCATCGGTTGGGGTAAATTTCACAGCCAGATTAGCTGTTTTTCCCTCTTCAACCTGTATTTCGGTTTTACTTAACTCGATAGCTGTTGGTTTGTTAGTGTCATCAGGTTCATTATCTTTACATGAAAGAAAAACAGTAGTCAAAGAAACTACTAATCCAAATGTCAAAAGAATGTGCTTTTTCATAAATCTAAACAATTAATTGTGTTAATAATAATTTATTATATAGTTAATAATATCCAGGATTTTGTTCCATTGGATTCAAATCAATTTCTTTACTGGGAATAGGGAAAAGCTCATGTGTACCTTTCACAAAGGTCGCCATTTCTGCTTGCACTTCAGGTGTTTCTGTTGCTTTGTAAGCATCCATTGTCTCCTTTACAATTCCCCAACGGCACAAATCAAACCAGCGATGACCTTCCATGGCTAATTCAACCCGACGCTCATGTCTGATTGCCTGTTCCAAAGTTGGGGTTATTTCCACTCCATTTATTTTAAATTTATAATTGGGATATTCCAGCATATTTACCCTTTTACGAACTTTATTCAGATAAAATATCGCATTTGGTTCATCATCTGTGCCTAAACAAGCCTCTGCATACATAAGCAAAACATCTGAATACCGGATTTGACGGTTGTTTAATGGACCTCTGGAATCATGATCCAGACTAGTGAAAGTACTATCTGCATTTATCCACATTAGTTTTCGATTCAAATACCGACTTCCTAGGTATATTTCCTCGGTTCGAGTGGTCATCTGATCGTCCGATGGGGTCAAAATAGACACATCTCTGCGTAAATCTCCCGATTCAAATTCATCATACAGATTTTGCGTAGGATGATCAAAACCCCAACCTCCACCTAATTTGGGAGACCGGGAACGGGTTAATACCTGTGTAAATGATCCACGGGTGAAACCTTCACCTTCACCATAATCACTAGTCTGTTCTGCAGCATATTGTATTTCAAATACTGATTCGACACCGTTTTCTCCTGCTAAAGTAAAATTGTCGTTATAGTTTTGACATAAATCATATTCGTGGGAATTTATAATGGAATCGCCCCATGCCTTAGCATCAGCGTAATTCTTCATATAAAGATTAACTTTCAGAAGCATTGCCTGGGCAGCTCCTTTAGTAACTCTACCGAGGTCATCCAGATCATACTGGCTTTTTTTCCATAACAATGCCTGAGCTTTTTCTAAGTCCTGCAAAATAAAATCATATATATCACTCGAAGTCGCGCGAGGTTGCCGCCATTTATCGGACGAACTAATCACGAAATCAACTTTCGGAACTCCTCCAAACACACGCAACAAACGGAAATAATAATAAGCTCTTAAAAAATAAGCTTCTCCCAACAAACGACTTTGTAAATTAATTCCGTTTTTCGTTTGCGACAAAACGCTGTCTATAGCAATTTCGGGGACAATACTCAAAGCTAAGTTACAACGACCGACACCCTGAAATTGGGCACGGTAGAAATCCAATAAGAACCCATTGTTTGTATTGGTTTTCCAATTTTCCATATCGTAAACATCGGACATATCGCCAATATTTTGTCCTCCTTTCAAAGCATCATCGCTAACAACATCTCCAATAAACCATTCAGGAAAATATGTGGAATTATACTCCCACATTAATGGGACATAGCAAGCAGTGACACATTGTTCGGCCGAGGCTCCACTCGTAAAATAATCTTCGAGTTTACTAATACCTGGGGAAGGTTCCAATAACCAATCATTACAGGAGCTTAATACAAGCAGTAAAACCATTAATATAAATATATGCCTTTTCATACTATTCAATATTTTTTATTTAAAAATCAAGATTCACTCCAAACATAAAAGTCCTGCTCTGAGGATAATTTCCATAATCTACACCTCCTCCAACTTCCGGATCATATCCGGTGTATTTAGTGAATGTCAGCAAGTTATTAGCCGTAACATACAGACGACATCTGCTAATAGTTACCTTTTCAGTGAAAGTTTTGGGAAGGGTGTATCCAAACTGTATATTTTTTAACCTTATATAAGACCCGTCTTCAACAAAACGGCTACTGGTAGCGTAGTTATTAGAATTTCCATAAGGATTAGGTATCGTTCCATTTTGATTGTTGAGGCTCCATACGTTGCGCATTTGAGTTCCCAAAGTAGCTTCTGTCCCCTTGCCTTCCGTTCGTACACGCACCTGATTATATATCTCATTTCCATAGACTCCCTGAAAAAACATTTGCAAATCAACACCTTTATAATCTACGCTCATATTCAAACCATAAGTAAGCCA
The DNA here is from genome assembly GCA_028690665.1 of Paludibacter sp. Classification (GTDB taxonomy): domain Bacteria; phylum Bacteroidota; class Bacteroidia; order Bacteroidales; family Paludibacteraceae; genus Paludibacter. Next base: position 11,897 of record JAQVAV010000012.1, read on the forward strand.
TGGAAAGGGATTCCCAATATTTACCTTGTCGGCATCATCTATTTTTCCATCTTTATTCTGATCTTTAAATTTTGCATCGCCAGCATGATACGGAAGTTTATCTATATCATCGTAAAAAAACAAATGAGCCCATGCTTCAGTGTCACTTTGGTAAATTCCTTCATATTCGTACCCCCAAAATGTATAAAGCGGTAAACCTTCATTAGAAATAGTTACATCTCCGTAAGCGGGAGAGCCTCCGTTTAATGCAGTTAACTTATTTTTTACGAAAGACAAATTTCCACCCACGCTATAGTTCAGTTTTCCTATTTTATTATTGTGGTCAATTGATAATTCAATACCCTGGTTGCGAACAGTACCTACATTTTTCATGGCCGCATATCTGTTCCCTACTTGAGCAGGTGCTGTAACGCCCAGAAGCATTTCTTTTGTGTCTCGCTGATATAGATCAAGGCTACCTCCAAGTAATCCATTCCAGAAACCGAAATCAATTCCGGCGTTCAGCTGTTCGGTAGTTTCCCATTTTCCTCCGGAATTAACCCATGTAAGGACAGTAGCTCCGGTTTGCAACTCCTGATTTACCCCTAAAGGATAATCAACAAAAGTAGGTCCTGCATTAAAAACTTTCAGAATAAAACTATCACTTCCAATTTTATCGTTACCAATTTGCCCCCATCCCAAACGAAGCTTCATATTAGTTAATTGGGAAAAGTCCTTCATAAAGGATTCCTCGTTTATACGCCATGCAAGGGCAGTAGAAGGGAAGTATCCCCACAGATTTTCGGGGAACATGCTGGATGCATCTGCTCTGAAATTGAGAGTAATTATATAACGACTTGCGTATGAATAATGTAAACGACTCAAAAGAGAGAATCTTCTGGTGCGGGAGACATTATCTCCTGCTTCGGTTCTGTCTTTAGTTGTCTGATTCAAATACCAGTTACTTTCCACCGGATTCAAAATACTCGCTCCGGAACCTCCTATTGAATAATAATTATATTCTTCCGAGGTCTGTCCAATCATAGCAGAAAAACTATTTTTACCAATATCGTTTGAATAAGTCAATGTATTTTCAAGCATTAAAGTAGAATAACGACTCATAGTGCTGGAAAAATAATTTTTTATTGATTTATCATAGCTTGAATATTCGTAAGCTTCTTTAAATAATTTATCCCTATTATTCGACAAATCCATACTTAAATCGGAACGAAGCAAGAAATGTTTTGCAGGCGTTATCTCCAGATAGACATCTCCAACCCAACGTTCGATATTTGTTTGCGGATGAGATTTTTCAACCATTGTAAACGGATTCGTCACATTTTTAAAATTCGAAGATGCCGCTATCCGGCCACTAAGGTCTGTTCCATCACTATTTACTGATCCCGATGGATAATGTGTCGGGTCCCAAGGGGCCATGGCTAAAGCGGCCGAAAGTACCGATGCGCCAGGACTGGAATTATTATTCATTGCATTGCGTCCGCTCGAAGACATAAACGAAAGATTTTCTCCGATTTTCAACCAACTGCGAACTTTATACGAACTATTAAAACGCAATGTGAAACGTTCGTAATCAGAGCCAATTATAGTTCCATCCTGATTAAAATAATTCGTACTGAAAGCATAATTGTTTTTATCGTTGCCTCCATTAATTGACACATTGTAATTTTGAATTACAGCATTAGCGTTGAACACTTCATCCTGCCAATCGGTTTCCTGAGATGAATAATCAAAATTCACAGGATAATAAGTAGAACCAAGTCTGTATAAATTTAACCATGATTCAAAACCTTGTTCCTGATAAATTTGTTTTTCTGTACGATTATTTGCTAGGTTTACAATGGTAGATGCAAATTCATCCCTTTTCATTAAATCTAATTTGCGCCAACGGTTTTGAACTCCCCAATATGCGTTGAAAGAGATAACCGACTTTCCTTCCTTTCCCTTTTTTGTTGTTATCAAAATAACTCCATTTGCCCCACGTGAACCATAAATAGCCGTAGCAGAAGCATCTTTCAGAATTTCAGTAGATTCAATATCATTAGGGCTCAAAAAGGTAATATCACTAACCATCACTCCATCAACAACATATATTGGAGCACTATTATTTAATGTTCCAATACCTCGGATGCGTATTTCAGCTGCCGCTCCTGGCTGGCCGCTATTGGCATTTACCGTAACGCCCGCAGCACGTCCCTGCAATGCCTGGTCAAGCCCGGCAGCAGGTGTTTTTTGCAGAGCATCGGACTTTACAGAAACAACAGCTCCGGTCAAATCGCTCTTTTTCATGGTTCCATAGCCAATAGCAACTACTTCTTCGAGCATTTTGCTATCCGTTTGGAGTACGACATTTATTGTACCGCCTTGTTTTACGGCAACCACCTGATCTTTATATCCTACATATTTAAATATAAGGCTTTTGCCGGAAGTAACATTGATCGTATATTTACCATCTAAATCGGTAATAGTTCCCTGACCAGCAACTCCTTGTATAACCACATTGACCCCTGGTAACGGATATCCATCATCCGCAGCCTTAACCACACCACTCACTTTCAGTGTTTGCGCACCGATGAATTGTGCTGCAATCAAAAATAGAATGAATGACAAAGTTTTTCGTAAGTAATTATTCATTGTACTAAATTTAAAATTATTTAATTGTCTTTTCAGAATTCTCTATTTTGCCACAATTTCAACTTTACAAATATAGAGTTGCATGCTCTGACATCGAAATTTTTCACCTCACAAAAACTCAATTTTCATCTCTTTTATATTCATAATAACACTACAAATAAAGGTTATATAGTATTAATTATCAATATATTAATATTTTCTGTGTTGTAAAACATATTTCAACATCCTATTTTACATCCCTATCGTTGAAAATAAAGTCGAAATAACTATTGAAATCGAATTTATTTTTAATTCAAAAAATACCTTTCTTAAAGATTACCGTAATATTTTTTATCCGGTTACTTCGGTTGAAAACCAATAGACTCTCCTGCTCCGATAATCTTAATTCCGGTCGGCAGAGCATTTCTCCATTATTAAAATGTACTTGAAGTTCTGTTTCAGAGCCAATCTCATAAATAAAGGTTGCCCCACAATAGCTAAACAAAAGCTTTTTATTAGATCCGCGATCAACGATGAATTCATTTCTTTGCAATAAATCCGGACGAATTTTTATACATCCCTTGTCAACAATAATTCCCAACTCATAAAAACGACTGAGAATATCTTCTTTCACCTGACCGGTCATACCGGGCTGCTGCACTCCGGCCATAGTCGGAGTATGAGAATATGGATCAAAAGGAAAAGAGCCGTATACATCGGGTGATTTATGTGCCCCTATACCGGATTTCACATTCATATAATGCTTTTTGAGGGATTCAACGATCTCGACAGTTTCTTTTCGATCGATAGTCCAACGGATATTTTCACCAATGGCTAACAATAGTTTAGAAACCATGTGCCAATAAATACAGCCTAATCCTTCATATTTATAGAATGTACCTGAACGGCCTGTAAACGACTGATGATCAAAAATTTTCTCATAAATACTTTCAACATGAGTAATATCATCATCCCGAACATCAAATTTTGCTTCTGTCCGGATTTTGAGCAAGGCTTCCCGTAAAAAATCGGCATTATGAAATGAAGCATTGAAATGGTACTGTCCACGGTTATCAACCGTTACAATTCTTCGATCTCCGGCATCTGCCAGAGCTTTAAGAAGCTGATTTTGCAGGATATCTGTCAGTTCAATATTATTCTTATCAATGAGGGCCGGAAGTTTTTTATCCGGATAAAGCATGTAACTATTTTGATCCTGACGATACAAAGCACTTTTTCTCATTGCATCGAGCAAGGCTACGGCTTCTTGGCCATGAAGCTTTCCTGAACTCAAGACAGCCACCTGACCTTCGAGCATTTCATAGAGAAAACGAACTTCAATTCCATCGTCAGTAAATTTCACAAGATTATAGGCATGATACATGCCATCTTCCCGCTTGTTTATTTCTATCGAATGATCTGTATAACTTAACGCTAAATTTAAAAAGTTAAGTAGATCGATTGTAGCCAATGAATGTTTTTGTCCGCTAAAACCGGAGTAAACCCTTGCCCGAAAATTTTCTCCTGCTTTGCCCAATTCGTCTGTAAGTTTTCTCCGGGCTCTATCATCAAAACGTTTATCAAGGTAATGATCGTAATCTATCAAAATACTAAAAACAGATTCAAAAAACGAGAATATTTCGTCCGATACAATCAAAAATTCCGGGACTGATTTCGCAGCATAAAGCTGTGTCACAAAAACAATAAACCGGCGTATATAATACAGTGTGACCATAGAAGCTCCCGTTCCCACCAAGGCATTATTGGCATCGTTCCATTCCGGACGTAAAGTATTCATCCAAATGCCTGCTTCTGGAATAAAATTGCTGAACTTAGCCAATAATGTCGTCAGAAGTTTTTCAGTAAATGTAGCCAAGACTACCTCTCCATTTACATTTAGCATAAGTTTGGCATCAGCACCATATTGGGGAATAAGCTTTTCAATTTTTGTATGTAGTTCAGCGTCAAAACGAATCGAATTCTTCGGATCGGCAACGATTTCTGCATAATTTTTCAGTCGGTAGGGAACATTTGCAAAAGCAAACATCTCACGGTTGACCCAAGATTGAAGTTTTTCAGGGAAATAATGATCTGAAAGCTCCATTAACTTAAGCAAATAAATAATCTGATGATCTCCCCAATAACCAATATTCGACCATGGATTCTCAGGTTCAATCACTTCCCATTCGATACCGTCATTAGTTACCTTATACGGATTATAACCATCGGCAGTAGTTGCATTTAAAAATTTAGCAATGATTCCGCTGATATAAACTGGATAAGAGAGAGACAAAGCTTCCCAATTCTGAAAAATATCCCGCCAGTTTCCCTGATATGCAAGCCGTTTATTTCCGTTTTCATCTTTAATATTGATATCGAAAAGATTCCATGGACGACTCGGATCACCATGCCGGCGACTAAAAGTGAGTGGCAAATATTCCAGATACAAACGATTTAGTTGTTCATCATTCTGCTTTTCAATCAATTTGCCTAATTCTATATAACCAATTTTATACGGTAAAGCCACTAAAAATATTTTATGATTTTCAAAACATTTTTGGTTGAAATGCCGGACATGTTTACTAAAAGAAGCAGATTCTATCCAATAACCTTCACTATAAATACCACCTCTCATAGTATTGAAAAGTACATTGGCAAAATGACGCGCCATATCAGCTTCATCAGCTGTTTCTTGAATTCCATCTGCTTTGGAAACAATCTGTTTAAGAGCTTTTGAACCCTTTTCAACACTTTGTTCAAGTTGTTCAGTAAGACGATCTTTCGTAAGAATAAAATCCGAAAGATTATTTACTGCAACTACATCCTGAGCCAATTCAGCTATGAAATACCATTTTTTTACAGAGTTCGGCTCCAAATGCAAATCCTTAGCCACAAAATAGGCTCCCCGGACTCCTTTAGCTTCTGTTTCCGGAATGGCTCTTTCTCCCAAACGGATAGAACCCAACTGTTTTGAACTCAAAAAAATATCCGGATTATCGATACCGCAACTCCAAACAGTATTGGCCCGAAGCGACTCACTTGGTTCGGCTCTGTCAACTAAAATTGACTCCATACGGAAGAGAGCAAGTCCCGATGCCGGAATCAATTCTGTTTTTTTATAACCATCCACCAAAGTCGAAAAAGTATTTTGCGTCAAACGGTCAATACCTGCCGGGAGTAAATTCTGCAATCCATCTACCAGATATACAGTCACCGGACTATTTTCATGATTGGTAAGGGTACTTTTCTTAATCCAACCAAAACTGTCTGCATTCATCCAGCTATAACTGAAAGTCAAACCTAAATCGAAATTCTTTTCAGTAAAAACGAGTTTATTTCCAATGGTACTTTTAGCTATACTACGCTCAATCTTATAGATACCTTTATTTCTGTCCGAAAATGGTTCCCAAAGGTAAGTAATTCCATTTTTCGTTATATGAAAAACCGTTTTACTCCCCGTAGTTTCAGCACTATCGGTAATTTTATCGTCGGTGTAATAAGGAAAAAGCGCAGTATCAGGATTTTTACGTCCGGCAGTCAATCCACCAGTCGACGAAATGTACATCCAAAGATCCGAGTCACTGGCTAAACTAATAAAAAAAGGCTGCATGAAATCGTAATTCACAATTTCATAAAACTTTTCTCCATCGATTTCAACAAATCGACCTGAAACTTTCTTTTCTTCGGTTTTCACCGGGTTATTTCCAAGGAACAAATTACTCATTATCCATTAATCGTTATTTTCAAGAGCCCGTTTGGCTTCAAGTTCGGTTTTCATCAATTCCGTAGTTTTCGAATCGATGTTATAGAATATCATAAACACGGCACAAGACATATACAAAATACCCGGAATGACCGAAACCAAAAGTTTAATTCCGGTTATAGCTTCATTGGTTTGCACGGCATTCGGAATAAAGTTCGAAACGGAAAGAATCCAGCCAGCAATAGCAGCTCCGACGCCCCAACCGGCTTTTTGAGCAAAAACTGCTGCTGAAAAATACAAACCTGTCGAGCGACGCCCGGTTTTCCATTCTCCATAATCGGCTGCATCGGCAATCATTGTCCAAAGCAAAGGAACTGCGGGAGCGTAAGCCATTTTAGCAATAATATTGAAAATATAAATCGTTGTCAAATTATTCACTCCCGGCAAATAAATAAGTATAAAAAACAAACCGGATATAAGGGAACTCCCGATGAATACGTTTTTATTTCCAAAACGTTTTGCCAAGGGCTTGGATAAAGGAAGCGCCACAATCAATGCCACCGTACCAATCACGTTAAAAAGCTGTACATTTTCTTCTTTACCAAGATAATATTTGAAATAATAGGCAATAGCTGCATTTTGCATGGCAAACATGATGAACGAAACAATGCCGACAATGGCTAAAATTATCCAGGCACGATTGCGAAACAAATTGCGAAAATCAGCTTTTAATGAATTTGATTGTTCTTTAGGAGGATGAACACGTTCTTTGGTAGTTTTAAATGTAATGAAGAAAAACACTAAACTCAAACCAGCAAAAAGCAGTACAGTATATTGAAATCCCTGGGCTTTATCTCCTTTTCCAAAAAAGTTGGCTAATGTCAGAGCCAGACCGGTAACTATAAACTGTCCGACAAATCCGGCAATGAAACGGTAAGTATTCAAACCGGCACGTTCGTAAGTATCGGACGACATAACAGCTCCCAAGGCCGAATACGGAAGATTTATCAGAGCATAAGCAGTCATAAGCAATATGTAAGTAGCTCCTGCATAAATGATTTTCCCGGTTTCACCCAGATTAGGTGTGGTAAAAGTAAGATATGCCAATACAGCATAAGGAATTGCCCCGAAAAGAATATAAGGCCTGAATTTGCCCCAACGGGTATTTGTTCTGTCCGAAATTATACCTATCACCGGATCAATGCCCATATCCCAAAAACGGGCAATCATCATAATCGTTCCTGCGGCAGCGGCTGAAATGCCGTATACATCCGTATAAAAAAACAGTAGCCAGAAACCTACCATATCCCATACAAAATGGGAAGCTGTATCACCCAGACTGTATCCGAGTTTCTCGGCAAAGGACAATTTCATGGTTGATTTTTCCATATATTTTTTATTTTATTTTTCCTGATTATTTACTGACAAAAGATCCTTTTCTCCGGATTTTTGGTAAAGCCGTACATAATCGACATACATTTTGGCTTCTCCTGATTCAAGTGCGGTAATGTCTTTTATTTTTCTGGTTTCCGGAAAGTTACCTCCTACAGCCAGATTTAGTATTAAGAAAAATGGTTTATGAAAATATCTTGCCGGGTCGTTGAGTTCATTTTTCCCTTGAATCGGCATTTCGAAATAGGGTTTATTTTCAGGATATTTATCTAAATCAAGATACATTTTAATGTATTGATCGTCCCAAACCATTGTAAACAAATGAAATCCGTCCTGCAGGGAGTAACTATTTACAGATGCTTTGCTATAGTTCGGATATTTCCCATGATTAAATGCTTCACCCCAATGACAAGCTCCGTTGAAAAACCGGTCCTGTATGTTTTCCTTGATACCGTTTACATTTCCCATTTCAAGAATGTCAACCTCTCCACACTTCGGCCATCCCACTTTTTTATGGTCACTTCCCAACATCCAAAACGCCGGCCAAAGGCCATTGGCTGTCTTTGGTAATTTAATTTTTGCTTCTACTTTTCCATAGCGAAAATCTAATTTGCCATTTGTATTCAAGCGACCGGAAGTAGCTTTCTTAAAACGGAATCTTTCTTTTTTCGCAGTGATAACCAGACAACTTTCTCCCGACACAGGTTCCCGATCTATATTTATATTTCTTCTCAGATAGTATTGTAACTCACGGTTTCCTCCACCTTTCCCGTTTTCAACGACATTCCATTTAGAGTCATCCAGAGCGGGTCCATCAAAGTTATCCTCCCACACAAGCTTATAGTCCTGTGTATAAATTACCAGCGACACTGTCAGGCAACACAACAAAACGATTTTACGTATCATTAATTCTTAATTTTATTTATTTCACCAATACCAGTTATACACACGAAGGGCTTAGAGAAGATTGCAGAACCATTAAATTCCACAATCTTCTTTATATTTATTTCATTGAAAAACAATTATTTCAATGATCTTGAAATCAAACTAAAGCTTTACAACTTTGCGGGTAATTGTCAACCCATCAATATTCTCAAAAGTAACCAGATAATGGCCACTTGTTATATTTCCAAGGTTGAGCATTAACTCAGAACTGTTTGTTTTTACCGATTTCAACGATTGTCCCAAAAGATTCCGAATAACGACAGAGGTAATTTTAGCAGAAGAATTAATAACAAGTTGTCCTGCATTATTTATATAACATTTTACATTTTGATCTTCGGAAACGTCTTTCACACTGGTAGCTGTGTCATTAAAGAAATAAAGATTATCCATATAAAATGTGTTGCCAGTTCCGCCATCAAGTTTAAATTGAAAAATATCAGACATAACAACGTTTGTATATGTTGAAAGCGGAATATCAAAACTATTCCATTGGTCGGCTATTAAAGTTCCAAGAGAAGTCGGAAGTTCCTGTGTTGTTGGGGTCTGACTAATCGGAGTTAATCGAACTGACGTTTCGGTTGTCGGATAAATATCAATATGCACCTTAGTCATACCACTTGCGTCAACATGACTTCCCAACTCAATTCCCTGATAATTGAAATTAGAATATTTCATAGCGTTATTTCCACTTAAAGCAACTTCAGAAGCAACCGTTGTTTGCCCCCAACCTGGATAAAAATTTGTTCCACTTACATTTGTATAAGCATCGCTGTAAATAGAAATTACTTTATCTTCTGATAAAGCCGGAGTTGGAGCAGCCGGAAGTGCAGCCAGAGTAGTTGCATTAACCGTTAGAGGAGAATTAGAAGCTTCATTTCCTGTTGGATCTTTGGCCGTAATAGAAAATGTGTAAGCTGTTCCTGACTGAAGACCTGATACTGTATAAGACTTTTGGGTTCCGGAAACACCTCCAACAGTAACTGTCGTCGGCTCCGTACCGTATGAAATGGTATAATTCACAGCTCCGGAATTATCGGTTGCATTCAACAAAAGTTCAATACCATCAGAGGCAATAGTGCCCGCACTCGCTGTAAATGCTGTAGGAGCCTCATTATCAACGGTTGTTGAACTATCGTAAAAATACAAGTTATCAATATAAACAGTGCCATTACCAACAGCCTTAAACTGAAAAACATCTGACATATCAACTCCTGAAAATTGGGAAAGATCGATATCATAGCTGTTCCATTCATTTTGATTCAACGGTGTCAATGTAACAAGATATTCTTTAGGCCCTGTACTAATCGGGGTAATTTGAAAAGTTGTTCCATCTGAGGTCCAGACATCAATATGAAGCTTATCCATTGGTAAGGCATTTACACTTCCCGACAACTGAGTCCCCTGATAGTTCAAATTAGCATATTTTAAAATATTATCTGCTCCAATCTGGATGGTTGAAACTACGGTACTTTGTCCCCAATTTGGATTAAAATCAGTACCGGTTACACTGTTATATGCATCACTAAAAATAGAAATAACTTTAGCAGCAGAACGTGCCGGAGGAGTCGGTGCCGAAGTAGTTGGTTGAGCATTCATTGTAAAAGGTGCCGATATAAACATCAAACCGGCAACGAATAAATTTCTTGTAATTTTTTTCATGATAGAAAATCTTTTGGTTAGTAAATAGAATTATTTTAAAAGAGCCAGAATTTGCTAATTCCGAACATTACAAATGTAAATACCTCAAGTTTCAAATGAAAATTTTTCACCACACATTAATACATAATTAACTTCTAAAAATTACGCAAAAACTCACATATTTAATTCATAATATATTGATTACAAATAATATATATTTTTATATGCTATAAAACATATTTCATATTACTATTCAACCATTATAAAAGTGCTAATATTGAATAGGTTTAAAACTCCAATACTTCAAAATTCATATACTTTCAAGATGAGACAATACTACCTTATTCTATTTTTGGCATTACATACAATAATTTTGTATGCCAATCATCCATTGGTACGAAACTTCACACGTAAAGAATATAAATCAGGTACACAAAACTGGGCTATCACACAGGATCAAAACAATTTTATGTATTTTGCAAACAACAATGGAATGCTCTTTTTTAATGGAAGAACATGGGACTGCATTCCGATTGTTAACGGCACCATGGTACGTTCGGTTGTTTTCGATGGTAAAAACCGGTTTTATGCATCTACTTTCAATGACTTCGGCTATTATCAAAAAGGAAACAACGGCAAATTCGACTATTATACTCTTACAAAAGATCCACACTTTAATTCTTCGAGTGTTTCCAATGAACTCTTTGATATTCACATTGGAGAAAATATAGTTTATTTTCAGGGAGAGAAATCTATATATAAATACGATGGCAAAAAATTAAAAAGGATAACTTTCGAATACCGAATCGACTGTTCCGCCATTGTACACAACATATTCTGGGTAGCCAGCCAACAAGCAGGTTTATTTATGCTCAATGGTTCTATGTTCGTAAGAATTACAGGATCTGAACAGCTTATCAATAAAAAAATATCGGCTATATTACCCTACAAAGCCAAAGCAATGCTGATTGTCACTGCTTTTGATGGCGTATATTTATTCGATGGATTCTCCATCACCCCTTTTAGCACAGGAATTGACAATTTTCTGAAAACGAATCAGGTATTCTGTGCTACTACCAACGGTCACAAAATTGTATATGGTACAGTACAACGTGGTATTGCTATTCAAAACCTTGACGATCAGTCGTTAATGTTTGTAAATTCCTATTCCGGTCTGCAAAACAACACAGTACTGAGTGCAGCTTTCGACAATCAACAAAATCTCTGGCTCGGACTTGATAAGGGAATTGATTATGTGCAACTCAACACACCAATTTTAAATCTTTTCGGCACAAACAATTTATACGGAGCAGGCTACACCTCTTACCTGAAAAGCAATACACTCTATTTCGGAACCAACCAGGGATTATATAAAACGGCTTATCCTCTACCGAACTCACCCATGCCTTTACAACTTAGTATGATAAAAGGAATGGAAGGCCAGGTCTGGTGCCTTTCTGAAATAGACAACACTCTATTCTGTGGAGATGATCAAGGTGCTTTCATAATACAACCCAACCAAATTTCACGCATCGCGGGACTTACGGGAACATGGAATTTTCATCAACTGAGAAGTCATCCTGATTTAATTCTGGGCTGTTCGTATCAAGGCCTTTTCATCCTCAAAAAATCGGCAGAGGAATGGAAATTTTCACACTTTCTAAAAGGAAATTTCAAAGAATCGAGTCCCATGTTTGAAGAAGATTCAGATGGTTCAATTTGGTTTAGTCATTGGCAAAAGGGTCTCTTCCGTTTATACCTGAATACAGCAAAAGATAGCATTATAAAAATAGTTTTATACAATGAAAAGAAAGGGTTTCCAAGCAATAGAAACAATACCGTTTTCCGGATAGGAAACGACATTGTTTTTTCTTCTGAATTCGGATTTTACCGGTATAATAAGCAAACAGACAAAATGGAACCTAACAGACAATGGAATCAGCTTTTTGGCAACCCTCCAAGCTATATGCGTCTACATAAAAGTAAAAATGGCGATGTATGGTGTGTTTCGGGAAAATTCATAGGAGTTGCACGGAAACAAAAAGACGACAGCTATATCATGGACTCATTGTCATACCGAATGCTCCAAACAAAAATACTTATCGGATTTGAACACTTCAATTTTATAGACGATAATAATTTGATACTAAGCACAGAAGATGGTTTTAGTTGGGTTGATACCCGAAAGAGACCTTCCGGCAAGAGCACATTCAAAGTGATACTGAATAGTGTGATAACTACCAACAACACATCGAAACAGGAACGTCACACTTTAGCGAATATTAACACAGAAGAGGACTTTCCTCACACCAACAATTCTCTACGATTTGAATTTATTGCACCAGAATATCGCAACGATGGATTAGTACAATACAGTTATAAGCTTGAAAATTATGATAACGATTGGTCCGATTTCAACTCCGACAATGTAAAAGAGTACAACCATTTACCCCGGGGAAACTACGTTTTCAAAGTAAAGGCTAAAGATATGTTAGAAGCCAACGAAGCAAGCTTAAGTTATCCATTTAGCATTTTACCTGCCTGGTACGAAACAAACATTGCATTTACAATTTATGCCATCATTTTCGTATTGATAGTGATAGGACTCGGAATTTTTATCAATCACCGCTCCCGCAAAGGGGCTGTAGAAATGAAAAAAATCAAAGAAATAGAAATTCAGGAACAAAAGAAAAAATTCGATGAAGAGAACCAGGCAAAAAAACGTGAAATAAAAGAATTAAAGAATCAACAACTACAACATGAACTCCGTCATAAATCGCAGGAATTAGCGAGTTCAACTATGAATCTCATCCGAAAAAATGAGATTTTGCTCGAAATCATCGAAAACATTGAAAAAACATCTTATGACATTCGAAAGAATAATGATTCGAATGCAATACTGACACGTCTCAACCGGATGGAAAAAAATATCAGACAAAATATTCAAAATGATAATAACTGGAAACGTTTCGAAGAAAATTTCGATTTAGTGTACGAAAATTACCTGAAACGCTTGGGAGAGACTTATCCTGATCTGAATGTAACAGATAAAAAATTATGCGCTTACATAAAAATGAACCTGTCATCAAAAGATATGGCACCATTACTCAACATGTCAGTTCGAAGCATCGAGACAAACCGCTATAGAATACGTAAAAAATTAGAACTCGGCCGGGAAGTTAATCTTGCAGATTTCTTACAAAAATTTTAAAACCGTTATCCCCTTTTTATTGATTATTATACTCTATTTCTTTCTGATCATAAAAGTTTTTCAGAACGAAAAAAGCTTTCTTTTTGACACCATTCTGACCTATGAGCCCTTTGCGGTTCCACCCATCCTGTATAAAAGGAAGAACACGTTTTGGAGAACGGAAATCATATAAAATCCAAGGAGATAGCCCACGCAACTGCGGGATTTTCGAAATCATTCTCAGTGTTCTATTGTATAAATCTTCCTGATATTCTTCGGTGAAACGGGTCAGACTGTCGCCGTGATATCCTTGCAGAGCTCCAGCCCCAAATTCACTGATCATAACCGGCTTGTTATATTTGATAGTCCACTCTACTCGATCGCATTTATCAGGCAAACCGTCGTACCAACCGACATATTCATTGAAATTAACAACATCTACATAGTCGGCAAAAAAATCTTCTACAATTTTTTCATTCGGATTTTTACTACCATGTACTTCAAGTGCGGCCGAAATAAGCCGGGTATTATCATGTTTGCGGGTGTATTCGGCCAAACGACACAAAAAATTGTTACGGGCATCGCTCACAGGAGTTTCGTTAGCCATTGACCAGATAATGACACATGCCCGATTTTTGTCCCGATCCATAACTTCTGAAAGTTGCTGGCGGGCATTGTCAAAAGTTTGTTCGTTTTCCCATTGAATCGTCCAGTAAACAGGATTTTCCTCCCAAACAAGTATACCCATTTCATCCGCTTTATGCAACATGTTTTCGGCATGTGGATAATGTGCCAGACGGACATAGTTACAATTCAGTTCCCGTGCCGAATTAAGTAACATTGCTGCATCCGATTCGGAATAAGCCCGGCCACCACGTAAAGCATTTTCGCCGTGAATAGAAATACCACGCAAAAACACCGGTTTTCCATTCAAAAAAATATCTGCTCCCCGGGTCTCAATGGTACGAAATCCGATTTTATCACTAACAGTATCGGCTGACATTGTGATTCTAACATTATATAGTTTGGGATTTTCAGGACACCAACGAATCAACTTTTTAGCTTTCAGACTAAAAATAGCTTTACCCGTTTTATCTGTTTCGGTTTCTACCGACAGTTTTAATTCTGGAATAGTTACCTGAACTGTTTTCTCCTTGTCTGAGCCATTGAGCTGTATATAACCTGATATTACATGCTCGTTTTCTTTTGTAATTTGTACCAGATAATCATTGATAAAAGTTGGAGCCACTTCCACAACTGTAACACTCCGGGTAATTCCACCATAATTCCACCAGTCGGTATTCAGGGTCGGAACTCCATCCCGACGCCGTTTGTTATCAACCTTAACTACCAAAGAATTTCCGGTTTCTTTCAACAACGAAGTTATCTCGTAATTAAACGGAGTGAATCCGCCGATGTGTTTACCTAATTTTTTCCCATTAAGATACACATCTGATTCATAATTCGCAGCTCCAAAATAAACAAATACCCGGTTAGCAGCATCTTTCTTCTGATAATCAAATGTACGACGATACCAGATAGTTCCTTCGTAGTAAAGCAACCGATCATCCTGGGAATTCCAGTCACCCGGAACCATCAAAGTTTCCGATTTATCAAAAGAGTATTCAATTAATTGGATACCATCCTTAGGCTTTTTATCGAGAAAAAAGGCCCCGTCTCCGGGATTTTTCATTCCATCAAAAGGTTTATAACGATAATCGTAATAGCCCGTTTCGTAAGGGTCTATAATGTAATTCCATTTTCCGTCAAGCGAAAAAGTTTTTCTTGAAGCAATATTTTGAATCAGATTATCGGCCTGAATGGCAGAAGAAAATAGGAGTACCAGTATTAAAAGTGGAATTAATCTAAATTGTATTTTCATCAGTCTGAATTTATATATATATGAAGCCTGAAAACATTTTTCAAACAATTATTTCAGGGACTTAAGGTATTCTTTGTAAATCAATAATTTTGTGGCTATAGGTTAACATATAAACTTTCAGTTTATACAAAAATATAAAATTCAGTCCCCTCTAACAGTAAAAAATATATCAAAACGGTGGAAAAAAAGCCTATTCGACAATAAATTGAAAAAAACATCACATAATCTCCTAAAAAAAATAAATGCACAGCATCAAAAGGTGATGATTATCATTAAAATAAAAACAGAAACCAGCCTCATATAGACAGGCTCCTGTTTTTTATATTGTAAAATCTCAAAAGTATATTCAATAAAACAACAACTAATATTTAATAATTTTGGCAGCCCGGCTTCCAGATTCAGAAGTCACGATTACTGTATAAAAGCCATTGGGTCGATCTGAAATATTTATTTTCTGTTCTTCTTTTGAAATTAACTGATTATAAATGCATTTACCGGTAATATCATAAACATAAAGCACTCCGTTTTGATCAGAATCTTCCACTGTAAATACATTTTTAAAAGGATTCGGATAGACTTTTAATCCGTTATTTTGAATTTGCTCCGAAAAAGCCGATAAATTATCAGAAAATCCCTGCAAGCCAAAACCGTATTGAAACAAAGGATCTCCAAAAACAGGAGGAACGGTTTGCTCCTCATCAATATAATTTCGAATTTGCAGTTTTTCAGCATTCGTAGCCCCCAAATCATAAGGAAGTTCCCATTTTTCAAGCATATTAGTCAAATCATCCGTACCAATTTGTTCGTCTGATTTAGGTAACTGAAAAGGCAGACGTCCAGTTGGCTGGTAATCTCCGAACAAACAAGCAGCCGTAGCTTGTCCAATACCTGTTCCACCGCGATACACAACTAAAATGGCATCAGAAATATCAACAAGAGGTGTCAGAACATAAGGTCTTGGCATAATAATAACAGTAATGGTTTTTATTCCTGCATCATGAAAGCTACGAATAACATCCAGTTGCTCATCCGGGATATTCGGATTTTTATCATTCCATTCAGTTCCATGAGTATAAGCTTGTTCTCCAATAACAATTACCGCAACTTTAGGATCTTCAACATTATCCTGGTATACATTTATATTATTCTGAGCAGCGCGTTCAGCTATCGCTTGTGTGTAAGTTTTAGCCTGATCGTCATCATAATAGATAGACTGCCATATTACATTCGGATCATCATTTTGACTAGCCCAAGAAGAACGAGGTCCGGCAACAACAATCTGGTCTCCAGTATTCAATTGTAAAGGTAAAACTCCATCATTTTTAAGTAATGTAATTGATTTTTCCGCAGCATTCAGCACTATTGCATGGTGGTCTGCTTTATCGTACGTACAAGTAGGATCAGCATAAGGATTTTCAAACATTCCCAAACTAATTTTAACATCTAAAACACGCCTGCATGCCTCATTAATTCTATCTATACCAATATTCGCCACCAACTCATCAATATCAGTATTACTAGATGGAGCGCCACCCATAACATCTATGCCAGCACCAAGGCTTTCTGTCGATTGAGCAGTATTAGCAGCCAGCCAGTCCGTTACAACAAGACCTTTAAATTTTATCCCATTTCTAAGATAATCAATCACTTTTTTACTGGAATTAGCTCCATTCAAAGGATCCAGATAAGGGCAAGTATTATAACCAGGCATAACGGACGCAGCATTAGCATCTACAACCGCATGCCAGGGTTTCATGTGATATTTTACAGTAACAGAATCATATTGAAGAACACTTTCGCCTCCAGCTCCCTGACTAGGCCAATGCTTCACAGTAATAAGCAGAGAATGAGGGTTTAATTCCGGTCCACCCTGCATGCCACAAACCAAGGCACGAATAATAGATGCGGCATCATCCGCATTTTCTCCCGAACCTTCCTGAAAACGAGGATAAAGCACCTTCGTATCAACCTCGGCTAATGGAGAAAGTATCCCGGTGAAACCGAAAGCTTTCTGCTCCACACGATGCATATTTCCGCATTGATATACAATATCCATATTCCTTGTTGCGGCAAGTCCTAATTGTGTTGGATAGATTGTTTTCCAACCATGAACTTTATCTCCTAAATAAGCAATAGGAATACCCATATTCGTCTTAGAAGCTGCATATTGAGTTTCTCGCATACCACTCTCAACCCCATAAGAGAATGCAAAACCATCCAATGGATTATCATTTCCACCATAAAAAAGTTGACAAACCTTTTCATTCGTAGTAAGTCGTTCCATGATATCATTCAAACGTGTTTCCGGACTTAAATGCCAATCTTCAAAAGGTTCAATAGTTCCGTTTTTATTCATATCACGGCATCCATTAATAATATCAATTCCATCGGTTTCCTGTTCCATATAAGGAATATATAAACCAAACTGTTTCTTGTCAGAAAATTTTGTGCCATCCGCTGTCTCTGCAATAACATACCACTTATAAGTCCATCTATCAACTAAATCTGTTGGTACTGAAAATGATGTAGAGGTGGTTTCTCCTATTTTAGTATAACGATCAAGTAAATTTCCTGAAGCCGACCATTCGTAATCATCACGTGTTATGTTTAAATATATTTTATAGTTTAATGCTCCATGACAGGCATCCCATGAAAGAACTGGAATTCTGGTATCAGTTACCATGCTACTATCTGCCGGACTAATCAATAAAAAGTCAACTTGCTCTGGAGTAAGAACAGACACAACGACATCATCATGCCCAGTAGCAAGAGAATCATCCGTCAATGTCAACCTGAATTTATAATCACCTAAATTTAAATTACTTACAGTCAATTTAGGAGTATTGGCCCCAGATAAAGTAGCAGCCGTTGGGCCACTCATCTGGATCCATTGATAAGAGGTAATACTTCCATCAGAATCTGAACTGTTGGAACCATCAATAATAAGAGAATTAACCGGCCAATATATGGTCTGATCAAGTCCCGCATCCGCTACGGGAGGAACATTTCCATTTGTTGGTTGCGCTGTTAATTTCACATGAATAACCAAATTATCATAAACCGTTATACTTAAAGGAATTCCCTGTACAGTATCTGTTTCAGAACCATCTTTAAGTGCCCAAAATGTGACATCATAATTACCCCTAAAATCAAGCATACTCAAATTAAGTTGTGAGCCCACATAGCAATTCATTTGTATTTGACGACCGGTATTCTGTATAATAAATTGTGAGTTTCCATCATTATCTTTAGGACTCACGCCTAATTTAAGGAACTGAACATAAGGCACATCAATAGTTACTGTTGCTGAAACAAGTTCTGTTGTCCCATAAACTTTAAATTCCCAAAATGAGTAACCATAACCGGTCGAACGAGTTATTCCCTGAAATCGAACATACCGTCCCTTGACAAGATTACTCGTGGAAACAAAATCTTCACCTCCATCTCCAGCGGTTATATGAGCAATATCAGTGTATGAACCAAAATTCACATCATCCGATATTTGAATTTTATATTCACTGGCAAATGCATTCTCCCACTGTATATTGACAGAGGAGACATAGTACTCAGCTCCCAAATCAACTTGCCACCAAGCATTATCAGGATTTTCATCGGTAGCAAAATTACTACTCCAACGGGTATCTAAATTTCCGTCTACGGCATTATTAGCAACATTACCACCTTCAGTCGACGAAGCCAAACATGATTTTCCTTGGCTTAATAAATCTTGACTATAAGTCGCAAAAGAGACTAAAAAAAGAACTAAAATTAAAAAAATATACTTTTTCATGTATTTGATTTTATTTAATAATTTTCTTTGAAAGGACTTGTTGATCAGAGATTAAAGTAAGAATGTAGCATCCGGAAGAGAGTGCACTCGTATTCAATATTACATCGTTTTTACCGGCTAAACTTCTCTCAACACATACACTTCCCGTCAAAGACGTTACTCTCAAAATTTTAAATGTATCGTTAGGGAGCTTTATTCTTAGTTGATTATCAAAAGGATTCGGATAAACTTCCCAATTATTTAATTCGGACAAATTCAATCCTGTTGATGGATCTTCTACAATAATTCTCACATTAGTAAAAGAACTAAGGCCTAAATTATCTGTCACTGTTAACTGAAGAATATAAAAATGACCAGATAAAAATCCGGAAACTTTTAAAATTGGAGAATCCGAAGAAGATTGTTGGAGAGCAAGCGATGCATTTTGATCAATCTGAGTCCATTCATATTTAACGATAGTTCCATCAGGATCGGTTGATCCACTTGCATCGAAAGTCAGTTCAGTAATATCCGATGAAATGGTACGATCAGTTCCCGGATTAGCTACCGGAGGATAATTAGCCGGTTTCACAAGAACAACAACATCATCTGTTGCTGAAAGTCCATGACTATCAGTCACTGTCAATCTAAACTGGTAAGTTCCAAGCTCCAAACCTGAGATTTCAGTATTGAGACTATTTTTATTGGAGAAAATGACTGCCGAATTACTATCGATTTGTGTCCATTCATATTCAGTAATGCTAGAACCGGAATAAGCTCTAGCAACTCCCTGTAGTGAAACTGTTTGAGCCAAAGTAATCACCTGATCTGAACCGGCATCAACAGTTGGACTGACATTTTGATCGGTAATGGCAAATTTGTAAGAACTCAAATTCATCCCTGTTTTATCTATAAAGATTCTCATGACATGTTCGCCTTCCATCAAAGGGACATAAGCAACAGTCGTGTCTTTATAATTTCCCCATGAACCAGTTGCATTCAGATTAATTTGTCCAGTCTTATCAACTCCATCAAACTCTAGATGTAGAGCTCCACCTCCAGCCGAAGATATTTTCAGGCTAAAAGCGTAAACAGCTGTGGTTTCAACATTCACGGTATATTCATACCACTCTTCTGCATTTGTGTAACCTATATTTCCATCACCGTCGTTACTATCTTCTGTTTCAACCCCTGTTCCAGAGCGCAAATTATTTCCTCCTAACATATTAATTTCATTATCATGGCAGGCAATTTCAGCACCTCCATTATCAAACTCGACAGCCAGAATTTTATCCGTAGGTATATTCCATGGACGATTAATATAGGATGTCTGTTCCTGAGACAGAACCTCAATAGCGACTACGGCTGTATCACTTTTATTGCCGTCGTTATCTGTTGCTACAGCTTTAATTTGAGTATTACCTGCAATCAAAGGTTGACATGTCACCGAATATGGAGCAATGTAATCAACGCCGACCGATTTATTTCCAAGGAAAAATTCGACCGACTGGACTGAGTCATCTTTATCATTAGCTGTAGCCGACAAAACGACATGATCATTTAAAGCCAATTTATCATTTTCTTTATGAGAAGTGATAGTGACAGTTGGTTTCTGAACTCCAATCATTCGGGAATTGAAATACTTCCCTGCTCCTACTTTTATCGTCTCAATCAACTGATTATTTTTATAAACACCCACATTGACATCTTTATCTGTCGGGTTATAAAGCAAATAGGTAATCTCACCCTGAGAGTTTTTATAAACTGCACCTGAGGCAATACTGGTGTGATATTCAGGATCTGGAGCTCCATAAGTAAGTATCGCATTAGCAACATAATATTCAGTTGCCATATTCACATCCGCACTCCACTCACCCCCTTTTGCATACAATGAATCGGTAAAAAGAGCTGCTTGTTGAGGATCGAAAGTATTCATGAGATTCAAATGATAGCCACCTAAATAAGATCCCATTCCAAGGATATTTTCAAAAGCATCTGTATTTTCAGCAAAAGGAGTTTGACCTAAAGGACCATCACCGTCTGGATCGTATGTATTTTCAGTTCGCTCTTTTATCATCGACTTCCAGATCGATTTCATTTTTTGAGGATCTTTTCCCAGATATGAATTGTAAAAGAAATCGCAGGGAACTCCCTGAATTCCTAATACCCAACCCGGATCACCACTGAAATAGGTTGCCCACGAAACATTGTCGGTTCTTACAATACCGGCATATTCGTGGTCGTATGTATCAGGAAAATTATCATCATACATATCCATCCAATACTCATTGGCGGCAGTTGTTTCAAGTAAATAACCCATTGCACCAAGCTTAATGATTTCCGGATCGTTAAGAACTACTCCAAGTTGGTAAATTCCAAACCAGGAATGAACAGCTTCAGATGTCGACTCCTGATTATTTCCGCCACCATCTCCGGTTCCGCCAGCAAAAGAATGTCCAAAATAAGGATCGAAAGTTCTCATAAATGGTAAGTAGTCGTTTCCATCAGGATAATGTTTCCAATTACAGAAAGATTTTACGACTAGTTTAACCATATCAGCATAATCTTTCTTGAATTCATCATCCACCATCATCAAACGAGCTGCTCCAGTAGCAAAATAGCCGTAATGAAAATGCAAATCATTAAATCCCTGAGAACCATATCCCGGAGGGAATCCGATAAGTGCACCGTAATTAGGATATTTTGCAAAGAAATATTGTTTTGCCGAAGCTTCGGATGGGTCATAAGTCAACCAATCTTCAAGTTCTGTTTTCAAATTATTCTTCAAAGTAACGAAATTCGGATTATCAGTGGCCTTTGCCATAAGCATAACATTGGATTCTTCTCCCAGACCTTTGGCATAAGTATTTCCGTTGTAACCAGTAGAAACATCAGCTCTGGCTTGAATCAAATTACTCAAGCGAGTTTTTTGCTGATCGGACAAATTCAATGGTTCAGGTAAATATGGTGGAAGTCCCGTAAAATTATACTGAATAGAGAATGAGTTTCCCACAGCGGTGTGCATAAGTCCCATCACAACACGATAATCTGCTCCCGCGACAAATTCAAAACTTTTATTTGTATCACGGTAGTGATGTGGTAAAAAGCTCATTAAAGTATTTCCACCAGTTGCATCAGTATCTAAATTTTTTGTACTAAGATTGAAAGTCGTCGTAATTTTACCGTTTTCAGGCACATAATCCCACGTGTAAGTTGTATTTACTGGTCGATTTCGAGCGTATTTATCGTAAGTTTTTAGTAGACTAACCGATGGTAAATCAGATACAACAATGTATTTATTAGCAGAAGCCGGAATTTCAATTTGAAAATCTTCTCCTTTCGATTTATATATTTTACTTCCGGCAGGTAAATGTATTCCATAAATTCGACCTGCAAATTCAAAAGCACAATCATCTATTTGTACCGGAAAATTGCTGATTACATTTCCGTTTTCATCATATACAGTTGCTGTTTCGGTAAGCTTAATAATGGGAATAATATTATTTAATTGAATCCATGTAAACGGAACGCCATGAACCAAATCGACATTCATATAACGTCCGTTGGCATCTTCAGTTCTGAATGTAAAGCCTAAATCAGTCCAATCATAAACATTCGAATTCAACGGAGCAAAATCTGTTGGGTATCCTGTTCCGGCAAATGTACTGTTAGAGAAAACAATTTCATCGCACATAATAAAACCCCAGCCCGCTATTGAATTATCAACAATTCTGATTTCGGCAGTTTGACCGACATAGTCAGAAACATCCCATGTTCTTTGTGTTAGCGTTCCACTATTTTCTCCAGTTTCAGCCAAAACACGATTTCCATTGATGTACAAACCGACGTAAGTGTCATCAATATAATTTCCTCCTCCAACACGCAATCTAATATATTTTTTATTGATGACAAATGCAGGCGAAGTCAAAGAAAGTTTTGCTTCATTTCCTTTAAACGAATTCACAAATCTCGCTCCTGTAAAACCATTTGGAGTGGGACTTTGATCAATTTCATCGAGAGAAACGGGTCCTGAGAAAGCCGGGTTTTGACCAACCGTCCAACCTTCGGGATAAAATTCTGATTCAAAATCAGCAAAGACAACCGCCTCGTCTTCAGTTTGCAAAGTCGAAGCTCCTTTAATTTGTAGATAATCAGAGGTTAGCATACTTCCACCCTGAAAACCATTAGGAATTTCAATATTTAAACCTTCGTTGTTTGCAGACACTGCATGAGGATAAGCCCATGCGTCGCCCCCATATTGAGAGAAAACATAGTTTGTCCACCATTTATTAGTCGGTAAAGGCTTCTCGCGAGCATGCTCATCCAAATATAAATTATCCCAATTATCGTGAAACCAACGGTATGATTTAGCAAAATACCCATCTTCGTCCCATACAGATTCTGGAGGATATTCAGCATAACTACCAGATCCAACTTGTATAGCTTGCTGGGCAAAAGGACACAAATAAAAGAGTGACAAAAAGAATGTTATAGATTTTTTCATTGAAAATAAATTATCTGGTTAATTTAGTATTTAAACCTATAAAGTGATTGAGAAATGAAAATATTAGACAACACAATGGCTTGCATGATAAAAAACCATACACAAACAATCATTATTCTAATAACCGTAAAAATTTCTCTTTTCAGAAAAACCAAACCTTTTCAGAACAATAGGTTCTGAAAAGGTCGATTTAAAAAGCTAAAATTCAATTATTTTATTTCAAGCTTTGAAGTCTTTTGATTTCCTTTATTATCAGTCAACCGAACAAGATACAACCCTTGTGAAAATGAAGTAATTTCAATATTTTTCTGATTGCTGACAGAGCGGATAAATTGTCCTTGTAAAGAGTAAAAATCAGTTTTTACAACATTATCGGAAACAGTCAATATCTTACTTGCTGGATTTGGAAAGATTCTGAATTCAGGATAATTTGTATCTACTTGTGAAGTAGAAAGCGCAACAGTACCGAAAATCTTAAATTCCCAAATTGAATATCCGTATGTCAAATTTCGGGATGTTCCTGTAAGTTTCACAAAACGTGCATTAACATCCAAATCATAATAACGATCAACACGGGCTCCTTCCGGCATGTCTGTTTTATCTTCCAAAGTAGTCCAGCTATTTCCATCTATAGAAGTTTCAATCATATAATCCTTTGCATTGGCAGCCTCCCAGCTAATCAAAATATCGGTGATATGCTTCCTCTCCCCCAAGTCAATCATTATCCATTGAGGATCAACTCCTTGTTCGCTTTCCCAACGAGTACCGGCAGCATTATCAATGGCAGCATCAGCTGTTCCGGAAGATGCTGTTGCAGTACCGGTTATAGACAAATTATCATTTGTCGGCAGGACTTCTACCGTTGCTGTCGCCGAAAGTTCAGAATTAGTTGCTGTTACTGTAAACAACCCTTTTTGAGTAGAAGTAAAAAAGCCGTTTTCATCTATATTTGCACCCGTTTCATCCACGGTCCATTGAGTTTCATTTGTAAGCGTATAGTCATTGCCCAACTGGTCATAGCCCGCTACCGAGAATTGCTGTGATTCCCCCAATTGAATATTGGCAGTAGCCGGAGTAACTGCAATCCTTGTAAGTACAGGAGTAACTGCCGGATAAACTTCAAATTCCCAAATTGAATAACCGTAAGTTAAATTTCTGGCAGTGCCATTCATTTTAATATACCGACAGTCAACATCAAGGTTTTCAATTACATCTGTACGAGTCCCTTCAGATTTATCGGTATATGAAAGCTCATTCCCATAAATTTCTCCATCTGCCGAAAAGCTCAAAGTATAATCTTTTGCATTGGCAGCTTCCCAATAAATTTTGATTGCATTCACATTTTTGACTTCACCCAAGTCTACAACTATCCATTGCGGATCCTCAAAACCACTTTCCCAACGGGTTCCCATGTTGTTATCAACTGCAGCAGAAGCATCTCCCGAAGAGGCTGTCGCTGTCAAACCGGAATATTTCTGTCCATAAGTAATAACAGAAACTAAAGAAAGAGCCAATGCAAAAAGCAGGTTTCTAAAATTTGTAAAGTGTTTCATAATAGTATTTAATTAAATGGTTTTATAATAATTGTCATCTACTTTAAATAAAAACTTACAGGCTCACCGCTTTGGCTGTCTTTCGAAATCCATACCTGAAATTCTCCCGGTTCAACGCTGTATGTGTTATCTTGATGCCAAAATCCAAGTTCACAGGCATTAATTTCGAAACTAATGGTTTGCGATTCTCCTGCCTTTAGCATAATTTTCTTGAATCCTTTCAGTTCACGAACTGGTTGTGCCAAGGTTGCCACTTTGTCGCGAATGTAAAGTTGAATAACTTCACGAGCATCATATTTTCCTGTATTTGTCACCTTACATTCTGCCATAATTTTGCCGTTTTGATCCATTGAAGTTGCAGATAAGTGAACAGGAGAATAACTGAAAGTCGTATATGAAAGCCCATAACCGAAAGGAAACAACGGAGAATCTCCGGCATCAAGATGATAACTTGTATTTCCGAGCGATGTCTGAAATGCGCCCACAGGAATGTCATTAATCATAACGATATTGCTTGCCGGACGACCTGTCATTTTATGGGCATAATAAACCGGAACCTGCCCCACCATACGTGGAATGGTAACAGGGAGTTTGCCGGATGGAACCGCATTGCCAAATAACAAATCCGCAAGAGCCGGACCAGCCATAGTGCCTCCCTGGAAAGCATAAATAAAAGCATCTGATTTCTCAACTTCTTCTGAAATTGTGTTTGGTCGTCCTGTCATAAGAACAGTTACAACAGGCTTTCCTGTTTTTTTAAGCTCGCGTAGCATTTCTGTCTGAGCTCCTGGCAAACTTATGTCTGCACGGCAATGAGCTTCACCCGACAAGATGGCTTCTTCACCCGCAAAAAACAAAACGATGTCTGCTTTTTCCGCTACTTGTACAGCACGAGCGATTCCCTTAGAATTCGTATCACGACTATAAAGCAGACCCTTTTCAGCAAGTATATTGAATTTTGAACCATAATCTTGTCTGATGGCCTGTAAAGGAGTAACACTGTGTGATGGCTCTGCATCAAAAACCCATGTTCCTAATTGATCGGCAGGCGCATCGGACATTGGTCCAACAACAGCAATACTTTTCACTGTCTTTGTTGAAATAGGCAACACATTGTTATTTTTCAAAAGAACAGCGCTTTCTTCAGCAGCCTGCCGTGCAGCATTCAAAGATCCGGAAGCATAAAAAGCAACTTTGGAAGTATCTTTTACATAGGGATTTTCAAAAAGACCCAAACGGAATTTCAGCCGGAGTATATTCCGTACAGCATTGTCAATCAATTTTTCATCAACTTTTCCTTCCTTTACCAATTTCTCTAAATTTTTTATATAAACAAAACCCATCATATCTGCATCTACACCTGCATCAACAGCCATTATCGCGGCGTCCTCAGAATTCGCACATACACCATGAGAAATCATCTGATCGATAGAACCCCAATCGCTGACAAGCACACCATCCCACTTCCATTCGTTACGCAATATATCTTTATTTAAATGTTTGTTCCCGGAAGAAGGAATTCCGTTTATATCATTAAACGAACACATAAAAGTAGCTACTCCGGCATCGGCCACAGCATGAAAAGAGGGAAGATAAACATCCCGTAATTGAGTTTCGGGAATCCATGTTGTATTATAATCTTTACCTGATTCTGAAGCTCCATAGCCTGCAAAGTGTTTGGCACAAGCAGCTATTGAATTGGAATCTGCAAGATTATCTCCCTGAAAACCTTTGACCATAGCCACTCCCATAACAGAAGTGAGGTACGGATCCTCCCCACACGACTCGGCTATGCGTCCCCAACGTGGATCGCGAGAAACATCCACCATAGGAGCAAATGTCCAGCGAATACCTACCGATGAAGCCTCCTGTGCTGCAATGCGTGCACCTTGTTCTGCCAACTCAGGGTTCCAAGTCGCCGCCTGGCCGAGCGGAATCGGGAATATAGTTTTGAAGCCATGAATAACATCCCGGGCAAAAATCAGAGGGATGCCAAGACGGGATTCTTCAACTGCTACCCTTTGTAATTCATTAATTGTGTTCGCATCAACTTCGTTTAATATTGAACCGACAACACCGGCTCTGATCTGATCTTTCATGTTGGCCGAAGCTCCTTCACCTGTCAATTGGTTCATTTGACCAATCTTTTCTGTCAGAGTCATTTTTGAAATCAACTCATCTATTTTGCTTTCTGTTGCATCTTGTTTTTTGCTACAACTCACAAGCGATGCTCCAAGCATCAAAATAAACAATAGTTTTTTTGTCATCGTTTTATTTAAACTTTTAGTATTATCCTTCTAAAACGTATATTTTCGGTTGGAACAAAATTAGACAAAGAACTTTCCAGTAAAAAAAAATCACCCACACAAAAAATCAATTGAAGCATTAATTAACCTCAACATTAATACGACATCCATATCTATATTTTATTGATTATAAATCGTTTATAATTTTAAATGTTGTAAAACATATTTCATAGGCATCTGCAACGAACGATTTATATTAAAATTGGCTTAATTTCATCTTAACATTTAATTATACTCAGCAAGAAACACTGAAAAATTATGATCTTAAAAGCAAGCCAAAACAAATCGAAGATTTTCAAAGTCATTTTCATTTATTTTTTATTTTTCAATATTCTACCGACTCAGGCAACACATCCTTTTGTCCGGAATTTCAATAAAAAAGTAATGTCTGCCGGTTCCCAAAACTGGGCAATGACACAAAGCTCCAACGACTGGATGTACTTTGCCAATAACAACGGGCTTTTGGAGTTTGATGGAAACCGCTGGTCAACATTTCCGATAAAAAACTATACAAATGTTCGGTCAGTCTTGTATGATGCGAAGGATGAAAAAATTTATGCAGGCGCATATAATATGTTTGGTTATTACAGCCGAAATAAATCCGGACTTCTTACTTTTCAGTCCATGAACGAGAAACTCGCAAAACAGGATAGGCAGTTCACTGAAATCTGGAATATCGACAAAACCGATAACTATATCTTTTTTCAGGCCGACAATGATATTTTTAGGTTCAAAGGAGACGATTACAAACATTTTCATTTTGACGAGAAAATCAATAAATCGGCTGTCGTTCACAATTCACTTATTATCTCTCAACTTTCGGGAGGAGTCAGTTTTCTGAGCGGAGATATTTTTCTCCCATTCCCCAATTCTGATATTCTGAAAAACAAAAAAATCTGTGCTATCCTTCCTTATCAAAAAAATAAAATTCTTTTTATCACTGATTTTGATGGAATATACATTTTCAACGGAGAAAACATACAGGCTTTTCATACTGATATTGACGATTTCATGAAACAAAATCAAGTATTCTGTGCGGCAATCTCCAAAGACCTGCTTGCTATAGGAACGGTACGCAATGGTCTCATTGTAAAAAATTTAAAGGACAATTCCAATATTTATTCAAACACACAAACCGGCATGCAAAATAATACGGTACTTAGTGCAGGATTCGACCGTATTGGAAATCTATGGCTCGGATTGGATAAAGGAATTGACTATGTAATGATCAATTCTCCGATTTATGATTTATTTGGAAATTCAAATCTTTTCGGAACCGGATACGCTTCACAAATCCTCCACAATAAGCTTTATTTAGGTACCAATCAAGGGCTGTACACAACAGACTTTCCTATAAAAAACAATTCCTTCACTCCGCATGTAAATCTTATAAATAATATCAGAGGCCAAGTATGGACTCTCAGATTAATTGACAGTACCTTATTTTGCGGTTCCGATCATGGTGCATTCATACTGGAACAAAAAGGATTTAATCAGATTCCTAAAATTCCAGGAACATGGGAATTCAAACCTCTTTATACGAAGCCCGGATACATTTTAGGTTCGTCTTATTCAGGATTTTTTATTTTAAAAAAAATTGAGAAAAAATGGCTATTCTCAAATTTCGTAAAAGGATTTCATGAATCTGGCGGCATGTATGAAGAAGATAAAGACGGGAAAATATGGTTTAGCCACTGGCTGAAAGGAATTTTCCGACTCAGTTTAAACGAATCTCTCGACAGTGTCGTTCAAATCGAACATTTTGGAATAGAAAATGGGTTTCCTACAACCCAGAATAATACAATAAATCGGATAAAAAACAGAATCGTATTTTCAACCGAAAGAGGATTCTATAATTATAATGAAGAAAGTAAACAAGTAGAACCAACTCTAAAATTTCAAAAATTATTTCATACTCCGGCCCATTCTGTAAAAATATATAACTCAGCCCGAGATGATTTATGGGCAATTTCCGGTTCGGAAATCAAAGCAGCTTTTCTTCAACCAAACGGAGATTATAAAGTCGACTCGGCATCGTTTTTCTCTTTGCGGGATAAGCTTATTCCTGGATTTGAACAGGCAAGCTTTCTAAACGATTCCAACATTCTGATCTCGACAGAAGATGGTTTCGCTGTCATAAGCACCGATAGATTGTCGAATAAGCCGGAATTATTTAAAGTTGCCATACGCAACGTTTATATAACCAATCAAAAAGATTCAATTGTAACAGGTTATATGCCAAACCAAAATACAGCAAATATTCCTGAATTTGACTCAAAGCATAATTCCATACGTTTTGAATATATAGGAAGCGAATACAGAAATCCAACATCAATTCAATACAGTTATCTGCTCGAAAACTACGATACCCAATGGTCAGAATTTTCTCCGGTAAATACGAAAGAATATACCAAACTAGGAAAAGGCAGCTACACATTTAGGGTACGGGCACGAAATCTTTATAACTCACAAATTTCGGAGACTAATTTTCGTTTTATAATACTCCCTCCATGGTATCAAAGTAATACTGCGTACATCGTATACGGTTTACTTATACTTATGCTGTTATTCGTTCTTATCTGGTACATTAAGTATCGTTCGGAAAAAGGTGCACGCGAAATGAAAGTTCAGAAAGAATTCGAAATGAAGCAGCAGGAAGAAAAATTTCAGGCAGATGCACGCGAGAAAGAAAAGGAAATCATCGCATTAAAGAATCAAAAACTTCAATATGAACTTCGTCATAAGTCGCAGGATTTAGCAAGTTCCACCATGAATCTTATTCGAAAAAATGAAATTCTTCTTGAACTAAACGATAAACTGGGGAAAATCAGCAACGATATTTCAGAAAATTCGGAGCCATCATCTTTAGTAAAACGAATTTCAAAAATCAGGGAAGAAATAAAAGTAAATATTGAACACGACAACAACTGGAAAAAATTTCAGGAAAATTTTGATCTGGTTTACGAAAATTATCTGAAACGTTTAGGAAATCAGTTCCCTGTATTAACCGTTAGTGATAAAAAACTTTGTGCTTACCTCAAAATGGATCTCTCATCGAAGGACATTGCCCCGCTTTTAAACATGTCGTATAGAAGTGTGGAAATGAGCCGTTATCGTCTTCGTAAAAAGCTAAACTTAGATCGAGATACCAATTTGACTGAATTTTTACAAAAATTTTAAGTTGTAATACTAAATAATTACAGACATATTATTAAAAAATGATGAATTGTTTTTTATTCCTTTGTATAAAGGTAAGAGACAATAATTCTTAGCAGATGTTATTTTTTGATTTACAATACGTTATAGAAAGTTTTGTAAAGCAGATTGCTTTACAAAACTTCTAAATTCTCGGGCACAGAGATACAATTTATAATTTTATTCTTTTTATAACTTTCTTTTTAAGAGATCTAATGAAGTATATTCTCTATTACTCCCTGATCCTCAATTTTTATTACACCAGTACAAGAGACATATTCGTAAGGAATATACGACAAAACCTGCACAAAGGCAACGGTTTTATCGGAAAAGCAGGCAACTCTTAATTTTAATGACTCTACCTGTGATTTCTGTAATCCAGATAATAATTTAAAATTACCATCTTCCAACAATTTTATAAGCTCGCTCTTTTCATTTAAGTTGTAAAAAACTTCTCTGAAAAGGAATCTCTTCCCACTATTTTTGTCAACATATATTGTTTTCTTCATAACAATCTGCAATAGTCCAATTATAGCAAATGCTATTGTAGCCATGATAAGAATCGCAGGGACTATACTTGTCGAAGTAAAAACAAGGATTTTATTAACGACGATACACACAACACCACATAAAATAAAAATTATTCCGGTTAGCGGAGAATGATGTTTAACAGACACCATATCATTTGTAGAAGAGAGTAAATACTCTTCAATAGTTATATTCTTTTCCATATAAATTAAATATTCAGGCACAGAAAATGCCTGTAAAAGTTTTTAATAGTAATTTTTACTAGAAAATATCAGCTCCATATCTGTTTCATGGAGCAGGATACATGGAGCAGGATAAAGAATATAATATATACTAAATAAGAATTTTACAAAGTGTAAAAAGATAAAATCCATCACGTTGTAAAAGAGAGTGGTGTTTATGAAAAACACGGAAAGCAGATATAAATTTTTGTTGTATGAATCGGGAATGTCTCAGTAATTTGAGATCCGATGAAAAGGGAAGAGTTCTCGCAAAACCAATCTGTACTTGCGAAGAATTGTGCAACTCCGAACCGGGCGATTCGTCTAATGACTTTAGGATATAAACACAATCACTCGAAGTGGAATCTGTCAAGAAAGAAGTTTTTGAAGCGGAATTATGCTGAGATGCCCTCTCCCCCGTCACAAAAAACATCATTGCATGCCCCCCCGTAACAAGGGCACACACAATGATCATATATTGCATATAACGCTTCATATAAATAATTTCAGAATATCAGAAATGCTTGAATCCAATAATTTCGCGCACCTCCTGGATAGTTTTAGCAGCATTCTCCTGAGCTTTTTCCTTTCCCATTCGGGCTACTTTAGAAATATAAGCATCATCGCTTTTCAATGCCTTTATTTTTTCACGCAAAGGTTCTGTAAATGCAATCATATCCTGTGCCAATTGCTTTTTCATGTCTCCATAACGAATTTGACAGGTATTGTACATTTCATCAAAGTACTTATACGTCTCTTCACTCGAAACCACTTTCATCAACTGGAAGATATTTTGTATTACCTCAGGCTTCTCTTGGTTCATTTCTACTGGTCCGCTATCAGTCACGGCTTTCATCACCTTTTTACGAATTGCCTCGGGTTCATCGGCTAAAAATATAGCATTCCCTTCTCCTTCCGATTTTCCCATTTTACCACTACCATTCAAACCTGGTATTTTTACTAACTGCTGGCCAAAATTAAATGCCTGAGGTTCTGGAAAATAATCCACATTATACATACGGTTAAACCGGTTTCCAAAGGTACGGGTCATCTCAAGGTGTTGTTCCTGATCTTTTCCAACCGGGACTTTTGTTGCTCTGTGAATAAGAATATCGGCAGCCATTAAAGTCGGATAAGTGAGTAATCCTGAATTGACATTTTGAGGTTGCATTCGAATTTTGTCTTTAAAAGAGGTACAACGTTCGAGTTCTCCGATATAAGCATTCATATTCAAAAAAAGATAGAGTTCTACAACTTCAGGGACATCACTTTGCACATAAAGTGTAGCCTTCTCAGGATCAAGGCCGGCAGCTAAATATTCAACAAGAATTTGTTTCACATTCCCGTGTAAATCGTGAGGGGTTGGATGTGTAGTTAACGAGTGATAGTCTGCTATAAAGAAATAACAGTTATGTTCGTTTTGCATATTAATAAAATTACGCAAAGCGCCAAAATAATTTCCCAAATGTAGATTTCCTGTCGGGCGAATTCCGCTTACAACTGTTTCCATAATAAAAGCCTAAAGTCCCTTTTCAAGGACTTTAGTTATGTGTATTTAAATTTAATTATTTAGTTTTATTTTTTACTTATTGCTAGGTGCACCACTTATTCAATCGGGATTGACCGCCGAATTCTTTGATCAAGGGAAGTCAGAGTTTCTGTTGAAGCAACTCCCGGAATTTCCTGAATACGACCATTAAGTAGTTTCATAAGATGTTCATCATTTTTAGCGTAGAGCTTAATTAAAATGGTATAATGCCCTAATGTATACTGAGATTCTATAATCTCCGGGATTTTCTCAAGTTCATCAACCACTTCTTTATACAAAGAACCTTTTTCCAAAGTTATACCAATATAAACACACATTTGATAACCCAGCATTTTAGGATTTACAAAATATCCAGAGCCGGTTATAACATCAAGGTCAATTAAACGCTGAACACGCTGATGAATTGCCGCGCGGGAGACTCCACATTCCTCAGCCACATCTTTAAATGGCATACGCGCATTTTGGGTAATGATACGTAGTATTTTACGATCAAGTTGATCTATTTTTTCCATTGTCAACAATTATTTAGTTGTCATTTAGGCAGCAAAATTACGTAAAAGAAATGAAAAATGAAAGTTTAAGACTTTTTTTTTACAATATCACTAATAAATATTACGAAAACATGTATTTTAACTATCATTTTGAAAAAAAGAAGCCGGAAGAATTAAATCTCCGGCTTCTTCAAATATTCTTATCAAGTTTTTATTTTTCGATAGACAACAACTCAACATCAAAAACCAAAACAGAGAATGGCTTAATAGAAGCCTGGTCCTGAGCACCGTAAGCGAGTTCCTGCGGAATGTATAATTTATACTTTGAACCAACCGGCATAAGTTTCAATGCTTCTGTCCAGCCTTTAATTACCTGGTTTACGCCAAAGACAGCAGGCTCGTTTCTTTTGTACGAACTATCAAATACAGTCCCATCAAGAAGCTTTCCTTCATAATTTACTTTGACACGGCTTGTATCTGCCGGAACAGGACCATTCCCTTTTTTGATAACCTCATATTGCAAACCACTTGCTGTTGTAATAACTCCCGGTTTCGCTTTATTCTCGGCAAGGAATTTTTCACCCTCTGCTTTATTGGCGGCATATTGTTTTTCTACCTGTTTTATACGACGTCCCTGCATTGTAGTCTGGAGATACATATTTGCCTGCTGTGGAGTCATCTGAATTGCAGACCCTTTTAACCCGTTAACCAATCCTTGTTTGATAATTTCAAGGTCAACTGTAAGAGTTGAATCTCCCAGTAATCCTTTTTTACTTTGTTCCTTTAATGCACTTCCGATATTTTTGCCTAATTCAACGATTTCCGTAGAGGTATCATCCTCGGCACTTCCTTTCATCCCTTCTTTGATTCCGGCAAACAAAGATTTAAGTTTAGCCTCAATCGTATCTGCGTGAGCCGAATCTGCCTGAAGATAATATTGTCTGATTCCATTTCCGTTTGCAAGTCCGAATGCATAATTCAAACTATCAATCTGAGAATTCAAGGCTGGTAATTTAGCCTGATTTTTATTACATGAAGTAAATACTAAAGCAGCCATAAAAATCACTGCCAAAACTATATTGAACTTTTTCATTTTTTGTAATTCTTTTAAGTGATTAGCATTAATTATTTTTTAGATTCATCTGCTTTCGGTTTATCTACTTTTGGAGCAACCGGAGCATGAGACTGCATGTTCTTTTGCTGGAGCTCAGACATAACTTTATGCAAGTATTTTTCGGCTTCATCCGGAGTCATTCCTTCTTTATAATTCCGGAGAGCATTGATCAAGCCTTGTTCCACAAGTCCCTGGTTAAATACCAAAGTACTATCTCCCATTAGGCCAGATTTTTTCTGTTTTTTCAAAGAATTTCCTATTTGCATACCAAGCTTGTACATCTCATCTTCCTTCTTGTCAGAAGAGTATGCTTCATCAATGGCTTTCAACAAAAGAACAATCGGCTTGTCGGTAGAGTCATTGTGCAAATAGTAATTCTTAATTCCATCACCATTTGCCAAACCAAGCGTATAGTTCAAGCTGTCATTTTCATTACTTAACTTAACTTCCTTAGCTTTATAGCTGTTACATGAAGACATAACAAAAGCCGCCACAAGAGCAATAATTGTAAAAATGCTTTGTTTTTTCATTTTAGATTCTGTTTTTAATATTCTTACTTAGTTTTCTTTATATTTTGAGATGTTTTTGTAGTCTTACTGTCTTTTTTAGCCTTGCCAGAGACCGGAGCACTATCTGTTTTTTCTGTTGCAACCGGAGCCTCAATATAAGGTTTTACATCCAGAAGTTCAATTTCAAAAATTAATGTTGCATAAGGTGGAATTACTCCTCCTGCCCCTTTTTCGCCATAACCGAGATTATACGGAATAAAAAATTTATACTTAGAACCCACCGTCATCAATTGCACTCCCTCAGTCCAGCCTTTTATTACCTGATTTAAAGGGAATTCTATAGGTTCGCCACGATCAACAGAACTGTCGAATTTTGTGCCATCAATTAATGTTCCGGTGTAGTGTACTTTTACCGTATCTTGTGAACCAGGTTTTACTCCCTCAGCATCAACAAGGACTTTATATTGAAGACCCGTAGGAGTTACATGTACCCCTTCTGCATTCATGTTCTCTGCTAAAAAATGTTCGCCTTCTGCCTTCTTGGCATTAGTTTCCTCTGTTTGTGCTTTTGAAATATAATTCCGGAAAAACTCGTTTGCAACTTCAGAAGTCAACAACGTCGAATCACCTTTCATAGCAGTAGCAAATCCTTTAACAATAAGATCAAAGTTCGATTTACCCCCTGGAATTCCTTTCAAATTTTTCGCAAAATCAGTACCGACATTCATTCCTAAAGCATAGCTCATTGAATCAACATCGTTTGTAAGTACATTTTCAATAATAGGCTGATCTTTATCCTTCTTCTTTTTTTTGCTCTTTGCGTCAGTAGCTGTAACTACAAGACTAAGAGCTAAAAGAACCAAAATTGTTTTTTTCATTTAATAAATGTATTTTAAATTAGTTTTAAACGATGTCAAGCAATTCAACTTCAAAAACCAACGTTGTGTGCGGACCAATAGCCTGACCTGCCCCCTGAGCTCCATACGCAAGATCAGACGGAATAAAGAGTTTCCATTTTGAACCTACTGGCATAAGTTGTAAAGCTTCAACCCAGCCACTTATTACCTGAGTAACCCCAAACGTAGCAGGTTCACCACGGCGAACAGAGCTGTCAAAAACAGTTCCATCAATCAATGTTCCATGGTAATGGACTTTTACTGTATCGGATGCTTTGGGCGTTACCCCTTTACCTGCTGAAAGAACTTCATATTGTAATCCACTCGGCAATGTAACCACTTCGGGACGTTTACCATTTACTTCAAGAAATTCCTGCCCCTGTTTTATGGCAGCTTCTCCTGCTTTTTGTTGTAAGGAAGTAAAAAACTCATTGATTACATTTTGAGCCTCCTGGGGATTCATCTCCAATGCATTTTTTTCCATTACATCCTGAATGCCTTTCGCAAGTTTGGCATAATCAAGTTTATCAATTCCACTTTTCAGCAAATTGTTTCCCAAACCAAGCCCTAAAGCATAACTTACTTTCTCCATATATATTTTTTTGTAGCCCCCTGTATTCTTACATTTAAGAATATCGATTAATAATTTAGTTCTAAAGATCAATTAAAACGGTGAAGCACCTCAGGGGAAAGGTTTTCAGCCAGTTATTCTTTTGTAAAAACGTGTGCAAAGATAGTGATTTGTTGGATTGTACGACGTTAATAATTCAAAATTATCTGTATGAAACTACAATAGGAAGCTTTTTGATTAGTTTATTGCCTTTTTGAGCATTAAATGTTTCAAAATAAATAACATAAATGCCAGAATTAACCCGCTCATCCCGATCCGTTTTTCCATCCCAGCTAAAATAGCCATTGCTTTGTAAGATTAATGAATTTCCAAAACTTTTTACAGGGACTCCGGATGGAGTTAAAATCAAAACTTTACCAACATATCCGGCCTCAGGCAAATTATATCGTATCAGGCAAACATCGTCATTGCCGTCATTATCCGGGCTAAATGTCTCTGGCTCTACGATAACATCTCCTGTAGATTCCGAAATTCGTTCTGAAATCTCCATGAATTGAGAATTTTTATATCCCGGTGTTCCATAATTCGATGCGGATGATGCAGAATGCCATGAACTCGCCAACTGAGTCGGTAAAATCGGATTTATTTTTTCAAGTGCAACTCCTTTGGGGTTTGTAATGAGCACGTGATGCCAGGCAGAATTATAGGTCAGCTCATCATAAATTGTATCTGCAGCAAAATTTGTAAGTACTAATGTTGCAGATTCATTATTAAGAGCCGGCATATTTTCAATGCTCAATATATTACTTTCAAGCGAACAATTATGGTACAAACCGACAACATCCGGATTTTCACAAAAAGCAATATACTCATGAGGAGCTAAGTAATAATTCTCCTCCGATAAACCGTTCAACGTATTAAGTTCCTGATTTGCTTTTCTTGTTGTAAAAGCAACTTTAGATAAATCGACCACCTTTTCTGAATTATTGAAAATTTCAACATATTCTTCGGATTCAGCAGGATTTTCAAACATAACTTCGTTCCATAGCAATTCTCCAGACAGAGGAAACTCCGTAATCCCAATATTTTTCAGCAAAATATCGGGTTTATTTCCGGCTTCATCAGTTATTCCATTAATCCGCAATGAATAAATGATCCCTCGTTCAAAATCATGATCAAAAATTAATTTTATACCAGTTTTATCCTCCGATTTGAGAATTTCATAAGGCTCTCCCACTCCATTATTCACTTCAAAATATGCATTTTCAAAATTCATTTTTTCATCAAATCCCACAAATAGTGTATCCGGCAAAATCAACTGAAATCTATCCCATTCAGGAGCAATCGAATCAATTGCCTTATCACCCGTAACTAAAATATCATCAAAATAGTAATCTGAACCAGTTGTAGAAGTATTAGAATACAATAAACCGAAGTAATTACCCTCACGGATCACATTATCACAGACTCTTCCTTCAAAATAATAGTCGGTTTCATCCGCTTTTTGGCTATAAAGAGAAAAATTACCCAAACGATCCCTCGTAACTTTTATTTTAAGTTCAACCGTTTTGTCATCTGTTCGTTTATTTTCCCCATCAATAATTTTTGTTCTTTTAGTTCCCTGTTGCAGAAATAACGAAACTTCGTCATTTGTTCCTCCAATCTGAACATAATACCCTTGGCAGCCGGCACTAATATCAATCTTGTCGCTGGTCAGATAAATAGCTACATAATTGGACGAAGATGTTGTATAATCAATTTTCACCCAACACTCCCAACTTGCATTATCAAAAGATTCAGAAGTTGTAAATACGGATGAAACGGAAGTGCTGGTTGCTGTGGATTGAAGTTGTTTCTCCTCATTTACCCGGAATGCAGATAAGTCGCCTTTCCATACGGGATTTTCGGTAATATTTCCATCAGAAAAATCCTCAGAAACTTGCGCATTTACAAATATTGGAACAAAAATCAAAAAAAACAGTTTTACTCTTTTCATAAGGTTGCTAAATATATAAAAATGAATTACTTTTGCACTCCGGTTTGGTTTTTATAAAATGAATATTCTTTCAAAAAATCATATTTTTCAACAAGAATACTACAAATATATTAAAATATATTGCAACAAGGTTAAGAACACCAAAACGGAACAAACTAAAATTCATATAACAAACATTTTTTTCTAACGTTATTTCTCCTGTTAAGGAGAATGTTTTTAAAACAAGAAAATGAGAGTAGCAATTGTTGGCGCAAGTGGCGCCGTTGGCCAAGAATTTTTGCGTGTGTTGGCCGAACGCAATTTTCCATTGACAGAACTGACTCTTTTCGGTTCGTCGCGTAGTGCAGGTAGTGTTTACGAATTCAAAGGCAGTAAATATACTGTAAAAGAACTTAAACATGGCGACGATTTTAAAAACATGGACATCGTTTTCACCTCTGCAGGTGCTGGTATTTCAAAAGAATTTGCCGAAGATATAACCAAATACGGAGCTGTAATGATTGATAATTCATCTACTTTCCGCATGGACAAAGATATTCCATTAGTTGTGCCGGAGGTAAACGCTGTTGATGCAAAAAATCGTCCACGTAACATAATTGCCAATCCAAACTGCACCACAATTCAAATGGTTGTGGCACTAAAAGCAATTGAAGATCTTTCGCATATCAAACGGGTACATGTTTCGACTTATCAGGCTGCATCTGGAGCAGGAGCTGCTGCCATGGATGAACTTGAACTCCAATACCGCCAGGTACTTGCAGGAGAAAAACCGACTGTAAATAAATTTGCTTATCAACTTGCATTCAACCTGATTCCTCAAATCGACGTTTTCACCGACAATGGTTACACCAAAGAAGAAATGAAAATGTACAATGAAACCCGTAAAATCATGCACTCGGATATAGAAGTAAGTGCAATGTGCGTTCGTGTGCCGTCCTTACGAGCTCACTCAGAAAGCGTCTGGGCAGAAACGGAACACCCACTTACAGTTAAAGAAGTTCGAGACACTTTTGAAAAAGCTGAAGGAGTAGTTGTGATGGATAATCCGGCAGAAAAAATCTACCCGATGCCTTTATTTCTGTCAGGAAAAGATCCGGTACATGTAGGACGTATTCGTAAAGATTTATCCAATCCGAACGGCATTACTTTTTGGTGTGTTAGCGACCAAATTAAAAAAGGCGCTGCTCTAAATGCTGTACAAATTGCCGAATACTTAATTGGTGAGGGAGATATAAAATAAAACAAAT
This sequence comes from Paludibacter sp., assembly GCA_028690665.1. Lineage (GTDB taxonomy): Bacteria > Bacteroidota > Bacteroidia > Bacteroidales > Paludibacteraceae > Paludibacter. The sequence continues at coordinate 51,706 of JAQVAV010000012.1, forward strand.
ATCTTAAAATAAATAAGCGAGGCCTTTCCCAAGGTCTCGCTTATTTTTTCTAAAAACACCCGTTAATATCGCATCAATAGGTGCTCAAATAAAGAATCATTAAACAATTTATCAAAATCTATTTTTTGTCATTGGTTAGGTATTTATAAACCAATTTCTTTTGTTCTACATTCAGCTTCGCTTTAGGAGCCATTTTATCCACCCACTTAGTCCACTGTTTGGCTTTATATTTTTCTGGTTCAAAAAGTTTATGGCATTTACCACATTTGTTTTCGTAAATCTCTTTCCCTTTTTGTAGATCATTGGACACAACTTTTATTTCTGTATTTTGAGGGGCTTGCTGCATAGCATAAATTGTAAACCCCATCAGAATAAGCGCAATAAGAAATGCCCCTTTTGCTGTTGGGAACAATTGCTTATTTATTTTTAAAAACCTGTTTCCCATAAAGTTATTTGTATTTTTTGTAACTATTACAACATTAGTTATTCAATATTGTTCAGATAAAAATAATTTTAATTTGATTTTGAGAAGATTTAAATTTTAAGGCTTAAACAGAAAAGCATCTGACAGATAAAACAAAGCTGATTTTTAAAGCGTTATACTAATCAATTTTCAATTTAATGTAAAGCAAATGACACCGTAGGCAACTTGTAAAAATCAATAATTTACTCAGTCTCAATATTTAACCTCTGAAAAATATATCCATAACAAAAATCAAGAAAAACGCTAATAATTTATGTGTCAACACATTAATCAAGATAGCTACAAATAAATTTACAGTTAACTCATTGGATGTGAGGAAAGAGGCCTCAAAATGAGTTTTGTTTTATAACTTTGCAGGCCGAATATAAAAAGAAACTTATCAATAAAATGGATTTTAAATACGATGTAATTGTTATAGGAGCCGGACATGCAGGCAACGAAGCAGCCTGTGCTGCCGCCAATATGGGCTCAAAAACATTACTTATAACAATGGATATGAACAAAATCGGGCAAATGAGCTGCAATCCTGCTGTAGGAGGAATTGCCAAAGGCCAGATTGTTCGGGAAATAGATGCACTCGGAGGGCAAATGGGAATTGTAACCGATCGTTCAGCCATACAATTCAGAATGCTAAACCGTTCAAAAGGACCAGCCATGTGGAGCCCTCGTTCACAAAGCGACAGACATCAATTTATTCAGGAATGGATTAGAACAGTAACAAATACTCCAAATTTAAACATCTGGCAAGATACCGTCAAACAACTTATTATCGAAGAAAACGAAGTAAAAGGAGTCATTACTTCCCTTGGAATTGAAATGCATGCACAATGTGTCATCCTTACAGCAGGAACATTTTTAAGCGGATTACTCCATATAGGCAGAAATAAAATTATAGGAGGACGTATTTCAGAACCGGCTTCGTTTGGAATCACAGAGCAGCTAAGATCCTTAGGCTTTACTACCGACAGAATGAAAACTGGAACTCCGGCACGTCTTGACGGACGCACTATTGATTTCAGTAAAATGACTGAGCAAATCGGAGAAAACGATTATCATAAGTTCTCTTTTATGCCTGATATAAAAAGAGAATTAAAGCAAATGAGTTGTTGGATAACATACACTAACGAAAAAACACACGAAGAACTGCGCAAAGGGCTACCCGAGTCTCCTCTTTACAACGGACAGATTCAAAGTATCGGGCCAAGATATTGCCCAAGTATAGAGACAAAGATTATAACATTTGCAGGCAAACCAGCTCACCAACTTTTTCTTGAACCGGAAGGAGTCGATTCCCAGGAATATTACATTAATGGATTTTCGTCTTCACTTCCCATCGATGTTCAAATTAAAGCTATTCATACCATAACCGGATTAGAGAATGTACAACTTTACAGGCCTGGTTATGCCATTGAATACGATTATTTCGACCCGACACAGCTAAGCCATACCCTTGAAACAAAAAAGATAAAAAACTTATTTTTTGCAGGGCAGGTAAACGGAACTACCGGATACGAAGAGGCTGCAGGACAAGGTTTGATAGCCGGTATAAACGCACATATAAATTGTCATGGTGGTGAGCCTTTTGTTCTGGGAAGAGACGAAGCATATATTGGAGTTTTAATAGACGATTTAGTAACAAAAGGAGTAGATGAACCTTACAGAATGTTCACCTCAAGAGCAGAATATCGGTTGATATTAAGGCAGGATGACGCAGACATCAGACTGACCGAAAAAGGATACCAAATAGGATTAGCAACAGAAGAACGATACCAGAACCTGATTTCAAAGCAAAAAATTCAAAATCAGCTAATCGATTTCATCAAGACTTATTCTGTAAAACCAACGTTTGTAAACGACTTTCTAAAATCTGTAAATTCTGCTCCACTTAAATTTGGATGCAAACTCCACGATCTCATTGCTCGTCCCCAATTCGGCATCAACGAACTGGCAACGGCAGTACCTGCTTTCCAAAAAAGATTGGATGCAATATCAGACAGACGGGAAGAAATTATTGAATCGGTTGAAGTAATATTGAAGTACGAAGGCTATATTGAACGGGAAAAACAAATCGCAGAGAAGCTACAAAGGCTCGAACACATTCCGCTAAGAAACCGCGTTGACTATTCAAAAATACTATCGTTATCGACAGAAGCCAGGCAAAAACTAATAAAGATAAATCCTGAAAACATTGGGCAAGCAAGCCGGATTCCGGGAATTTCACCCAGCGATGTAAACGTATTATTAGTACTTTTGGGAAGATAAAAAAAACATAGAAGTGTTTCACGTGAAACACTTCTATCACACAAAACAAAATGTTCCACGTGAAACCATGAACAAAACAGACAAATTAAAGATACAAATTGAAAGCTTACCAGATAAGCCTGGGATCTATCAATACTTTAATTTAAAGGAAGAGGTTATATATGTCGGCAAAGCTAAAAATCTAAAAAAACGGGTATCTTCTTACTTCAACAAGAAACATGATTCAAGCAAAACGAATATCCTTGTAAAAAACATTTCATACCTAAAATATATTACTGTAGAAAGCGAGGAGGATGCTCTCCTACTTGAAAACAACCTAATTAAAAAATACCAACCCAGATACAATGTTTTACTTAAAGATGGTAAGACCTACCCAAGCATTTGCATCACTAATGAATCATTTCCCCGCATTTTTAAAACAAGAAATATTATAAAAAACGGGTCTAAATACTATGGGCCATACAGTTCAAACTACACTATAAATTCTTTGTTAGATATAATACATCAACTTTATCCTATCCGAACATGTAGACTTCCATTGAATATAGATTCCATTAAAAATAAAAAATTTAAAGTTTGCCTCCAATATCATATTCACAAATGTAACGGGCCTTGTGAAGGCAAAGAAAATATTGAAGAATATAGAGAACACATAGAAAATGTAAAGAAAATCATTGAAGGTGATGCCAATGAAATCAGCAAAATTCTTCATCAGAATATGTTGCAATACTCATCAGAATATGATTTCGAAAAAGCATACGAACTAAAACAAAAGCTTGAACTTATAGAAAACTATAAATCCAAATCTATTGTTTCAAATACCATTTTGGATGAAACGGATGTTTTTGCTTATGATGAAGATGATGCAAGTGCCTATATCAATATTCTCAGGATTCACAAAGGTTGCATTGTTCAGGGATATACCATAGAATACAAAAAAAGGCTCAATGAATCTAAAGAAGATATTTTAAGTTTGGCAATCATTGAACTCAGGGAAAAGTTACAAAGTACATCAAAAGAAATCGTTCTTCCGTTCAAAATAGAAACAGCTCTAAACGGAATTAAAACATTTATACCGATCAAAGGTGACAGGAAAAAACTTCTTGATTTGGCAACTCAAAACGTCAAACAATTTAAACTCGACAAATTAAAACAGGCAGAAAAGCTAAATCCGGATCAAAAAGCCATACAACTTCTTGAGAAAATAAAAGATATTCTGAAGTTAGAAAAACTACCCATGCATATTGAATGCTTTGACAATTCCAACATTCAGGGAAGTGATGCAGTAGCCGCTTGTGTTGTATATAAAAAAGGAAAACCTTCAAAAAAAGATTACAGAAAATATTCTATTAAAACAGTGAGCGGACCAGATGATTATGCCTCTATGAAAGAAGTTACTTTCAGAAGATACAAAAGAATAATCTCAGAAGGATCCGAACTTCCAGACCTCATAATTGCAGATGGAGGTATTGGCCAAATGGAAATGATACGCCAGGTGGTAGAGGACGAACTCAATTTGCATATTCCAATTGCCGGACTTGCCAAAAACGACAAACACAGAACAAATGAAATTATAATCGGATTTCCCCCTCAAATAATAGGCATGAAAGTTAACGATCAAATTTTTAAATTCTTTGCCGGAATACAGGAAGAAGTTCATAGATTTGCAATAAAGTTTCATAGAGAAAAAAGAAGTGCCCATCAGACAGAATCTGAATTAGACAAAATCTCTGGCATCGGGAGTAAAACAAAAGAACTATTATTCAATCATTTTAAAAGCACAAAAAGAGTTAAAAAAGCATCATTAAATGATATCGAAAAAATCATAGGAAAATCAAGAGCAACAATTATTTACAATTATTTTAACCCAAATTCAAACTCTGAGAATTGAATAAAATAATTTTTCTACATATTTGTTCGGAAATATCCAAGAGAAACAGCATATAATTAACAAAATGATTGAAACAAGCTTAAACAGTATTGACGAGATAAAAATTTTCATGAGAGACAAATTAAACCTTTTTGAAAAATATAAAATTATTTGTGTCAACGGAGAGATGGGTGTAGGGAAAACAACATTCATAAAATCGGTATGCGAAATGCTCTCTGTCGAAGATGAAATAAATTCACCAACATTTTCAATCGTTAACGAATATGAAACTCAAATGGGAGAAAAAATTTTTCATTTTGATTGTTACAGATTAAATTCAATTGACGAAGCATATAATATAGGGTTTGAAGATTATCTGTTAAGCGGCAATATTTGTTTTATTGAATGGATGGAAGTGATTAAACCTCTCCTACCCCAACACTATCTAAATATTGACATTGAAGAAACTAATATGAATCATCGCAAATTAAAAATCTATGAAAGCTAAAAAGAAAAACAAGGAACTTGCAATGATGAAAATTGTAAGAGCTGCAAACAGAAAAGACGAAATTAAAACTTTCGGAAAACCGATAAATTACAATAAAGTAGTTATTTCGAAAAAAGTTTATAACAGAAAAAAGAGAAAGACAGACCATTCCGACGATCTGTCTTTTTCGCTTTCATAGCATAAAATATCATCCATAAAACCCTCCTGATTATCCAATCACTACAAGCCAATAAATTCAAATAATTATAAATTCTCCAAAAAACGAGAAATTCATTATCAGTCAAGAAAATAATGAGTTGATAAAACAATGTTTTTTTTGTAGTTTTGCACACCATAAAAACAAGCAAAACGGAATATGGAACGTAAACAAATTAAAAAAGCTTTAGTTTCAGTTTATCACAAAGATAATCTGGATGTTATTATCAAAAAACTTTACGAAGATGGCGTTGAATTTCTTTCAACCGGAGGAACAAAATCATTCATTGAATCATTAAATATTCCTTGTAATGCAGTTGAAGATTTAACAGGTTATCCTTCCATTCTAGGAGGACGCGTAAAGACACTTCATCCCAAAATTTTCGGTGGTATACTCTCCCGTCGTGACTTAGAACAGGACAACGCTCAATTAAATGAATTCGAAATTCCGGAAATTGATCTTGTAATTGTTGATTTATATCCATTCGAAGCTACTGTTGCAGCAGGAGCAGATGAACCTACAACAATAGAAAAAATTGATATCGGTGGTATCTCTCTTATCCGGGCAGCTGCCAAAAACTATAAAGACGTAGTAATAGTTGCATCTCAGGCACAGTACAATCCCTTGCTCGAAATTATAAATTCCAACGGAGCCAACACAACTTTAGAAGAACGTAAATGGTTTGCTAAAGAGGCATTTGGGGTTTCATCCCATTACGATGCAGCTATTTTCAATTATTTTGATGGAGATGACAAATCGGCTTTCCGCCTAACCGAGGACAATGCAAAAATGCTTCGATACGGAGAGAACCCTCACCAAAAAGGGATTTTCTACGGAAAATTCGACGACATGTTTGAACAAATTCATGGTAAAGAAATATCGTACAACAATTTGCTTGACATTGATGCCGCAGTAAACCTGATTAATGATTTTGACGACATAACATTTGCTATTCTGAAACACAACAATGCTTGTGGAATTGCGTCCAGACCAGTATTAGTTGATGCATGGAAAGATGCTTTGGCCGGAGACCCTGTTTCTGCATTTGGAGGCGTACTGATAACAAATGCAATCGTTGATAAAGTTACTGCAGAAGAAATAAATAAAATTTTCTTTGAAGTGATAATCGCCCCCGATTATGATTTGGAAGCCATTGAAGTTCTTAGTCAGAAAAAAAATAGAATTATTCTCGTCCTGAAAAATGCAAAACTTCGTCCGCAGCAAGTCCGGACATTATTGAACGGAGTTCTGGTACAAGACAAAGATACCCACACCGAAACAGCGGATGATTTGAAAGTAGTCACGACAAAAGTACCTACAGAGCAGGAAATAGGGGATTTATTGTTTGCAAATAAGATTGTAAAACACAGTAAATCCAATGCAATTGTACTAGCCAAAAACAAACAGTTGTATGCAAATGGCGTAGGACAAACATCAAGAGTTGATGCCCTTCGTCAGGCCGTTGAGAAAGCCGAAACTTTCAATTTTGACCTAAAAGGTGCAGTCATGGCATCCGATGCTTTCTTCCCATTCCCTGACTGTGTACAAATTGCTTCGCAGGCAGGTGTAACTGCTATAATTCAGCCTGGAGGATCAATCAACGACAATAAATCAGTTGATACCTGTAACGAAAACGAAATGTCGATGGTAACCACTGGATATCGCCATTTTAAACATTGATGAAAATGTTCAGTTTTCTAAATCGACTTGATGTTTATTTCAAAAAAATGTAATAATTTTGAATTTAAGATAAATTACAAAAAACAATATGGGATTATTTTCATTCACACAGGAAATCGCTATTGACCTTGGAACAGCCAATACCATAATTATTCACAACGATAAAATTGTTGTTGATGAACCATCTGTAGTTGCACTCGACAAACGCTCCGACAGACTTATTGCTATTGGCGAACGAGCACGCCAAATGCAGGGCAAAGAAAATGAAGGAATCCGAACCGTCAGACCTTTAAGGGATGGCGTGATTGCCGACTTCTACGCTGCAGAATTAATGATTCGTGGCATGATTAAAATGATCCCCACGAAAAGTAAACTCTTCTCCCCTTCTCTGAAAATGGTTGTTTGTATTCCGTCAGGAAGTACTGAGGTTGAGATTCGTGCTGTCCGTGACTCCTCTGAACATGCCGGAGGACGTGAAGTTTACATGATTTACGAGCCTATGGCAGCTGCTATAGGGATCGGTATTGATGTTGAAGCTCCTACGGGTTGTATGATTGTTGATATTGGGGGAGGAACTACCGAAATCGCGGTCATTTCTCTCGGAGGAATTGTATCCAACAAATCTATTCGTATCGCCGGAGACGACCTTACAACTGATATTGTTGAATATATGGGGCGTATGCACAACATCAAAGTAGGTGAACGAACTGCTGAACTTATTAAAATTAATGTTGGTGCAGCTCTTACTGACCTGGAAGATGCTCCGGAAGACTATATTGTTCACGGACCAAACCGCATGACTGCGCTTCCGATGGAAGTTCCTGTTTCATATCAGGAAATTGCCCATTGTTTAGAAAAATCAATTTCTAAAATTGAAGCAGCAATCCTCAGTGCACTTGAACAAACTCCACCAGAACTTTATGCCGATATTGTTCAAAAAGGTATTTATTTAGCAGGTGGTGGAGCATTACTTCGCGGTTTGGATAAACGTTTGACCGATAAAATCAATATCCCGTTTCATATTGCAGATGATCCGTTGAGAGCAGTTGCACGTGGAACAGGCATTGCACTTAAAAATGTAGATAAATTCTCGTTCTTAATCCGATAATTTTACGAAGCTATGACGGTAGGTGTAAGAACTAAAATATTATAATTCTTACACTTACCGTTTTCTGCACATAAACAGTTCATGAGAAATCTCATAAATTTTCTGATACAATATAGTGTTTTGTTTTTATTTCTGCTATTAGAAATAATTTCATTCTCTTTGATTGTGAACTATCAAGATTATCAGAAAAGCGTCTTCCTCACTTCAAGTAATTCTGTTGTATCAGGACTTTATAAAGTGAGTAATTCTGTTGTAGAATTTTTTAATCTCAGAACTGCCAACGACAACCTCTCGGAGGAAAATACGGCTTTAAAAAATCAGATCATTGATTTACAAAATCAAATGGCAGCCCTCCAACCAAAAGTTAAAGATGATAGTCTTAACTTTAAGGTTCCTCCTCAGGCTGAATATCAACTTATATCGGCAAAGGTTATAAATAATTCCACCAATAAACTGTTAAATTACATTACAATAAACAAGGGTTCAAGGGATGGAATCAGGGTTGATATGGGTGTAATCAATGATGAAGGTGCTGTGGGCATAGTCAAAAACGTCTCTGATAAATATGCAGTAATAATTCCCGTCCTGAATCAAAAAACTGAACTCAGTTGCAAATTCAAAAAGAGCAACTATACCGGACCATTGAGCTGGGACGGCTTCGACTACAGATTTGCTCAGCTAAATGACATTGCGAGACATGTCGAATTTTCTCTAGGAGATACCTTAGTCACAACCGGTTTCGCCGGATCATTTCCAGAGGGCGTTCCCGTTGGAACAATTGAGAATTTTAAAATGCGTGAAGGTGAACAATATTACGATATAAAAGTAAAATTAGCTGTAAATTTCAGAACATTATCTCATGTAAAAATTATTAATTACCTGAATTTTGAAGAGTTACGAGATCTCGAAAAGAAAGCTGAAGAACAATGATTTTATTTCTCCAAAACATATTATCCTTCATTATTCTGGTGCTTACTCAGGTACTGGTACTTAACAACATACAATTTCTGGGATTTATCAATCCCTATATTTATATGTTGTTTATACTATCGTTGCCTGTAAAGCTCCAGCGTTGGATCACTTTATTGCTTGGCTTTGCACTTGGAATAACAATAGATATTTTTAGCAATACTCTTGGCTTGCATGCATTTTCTACGGTTTTTATCTCTTTTTTCAGAAATGATGTGATAAAACTTTTCACTACAATAGAAGAAGGGAGTAACCCAATTCCTTCATTTCATAGTTTTGGAGTAGGTAACTATATAAAATATGTGGTAGCACTTGTATTAATGCATCACACAATTCTGTTCTTTCTAGAAGCATTTTCATTTACACATATATGGTTAATAATTTTTAAAATATTATTAAGTTCAACTGTATCAATTTTAATTATTTTTGCCATTCGCTCATTCAGTAAAAAGTAACACAATAAAGGAGAATTGATATGATTAACGATGAGCTTCAAAACAGAAGAACTGTAATCGCCATTATCATGTCGGTTATTATCGTTATATACATACTCCGGCTTTTCACTATTCAAATCATTGAAACAAAATACAAGGAAGGCGCTGATAGTAATGCATTCCTAAAAAAAACACAATATCCTCCCCGTGGATTAATTTACGATCGGAAGCATAATTTACTTGTGTATAATAAACCTGCTTATGATATTACGTTTATAACCAGAGAAGTACATGATTTAGATACTATGTCTCTATGTCGTGCACTAAACATTGACAAAGCATATTTTATCAAAAGAATGTCGGAAATCAAAGATCGCCGAAGAAATCCGGGATATTCTTCATATACTCCACAATTGTTTATGAACCAGCTGAGTAGTGCCGATATAGCTCCTATCCAGCAGTCACTTTATAAATTTCCCGGATTTTATATTCAGATTCGTACTCTCCGGGAGTACACCTATCCTATTGCTGCCCATGTTTTGGGAAGCATTGGTGAGGTATCGCAACGAAGGATCGAAAAAGATCCATATTATACCATGGGTGACTATTGCGGAAGAGACGGCATAGAATATACCTACGAAAAACAATTGAGAGGAGAAAAAGGAGTAGAAATTCTTTTGCGTGACGCCAAGGGCCGCATCAAAGGAAAATACGAAAACGGCAAAGATGATATTTCTCCTAAAGCCGGAGAAAATCTCACTTTGACTTTAGATATAAATCTTCAGCGTCTTGCAGAAACTTTGTTGCGGGGAAAAGTTGGAAGTGTAGTCGCGATTGAACCCAAAACAGGAGAAATCTTGGCTATGGCTACAAGTCCCACGTTTGATCCAAATTTACTTGTCGGAAGGCAGCGTTCAAAAAACTATTATGAACTTCTGAAAGACCCTACAAAACCGCTGATGAACCGTGCAACACAGGGACAGTATTCTCCGGGATCTTCGTTCAAAACCTTGCAGGCATTGGTTTGCCAGCAAATGGGAGGAATTACAGAACATACCATGTATGCCTGCAATGGTCCTCAGTCTTCACCGGTTAAATGTACCCACCATCATGGTTCTCCCGTAAGTCTGGTAAACGCGATCGAACAAAGCTGTAATCCTTATTTTTGGAATGCCTTCAAAGCAACTATCGAAAAAGACGGATACGGCACAAAAAATGCTATTTTCAGAAAAAATTATGATGAATGGGTGGAAAGAATCAAAAGTTTTGGATTAGGGGAAAAATTTACGGATAGTGATATCTATGAACAAGCCAGAGGATATATACCAACTCAAAAATTTTATAACAAGGTTTACAAAAGCGTAACAGGCTGGAGGGCTCTGACTATCCGTTCAAATTCAATTGGGCAGGGAGAAATTATGGCAACTCCTTTACAGCTTGCCAATGCCATGTGTGTTATAGCCAATACCGGATATTATATCACCCCCCACCTCCTCAAAAATGACACGATGCTACAAAAGGTACATCGATGTGAAGTGGAAAAAAAATACTTTCCAATTGTTTACGAAGGAATGTGGAAAGTATTTGAATCAGGAACCGCACGTGCCTCTAAGCTTGAAGGTATTGAGATGTGCGGTAAAACAGGTACAGTTCAAACACACGGAAAAGACCATGCTTTCTTTGTTGGTTTTGCACCAAAAGATAATCCTAAAATAGCAATAGCCGTTATTGTAGAAAATGCTGGATTTGGATCAACATACGCTGCTCCGATATTCAGTTTATTGGCAGAGCAATATCTAAAAGGAAAAGTTGAACGTAACGAACTTCAGGAAAAAGTTTCTAATACAGTAACAAATAGTAATGTCAAGAAACGTTAGTATAAAATATTCATTAGACAGGACTACCATTATATTCTACGTTTTATTAGTAGTAATGGGTTGGTTGAGTATTTACGGTGCAAGCTATGACTTTGACCAACCCGGTATTTTTAGCTGGGATCAGCGCGCAGGCAAGCAGTTTGTGTGGATTTTGACGGCATTCGGACTTGGGGGAATGCTTCTGTTAGTCGATTACAGAGTATACAATTTTTTTGCTTATGTCATATATGGAATCACGTTACTTTTGCTGGCATTCACAATTGTTGCACCATCTTCTATAGCTCCTGATATAAAAGGATCACATTCATGGCTTGTATTTGGTCCCATAAGTTTCCAACCGGCTGAATTGGCTAAAATATCAACAGCTTTAGCCCTCTCTAAATTCATGAGTGCCTACAATTACCGGATTAGAACATGGAAAGATCTGATTCCCATCGGACTGTTTGTTTTTGTTCCGTTCTCTCTGATCGTATTGCAAAAGGAAACCGGTTCAGCATTAGTATTCATATCTTTTCTTCTAATGTTCTACCGGGAAGGAATGAACGGCATTATTTTACTTCTAATGGTATTTGCAATTATACTATTTGTATTGGTTATCAGATTCAGTATTGTTCCCATTCTTGACAATCAGGGAACTCTCGGAATTCTGCTTGCTATGGGAATTATTCTGGCAATACAATTTTTTTACGCCTATTTTATTTGTAAAAATAAAAAAGAAGCCCTTTATCTGCTTGGGGGGATTGTATTTATTGGGGGAGCTTCATTACTAACCAATATATGGTATAAAATAAATTTCAACTATGTAGCTTTGGGGATAGTTCTGCTTTCGGCAATTTACTGGACAATAACAGAATTATTCTTCAGACTCAAAAATTATTGGCTGATTGTTTTAATTACAATTGGTTCCACTCTATTCTGCTTTTCGGCGGATTACCTTTTCGAAAAAGTACTGGAACCTCATCAACAAATCAGGATTAAAGTCCTGCTCAACATGGAGGACGATCCAACAGGAGCAGGATATAATGTAAACCAATCGAAAATAGCCATTGGTTCAGGAGGTTTTCTGGGTAAAGGCTTTTTAAACGGAACTCAAACCAAACTCAAATATGTTCCTGAACAGGATACCGATTTTATATTTTGTACGGTTGGTGAGGAACACGGCTTCTGGGGCTCCACTTTGGTGCTTGTTATTTACTGGCTGCTATTGATGAGGTTATTGAAAATTGCGGAAAGGCAACGTGAAGCTTTTAATCGTATTTACGCGTATTGTGTTGCCAGCATTTTATTTTTTCATCTTATGGTAAACATTGGAATGGTGCTTGGAATAATGCCCGTAATAGGCATTCCTTTGCCTTTTTTCAGCTACGGAGGATCTTCGCTTTGGGGTTTTACCATTTTGCTGTTTATTTTGCTCAGATTAGATGCCTCCCGCTTAGAGCGCATATAGTCAATAACTCATCCGAAGCAAAAATCTGAACTCTGTTTTTCTGTTGCCGATTATTTTTTCGTTTCCGCTACTAATTGCAGTCCTGTCATCGGCATAAACTATTTGTGATATTTTAAACCAGACAGAATAATGCCTGCTTAATTCATATTTCAGATTAAAATAATAACGATTTCCCTTTCCATAAAACATGGGTATTGAAAAAGCATACAGGACATCGCTTTCATAAGTATAAAAAGCATTCTCAAAATCAACCGCATCGAAAAGCAAATATCTCAAATTAAAGTTCAATGGTATTTTACGGAAATCATAACTCACATCCTGATATGCAAGAAAACCATAAGTACTCCTGCTTTTACCAATTGTAATCTGATTTATTTCATTTACATTTTTGAATTTCCAATTTCCGGATTTAAACAGCAACTGATATTTTACCAAAAACTTAGTCCGGTCTACAATCAATTTTACCGGACTAATATCATCTGACACGTTTACTTGTTTGTTACTATATTTTAAACGTAAAAACATAGCAAGAGATTTTTGGGGCATGTAATCAGCCTGAAATAAAGATTCATTCCCTGTTGAAGGAGAAGAAACTATATATTTGGGCCATGGGTATTTATAAGCATCTACATAAAATGATATTTTAAGGCCTTTTGTCGCTTTTAATTCAATTCCAGAATAAATACCTGTTTCATTATTAGTTTTTGAATTTTGAGAAAAAGAACTGGCAAATAGCTCATCATATTTCGGAGAATAATAACGAAACAAAGTAACAAAACTTATTTTAGAGGCCGGTGAAAAACTTATTCCATTCAAAGTTGCTACAGATAAATTGTCTGCCAATGCTGTTTCTCCAAAAAAATTCAATTTGAAAAATCTCGCCCTGTAATCCATACTTACGGCGGTCTGCTTCGCCCCACAAAAATAAAATAGGTTGTAAACTGTTTTATCAAAATTTAATTCTTTATCGAAAAAAGTATGATTTAAAGTCAAACCCACGGATAGATATTTAAATCTCAAATTACCATTCACCCCCAAAGTCTGCTGATTTACAGAATGCTTCTTATTTAATTCCGATAAAGTTCTATGATAACCCGTTTTATAAAAACCTGAAAATGTGCTATCGATGGCATCTGCGTCAATTATTCTATATGAATAAAATGCAGACAGCATAAAATTATTTTTCTGTAAAGTACCTCCTAATCCCCTGAAAAAAGCAAATTCATTCGAAGATGAACTCTTTCGAAGTCCAACAGAAGCATTCGCTACATTCAAAACATAAGATGATGGCCCGCTGCTAAACGTAGAACCCAAAACTAATCCTTGTCCAAACGATGCCCTGAAGTCTCCCAGAATTATTGTTTTAAATATTCCGACACGATTCACCTGAGTATAAAACGAATAAAAATCATAACCATTTCTATATCTTGAAAATATCGGTTCTCCGGCATCTTTTTCTAAAGTAATACCCGCATAAATTTTATCTCTTAATTTATACTGATATTTTACAGAATTATAAATACCTGAACCTATATATTTTGAAGTGTCATTCTCATTTTCGGAAGGCTGGTATCCGGCTTTTGACTCCAATGTATTATCCACTCGCAGAAAAATATTATGTCTTCCGTAAGCAATCAAATCCCGTGGATAAAAATTATTGTTTCCCGGGCTCCCCTCTCCTGCTCTTACAAAAGGAAGCATATATCGAATATCCGTCATATCCAAACCATCAATCAGCTGTAATTGATATAGATTATCAAGCGGACCGAATTTATACACATAATACAATATGTTTTCTACCTGATCTTCCGAAAGAAATTGTAATTTCATCAAATCATCTTTTACTGCATTATTTAAATTAAGCTTGTTTTCTGAAAATGAAATCAAATCATCGTAAAATGATTCATAATCCAACGTTTTTTCAGTTTCAGCTGTATATTGTTCAAAAATATCAGCAATAAAATCATCTATAGCCAAATTTTTATCCTGGGCAAACAGACACGATGGCCATACAAATAACAATGGTATTGTAAACAACAACTTTTTAATCATAAATCAGAAGGAATAGCTTAGTGTTGCATTAGAAATCAAACCCAACAAAGGATGAATATCTGTATTTAGCCCAAATTGAATTTGAGAATATTTAAATGAAAAACCCAAGCAAGGCACCAAATAATAAGTATAGTAAACTCCGGATTTGAAAGTCAAGAAATCTTTCATAGTGTATTCCAATCCTGTCGCCAGACGGAAATCACTGCTCACTTCTTTCTCTGTCTGAATAAGCAACTTTACTGAACTTACAGGCAAATAACAAAATCCCAGACTGTAAACAGAAGGAATCCGTTTATAAGTAGTCTCACATTTTATGTTTGTCTGAAAAGGGTTGAGCGCTTGAAAGCCCCAATAAAAGACGGGAGAAATAAGCACATTTATTCCAAATTGAGGAAAAAAGGCACTGCGATATTTATTATCAACTCCGGAATAAAATGTATAATAATCGAACTGCAATCCCATAGAAAATTTATTAGCAAAATTTCTGGCAAAACCAGCTCCCAAAAGTATTTCGTTGTACAATGAATAGCCAAAGTGAGAAAAAGAAAATCGATAATTTAAAAGATTAGTATGACCAGTGAAACTGACACCTTTTCGAGATAATTCTCTAATAATAAATTTATTTTCATATTGTGCTAAAAGGATATTGCTTTCCGCAAAAGCAATATTAGAAGGATTCTGAAATACACTATAATCATGAAAATTGGCAACAGAAGCACCAGCAATTGTCTGAGGAGAAGGAAGGATATTTTCAATCTGAGAAAATATATTCGTATAAATACAGAACATAATAATTGTAAACAAAAATGATTTCATAGCTTTTTACAAGAATAAAATTAAGGTTTTTCAAAAATATAAAATTATTTTAATAATCAATATAATTTTAATCTATTGTTGATGCTTTTTTACTATATATGTTTCTGTAAAATAAAATTTCTTTCGGGAATTGAAAAATTCATCAACTTTGATAATCCTGTAGTAACTGATTTCCAAACTTTTTCATAATTTAGCAACCGAAATAATTTCATTCTCAATCAATGACATTTTCACCCCGACATAAAGGAAATCTGCTCCACAAATCCGGCAAAGGTTTGTATGAGTGCTGGATGAACTAAAAACACACCCCCAGCCCCCTAAAGGGGTGTTATATAAAAACTTCCTTGAAGTTTCTATCTTTTTTCCGACTGTACTTCCAAATTTTACATTAATCCTTTAATTATCCCCCTTTAGGGGTTAGGGGTCATGGCTATTATTTTCGACATCAAACGATTTGCGGTTCACGATGGACCAGGCATTCGTACAACTGTATTTATGAAAGGTTGTCCGCTACGCTGTGCGTGGTGCCACAATCCGGAAAGCATCAGTTCCGCCATCTGCGAGGTTCCGAAGACCGTCCGTATCGGCGATAAAACATTTACCGAAAACGAAACAGTAGGTCGGGAAATGTCGGTTGATGAATTGATGAAGGAATTACAGAAAGAAAAAGTGTTTATGAACGAATCGGGAGGAGGAGTAACTTTTTCGGGAGGTGAGCCCATGCTTCAACACGAATTTCTGAATAACTCACTCGATGCCTGCAAAGCGGCAGGAATGCACACGGCTGTAGATACTTCAGGATACGTCCGGTGGAAATTGCTGGAAGAAACCGCCCGGAGAACTGATCTTTTCCTATACGATCTGAAATTGATGGACGATAAAAAACATCAAAAATATACCGGAGCATCAAACAAAATTATTCTTGAAAATCTCCCCAAATTATTGGAGACAGGGAAAAAAGTAAGAATTCGGATTCCATTTGTACCCGAAGTAACATTTACCAAAGAAAATATTCAGCAAACGTTGCAATTTCTTTCCGGGTTACCACAACAACCCGAAGAAATAGACCTTCTACCCTATCATAATACCGCTTCACACAAATATGAACGGTTTGGTATGGAAAATATCTTCGAAGGAAAAAAATCTTTATCGAAGAAAAACCTGGAAAATGTTCAATTACTCTTTGAAAAAGCCGGTTTTAATGTAAAAATCGGTGGATAGTCATCCCCTAAATTTCTAAAGGGGGAATAAAAAATTACATGAAATTTTAAAAAACAAATATGACACCCAGAATTCAACAACTACGCGAACAAAGCCTGAATGCCGTAAATCGTATCTCGGCCGAAAGAGGTTTATTGATAACGGAATTCTATAAAAATCATGTCGCATTTGGCGATTCGATTCCTGTACAGCGTGCCAAATCGCTGGAATATATCCTCTCCAAAAAATATATCTGTATCAACGACATGGAACTGATCGTCGGCGAGCGCGGGCCTGCACCGAAAGCTACGCCGACTTATCCTGAAATAACGGTTCACTCGTTGCAGGATCTCGAAATTCTGGATACACGCGAAAAAGTATGGTTTCGTGTCGACGAAGAAACTAAACAGGCTTTTGCCGATACCATAATTCCTTTTTGGGAAGGCCGCTCGAACCGCGACCGCATGATGAATGCCATGACTGAAGAATGGAAAGAGTCATACAATGCCGGCATTTTTACCGAATTTATGGAACAACGTGCTCCGGGACATACAGTTGCCGGTTATAAAATTTTCCGGAAAGGCATGTTAGACATCATGCAGGATATAGATGAAAGTCTGGCTCAGCTCAACTTTACCAACGATCCAATGGCTTACGACAAAAAAGAAGAACTGAAAGCCATGAAGATTGCGGCGAATGCGCTCATCATTTATGCCAATCGTCATGCCGATAAACTGGAAGAGCTAGCCGCTGAAGAAATAGATGCTGACCGAAAAGCGGAATTGGAAAAAATGGCACAGATTTGTCGCCGGGTTCCGGCACACGCTCCATCCACTTTTCACGAAGTACTGCAACATTACTGGTTTGTTCATCTGGGCGTGGTTACGGAACTAAATCCGTGGGATTCTTTCAATCCGGGTCGTTTAGATCAGCATTTGAATCCTTTTTATCAGAAAGAAATTGCCGAAGGTTCTCTGACTAAAGATCAGGCCGTGGAATTGCTTGAGTCGTTCTGGGTGAAATTCAACAATCATCCTTCTCCCCCAAAAATCGGGGTAACAGCTCAGGAAAGCAGCACTTATACCGATTTTTGCCTCATCAATCTGGGCGGGGTGAAACCCGATGGAACCGATGCTGTCAACGAAATGTCGTACATTTTGCTTGACGTGATTGAAGAAATGCGTTTGTTACAGCCAAGTTCGATGGTACAACTGAGCAAACTCAATCCCGATAGTTTTATCAATCGTGCTGTAAAAATCACTAAAACCGGGTTCGGGCAACCATCTATCTTCAATACCGATTCCATTATTCAGGAACTGCTCAATCAGGGTAAAGATATTGTGGACGCACGCAATGGCGGTTGCAGCGGCTGTGTGGAAACAGGAGCGTTCGGAACCGAAAGTTATATTCTGTGCGGATATTTCAATTTGCCTAAAATTCTGGAACTTACCCTGCACAACGGATTCGACACCCGTACCCAAAAACAAATCGGACTAAAAACAGGTGAAGTATCGGATTTTAAATTTTACGAACAACTTTTGGCGGCCTTCAATACACAAGTACAACATTTTGTCCGCATCAAAATCATAGGGAATAATACTATAGAAAAGATTTTTATGAACCACATCCCTACTCCGTTCCTGTCGCTGATTATCGACGACTGCGTGGCACGCGGTATGGATTATATTCAGGGTGGTTCGCGCTACAACAGCAACTACATTCAGGGTGTGGGAATGGGAACTATGACAGATGCGCTTACAGCTCTTCGTAAACATGTTTTTGACGAAAAATCCATTTCTTTACCGGATTTTGTAAAAGCGTTGGAAGATAATTTTGAAGGTCACGACGAACTCTTATACAAACTGCTTTACAAAACTCCCAAATACGGAAACGATGATGATTACGCCGACGCACAGTTGATGAATGTTTTTGACATTTATTATGACTCAGTGAAAGGGCATCGCAGTCCGCGCGGAGCCGAATACCGCATTAACCTGTTGCCAACGACCTGCCATGTTTATTTTGGAAGTGTTATGCATGCCAGTGCAGATGGACGAAAAGCGGGATTACCCGTTTCGGAAGGAATTTCACCCGTACAGGGAGCCGACAAAAACGGTCCGACTTCGGTAGTAAAATCAGCAGCAAAAATTGATCATTTAAACACCGGAGGAACTTTACTGAATCAAAAATTCAGCCCGAACTTTTTCGAAGACGAAACAGCCATTCGCAAAGTTTCTTCTTTAGTCCGGAGCTATTTCCGCATGAACGGGCATCATATCCAGTTCAATGTGGTAAATGCAGCAACTCTCCGAGATGCCCAGAAACATCCGGAAAAATATCGTAATCTGATTGTACGTGTAGCCGGCTACAGCGATTATTTCAATGATTTGGGATTAGATTTACAAAACGAAATTATTGAGCGCACGGAACACGAATCGATGTAAATTGGCTCATTGGATGCAATGAGTTGAAAAATCATTTGTAAATTTTCTCATATTATTCTACATTTACATGTTGTTTTTTATAGCGTGCCAAATAAATAACAACAGAATGATATGGAGAGTAAAATTGAAATATACAAAACTTCGAATAACCAAACTGAATTAAAAGTTCAGTTCGACGCAGGCACTGTGTGGTTAAGTCAGGCATAAATGGCCGAACTTTTTGATAAAGATGTGCGTACCATTAATGAACACATTAAAAATATTTATCAAACAGAAGAATTAGAGATAGATTTGAACTATCCGGAAATTCCGGATAGTTCGACAGAAAGGGCAAAGACAAGTACTAAGAAGATGTATTTGCAAAGCCTAATGGATTTCCTTTAATTGACAACTCAACTCTTGCGGCTCTTACTTTGTTTATAGCAACAAGCAAAACAGAAGAAGCAGATATTGTAAAACAATTTGTAATTACTGTACTCAACAGAAATATGTAAATTAATCACATCTTCATATAAATCAAATAAAATTATTCATTACAATGTTTAAACCCGAAACTTATATACAACGCCGAAAAGTTTTGGCCGAAAAAATCGGCTCAGGGCTTATTTTGCTATTGGGAAACGATGAAAGTCCGATGAACTATGCGGACAATGGCTATCATTTTCGTCAGGACAGTACTTTTTTATATTATTTCGGAATCGACTTTCCCGGCTTGACAGCTTTAATTGATATTGACAACAACCGTCAGATTATTTTCGGTGACGACTATACCATAGACGATATTGTTTGGATGGGACCACAGCCTACTATTGCTGAAC
The DNA here is from genome assembly GCA_028690665.1 of Paludibacter sp. GTDB lineage: Bacteria > Bacteroidota > Bacteroidia > Bacteroidales > Paludibacteraceae > Paludibacter. The sequence goes on from JAQVAV010000012.1 coordinate 71,871, forward strand.
GGACGACCGAAGCAGGTATTACTGATACGCAACCAGTTAAAAATATAACAAAAATACTTTCTGAATCCAGCTGGAAAAACCGTGAAGTACATTTTCTGCCTCCTTACCGTGCAGAACATAAATTGCAGCTTCAGACCTTGCTCGGATTACATCCGGCAGAAATAGCTCAGAAATCATCGATAAAACTGATTCGTGCCGTGATAAGTCAACGCGAAATAAAATCTTCAGAAGAAATTGCAGAAATAGAACGTGCTGTAGATTTATCAGTTGACATGCATGTAGCAGCCATGCAAATGGCCCGACCCGGAATGACAGAAGCCCAAGTAGCTGCCCGCGTGTATGAAATTGCGCTTGCTGCGAATGGAGAAATTTCTTTCCCCATTATTGCAACTATCAACGGACAAACGCTCCACAACCATTATCATGGCAATGTACTGAAAAGCGGCGACCTGTTCCTGCTTGATGCCGGAGGAGAAGTCGAAAGCCATTATGCCGGTGATTTGTCAAGTACATTTCCGGTAGATACTACTTTCACAACCCGGCAAAAAATAATTTATGAAATGAGTCTCGAAGCCCATTATGCAGCTATCAATGCGCTGGAATTGCATACTCCTTATAAAAATGCACATTTAGCTGCCTGCCGGTCAATCACCGAGAATATGAAAAGTCTCGGATTGCTCAAAGGCAACACGGACGATATTATTGCCAACGGAATTCATGCTTTGTTTCTGCCTTGCGGAACCGGCCACATGATGGGCCTGGACGTACACGATATGGAAAACCTCGGAGAAGTTTGGGTAGGATACGATGGCGAACCTAAAAGCACTCAATTTGGCATGAAATCGTTGCGCTTTGCCAAACCGCTAAAGCCTGGCCATGTATTCACCATTGAACCAGGGATTTATTTCATTCCAGAGCTTATGGACAAATGGCAGGGAGAAGGACTGTTCACCGATTTTGTGAATTGGAATGAGGTTCAAAAATTCCGCAACTTCGGTGGAATTCGCAACGAGGAAGACTACATGATGACCGAAAACGGCGCCCGTCGACTCGGCTCCAAAGTAAAACCAAAAACAGTAGAAGAAGTAGAAGCCATGCGAAAAAGCTGAGGTCCAAAAAGGATTACTTGTTCAAAAAATAATGAGGCAGTTCAAACTCTGAACAGCCTCATTGTTTAATATTCTATTAACCTGAGTTTCGGATAAGGAATTTCTCAATAAAACAAATGTAATTGAGTGCCGTTGTTTATATATTCAACCTGAATTGCCGGTTTTTTATTGAAAGAACAATATGCAGCGATTGCCGAAATCAGGTTCATAAAGAAATTGTGAATACTTCTGTGTCTTGAATGTTCTATATCGCATACATTTTTCAACAAGTCATTAATAGTCTCAATAATAGAGCGTTTTCTCAACATAATTCTGTCATAAAAAGGCATCAATCTGTTCTTCATATTACTTTTGATACCTGTAACAATATGTATCCCATTGTTGAAAAGCATTTCAAAAAGCGAATGGGAAGTATATCCTTTGTCGGCATATAGCTTGCCAAAGAGTTTCTTTTTAAGTATTTCAAACACCCTTATGTCACAATCATCCATATTGCCCGGAGAGAAGAAAAAACTTAGGATTTCTCCTTTATCATTACAGGCAAAATGCAACTTAAAGCCATAGAACCAACCCATTGTGCTTTTACCTCTTTGGGCAAGATCCTTGAATACTTTATGATTGAATATGCGTTTGTTATGGCAGACACTGATTTTGGTGCTGTCAACAAAAGTAATTCCGGTGCATTGCCCAAAACAAATGATATTCAAGAACAGCATCATCGGCACGAAAACTTCATGCTCTATTGAAACAAATCTGCTGTATGAGAGTTGTTTAGGAAATTCCTCTTTCAGAGTAACCCAATATGCATCAGATAGTAATGCTTGAAATTTTTAAAACTACCAAAATGATACATCAACAGGATAGTTATAATTTCGCTCTCAGACATCTCGTGTAGACGATTCCGGTGTTTTATTCCATCGCCACAAGGCAAACACTTATTTTCTTTGATTGTTTGTGAATAATCTTTGTAGAAATCATCTACTGAGCAAAAAATTTCTGTAATTTTGTCTTTGCTAACTACACTCATGATCGTTCGTATTTTATTGATTTTCAACTATAAAGATACTAAATTATGAGCTACTTACCAACTTTTTTAATTTATTTCTTATCCGAAACTCAGGTTATTACAGGTTTTATAATTTGGTGGAGGAAGAAGAAAAAATAAAACTTAGGTCTATAAAAATAGACAAAATAGCATGAATCAGGTTATTCTGATTCATGCTATTTTTTATTTGTAAACCACTACTATTCATTTATTTAAATAAATCCCTTAAGCACATTAATACAAATTAACACCTAGTGTTTTGTATATTTAAAAACAGACGCTACATCTACAGTGTACCATTTCACTGATACTGTATAAATCATAAGGAATAAAAATAAAGAAACAGCTAAATCCAAAAAGGAATCTCTTTACGTCTAATAATAAAAAAATATCGATAAACGATGTAATATTATCTTTAATGGTTCGTCATAATAATTGAAAACAAGTAAAAAACATTCGCAAAAAAGGAATAATATGAAAATAAAATTTTTAAGTTATATATCAATATTTCTTTTCACAGTACAAAGTTTATTTGCTCTAAACGAAGCTATATCTGTCACAGTACAAGGAAAAGTAATCGACAAAAATAGTCAACCCATTGAATATGCAACTGCAGCATTAATAAATCCGAAAACAAACGAAGTGATAAACGGAAGCGTCTCAAATAAAAATGGAGAATTTAAAATAAACAAAGTAAAACGAGGAGAATACATTCTTTCAATAAGTATGGTGGGATATAATAAATCAGAAGCCGCAAAGCTCATTGTAGACGGAAAAGAATCTGTTATCGAAAAGAGTTTTATGCTGAGCGAAAGTTCCGAATTATTGCAAGATGTAATTATTACAGGACGGAAACAATTCATTGAGCAATCGGTTGACAAAATGGTCATTAATCCGGAAGTATCGCCCACTACGGCCTCCGAAAATGTGTATGATATATTAAAAAAACTACCCGGAATAACGATCGACAATAACGATAACATAAGCTTAAAAGGATTAAACGGAGTCAAAATTCTCATAGATGACAAACCTACTTATGTTTCCGGTTCCCAATTAGCATCGCTATTAAAAGGATTACAAGGTAAAAACGTTGACAAAATTGAAATTATTGATAGTCCATCTGCCAAATATGACGCAGAAGGCAATTCCGGGATTATCAATATAAAAACAAAGCATACCAAAGCTCACGGATTTAACGGAAGTGTTAACGGGGGAATTACTCAAACCAGTAAATTCGGATGGAATGGAGGATTAGATTTAAATATAAATTATGGGAAACTAAATTTATACGGAAATTATTCGAACTACAACTGGGCCGGCTGGGGAGGAATGGATGCCACTCGCAGATTCACCAGTACTGAGTTGGAAGGGGCATACCAGTTAATCAGCAGCGATGGAGAATATCAGGGTTCATCTCATAATTATAAAGTAGGAGCGGATTATTATCTTGCAAAAAATCATGTAATAAGTGCCATGTTCAGAGGCAATAGTGGCCACAACTATAATGGAGAAGATAATACCACTAAATTTACGGATAAATATCAACACGTGGACTCAATGCTATTGACACGGTCAGATGCAAATAACAAATGGACAAACTCAACCTATAATCTTAATTACAAGTGGGATATTGACAGTACGGGACAATCTCTTTCAGTAGATGCTGACTATGCGTTATTCAACTTTAACGGAACTAACATCCAAAACGGACAATACACAAGCCCTGCAGGAGTGAATACCGGGAACATCATCTCATCCAATACAAGTCAGGGAAGTAATATAAAAATTTTTACAACAAAACTCGATTATTCATTGCCTGTAAATAAACAAATTAATTTTGATGCAGGTCTTAAATTCAGCTTTGTAAATACAGATAGCCACATGGATATGAGTGGATACCTCAACCAATCAGACCATTTTATATATGATGAAAATATCCAGGCCGGATATATTAACGGAAAAATGCAACTGGATAAAACCACTTTTCAACTTGGACTCAGACTTGAAAACACCTATTCTAAAGGAAATTCGGTGAATACAAATGAAATAAACGATACAATTTATTTGAAATTATTTCCCTCGTTTTTTGTACAACAACAATTAAACGACAAAAACACTGTTAATTTTAAATACAGCTACCGTATTGGACGTCCCAATTATGATGATCTGAATCCTTTCAGATGGATGGTCGATCCCTATACTTACAATGTAGGTAATCCAAATTTGAAACCGCAATTCACACATTCAGCCGGGGTTAGTCATAACTATAAAAATGCCTTGATCACAAGCTTCGACGTCAATTATACAAAAGGGCTATTTACCGAAATTATTGAGCAGGACGACGCTTCCAAAACCGTTTATCAAACCACACAAAATCTAAATAATTCGTTAGATATGAACTTATCCGAAACATTTCAGTTTCAGCCATTCCAGTGGTGGAAATTCAACGGAACACTTATTGGGATGTATAAAACAATACAGATGTATGACACTAATTCCAATCTACTCAAGCAGCCAAGCTTTATGGCAAACATGACTAATAACTTCACATTACCCTGGAAATTAGAAATGGAGCTTGGGGGAAAATATTCTTCCCAACAACTTATCAGCAATATTATTATTCGTCCACGCTACACAGTTGATTTTGGAATACAAAGAAAAATACTCAACGACAACGGCATGATTAAAATAGGGATAAGTGATATTTTCAAAACAGCAACAGGAGGCGCCTATGCAAAATACGGAAACGTCGACATTGATGTAATGAACTACTGGGATTCAAGAAGATTAAATATTTCTTTCAACTATAGATTTGGAAAAGATAAATTTAAAACGCGTGCCAATCGTTCCACATCTTCAAGCGAAGAACAAAGCAGAAGTTCAAAATGACAGGCTTAAAACATTTTAATTATTAACCACTTTTAAATTAGAAATTATGAAAACATTAATTAAATATAAAAAACATAGATTGTTTATTCTTTTTATAATAATTATAAATACTGGTTCGTTTTTTGCAAAAGCAAATACAACACTAATAGGACGAATTACTGACAAAAACGGCAATCCGATACCTTACGCCACAGCTACAGTCATAGATCCGGAAACAAGACAAATAACAGAGGGAGACATGGCCGATTTGAACGGAAATTTTATAATTGAAAAACTTAAACCGGGAAAATACATTCTGTCACTACGAAATGTCGGCTATGAAACGAATGAAACAAGAACCATCGTCATTGGCAAAAATGATATAAATATACACTTATACAATATGGTTCTCAATGAATCTATCATTCAACTTTCAGAACTCAATGTATTACCGGATAGCAATTCATAATTAAAAACATAAAAATATTTGTAAGATATTTATAATAGAAAGGGGTATCTGCGTGATGCAGAGAAAAATGTCAGGAAAGTGGGCGTTAGTTCTCGTTTATTTTGAGTTAATTTGCGTTTTCAAAATATTACACCCATGAGAAAAGTATTCACTGGCATTTCCCTTCTTTTATTTTTTATCATTGGAATACAGGCTCAAAATTATTCCGATTACTTCACAGAAAAAGCCTGTCGTATCGATTTTATGTTTTGTGGAAACGATACAATTACCACAGCCTTTTTAAACAAAATCAAACAAGAACCTTATTGGGGAGGACGCCGTCAACATCTTTCAGAATTTCTAAATCTGGGAGAATATCGATTTCAGGTTACTGACAGTTTGTCTGAAAAATTAATATACACTGATGGTTTTAGTACCCTGTATTTTGAATGGCAAACTAGCGATGAAGCAAAATATTTACAAAAAGGCTTTGAACAAAGTGTTCAATTCCCCTACCCTAAAAAAGCAGTAAAAATCAGTATTGAAAAAAGACTCGGTTTCGATCAATGGGAACCTCTTTTACAATTCGGATTCAATCCACAAGATAAACTTATCCGGAGAAATTCCTCCATCAATGTTCCCGTAAAAGAAATATGTAAAGCAACAACCCCGGAACACGCTGTGGACATAGCTGTTATTGCCGAAGGATATACAGCTGCAGAAAGAATAAAATTTTATAAAGATGCTCAGAAATTAGCAGAAAATCTTTTTACCCACGAGCCTTTCAAAACATACAAATCCCGCATAAATGTTTATGCAATTGCAGCTGCATCTCAGGAATCAGGCATTAGTATGCCTCAGGATAATGTTTGGAAAAATACGGCTGTAGGTTCCCACTATTATACTTTTTATGAACCGCGCTATCTTACATCTCCAAACGTTTTTACCATTCGGGACTATGCTTCATTAGTACCATACGATGCTATTTATGTGCTGGCCAATACTTCAACTTACGGGGGCGGAGGTATTTATAATTTCTATGCATTGGCGTCTGCCGGAAGCAAACAAGCTCAAACTGAAGTTGTTGTACATGAATTTGGCCATTCGTTTGCAGGTCTGGGTGATGAATATTTCTATGATAAAGATGTGCTTGATGACATGTATGATATAAAAGAAGAGCCTTGGGAACCCAACCTCACCTCTCTGGTTCATTTCGAAAAAAAATGGAAAAATATGCTTGATAAAGACACTCTGATACCAACTCCCGTAAACGATGAAACCAAAAAACTTTCAGTTGGAGTTTTCGAAGGTGGAGGCTATCTGAGTAAAGGTATGTATCGTCCGGCTTATGATTGCCGGATGCGTACCAATGAAGCACCGGCATTCTGCCCGGTATGCAAAAAGGCTGTCGAACGTATGATTTTGTTTTTAACTGAGTAGGCAAATCAAAGTCAAATTACTCATTACGACCCTTTTCAGTGAACTGATAAGGGTCTTTTTTGTTGAAATAACATTATCTTTGCACTCCAACAAAAAAATAATGAAATTAAGAACCGAACTCGAAAACCGCATCCTTATTTTGGATGGTGCAATGGGAACCATGATTCAGCGTCATAAGTTAGTTGAAACCGATTACCGTGGTTCACGCTTTGCAAATTGCGAAATTCCCCAGAAAGGCAATAATGATTTGCTTGTTCTGACTCAACCGGATATTATTTACGGCATTCATTGTAAATATCTTGAAGCCGGAGCCGACATTATCGAAACCAACTCGTTTAATGCTCAACGTATTTCTATGGAAGATTACGGTATGGGCAGTCTGGTACGTGAAATAAATCTTGAGGCTGCTCGTCTGGCACGAAAAGCGGCCGATGAATTTACAGTAAAAAATCCTGATAAGCCGCGTTTTGTAGCCGGAGCAGTAGGCCCGACCAATAAAACGGCCTCTATGTCGCCCGATGTCAACAATCCGGCTTACCGGGCCGTAACATTCGATGATCTGGTAACTGCTTATAAAGAGCAAATACTGGCATTAATAGAAGGTGGCGTTGATGCATTACTGATTGAAACTATTTTCGATACCCTGAATGCCAAAGCAGCTATTTATGCAGCGGAAGAGGCTATGACCGAACTTGGGAAACGAGTAGAACTAATGATCTCGGCCACAGTGGCCGATGTTAGCGGGCGTACACTTTCCGGCCAAACTGTTAGGGCTTTCCTGACATCTATTTCGCACGCCAATTTATTATCAGTTGGTTTGAACTGTTCTTTCGGTGCAAAAGACCTGAAACCCTATTTGGAGGAAATCAGCGAACATGCTCCATGGTTTGTAAGCGCATATCCCAATGCAGGTTTACCAAATCAGTTCGGGGAATATGATGAAACGCCGGAAACAATGGCGGTTCAGGTTGCACAGTACTTCGACGAAAAATTAGTAAATATCATTGGCGGTTGCTGCGGAACGACACCTGATCATATTGCCAAATACCAGAAACTGATCGAAGGAAAGGAAATTCGTAAACCGGCGAAAGCATCTAATGATCTCCAACTTTCCGGACTTGAAACTCTTATTTTAAATGATGATTCGCTGTTTACAAATATCGGTGAACGTTGTAATGTAGCCGGCTCAAAAAAGTTTTTGAGGCTAATCAATGAAAAAAATTACGAAGAAGCCCTCAGTATCGCACGTAAACAGGTTGAAGATGGCGCTCAGATAATTGACATCAACATGGATGATGCCATGCTCGATGCCAAACAAGAAATGGTTACTTTCCTGAATTACGTAGCCTCTGAACCCGAAATCTCGCGCGTTCCTATTATGATTGACTCCTCGAAATGGGAAGTGATAGAAGCCGGTTTAAAATGCGTACAAGGTAAATGTATTGTAAATTCAATCAGTCTGAAAGAAGGAGAAAAGGAGTTTATCGAAAAAGCAAAAAAAATTCGTGCTTACGGAGCTGCAACGGTAGTAATGGCTTTCGATGAAAAAGGTCAGGCCGATAGTTTTGAACGTAAAATTAAAATATGCGAACGCGCTTACCATTTATTGGTAAACAAAGCAAATTTTCCGCCACAAGACATTATTTTCGACCCTAATGTACTGGCTATTGCAACCGGAATTGAAGAACATAACAATTACGGAGTAGATTTTATCAATGCAACACGCTGGATAAAACAAAACCTACCCTATGCCAAAGTGAGTGGCGGAGTAAGTAACCTTTCATTTTCGTTTCGTGGAAATAATGCTGTTCGAGAGGCAATTCATTCGGTTTTCCTTTATTATGCCATCAAAGAAGGCATGGATATGGGCATTGTAAATGCCGGTATGCTGCAAATTTACGAAGACATTGATCCTGAATTGCTGCAATATGTGGAAGATGTTGTATTAAACAAACGTGAAGATGCTACCGAACGCATGATTGAGTACGCCGAAAAAATAAAACAACAAAATACTGGCGAAAAAATCGAAAAAGTGGACGAATGGCGAACCAGAAATCTTCAGGGTCGCCTGGAATACGCTCTGATCAAAGGAATCAGCGACTTTCTGGAAGAAGATCTTGCAGAAGCTCTGAATACTTACAACTCAGCTATAGAAATCATTGAAAAACCATTGATGGGCGGCATGAATATCGTAGGAAATTTGTTTGGTGAAGGCAAAATGTTTCTGCCACAGGTAGTAAAAACTGCACGAACCATGAAAAAAGCCGTAGCTATTCTTCAACCGGAAATTGAGAAAACGAAAATTCCCGGACAAAGCAGTTCGGCAGGGAAATTTTTAATTGCAACCGTAAAAGGAGATGTACACGATATTGGTAAAAATATTGTAGCTGTGGTATTGGCCTGCAATAATTATGATGTAATTGACCTTGGAGTAATGACTCCCACTGAAAAAATTATTGAAACAGCAATCAGAGAAAAAGTGGATATTATCGGGCTAAGCGGACTTATCACCCCGTCACTCGAAGAAATGTGCCATGTGGCTACCGAAATGGAGAAAGCGGGCCTTAAAATACCATTATTGATAGGTGGAGCCACCACTTCTAAGATCCACACAGCAGTAAAGATAGCTCCAAACTATAAAGGTCCGGTTGTATATGTAAAAGATGCCTCGGTAAATACATTTGTGGTTTCTCAACTGATGAGCGACAAAACTCACTATAATTTTGTTGCCTCACTTGAAGCTGAATACCACCAACTCCGTGAAAAACAAACGAAAAAGACAGAACTTTTAAGTATGGATGCCGCCAAAAAACGAAAACCAAACTTATTTGATTAAGAAAACGAAAGGGTGACTTTAAAAAGCCGCCCTTTGTTTTGAAAGAAACTTGCAAGTTTAGTTCAGACAATATACCAATCTGAATTCCTGATAATGATTAATCAAAGCAAAACAAAGAATACACTATCACATGTTTCTACCTTTGCAGAAATCAGATTGAGTTTCTTTTAATACTCCAACCAAAATTGATCAGTAGTAAAACTTGAATTTCCGTAAGAAATTACAATAGTGTAATAACCGAAGTCCAGAAAATCAAGGTTGAAATAGAATTCTGAATCCATGTCTGTATCAACGACCTCAGTATACACAGGGGCACCATCCTCATCCAATATCTGGATAGTGGCATCTCCTACACTATCATCAAAGAATATTCCCAGTTCCGCATCATCAATCGAAGCAGTTACAGGAATATAAACAGGAATTCTAGATGTTCTTGTTCCATCTGCCGTCTGTGGATCATCATCCGAAGGTTGTAATGGAAAATAATTCGTAGCATACAAACATTGGAAAGAAAAAAATGCAATTACACCAACTATGATGTAACGCATGTTGAATAAATTTAATTTTTTCATATCAGCAATAATTTTATAAATGAGTAATAATTTATTGTACACAATCTTCTGAAATTTTTCGAATTTATTTGTGCTAAGTTATAAAGTATATCATCCTTTTCAAAAAAAACAGCCCAATAAAATTGAGACATGTTAATTTATAATTGTCTGATTATAAATAATATACCGAATTAAATCACGGAAATTTTGAGACATAGAAAAACCCTGTTGTTTTTTATCTTAAAAACAGCAGGGTAAAATCAACTGTATTACAAAAATGATTATTTTTTTAAAAAATTTTCTTTGAGATAATTATCGAGTTCTTTGGTGTTTTCCATCCCCATTTTTTGGACAATTCGTTGTCGTAATTTATACAAACTGACTGTCTGACATTCGAGTACCAACGTCATATCGTAAGTAGAAAAATCTAAAAGGGTCAAACAGCAATAAATAATTTCCCTTTTGGATAGTCCCGGGAATTTTTTTTCTAAAAAATCTACAATATTATTAAATGTGTAATTCATCAAACCGGAAAATTCTTTCCAATTGTTTATGTGCAGACAAGTATGATAGATGACTTTGTCCATTATTTCGCGCTCAGGTACCGAAGCTTTTTTATATTTGTTCATCTGGAGCGAACGGGTATCCTCTATTTTCTGGAGAAGTGAAGCCTTCAATAAATCATGCTTTTGATGCAATTCTTGTGTAACCTGTACTATTTTTTCTTCCTGCTGCTCTAATTTTTCTTCATTTCCTTTATTTTTCTTTTTCAATCTAAAATATATCAATAAAGTTATTGCAATAACAAAAGGTAAAATGCTTCCAACTAACATCAGCCAGTGGCGTGTCTTGCTAACTTTTTCACTACTTTGATAAATATCTTCAATAACTGTAGCTTTAGTTTGGTCTTTAACCCGACCAACAGAGTCCGAATAAACTTGAAACATTGTCATATAATCCGCCATCTGCTTATAGTCCCCTTTTAAATATGATGTATTCGCAAGGACTCTATAACACTCCTTTTTTGTAAATATACCTATAGGATATCTCAATGCTTTATTCGCATAAAAAGTTGCAGAATCATAATCTTCTTTTGTGAAATATAAATCAGCAAGAGTGAAACAACGAATAGAAAAATCATTTCCTTTGTAAGGATATAATAAACTTTTATAAAGATAAACTAAAGAAGAATCAATATTTCTTGCATACCAAAAACTAACTCCTAATTCTTGTAAAATAATTCCAAGTAAAACGGAATCTTTTTCTGTTTTTAAAGAATTCTTAAAAATTTCATTTGCAGCATTAAAATTCCCTTCATTTCTATATGTTCGACCTATATCAATGGTTCTATAAACAACATAATCTATTTTATTTACTTTTTTAAAATAATTAATAGCCAAATTATATTTTTCCCTAGCCATCTGATAATCCTTCTGAATTGAGGCAATATCTCCTAAGTCACTATTAATTTTCCCAAGAACTTCAAAATTTTTTCCATCCTTAATTAAATCAAGTGAATTTAAATAATACTTGGTAGCATTTTCGAACTGTTGAGCATATTTATATTTTCTTGCTTTATAAAAATATGCTTTAGCCAAATGTTCTTTATCACTTTTCTCTTTGTAATAGTTTATCGAAAAATTTATTGCAGAATCGGGCCCAAGATCCATAATTTTTTTGTCCTGAACCTGAAATAAAAGTAAGCCGTAGAGTGCTCTTTCTGACGAAGTAAGTGTATGACCCTGAGGAAGTGAGTTTAATATATTAAATGCAGAATCCGGATCTGTTTCTATCAGTTGCTCTGCTGTTTGAAGCTGATTGGGTAGCAACGAACAGCCAGACAGAAACAGAAGTATTAACAAATAGTATAAAAATGATTTAATCTGCATAAAATTTCAGATTTTTCTAAACACAACCTCTTTTTACAAAAGTAGAAAATAAATAAATGCAGCAACAGCAATTATAATTGTTACATCCAGATAAATTATGATTTTAATCTATTATTAGAAATAATTAGGTTAATAATTGTTTAATTATGCAATGGCTAAAGTTAAAACAGAAATTTTTACTTGTTCACATTTTTTTAATGTACTAACTGCCGATTCAATTGTAGAGCCTGTAGTAAGAACATCATCCACTACCAGAAGATGCTTATTTTGAAACAATTTTATTTCGTTAATTTTAAAAATTTCACTGACATTTTCATACCGTTCAAAAACATTTTTCCTTGTTTGCGTGGCAGTTTCTACTACACGAATTAAATTTGTAGATTCTACTGGTTTATTTAGAATAGCAGAAATCCCTTTAGCAATACATTCACTCTGATTATACCCTCGCTTTGCATATTTATTCGGATGTAATGGAATCGGAACAATAAAATCAATATTTTGAAAATCAGGAACAGTAATAATCTCAACAGCAGCAAGCCTTCCAAGATATTCTCCAAGTTCCTGATTTCCTTTATATTTTAATTCATGTAACATCTTTTGGAAAGGACTTCCCTTCTGAAAATGAAATAAAGCAGTTCCTCTGAATATATCCGCTTTACCCCAAAATCTTTTCTCCAAAAGATTATTCTTTATTTTGTGATATCCGGTTCTGGGCATTCGGTTTAAGCATTCCAAACACAAATGCTGTTCGCTACTATTAAGCGTATTTCCACAAATAATACATACATCGGGATAAAACAAACCAATAAAATCTGACAGGATAGATTTAAAATTCATTTCATTTATATTTTATAAAACAACAGATATTTTTCAAAAAAATTATCCACAAAAAAATTTTATTGCTTTGGGTATAAAAATTATCAAACCGTTTACAGCAGCAAAAACAGCAGCAATAAGGACAGCTCCGGCCGCAATATCTTTTATTTTTCCAGCAAGTTTATTGTATTCCGGTGAGACAAGATCTACCAACTTTTCAATGGCCGTATTTATCAGTTCCATACCCATAACCAAACCAAAGCACAAAATACAAATCAACCACTCAGAAACAGATATTCCGAACAAAAAACCAAAAAAAACAACTAAAACAGCCATCGTCAGGTGAATCAACATGTTCGGTTCACGTATACCAATCCGGATTCCATTTATAGCATATACAAAACTTTTCAATCTTTTGTTCATAACAAATGTTTTTATATAGACAAATGTATAAAAAAAGTCTGTCAAACCTTTATATTTGACAGACTTTAAAAAATTTGGAAATATTATCTTATTGCTTTACGCGTTCAATGTAAGAACCATCACGTGTATCAACTTTTATAAATTCACCTTCATTGATAAATAATGGAACCCTTACAGTAGCTCCGGTTTCTACTGTTGCCGGTTTAGTAGCATTCGTTGCAGTATCGCCTTTCAAACCAGGTTCTGTGTATGTAATTTGTAATACAACCGTTACAGGAAGATCAACATAGAGAATAGTCTCAGAACCGGCATGTATAACAACTTCACAATTCATTCCTTCTTTCAAAAAATCAACCCCGTTGATTTGATCTTTTGCAATAGGAAGTTGTTCGAATGTTTCGTTATTCATAAAATTGTATCCCAGATCATCCTGATAAAGATACTGATATTCGCGACGTTCAATACGCACTTCATCAATCTTAACTCCTGCATTAAAAGTACGTTCTATTACACGTCCAGTAACAACATTTTTTAATTTTGTACGAACAAATGCCGCTCCTTTTCCGGGTTTTACATGTAAAAATTCATTAATGAAATAATACTGACCATCAAGGTCAATACACATTCCATTTTTAATATCCGCTGTAGTAGCCATAAAAATTTATTCTGTTTATATATTTATTATAATTATTTTTTTAGATGATCTTCTCAAAGAAATGCAAAAATACTATTTTTCTTTTAAACATCAAAACTATCTGTATTACAACAGATTAAAAAAAGCCCCTGTTAAGTCAACAGGGGCTTGCTTGTCGTGTTTCTTTGGTTTTATTGTATCTATTTTTATTGTTTCCCGTTCCGTTTCTGAACATTATAATATATCTTCATCTGATTTCCTAAAATCTTAGTAAATCCTTTCACATCATCAGCAGTCCATGCACGATTAACTTCACCATATTCACCAAAATCTGTTTTCATCAAATCAAACGGACTCTCTACTCCTATGAGTGTATAACTATGTGGACGAAGACGAACACTGACGCTGCCTGTTACATTCTGTTGCGAACTTTCGAGAAATTTTTCAATATCCCTCATGACAGGTTCCAGATATTGTGCTTCATGCAGAAACATACCATACCACGTGCCCAACTGATCTTTCCAATACTGTTGCCATTTTGTAAGTGTATGTTTTTCAAGCATTTTATGCGCATTGATAATCAAAATTGGAGCGGCTGCTTCAAATCCGACACGACCTTTAATACCAATAATAGTATCTCCGATATGCATATCACGACCGATACCAAATTTGTTGGCAATTTCTTCCAATTGATTAATCAGAACAACTTTATCATCGTTTTTTTGACCATTTACAGCACATATTTCACCTTTTTCAAATTCTATGGTAACAGTCTCTTCTTCCTGTTTTTTGATCTGACTCGGATAAGCTTCTTCGGGAAGAGTTTGCTCCGATTTTAAGGTTTCTTTACCTCCGATAGATGTTCCCCAAAGCCCTTTATTAATGGAATATTCCATTTTTTTGAAATCAGCCTCAAAACCATGTCCTTTAAGATAATTGATTTCATATTCACGGGTCAACACCATATCACGGGTTGGGGTAAGAATTTTAATTTGCGGAGCAAGCACATCGAAAGTAAGATCGAAACGAACCTGATCATTGCCGGCACCAGTACTACCATGGGCTACATAATCGGCTCCAATTTCTTTGGCATAATTGATAATAGCCATAGCTTGAAAAATACGCTCAGAACTTACTGAAATAGGATATGTTCCATTTCGCAACACATTACCAAAAACCATATATTTTATACTTTTCTGATAATACTCCTGTGTAACATCAAGTGTTGCATGTGTTTTTGCTCCAAGGCGAATAGCTTTATCTTCAATAATTTTCAGTTCTTCCTTACTAAATCCACCTGTGTTTGCCACTGCAGTGTGAACTTCATAACCTTTTTCCTGAGCCAGATACATAGCACAAAATGAAGTATCCAATCCGCCACTAAATGCCAATAAAACTTTTTCTTTCATCTGTAAATATATTTTTTGAGAAGTATAAAAAACATTCTCATTTATCTTCTTCCCTCATCGAAAAGGGATATAATTGAATTACTTTTCTTCTTCCTTTTTGTCTGGATCAAACAACATACCCGTACACAAACAATGCTTACGATGAGTACGCTGTAGTATATCATAATTAACACAACTTTCACAGCCTCTCCAAAATTGCTCATCATCAGTCAATTCCGAAAAAGTAACAGGTTTGTATCCAAGTTCAGAATTAATTTTCATAACAGCTAATCCCGTAGTAAGACCAAAAATTTTTGCATGTGGATATTTCTGACGGGAAAGTTCAAATGCTTTTCGTTTAATTCGTTTTGCCAAACCATGTCCTCTGTATTTATCAACCACAATCAAACCTGAATTAGCAACAAATTTCTTATTACCCCAGGATTCAATATAACAAAATCCTGCAAATTCATCCCCATCTAAAGCAATAATTGCTTTTCCTTCCTTCATTTTTTCCTCAACATATTCAGGAGAACGACGTGCAATACCAGTTCCCCGAATCTTTGCCGCTTCTGCAATAGTAGTTAAAATAGTATCAACATAACCTAAGAAGCGTTCATCAGCTATTTGTACCGTTATTTGATCAACGGCAGTTTCAGTATTCATATTCAACAATTGAATGAGTTCAGTTTCACCTATTGAGGTGTTCATATTTTTAATTATCTTTTTCTACAAAAGTATTACTCAGCATCTGGTAAATATCTTCACGGGTCACACCCTCACGCGGAATTACCAGAATTGTATCATCTCCCGCAATTGTTCCGAGCACTTCTTCGGTAGCCTTATTGTCAATATCCCAAGCTATCGCACTTGCGTAACCAGGTTTTGTTTTAACAACCGCAAGTTGTCCTGAAAATTCAAGACTCAACACTGCTCCATGAGAAATCAGTGTATTTGCTGTAGGCTGAGATGGCATTGGTTTATTATAAGTAGGTAAAATGTACTTATATGTTCCATTTGACAAAGGCGTTTTAGCAACTTTAAGCAACTTCAGGTCTCGCGACAAAGTAGCCTGAGTTACCTCGCACTGTCGATCTGACAACATTTTAAGTAATTCTTCCTGACTTCCAACAACATTAGAACGAAGAATTTCAGAAATAATCTGTAGACGATTTCTTTTGTTTTTCATTTTGTTTTTTTCATTTATTGTTTGGTTGATAGAACTAAATCAAATAAATAAAAAAACTGCTCATTATACAGTTTTTATACATTTTACTGAAATTTATTTCAGATTTATTGCATATTTATTGATAATGGGCGCAAAAGTAACTCTATTTTTACACATACACAATAAAATACGAGAATTATTTCTATAATTATTCTACAGAACAGGTATTTTTTAGTTAATATGTATATTTTATGTATTAAATTACAAATTCAACGTTTTAAAAAAATAAATAAAAATTCATTTTTTCAATGGATAAAAACGCTTTTTATAACCATTAAACGCATATTTTACTCCTGAAATAAAATAAAATTTCATCCTTAATGTTCATTCTTTAAATAGTATCTTTGTAAAATTTCATAAACAGTATCGAGAATAAAACTGTTTATGAGCATTGAAAGGCATAAAAAAGACAATACACATCATGTCAAAACAAGGAAATATTATAATAAAAGGAGCAAGGGTTCATAATCTCAAAAATATAAACGTAGAAATTCCCCGTAATAAGCTAATTGTAATTACCGGACTATCCGGTTCAGGAAAATCATCTTTAGCTTTTGATACGCTTTACGCTGAAGGTCAACGTCGTTATGTAGAAAGTCTTTCTGCTTATGCAAGACAATTTTTGGGAAGAATGAGTAAACCTGAGGTAGATTATATAAAAGGTATTCCTCCCGCAATTGCCATTGAACAAAAAGTTAATACCCGAAATCCGCGTTCAACTGTTGGAACTTCAACGGAAATATATGAATATATCAAATTACTTTATGCCAGAATAGGTAAAACTTATTCTCCTCTTTCGGGCGAAGAAGTAAAAAAACATGAAGCAATCGACGTAATTGATGCAGCCATGAATTTTCCGGAGGGAACCAAAATTATGGTGCTCACTAAAATTGTTCCCGGAACCGACCGGACTATGACCGAAGAACTTCAGCATCTGTTGCTGAAAGGATTCAGTCGTGTAGAAATATCCGGAGAAACCAAACGTATTCAGGAACTAATTGATAACCATAATCTTATAAAAAAACAAGAAGATATTTATCTGATTATTGACAGATTAACTGTCGATAAAAATCAGGAGGGACAAAGTCGGCTGACAGACTCTGTAGAAACAGCTTTTTTTGAAGGAAACGGAGCCTGTCAGCTAAAAGTTTATACAGATAATGGAGAACAAACTTTATATTTCTCAAAAAGCTTTGAAGCCGATGGAATGAAATTCGAAATACCAACAGTGCATACATTCAGCTTCAACAGTCCGTTAGGTGCATGCCCTACCTGTGAAGGTTTCGGAAGGGTTATCGGTATTGATGAAGATTTGGTAGTACCTAACAAAACATTATCAATTTACGAAGATGCCATTGCCTGCTGGAAGGGTGAAGTTATGGGTGAATATAAAAGGCAATTGATCCATACGGCCGATAAATTTAAATTTCCGATTCACAAACCATACTATGAGCTTACCGATGAACAACGGGAGCTACTTTGGACAGGAAACCGGTATTTTGAAGGACTTAATTCATTCTTTAAAATGCTTGAATCCAACCAATATAAAATACAATACCGTGTTATGCTGGCACGTTATCGTGGCAAAACTACATGTCCCGACTGCAAAGGAAGCCGGTTGAAAAAAGAAGCATCATATATTCGTGTTTCCGGAAAACCAATTACAGAACTGGTGTTGATGCCTGTTTATCAACTGAAAAAATTTTTTGAAACTATTGAACTTGATGAACATGATGCTGCCGTCGCAAAGCGTCTTCTTACAGAAATTAATAACAGAATACAATTTCTTTTGGATGTAGGACTCGGATATCTGACTTTAAACCGACTATCAAACTCTCTTTCAGGAGGAGAAAGTCAGCGTATTAATCTGGCAACATCGTTAGGAAGCAGTTTAGTAGGTTCTCTTTATATTCTTGATGAACCAAGTATAGGACTTCATGCCCGTGATACCTATCTGCTGATTAAAGTTCTTAAACAATTACGCGACATCGGAAATACCGTTGTAGTAGTTGAACATGATGAAGAAATCATGCGTTCTGCCGATTATATCATCGATATCGGGCCAAAAGCCGGTAGGCTTGGTGGAGAAGTTGTTTTTCAGGGTGAAACATCACAACTTGATAATTATACAGATGAAACTATTGAAAAATCCTATACTTTAAAATATTTATTAAACAAAGAATTTATTGATATACCACAATACCGTCGTAAATGGAATAATTATATTGAAGTACTGGGAGCCAGAGAAAATAATCTGAAAGGCATCAATGTAAAATTCCCATTAAATGTAATGACTGTTGTTACAGGAGTAAGTGGGTCAGGTAAATCTTCATTGGTAAAAAATGTTTTTTATGCCGCACTAAAAAAATACTATGGAGGTGTAGCTGATCGCACAGGCCAATTCGGAGGTTTGAAAGGTTCTATGAATTTAGCCAAAGATATTGAATTTGTAGATCAAAATCCCATAGGACGTTCGTCACGTTCCAATCCCGTAACATACATCAAAGCTTATGATGAAATTAGAAAACTCTTTGCTGATCAGCAACTTTCAAAACAAATGGGATATTCTGCATCTTATTTTTCTTTCAATACTGCCGGCGGACGCTGTGAAGAATGTCAGGGCGAAGGTACGGTAACCGTAGAAATGCAGTTTATGGCCGATCTTGTATTGGAATGTGAACATTGCCACGGAAAACGGTTTAAACAAGATATTTTAGATGTACAGTACAAAGGAATGAATATTTATGATGTTCTTGAAATGACTGTAAATCAGTCTATTGATTTTTTTAGTGCACAAAACGGGAGTACTGAAAAGAAAATTGTAAAACGTCTGAAACCCCTGCAGGATGTCGGGGTTGGTTATGTAAAACTCGGCCAGTCGAGCAGTACATTATCCGGGGGTGAAAGTCAACGCGTAAAATTAGCCTCATTTTTAGCTAACGAAAAACCGGAGCCTACTATTTTTGTCTTTGATGAACCGACAACAGGTCTTCATTTCCACGATATAAAAACATTGCTAAAAGCTTTTGATGCTTTAATTACCAAAGGACATACAGTTATCATTATTGAACATAATACAGAAATAATTAAATGTGCCGACCATATTATTGATATTGGTCCCGAAGGCGGAGATAAAGGCGGTAATATTGTTTTTGAAGGAACTCCGGAAGAAATCATAAAATGCGAAAAATCGTACACCGGGAAATTTTTAAAAGGAAAGCTGTAAAACAAGAATAAAGATCAGGACACTTAGACAAAATACAAAAATTGTGCATCCTAAATTTATCAATTATAAATAAATTCATACAGTATCTTTCGAAAAAGTATGGAAAGCTCTTCTCATAGATTGTACCGAACCAAATCCGGACATTTCAGCCAAATCCTGTTGGTTTATTTCCGGATTTTCTTTCAATAAAAACCGGGCATATTCTACTCTTCGCATATTAATAAAATTCGAAAAATTCTGCTTAAAATCCGTATTGATAATATTCGAAATATAAGTCCGGTTTGTGCCTACATCCCGGGCAAGATCCCAAATAGTCAGATCTTTATTCAGATAAATTTGTTCCTTTTCCACCAAATACAATAATTTTTGTTTAATAGTCAAAAGTTGAGCTGAATTTAAAGAGCTTTTGTCTTGTTCTTGTTGTTCACACAATTTTTTATTTTCCCCCTCCTTTTCCCAAATTAATACCGGACGTTGTTTACTTCCAAGCCAACCTATTATAAACAGCATAAAAGAAAACAAAAAAGATGGAACTATCAATTTTTGTGTTTCAGTAAAAAAGTTTTCCTTTCCAATTATTGATAAAATAATACCGGCTATAACTGTAATCAAAAGGCTCACATTCAACCAATGTATTTTATCTAAAGAATCCTCATCTTCATTTGCATAGTAATTCCGAATATTTTTTCTGTTCTTTCTGACTAAATAAAAAGAAAGTATTAAATAAATTATACCCTGCAAAATAAAAACACTGCGACAGATAAAATATATAACCTTTTCGTATAAAAAAATTCCGGAAAAATTATTCTCATGTATAATCTTATGATACAGATAATTTAAATGTTCTTCTTTCGACATATTTATCACTCCCACTAAATAAAACAGAAATAATAAAAAAGGAAGTACTAAAAAAGGGATATGTTTCCTGAACGAAAATTTAGGATCGACTGTCAATAAGCGAATGTATATATAATACATTGGATAAACTAATAAAGAAAAAAGCTGATAAAAAGGATCTGCAAAATGGTAAACATCAGGTAATGGCAGATAGTAGAACAAATGAGATAAATACAATAAAAATGCTATAGTCATAAATTTACCCAAAAAAACCTTAGGCTCATGCCCTCTTGCTTTATTGGCAGATAGTACTATAGTCCAAAACAAAGTAACATATACCGGATTCAACAGCAAAAACAATTTGAACATACGAATTCGAAAACATTTGTTTTTAAGATAAATAAACAGTAAGTACCTGCAAATATAAAATAATTCAACATATTTTACCTTTTGATATCACTTTTTTATTTTTTGAAAAGCCATGGAGAGTGGTATATTTTAAATTTGGAACAATAAAATTCTCTATAAAAACACAATTCATAAAAAGGCTATTATTAAATCTTATTTTTTATTCACTATTAAATATTGGGACTGTTATGAATAAACAATTTATTTTTTCAATACTGATAATTATTGGTTTAATATCGGTATCATGTTCCGGAAATGATCCGGATAACCAAAATGGGAATGAAACTAATTATTGGGAAACAAATGCCTTAGTGCGTCTACAGCTAAAAGGAAAAGTAAAAAGTGTAAAAACAATCTATGAACAAAATGTAAATTATTCTCAAATCAATTTTAATGAAGCAGGACAAATTGCAACGGAAACATATACGTATGAATCCCAGGAAAATACAACTACCTATAACTATAATTCATCAGGACAATTAGTTGGTTTGGGAGATGCTGAATATACTTATGATACCCATGGAAAATACATTCCTTTTACCCCATTTCACGTAAATGAAACAGGATTAGTTCCAAATCTGAAAGCCATGATTCAACAAGAAGGTTCAAGAACAGATTATGTGTTTAATGGAGACCAATTACAAATAATCTATACTTATACAAATTACGAAAATGAAACAGAAAAAGACACATCGTTCTTTACATATTCAGGCAAATATCCTGTAGAATTCAGAGAAGTTATTGATAATTGGGGGGAATTCATGAAAGCTTCTTATGCGGAAAACGGAATGTTTAAAGTATATGAAGAAGGATTTTTCGGAACAGGAGAATACGTATATACCGATACACGCAAATTCACTTATAAAACAGATGATGAATATTTGTTAATCGATCAGGAAGAACAGACATACGATGCAGATGGTACTGAATATGATTATAAATATATTACTACTTACACCTATAATGACAAAAAAGATATTATTAAAACAGAAACGGTCGATAAAACAGAAACGGTAACAGAAACGGTTGAATATACTTACGAATACGATTCACAAAATAATTGGACAAAAAGGACAGAAAAATACACCTACGGAGAAAACGTAAATGAAAGTGAAATCACCCGTGAAATTACTTACTTCAGCGAAAAAGAGTAAATCTTACGGTAATGCTTTTAGAAACAACATAGTTAGGGTGCAACTCAGGATACACCCTGACTATATTATAATACGGTTGCTGTAATTTTTATAAAATTTCAATTAACTCATTTCAAGCATTTTAAGAATAGGTTTTACAGCTTTTTCCCTGACAGACTCCTCTACCAGAATTTCAGGAGTTTCATTTTTCAGACATTCATAAAGCTTTTCAAGCGTATTTAAGCGCATAAAATTACATTCGTTACAGGCACAGGTGCTGTCGTTTGGTGGAACCGGGATAAATTCTTTATCCGGATTTTTTTTCTGCATTTCGTGTAATATTCCGCTTTCAGTAGCCACCAGAAACTGTTTTTTATCAGAATTAGTGGCATAATTGAGCAATGCCTGAGTACTTCCTATATAATCGGCCATTAAAAGTAAAGGACGTTTACATTCGGGATGAGCCAAAATTTCAGCGTTTGGATATTCTTCTTTAAGTTTCACTAACTTTTCAACCGAAAATTGTTCGTGTACATGGCATGCTCCGTCCCATAACAGCATATTCCGTCCGGTCACACTGTTGATATAATTTCCAAGATTCCTGTCCGGTCCAAAAATGATT
Organism: Paludibacter sp.; assembly: GCA_028690665.1. GTDB lineage: Bacteria > Bacteroidota > Bacteroidia > Bacteroidales > Paludibacteraceae > Paludibacter. Next base: position 94,772 of record JAQVAV010000012.1, read on the forward strand.
TTCGCATCTTTGGGAAATTGTTCCACTATTTTTTTTGCGTTAGTAGAAGTTACTACAACATCCGTAAGTGCTTTTACAGCCGCTGTGGTATTTACGTATGAAATGACAGTATGATCAGGGTGAGCCTTGGTAAATGCCTCAAAAGCGTCCGCAGGACAGCTGTCGGCTAAAGAACAGCCTGCATTTAAATCAGGAACGAGTACTTTTTTCTGAGGAGAAAGAATTTTAGCTGTTTCGCCCATAAAATGAACGCCACAAAGTACAATAATATCCGCATCAGTTTTGGAAGCCCACTGAGCCAAAGCCAGACTATCGCCAATATTATCTGCTATATCCTGAATGTCTCCAGTCTGGTAATAGTGGGCCATGATAACAGCGTTTTTTTCTTTTTTCAGACGGTTAATTTCCGTGATGAGTTGTTCTTTTTCCATTTTTCTATTTTTTGATAAAATCAACAAAGCAGTTTTCAAACAATCATTATTATTTCTTTTTTATTTTTTCAAAAAAACTCTCTTGTTGATGATAATAGGATGTTGATAAGGTTGAAAAAATATATTATTATTACTTGTTTTTATAGTTATAATATTTAGAATAAATGATTTTCAACATAATGATTCTTAATTTTTCATTGAAAATCATTTAAATATGGATTTTATCAACATACTGTTCATTATTGCAAAGTTAGAAACTTTTCTCCAACCTATATGCTCATAAGTCTGTAAAAGCTATTAAAAAGAACTTCGAAAAAAAGTACTAACTATTTTGCAAATATGAAAACAAGTGATATAAGGGGGTAGTTTTTGAATTTTCCAAATTTAGTTTTAATATTTCTATCTATAGTTTTTGAACAGTTATCAACATTTTGTTGATAGTTTATGAATATAAAAAATCCGCATAAAATTACCTCTGTATTTTATGCGGATAAATATTATAAAATAGTATGATAATTTAATATAGAAGTCCTACTAGCCACAATCTGAATTTAGCGGGTAATCTATTGAATAACCAACATATCAATTGATATTGAAATCCTGGAATAACAATAGCTTTCATCTTTTGTTTATATGTTTGTTTTACAATCTTTTGAGCAATAATATTCGGTGACATACCATTTTGTTCGTCTTTTTCCATTTTACCTACTGATGCTTTCATTTTTTTGTAGTATGGCGAATCTGAAATTTGAGATGCATTAGTATATTTACGTGCGGAAGTAAATTCTGTTTTTGTATCACCGGGTAAAATACTACAACATTGTATTCCAAACGGTTTTACTTCTAACGATAATGCTTGCATAAATATTAGTAAAGCTGATTTTACAGAAGAATAAAATGCCTGATACGGTATAGGAACAATACCTGCAACAGAAGACAGCGTTATTATTTTACCGTGTCCTTGTTTACGAAAATGTGGGAGACAAGCCTGAATTGTTTTTATTACTCCGAAATAGTTTGTTTCGAACTGATAACGTATTTCTTCTATAGAAGAATCTTCAATGGAACCGGAAATACCATTTCCTGCATTACAAATTACTGTATCTATCCTGCCCCACTGATTTACAATTTGATCTACAGTATGTTTTACTTCTTCTTCGTTATTTACATCAAGTTTTACGGATATAATTTGCCCACCCGATTCTACAGATTTTTGTCCTTCGAATCCTCTTCTCGAAGCACCATAAACTACAGCACCTTTATGCATCAATAATTCTGCAGTAGCTTTTCCAATTCCGGCGCTTGCTCCTGTTAAAAATACGATTGATTGATTCATTTATTAATATATTTGTACTGCAAATATAGTTTCAATTTAAATAAGATTAGATATTAAGATTCATTTTCAATTTTATTTAAAACAATTTCACTATGAAAAGTTGTTTTTCATATACGTCAATTGATATAAAATTAAATTTATGACCCATAGAGAAATTAAAACATATACTTTTACCGAAAGTGCCGGTAATGAAAATATGTTTATTTTAAAGAAAATAGAAGATATTTACAGAACCGAAAACGGTGAACCTGATGTTCCTCATCGTCATGATTATTACACGATTATATTTTTCGAAAAAGGGGAAGGAACTCATTTTGTTGATTTTACTGAATATAAAATAGAAAACAATACGATTTATTTTATTCTTCCCGGACAAATGCATCAAATAATTCTTGCGGCTGAACCTAAAGGCTGGGTTTTAATTTTTACGGAAGAATTTTTGATTTCGAATTCCATTCCTGATAAACTGATTAATGATATTTATCTTTTCAATGATTACGGAATGTCTCCTCCCCTACCCATTAATGAGTCTCAAATATCTGTTTACCTGAGTATTATTAATCAGATAGAAATGTTTTCCAATTTGGAAAATTATAAAATTGAAGCTATCGGATCGCTTGTGAAGTTGTTTCTTATACAAAGCAATAATCATTGTTCGCTTCACAAATTAAATAATCCGCAATTTATAGAGACCACCAATCATTTATTGCGTTCCTTTAAAGCTTTGCTGAACAAATATTATGTAACAAAACATAAAGTGACGGATTATGCTGATATGCTTGCGGTCACTTCCGATTATCTGAATAAAACTGTAAAAAGTATTACCGGAAAATCAGCCAAAGAACATATTCAGAGTAAACTTATTGTTGAAGCTAAGCGTTCATTACTATTTACAAGTCTGAGCAGTAAAGAATTATCCTACGAATTAGGATTTGATGAATCGGCTCATTTCAATAATTTTTTTAAAAAATCGACAGGCCTCACTCCCACCGAATTTCGTTCTACAATTCGTTTGTCCTGATTTTTGCAATACTATACCTGATTTTTTTAATTATCACAGGCTTTTGGTATAGTAATTTTGTATCGTCAATAAATCATAATCGATTTTGATTATGATAATTATTTAAAATAAAACGATATGAAAACTATTATACATAAAGCTGAAACCCGCGGACATGCCGATCATGGTTGGCTTAATACACATCATACTTTTAGTTTTGCCAATTATTATAATTCTGAAAGAGTTCATTTCGGAGCTTTACGGGTATTGAATGATGATTGGATTGCACCTGCCGAAGGCTTTGGAATGCATCCTCATGATAATATGGAAATAGTTACCATTCCTTTGAGCGGAGATGTTGAGCATAAAGACAGTATAGGAAACAAAGGAATTATCCGTTCAGGTGAAATTCAGGTAATGAGTGCCGGAACAGGCGTTTTCCATAGTGAATATAATCCGAATCCTGATATTCCTACAGAACTTTTACAAATATGGGTATTTCCTAACAAACGGAATGTTCAACCTAGATATGAGCAGATTTCCATCAGTGAATATGAAAAACCGGATGAATTGTATCAGATAATTTCTCCTGATCCAAAAGGACAAGGTATGTGGATACATCAACAATCCTGGTTTCATTTAGGAAATTTGTCAGAAGGCTGGGAGGGAAGTTATACATTAAAAAACTCTTCTAACGGTGTATATGTTTTTGTAATTGAAGGATCAATACAGATTGGAGATATTACACTTAACAAGCGTGATGGAGCCGGATTTTCGGAAACAGATGCCTTTCAGCTAAAGACAATTGCTTCGTCTAAAATTCTCCTTATGGAAGTACCAATGCTTTAAAAAATTCTTTATAAAACTATATATATTCTTTTTAATCAATTATTAATCAGTAAAAAACAAAAATCAATTATGAATACTTTAATTAAAAAATTTTTTGCAACAGACACCCAAAACTGGGCGTTATTGGTATCTCGTTTAGCGCTTGGTATAGTAATTTTACCACATGGAATGCAGAAAGCGCTCGGTATGTTTGGTGGTTATGGTTTTTCAGAAACACTTGGTGCTTTTGAGTCTATGGGAATGCCTTTATTACTTGGAGTTTTGGTTATTTTAGCCGAGTTTGTCGGATCTATAGGTGTATTACTTGGAATCGGAACCCGTTTTATGGCTTTTTCTATTTTCCTGACATTAGGTGGTGCTATGTTTTTGGGCGGTCATGTGAATAACGGTTTCTTTATGAATTGGTTTGGTGCTCAGGCTGGTGAAGGCTTGGAGTATTTTATCCTCGTAATAGGACTTGCTTTATCTCTTATAATTGGCGGTAGTGGTAAATTTTCGTTTGATAATTTGATTTCAAAATACATCAAATAAGCAAACTTCCGTAAAATCAATATATTTTCAAAACCTGTTTTGTCATTTTGAATAATGGCAGGGCAGGTTTTCTTTTATATATTTGTGTGATATAAAAATTTGAATGATATGAAAGTTCTTGTAACCGGAGCTAACGGCCTTTTAGGACACCATGTTGTGATGGAGTTAATAGAGCAGGGGAGGAGTGTAAAAATTATCGTCCGAAGTAAAGAGAATATTCATTTCGATTTAAACAGAGTGGAAACTGTGATTGGTAATTTTATCGATTATGAAACCCTGAAATTTGCAGCTCAGGATTGCGATGCTATCATTCATATTGGAGCTGTTACGGCTACGAATTTGCTTTATTACGAAGATTACAGACATGTAAATACTTCGGGCTCTGCAACTGTAATACAGGTTGCTAATGATTGTAGGATAAACAGTATTGTATTTATCAGTACTGCGAATACGATTGGATTTGGGACAAAGTATTGCCTTTCGGATGAAAATTCTCCGATTCAATTTCCTTTTTCCAAATCATTTTATGCACGAAGTAAAGCAGAAGCGGAAAAACTTTTTACAGAGGCTTCAAAGAATTCTGGGAAACATATCATTATTATTAATCCTACTTTTATGATTGGAGATTATGATGTAAAACCCAGTTCGGGAAAGCTTATGCTTATGTCTTATAAAAAGAAATTTATTTTTGTGCCTTCCGGAGGAAAAGATTTTGTTTCGGTAAAAGCTGTGGCAACGGCTGTTTGTAATGCTTTGGAAGGAGGACGAAATGGTGAGCGCTATTTGTTTTCCGGAAGAAATATGTCTTTTGCCGAATTTTATGAACTGCAAAGCAGGGTAGGGGACTATGAACAAAAAATTATTACAGTTCCTGATTTTTTGCTCGAAATGGCAGCAAAGTTTGGAGATTTGCTACGTTTGTTCGGGGTGAAAACAGATTTATGCAGTATGAATATCAATCAATTATTGATTCAAGAGTTTTATTCCAACAAAAAGGCTGTTGCGGAATTACAACTACCTGAATATAAAATAGAAGATGCAATCGGGGAGGCTTTAAAGTGGTTTAAAACGAATAAATATGTGTAAAATTATTCAATAATTTCAGAAGGAGTAATGATTTTATCCATTTTTACATCGAATAAATCTGTCGGAATTTCATTTAAAAGCTGAAAGTCATAGCAAATACCAATTTTCATAAGTTCCCTGCTATTTAAATATTTATCGTAATATCCTTTACCCCTTCCCAATCTCGATTTTTGTTTGTCGAATGCAATTCCGGGAACAATTACTAAATCTATTTTTTCGAAAAACTCTTTTTGTACATCCGGTTCCCATATTCCGTATTTACCTTGTTGAAGTTCTTTTTTAGAAGAAAATGGTTTGATTAGCATGTCATTATCTTTTACAATAGGTAAAAGCATTTGTTTTGTTTCTGACCATTTTACAACAAAATCATGTGTCGGAAGTTCGTCCGGCATCGACCAATACATGAGAACATTCCGGGCTTTTTGAAACTCAGGTAATTTTTCTAATTTATTGAATGTTTTTTCTGCAGCTAAGTTTTTTTCTTCGCTTGTTATTTTTAGTTTTTCTGATTTAATATTCTTTCTGATAATTGATTTTTCTTTTTCTATTTTTTTTCTATTTTTTTCTTTTGTATTAAAAATCAATGCTAAGAAGTTATTCATATTTCTTTTGTATAAGTATTATATTAGCCTGTTTTTTAAACAAAAATACGCTATTTATTTTGATTTTTACAAATAGAGGTGGTTCGATTTATAATTGGTGCTGGAGTCGTAGTTATATGTTTTGATTTATGAATATATTTACGCCAAAATTCAATTAAATATGAAAACAGAAAATGCTCTTTCGGAAAGAAATATCGCATTAGATATTTTTCGTGGATTAACGGTTTGTTTTATGATTATTGTCAATACTTCTGGAAATGGAGATACTACCTATTGGCCACTAAAACATGCTGATTGGAATGGCTTCACACCTACAGATCTGGTCTTCCCTTCTTTCCTGTTTGCTGTAGGGAATGCACTTGCATTTGCAACAAAGCGTTGGCAAAATATGTCACAACGGCAAGTTGTGTATAAAATATTAAAACGTACAATTATTATTTTTCTCATTGGTTTTTTGATGTACTGGTTTCCGTTTTTCAGGCCGGATGCTACCGGTCACTGGGCACTATCTCCTTTGTCGCATACCCGGGTTATGGGTGTTTTGCAGAGAATAGCTCTTTGTTACGGTGTTTCAGCGTTACTTGTATATTTTCTGGGGATGAAAAAAACGGCGTGGATTGGAGCATTTTCTTTAGTTTTCTATTGGGGTATTCTGCTTGTTTTTGGCGATTCCGGAGTTGGATTCAGCAAAACCGGTAATGCTGTGCTTAAACTTGATACATGGATTTTGGGAGTTAATCATTTATATACAGGAGAGGGGTTTCCTTTTGATCCTGAAGGTATTTTGAGCACTATTCCGGCTTTGTTTAATGTGATTGCCGGATATGTTTCCGGGGTATATTTGAAAAATAACAGATATAATATAAAAGCGTTGTTGAGGATGATTTTGTGGGGAGGAGTGTTTGTTTTACTGGCAATTGGCTGGAATGAAGTTTTACCAATTAATAAAAAACTCTGGACGAGTTCATTTGCTTTATTGACAGTGGGTTTAGATATGGTGTTGATATCTGTAATTGTTTATTTGACAGATATATTGAAATTTCAGAAGGGTTCTTCTTTTTTTCTTGTTGCGGGGAAAAATCCTCTTTTTATATATTTATTGAGTGAATTGGGGGTCACGATTATGTTTATGATTCATATTGGAAATGAATCATTATTCAGATGGATTTATAGTAACGTTTTTCAACATACAGGTGATTACTTGGGCGCATTTCTTTTTTCTGTATGGTGGATGCTGACATGTTGGTTTGTTGGTTTAGTGTTGGATAAAAAGAATATTTACATAAAAATATAAGAAGTGCATATAAATTTGCTGTTCCTATAAAATATTGGAATGGATTTTCGGAATAGATAAATCTATCTAAAGCTGGATAAGTCATAGATAAATAAGTATTGAAGATGTAGTTTTTGTAAACTTTCAAAAAATATCACATTACAGTCATTTCACCACTGATGCTGATACTTAGTTTATGCTTTACTTCTTCGATATTTTGGGATTCTCCCAGAACGCACATCAATTTTACAATTAAAGCTTCTGTGGTGCAATCATAACCACTTATAACTCCGGCATTTACTAAATTCAGACTCGTTTCATAGCGTCCCATTTCAACGGTTCCGGTACTGCATTGACTTTTATTTACAATGAGAATGCCTTTTTCCGTGGCAGTTTTTAGTTCTTCGTAAAACCATTCGTGCCGTGGTGCATTTCCGGTTCCGAAAGTTTCTAAAACAACGGCTTTAAGTTCCGGAATATTTAAAATAGAATGGACGGTATTTTGTGTAATTCCCGGGAATAATTTTAATACGGCAACATTCGGATTAACTTCTGTTTTTAATCTCAATCCGGTTCCAGGTTCTGGATAACGAATGTATGACCGATAATATTTGATATGTACCCCTGCTTTTGCCAGAGGAGGATAGTTATAGGAATTAAATGCATTAAAGTGTTCTGCATTTTTTTTGGTCGTGCGATTACCTCTGAAAAGAGTGTCTTCGAAAAATATACAGACTTCCGGAACAACAGCCAATCCATTTTCTTTTGCTGTAGCAATTTCAATTGAAGTCAGCAGATTTTCCTTGGCATCCGAGCGCATCATACCAATAGGTAGTTGTGAGCCCGTAAAAATAATGGGTTTTGATAAATTTTCGAGCATGAAACTCAGGGCCGAAGCAGAATGGGCCATAGTATCTGTTCCGTGCAAAACTACAAATCCGTCGTATTCGTCATAGTTGTCCTGAATGGTAAGTGCAAGTTTTTTCCAAGTATCTGGCTGGACATCTGATGAATCTATCAATGGTAAAAAAGGAATACTTTTTATATGAACTCCGGTTTGTTTTAACTCGGGCATATATTCCTTTAAACGGTTAAAATCGATAGGGCGCAATGCTCCTGTCGTCGGATCTTCAGACATACTTATTGTACCTCCGGTAAACAATAAGAGCACAGAACTTTCTTTCTCCACAAGCAAAATTTTATTTAATATTCTGCAAAGATACGAGAAAATGGTATAAATCGGGTCTGATTAATAGCTATTTATTTTTAAAAAGCTCCTATTGGGATGGGAGCTTTCATATCAAAACTTTTCATGGATTTTTCTGATTGAAAAATAACAAAAAGCTTTTGAAAATTGTTGATTTATGAAACTTCTACCACTTCGGCAAGACTTACATAGCACAAATAGCCTTTAACATGGTATCCCATGTTTAAAATTTGTTGCATATAAGTTTTCACTTGTTGTGAATACATTTTTTCTTTTGAATTGCCGAATTTATAATCAACAACAATTGCTGATTTGTCACGGAATACAACTCTGTCTGGACGATATATTTCTCCGGTAGGAGTAAGTATGGTAACTTCATTCATGCTTTTCAAATCGGCTGCAAACCAATCTGTAACGTGTGGCAATTTCCAGAATTTCTGAAATTCCTGATTAATAAATTCTCGGTCCGATTCCGAAATTCTTCCTTCCCTGATTGTTTCGGCAATCGCCTTTTCCTGATCTTCTTTCCGGATTATTTTACAGAGAATATCATGCATAATGATTCCGTAATTCAACCGGCTGTCAGTCAACCCCTGGTCTTCGAGCCAGTAACCGGTGCTCTGGCGGCGAATACGCAGGCGGGAGGAACTGTCTGTGGATGGATAAAAATTAAAAATTTCTTGTTCTTCTGTATTTTTCGGTTCCGGATTTTTTTCGGTTGTTTTTGGGCCAAGGTTGTAAACGGTTTTATCTTTATCAAAATTATCAGTCAACTGTAAGCCATCATTCATTTCGATAGTTTGTGTGAAACTGAAATATAGCAGATCCGACAAAGAACTTATTTTTTCGATATTTTCCGGCTCTTTTTCGGGCTTTGGTGCCAGGCAGATTAATTCATGTTTGGAACGTGTAAAAGCCACGTATGCGACATTCAGGTTATCAATAAACTGATGCATTTGTTCGTCAAAATAATACTCGGCAAAAACGGAATTCCCAAGTTTTGATGAATATTCTACAGGGAGCAGGGGCAATTCGTTGAACGGAGCTTCTTTAGGACTACACCAAAGTATGTTGCGCAGATACCCTGATTTTTTATCCATAGCCCAGTCTGCAAATGGCATAACAACGACTTTGAAATCCAGACCTTTCGATTTATGAATGGTCATAGTTCTGAAAGCATCCGGATTTTCCGGAGTGGCAATGCATTGTTTTTCACCATTTTTGTCCCACCATTTTAAAAAACTGTACAGATCGGTATTTTTGCCCGAAGTAAACCGGAAAACCACATCCTGAAAAGCCTGAACAAATATAGCTTCGTTGTGCCATGTACCGACATCGAACAGCGCAATGATGTGCTCCACCATATCATAAAGCGAATTATTTCTCAACGAAGCTAATTTTTCATGTTCTTCTTCTGCGAAAATAGCCGGAAAACCATCTTCTCCGATTCTGTTCAGAAAGCTGATATGGAGAGCATCGCTTTGTTCACGTTTCATACGGGCACGAGCATACTCATATCCTACAATGGTTTGTTGTATGCTGTCGGCAGGATTAATGAGCAGCCGCATAATGCCTAGAATGAAACGTACCGAAGCCGAGGAAGAGATCAACAATCCTTCGTTCCCCATAATGTCGTAACTCATACCGGATTTAGCTTCCGGATTCGATTTATAACTTAGCAACTTATGAATTACAGCCTGTTCTTCATTGTTGGTGCGAACCAAAATGGCCACATCTCCGGGTCGGTATCCTCTTTCCTGTAAATCTTCCAATATAGCGGGCAGGCGATTCAGGCTTTCTTCACGCCAGTCTTCGCATTCCGCCTGATTGATAAAGCTTATTTCTACCCGCCCTTCTTCTGCACGGGGCGAAGCATCCTGATGCAATTGAGCGTAGGCATGGACAATGCGGTGCGTCAGATCTTTTAAATCCGGATAAATACCTTGTACAGGTTCAATTCCGTCGTTTAATTTTTGTTGTAATAATAAAGCCGCACAACGGAAAAACTCATTATTGAAGGAAATAATATTCTGATCGCTTCGCCAGTTTATCCCCAGATTTTCTTCATGCAATTGTTCGGGCCGGAAATCATTTTGTATCTGTTCGTCTAAGAGTTTCCAGTCTGAATTTCGCCAGCGGTAAATACTTTGTTTCACATCCCCGACTACCAGATTGAATTTGCCGGATGAAAGACTGTTTTGTATCAACGGGAAAAAGTTTTTCCATTGTAATGACGAAGTATCCTGAAATTCATCAATCATAAAATGATCGATATGGATTCCCGTTTTTTCGTACACAAAAGGAGTATCGCTGTTGTCAATGATGCGGTTTAGCAACATATTGGCATCCGAAATGAGCATGGTGTTCTGCTCGTCGGTAAGTTGGCGTATCTGCATAGCCAGATCGGACAAAATACCCAATGTATTGATATGTTTACCTATGATATTTGCTGTGTTATAAAAAACAATATCTTCGTTCAATAAATGTATAATATCCTGAAAAGCTTCCTGAAGACCGCCATTGTACGCATTTTCAATAGCGTTTTTGATATGTTGTGGCTTGGATTTGGAATAACAATTTTCCACATTTTCGGCCATTCCTGTAAAACGTGTACCTGTCTTGTATTCCCCTTTTAGTAATTTATCAAGTACACCGGTTGCTTTATAAGCAAAATCATCATGCGATAGCCCGTGAGCCGACATGACGTTCAATGCTTTTTGAGCCGCCTTTTTTACACTTTCTTCAAAATCACTTTCAATTTTATGAAGCTTCTCCCGGTAGTTTTTCAGAAAATCCCGGTCGTGAAGTTTCCGGTTGGTATCTTCAGCTTTGTACTGATAGCTTTCTTTAAAAATTTCTTTTCCCAGATCTTCAATACTCCGGCGTGGATTCCAGTTTTCCGATTGTTCAATGCGGTCTTCGGCAAACTGGGTAAGCCAGCTGAGCAACTGGCGATTTTCTTCTTTTCCCAGATCAAGAAAAAGATTATCAACGGATTGTTGTAGTGTTGTATCGTTATCTAATTCAAGATTATATCCGCCATTAACTCCTATTTCACGTGCAAAAGCACGAATTACCTGCTGAAAGAAACGATCGATGGTACTGATGGAAAAAGCAGAATAATCATGCAGAATACTCACCAGAATTTTGCGGGCGCGCTCATTAACCGCTTCTTCATTTAAATGGAAACCACTCATTAATTCTTCCCTATAATTTGAGATTTCGCCTGTTGCTAAAGCATGAAGTTCTTTCAAAATGCGGTTTTTCATTTCGTCCGTGGCTTTGTTGGTAAAAGTTACGGCCAGAATATGACGATGATTCCGTTCATGCTCAGAATCGAACAATAAATGGATATAATCCCGGGTAAGTCTGTAGGTTTTACCGGAACCTGCCGAAGCGCGATAGATATTAAGCATAAATTATGAATGGGCCTGATTGGCCACAAATTTACAAATTATACTGAAAGTATTGAGTCACTACCTTTCATAAACATCAAAAACAAAAAGGAGCTGCCAACCGGCAACTCCTTTCGTATAATCATGTCAGGCCTGACTTTAATTTTCCTTGATGGTTTTGAGAACGTCTTTGTTAATGACTACCGGATATTTTGCTCTCAGAGCGGCAATCCATTCTTTTTCAAGATATTCCTGATAATCGGCAGTAACAAGTCCGCGAACATCTGTATAATCTTCAGGAGTTGTTTTCAGATTTTTTCCAATTACAAATACATAAGGGTAATCTTTGGCTGGCTCGTAAGCAGCTTTTTTATCTTTAAACCCATATTTATCGACTGCTTTGTTTTCTCCCTGAATATAAATTCCCTTTTCTACTTTTACATACTGAATGCTATCGTTCAGACGGGTTTTCAGATATTTGTCAATAGAGTCATTTTCGAGACGTTTGCAAAGTTTTTTAGCAGCTTTATAAGTTGCCTGATCTTTACAATAAACTATATGACCTTTGAAATGGGGTTTCTCCCATGTATAATCCGTTTTGTGTTCGTTGAAGTATTTTGCAAGTCCTTCAGTGTCTTTTGAAGCTTTTTCCCAAACTTCACTGTTGCTTATGTCGAATAATAAAATTCCATCATGATATTCCTGCATCAGGTTACGAAAATCGCTGTATTTATTTTCAAGTTGACTGTCTTCGTAAGCAAGAAGTTCTTTGTCAGAAAATGATTTCAGCTTGTCTTCAATAATTTCGGCAGCAGTAATTTTATCCGAAAAACTGTTTTTCTTTAAATATTCTACAAAATCAGCCTGAGTGAGCTGTTTTCCGGCAAATGAAATCAATGGTTTGTTCAATTTTGAAATTTCAAGGCGGAAGATCGAATCGTTCAGTGTTTTGCCATCGAGGAGTTTTACAAAATCAGCCATTGCAGCAGCATTTTCTGTATAATTATATTCGTTTCGTAATTTTGCTATAAACGCTTGTTGTCCGCGATTTGCACGTTCATCTCGTTTTACTTTTCGTTCAATGTCCGATTTTACACTTTCAAAACTTCCCAAACTTCTTTTATCAAGCAGTTTAATGATATGCCAGCCATAAGCGGACTGAACTGGTTGTGATACGTCTCCTACTTTTTTCAGAGCAAATGCAGCATTTTCAAATTCGGGAACCATACGTCCTGTTCCAAACCAGGGAAGTTCTCCGTTGCGAACAGAAGAACCTCGGTCTTCAGAATAGTCTTTAGCTAATTTCCCAAAATCGTCCCCGGCTAGTACTCTTTGATAAAGAGAATCTATTTTTTCTTTCGCAGCTTTGTTTTTAGCATCATCTCCCTGAGTTGTGAAGCGCATAATATGCGAAACTAAGATTTCACCCTGACTATTACGACGGTTGTGTACTTTAATAATGTGATAACCGAAAGCAGTACGTATCGGTTTCGAGATGGTACCAACAGGTGTATTATAAGCCATAGTCTCGAACGGATAAACTGTACGGAATGCAGAAATCCAGCCAATGTATCCGCCATTTTTTTCTGCTGACTGATCTTCCGAAACTTCTTTGGCAACTTTAGCAAAATCTTCTTTTGTGAGCCGTTTTTCAATGGCATTTATTTTTTTCCAGGCTGCCAGGGTATCTTCCGGAGAAGCGTTTTGTGGAACCCGTATCAGAATATGGCTGACTTCCACATCTTCTTTCATTCTGTCATAAGCTTCCTGTAGGATTTGCTCGTCGACTTTTTGGTCTGTCAGGTAGGGTTTTGTAAGTTGAGAACGATAACCGGACAATTCATTGATAAACGATTTTGTTGTGTCTAATCCTTGTGCTTTAGCTTCTTCAACTTTAAGTTTAAAATTGACGAAAAGATCGACATACTCATCCAATGTTTTTTTGTCAAGCGAATTATTTGAGTTGTTTTTATTGTATATGTACTCAAATTCCGACTTTAAAACGGGTTTCCCGTTAATTGTCATTAAAACAGGATCATTGGTTTGGGCAAACAGTGTGCCCGATAAAACAAGCAGAGCAAACGAAAAGAATTGTGATTTCATAAATATTTTTATTGTTTTTTCTTCGTAAAAAATTAAAATATAATAAATTAAACATCAACTCTTCTGGCAAAATAAAGTCCAACACAAGGTTGAACTTCAACTTTCTTCAGAACTTTTTTATATCAACGGTCAAAAATACAATTATGTTATGTAAGTCCGGCTATTTTTTAAGCTTTTTTTATTCTCTCTTCCAATAGATGAACGTTTTAGCTGTTTGTAAACGAATTAATCTTAAAAAGACTGCATATCGACCAAACGTTTGTAATATCCGTTTAAAGTAAGCAGTTCTTCGTGTTTCCCTCTTTCAACAATTTTTCCTTCGTGCAACACACAAATTTCATCAGCACGGATAATCGTTGAAAGACGATGCGCAACAACCAATGTTGTCCGGTTTTTCATTAGGTTTTCGAGAGCTTCCTGAACAAGTTTCTCCGATTCAGTATCAAGGGCAGATGTAGCTTCATCAAGTATCAAAATCGGTGGGTTTTTGAGAATAGCCCGCGCGATACTGATGCGTTGGCGCTGTCCTCCCGAAAGTTTACTTCCACGGTCGCCAATAGTAGTTTGGTAGCCGTTTTCAGTTGCCATAATAAAATCGTGAGCGTTCGCGATTTTTGCTGCTTCGATTACCTGCTCTATGCTCGCATTTTCGACCCCGAAGATTATATTGTTGAAAAATGTATCATTAAATAAGATAGCTTCCTGATTGACATTTCCCAACTGGGCTCTTATATCCTTAGTACTTAATTGCTTGATATTTATTCCATCTATCAGAATTTCTCCTTTAACAATATCGTAATATCTTGGAACAAGATCTACAAGTGTTGACTTTCCTGATCCTGATTGTCCGACAAATGCAACTGTCTGACCTCTTTCTATATCCAGATTAATGTCCTGCAAAACCCAATCGTTCTGATATTTGAAATATACATTTTTAAATTCAATATCTTTTGTAAACGATTTGAAGGGTACCGGTTGTTTTGGCTCTGGTATTGTATTTTCACTTTGTAGAATTTTATTAACGCGATCTAAAGAAGCCATGCCTTTTTGAACACTGTAACTGGCTTTAGAAAGGTCTTTCGCCGGGGCGATTATACTATAGAAGATCACTAAATAATAAATAAATTCTTCGGGGCCGATAGAACTGTTATTACCGACAATAAGTGTTCCTCCAAACCATAAAAGAATTGCAATTACCGTAGTTCCTATAAGTTCTCCCAGCGGATGAGCCAAATTGTGTTTGCGAAAAATTCCATTGAAAGTTCTTCTGATTTTTTCATTCAGCTGTGCAAAACGTTCTTCCACTTTGTGTTCCGCATTGAAAGCTTTTATAATACGCAAGCCTCCAAGAGTTTCATCAAGTTGTGATAATAATTCGCCGGTTTGTTCCTGCCCGGTTTTCGATTTGCTTTTCAGATTACGACCAATGATGCCGATAAGCCAGCCACTAAAAGGTAACAGCAATAGAACAAAAATGGTCAGTTTCCAGCTCATGGCAATCATAACCCCCAGATAAATGGCAATCATAATCGGATTTTTGAAAATCATTTCAAGGGAACTGATAATGGAGTTTTCTATTTCGTTGACATCTCCCATCATGCGAGACATAATGTCTCCTTTACGTTCTTCGGTAAAATAACCAATCGGTAAACTTATAATTTTTGAATAAAGCTGATTTCGTAAATCACGAACAACACCTGTACGAATGGGAATTATAAAATAGGTTGCAAAATAGGAACTACCTACCTTGAGTGCTGTCATTACAACTAAAAAAAGTCCCAGATAAAGTAATGCCAGATTCGGACCGGAAGTTTCGATCATTTGTTCTACCTGATAAAACAGATTATTTTTCAGGGCGGACGCAATATCTCCTATTTTATCTGTCCATGTCCATGCCTGGTATGCTACAAGATCCTGCTCAAGCCCGAAAAGAATCCTTAGAACAGGAATAATGGCAGCAAAGGAAAATAAACTAAAAATAGTGGAAAGCAGGTTTAAAAGTATACTTAACACCACATATTTTTTATACTTGGGTGCGAAACGTTTTAAAAGATCGAAGAATTTAAACATACTTTCTTTAATAAATGTGAAATTTTAGTTTCATTGTTTTTAAATACCGGTGTAATTACGTGGAGTAATTCTATGTAATTCCTGCTTTACTTTATCATCAACATCAAGATTGTCAATAAATTCGCTGATTGATTTTTCGGTAATAGCTTCATTGGTTCGTGTAAGAGCTTTCAGCGCTTCGTAGGGTTGAGGATATGATTCCCGACGAAGAATTGTCTGAATCCCCTCAGCGACAACCGCCCAGGTATTATCTAGGTCACGATAGATAGCTGTTTCGTTCAACAGTAATTTATTTAATCCCTTTATGATACTTTGAGTTGCAATCATGGTGTGTGCAAACGGTACTCCCACATTGCGTAAAACAGTACTGTCTGTCAAATCACGTTGCAATCTTGATACCGGTAATTTTAGAGCTAGAAATCCCAGTATGGCATTGGCCATTCCCAGGTTACCTTCGGCATTTTCAAAATCGATCGGATTTACTTTATGCGGCATGGCAGAAGAACCTACCTCTCCGGCTTTAATTCTCTGTTTGAAGTACTCCATTGACACGTAAGTCCAAATATCCCGGCACAGGTCGATCAGTATTGTGTTGATGCGTTTCATGGCATCAAACAGGGCAGCCATATTATCGTAATTCGAAATTTGTGTCGTCCACTGTTCTCGTTCCAAACCGAGTTTTTCTGACACAAATTTATTCCCGAAAGCCTTCCAGTCAATAGCAGGATAAGCTACCGTGTGTGCATTGTAATTACCGGTAGCTCCACCAAACTTAGCTGAATTAGGAGTGCCTTTAAGGAGTCGCAATTGCTGGTTCAAACGATTGACAAAAACCATGATTTCTTTTCCAAGACGGGTAGGAGATGCCGGTTGTCCGTGGGTTTTTGCAAGCATTGAAACATCACGCCATTCATCGGCCAGACGTTGAAGTGTATTTACAAGCTGTTCTATATCCGGAAGATATACTTTATTTAGTGCTTCTTTAATGGAAAGGGGAACTGAAGTATTATTGATGTCCTGTGATGTCAGCCCGAAATGAATAAATTCTTTAAAAGGAGCAAGTTGGTAAGCATCGAATTTTTCTTTCAGAAAATACTCTACAGCTTTCACATCATGATTGGTTACTTTCTCAATGTCTTTAATACGTTGAGCATCGCTTTCCGTAAAGTTCTGGTAAACGGAGCGAAGTTTAGGGAAAACATCAGCCGGAACCTGTTCAAGTTGTTTCAACGGTATTTCACAAAGGGCAATAAAGTATTCAACCTCAACATGAACGCGGTAACGAATCAGCGCATATTCTGAAAAGTAGTCGGCATATACATTTGTTTTTGTTCGGTAGCGACCATCAACCGGAGAAATTGCAGTAAGTAATGATAAGTCCATAAATTATTGATAATTAATTAGAAACAGTGCCAAATAATAAAACCGGAAAAGACTAAAAGCATCTCCGAAATAATATACAGTTGTAGGCTGTTCCTGAAAATTTACGAGCTGCAAAGTTAATCAATTCCCGTGGATTTGAAAAGAATAGATAGTTCCTTGCAACCCTGAAAGATTTTCTATATTTTTGTTCGTTTATTTTGAAAAATTTTCCTGAATTTTATTCAGTTTTATTTACGGATAAAAGTTGCTTAATAAGCAGCAATAAAACAATGAGACACATAAAAATTCATAAAGAAGGCCGGTTAATTTTAGTATCGCTTCTGTTTATTCTGTTTGCCATCAATCTGATTGTATATTTGCAGTTCCCGCATCTGTCAATTGCAATAACAACCATTGTTTCCGCAGGTATCATGGTGTTTTTTACCTACTTTTTCAGGAACCCGATGAGGGTTGTTGAAATAGATGATCCGAGCTATATATTGGCTCCGGCAGACGGGACGGTAGTTGTTATCGAGCCTACCATCGAAAATGAATACTTTGGTGACAAAAGAATACAAGTTTCTATTTTTATGTCCGTTTTTAATGTACATGCTAATTGGTATCCGATTACAGGTACTGTTCTGAAATCGGTTCATCACGACGGTCGTCATATCGGAGCTTATCTTCCGAAGTCGAGTCAGGAAAATGAGCGTTCTACAGTTGTTATTGAAACGGAGGGAAAAACACAAATTCTGGTTCGACAAATTGCCGGAGCTTTAGCCCGCCGTATTGTAACTTATGCTCATCCCGGAAAATCATGTCATCTCAACGAGCATCTTGGATTTATTAAATTTGGTTCTCGTGTTGATATGTATTTACCTATGGATGCGGAGATATTTGTAAAAGTAGGAGATAAAACTTCTGGAAATGAAACTATAATTGCCCGTTTAAATGAATCATGAAATTTCTATTTCCGAGGCTCAGCGCCAGGTTGACGATTGGATCAAAACTTATGGTGTCCGTTATTTTGGAGAATTGACCAACATGGCTATTCTTACCGAAGAAGTAGGTGAGCTTGCGCGGATAATTTCACGGACTTACGGAGAACAATCGTTCAAAAAATCGGATAAAGAACATAATTTGGCGGATGAAATGGCCGATGTACTGTGGGTACTTATTTGCTTGGCTAATCAAACGGGTGTAAATTTGACCGAAGCCTTTGAACGTAATATGGAAAAGAAAACTGTACGCGACAGCGAAAGGCATAAAAATAACGAAAAATTAAATTCGTAATATATTGAAGCAAAAATGAACAAATACGAAGATTTATTTAAAGAATATCCATGTAAACAGACTGATGCAGAAGTAAAAGCTGAGGTTGAACGCATCTTGGCCGAAAATTTTGAAGCCAATAATAATGTAGAAGTTTACAAACAATGTCTTAGTCAGATTGACCTGACTTCTCTTAATGGGGCTGATACCGAATCCAAAATTGTCGGTATGGTCAACAAAGTTAATAATTTCAAAGCTAATTTTCCTCATTTACCCAATGTTGCAGCTATATGTGTTTATCCGGCCTTAGTCCCTGTCGTTAAACGGCAACTAGCGCAAAATGTCGGTATTGCTTCCGTTTCCGGCGGGTTTCCTGCATCACAGACTTTCCTTGAAGTAAAAGTAGCCGAAACAGCGATGGCTGTACTCGAAGGAGCTACCGAAATCGATGTGGTTATCTCCATCGGGAAATTTCTTGAAGGGAAATACGAAGAAGTTTACGAAGAATTAGATGAAATTAAAGCGTCGTGCCGTGATGCACATTTCAAAGTAATACTGGAAACCGGAGCACTTGAAACAGCCGAAAATATCAAAAAAGCATCTGTTCTTGCTATGGCTTCCGGTGCCGATTTTATCAAAACATCTACCGGAAAGATTCCTGTGGCTGCAACAGTAGAAGCTACTTATGTAATGTGTCAGGCCATAAAAGAATGGCACGAAAAAACAGGCATGAAAGTGGCTTACAAACCAGCTGGCGGAATTTCGACCACAGAAGATGCTGTAAAACATTATACCATTGTTAAAGCGATTCTTGGCAAAGACTGGCTGAATAATAAAATGTTCCGTTTTGGAGCCAGTCGTTTAGCAAATAATTTGCTCAGTTCCATTGAAGGAAAGGAAATAAAATATTTCTGATGGTATAATTCAATAAGTGCCTATGCTGAACACGAATTTCGCAAATTTACGCAACTTTAAATTGTATTATTACCACATTATCAACAATATATGATTTGTGCTAATTTGTGAAATTTACGTTCTGTTTTTTTAGAGGTACTCTTTGTTTTAAAGCAAAATATTTTTAAATATCTCGTGAAGCCGCAAATTCGGCGCAAAGTATTAATGATTTTTTAGCATTGCTTTCTTCAAAAATATCAAGTTGCCGGATTGCTTTTTGTTTGAATTCGTCCATTTTCTTATCGGCATATTCAACGCCCCCATTTTCTCGGGCAAAATTCATAACCAATTCAATGTTTTCCGGAGAGAAATCCATACTATCCATAATAGACAGTACATTTTCTTTATCAGAGCCTTCGGAAGTCTGAAGTGCATAAATTAGAGGAAGTGTCACCTTTCCATCCTGTAAGTCATTTTCTGTAGGCTTGCCTATTTCAAGGTCTTTGTAATAATCAAATATATCGTCTTTTATTTGGAAACAAATTCCCATGTATTCTCCAAAATTTTTCAGATGTTGTAATTGATTTGGATTGGCGGCTACAGTTAACCCTCCAATTTCAGCACAGGTAGCAAAAAGTGAAGCTGTTTTTTTTCGAATAATTTTAAAATATTCTTCTTCGGTAATTTTTGTTTTGTGGGTATTGCTGAGCTGAATCAACTCTCCATCCGAAAGCTCCATTCCTATCCGGGAAACCGCATACAATACATCAATATTGTGTGTTTTTGTTGCACTTATTAAGGAATTGGACAACATATAATCTCCTGTCAATATGGCGACTTTATTCGACCAACGCGCATTGATGGAACTTCGTCCTCTGCGTTCTGAAGTGTCATCCACTACATCGTCATGAATCAGGCTTGCATTATGTAAAAGCTCAATAGCAAGGGCTCCGTTGTAAGTCGACTCATTAACATCACCACATAATTTTGCCGATAATAGTGTTAATATCGGACGTAACTGTTTTCCGCTTCCATGTAAAATGTACTCGTTTATACTTGCTAATAAAGGATTGTCCGAACGTAAGGCATCCGCAAAAAAACGTTTAAATATATGTAACTCGTCCGAAATAGGTTGTTTTATATCGTCAATTAAACTCATAGAGTCATCTGGAAATGAATAAGTGCTGCAAAAGTAATCAAAAATGTAGTTGATGTTTGTTTTTCAAGTGTATAAATCAGTAATTTTTGTTAAAACACAATTTTTATATCTTTTGTTTAGAAAAGATTTAAAAATATAATTGAAGTCGTCTTGACTTTTCGTAATAATTTTTTATTCTGATAATATTTAGATAATATAAGACACCCGATAGAATTCGGGATCACAGAATTGACAGATTTTATGCCTTACAGATTCCTGTAATCCCGAATTCTATCAGGTGTGTTTTCTGTCTAAAAAAGAAATATGACATTTTTAATTCTATCTGATTCAAAAGTCAAGATAAGTTCATTATGAATATCAGAGAATTTAGTTTATGAGAATATATGTTTTTTCGATATGATGTTATGAGTGCGGGGCATGGGCTGATTTTGTTAACGAAAAAGCAATTTCAGAAAAAATTTATGTTCTCTGAAATTGCCTGAAAAGATATAATAGTCTTTTTTATTTACTAAAACTACTTAATAGAGAGGTTAGCTGCGAAATAGTCGTAGTACTTGCAGATGAAGCGTTGGTTGTCAGAGTACTTAATCCGGTTAAGGATGCCAGCGAATTTATGGTTGAGGTTACATTTGTGTTGGTTATCAATCCATTGGATCCATTCATTAATCCTTTTCCAAATGAACTTATATAAGAAGCGTTACTTTTGTTGTTTTTAAGCTCTGTGTAATAGGTTCCAAGCTCAGTAAGACTTAGTAAGGTTGACGAATTGTTCAGGTTAATTTTACCTGACTCTTTATATTGAGAATATAATTTCGACAGAGCTGTTCCGCAGTTAGTTCCCACTGTTGTTGCCGATGTTTCATTTGAACTTATTACAGTACTCAGTTTAGATGCACTACTGCATGAACCGAATGCTATAACAGACAGCACTAATATGATATTGATTATATTTTTCATATACAAATGTTTATATAGAAGTCGTCTTGACTTTTCGTAATAATTCTTTATTCTGATAATATTTAGATAATATAAGACTCCCGATAAATTCGGGATCACAGAATTGAAAGATTTTATGCCTTACCGATTTCTGTCAATTCTGTGTTTTCTGTCTAAAAAAGAAATATGACATTTTTAATTCTATCTGATTCAAAAGTCAAGATAAGTTCATATAAAAAGAATAAGCTCTTCCAAAAATTTTCGGAAGAGCTTTATATATTTTTTTGTTAGTTATTACGGCTGAACTTTGATATTGATTTCTACATAGTCTGTAGCCAAAAATCCAGATGTAATACTATTGACTTTAAATACACCAACTTTACCAGCAGCTGTCTTAAATACGACTACATCGTTAGTTGCAAGTCCTTCTACACTGGTTGCTGTGGCAGCATCGGCAGCAGCTTTAACTTCAGTGTATGTAGCGGTAGAGTAACTGATCGCAGTTGTTTTAGCAAAAAGAGTTGTGTTTTTCGTTGTCCAATTAGCAAAAGTTGTAGCTATTTCAGTAGGAACTGCGCTCGGAGCATAAATTCCTAATGAAGTCCCGTGATTGTTAAAGTAAACGAAGTCGATATTTGTTTGTTCTTCTGCGGTAGCTGAGTTAGCTGCATAGGTAGTTCCATTTGCGCTTGCGCAGGTTGAATTACTTGATCCATCTGCTAATGTACAATAAATTTTTGTTGCATTCTCAAGAGCTGTCATTGTGATCGTTGTTTCGACCGTGAATGTCTTGTTATCTTCAACACTATTTTTGTCTGTAGCTCTTAAAGTGTATGTTCCATCAGCTAATCCGGAAATCCTTATAGTATAAGTTGAATCTGACCCAACTATAGATGAACCTGCCGAAAAATCAGTAATAGGCCATCCATCGACAGTAGGACCATTCTTTAATAAAGTGACAGATGAAAGTTCTCCGGTTGCTTTTATGGTACCTGTTACAGCTGCCCCTGATTCAAATGTAGATGCATCTAAAGTAATTGTTACCGTAGTTGGTTCATTATCAGTACAAGAGCTGAAAAATGAAGTAAATGCTACCATAGCAGTAGCAATAAATAATAAACTTAACTTTTTCATAAACGTTTTATTAATTTTTAATATAAAATAAAATTGGCTGCAAATTTACTCTGGTTTGATGAATAAGAGTTTTTTTTTGAGTTAAATAATGTGAATTTATGGTATTATTCTATTTTTATGAAAGTTGCTTATTTGTACAGTGTACAATAAAATAAAGTCACTGTTTATTAAATATTAATAAGTAAGTGTTCATATTTAGTTTATACAATATTCAATAATAGATTCCGTTCTATCGGTATTGAAGTAAATACGATAAGCAATGGGAAAAATAAAGACAATAGAATTAACGAGCGTCCAACGATTAGAATTAGAGCATGGTTTCCGCCATGGGACGAGCCACTGTTTTCGCATGCGTTGCCGTGCTGTTCTTCTCAAGTCAGATGGACTGCCTTCTGTAAAAGCGGGTGAACAGACCGAAATGAGTTTGGTATCAGTTAATGCATGGGTAAAACGCTTCCTTTCGGAAGGCATAACAGGCTTACAAACCCGTGAAGGTCGTGGCCGAAAACCAATCATGGACTGTTCGGACGAAGAAGCAGTGCGTTCAGCCATCGAACAGGACAGGCAAAGTGTAAGCAAAGCCAAAACCGCTTGGCAACAGGCAACAGGGAAACAGGCAAGTAACTTGACCTTCAAGCGTTTTTTATCCGCATTGGCGCAAGATATAAGCGTATAAGAAAACGCCCAAGGGGAGTTCCCTCGCCGCAGCTTTACCAGTACAAGTACGAGAAGTTGCAAGAACTTGAACAGCAGGAACGAGAGGGGCGCATTACCCTGTATTATGCTGATGAGAGCCATGTCTGTTCCGAAGGATATGTTCCTTACGGCTGGCAGTTGCCCGGTGAGAATGTGTGCATTGCATCTCAAAGAAGCGCAAGGCTCAACATCTTCGGAATGATTGACAGAAAGAACCAATATCAGGGATTCGCCACCACCGAAAGTATCAACGCCGACAAGGTAGTGAATTTCCTCGATGCATTTTCCTTGCGTGTGCGCAAAAACACCTTTGTGGTGCTTGACAATGCTACGGTTCATCGTAATAATAAAATACGGGAGTTGCGTCTGGTATGGGAAAAAAGAGGGCTTTTTCTTTTCTATCTGCCTCCATATTCTCCGCACCTGAATATTGCGGAAACACTTTGGAGGATATTGAAAGGAAAATGGATCAGACCTCAAGACTATGTGAGTACAGACATGCTTTTCTACGCAACCAACAGAGCGTTGGCTGCGATTGGAAATACACTGTTCATTAATTACTCGCATTATGTCGCTTAATTTTGATTACTTACTTAGATAATATTATTTATATGTTTTATAATAAACTATTTATGACTATTTTTATTCCGATGAAAAAATAAAAGCATTTGTCTTAGTGTTGTAATTTAAATGAGAACAATGAGTCTTAGAAACACTAAGTTCGGCTAAACTATTTGCCGGAAAATAAAAATGCAAGATAATATAGTTAGTATAGTCCGAATGTATTTTATTCCAAACCTGATGGGGAAATTATTTTTAATATCGGAAAGCTATGCCGTTGTCTGTTTTGTAATCCATTCTTCCAGTTCCAAATCTGTTTTGTTTGTTAAATGGCGCTTAATCCTTTTTCTGCGGGTATACATGGTTTCTGTCTTTATATTGAGCAGAATGCAGGTTTCCTGAACATTTAAGCCCAAACATATCAGAGCAATAACAGTAATGTCACTTTTTGTTAGTTCTGGATTTTCCTGGGAAATTGAATTTAATTTGCCCTCAAAGAGAGTATCTGTTTCATCGATGTAATCTTGTAATTCCTGTCCAGTAAGGACAAATTTTTCCATAATCTCAGTTACAAAATCTTCTTGTTTTTTCTTTGATTGATATCCTCCATTTTGTATTTGCATAAAACGTAATGCAAGGTCAATTCTTTGTTTTAATTTTGATAATAGAAGCTCCTTTTTTGCCTCATTCTCTTTTTCTTTTACCTCCAGCTGGTATTTGAGTCTTTGCCGTTCCAGTTCAATATTGGCCTGTTTTCGTTTTTGCCGCATGATATAGAGTAATAGTCCTATAAGTATTAATAAAGATAATGCGATGATGGTTACTAACCAGAGCATTTTATTACGATTTTCTAATTTCAAGGAGGCATTCTCTTTTTCTTTGACGGACACATCGTATTCTTTTTCAATTCGTGATATTTGTTTGGTAATAATTGACTTATATATTGAATCTGATAACATATATGCTGTGGATAATTTTTCATAAGCACTGTCCATTTGTCCTTGATTTTTATATATATACATTTCGGCAAGGTTCAGAAATGGAGAGTGTGACATTTGAGGCTTGTATTTTTTAATATATTCTAAAAAATAACAGGTAGAATCCAGATTGTTTTTCTGAGAATATAAATATGCCAAATATATAGCAGAAAAGGTTTTGTGGTATTTTACTTTATAGTATCCTATTCGTTCGTATTTTATTGAAATTTCAGGATCTTTTTTGTAGAGATAATCTCCCTGTCTGGCTAAGACGTAGTTTTTTAAGTCGTCATCTTTTTCTTTTTTAGCTATTTCCAAAGCTTTGTTGCTGTAAAAAAATATGCTGTCAAAGTTGTTCATATCTTTTAGATAATGCACGTTCGCAATTTCATTATAACAGTCGCCTGTATATATCCGACATTTAGTCCCAACCATATTATAATATTTGATAGCAGTTCTAAAGTTAGCTTCGGAGTATTGGTAGTTTTCATTATACGAATATATAAGTCCCATTGAATAATGAATATAGCCTAAAATTCTATATTCAGAGGTTTGGGACAACATATCTTTGGCAATTGCATAATGTTTTAGAGAATTCTCATTTTCAAAATTTTTCTCATAATATCTTGCATGTAAATAATGTGATATCCCCTTATATCGATATTGTTTCGTGTTGTCAAAGAATTTTTCTCCGAGAAATAATTTAGCGGTGTCAATTTCATCATAAATTCTATACTTTGCATGTGCATAATTAATACACCAAGCAGCATAGTTGACCGGTTGTAGTTTTTCCGGATTTTTGATTTTTTCGAGAATGGTAACACTACTATCCGGATTAATAAACATAAGTGAGTCTGCTCTAATGACGTCTGTGTTATTGGGAGTGTTTCTATGGCAACTTAAAAATATTAGGCAGGATAATATTGATAATGTATATTCAAATGAGACTTTAAATAGAGCTGTGTTTTTACTTAAAAAAGGGCTTGATTGCATGTGTTGTTTTGTATTGTACCGTATAAATAAGTTTAACTTTTTGTAATTTGCTTATTATTAGTAATTTATAAAAACGATGAATATAGCTTGTACCGTAAATTAATTTGTCCTAATAGAACTGTATTTGTATTTTAGGGCTCAAAATTAGTGTCTTTTTTTTAATATACAATTAGAAGAAAATATATTGCGTTTGTTTCGAAGATATCATGAATTAGTGATTTGTATAATTTTTAGTTCAAAAGATATCTATATTCTCTGTTTTTTGTTCTTTGTGAAAGTGTGTGAACCCTGATAGCCGGCTTTGATTCGCTATCAGGGTTTATAATTATTGTTGAAATAACAAACAAAACAGCTGCAACTATTGAGGCTGCAGCTGTAATTTTATGTGTAAGTAAACCGTAACGGTTATTTATATAGTCAATTGTTTATTTTGCCCGGTTTATTTTGCCGTTGGCATATTCGAAGAAGATAGGAATACCTGTAGGAATTTCAAGTTTTAGTATTTCCTCTTCATTCAGTCCGTCAATGTGCATAACTATGGAACGTAAACTGTTGCCATGTGCCGAAATCAATACGTTTTTACCAGCTTCAAGTTGTGGTAAAATGTTTTCGGTAAAAAACGGTATGGTACGTTCCGCTGTATCTTTCAGGCATTCACCGTTTGGCGGAGCAACGTCGTAACTTCTACGCCAGATATGCACCTGCTCGTCTCCATACACAGCCGCCGTTTCCGCCTTGTTTTTGCCCTGAAGTTCTCCGTAATAACGTTCGTTTAGGTGCCAGTCGCGATAAACAGGAATGATGTTACTGCTCATAGCTTCGTTATAAATGGTGGTCCATTCGCCCATTTTGCCTTCAGTATGCTGAACAACAGGGGTTTTGGTACTTTTGTTGGATGCCATGGCTATCATGGCGGTTTCGATAGCCCGGATCTGTACCGAAGTGTAAATAACATCAAATTCAATGTCCGAAATTTGTTCTCCGGCTCTCAGAGCCTCATCCACTCCTTCACGCGAAAGCGGTACATCTACCCAGCCGGTGAATACGTTTTTTTTGTTCCAGACCGATTGTCCGTGACGTATTAAAATTAGTTTTGCCATATATTTTTTATTGATTGTTTTTGATATACAACAAATGAAACCGGAAATGTTTCAAAATTATCCGGAAATCCTTTGCTTAACAGTTTTTATTTTATGCTTTTACATAAAGCAATTAAAATATAAAAAACAGGCTTCATTATATTAAAATTTTCAAAACAGAAAATAATTTATATATTATGATTTTATAAATATATAATATACAATATATTATAAAATAAAATGGAAAACTTTTTATTGTGTTCATAATATTTTATTGATAGAAAAGAATATTCTATTCGCTTAATTGCTATCTTTGTTTCCGCTAACGGTTCCGGAAATAACGCTTCGGATGAAAAGGGAATCCCGTGAAATTCAGGAACTATCCCCGTAGCTGTAAACTCTAAGTCCCTTCAAAAAACTCTCCCCGTCAGCTGACGGAAGATTTAAAGAAAAAGGGAAACGTATTGAACAATACTTTTTGCCACTGTTGCGTGACAACAGACGGCGGACAACAGACAGTAAAGTAAGATTCTAAGCTGTCAATTGTCAACTGTCAATTGTCGATTATCGATGGGAAGGCGTTCAAAACGAGAGTAAGTCAGAAGACCTGCCGTTTGCATTCTCATTCGTAGCTTTCGGGACGAAAAGCGATGGAATACCCTCTTGTGGTCTTCATTATCATTACATCCCCTGAGTTACCATTTTTCTCTGAATTTATTAAACTCTTAATTCAAACAAAGATGAATGGAACTACTATTTTCACTCAAATCGTGAAACGGAACGGTGAAATCGCAGAATTTCGCCCGGAGAAAATTGAGCATGCTCTTTTTAAAGCAATGCGTGCTATCGGAAAACCGAATCGAAACAAGGCACGGGAACTTACCCGGGAAGTTTTGAAACTTCTTCAGGCCGGCACGGAACCGGAAACATTACCGCATGTAGAAAATATACAGGATACTGTGGAAAAAGTGCTTTACGAAAAAGCTGATTTAGACTTACTGAAAGCATATATGCTTTACCGCAAACAGCACGAACAAATACGTGACACCAAGCAGATATTCAGTAACATTGATGTGATTGATAACTATCTGGAGATGAATGACTGGAGAGTGAAGGAAAGCGCCAATTCATCGTATTCCCTGCAAGGAATGAACCAGCATATTTCTTCGTTGATAACTTCACAATACTGGCTGAATAAAATTTATCCCGAAAATGTGGCTTTGGCGCATAAAGATGGGCATTTGCATATTCATGATTTGGGTTGTCTGAGTGTTTATTGTGTCGGTTGGGATCTGAAAGATTTGTTGTTGACCGGATTCCGTGGAGTAACCTCCAAGACACAAAGCAGTCCGGCAAAACATCTTCGGACCGCTCTTGGTCAGATTGTTAACTTTTTTTATACCATGCAGGGTGAAGCTGCCGGAGCTCAGGCTTTTTCTAATTTCGATACTTATCTGGCTCCGTTCATCCGCTACGATAAATTAGATTATATCCAGGTGAAGCAGGCTATGCAGGAGTTTCTTTTTAATTTGAATGTGCCTACCCGGGTTGGATTTCAGACTCCGTTTACCAACATTACAATGGATTTGACCATTCCTGATTTTTTGAAAAACGAACCGGTAGTTTATGCCGGAGCTTATACCGATGAAGTGTACGGAGAGTTTCAGGCGGAAGTTACATTGCTCAACAAGGCTTTTGCCGAAGTGATGCTCGAAGGTGATGCCGCAGGCAGTTTGTTCTCTTTCCCGATTCCGACTTACAATATTACTCCCGATTTTGACTGGGAGAATCCCGACTATGAAGGTATCTGGCAAATGACGGCTAAATACGGAATTCCGTATTTTTCAAATTTTGTAAATTCCGACATGAAGCCCGATGATGTTCGCAGCATGTGTTGCCGTTTGCGTTTGGATAAACGGGAATTGATGAAGCGTGGGGGCGGGCTTTTTGCTGCCAATCCTCTGACAGGTTCGGTAGGTGTGGTAACCGTCAATCTTCCCCGTTTGGGATACGAATCTACTTCGGAAGAAAATTTTTTCCAGCGTTTGCGTAATTTGATGGAAATAGCCAAAGACAGCCTGGAAATTAAACGCAAAACCATCGAACGATACACCGAAAGCGGCCTTTATCCCTATTCGGCCTTTTACCTGAGGCATGTGCATAAACGTTTCGGGTGCTACTGGAAGAATCATTTTTCAACCATTGGTATTAATGGTATGAACGAATGTTGTCTGAATTTTTTAGGTGCCGGAATCGGAAGTGATGAAGGACATGCATTTGCGATAAAAGTAATGAGCTTTATGCGGGATGTTATGGTCGAATTTCAGGACGAAACCGGGAATATATATAATCTGGAAGCTACTCCGGCGGAAAGCACTGCTTATCGTTTTGCCCTGATCGATACGGCCCAATATCCGGATTTAATCGTTGCTAATCAGGAAGCCTATAAGAACGGAGCGAAACCGTATTACACCAATTCTACCCATTTGCCGGTCAATTTTAGTGATGACATTTTTGAAGTACTTTCCTTGCAGGATGATTTGCAAACGCTATACACTGGAGGAACCGTATTGCATACATTTGTCGGCGAAAAGGAATTATCGGCGGCTTCTGCTAAAAATTACATTCGTAAAGTGACTGATAATTTCCGTTTACCTTATATTACCATTTCGCCGAGCTTCAGCATTTGTCCGGAGCATGGCTATATGGCAGGCGAACATTTCACTTGTCCCAAATGCGGAGCAAAATCGGAGGTTTATAGTCGCATTGTCGGTTATATGCGCCCGGTAAGTCAATGGAACGATGGCAAGCAGGAGGAATTTCGTGAACGTAAACTATTTCATGTCTGAAAAATGAGGATAGGAGGTCTTACCAAACAGAGTTTTATCGACTGGGAAGGAAAAATTACGGCCGTGGTGTTTACCACGGGTTGTAATTTTCGTTGCGGATATTGTCATAATCCATCGCTTGTGCTGCCTGAACTTTTTGAAGAACCGATTCCGGAACAGAATTTCTTTGATTATCTCGAAAGCCGTACCGGTTGGCTCGATGGTGTAGTTGTAACCGGAGGAGAACCAACGATTCAGCCCGATTTGAAAGATTTCATCAAGAGGATAAAATCTTTAGGATTTGCTGTAAAATTGGATACAAACGGCACTAATTTTAATCTGCTTAAAGAGTTAATAGGCGAGAATTTAGTTGATTTTGTGGCTATGGATATAAAATCGGTACTGACATTGGAAACTTACCAAAAAGTTACAGGTCGTATTTCTTCGGAAAAATTTCAAAACGTCATGCAATCAATTAATTTGCTGAGAACAAATATTGTAGATCATCAGTTCCGTACCACCGTAGTACCGGGAATACACGATCAGACAATGATTGAACAGATGCAACAGATTTTTTGTGGAGAGAACTATATTTTGCAGCAATTTCGGGCAGAATTCGGGCTTGTAGAAAACCTGATTCATGCTACAGATTAAACGAAAATAAAAACATTCATGTGAAAATGGTCGTTATTTTAATGAATGTTTGGTATTTTTGCAGTAAAATTGGAAGGACGATATTTATAAAAGTCTGAAAATATTGTTCTGAGATTGAATTTTTCGATCAAACCTTAGCTGATACCTCGCATCGATTCTGAAAAACGCACTATTTATATCTGAATAATTTCACAGTAACACATTACATAATATGGCTATTGAATTGCAGGAGAATGAACCGGTTCTTATTGAACAGATTGCCGATTTACTCATTGAAATTTCATGTACATTAATGACATCCGGAGCCCATACTATGCGTATCAACCAGAATATTGCACGTATGGCGGAGACGTTTGGTTATACCGCAGAGTTATCTGTCTTCCAGTTAAGTATCATGATGACTTTGATGCACAAGGAAAATCCTCTGGACAGAATTACGCTTATCCGTAAAACAAAACCATTGTTGATTAATTATTCGTTTGTTTCGGAAATCAGCTCTCTGAGCTGGAACTGTTTCGATCAGAGACTTTCTTATGCAAAGGTGAAAGAAGAATACGAAAAAATTATTCAGCAGAAGCGTATTTCGCGGTGGACAGTTTTAATTTTGGTCGCATTTGCCAATGCGGCATTTTGCGGCTTATTTCATGGGGATTTAGCTGCAATGGGGCTTGTTTTCGGAGCAACTTTGATCGGATTTTATGTCCGTCAGGTACTTATATCATATCATTGGAACCATTTATTCGTATTTACGGTCAGTGCTTTTATTGCATCGATCAGTGCCGGGTTGGGTTATGCTTTCGAGGGTATCACTACGACTCCGGATATTGCTGTAGGGGCGAGTGTATTATATCTTGTTCCGGGTGTTCCAATGATAAATTCTATGCTGGATATTATTCAGGGGCATATACTGACGGGAACAGCCCGATTGGTGAATGCGATTAGCCTGATTGTATGTATCGCTATGGGTATGTTTCTTACAATGATAATTCTTGGATTGGTAAAGTGATGGTAACTAACGAATTATTGCGCGGAGTAATTTTTGACGGATTATTGGCAGCTGTTGCTGCAATCGGATTTGCCGTGATTTCAAATCCATCGTGGAAAGCTGTGTTTGTATCAGCTCTGTTATCTGCTATCGGGCATTCATTAAGATATTTTTTAATGAAGTCGGGTATTGAAATTTCCGTGGCAACATTTGTCGCGGCAACAACAATTGGTTTATTGAGTGTACTATTTGCCCGGCTGATTCATTGCCCGGCTGAGGTCTTTTCTTTTCCATCCCTCTTGCCAATGATTCCGGGAATGTTTGCCTATAAAGCGATTTTAAGTGCCATGAAGTTTATGCAAAGCACTCATCACGAAATGGATAAGTTCTATATGATGGATTTTTTCCGAAATGGAATGACTACTGTTTTTATTATGTTGGCATTAGTTATCGGGGTATCTTTACCGGTTTTGCTTTTTCCCAGAACATCGTTCTCTGTAACAAGGAAATACTAATTTGATAAAATAAATAAAAATTTTTTTAGTACATGACAAAAATTATATAGCGATATAATTATATGATATTCAGTAAAATAACTGTCAATTTATTTAAATAAGACCTTAATTTTCAGTATCTTAGAGTAAAAAATCTTGGCGAATTTTATTCGAATATGAAAACTAAGGTTTCGCACAAAAAATATACAAAGAACGCTGGCAGATTGAAACTGCATTTAGAGCAATGAAAACAAGTGGATTCAATTTAGAAGACACTCATTTGACTGATATTGAAAGAATTGAAAAGCTTCTTTCATTAGTTTTAATTGCTTTTACCTGGTCATATTTAGTTGGAATATATTTACACGAAAAAGTAAAATCAAGTAGAATCCTCAACAATCGCAGAAGGGCTAAAAAACTTTTTTAAAAACGGGCTAACGTTCATTGCTTCTGTGCATTTAAATGTTGATTTTCAATCAAATATAAATATCTTTATATTTTTGTCATGTATTTAGAAAAAATTATTCAAGTTGCATTTACAACTTGAATTTAGCTTATAAAAGATATTGTCTCTTACGGGGAAGACTCCTTCTGAGTTTATTCGGTTTATCAGGCTAAAAAGAGCGTTTGATCTTTTGCAAAAAAGTCAGCTTTATGTCAACGAGGTCGCTTTTCAGGTTGGATTTAATGATCCTAAATATTTTCGTAAGTATTTTAAAGATGAATTTGGTATGAGCCCTAATGAATACAAAAAGAAATTTGAAAAATAAATAGGAACAGAGAGTGTCCAATGAGTGTTTGTTCTGAACACAAATTCGCAAATCGTACAAATTTACGCAAATTCAATTTGCAATATTGCCACATTATCAACAACTTATGATTTGTAGTAATTTGCGGATATTTGCGTTCTTTTTCTTTTTAGACGTCCTCTTTTCTCTTTTTAAGAGAATTTCTTTACCATATTTTTACCCGCTGATTTTTCGATCTCCACATTTTATCGCCTTCCTGAACACCAAAAGTTTTGTAGAATTCAGGCATATTCGATAACGGACCTATAACACGCCATTTTGCCGGAGAATGCACATCTGATTTTACCTGATTGGCTAAAGCTTCCGGTCGGGTATTTACCATCCATGCCAGTGCATAGCCGAGAAAAAATCGTTGAGATGGAGTTAAGCTGGAAATCATTTCATTGTCTTTGAATTGTTTAGTTTTTTTGAAAGCTTCGTACCCCATAACAATGCCTCCGAGGTCGGCAATGTTTTCTCCCTGAGTAGCCTCTCCGTTAATATGCAAACTGTCAACAACAATGTAATTGTTGAATTGATCGACAATCATACGGGTCTTGTTGTGGAATTTAGCGCTGTCTTCCGGAGTCCACCAGTTTTTCAAATTTCCCATTGCGTCGTATTTTGATCCCTGATCGTCGAAACCGTGAGTAATTTCGTGCCCAAAGGTACTTCCTCCGATAATAGCATACAAAATAGCATCATCGGCCATTTTACGTTCATATCCGGGAACTATAATGTTACAACCCGGAATTACAATTTCGTTATTCGATGGATTATAGTAGGCATTATAAGTTTGTGGTTGCATGTGCCATTCATTCCGGTCGACAGGTTTTCCGTAATGAACAATCATATTTTCTGTTTCCCATTTATTCGCACTTATTACGTTTTTTACATACGATGTCCGATCAATATGTATAGTACTCATGTCTTTCCATTTGTCGGGATAGCCGACTTTCATGACTATGGTGCTGAGCTTGGCCAATGCTTTTTCTTTTGTCGCATCGCTCATCCAGTCAAGATTTTTGATTCTGTTTGCAAATTCAGCCTTAATAGCATTTCCTATTTCCAGGAGTTTTTCTTTAGCTCCTTTAGGCAAATACTCCGAAACATATACTTGGCCGACCAACTCTCCGAGACTGCCGTTTGTGGTACCAACCACTCTTTTCCAACGAGGTTTGGGCTCTTCGATACCACGAAGTGTCTGACTGTAGAATTTGAATCCTTCCATGAAGGTTTTGTCATCAAGATAACTGCTCAATCCATCTACAAATTGAAATTTCAGGTAATCTTTCCAGTCATCTATACTGTATTTTTTCAGATATCCATTCAGAGCCGTAAAAAATTCTGGTTGACCTACAATCACAGAGTCGATGTTATTTAGTCCCATTTTGTTCATAAATGTTGACCAACCGATAGCCGGACTTAAGGATTCGAGTTGGGCAAAAGTCATTTTGTGATAATTGGTAAACGGATCGCGGGTATCTTCTCGTTTGCGTGATGTACGGGCAAGGTCAGTTTCCATTTTCAGAATTTTTTTTGCGGCAGCATCAGCTTTTATCTGTTCATATCCCATAATTTCAAATATATTGGTAATATATTCGGTAAATTTTTCGCGGATATTTTTTGAGCGGGCATCATTATCTAAATAATAACTTCGGTCGGGTAAACTCAGACCACCCTGAAAAAGATTGATAGCATATTTACTGCTGATTTTATCATCCTGACCGATATAAAATCCGAAAAATGGAGAAGATGAAACGGTGTGGATATAAGCTGCTTCTTCAAAAAGATCCTTGGTTGTTTTTATTTTATCTATATTACCGAGATCTGGTTTCAAGTCATCCAACCCTTTGTTGTTGAGAGAAACACTATCCATTCCACTGAAATAAAAATCGCCTATTTTTTGTTTGTTGCTTCCTTTTTCGGCACTCTCATCCGCAGCTGAAGAAATACAAATATCTTTAATCTGTTCGTTAATGGTATCCTGAATCAATTGCCATATACCGTTACTTTGTTCGCTGGCCGGAATGGGGTTGCTTTTGAACCAGTTGCCATTGGCATAGTCAAAAAAATCGTCACCGGCATTTACTGTAGTGTCTATATGGGATGCCAGGGCATCTTCTTTATTAGTTTGGGGTTGTGTACATGCTACAAATGCGGTAAACGGAAATAAACCGTATATCAGCAAGTTTTTGATTGATTTATATTTCATAAGTTTTTTATATTTTAAGAAGAAATGCAAACTTACAAAATAATTATACAATTAATGGAATAATTCAGAATGGTTTGTGATTGTTCTTTCAAGAAAATTCATCTGATCGGTTTAAATTTGACGCTTGTCACGATTTTACCCCTTAATTGTAAACATATTGATTCATAGTTTTCTATGAAAAGGCGGTAATTTTGTGCTATTCCTTAAAATTTTATTCGAATGAAAAAACATATTTTACCTTTTTTCTTAGGGTAGTTAGCTTACAAAATACAACTGCCCAGCAGCAAAAACGAATGCTCGGAGATCCGGTAGGTGTAAGCCTTGATTTTTGCGATTTTCAAAATACTTTCTTTTTTGCAGACAAACTTGCAGCTTTCGATCCTGCGACGGGCAAAGGAAAAATCATTTGGAAACGAATGTCGCTGTACACGCGTCAGGCGTTCGATGTAAATACAATTTTACCGCAATACCTGCAAATGCTCGATTTTCCGGAGACTGCTTATGAACAAGATCCGGAACTCGGATTTTCTATCGATTTTGTTTCACTGAGAACGGTTCGCATCAAAATGCTGACTACAACTGTAGAACCGAAACCTTTTGACGATCCTATGTTAGTCGGCGAACCTCCTCATAACCATTCGTGGAAATATACGCGAACCGCTTCGGGACATTTATATACCAGTAGGTATGCCCGTTTGCTCATCGAAGAAAATCCTTTTCACATTACGTTGATGGACGCTTCTGGCAAGCGGTTGACCGATACCTGGCGTTGGGCCGACAATGATTCATCACAGGTGAAACTGTTGCCATTCAATTTCATAAAAAAAGGCGTTGACAATAGTCAGGAAATCAATCCGGTATTTTCGTTGTCGCCTAATGAAAAAATCTTCGGCTGTGGTGAATCATTCACTAAGTTGGACAAACATGGGCAAAAGCTGAATCTCTTTGTAACCGATCCTCAAGGGCCGGAGACTCAAGGAATGCATAAACCGATCCCGTTTTTATGAGTAGTCATGGCTATGGCATGTTTATGCACACTTCTGCGCCTGTAACCTGCGATTTCGGGAATTCTTATGTTGGAGCGACAAAATTATTTATGGGAGATGAAATGCTCGATTTGTTCGTTTTTGCCGGCCAGCCGAAAGATATTTTAAATGAATATACTAATATTACGGGAAAAGCTACCATGCCGCCATTTTGGTCGTTCGGGACATGGATGAGCCGCATTACTTATTTCGAGCAGAAGGAAGGCTACGATGTGGCGCCCAAGCTCAGGGAAAACAAAATTCCGGCAGATGTAATTCATTTCGATACGGGCTGGTTTGAAACCGATTGGCAATGCGATTATAAATTTGCACCATTGCGCTTCAGCGATCCGCAAAAAATGATTAACGATCTCCGCAAACATGGCTTTATATTTCTCTTTGGCAGTTGCCTTATTTTACACCAAAGAACAAATATTTTCATGAAATAATAGATAAAAATCTAAACGTAAAAAATACAAAAGGCGAAATACCTTATGAAGATGCCGTGCTAGATTTTTCAAATTCTGAAACAGTAAAATGGTATCAGGAAAAACTGGCTGGATTGTTGAAAATGAGTGTTGGTGCCATTAAAGTCGATTTTGGCGAAGCCGCTCCTTTGGAAGGTATTTATGCCTCGGGCCGCGGAGGTTGGTACGAACATAATCTGTATCTGCTCCGCTACAATAAAGCCGTAGCAGAAATAACAAAACAAATCACCGGTGATAATATTATCTGAGCGCGTAGTGCTTGGGCCGGAAGTCAGTGTTATCCGTTGCATTGGGGAGGTGCTGCCGCCAATACCGACATTGCCATGGTTGCCGAACTTCGGGGCGGACTTTTGTTTCGGACTAAGCGGATTCCTGTTTTGGAGTCATGATATCGGAGGATTTGTAAAACCGTCTCCCGAAAATCTTTATCGCCGCTGGTTACCTTTTGGATTTTTGTCATCGCACAGTCGGCCTATGGAGCGCCTCCCCAAGAGTCGTGGCTATACAATGCCGATTTTGCAAAGGCATTTCGTGAATCGGCAGAAATGAAATATAAATTAATGCCGTATATTTACGCGCAGGTCGAACAATGTACCGAAACGGGTTTGCCTATAGTTCGGGCTTTGTTCATCGAGTTTCCGGATGATCCCGGAGCTTGGGACATTGACGATGCTTATTTGTTCGGTTCGGATATTTATGCCGCTCCTTTGATGGAGAATACTAAAGGCCGTTCGGTATATCTTCCGGGAAAAGAAAACTGGATTGATTATCAGACTGGGAAAATATATGCACATGGATGGAACGCGATTGATACAGCCGAGATTCCCTGCATTATTTTGGTTCGTGAAGGTGCTGTTATTCCACATACAGCTGTGGCTCAGAGCACGGATAAAATTGACTGGCAGCATTTGATATTGAATGTTTATGGTAGTGCTCCGACGGCAAAAGGTTGGGTTTGTCTTCCATCGGATAATAAACAGGTGGAAATAGAACTTACTCGAAAAGGTACGAAATACGAACTGACAAAAGGAGCCATCGAGGAAGTAGATTTTTAGATTAAATAAAAGCATGAGAAGCATTAAATTTTTGGCTATTTTTTTGACTGTATTCTTTTATTCGGTACTGGTTCACAGCGGGAATGCTGGGCAAAGAAGAATTATACAGGCCGACTACAATAAAACTTACGGAACGTTGAATACTATGTTTA
The DNA here is from genome assembly GCA_028690665.1 of Paludibacter sp. Taxonomy (GTDB): domain Bacteria; phylum Bacteroidota; class Bacteroidia; order Bacteroidales; family Paludibacteraceae; genus Paludibacter. The sequence continues at coordinate 132,402 of JAQVAV010000012.1, forward strand.
AAAATTGTGTAGGTGCCGGAAGAGCCAATGAGGGACTGCGGGCCGATTGGCAGCAACAACTTGCTTATGTAAAGCAAATCTGTGGATTCAGATATATTCGTATGCATGGTTTGCTATCGGATGATATGGGTGTATATCGTGAAGATAAAAACGGAAATCCCGAATATAACTTTCAGTACATCGATGTACTGTACGATTTTTTACATAGTATCGGCATGAAACCATTTGTGGAACTTGGTTTTATGCCATCGGCATTGGCAAGTGGTCCACAAACTATTTTCTGGTGGCGGGGAAACGTAACGCCACCGAAAGACTATAATAAATGGGCTGATTTGATAAAACATTTGGTGCAACATTTTACTGAGAGATATGGAACGGATGAAGTAAAAACATGGTATTTCGAAGTGTGGAATGAACCGAATTTGTCTGGATTTTGGACTGGGAATCAGGCCGATTATTTTAAGTTATATACTTCCACTGCAAATGCTATCAAAAGCATAAACAAAGATTATCGTGTGGGTGGGCCGGCTACAGCAGGAGCTGCATGGGTTCCAGAGATGATTCGTTTTTGTGTGGATAATTCGGTATCCCTCGATTTTATAAGTACTCATACCTATGGTGTCAAGCAGGGATTTCTTGACGAATATGGACATGCAGGAACGGTGCTGAGTAAAGATCCAATGAGTGTCAATGGAGACGTTGTCAATTCAAAAAAACAGATCGAGACTTCGGATTTACCCGGGCTGGAACTGCATTATACGGAATGGAGCTCTTCGTATACACCCTCTGATCCTATTCATGATAGCTATCATGAAGCAGCTTATATTCTTCAAAAAATCAAACAAGTGGATGGTGCAGCAAACTCGATGTCGTACTGGACATTTACGGATATATTTGAAGAGGCCGGACCTCGTTTTACCTCCTTTCATGGAGGATTCGGACTTTTGAATTTACAAGGTATTAATAAACCGGCATTTTATGCGTATAAATTTATGAATCAGCTTGGAAATATGGAATTACAAAATAATGATTCCTGTTCGTGGATTTGTAAAGACCAGAAAGGGAATATTCAAATTTTATTTTGGAACTTTACCAATACTCATCCCGGAGATTCTGTGAACAATCAAATTTATTATGCGGAAGATTTGCCTTCAAAAGGAATTGGTAAAGTGAAATTAATATTAACATCTATCCCTAAAGGAAAATATAAGATAGAAGCATATAAAGTGGGGTATCGTTCTAACGACCCCTATACAACCTATCTCGATTTGTGCAAACCAAGTCAATTAACCCGGCAACAAATTGCTGTCATCAAAAAGAAAAACGATGGTTCTCCTCTTTACATAGAAAAATTTCAGGTGGACCAAAGTCAAACTTTTGTCAAAGAGTTCAATCTTCGGGAAAATGATGTTTACTTTGTAAATCTGATAAAACAATAAGATTTTTTATTTACGGATAATCTATAATTTTTATGAATAAATTAAAATCACTTTTTATGATTCTGCTGGCTATTTCGGGTCTTCAGGCACAACCTACTGTAAAACAGGTATATTTGGACAAAAACCAACCGATGGAAGTGCGAGTAAAAGATGCTTTGTCGAGAATGACTCTTGAGGAGAAAGTTGCTTTATGCCATGCTCAGTCAAAATTTTCTTCACACGGTGTTCCCCGCCTTGGAATTCCGGAACTTTGGATGAGTGACGGACCTCATGGTGTCCGCATGGAAATTATGTGGGACAGTTGGGATCATGCCGGATGGACAAATGACTCATGTACAGCTTTTCCGGCATTGACTTGTCTGGCGGCAACATGGAACCCTGAAATGTCGCATCTTTATGGTAAAGCCATTGGTGAAGAAGCCCGTTATCGCCGGAAAGATGTTCTCCTCGGACCGGGAGTCAATATTTACCGAACTCCGCTAAATGGCCGCAATTTCGAATATATGGGTGAAGATCCTTATCTGGCTTCCCGTATGGTTGTGCCATATATTAAAGGAGTGCAGGAAAACGGTGTGGCTGCCTGTGTAAAACATTATGTGCTGAATAATCAGGAAAAATGGCGTGGTCATATCGATGTGGAATTAAGCGACCGTGCTTTATACGAAATTTATTTACCGGCCTTTGAAGCCGCTGTTACCGAAGCCGGTGTCTGGACAATTATGGGTTCGTATAATAAAGTTCGGGGACAACATGCCTGTGAAAACAATCTCACTCTTATGAAAATATTAAAAGGAGAGTGGAACTTTGATGGTTGTGTTATTACCGACTGGGGCGGAGCGCATAACACAAAAGACGCTGCTTTGAACGGTCAGGATATAGAAATGGGAACCGGAACAAATGGTTTTAGCGCCAACAAAAAAAATGCGTATGATAATTATTTTTTAGCCGATCCTTATTTGCAAATGCTTCGTTCCGGGGAAATTCCGGTTTCGAATGTTGACGAGAAAGCATCCCGTGTTCTTCGTCTCATTTTCCGTACGGCAATGAATCAGGATAAACCTTTTGGAGCTTTGTGTAATCAGGAGCATAGTGAAGTGGGCCGCGCTGTTTCCGAACAGGGAATTGTGCTTTTGAAAAACTCAACGAAACTTTTACCAATTGATGGATCCCGATATAAAACAATTGCCGTGATTGGTGAAAATGCAACCCGCAGCCTGACCGAAGGTGGTGGTTCTTCCGAATTAAAGCCTAAATATGAAATTTCTCCGCTTCAGGGGTTGATAGAAAAATTCGGTGCAGATAAAATTAAATATGCTATGGGATATGGCTCGGGTGCACCGGCTTACGATCAGGTAAAATCATCTCCATACAATGCTGATTCTCTGAGAAAAGCTGCGATAGAACTTGCTTCGAAGTCCGATTTGGTTATTTATGTCGGAGGACTTAACAAAAATACACATCAGGATTGTGAGGGCAATGACCGTTTGTCTTATGACCTTCCTTTTGGGCAAAACGAATTAATTTCCGAATTGCAAAAAGTAAATAAAAATATTGTATTGGTTATGCTTTCCGGAAATGCTTATGCTATGCCGTGGCTATCGCAGGCAACTACGCTTGTTCAGGCGTGGTACGGCGGTTCCGAAGCAGGAAATGCTATTGCTAATATACTTTCAGGGAATGTTAACCCCAGTGGAAAACTACCGTTTACTTTTGGAGAAAAACTTTCCGATTACGGAGCACATTCATTTGGAACAATTGCTTACCCCGGAGATGAAACCAAGGAGGAATACAGAGAAGATATTTTGGTTGGATATCGTTGGTTCGATACCAAAAAGATCAACCCTCAGTTCCCTTTTGGATATGGACTTTCTTACACAACATTTGAATATGGAAAAATATCTGCGGACAAAAAGGAGTATTCTGCCGATGATACAATTCAGCTGAGTTTTACCCTTAAAAATACAGGATCCAGAGATGGGGCAGAAGTGGTTCAGGTCTACGCCTCGGAACCAAATGCTTCGGTTGTACGCCCGACAAAAGAACTAAAAGCATTTAAAAAAGTATTTTTGAAGGCAGGAGAGAGCACTATCGTTGGTTTATCCGTAAAAGTGAAAGATCTTGCATATTTTGATGAAAATTCACATACATGGCATATTGATCCAAGTACATTTGTACTTAGCAATGCTTCTTCTTCAACAGATATTGTAAGTTCGGTAAAAATAAAAGTAAAATAGATATTTTTTAGGGAAATCGATTGTGGGAAAACCATCGTTTCTTATGTCCGGTTTTTTATTTAAATATATTGTAAATGGAAGCAGTTATATTTGCTTAGAAAAAGTACTACTTGTAAATATGCATTCATATAACGTACTATAAAAAACATAAGAATGAAAAGAATCACATTAATGATGACATGTGTGCTTGCATTATTTGTAAGCAGTTGTGCTGTAAAAGTTGCCTGTGTAGGCGATAGTATTACTGAAGGTGCCGGACATAAATGGCAGAGTAAAACCGGATATCCGGTCGTTTTAAATCAGTTACTTGGGGAACGATACCAGGTTATGAATCTAGGACGCAGTGGGGCAACCCTCCTGAAAAAAGGCGATTTACCCTATTGGAGTTGTAAGGAATTTACGGATGTTTTTGTGTATAATCCGAAAATCATAATTATTAAACTTGGAACGAATGACACTAAACCCCAAAACTGGAATGCCGGCAATTTTGAAAAAGATTATCAGGCTCTGATTGATACATTCAATACTATGAAACCTAAACCGTCCATCTATTTGTGCGAACCTGTACCCGTATTTGCTACTCGCTGGGGAATTAATGATTCTACACTGGTAAATGGAGTTCTTCCCGTAGTAAAACGATTAGCGGGAAAAAATCATCTGCCGGTTATTGATTTGAATACCGGTATGAAGGATGAGGGTAAAAATTTTCCGGATAATATTCATCCGAATGAAGTTGGAGCTGCGAAAATGGCTGAGATTGTTGCTAGAGCAATTAACGGATCAAGTCAAAAAGTTGGGGGGAATGTAATAAAATATTAGTTTTGCAATAAAAAACTAATGCAGATAAGTGGATTTGAGTTATTGCTACCAGAAGGAGTTTTAGATTATTTTGAGATATTAAAAG
>JAQVAV010000005.1 GCA_028690665.1 Paludibacter sp.
TTGGAATTTCTATTGTCGCTTCCTTAACTTGCCTTTTCCCTTTGTAGCCTCTATCTCCAATTAATGTTTTTATCGTTGTTTTGCCCAATAACCGTTCTGTTTGTTCCAGTGCCGGTTCTATTGTGTGTCCATCATAAGGATTCCGAAAACCCATAGCCCCGATAATTACACCTGTGGTTTGGGTGTAGATAATCGAAACCTTGTTGCCAAATTCATATTTCTTATGTTCCTTGCCTTTGGATATGCACTGAACATCAGGCTCATGCACTGAATAAACCTTATTGCTATCGCTCTTCTTCTGATTTAGAATACGCTTAAACAAATCAATATCCGATTGATACCTGGAATCGGCAGATAAGTTTCTTTCCAACTCACGAACTAATCTTCCTGCAATTGTTTTTTCTTTTCTATCGGCTTTTCTGGCTTTCCACTTGTTACGTGGATGATTCCTGAAACGCTGATCCAGACTTAGCTTCTTTAGTGTGCGACTGTAGCTTTGACGAACCGGAAGATTTTCTTTTTCTGCTATCTTTTTGCACTTGTCTATGATCTTGCGATGCAGCTTACTGTCCGTTGGGAAAGTGATATTCTTTTCCTGAACTGTAGTATCTATGCTCGCAGTGGAATCATGACTGTCATCTCCGTTAATTCGAATACTTTCTTTCAAAATTAACTCTATCCCGGATTCTCCAATCCGATGACGAAAATGAACCAACTCTGATGCTTCACAAGGAACTGTTGGTATAAAATCATTCTGACCGCAGAAGTACTGATAATAAACATTTTCACTCCATTGCTCTACTACACTCTCGTCTGAAATGTTGCGCAAATGTTTTAAAATTAGCAACCCTACCATGAGTCGAATCGGTTTGGCCGGACGACCATTGTTTGAACAATATAGAGGCGAAAACGAATCTTCAAACATCTGCCAATCCACTTTATTGGCTAAAATGTACATCGGATGTTTTTGATTCAGGGTATCCTCTAATCCAAAATACATTTTGCTTTGATGGCTATCTTTCTTTTTGCTTAGCATATTTTATTTGCAAGTTTTACTCTCTAAATATACGAAAACTTGCAAATTTAAACAAGAAATATGAATGTTATTTTACTGAATATCTTTATGTTATTCCCTTTTTAATGACCGACTAATTAATTATGGTATATGGTTGGGGTCGAGAAATGGAAACAGGACATATTGCGACGATGATGCGGGATACTCTTTCGGTAGTAGCATTGACAATCATGATTTTGCTGATTACAATACCGTAACCGGAAATACTTTTACCGGAAATTTATCGACATGGCAAATTAAAAACGATGGAAAAAACAATAGCATAAACCTTGAAACACAAATTAAAAATGAAACGACAAATAACTATATCATAACATATTACGACAAAAAAATTATATGTAAAAACATAAGCGATCAAGCGACTATTAAAATACTTAACAGTATTGGCAACGTAATACTGTATACACACCCCATAGAAAATATCGTTTATCTTCCCAGCATTTCGAAAGGAATTTATTTTGTTCTGTTATCGGATAGTGATAAAATGCATGTTAGAAAAATATTGGTTGAATGATTTTATATTGAAGTTGTCTTGACTTTTCATAATAATTTTTTATTTCAATATAGATTAGAAAAACAAAAAACACCCCGATAGAATCAGGATTACAGAAATTCAGTAGGGAATAAAATCTGTACTTCCTGTCTGAAAGAAATATAATATTCTTTAATTCTGTCTTGATTTAAACGTTGAGATAAATTCGTTACCTGATATACAAATCGAAAAGAGAGGAAAATTTTCATTACTAAGAAATTCAAATAAATAAATCAAATAACCTTTTTATTATCATGACTAATATATCCCCCAAAAAGCCCTCTTACGTTATAGGTGTAGACTATGGGTCCGATTCGGTACGCGCTTTATTAGTAGATGCTATGAATGGCAGAGAATTAGGACTATCCATATTCGAATATCCTCGTTGGAAAAAAGGGCTTTATTGTGATAGTTCTAAAAATCAGTTCAGACAACATCCTTTAGATTATATCGAAGGATTTGAAAGCGTAGTTAAAGACGTCGTAAAACAATGTCCAAATGCGGCTTCGCATATAAAAGCACTATCAATAGATACTACGGGGTCTACACCGGTTGCGGTAGATGAAAAAGGCACTCCTTTAGCATTAAAACCTGAATTTTCAGAAAACCCCAATGCCATGTTTATATTGTGGAAAGATCATACTGCAATAAAAGAAGCCGATGAAATTAATAATATCGCTCACACATGGGGAGGCACAGACTATACTCGTTATTGCGGAGGATCATATTCATCAGAATGGTTTTGGGCAAAGATTCTTCATATTATCCGTCAGGATGATAAGATTGAAAAAGCGGCTTATGCCTGGGTTGAACATTGTGATTGGTTGCCGGCTATGCTTACCGGGCATCAAAATCCAATTAAAATTAAAAGGAGTCGATGTGCAGCCGGACACAAAGCAATGTGGCATAGCGACTGGAATGGTTTCCCTTCTCCTGATTTTTTAGAAATACTTGATAGAAGATTAGTCAAAGTCAGAAAAAATATGAACGACCAAACTCTAACTTCAGACCATGAAGTCGGGATTATTTCTGAAGAATGGGCAACACGCTTGGGGATCAACAATTCTGTTATAATAGGAGTTGGAGCATTAGATGCCCACATTGGAGCGGTTGGGGCTGAAATTACGCCTCATTTTCTCTGTAAAGTTATCGGGACCTCAACCTGCGACATGCTTATGGCCCCGGCCAAAGATATAAAAGGCAAATTAATAAAAGGGATTAGTGGGCAGGTGGATGGGTCTATTATTCCGGGGATGGAGGGTATGGAAGCCGGACAATCTGCTTTTGGGGACACTTACGCGTGGTTTAAAAAACTTTTAATGTGGCCTATCGAAAACATACTAACACATTCTGAATTTATCGACTGCAATCAAAAAGAAAAAATTAAAGATGAATTATCCACAAAAATCATTGCTAAACTAACAGAAGAAGCAGAAAAAATACCGGCAGCAGAAACACATCTTATTGCCTTAGATTGGTTAAATGGTCGTAGAACTCCGGATGTAAACCTGTCTCTCAAAGCAATAATTTCCGGGTTAACATTAGGCACAGATGCCCCTCGTATTTTCAGAGCCTTAGTGGAATCAACAGCTTTTGGTTCTAAGGCAATTATCGACCGCTTTATAGCTGAAGGAATACAAGTAACCGGAGTAATAGCTCTGGGAGGAGTTGCAAAAAAATCGCCATTCATAATGCAAATCCTTGCAAATGTGCTAAATATGCCGATTCAGGTTGTCCGTTCCGACCAAGCTTGTGCACTGGGAGCTGCGATGTATGCATCCGTAGTTGCAGGAATACATCTCAACATTCTTGAAGCTCAAAAAAATATGGGTAAAGGTTTTGAAAAAATATATTTTCCAGACAAAGAAAAGGTACAGGAATATCGAATGCTTTATAACAAATACAATAAATTAGGATCTTTTATAGAAAAATCCGAGTTGTAAATCTTACAAATATCATATTAGCTAAAAAACTGCAGTCAGCTTTTGTCCTGCAGTTTTTTTATGCTCTAAAGAAGAACTCAAGATACTATGTGGTGTACCTAATTAAAAAATAAAATTTCAAATTAATTTTTTAAATTTGTACCTGATATTATATTTTTAAAATATATCCAACTGCTAAGGATTTATAAATATAAATTGGTTAATCCATATTTAGAGAAAAATCCTTCAAAACAGAAGTTTATTTAATGAAATTTCCTCTATAATTCACATTTCTGCTTTAAAATAGATACGCCAAATAACATTATGCCATTACTAGAAGTACACAACGTAGTCAAACAATATGCAGGACACCGCGCCCTCGATGGAGTGAGTCTCGAAGTACCCGAAAATTCTATTTACGGATTACTCGGCCCGAACGGTGCCGGCAAAACCACCCTGATCCGTATTATTAACCGGATAACAGCTCCCGATAGCGGGGATGTACTCCTGAACGGTCAAAAACTTACAGCAGATTTGGTACAGCAAATAGGTTATCTTCCTGAAGAACGCGGATTGTATAAAAAAATGAAAATCGGCGAGCAGGCCTTGTATCTGGCGCAGCTAAAAGGAATGAGCAAGAATGATGCTTTGAAAGCACTCAAATACTGGTTCGAAAAATTCGAAATTCAGGCATGGTGGAACAAAAAAGTGGAAGAACTTTCGAAAGGAATGGCACAGAAAGTACAATTTATAACCACTATTTTACACGAACCTAAGTTGCTGATTTTCGACGAGCCTTTCAGCGGATTCGACCCGGTAAACGCTGACCTGCTGAAACGAGAAATTTTAGAACTACGTGACAAAGGAGCGACAATTATTTTCTCAACTCACAATATGGGAACCGTCGAAGATTTGTGCGAAAACATTTCGCTCGTCAACAAATCGCAGATCGTTCTTCAGGGAAATGTAGCCGACATAAGAGCTTCTCACGCAACGAACACCTATAAAATTAAAACCCGGCAGGAAGTCAGGATGGATGGTTTTGACGTATTGGAAGAAAAAAATGCCAATGGATTTTTTGAAAGCATAGTCAAAAAGGATTTGGCAGATTCAAACAATTTTTTACTTCAAAAACTCATGCAACAAACAGAAATTTTTTCATTCGAGGAAATTCTTCCGACCATGAACGATATTTTTATCAGAACAGTCACGGGAACCATCAACTAATTACTAATTGTCTCATTATTTCATTAGAAAACATGTCGAAAATAAGCTTAATTATAAAAAGGGAATACACTACCCGCGTTATGAAAAAGTCATTCATTCTGTTGACTTTCCTTACACCGGTTTTATTGGTTGGAATGATTTCCTTAATTGTATATCTGGGCAGTATCAAGGATGATAAAATCAAAAATATTGTAGTAATTGATAAAACCGGAATGTACAAAGAGGTGCTCAAAAGTAATGAATCGTACCATTTTCAGTTTACGGATTCGAGCATCGACGAATTAAAGCAACAGGATAGAAAAGAAAGTGAATTTGCAGCTTTGCTGTATATTGGCAACGACTTGAGCAAAGATTCGTCGGCAGCCGTTATGTATTCCGACAAACAAATCAATCTGGAACTGAAATCGTATGTTGCAGGGCTGTTGAACAAATATACCGAACAGCAAAAATTAGCGGCATACAATATTCCAAACCTTAAACAGATGGTTGAAAAATCCCGTACCGACATAAACCTGAAAACTATAAAATGGGGAGAAGATGGTAAAGAGAAAGAAGGCTCAGCAGAGCTGGCACTGATTATAGGAATGATTACAGCCTTTGTAATTTACATGTTTATTGTGATTTATGGCGCTCAGGTAATGAGCGGTGTTGTGCAGGAAAAGACCAACCGCATTGTAGAAGTTATCATTTCATCGGTAAAGCCGTTTGAATTAATGATGGGCAAAATTATTGGAATAGCGCTTGTCGGGCTTACACAATTTTTAATGTGGGTTGTACTGAGCGCGGCCATTATGTTCGGAGTTTCGTCCGCCGTTTCGAAAGGAGTTGATCCAGCTTCTTTCGAGAAGATGCAAAACATGAGTCAAATAAGCATGCAAACATCCTCTACCATACCGAGTGATGCAGCCACTGCCAAACTACAGGAAGTAATGACTGCGATAAACGGACTTGATTTTGTCCAGATTATCACACTTTTCATCATTTACTTTTTGGGTGGATACTTGCTTTATGCATCTTTATTTGCGGCCATTGGTTCAGCGGTAGATAACGAAACCGACACCCAGCAGTTCTCGTTCCCAATTATGATTCCGATTATGTTTGCCATTTATGCAGGCATTTTCAGCGCCGAGAACCCGGATGGTCCGCTAGCTTTTTGGTGCTCTATGATTCCGTTTACATCTCCAATTGTAATGATGGTGCGCCTGCCGTTCGATGTCCCCTTTTGGCAAATATCTCTTTCGATCGGGATCCTGATCCTTTCATTTATCGGAACAACATGGATGGCGGGAAAAATTTACCGGACGGGAATTCTTATGTACGGAAAAAAAGTAAGTTGGAAAGAAATGTGGAAATGGCTGAGATATTGATATTATATTGTTCCCTATTTTGAAGTTTATTGGCTCATTGGTATATTAACTCATTAACCACCCATTGTCTTGGTTCTTGGCTCTAACATCTTGGTTCTTATAAAAATGAAAACAGAAAAAACAAATGTTGCCCGATCGCTGGATAAGTCGAAAATCGTCTACGAACTTATCCCGTATGAAGTAGACGAAAATGATCTGAGCGCAGTGCATGTAGCGGCACAACTCAATGAGCCTATCGAAAAAGTTTTCAAAACTCTGGTTCTGAAAGGAGATAAATCAGGTTATTTTGTGTGCATTATTCCGGGTGCGGAAGAGCTTGATATGAAAAAAGCAGCAAAAGCCTCCGGCAACAAGAAATGTGATATGATCCCTATGAAGGATCTGCTCAGCGTGGCAGGTTATATTCGTGGAGCCTGTTCGCCCGTCGGTATGAAAAAACTTTACCCGACCTTTATTCACGAAACATGTCTGAATTTTGATAAAATATACGTCAGTGCCGGTAAGCGGGGCCTGCAAATCTACCTGAATCCTCAGGATTTGATCAAACAGGTAAACGCTCAAATATACAACCTGATATAAGGAAACTCACGGGGTGACTTAGAGTCATTCTATTAGCAAAAAAATACCCGATAGGCAAATAAAAAACTCATCCACGAACTCAAGAACTCCAAAACAAAACAAGTCAATTCTATAATTTTAAAAATTTCTGATTAACAACCAGTTATAATCAAACAATTTATTCTCCCAATTTTCAATTTCTTCAAAAAAATTATTTAATTTCAATGCAACATTTTAGTTGCATATTTCATCTTTTTCGAAAATGAAGGAAGAAAAAGTTACAGACGAACAGGAACTGATTGCAGGCTGCAAAAAAGGTAAACCGTGGGCGCAACGGGCGGTTTACGATCTTTACGCACCTACGATGATGAGTATCTGTTATCGGTATGTCAACGACCGGGAAACCGCACGCGACCTCCTTCAGGATGGATTTATCAGATTATTTACAAAAATAGATTCGTATTCCGGCACAGGTGCGTTTGCCGGATGGGTTCGGCGGATATTTGTAACTACATCGCTCGAATTTCTGCGGCAGAAAAATGCGCTGAAACAAAGTTCAAATATCGACGACTATAACAATTATATTGAGAATGTTGATGAAACGGTGCTCCAGAAAATTTCGGCAGATGATCTTATGGCTTGTATAAGCCGGCTATCGGATGGTTACCGCACAGTTTTCAATCTCTACGCTATCGAAGGATATTCTCATGCCGAAATTGCCGGAATGCTGAATATCACAGAAGTTACTTCAAGGACACAATATATGCGCGCCCGGAAGATTTTACAAAAAGAAGTATTAATGCTTCATGGAAAAGAGTATGCAGAACAATATAAATAATAACGAAAACGATTTTCTGAGGGATATTTTCAAGGAAAAACTTGAAAATCAGACTATGCCTGTCGACGAAAAATGTTGGGCGGAAATCGAAATGCGTTTGCAGCAAAAAGAGAAGCGTAAACGCGTCATTCCCTTTTGGTGGTGGACAACCGGAGGCGCTGCCGCAGCTATTATATTACTGCTGATTCTTGTACGTCCGTTTTCAAACAATCAATTTGAACCTATAGCTGAAACAATTCAAAAAGAAACATCCATAGTAGTTGCCAACAAAACAGTTAAAAACGAAAATAAGTTTATCAAAAAGAATCATAAAGTTTTTGCCGCAGATATTGTGCTTTCGAAGAAAAAATCAGTACAAAATTCAATAGACTTAAACAAAAAAACAGAAAGTAAGAACACAGAATCAACAGAAAAGATACAGAATTCAAAACAAGAAGCAGTAATAACAGACAATGGAAATGATATAATCGGGAATGAGACAGAACAAAAGCAAACAATAAACGAAGCAAAAACGGAATCAGTAATACCTGTTGAAAAGAAAAGTCTGAAGAAAAGCAAACCATTAGAAGAAAAGCAGCCTGAATGGGAAGATCCGAAAAAGAAAAATTCCGAAAAAGACTGGGGTATTATAGCTTCTGTCGGAGCATCGGGAGGGGCATCCGCCAGTAATTCCAATATTTCTTCAGGAAATTATTCAATGAAAAGAAGTATTATAAAAGCTTCAACAGTAACAACTGTTCTTGCTCCGGCTGATTTCAGAACAAGAGAATATCTGCCTCCAATTAATTTTTCGATCGGAGTTGCACGCGGAATCTCAAAAACATGGTCTGTTGAATCCGGCATCAACTATAGCTTTTTAATGACAAACTTTACGGATGATAATTACGATGCAGCATCAAAACTGCATTATATAGGTATTCCTTTAAAAATCAACAAAGCCATTTTCAGAAGTAATAAATGGGGTGTATACGGTTCTGCAGGAGCTATGATTGAAAAAGGAATTTACTCTGATTTTACACAAAGGCAACATGTAGGAGAACAAATTATAATAACCACGGCAGGAAACAAAATTGATGGAATTCAGTGGTCGCTCAACGCAGCAGCCGGAATTTCATATACTGTTTTTAAAAACACGGAATTATATGTTCAGCCTGATTTTTCTTATTTCTTTGAGAACAATCAACCTGTTAGTATACGGTCGGACAAAAAACTCGTTGTTGAATTCAGAGGCGGTTTAAGGTTTAATTTTTAATTACAAGAGCCATGAAAAAATTGAATATCTTTATTCTAAGCGTATGCACTTTATGTGCTTGTAACGTCATAAATAATCCTGACAACAAACAGAAAGGGGATCCTATCATTTTAAAAACAGCCCTTCAGGCAAAGGTGTCACAAGATAATGAATTTGCATTTGATTTACTAAAAAATACCGTAACAAACTCCGACGAAACAAACGTTGTATTGTCTCCGTTAAGCGTAAGTATTGCTTTGGGAATGGCCTGGAACGGAGCTGCCGGCGAAACTAAGTCCCAGATTGAAACGGCACTGAAAATGAACAATCTGAGTACCTATGACATCAATGAATACTACAAAGTAATGCAGACATCTCTTCCGAATGTCGATCCGAAAACCCAGCTTGCCATAGCTAATTCATTGTGGTACAAAACAGGATTCAGCATTAAACAGGATTTTCTGAATCTGAACTCAACAAACTTCGGAGCTTATATCAAAGAATTGGATTTCGACCAATCGTGGGCCAAAGACACTATCAACAACTGGTGCTCCAACAAAACGAACGGATTAATTCCTTCAATTGTAGACCAAATTTCTCAAGATGTACGGCTTTATTTGATTAATGCAGTCTATTTTAAAGGCATCTGGGAAAAACAATTTGACAAAGACCGTACCTATGAAAGTCGGTTCACCGACGAATCAGGGAATTCTTCCGAAATAAACATGATGAGCATGACCGATACTTTTCCATATTGGGAAGACAACCGGGCACAATACATCGAACTGCCTTATGGAAACGAATCATTCGGAATGACTATAATTTTGCCTGAATGGGGAACTAATATAACTGAATTATTAGACTCAATCACATCGGAGAAATGGGACTCGGCCATCTCTGACATGACAAGTCGTGAAGTCAGAATCAATCTTCCTCGGTTTAAATCCGAGTGCAAATTCACCCTGAATCAACCACTTAAAGATATGGGAATGCAACTACCGTTTACCGACTATGCCGATTTTTCAGGAATTTCTGATGATCAGTTAACTATTTCCCAGATTTTACACAAAACTTATGTAGCTGTTGATGAAGATGGTACCGAGGCAGCGGCAGTGACTGCGATAGAGTTTGAAACAACATCTCTTCCCGATTATCCGACAGTGAATGTAAACCGTCCGTTTATATTTGTCATCCGGGAACGCAACACAGGAATAATTTTGTTTATCGGGAAAATGGGCAGTGTCACAAAATACTGAATTTAAAGCTTTATAGAAGTTATTTAGTAAAAACATGAAAAAAATAATACAATATCTGAATCTGACAGCCATAATTTTTTTATCGGCCTGTAGTAGTTACGTTAATGAAACTGTAACCTATCAGATAAACGAACCCATATTAATGTCGACAGATGAATTTCGCAGTTCAGTTAAAATCAGCACAACGCCACAGGTCATCGAGACAAAGGGTAAAATATGCTATTACAATGGCTACCTTTACATTTCGGAACCCGGCAAAGGAATTCATATCATCAACGACACAGACCCAAGAAATCCTGTTAATGTCGGATTTATCGAACTACTCGGGAACGGTGATCTGGCCATTCGGAACAATATACTTTATGCCGATTCTTACATCGATTTAGTCTGGTTCGACATTAATAATCCGGCACAGCCGACATTGCAGGGAAGACTTGAGAACGTTTTCCCGGAAGCTCTGCCCCTTTTCGACAATGATTACAATTACGATTACGAAATGTGTTACAAAGCTACCCAAAGCCACGAGAATGTGATTGTGGGCTGGACAGTCGAAGAAAGAACTGAAGAAATAGAAAACTACACCGGAGGTTGGGACTGGCACTGGGGATATTATGACGATGATGTTGCTCTCACGGAAAATTCGTCCGGAACCTCATCGAACGGAACAAATGGATCTATGTCCCGGTTTGCACAAAAAGACAGTTTACTTTACACGGTACTAAACAACCAAATGTCAGTCTTCGATCTGAGTAACGATAAAGCAGAAAAGGTTGCAGAGGATATTTATATTGGTTGGAATGTGGAAACTATATTCAGCTACAAGGACAATTTGTTCATGGGAACCCCAACCGGAATGGTTATTTATTCGGCAGCTAATCCGCTTCAACCGGTTTACCTGTCATCCATCAGCCATGTTTATGGTTGCGACCCGGTAGTTGTTTCCGACGACAAAGCATACGTCACAGTTTACTCTGGAAACAATTGTGAGCAGGATACTAATAAATTGATGATTATTGACGTTTCGGACGCAGCTAATCCAAAACAGTTGGTTTCCTACAATATGACTAAACCCATGGGGCTGGGCATTGATAATGACAGACTATTTCTGTGCGATGATGGTTTAAAGGTTTTTACTATTACTGATTCGGCAACATTAGCCAGCCAAACAGAACCCAAACAATATATCAAACAGATAAAACATTACAGCGGATACGAGGGTTACGATCTTATTCCAATAAACAACATAGTCATGTTAATTGCAGAAGATGGCATTTATCAATACGATTATTCAGACATCAATGATATTAAATATATTAGCAAAATCAGCTTTGGCAATTAAATTTTCAATTATCAACTTTATGCTTTTAAAGATCAAAAACATATTATTAATTATAACTGCAATCTCTTTATTTTCATGTAGTGCGGAATATTCCGACTTGAATGTAATCGGAGATGAAAATCCTGTTACAGGGATATGGACAGACACAACGCATCTTGAGACTCAGGGGAAAATAATCAGTACCCTCACATTTACCGATAATGGAAGTTTTACCTATTCAGCTGACAAGTACGGAATATACAGCAACCAATCCGACAGTGATCTGTCTGCATATTCCCGGGATATCGGGAATTATGTTTTGAGCGTT
Organism: Paludibacter sp.; assembly: GCA_028690665.1. Taxonomy (GTDB): domain Bacteria; phylum Bacteroidota; class Bacteroidia; order Bacteroidales; family Paludibacteraceae; genus Paludibacter. Next base: position 11,653 of record JAQVAV010000005.1, read on the forward strand.
AAAAATATATATTTTGCTTCAAAACAAAACACAACATGGGACAGTTCTACCGGAGGCGACCCCGTTACAACTTCAGAAGAACAAACTCTTTTTGATGAATGCAGCTATACAATAAATGAAGACACATTAACCCTTAATTATATTACATATTCGGCGAATGCTCAGGCTTCAACGACAAAACTATTTACGCGGGTACATTAAATAATCACTACCCGACATAATGTTTTAACCACAAGAAAAGCATATAATTATAGTGACTATATGGTACAAAATTCTTGTTCTTGTTTGAAATAATAAATGTGAAATTTTGCTCAAAACTTTTCTTCCTTCTTTAAAGTTTTGCGTGAAGGCTGTCCGACGTGAGTCAGGCAGCCTTCTTTCGTTTAGACACATTATTCACAATAACCGCACAGACAGCATCTCCCGTAATACTCAATACCGTTCTCAGCATATCAAAAATACGGTCAAGAGCATAAGCAAGGGTACCAGATCCTCCTCACAGGTTTCTAATGTTACAGGCAAATTCACCACATATCTTTTCTAAAATCAGGAGAAACAAGCATGAAATAAAGAAACACCACAAAACACAAAAATGACAAAACTCCGAAAACCACCATACTGTTTTCAGAACTAAAATAAGTTGTAAGACTAAAAATCAACGTCCCGAACAGGACAAGAATAAACGTAACTAAATTCAGATAAGCAAAAACATCACCTATCTTCCGGCCCAAATCCGATTGCTGAATAATGGCAAGGCTCGGCACCTGAACAAAACCACCGGCAAACGCAGCAATTCCAACCAGGACTGCATACACAGGGAAACCAGTTCTGACAGTCGCCAACAACAAAAACATTGCGGTCATAGTTATACTTCCTATCAGAATCAATCCTTTTTTGGCCCTCTTTCCGGAAATTTTGCCGGCCGTCCAACAGCCGGTCGCAATGCCTATCGCAGCCACAGCCATTACCAATCCTGTTTGAGTATTTTCGGCATGATAAATATGTTTGGTATGAATAACAATATTCATTTGTAGCATTCCTCCAATCAACCAAAAAGCCGAAGCTCCGAAAACAGCAGAATTCAGATGCTTATGCCCGGCTGCAAAACGAAACGAATCCACCAAAAAGCATAATGGGTTTAAGTGTGCCTTATCATCTGTTGCTTCTGGTTGCTCTGTTGCCCGTATCTGTCTGGTAACCATATAACCTGCCAAAGCTAAAAACAAAAAAAGCGAACTTACCAATATAAAACTATAATGGTCGGAGACAACCGAGCCCAGAATAGTTCCGATCAGAATACCCAGAAACGCCATCGTTTCGAACATGCCACTACCAAAAGCGGCACCCTCCTCCCCGCCTATGTCGCGGATCAGACTATATTTTGAAGGAGAGTAAAGACAACTTTGAGTTCCCATAATCAACACAGACAGAACAGCCGGGAACACCCATTGAAAATAAAACGAAAGGGAAGCAAAAAGCATAATCGGAATTTCGAGCAACTTGAAAAAACGAAAGATTTTCTTTTTAGAATGTAAAACAGCCAATCTTCCGCCGACAGGGGACAAAATGAGATACGGAAGCACCAACGAGGCTGAAACTAATGAAATTAATTGAGACTGAGTCATCCATCCGGGCAATGCCCAAGTCACTGCAACAAAAATGACACTATTTTTTAATAAATTATCATTAAATACGCCCAGAAAATTACTCAAAAACAAAGCAGTCCATTTACTTTTTTTCAAACCAAGCCCCATTCTTCTTTAATATTCGATTTTACAACAATGAATAAAAAAAGTTATAAAAATTTGATTATAAGATAGTTGTTACACAAATACAAAATTATAGTTAGCAAAATTACAGTTTTTCATTCAATAATTAATTATTATTCAGATTCCGGACAAAACTAAATCCGTACAAATTTCGTTTTTATAATATGCATGTTATAATAAACAATTTTAATAATATATAGTTAATAAATATAATGTATATAAAATTTAGGTTAACCATATTTAATATGTGAATAACAGATAAAGAATCACTATAAATTTGCACCCAATGAAACGATCGACGATATACATACTCATATTCTCCATGCTCATTACCTTTGTGGGACTTCTGTTCCTGCAATTGAGATACATCCGGATCAATGCCGAGATGATTGAGAACCAGTTCAACGAAAGTGTCCAACGTAGCCTTTTCCAAACGGTTATATTAGTTGAAGAAAATGAAGCGCTCGAATATCTGGGTCAAACACTCGACGGAGTCGATTACCGTACAGACAATAATAAACTAACAACACTCGATGCCGACGACATCAAAATGCCGGAAAACATCGACAGCGTAACTGACAAACTGAATCTAACTTCAAAAGAATTAAAAAAGCCCAAAATAAAACTTTCAAACGGACACGGAAAAGCAACTATTGAAGAGACATCAAGATATTTGCAGGAAAAATTCAGACAAAATTTTTCCCGTTCAAAAACCATTCTCGATCAGGCTGTTTTCCGCTGGCTGAAAGAATCGGACAACAAAGAGATCAGCGAGCGAGTTGATTTTGAAGAACTGAACAATATTCTGAACAAACTACTTTCCAGCAACGGCGTGGAACTTCCGTTTTACTACTCAGTGGTTGACAAACAGGGAAAACCCATCTACAAATGTAAAAAAAGTTTTTCAGAACAAAACTTAAATAAGAGCAACAACGTTTACACCCAGAAACTTTTTCCATCTGAAGATTCGAATCATGTTGCTTATTTGCAGGTAACATTTCCAACCAAACAGAATTACATTCTGAGTTCAATGAACTTATTGTTTCCGTCAATAATTCTGATCGCACTTGTACTTTGTATTTTTATTGTAGCTATCATTATTATTTTCAAACAAAAGCAACTTAGCAATATAAAGAACGATTTTGTAAACAACATGACCCACGAACTAAAAACTCCTATTTCCAGCATTTCTTTAGCATCTCAAATGCTTCAGGATCCAAGCGTGGGCAAAACACCGGAAATACTGGTTCATATATCCAAAGTGATTCGCGACGAAACAAAACGTTTGAGCTTTATGGTTGAAAAAGTGCTTCAAATGGCCATTTTCGAAAAAGAGAAATCTTTTCTGAAACTGAATGAAGTAAAAATAAATCCGTTGATTAAGGATATTGCCAGCAATTTTTCGCTAAAAGTTACCAGCAAAGGAGGTCAGATTACCACCAACCTGAATGCGACCGAAGATGTGGGGCTGATCGATGAAGTTCATTTTACCAACGTCATTTTCAACCTCATGGATAATGCGCTGAAATATTCGGACAAACCATTGTTGCTAACTATTGAAACATGGAACGAAAAAGATAATCTTCTGATCAGTATAGAAGATAACGGAATAGGAATGCACAAAGATGACCAGAAACGTATTTTCGAAAAATTCTATCGCGTTTCGACCGGAAATTTACACAATGTGAAGGGATTTGGACTCGGACTGGCTTACGTCAAAAAAATCGTAACAGAACACAGGGGGACTATTAAGGTTGAGAGTGAACTCAACATTGGAACAAAATTTATAATATCAATACCAATATTAAAAAATTATTAATTATGACTGACGAAAAAGTAAAAATTCTGCTTTGCGAAGATGATGAAAATCTTGGCATGCTTTTGAGAGAATACCTTCAGACAAAAGGTTATGATGCAGATTTGCAACCCGACGGTGAAGCCGGCTACAAAGCTTTTACACGTAATAAATATGATCTTTGCGTTTTCGACGTAATGATGCCTAAAAAAGATGGATTTTCATTGGCTGCCGACATTCGCCAAATGAACGCCGAAGTACCTATTATCTTCCTGACAGCCAAATCAATGAAAGAAGACATTCTGCAAGGCTTTAAGCTTGGAGCAGACGACTATCTTTCAAAACCGTTCAGCATGGAAGAACTGCTGTATCGAATCGAATCGATTCTTCGCCGCGTAAAAGGTAAAAAAGCTAAAGATGTAGTGGTTTACAATATCGGCAAGTTTGTTTTCGATGCACAAAAACAAATGCTTACCCTTGGAGATGAATCTAAAAAACTGACTACCAAAGAGTCTGAATTATTAAACCTTTTGGCTGCCAACGCAAACAATATTCTGGAACGTAACTTTGCACTGAAAACCATTTGGGTTGACGACAATTACTTTAATGCCCGTAGTATGGACGTTTACATTACCAAACTTCGTAAACTGCTGAAAGACGATCAGAACGTAGCAATCATAAACATCCATGGTAAAGGTTACAAGTTGATTACTCCTCAGGAAAAAGAAGAATAAACACCCGGAAATCGACAGACAGAATAAGGTATAAAACAGATTTCATAATTAAAAAATCGCAATCCTAATTTTGAGGATTTGCGATTTTTTAATTTCATGCAAGTTCTATTAAGTATAAAGTGAATTAGTTCCTGAAGTTTATATGATCTATCAAAACATTCCGTAAGCGAAATATCCACTGAGTTACCAGGCATATTGACTCATTGATATATTGACCAGTTTCCGGTTTTAAAACCGCTGTCTCTGACGCATACTTTTCAGCCATTGCACATAACCAACAACGGCCATAATGGTATAAATAATAAACAATACACCTGTCAGATTCAAACCTTTATAAAAGTACAAGCCGGAAGAAAGTCCGTCGATAAAAATCCACAACAACCACTGTTCAATGAGTTTTTTGGCCAGCATCCATGTTGCAACAATGCTAAGAGCTGTTGTCAGCGAATCGGCTTTGGGAAGAGGCGAATCTGTAAACCCTGAAAGAATATAATAATACACAAGATAAATAGTCAGTACAACAATCAGCAATACCAATCCCTGCTTTCCGGAGGTATGCTTCACGGGCAATTCGGCTCCGGATTTTTGCTTTCCCATCTTCCAGCTTATCCACCCGTAAACACTTACGCCGAGATAGTAAAATTGCAGACTCATATCAGCATAAAATTTACTCACAAAAAAAACGTAAATGTACAATGCAGAACAAAGGAAACCGAATATCCAAAGACTTACCTTTTGCTTAATCGATAAATAAAGGTAAATAATACTGAGAATGGTCCCGGCCACCTCAGCCCAATGATTTTTCAGATAATCTGTAATTTCAACCATTTGTGTATAAAAGAAAAACTTTTCCGAAGTTACGCAACCAGGGAAAAGTTTTCCGCATTTCTTTTTCGAGTTATTTTAAAATACTTTCATAAGCTCCCGGCGTTTGAAGAATTTCAACGGCCTTTTTAAGAGTTTCATTTTCAACATTCATAATTTGATAATACTCATTCATATCCCACAAATCGCGCGCAATCAAAGCCTTAATTTGTAGTTTCATAAGTGGTATTGATTTTTCAATCATTTCCTCATCCGATTTGATTTTCTCAGAATCGGCAAGCTGTTTTATCTGATTCATCAATGCATTATCTACCTCGAAAGTCTTTTTGAAATCATCAAATTTGCGATACTTTTTCTGAAGATCCTTTCTGTTTTCATCAATATACTGCACCACCACTTTATTCAAGATTCCCCGGGCAATTACCTGACGATTAAAATCGGTATATCCGGTAGTATCGAGCGGGACAAAAATGTCTGGCATAATACCGCCCCCGCCATACACAGTACGTTTCAGGGTAAGTGTCTGGTAGCGCAATGAATCTGGAAAATGAATACTGTCGGCATGAAGCAATTCTCCATGTTTGTAGCGCTCGGACAAATCATCTTCATATTTTTCTACGCCATCTTTGTAAGACTTCTGAATACAACGTCCTGTAGGCGTGTAATAACGGGCTGTTGTAAGCCGGAGCATAGAACCATCCACCAAAGGTAGCTGGCGTTGTACCAATCCTTTTCCGAAAGTGCGGCGCCCTACAATAATCGCCCGATCCCAATCCTGCAAAGCCCCGGAAAGAATTTCGCTGGCCGAAGCCGAATATTCGTCCACCAGAACAATCAGTTTGCCTTTTTCGAACCGGCCTTCAGCGCTTGACTCCATAATACTTTTCGGTTGATTCAATCCCTGAGTATAAACAATAAGTTTATTGGCTCCTAAAAATTCATCGGCCAACCCCTGGGCAGCAGTCAAATATCCACCACCATTCCCTTGAAGACTCAGAATCAATGATTTCATGCCCATTTTCTGAAGTTTGGTAAATGCATCTTCAAATTCATCAACCGTAGTTGCGCCAAAATTATTTATTTTGATATAGCCGATTTCTTTATCAATCATATAATCGGCATCAACACTGTGCAAAGGAATCTTATCGCGGATTATTTTAAAAACCATCAAATCCGGTTCTCCTTTACGAAGAATTTTCACCGCCACTTCGGTTCCTTTCGGTCCGCGTAAGCGTTTCATAACTCCGGAATTTTGCATTTTCACGCCGGCCACAAGTTCATCATCAATATAAATAATACGGTCGCCAGGTTGCACGCCTACTTTTTCGGCAGGACATCCGGCAATGGTTTGCACCACCAGCAATGTATCTTCAAACATTTGGAACTGAATACCAACACCTTCAAAGCTACCTTCAAGAGGTTCATTCACCCGTTCCACTTCTTCACGGGGAATATATGATGAATGAGGATCAAGATCTTTGAGCATGGCAACAATAGCACTTTCAACCAACTTTTTATCATCGATGCTGTCTACATATAAATTCGAAATAGCGGTAATGGCATTAGCAAGTTTACGCTGTTGTAAAGGAGAGAATCCCTGACCAAAAGTAACAAAAGCAGAAATGGTAAATAAAAGGATAAGACTAACTTTCTTCATAATAAAATTTTAAAAAGAGCACAAATTTACAAAATCAATCCCAAAAAATAAGTTTGATGACATTTTTAAAGGGAATTTAAAAAGATTATAGATTTAAAACTTCAGCCGGAATTACAATATCTTCAGGTCGACAGGACTTTACATCACATATTTTCCGGTAAATTTCCGCTATGGGTAATTCACTTTCATCTGTTTCCACACAAAGCCGGTTTTGCGGAGTTAAGCGGACACTTTCTTCGTTAAATTTTTCGCCAAACGACAAATAAAATCCATGTGTGAGCAACTCCTCTGCCAGCTGAGGTTTTCCCCTGAAACCGTGTATAATCCACTTTTGTTCCGGACGTAAATTCTTTTTAAGTTTTATTATCTCATTAAAAGCCCCTACACAGTGAATTATAAGCGGTTTGCCCGATACTTCGGAAATCACGACCTGCTCTTTAAAAAAAAGTATCTGCTGCTCTGCGGAAGCCATACTGTTTTTATCCAAACCGCATTCACCAACAGCTTTCACACGGAGATCGGATGCCAGTATGTTTTTTAATTTATCAAGCAGGGAAATGTCTGTTTTATGTACATTCCATGGATGCACTCCCAGCGAAAAACAATTATCGCCCGTATCGTTTGACAACACAGACCATTGCTCAACATCAAGACTTTGAACGGCATATCTTCCGGCATTTATTTTATGAGTATGAATATCGGCAAATCCGGACATTGGAACGAGTAAAGAATTGTAATTAACCTAAACATTACGGCAAAAATAGATATTTCCATTGGAAATTTGTAATTTTGCAAACTTTTACGTAAAAATCAGCAAAGAAATAGAAACAATATAATAAAAAATAAAATGGAATTATTCAGTAATTTACCATACAAGGTTGCAGACATATCATTAGCCGATTTCGGAAGAAAAGAAATTGTACTTGCCGAAAAAGAAATGCCCGGATTAATGGCTCTGCGTGCTAAATATGGCACACAAAAACCACTGAAAGGCGCTCGCATTATGGGTTCGCTGCACATGACCATCCAGACAGCTGTTCTTATTGAAACATTGGTCGAACTTGGCGCCGAGGTACGTTGGTGCAGTTGTAATATTTATTCCACACAGGATCATGCCGCCGCTGCCATTGCCGCTGCCGGAGTTCCGGTTTTTGCATGGAAAGGTGAAACATTGGAAGAATATTGGTGGTGTACTTTGCAGGCGCTTACTTTTGCAGGCGATAAAGGGCCGACTGTAATTGTTGACGATGGCGGCGACGCTACCATGATGGTGCATGTAGGTGCGGCTGCCGAAAAAAATGCAGCTGTGCTTGACAAAACCGCCGAAGGCGAAGACGAAGAAAAACTTTATGCCATACTGAAAGATGTACTGGCTATAGATAACGGAAAATGGAATCGCATGGTTCCGGAAATCCGGGGTGTATCGGAAGAAACAACCACCGGCGTACACCGGTTGTATCAAATGCTTGAAGAAGGCAAACTTCTGTTTCCGGCTTTCAACGTGAACGACTCGGTAACCAAATCGAAATTCGATAACCTGTATGGTTGCCGCGAATCGCTGGCCGACGGTATCAAACGCGCTACCGACGTAATGCTTGCCGGTAAAGTGGTGGTAGTGTGCGGTTATGGTGATGTTGGAAAAGGCTGTGCCAAGTCAATGCGTTCGTATGGCGCCCGCGTTATTGTTACCGAAATAGACCCGATTTGCGCACTACAGGCTTCGATGGAAGGTTTCAAAGTTACCACTGTGGAAGATACACTCGATGAAGGTAATGTGTATGTCACCACCACCGGCAACCGCGACATTATCCGTATCGAACATATCGAAAAAATGAAAGATGGCGCTATTGTTTGCAATATCGGCCATTTCGATAACGAAATACAAGTGGATAAACTCAAAAAATTCCCGGGTATTGCACACGAGAATATCAAACCGCAGGTTGACAAATATATTTTCCCTGACGGACACAGCATTATCCTGCTGGCTGACGGACGTTTGGTAAATCTGGGTTGCGCTACCGGTCATCCATCGTTCGTAATGAGTAACTCGTTTACTAACCAGACATTGGCACAAATCGAACTTTACACTAAAAAGTACGATGTCGACGTATATCGTCTGCCAAAACACCTGGATGAAGAAGTTGCACGGCTTCACCTCGCACAATTGGGCGTAAAACTAACAAAACTGACTCCGGAACAGGCCGCTTACATTGGCGTTACTCCCGAAGGGCCATACAAACCTGAACATTACAGGTACTAAAAAACAGCGACTAAATCAAGTTTCAGAACGGACTTCCACAAAATACGCGGGAGTCCGTTTTTTTATTTTACAAAGTCATAACCAGGATTTTTGTAACTTCTTTAATGTCCACTCATTATAATAAATATACATTAAATTATACCTGCCCGGATTCAGAACTGTCTACGAATTCATTAATTTTGCGTTCAACATAATTTTTGAAACATGAATACTTCCAATGCTAAATTTCTACTTTTTCTTTTTTCTTTCCTGACAACAATTGTATCGGCTCAACAAAAAACAACTATCAAGGTTATAGACACAGAAACCAAAGAAACACTTCCGGCAACCGTTATTCGCAACAACGATGCTGTACTCGGCATTACCGACAGTGCGGGAATTTATGTACTTCAAAATGACAAAAAAAGCTACCATCTAAGTTTCGACTGCCTTGGATACGAAAAACTCCTGTTCTCTTTTACACCGAATGGTAAAAAACAGATACAGATAGCGCTCACGCCGTCTAACAATATGTTAAGTGAGGTAAACATTGTTGCATCAACGCGAAACAACCAGCGGATAGAAAATTCGCCCCTTAAAGTGGAAGTGCTTGGCAAAGAAGAAATGGCCGAAGAAAATACCATAAAACCAGGTAATATAGTAAGTCTGTTAGGCGACATGAGCGGAGTGCAACTGCAACAAACCAGTGCCGTAAGTGGCAATACCACGGTGAGGATTCAGGGACTCGACGGACGATACACCCAGATTTTGCGCGACGGAATGCCTCTGTACGATGGATTCAGCGGCGATTTTGGTATTTTGAGTATTCCTCCGTTGGATCTGAAACAAATAGAAATGATCAAAGGCTCGGCATCGACCCTCTACGGAGGCGGAGCTATCGGCGGATTAATAAACATTCTCTCGAAAACTCCGACGACCCGGCAGGAAGCTGTGCTCACACTTAATGCAACTACACTGACCGAAACCAACGTAAACACTTACCTGTCCAAAAGATATAAAAAATTCGGATATACATTTTTCGGGGGAACCACCAACCAATCGGCTGTTGATGTAGATAAAGACGGCTTTTCCGACGTAGGTAATTTACACAATGTAGTCATTCATCCCCGGTTGTTCTTTTACCCGGATGCACTTACCACCCTTACAGCCGGTTACACGGTGACTGTTGAAAATCGTTTGGGCGGGGATATGCAGGTTATAGCCGACAACGAGGATGCAACTCATCAATACTTCGAAAAAAACAATACTATCCGGCATACCGGTGAATTATCCTTTACAAAGCATTTCGACCGGAATATCCGGTTAGATTTCAAAAACAGTTTCAGCTCGTTCAAAAGAAAAATTACCACGGACACCCATTATTTCAACGGGCTGCAAAATGATTATTTCTCCGAACTTTCGCTTCTCGTACCTTATGGAAGAAGCAGTTTGGTAGGTGGCCTCAACTTTACCGGCAACAGCTTCCGTAAACTTCCATGCGACAGCATATCCCTGCATAATTTCAGTCATCAGATAGCAGGAGCCTTTGTGCAAAACACCTGGAATATGAACGACAAACTGCTTATAGAGGCCGGGTTACGCAACGATTATCATTTTCAGTATGGAAACTTTATCCTGCCCCGGTTAGCGACGTTCTACCGCTTTGACAAACACTGGGCTGCACGAGCCGGAGCCGGGATGGGATATAAAGCGCCAAGCCCATTTGCTTCACAACTTGTTGACTACGACATTGAGCAACTTCAGCCAATTGGGAATGATGTCGTCGCAGAAAAATCGGTCGGTTATAACCTCGAAGCAAACTATAAAACTACCTGGGGAGACGAAAACAGCTTCTTTGTCAACCATGCTTTTTTCCTGACAAAAGTGGACAATCCCATCATTGCAACCGAACAAACCAACGGGGAAGTTACCTTTGCCAACATGGATAAACCGGTCATATCCGAAGGCTTCGATACTTACATAAAAGCTGACATCGAGGGCTGGGAATTGTATGCAGGTTACACATTCACAATCGTTAAACGAACCTATCTGTCCGACAACCAGTTTATGCCATTAACTCCCAAAAACCGTTTTGCGTTCACACTTGTCCGCGACTTCGACGAAATCGGAATGCGTTTCGGACTCGAAGGTTCGTACACAGGCTCTCAATACAGGTTAGACGCCACCCAAACCCCGGGATATTATTTTATGGCGGCCATGATTGAAAAACGAATCGGGAAATATGTCAGCGTGGTGCTGAACGGTGAAAATCTTTTGGATTACCGGCAGAGCAATGTAGAAAGTCTTTACACGGGGAGCATCAGCAACCCGACCTTTGTGCCACTGTGGGCTCCGATCGACGGGCGCGTAATAAATCTGTCGCTTAAAATAAGTCTGTAAAAAACACGGAATGTACAAAAGTTTCCAGACGGAGTGCTCCCGATAAATAGGGATTACAGCACTTTGAAAGGTATATCTGCAAGCTTTGTCTTATACGCTTGCTAAGGATTATCCGGATCATGTATTATTGAACTTATCTTGACTTTTAAATCAAGACAGAATTAACGAGTATTATATTCCCTTTTCAGACAGAAAATACAGATTTTATTCTCTATAGATTTCTGTAATCCTGATTCTATCGAGGAATCTTTTGTCTTATTTTTCTAATCTTTATTGAAACAAAGAATTACTACGAAAAGTCAAGACGAGTTCATTATAAAAAGTCAGGACAACTTCACAGTAATATTGAATAAAAGAATAGTAATACGTAATAAAATAACAGTAATATGAAACAACAATACTATATCACGAAATAATATTACTATAATATGATATAAAGACACTATAATATAAAGATAGAATACAGAAGTTTTGAAATAACATATAAGCGACCTGAACAAACAAACTAATACAGACAAAAACATAAAAATAAATTTGATATTTATAAAAGTTTAACGATAAATGTTTATATTTGCCAGCATGAATTTAACCTTCAATCTAAAAAATTTTTATGTTACAACTCAATTTAGCCGCCGTGATTAAGGCCAGAGGCATACAGAAGCCCACGGCATACTTAGTAAACATGGGATTCAGCCACGATTTGGCCACCCGATTAGCCAACAACAAGGTTGGTACGCTCCGGCTGAGCCAGATAGAGAAGTTGTGCTATCATCTGAACTGCTCGCCCAACGATTTGCTAACCTGGACACCGGGCAAAAACCAGGTGGTGGCGGACAATCATCCTTTACAAAAACTGAGAAGAACCAATGACCCTGACAGTATGCAACTGCTGAAAGAAATGCCCTACGATGAACTACTGGCCCTGAGCCGGAAAATACAGGAAGAGAAAGAAACGAACGCGGAATAGCCGGAATGATTGGCACTCAATACAAAAGCCGGCATGGTTTACAAATAAAAAACAAAACACCCGGTAACTTTTTTTATACGAGTATTTCGTATCTTCGCAAAAAGAGTTTTATTTTTGCCGATCGCCACAAAGCCCGCCGACAACTTATAAGAAACAACCATTTATATTCAACTGTGTTAGCACAACAAAGCTAACGAATCAAAATTGAGAAGAGATTTATTTTACCCTTCCCGCCTTGAGTTATCAAACAATTAAGATTGATTTAGTGGAGTATTTAAAACAACAGTCAACGCACAAACCGGATAGCCTGAGAAGAAGGCAAACCGATACAAAACCATTTTTCAGGCAAAAACTGTTTTTTATTCCCACAAACTCTCAATTAGGAGATAATAATTATATTTTTGTAGGCCAGAGTACTTTTAACACGTAAATGAATAGCAAAGAAGTAGAAAATAGCGTCAAACAAGTCATTGAAAATTTCTCGGAAGAAGAGTTTATTTTTGATTTATTATTGGCTTATGGAGCCTCAAAAACCTCGGTAACCCGTTTAAAAAAAGGAGACTTCAACCTTTCGAAAAACACTGGAGAAGTATTTTACAAAAAGAAACTTTTCTTCAAACCCGAAGAAACTGACAAACTTTTGAGTACAATTGATTCAGTTAGCAGTAACGAACAGATATTAAAACACCAGCCCCGGTTTGCTATTGTTACTGATTACAAACAGTTAGTTGCCAAAGACCTTAAACTTGGCAAAAGCCTCGACATTGAAATACAAGAACTTCCAAAGTATTACGACTTTTTTTTACCGCTTGCCGGCAGCGAGGTTTACAATACAAAAAACAATAACGAAGCCGACCGCGATGCAGCCTATAAAATGGCACAGCTTTACGATAATTTAGTCCACGCCAACGAAAATTTATATAACTCAAAAGAAAGCATCCACAACCTGAATATTTTCCTTTCACGATTATTGTTCTGTTTTTTTGCCGAGGATACCGGGATATTTGAGGAAGACAGCATTTTTACCAACACGCTGGTACAACACACCTCGGAAGATGGCTTTGACACGCACGAATTTCTCAATGAATTATTTACGCGACTAAACACAAAAGACGGCAGTAAATTTCCGGCTTACTTAGAAAAATTCCCTTATGTAAACGGCGGATTATTTGGGAAGGCGGTTGAATCGCCACATTTTACATTTAAAGCGCGCAAAACGCTTATCGAGCTTGGCGAATTAAACTGGAAAGATATTAACCCGGACATTTTCGGGTCTATGATTCAGGCTGTTGTGTTGCCCGAATACCGGAGCGATTTGGGGATGCACTATACTTCGGTAGAGAACATTCTGAAACTGATAAAACCATTGTTTTTAGATGAGTTATATGCCGAGTTTGAAAAGCACAACGACAATGTAACGCAACTGCGGAAGTTGATTATCCGAATTTCGAAGATGAAGTTTTTTGACCCGGCTTGTGGCAGCGGAAATTTCCTCATTATTACCTACAAAGAAATCCGGTTGCTCGAAATAGAAATACTGCAACGCATTATTGACCTTACGCCCGACCCGACACTTGAATTTACACAAATACAACTGTCGCAGTTTTACGGCATCGAAATTGACGACTTTGCCCACGAAATGGCGATACTCTCGTTGTGGCTGGCCGAGCACCAAATGAACCGTATTTTTGAAGAACGACTTTTCGATTACGGACGCTCAAACCCGATTTTACCATTAAAACAATCAGGACAAATAACACAAGGCGATGCAACACGTAAAGAATGGAACGAAGCCTGCCCTATTACAGAAAAGGATGAAGTTTATGTTATTGGGAATCCTCCGTATTTAGGAGCAAGGCTGCAAGATGCTGAACAAAAAAAAGATATGAGCATTGTTTTCCAGAATACAAAAGGCTACAACAATATGGATTACATTGCTTGTTGGTTTCAGAAAGCACAAAAATATATCAACAACAAAAATGCAAAAGTGGCATTTGTAACAACAAACTCCATTTGTCAGGGAGAACAAGTTGCCTTGTTGTGGCCTCATATTCTATCAGAAAACATTGAAATAGGATTTGCTTATCAGTCTTTCAAATGGACAAACAACGCAAAAGGAAATGCAGGTGTTACGGTAATAATTATCGGATTAAGAAATGTTTCTAACGCACCTAAATATTTATTTGAAGGCGGATTCCAAAATCCAGCAAAAAACATTAATCCATATTTGTCAGATGCAACAAATATAATTGTTACAGGTAGAAATAAACCAATTTCTAGTATTCCAGAAATCAATTTTGGAAATATGGCAAATGATGGAGGACATTTGCTCCTATCTAAAACGGAGAAAGAAGAACTAGTAAAATTTGAACCACAATCAAAACCTCTTATAAAAAGATTAGTTGGAGCACTTGAATTCATTCGTGGTGTTGAAAAATATTGTCTTTGGATTGATGATGAGAATAAAGATTTTGCATATTCTTTACCTAATGTTGCCAAAAGAATAGAAGACACACAGATATCACGAATGAACAGCAAACGCAAATCGACACAAGAATTAAGTACAGTTCCTTACAAATTTGCGGAAATAAGATATTTTGAAACAGATTCTATAATAGTACCCAGTGTTTCTTCCGAAAGAAGAGAATACATTCCTATTGGTTTTCTAGACTCTAACAATATTATAGTTGCTCCAAATTTCGGAATCTACCACGCCGAACCGTGGCTGTTTGCGGTTATTACATCCCGAATGCATATGACTTGGGTAAGAGCAGTTGGTGGACGATTAAAAACAGATTACAGATATTCGGCAAAGCTTTGTTACAACACATTTCCATTTCCCAATATCAGTCTAAAACAAAAAGAGAATCTGAATTTGTACGTATTTGCCATTTTGGATGAGCGGGCAAAATATCCCGAAAAAAACAATGGCACAATTGTACAACCCCGGTACAATGCCCAAAGGCTTAAAACAGGCACATCGAGAATTGGACGAAGCCATCGAAAAATGTTACCGTTTGCAACCCTTTTCAACCGATACCGAACGGCTCGAATACCTGTTCAAACTATACGAAGAAATGGTCAGCAAAGACACTCTGTTTGCCAAACAAAAGAAATCAAGAAAGCGTAAAACCAAAGGTTAATTAAAACCTAAGTGGCACGTCGGAATTTCCGACAAACCACTCAACAAAATGTTATAGAAGAAAGAATAATTATGGTGGACTTAAATAAATATAATCCGAACACAAATTTTCTACTGTACAAAACAGACAGTGGCGATGTGAAAGTTGATGTTTTGCTGCAAGACAAAACGATTTGGATGCCCCAAAAAAACATTGCAGAACTTTTTGATGTAGGAGTTCCTGCCATTTCAAAGCATCTTAAAAACATTTTCGAGAGTGGAGAATTAGACGAAAAAGTGGTTGTTTCCATTTTGGAAATAACCACTCAACATGGTGCTATTGCTGGAAAAGAGCAAAGTATAGCAACTAAATTTTACAACCTCGATGCAATTATTGCAGTCGGCTATCGTGTCAATTCGCACAGGGCAACTCAGTTCCGCATTTGGGCAACAAAAATACTTCAAGAGTATGTTATTAAAGGATATGCAATGGATGTGGAAAGGTTGAAAAACCCACAGCCAATTTTCGGGGAAGATTATTTTAAGGAACAGCTCGAAAAAATCAGGGACATACGTAGCAGCGAGCGTAGGTTCTATCAACAAATAACCGATATTTATGCCGAATGCAGCATTGACTACAATGTAAATTCAGAAACAACAAAAAGGTTCTTTGCTACCGTTCAAAATAAACTGCATTGGGCAATTACAGGAAAAACAGCAGCCGAAATAATTGTGTCGAGAGCCGACCACAACAAAGACAAAATGGGATTAACATCGTGGAAAAACTCTCCCGATGGAAAAATTCGCAAATCGGATGTGTCAATTGCCAAAAACTATTTGACAGAGAAAGAATTGAAACCATTGAACAGAATTGTAACAATGTACCTCGATTATGCCGAAGACCAAGCCGAGCAAGGCATTGCAATGAAAATGATAGATTGGGTAGAAAAATTAGATGCTTTCTTACAATTCAACCAAAAAGAAATATTAACCGATACCGGCAAAGTAACTGCTGCAATAGCGAAATCGTTTGCCGAAAGCGAATACGATAAATACAGAGTAATTCAGGACAAAAATTACATCTCAGATTTTGACCGTGAGATTAGTAAAATGATTGACAAAAAAAAGGATTCATAATATGCCCGACTTAGTACATGTAACCTATAATCAAACAGGGAAAAGCAAAAAAACGAATGCTTTGGGAATGCGTGAAATGCAGGAAAAAGCATTTGCAGCAAACTCTGCTCAATATCTTTTAATTAAAACCCCTCCCGCATCCGGAAAATCAAGGGCTTTAATGTTTATTGCACTCGAAAAATTACATCATCAGGGCATTAAAAAAGTGATTGTGGCCGTTCCGGAAAAAGCCATCGGAGCGTCTTTTGCACCAACTGAGTTAAAAAAAATACGGTTTCTTTACCGATTGGCAACCCAATCCAAAATACAATTTATGTACTCCCGGTGCCGATAATAGTAAAGTTGCTGCATTCCTAAAGTTTTTGGAATCCGATGAACAAATACTGATTTGTACACACGCCACATTGCGTTTTGCATTTGATGGTTTGGACGAAAAAAAGCTAAACAATACGCTTATTGCTATTGATGAATTTCATCACGTTTCGGCTGATGGAGATAACCGTTTGGGCGAAGTTATGAAAGCAATTATGGACAAGTCAAATGCCCATATTGTTGCAATGACAGGTTCGTATTTCAGGGGCGACAATATCCCGGTATTAATGCCCGAAGACGAAGCTCGTTTTACAAAGGTTACCTATAACTATTATGAGCAGCTTAATGGCTACGAATATTTAAAATCGTTAGGAATCGGCTATCATTTTTATCACGGTCGTTATTTCAAGAAACAGCCAGACAAAGAGATGTCCGCCTTAGAAGAAATTCTTGACGAAAACAAAAAAACAATCATCCACATTCCCAGTGTAAATGCGGCTGAATCATCAAAAGACAAGTACGAGGAAGTTAACCATATTATCGATGCTATTGGCGAGTTGGAATATCAGGACAATGAAACAGGTGTTCTGTTCGTGAAAAGTAAACGTTCGGGCAAAGTACTGAAAATGGCCGATTTGGTAAACGACAACCAAAAAGCAAGAGATAAAATTACAACCTATTTGAGAAGTATTAATTCGCCCGATGATATTGACATTATTATTGCATTAGGAATGGCAAAAGAGGGCTTTGACTGGCCTTGGTGCGAGCACGCTTTAACTATTGGATACAGAGGTTCGTTAACTGAAATCATCCAAATTATTGGTCGAGCCACAAGAGACAGTAGGAATAAAACTCACGCGCAATTTACGAACCTCATTGCCGAGCCCGATGCTGAAAATGAAGAAGTAAAAGTAGCGGTAAACAATATGCTGAAAGCAATTACTGCATCATTGCTCATGGAACAGGTTTTAGCCCCAAACTTTAATTTCAAACCCAAAAGTTTACACGATGACGATGAGCCGGACGATGAGAATGAACCAGAGAATACAATCAAAATCAGGGGATTTAAACTGCCATCATCTCAACGGGCGAAAGATATTATCGAATCTGATCTGAACGACTTAAAAGCTCGCATTTTACAGGACGACACAATGTTGAAGGCAATGCCCGGAAACATTGAACCCGAAGTAATCAATACTGTGTTAATTCCTAAAATTATCAGAGAAGTTTACCCCGACTTAAACGATGAAGATGTTGAAGCGGTTCGCCAACACGTAGTAGTCGATTCAGTAATAAAAAACAGCACTATCGAAGAACAGGGCAATAAAAAATTTGTCCGTATGGCTAACAGCTTTGTCAATATAGATGATATTCATATTGATTTGATTGACCAAATAAATCCTTTTCAAAAAGCGTTTGAAATTTTATCAAAATCAGTAACTACACAAGTATTGAAATTGATAAATGAACACATTCAGTCTACAAAAATTGAAATGACTGAAGAAGAAGCTATAATTTTGTGGCCAATAATAAAAAAATGGAGAGAAGACACAGGCGAAGTTCCAAGTTTGCAATCTTTCGACCCGAAAGAAAAAAGAATGGCTGAGGCGATTGTATTTTTAAAAGAATTGAAACGACAAAGAATGCTAAATGAATAAAAAAATAACTATAGACGATATTTTTAATGATGACGATTTTGGATTATTAGATTCAAAGCCTCAGACCTCGTATACCAAAACTGACGAAGATCGCCTTATTGAATCGTTTGAAGAAATTAATGCCTTTGTCGATTCAAATGAAAGAGAGCCGGGTACTTCAAGTATGTCCGAATATCGTTTATCAGCAAACCTAAAAACATTCAGGCAAGACGAAGGAAAAAAAAGGACACTAAAACCTTTCGACCGGCATAATTTATTGGGATATGTTGAAATGAACAAGCCGAGCATCGATGATATTTTGAATGAAGACGATGACTTATTAAATACAGAAGAAGACCTTTCAATCTTTAAGTTTCGCAATATACCAAATCCTGAAGAACGTGCCGAAGCTGATTTTGTAGCTCAGCGTAAACCGATGAGAGAAAAAGATTTTAAACCGTATGAAAAAATGTTTCAGAAGGTGCACCAAGAAATCAAAGAAGGAAGACGAAAGATAATTCCGTTTCAGAACATCGAGAAAAATCTGCATGTTGGCAATTATTACCTCATGGATGGAGTACTACTACTTATAGAAGAAGCAGACTTGGAACAATCTTTAAAACAGCTAAAATCCGGGAACAGAATAAGAATTGATGGACGGACACGAACCATATTTGAAAATGCCACATACAGTAATATGCTGTACCGGTCATTAGGGAAACAAATTCAGAAAAGTGGTATGGCAATTACCAATACCGATGAATATTCCCAAAATGAATTATTTGTAAATGCCAATTTAGTAAAAGAAGATGATGTACAAACAGGTTGGATTTATGTTTTAAAATCAAAGAATCCGCAAGTCAAGGATATAAACGATTTGTATAAAATTGGATTTACGAGTACAACGGTCGATGAACGTATAAAAAATGCAGAAAACGAAGCCACTTACCTGTTTGCCGATGTTAAAAAAGTCGCAACTTATGTTTGTTACAATCGAAATGCCGATAAATTAGAACAACTGCTTCATCGCTTTTTTGCTGAAGCGTGTTTAAATATTGATTTATACGACAATAAAGGACAAAGATACATTCCGCGCGAATGGTTTGTCGTTCCGTTTGAAATAATAGAAGAAGCAATCCAGTTAATTGTAACTGAAAAAATTCTGTATTATAGATATAATGCACAATTACAGCAAATAGTTTTAAAGAATGAATAATTAAATAAAAACAAAAAAGCAATAAAACATCTGTAGCACTAAGAATTCACAAGGAAAGCAAAAATACAGATTAATCTGGTTTATGACAAACATACAGTTGACAATGCGTACTTTTGGATGATTATCAAAAACATATAAATAGTTACAAGCCATATATAAAAAGCAAATAATTTTTTTCTTGTCTAACAAATAACATTTATAAAAATTATGTATTTTTGTCATACAAAAACAGTTTGGATAAATCACATATTTAATCGCCTTTTGTAGGCATTCAAAAATTTATAATGTTATGAAAAGAATTCTTTTATTCAGTTTATTTATTGCTTGCATCCTTTTGCTTAGCAGTTGTGCTCAAAGTTATTATGCACTTAGCCCGGAAAAGACAACTTATATAGCGTCAAACAACCTTAACGACATTAATCTGCATTACAGATATGATATTTTGAATGAAAGCGGCAATAGAAAACTATCGAAAAAAGAGAAAAAACAAAATATAAAGATAGTGGCCGTAAAAATAATCAACAATACCGACCACATAATAAATATTGGCAACAACGCGGCTTTTTTTAGTGGGAATACACTTATTTATCCCATGGATGCAATCTCAATAAGAAATAATATAAAACAATCCGTGCCAAGTTATTTATGGTATCTTTTACTGTCACCACTTACATTCTCTTTTAATGGCTCCGATCCTGCTCCAATCGGATTACTACTTGGACCCGGGATTGCCGGAGGCAACATGCTGGTAGCGGGAACTGCCAATAAAAGCTTTTACAATGAGTTGACAAAATATGATATTCTTAACCGAGATATTCAGGTTGGAGAAACTGTCTATGGTATAGTCGGATTCAGGGATTTAGATTATGTTCCACTCTCCATAAGATTAATAGAATAAATTTACCGGTCTGAAATTCCTAATCAACCCTGTAAAATTTATTTCTAAAATATAATTTATACTTACAACACAGTAAAATGACAAAACGAATCTTCATTTTATTATTCATACTTATTTCAACTGCAACATTTGCCAGAATAGGGAATAATAATCGTTTTTGGATCATATCCCAGGAAAATTATAACAAAAAAGTAAAAAACGGGCAGGATGTCATTTTTAAAAGATATGTTGTAGTTCCAGCCATTGATAAAAATTACAAAGACATACTGCTTACAAACGATGAGCCTGAGATATTAGCGAAATTCTCATTTATGCTGATGACTAATAAAAGAAGCTGGATTATAAAGTATATCAACAATTGTGATAATTCGTCAGACATCAACAACTTAATAACAGCATTATATTATTTTTCTGAAAAGGAGTATGCGGAAGCAATAGTACAGTTAGAAAAATATAACTCGGAAAAATACTCTTTTTTAAAACTCCTTTTAATTGCCGACAGCGAATACGAATTACTTCAGGATAAAAGAAATTACAAGTCCGTCATCGACCGCTATCAATCGGCCATAAATAACACGAATGATTTTTTATACAAAACAATTATCAACAAAAGAATCAGGTATATAAAATACAATACAGCTCAATGAATAACATAAAACAGACCATTCTTTTCGCGCTGTTATTAGCCTTTATCGTGAGTTGCACTCCGACAAAACGAATTCAGAAAAACATGAACCTGAAAAGCAGTTCAATGGCTTACATTATGGATTCAAAAGTTTCTGAAAACAAAAACGGCATAGCCATTAATATCGACACAATACGGTTTAATCCCCATATAATGAGCGATACAACAAAAGTAAAACGGGAAAAAGGATACTTTTTACCACTGATACTCGTGTATATATGGAATTCTCAGAATAAATGCACTTTGGGTAAAGGAACGTTTGAAGAAGATATTCCGGATTTTTTGGCAGCATCGCTTAGCCGGGAAGCCGACCGGTCAGGCATTTTTGACATCAGCAACACCGCTCCTTCGGAATACAGTCTCGACATTTCGGTAGACAGCATAAGCACCGAAGGACAGTACATAAGCAGCGGATTTTTTTATTTTGCTTTGTACATTTACGGTTATTCTTACTCTGATATAGCCGGGCCGGCTAACTCAACTTTGCGAATTTCATATAAACTCCGGAAAAACGACGAGGTAATTCACAGCAATAGTTTTACAGCTCAAAAAGTTACAGAGCCAATCAGCAGAAAATATACCGACACAGGCATTCTTCAACAAGATTACGCGGTAAGTATGGTGGAAGCAGTATCATCCAACTTTAAAAATATTATCGAGGAAATTGTGAATGATCTAAATATCTACTTTACCGAGCACAACGAAGGCGCTGACGACAATTAACCGGAAAAATTATTCTGAAAACAACCATGGAATAAGGGTCATAAAAATTTCTATCAGGTAAGAGAAAACAATAACTATTGTTGTTCGTTCAATAGAAAAGAAGATTACCAAGATTCAAAAATATAGTACGTTATGACAGAACATCTCACCTACGCACTAACTGTATTCACAGGCTTTTTTGCCATTATGAATCCCATTGCCAACACCCCTATTTTTCTGGGATTAGTAGACAACAAAGACGAGGAAACCAAACGCAAAATAGCCAGAACATCAACCTTGACAGCATTTATTATCGTCTTCGCATTTATCATTCTCGGAAAATACATTTTCGAAATTTTCAGTATAACCATACCGGCTTTTAAAATTACCGGCGGCATACTTATTTTCTATGTCGGTTTCGAAATGTTGATGTCGCAAAAATCAAAGGTACACAATACGAAAAATGATCCCGATGAAGATTCTATCGCCATATCTCCTTTGGCCATTCCCATACTTGCAGGCCCCGGAACCATAGTAACAGCTATGAATTTTGCATCGAATGCAAGTCTGTTTCACGTAACCATCGTCGTGGTCGACTTTGCATTAATTGTTCTTCTCACCTACATAGCCTTCAGGCTTAGCGATAAAATTGTAAAAAAAATCGGACAAAATATGATTGCCGTTATCAGTAAAATCATGGGACTCATTATTGGCATTATCGGTACCGGCATGGTGGTGGAAGGTATAAAACTTTCTTTTAATCTGAAGTAAGCTTAAAAAGTGGCGGGAAATGAGTAGCGAGTAGCGGAAACTACAACAGGGAAATTTGTTTTGAGTTTTGACTTACTAGTTCATAAAGCTAATCAGCTCACAGAGTTCATCGGTTTATGGAGTTTAATGTGCCAATGAATTATAAACCAATATGTGAATGAACCGACATTTAATATCCTGGCTCTTAGTTATAATATTCTTTCCCGTTTTAAAAACAAATAATTGTATCTTTGCGGTTTCCTGACAGCTTATAACGAAACACATATCCTGCCAAGCGAAAGGACATAAAAGTTCATATTAAAAAACAGAGTAATTACATTTTTTGAAATATGGATAACATACCAAAAATCAATAAAGTAAGCATTCGTCCCTTACAAATAGACGATTACGACCAGCTTGCCAAATCGTTCACCCGAACTTACACTGATGGTAGCGACGTATTCTGGTCACACCAACAGATTGAAAAATTAATCCGGATATTTCCCGAAGGGCAGGTTGTCACTGTGGTTGACAATAAAATTGTAGGATGCGCCCTCTCCATTATTGTAGATTACGAACAGGTAAAAAACGATCACACCTACGCTTCGGTAACCGGCAATGAAACATTTTCCACCCATAATCCTAACGGGAATATTCTTTACGGGATAGAAGTGTTTATTCATCCTCAGTACCGGGGATTGCGGTTGGCACGACGCATGTACGATTACCGGAAAGAAATTTGCGAGTCGCTCAATCTGAAAGCCATCATGTTCGGTGGCAGGATTCCGAATTACCACAAATACGCCGACAAAGTACGTCCGAAAGAATATATCGAGAAAGTGCGTAAAAAAGAAATTTTCGATCCGGTGCTGACTTTCCAACTGTCAAACGACTTCCATGTGCGTAAGGTAATGACCAACTACCTTCCGAATGATGAAGAGTCGAAACATTTTGCCTGCCTTTTACAGTGGGATAATATTTATTACCAACCACCTACACAGGATTTTATTCAACCAAAGACAAGCATTCGTGTAGGTTTGGTGCAGTGGCAAATGCGCAGCTACAAATCCGTTGATGATATGTTTGAACAAATAGAATTTTTTGTTGATGCCGTATCGGATTACCAAAGTGACTTTGTGCTCTTCCCGGAATATTTCAATGCTCCTTTAATGGCGAAATTCAACCACCTGGGAGAGTCACAGGCCATACGCGAACTGGCGAAATACACCGACGAGATACGGCAACGTTTCATCAGTTTGGCAATCAGTTATAATATCAATATTATTACGGGAAGCATGCCTTATATGCGTGGCAATAACCTGTACAATGTAGGTTTTCTCTGCCGGCGGGATGGCACGTATGACACTTATGAAAAAATTCACGTAACACCCGACGAAATAAAAAGCTGGGGACTCAGTGGCGGAAAAACAGTCAAGACATTTGATACCGATTGCGCCAAAATAGGTATTCTCATCTGTTACGATGTGGAATATCCGGAGTTGCCACGTCTGATGGCCGATCATGGTATGCAGGTTCTTTTTGTTCCTTTCCTTACCGATACTCAGAACGGATATTCGCGTGTACGTATTTGTGCTCAGGCCAGGGCCATCGAAAACGAATGTTATGTAGTGATAGCGGGCAGTGTAGGTAATCTGCCAAGAGTTCACAACATGGATATTCAATATGCGCAATCAGGCGTATTTTCGCCCTGCGATTTTGCATTCCCCACCGATGGAAAATGCGCGGAAGCTACCCCGAACACTGAAATGATTTTAGTTTCAGACGTTAATCTTACGCTGTTGTCGGAACTGCACACTTATGGTAGTGTACGGAATCTGAAAGACCGCAGGAATGATTTGTACGACCTTCGTTTGAAAAAATAGGATAGAACTCAACGTAAATATATTTTTCCCTAGACAAAAACATTTTGACATTTTAAATTTCAAATAAATTCAATAAACAATGGCATATATAGATTATTACAAAGTATTGGGTGTCGACAAAAATGCATCTGCCGATGACATCAAAAAGGCTTACCGAAAATTAGCCCGAAAACATCACCCCGATCTGAATCCGAATGATAAAGATGCCCAAAAACGCTTTCAGGAAATCAACGAAGCCAACGAAGTGCTGAGTGACCCTGATAAAAGAGCGAAATATGACAAATACGGCGAAAACTGGAAACAGGGAGAAGCCTACGAAAAGGCACAACAGGCACAGCAACAGCAGCAATGGCATACGGACAACCAACAAGGGGGAGGACAAACATTTTATACTTCGGGTAATTTTTCGGATGAAGATTTCTCGGATTTCTTCCATTCTATGTTCGGCAGCGGTTTTTCACAGAGCCGGAGAGGATCAGGAAGCCGTAAGTTCAAAGGTGGAGATTATCAGGCCGAACTTCAGCTTTCGTTGCGCGATGCTATGCAGACACATCAGCAAATGCTTACGGTTGACGGCAAAAACATTCGTATCACCATACCGGCAGGTATAGGTAACGAACAGAAAATAAAACTCGGCGGATACGGTCAACCCGGCATCAACGGCGGTCCGAACGGCGACTTATATATTACAATTTATGTTTTGGACGATGCTCAGTTTAAACGGCATGGCGACGATATTTACACCAATGCATCCGTTGATCTTTATACGGCAGTGCTGGGAGGAGAAGTCACGGTAAATACGCTCAACGGTCAGGTTAAAATAAAAATAAAACCCGGCATGCAACCGGATTCCAAAGTGCGGTTAAAGGACAAAGGATTCCCGAAATACAAACAGGAAGGACAATTCGGAGATCTTTACGTTACACTCAAAGTCAGCATTCCGACAAGTTTATCGGGACAGGAAAGAGAATTATTTACAGAACTTGCAAAAATCAATAAACAATGAACAACGATAAATTATTATATAGCAAATGCCTTGAGATTTATGATATTGAAGCATCGTTTTTGGATTCTTTAGCTGATTCGGGCCTGATTCAAATTGTTTTATCTGATGATGAAAAGTTCATTGAATCCGATTGCTTATCCGATTTCGAAAAATTCGTGCGTTGGTACTACGATTTAAACATCAATATAGAAGGCATCGAGGCATTATCGCACATGCTTATAAAAGTAGAATCTCTACAGAAAGAAGTAAATCGTCTGCAGGAAGAACTGCATTTTTATAAACATGAGGACATTCATGAGATATTTTAAAAATTAAAAATATGACGTATAAAAAAATATTTATGTTTTGCAGCTGTTTTTTGGCAGCTGCTGCTTTTGCACAAAACAATGTGGACAAAGGCAAAATTCATGTAGAAGAAAAAGGTAAAGGCTTCTACTACGAGTCAATTATGAAGGACGTAAATGCTGTTAACGACTCATTAAAAGATGAGAACAAAAAGCCTTTTGTTCAAATAACCATGGATCAGTCGAAAATGGATTTACCCAACAACCCATCGTTATACACAACCGTTTGGAGTCGGCCTACAAAATCACAGGGAAACACAGGCACCTGCTGGTGCTTCTCAACATCTTCGTTCTACGAATCGGAAGTGTATCGCCAAACCGGAAAACATGTGGAACTGTCTGAAATGTATACTGTTTACTGGGAATACGTGGAAAAAGCGCGCCGGTATATCGAACAACGGGGCAATTCCAATTTCGACGAAGGTTCTGAATCAAACGCCGTAGCGCGTATCATGAAAAAATACGGAGCTGTCCCCTATTCAGAATATACCGGCTTACTAAACAATCGTAAATTTTATTCTCATGCCCAAATGGCTAAGGAGATGAAAACTTTTCTTGAATCTTTAAAAACGAGCGATGCATGGAATGAAGAATACGCATTATCAACCATCAAATCTATTTTAAACCATTATATAGGTCAGCCTCCTGTTGAATTTACCGTTGACGGAACAAAATACACTCCGGAAACTTATCTGAAAGATTATTTGAAACTGAATCCGGATGACTACGTGGAAATTCTTTCATACAAAGGTCAGCCTTACTGGAAACAGGTGGAATATGAAGTACCCGATAACTGGTGGCACAGTGCCGATTATTATAATGTGCCGTTAGACGATTTTATGAAAATTGTAAAAAAAGCGATCAAAGCAGGATACACACTGAGCATCGGAGGTGATGTTTCGGAAACAGGATTCAGCCGCGAAACCAACTGCGCCATGATTCCGGATTATGATATTCCGCAGGCCTATATCAATGATGATGCCCGCGCTTTCCGTTTTCTGAACGAAACAACAACAGACGACCACGGCATGCAACTTATAGGTATTCTTGAAAACTATAAAGGTACGGGCCACGACTGGTACCTGATTAAAGATTCGAGCTCAGGTTCACGCAACATCAGTAAAGAAAATGCCTCTTTCGGATATTATTTTTTCCGCGATGATTATATCAAACTGAAAATGATGGACTTCACAGTAAACAAAGCTGCGATAAAAGATATTTTGAAAAAATTCAAATAATATAAGAGATAAAAAAATGAAAGCTCCCAATCAAGTGGAAGCTTTCATTTTTTTTATACATTACTTTTCCTCAATCAAGTTGACCTCTGGATTTTTCACCTGACGTTTCAATATCCAGTAAAGCACAAAAGCCACCATGCTCCAAAAGAGCTGCCTGACCCGGCGTAAAATTGAAACAGACAGCCACAAATTATTTCCCCCTATGCGCACCAAGGCAAGTGCAAATTTATTAATCAATTCTTCCGCTCCAAATTGGCCTGGAATAAACGCCACTGCCGATTTTGAAACAACTATCACCGTATCTAAAAACAAACTGTCGAACACTGTTACATGGTAGCCCAAAAAACGCAAAATAATAAACAACTCCAACGAAGTAAACAGCCAATGTATAGTATAAAAAATATACGCTTTGAGGGCATCTTTAGGCCGACGATGTATATATTCAGCCAACGAAGAACGCAATTCTCTGAACTGAAATATTATTTTATGCCATTTTTTTTCTTCTTTATGAATGAGAATATTTTCACTTCCGGGCTTTAACAAAAACCAAAGTATAAAAACAACCACCACAAAAAAAACAGCAAAGCAACCATAGAAAATATATGCCAGCACAGGCGGAAGTTCGTCGGAAAGCGAAAACAGATACCATATCAGCACAAACAATAGCAAAGCCAGCTGAGCAAGAATCATCATAATGCGGCTTAGCAATACCGATTTATAGGCAACCTGCTTACTTACTCCGTTACTTATCAAAACATTGGCACTAAACAATTCACCAGCAATGGCTCCAGAAGGATTAAATACGGAAATGATATTTCCTACATGTTTTATAGCAAACAGTTTTGGAAATTTTGGTTTTTCATCGGCATCAATACAATATTTCAGAGCAAGACCGCCGAAACAATAAGCCGTAAATGTTACCAGAAATATATAAAAAATGCCGGAATCGAGCTTGCGAATCAAACGTACAGATTCTCCAATATCGGTTCCTTTCAGGAAAAGTACAAAACTTACAACAATACAAATAATCAGGAATAATTTTAGAAATTTCTTCATTAGCTCACAGTTGTTCTTACAGCCAGAGCTTTTAAATCTTTAAAATACTCACCGGCCAAAGTTTCCCACATATATTTTTTACTGGTTTGCAAGCCTAAATCTGAAAATTGTTCACTCAATTCCGGTTGATTAATTATCTGCTCAATTTTATTTAAAAAATCATGAGCATCAACCGGATCACAAATAAATCCGTTTTGTCCCTGCTCTATAAAGTCGCGGCTTCCACCTCCATCGGCTACAACACACGGCAAACCTGAGGCCATAGCTTCGAGCACTACATTGCCAAACGTTTCGGTAATAGAAGGAAAGAAAAAAACTTGCGACGAAGCATAAACTCCAGCCAATCTGCTATGAATCAGCCTGCCTAAAAAGTAAGCTTTGGGCATTTGCTTCTGAAGTTCTTCTTTAGCAACTCCATCACCCACAACCACCAAATTATAGTTCAAATTTCCGGCTTCGATCAAATGGTATAAATCTATCAGCGTTTGTAAATTTTTCTCCCAAACAAGTCGGCTTGTAAACAAAATACAAGGATAGTTATTTCCTGTGAATTTTTTCAATAATTCATCATTTTTTTTTGAAGGTGAAAACATTTGTTGATCGATACCACGCTGCCAAAGTTTAAATACTTCACGATCAATTCCAATTCCGGTCAATTCGTCAATCATAGTATTAGAAGGCACATACACCAAATTACACTGATTATAAAAAGATCTCATTGAGTTTTTCACCTTCTCTTTTGTAAAATCGAGCAATAACGGAAAATCTTTGATATAATAGTCGACATAACTCACAAAATGAGTATGATAAATGGATATTACCGGAACATTTATACGTTTAGCTGTTTTCAGTGCAAACATTCCAAGAGGTGAAGGAGTAGTAATATGAATAACGTCGGGAGAAAAGTTATCTATTCGGGCATCCAGTTCGAATTTCTGAAATAAAGGAGAAGCTATTCTGTATGTTTTGTTGCCCAGCACTTTGAAAGATATCACATGAATACACTCAAAATCAGCAATTTTATCGGGTCCGGTTCCACACACAAAAAGATATTCGAACTGTTCCGAAGGAATTCTGTTTATCAGCTGAAAAATAGTTCTGGAAGCTCCATCCAGATCGGCGATCAGCATATCGGCAAAAAATAACACTTTAACTTTATTCATGATTAAAAAATTCAGTTACAATAAAAACTAATCGAACAAAATAAAGCACCTGCTGTTAAATTCCGATAATAAAAATGTGAAGATATGGTTAAGAAATATTCCACAAAATATGTCTGTACACATTAAAACCTATAAAAAATATTTTCCAACCTTATTTTTTATTTCAAATTCAAAATTCAACGAAACGGTTACGTCATATAGCCGTTACTTTCCTTTCTCTTTCCAAAAAAAAATTGTATTTTTGCACCCCTAAAATTGTTATTGGTTCAACAGAGAATCAGTTAATTAGTATTTTTTCAATGGAAAAAAATAAATTTAAAGAATATTCCGGTCTTAATCTGTCCGATGTCAACAAAGACGTACTGAAACGTTGGCAGGAACTTGATGTTTTTCATAAAAGTATCGAAACCCGCGAAGGACACCCTTCATTCGTATTTTATGAAGGTCCGCCTTCTGCTAACGGTATGCCGGGTATTCACCATGTAATGGCACGTACTATCAAAGATATTTTTTGCCGTTACAAAACCATGCAGGGATTTCAGGTAAAACGTAAAGCCGGGTGGGATACTCACGGACTGCCGGTAGAACTCGGTGTGGAAAAATCTCTGGGAATTACCAAAGAAGATATTGGCAAAAAAATCTCTGTCGACGAATACAATGCCGCCTGTCGACGGGATGTTATGAAATATACCAAAGAATGGGAAGATCTCACCACCCAAATGGGATATTGGGTGGACATGAACAACCCGTACATTACTTACGACAATCGTTATATCGAAACTTTGTGGTGGCTTTTGAAGCAACTTTACAACAAAGGGTTGCTTTACAAAGGTTACACCATTCAACCATATTCGCCTGCTGCCGGAACCGGACTTTCAACACATGAGCTGAACCAGCCCGGATGTTACCGCGATGTAAAAGACACCACCTGTACTGCTCAGTTCAAAATAAATGGTGAAACAAATGCCTATTTTCTGGCATGGACAACAACTCCATGGACTTTGCCTTCGAACACCGCCCTTTGTGTCGGGCCAAACATCGATTATGTTCGCATTAAATCGGCAAATCCGTACAGCAAAGTTGAAGCCGAATTTATTTTAGCCGAAAGTCTGCTAGCCGCTGTTATAGGTAAAAACGAATACGAAATCATTGCCAAATACAAAGGTTCTGAACTTGCCGGAATGGAATACGAACAACTTATTCCGTGGGTAAATCCGGGTGAAGGAGCCTTCAAAGTCATTACTGGCGACTTTGTCACTACCGAAGATGGTACGGGAATCGTTCATATTGCTCCGACTTTTGGTGCGGACGATGATCGCGTGGCCAAACAAAACGGCGTTCCTCCCATGTTGCTTGTTGACAAGGATGGCAACCGCCAACCGATGGTAGACAAAACGGGTAAATTTTTCAAATTGGAAGATTTGGATGCAACATTTGTTTCTGAAAAAATAGATAAAGAAAAATATGCCGAATTTGCCGGACGTTTTGTAAAAAATGCTTACGACCCAACTCTTACCGACAAAGATGAAACTTTGGATATTTCCATTTGTATGCTTTTGAAACAGGAGGGTTTGGCTTTCAAAATAGAAAAACACGTACACAATTATCCGCATTGCTGGCGCACCGACAAACCTGTTCTTTACTATCCTCTGGACAGCTGGTTTATCAAAACGACCGCCTGCCGCGAAGAGATGATTACGCTGAACAATACCATTAACTGGAAACCAGTTTCAACAGGAACAGGCCGTTTCGGGAAATGGCTCGAAAACCTGCAGGACTGGAATCTTTCGCGTAGTCGTTACTGGGGA
This sequence comes from Paludibacter sp., assembly GCA_028690665.1. Classification (GTDB taxonomy): domain Bacteria; phylum Bacteroidota; class Bacteroidia; order Bacteroidales; family Paludibacteraceae; genus Paludibacter. The sequence continues at coordinate 42,995 of JAQVAV010000005.1, forward strand.
ACTCCGCTGCCCATATGGCGTACAGAAGACGGAACTGAGGAAATCTGCATCGGTTCGATGGAAGAATTATTTGCAGAGATAGACAAAGCCGTTGCTGCCGGATTGATGAAAGAAAATCCGTACAAAAATTTTAAAGTCGGAGAATATACTGCTGAAAATTATGCCGTAAAAAATATCGATCTCCATCGTCCTTACGTCGACGGAATTATTTTAGTTTCAGCTTCTGGAAAACCAATGCAACGTGAAACCGATTTGATTGACGTTTGGTTTGATTCGGGAGCAATGCCTTACGCCCAATTACACTATCCGTTCGAAAATAAAGATTTAATAGAAAACGGCTCATTCTTCCCTGCCGATTTTATCACGGAAGGAGTAGACCAAACCCGGGGTTGGTTCTTTACCCTGCACGCTATCAGCACTATGGTACGTGGTTCGGTAGCTTTCAAAAGCGTTATTTCCAACGGATTAGTACTTGACAAAAACGGCAACAAAATGTCGAAACGTCTTGGCAATGCCGTAGATCCGTTTTCGACTATCGAAAAATACGGTTCCGACCCGCTGCGCTGGTACATGATGACTAATGCTTCGCCTTGGGACAACCTAAAATTTGATGTTGACGGCATAGAAGAAGTTCGTCGGAAATTCTTCGGAACTCTTTACAACACTTATTCGTTCTTTGCTCTTTATGCCAATGTAGATAAATTCACTTACAGCGAAGCCGAAATTCCATTGGAAAAACGTCCGGAAATCGACCGCTGGATTTTGTCGCTGTTGAACACTTTGGTAAAAGAAGTGCAGGAACATTACGAAAACTACGAACCGACCCGTGCAGGACGCGCTATTTCGGATTTCGTAGGTGAAAATCTGAGTAACTGGTATGTCCGTCTGAACCGTAAACGTTATTGGGGCGGGGAATACGACGATGACAAAATTGCAGCTTATCAAACGCTTTATACCTGTCTCGAAACGGTAGCTCGTCTCATGGCACCAATTGCTCCGTTCTTTGCCGACCAGCTATTTTTAGATTTAAATGCAGTTACCGGAAAAGATAAGAAAGAGTCGGTTCATTTGGCTGACTTCCCGACTTATGACGATTCATTGATTGATTCTAACCTGGAAGAATGTATGCAACTCGCACAACAGACTTCGTCCATGATCCTGGCATTACGCCGTAAAGCCGAGAAAAAAGTACGACAACCGCTTTCAAAAGCCGTTATTCCGGCTCCGGATGAAAAAACATTCTCGCAATTGCAATATATTGCTGATTTAGTAAAAGCAGAAGTAAACATAAAAGAACTTGAAATTGTTCCTGCCGATGCAGAAATGCATAATTTAGTAAAGAAAATCAAACCCAACTTTAAAACATTGGGTAAAAAATACGGCAAACAAATGAAAGATATTGCGAAAGCATTTACAGAACTTTCGCAACACGATATTAGCCAGATTGAACGAACCGGTAAATTTATGTTGAACCTGAGTTCTGGTGAGGTAGAAATTACAGCAGAAGATGCCGAAATCGCAACAGAAGACATGCCGGGCTGGTTAGTTGCCAATGAAGGGAGACTCACAGTTGCATTGGATATTACGGTTACAGAAGATTTGCTACGCGAAGGTATTGCCCGCGAACTGGTAAACCGTATCCAAAACATACGAAAATCGAATGGATACGAAATTACCGACAAAATTGTGGTTGAAATTGAAAGCCGACCGGAAATTGAAGGAGCTGTTCAGGAATATGCCGGCTATATTGCAAGCCAGACTCTTGCCAACTCGGTGAAACTAAGCGAGAAAGCAATCGATTATACTGAACTTGATTTTGACGATTATATCGTAAAAGTTTCTGTAAAAAAAGTACAATAAATACTCATTCATTTGAGCTGAAATAATTGGCAAACTGAAAGTAATTGCTTATTTTCGCACTCAATTAAAAACGGAGTATTTTTCAATACTATTGAAAAATTGCACAAATACACGAACCAATTAAAAACTTATTGCTATGTCGGAAGAAAAAACAAGATATTCGGATGCTGAGCTAGAGGAGTTCAAACAACTTATCCTCGAAAAACTTGAAAAGGCTCAGAAAGATTATGAACTGTTGCGTAATGGCATTACCAACCTTGACGGCAACGACGTAATGGATACCTCTCCTACTTTCAAAGTATTGGAAGAAGGAGCTGCGACTCTTTCAAAAGAAGAGTCGGGACGACTTGCACAGCGTCAAATGAAATTTATTCAACACTTGCAGGCAGCTTTGGTTCGAATAGAAAATAAAACTTACGGAATCTGCAGGGAAACAGGTAAACTTATCCCCAAAGAACGCTTACGGGCAGTACCCCATGCCACACTAAGCATCGAAGCCAAAAATCCCAAAAGATGATTGAGTAATACGATATGAACAATAAAGATTCGGCAACAGATGACAATACTGTTGCCGAATTTGCGTTTTAAACTCCAAAAACAGACCCATGAAACTTTCCATAAGCCAGAAATCCATTATACTCATAGTACTGGTGCTTATTATCGACCAGACCAGCAAAATTTTCATCAAACTGAACTTCGCCTTAGGCGATCACTATGATGTTTTCAGCTGGTTCCAGATTTTCTTTATCGAAAACAATGGAATGGCCTTTGGCATGGAAATTATCGGAAAACTGTTCTTGACCCTGTTCAGGATTATAGCTGTTGCCGGACTTGCCTACTTTATTCACAGACTTATCAAAAAAGGAGCCCGTCAGGGGTTTATTTTATCGATATCGCTTCTGTTGGCCGGAGCTGCCGGAAATATTTTCGATTCGTTATTCTACGGAATTCTTTTCAGCGAAAGCACGACCTCTTATGTGGCTAATTTTATGCCGGAAACCGGAGGATACGCTCCGTTCTTATACGGAAAAGTGGTTGATATGCTGTACTTTCCTATCATAAAAGGAGCTGACGGCCACACCATATTTTTTAGTCCTGTATTCAATATTGCCGATTCAGCCATTACGATTGCCGTAGCAATTATCCTTATCTTTTTCCGCAAAGAATTAAATGAAAGTTTAGAAACGAAAAAACACAAAAATGAGAACCCGAAAGCATAATATTATATTTGAGTTACTTTTAATCGGGGTACTCATTATTTTTATGTCGGCCTGTAACCGTCGGCCCAACGGGGTTTTAAGTAAACGTGAAATGGTCGAGTTTCTTACAGACCTGCATAAACTCGATGGCACGCTCTTTGTAGCGGAAATGGGTAGCGCCAACGATCGTGAGAATATTTATTACTACAATGCCATCCTGAAAAAACATGGCATAACCAAAGACCAGTTCGACTCTTCATTGGTTTGGTACAGTAAAGATCCAAAACGTTTTGGGTACATGTACGATGATGTTCTGGCCAATTTAAACAAGCTCAATGAAGATGTAAAAAACAGAAAATATCACCCGATTGATTCTTTGGTTTTGCGCAACTCATTGACCGATATATGGCAAAAAGAGAGAAAATATGTTCTCGGGAAGGACTCAACTCCCAAAGAAATAAAATTTTCCATCAAAAATTCCGAGTTGAAATGGGCTGATACATATAGCTTATCATTTCTTCAGCGTATAGCTCCGGGCGACTCAAGCAGCAACAAACACATTAAAATGAGTATATATTATACCGATGGTACAGTTGACAGTATTTATACAAAAACTTATGCCGATAGTTTGCTTCGCCGTTTCACCCTTACATTTGCAGCCCGTTACCAGCACAGGATTGACTCTTTAACCGGAACTTTATACGGATATAACGAGCACAAGGGAAACACCATTCTCACCATCGACAGTATAAAACTGATGCGTAAATATGATGCTCTGATGCAAGATAGTATCTTCCGAAAAATCAACATTATAGAATCTAAAGCGAAAGAAAAAGGTCCTCTCAAAAAAAATACTGGAAAAAAACTTCCGAAAGAGATCAATTAATTAAAATGTCCCGGGTAAGTAGTCAGTTAATTTTTTGCGGCAACGATAATATTTTAAAAAATACTGTTATCGAACGGAATGCTGCAGGAAAAATTGAACGTTTAATCCCGCTGGAAGTTCAACAACATGAAACAGCCAGAACTATCTTTTATAATGGGATTATATCATCCAACCCATTTTCTATTTCAGAACATTTGGATTCCGAAACTTTTTTTAATCTAAAAAAAAACGTCAACTACTTTACTCCCGATGAAATTCCGGCTTACAATCCACAAAAAAAATTAATAATTGATTTGAAAGGTACTGATCAAAAACACATCAGTGCCTTTTTTAACCAGTTAATTGCTGAGATTCCTCAACTTAGTTCCGAGCAAATTATCAACGCGGCATGTTACTATCCCGCTTTTATATGCCAATCAGATAACGTTATTATAGAAAACAATGATCCGGTCTTAGTTCTCTGGCTCGGATTCGACCTTCGCTCCGGTAAAATGATTTCACCTGTATCATTTACAATAATTTAATATAAACTTTATATAAAAAATCCGTCTGGGAACGATGAACTCTAGAGCGAATTAGAGTTCATAAGGTTTATCAAGTTTATAGGTTTATAGAGCTGCTCAATATGCAAATGAAGCGACATCTAATATCCTGATTCTTGACTGTTAGCTTTAACTATATATTGAACGAATTCTCACCTTTTAATAAAAATAATTTCGTACGTTTGTCAAAATTTAATGGGACATTCAGTTTAACCTTTCATTAAACTTCTGTTTATTACAGCAGTCTAATCTGAAATTATATTTCATAAAAAATGAATAAATCATTTACCAGCTTATTTTTCCTTTTCATTGGGATATTCGTAAACATTAACGTTTTTGCACAACAAAACTCCAAAACATTTGATCAAATCATTGCCAACAAGTTTGCACGTTTATGGTATTTAGCTCCTCAGGAAAAAGTTTACCTGCACACAGATAAACCTTATTACAGCGCTGGCGAAAATATCTGGTTCAGAGCTTACCTCCTAAACGCAACTACCCACAGACCGGATACTAAAAGCCGGTACATATACGTTGAACTGATTGATGAAGCCGACACAGTCATTTCAAGAGTAAAAATCAGAAAAGACTCTTTAGGTTTTTGCGGACACATTCAACTTAGTCCAGAGATGCAAGCCGGCAAATACTGCCTCAGAGCCTATACCTATTGGATGCAAAATGAAGATGAAGACTTCTTCTTCAAAAAAAACATTTACATCGGAAACAGCATTGATGACAGGATAATATGTAGAACTACTTTTGGAACTCCCGCAGAAGGAAAGATACCTGTAACTATTTTATTTACCAACACATTTGAAACCCCTCTTAATGACAAAAAAATAAAAATCGCCCAAAGTTGGATAAATTCTAATAAAAAAATAATTACAACAAATACCAACAATAACGGACAAGTAAGCTTACTTCTTGCTGAAGACACAACAAAATCCGACAAGTTTATAGAAATTACACTGAAAGAACCCGGTATAAAATTTCGGAAGCTCATCAAAATTCCGACAGTTTCAAAAGATTTCGATTTACAGTTTTTCCCGGAAAGTGGAGTGTTTTTGAATAATGATATTCAAACTGTTGGATTTAAAGCAATCGGCAAAGATGGATTATCTGTTGAAGTAAACGGTAAACTATTCAACAATAATAACGAAGAGATAGCAGAATTCAGTTCAATGCACAAAGGTATGGGGAAAATAATTTTCAAAACAAATCCAGGTGAAAGTTACCATGTAACAGCGACATCATCGGATGGCATTGAAAAAAGTTTCAACCTCCCCCCCACTAATTCTGCGGGAATTTCACTCAGAATGTCATTCAACCGCGGACGCATATTATACCAGATTTCAAACCAGACAGACAAACCTGTACAATCACTCTATCTTATGATTCACTCGCGGGGTTTTGTCAGCATCACGCTACCTCTAAAAGATTTAATCGGACAGCTTCCCGAAAATATTTTTCCAGCCGGGATTAATTCCTTTTCTATAATTGATTCGTTGGGAAACACTTATTGTGAAAGACTTTACTTCAACCGGAACTTTAAATTTCCCGAATTCTCAATGACGAGTAACAAGCCTTTTTATAAAAAACGAGAACCTGTTCAGCTTGATTTTAATGTTGTTTCAGCAACAGGGAAGCCCGTTCAGGGAAATTTTTCCGTTTCGGTCACCGACAGTAAAAACGTAATTGCCGACACTACAAACTTCAATATTATCAGCTATCTACTCCTTACTTCCGATTTGAAAGGCTATATCGAAAATCCACAGGATTATTTTACAGATAACTCTTATGCAACACGCGAAAAAACAGATATTTTAATGCTTACACAGGGTTGGCGGCGTTTCAACACATTTGATTATGTAAAAGGTAAAAATAAACCTTCCGAATTTTATCTTGAAGCCGGACAAACTGTTTCAGGAGAAGTTCTCAATGTATTTGGCAGGCCGGCAGTTAACAGGGATGTAATTCTGCTATCGACTTACAAAAACAAAATCAGAGTTACCAAAACAGATAGTTTAGGTCGCTTCTTAATTGATGGCATTGAGTTCCCGGATAGCACAACAATTATTCTAAAAGCAAAAAGCAAAACTAAGCTCGTTGATGTAGAAATGGTTTGGGACAAAGACGTTTTTCCGCCTGCCCACATTTTTATTCCGGACAGAAACGATCAATTACAACAGGCTCCCAAGGATTATTTTCTGCTTTCAAAAGAAAAATATTATACTGAAGGCGGAATGTTGAACATTAATCTTGATGAATTTACTGTAGAAGGCGAAGCTAAAAAGAAAGATTCTCAGGATGTTCTTTATAGTCAATTGGCTGATAATGTAATAAATTCAGAAAAACTTGAAGATTATGCAGGCCTTCAGTTACTCGACATAATATCAATGGTTCCGGGGGTACAGGTTAACGGCCAACAAATTTCAATTCGTGGAGCCAGTGGCAATCCTCTTTTTGTAATCGATGGTATCGAAACCGATAATATAGATGACATTTTCTATCTCAACACCTCCGATATAGAAGCTATATACGTGTTTAAAGGAGTCTCGGCAAGCACATTTGGTTCTCGCGGAGGGAACGGCGTAATAGCCATAACATTAAAAAGAGGAGTACAATTTGAACGTTCCGAGCCAAGCAGCCTTGCCAAAGTAAAACCTCTAGGTTATCAAAAGCCGGCAGAGTTTTATGTTCCCAAGTACGATGTCGACAGTGTTCTGGAAAGCACCAAATCAGATCTGCGCACAACCATATACTGGAATCCGGAAGTTGAAACCGACGATGCGGGCAATGTAAAAATCAGTTTTTATACAGCCGATAAAACCAATGACTACAATGTGGAAATTGAGGGAATCGGAAAATCAGGTGAAATATGCCGTTATAAAGGAATTTTAAAACGGCTGGATTAATACCATGCTCAGATAAGCAAAAAGCAGTCTCTCCACAAAGGAGAGAACTGCTTTTTCTGATTTTAAACGCAAAACAAACTCTTGAGTATTATTCTTCTTCTTTCTTAGTAGCTTCGTATTCTTTCAATAATTTATCCTGAATATCCATAGGAACAAGCTCATAGCTTGCAAACTTCATACTAAACGAAGCTCGCCCGCCGGTAAGTGAACTCAAGGTCGTTGAATACGATCCCATTTCTTTTAAAGGAACTTTAGCGGTTAACTTTTCATAACCCTTTTCACTTTCCATGCCCATAATTATTGCACGCCGTCCCTGCAAGTCACTCATTACATCTCCCATTTTATCCGATGGTGTAAGCACCACAACATCATAAACGGGTTCAAGCAATTTCGGACCGGCAGCCTTAAATGCTTCGGCAAAAGCATTACGGCCGGCTAAACGGAATGAGATTTCATTTGAATCTACAGGATGCATCTTACCGTCGTACACAATAACACGAACATCTCGTGCGTATGAACCTGTAAGTGGCCCTTGTTCCATACGATCCATCAAACCTTTAAGAATGGCCGGAATAAAGCGGGAATCGATAGCACCGCCGACAATACTATTAATTAAAACAAGTTTTCCACCCCAATCCAATTTAACTTCCTGAGTATCCCGAACACTTATTTTATACTCCTGTCCCCCGAAACGGAAAGTCTCAGGCGCAGGCATACCCTCATAGTAAGGCTCAATAATCATGTGGACTTCGCCAAATTGGCCGGCTCCTCCAGATTGTTTCTTATGGCGATAGTCGGCACGGGCATTTTTGGTAATAGTTTCGCGGTATGGTATTTTGGGTTCCTTAAATTCAATAGAAAGTTTATCATTATGTTCGAGACGCCATTTCATGGTTCTCAAATGAAATTCGCCCTGTCCCTGAACAATAGTTTGTTTCAACTCCTTCGACTGTTCAACCAATAAAGTCGGGTCTTCTTCGTGCATACGGGTAAGCAATTCACTGAGTTTTTCCTCTTCCGATTCATTTACAGCTTTTATTGCCCGACGGAATTTTGGTTCGGGATAATCAATATTTTTAAAATCGTAATCGCAACCTTTGGCATTTAAAGTATTGCCGGTACGTGTATCTTTTAGTTTTACAGTTGCTCCAATATCTCCGGCTAGTAGTTCATCCACTTTTGTCCGAATTTGTCCGGCAACAGAAAACAACTGATTGAGGCGCTCTTTCCCACCCCGATTAATATTCTGGAGATCATCACCTTCCTTCACTGTCCCGCTCATAACTTTGAAGTACGAAACTTCCCCGATATGAGGCTCTACACTGGTTTTAAACACATAAATACTTGCCAGAGCTTTAGCATCCGGGGCCACTTCTTTTCCATCTTTGGTTTCCGGTTTTTTAGTCAGATTTACACTTGGCACAACATTTCCTACAAACTCCATTAAACGGCGCACACACATATCTTTGCCCGCGCTCACACAGAACACAGGAAACATATCCCGATGCAATAATCCTTTTCTGATTCCATCACGCATTTCTTCTTCGTCCAGAGATCCCTGATCGAAAAATTTCTCCATAAGAGCTTCATCGTGCTCAGCCGCAGCTTCGACAAGTGCATTATGTAAATTCTGAGCCTTTTCTATTTCTCCATCAGGAATATCCACTACATCAGGGACACCACCTTCCGGCTTCCAACGGTACATTTTCATTTTAAGAACATCCACCACTGCATTGAATTGTGCTCCGACATTAACCGGATACTGTACTAAAACAACCTTGTTTCCGATGGCTTCTTTAAGTTGTTCAAGCGTTTTATCAAAATCGGCCTTATCATTATCAAGTTGATTGACAACAAAAATTACCGGTTTATGAAATTTATCTGTATATCTGAAATGATTGTTTGTACCGACTTCAAAACCATATTGGGCATTCAGAAGGAGTAATGCCGTATCGGTAACATTCAGGGAAGTAACCACACCTCCGACAAAATCGTCGGACCCGGGGCAATCAATAAAATTTAATTTTTTATCGAGCCATTCGGTTTGAATAATCGTAGAAAAAACAGAATAGCCATAATCTTTTTCAACAGGGAAATAATCGGACACTGTATTTTGTGAGGCTACAGAACCTCTCCGTTTTATAACACCACTCTCGTATAGCATAGCTTCTACAAGAGTGGTTTTCCCCGAGCCGGAACTACCCAGAATGGATATGTTCTTAATTTCATTTGATTGATATACTTTCATACCGCATTAAATTTTATAGATTAATACTAAAGATAAAAATATGTGATTTTTAAAAAACTGATTGGCAATGTATGAAATTACGATTAAAACATAATTACATATTGTATGTTTTACAACAGTGTTTTTTGACAACTGCTCAATACAAAAACAAAGATAAAATACCCATTTTCGGCCCCTTACAAATAAAGGAAAACTTTTAAACAAATAATATTTTAAAGCTTTTTATATATCAATCATCTTACTCTCTGAAAATCAAAATCAAATTCGGGATTGCCGTTATTACATCAAAAATAGCTAAATCAAATTATATTTAATTTCGTTTACAATATTTAAATTTTCAAGGGTTACACGTATATAATTATGAATATGCAAGTTACCTATAAAACAAATCCAATATAAGTCGGGAAAAATGCCATTGTCAGCAAAAATGCATTTATTAACACAGAAATACTTATCTTTGCACCCGCTTTATTTATCAAAAGATAACCAATGAGTCTATTAAGTAATGTGTTGGGACAATACGATGCGCCCCAAAAAGCAAAAGCACTGGGCGTTTATCCATATTTTCGTCCCATTGAATCAGACCAGGACACTGTTGTAACAATAGATGGTAAACCTGTTTTAATGTTTGGTTCAAACAGCTATTTAGGATTGACCAATCATCCCAAGCTAAAAGAAGGAGCTATCAAGGCTATTGAAAAATACGGAACCGGTTGTGCTGGATCCCGTTTTTTGAATGGAACTTTAGACATTCACGTCGAGCTTGAAGAAAAATTAGCAAAATTAGTACACAAACCGGCAGCTTTGGCTTATGCCACAGGATTCACCGTTAATTCAGGAGTTATTTCCTGTCTTACAGGACGTGAAGACTATCTGCTTTTTGATGAACGTGACCATGCTTCTATTTTCGAAGGAAAACGTCTATCCTTTTCCAAACAGTTAAAATATCGTCACAACGATATGGATTCGCTTGAAAAGCAGCTGAAAAAATGCGAACCGGACCGATTAAAACTGATTGTAACGGATGGTGTATTCAGTATGGAAGGCGATTTGGCAAAACTGCCAGAGATCGTCGAGTTATCAAAAAAGTACAATGCCTCTATTTATGTTGACGAAGCTCACTCTTTAGGTGTATTCGGAAAAACGGGAGCCGGCATTTGTGAGCATTTTGGGCTTACCAATGATGTCGATCTGGTTATGGGCACATTCAGTAAGTCGCTTGGTACAATCGGAGGATTTATTGCAGCTGACGAGAATATTATTAATTACCTGAAGCACAATTCGCGTACATTGATCTTTAGTGCGTCTATCACTCCGGCATCAACAGGTTGTGTGCTTGCCGCACTCGATGTTATGGAAGAAGAAACATGGCGTAAGGATGCACTTTGGGCAAATACATATCGGGCACAGGATGGTTTCCGTAAAGCAGGCTTTGAAATCGGACCGACAGAAACACCGATTATTCCGCTTTACGTACGCGACAACAATACAACTTTCAAACTTACCCGTATGCTTATGGATGAAGGCGTATTTGTCAATCCGGTTGTTTCACCAGCTGTACCTTCGGAAGATACCTTAATCCGCTACTCGTTGATGGCAACTCATACTTTTGAGCAAATCGACGAATCGGTAGAAAAAATCACGAAAATTGCCCGTACATTGGGAATTATTGAATAATTCAAAAAAAAGGCATTCAATACATAAACAAGAATAGAACAAATGCTGGAAACAGATTCGTTCTATTCTTTGTTTGTTTTATTAAATAACTATATAACAAAATGATTACAGTTTCAAACCTTGCGATTCAATTTGGGAAAAGAGTATTATTTTCGGATGTAAACATGACATTTACAGCCGGGAATTGTTACGGCGTAATCGGAGCAAACGGTGCAGGAAAATCAACGCTTATCCGTATGTTAAGCGGAGACCTCGAACCGACCCGGGGCACCATTCAGTTTGGGCCGGGTGAACGTCTTTCGGTATTGAAACAGGACCACTTTGAATTTGACGAATTTACAGTACTCGACACCGTAATGATGGGGCACGATGTACTCTGGAAAATAAAAGAAGAAAAAGATGCTATTTATTTGAAAGAAGATTTCTCTGATGAAGATGGTATCCGTGCTTCAGAACTTGAAGATAAGTTTGCCGAAATGAATGGTTGGAATGCAGAGAGCGATGCAGCAAGTTTACTCAGCGGTCTTGGCATCAAAGAAAATTTGCATTACCAATTAATGAAAGATCTGAGTGGTAAAGAAAAAGTTCGCGTTCTGCTTGCCCGCGCGCTTTTCGGAAAACCGGACAACCTATTACTCGACGAACCTACCAACGACCTTGACGTAGAAACAGTTATGTGGCTCGAAAATTATTTAGCCAACTACGAAAACACTGTTTTGGTAGTTTCTCACGACCGTCACTTTCTGGATGCGGTAAGTACTCATACTATTGATATTGATTACGGTAAAGTAACTCAATTTGCTGGCAACTATACCTTCTGGTACGAATCAAGTCAATTGGCTCTTCGCCAGCAACAAATGCAAAACAAAAAAGCAGAAGAAAAACGGAAAGAGCTCGAAGAATTTATTCGTCGCTTTAGTGCCAACGTCGCGAAGTCGAAACAGGCCACAAGTCGGAAAAAGATGCTTGAAAAGCTTAATATAGACGAGATTCAGCCTTCGACGCGTAAATATCCGGGCATTATCTTTTCACCGGAACGTGAACCAGGTAATATGGTACTCGAAATACAGGGCCTCGGTAAAACAGCCGATGATGGCACGGTGCTTTTTAAAGACGTAAATTTCAATGTTGAGAAAAACGATAAAATTGTATTTCTTTCGCATGACCCGCGTGCTATGACTTCATTCTTTGAAATCATCAACGGTCTTGACAACAATCACGAAGGCAAGTACAACTGGGGAATTACCATTACACACGCTTACCTCCCACTCGACAATTCAGATTTTTTCAATACAGATCTGAATTTGATCGACTGGCTGGGCCAGTACTCAACAGAAACGCTCGAATCATTTATCCGGGGCTATCTCGGACGTATGCTTTTCACCGGCGAAGAAATTTTCAAAAAAGCCAGTGTACTTTCAGGAGGCGAAAAAATGCGTTGTATGATAGCCCGCATGATGTTGAGAAATGCCAACGTCATGGTGCTTGACTCTCCGACCAACCACTTAGATCTGGAATCTATTCAGGCATTCAACAACTCATTAATTAATTTTACAGGAAACATCCTAATGGCTTCGCACGACCGGGAATTTATCCAAACCGTATGTAACCGTATCATTGAGCTTACTCCGAATGGAATTATTGATAAGCAAATGGATTATGATGATTATGTCACTTCGGACGAAATTAAAGAATTACGAGAAAAAATGTACAAATAACTGAAGGACAGAGATAGAAACAAAAAAAGCGATTCTTTTGAATCGCTTTTTTTGTTTCTATCTTAGCCTATACCAATTTACTTTATTACTTCCAAAGCTTTTGCCACAGCTTTCTGTATTCCAGCAGCATTTTTACCACCTGCCGATGCAAAGAAAAGCTGCCCTCCGCCACCACCCTGAATTTCTTTGGCAGCATCCCGGGCTATGTTAACAGCATTCAATCCTCCGGCAACAAGGTCGTCGCTAATCAATACGGTAAGTGAAGGCTTACCATCCACAACACATCCCGCAACGAAAAACAACTTTTCCGGGAGAATATTCCGTATCTGAAAAGCAAGTGTTTTCACCTGATCCGCCGGCAAATCTCCTTCAAAACGAATCACTTTCACTCCATTCACTTCAGTCGCTTCAGCAATCAGTTTGTCACGCAAAGCCAGAATCTGAGCATGTTGGAAAGTTTCTATTTTTTTTCTCAGATCAGAGGCTTCTTCAGTCAGTTTTTTCAAAGCGCTCAAAACATCCGGCGTATTATTAAGCAACTCTTTCGCGTCAGTCAGTATATCCTGTTGCTCATCCAACAGTTTTTCAACCGCTTTGCCTGTAATGGCTTCAATACGGCGTACACCGGCGGCAATAGAACTTTCGGCCATAATGCGCACCATACCAATGTTTCCAGTTGCACTTACATGCGTTCCTCCACAAAGTTCAACAGAGTTGCCAAACTGAATAACGCGCACCGTTTCTCCATATTTTTCTCCAAACAAAGCCATGGCTCCCATAGCACGTGCTTCGTCGATCGGTGTTTCGCGTTTTTCCTGTAATGGATAATTCTCACGAATTTTTTTGTTAGCCAAGGCTTCTACCACACGAATCTCGTCTTTGGTCATTTTTTGAAAATGAGAAAAGTCGAAACGCAGCGAATCCGGACTTACATAAGAACCTTTTTGTTCTACATGCGTTCCGAGAACTTCACGTAAAGCTTCGTGCAAAAGGTGAGTTGCTGAGTGGTTGCATTCGGTTGCCTTACGTTTTTCGACATCAATAACAGCCGAGAATGTTTCGGTAACATCTGCCGGAAGTTTTTTGGCAATGTGTACCGCTAAATTATTTTCCTTTTTAGTATCAATAATTTCAATCGTTTCATCTTCTGATTTTAGCACACCGCAATCACCAACCTGACCTCCCATTTCGGCATAAAAAGGAGTTTTGGAAAGTACAATCTGATAGTATTCTTTATTTTTCTGCTTTACTTTCCGGTAACGAATAATTTCGGTATCGGCTGTTGTGAAATCATATCCTACAAATTCGCTTTCTCCTTCTCGCACAGTAACCCAGTCACCGGTTTCAACAGCGGCAGCATTACGGGCACGGTCTTTTTGAATTTTCATTTCAGCATTAAACTCGTTAATATTGACCGTCATTCCGTTTTCCCGCAAAATAAGTTCTGTCAAATCCAGCGGGAAACCATAAGTATCATAAAGCGTAAATGCATCTTTGCCTGCAATAACTGTTTTTCCTGATTTTTTAGCGTCATCGAGCACTTTATCAAGCAGGCGCATACCGGTTTCGAGTGTACGCAGAAACGATTCTTCTTCTTCTTTGATGACTTTTTCAATCAATGTTTTCTGAGCAATCAGTTCGGGATAAGCTTTGCCCATTACTTCACACAGCACATCAATCAGTTTGTACATAAAAGCATGGCGTTGACTAAGGAATGTATAACCATACCGGACTGCACGACGCAAAATACGACGGATTACATATCCGGCTTTAGCGTTGGAAGGCAATTGCCCGTCGGTAATTGAGAACGCAATGGTACGGACATGGTCGGCAATAACGCGCATGGCAATATCCGTTTTTTCGTCTTTTCCGTATTCAGATCCGCAAACGCGGCCTATTTCTGCAAGAATCGGAGTAAATACATCCGTATCGTAGTTGGATGTTTTACCCTGAATAGCCATACACAAACGTTCAAAACCCATTCCGGTATCAATAACCTTAGCCGGTAATTCTTCGAGTGAGCCGTCCGCTTTCCGGTTAAACTGCATGAACACATTATTCCATATTTCAATAACCTGAGGATGGCTTCCGTTTACAAGTGTAAGCCCGTCAATTTTAGCGCGTTCTTCATCGCTTCTCAGGTCAATATGAATTTCCGAACAAGGACCGCACGGCCCTGTATCGCCCATTTCCCAAAAATTATCTTTTTTATTTCCATTAATAATGCGCTCTACGGGAAGAAACTGTGCCCAAATACCGGCTGCCTCATCATCACGGTTTAAACCTTCGGCAGGATAACCTTCAAATACGGTTGCATACAACCGATTTTTATCAAGCTTAAGCACTTCCGTCAGATATTCCCAGGCCCATTCAATAGCTTCTTTCTTGAAATAATCGCCAAACGACCAGTTTCCCAGCATTTCGAACATCGTATGGTGGTAAGTATCATGTCCGACTTCTTCGAGATCGTTATGCTTTCCGCTTACACGCAGACATTTTTGAGAATCGGCAACGCGGGGATATTTTATCGGGTCATTACCCAAAATTATATTTTTAAACTGGTTCATACCCGCATTGGTGAACATCAAAGTCGGGTCATCTTTAACAACCATCGGAGCCGATGGCACAATTTTGTGGTTTTTCGATGCAAAAAAATCGAGAAAAGACTGACGAATTTCCTGTGAAGTCATATTATTTTTTAGTTGTTATTCGTAATATCTTGCTTCGCATGTTATTTTCTTCGTGTTATTTATACGAAACACAGCGAAGTTAATAACCCAAAATAACGGTGAGGTCAAAAATAACTATTAATAACGCAAAGCAGACAATGCCCGCAGGCAAATAACGTTTATTATATTTTAAAAGTCTGCAAAAATACTCTAAAATTATTATTTTTGCACTACAACTAAAGGTAAAAGTTTAGTTTTACACCCGATTTTTAATTATCTAACAATCAGTACGATTGTATTTTGCGTAATTTTATGCAATTAATCGCTAAAATTATTTTTCGACGCGCAGTCTTATGGCAAAAAAAGTAAAATTTCATTTCAATCCGGAAACTCTGAATTACGAGCCCATTGTTCAGACTTTTGGCCATAAATTAAAGCAGATACTGATTCATCTTTTTTCAGGGGCTTCACTTGGAGCCTTATTCTTTTTCATTTTTGTTTCCACGGTTGAATCTCCTGAAGCCAAGCAACTTTCTTTGGAGAAAAGCCGAATGCAGGCTCAATACAAATTACTTGAACGACAATTTGACGAAGCCCAGGAAGTTATGACCGATCTTCAGCAGCGGGATGACAATCTGTACCGGGTTGTATTTCAGGCTGATCCAATCCCCCTTGAAGTGAGAAAATCGACAGCCGGAAATACGGATTATTATGAACATTTATTAGACATGACCAATTCCGAAATTGTTGTTTCTACCACAAAAAAAATGAGCGAATTACGTAAGGAAATATACATTCAGTCGAAATCTTACGATGAATTGGTTCAGTTGGCCAAAAACAAAGACGAAATGCTCAAATGCATTCCGGCCATTCAACCTGTTCTCAACAAAGACCTCACCCGTATGGCATCGGGTTTCGGTTGGCGTATAGATCCGGTATATCATACACGAAGATTTCACGAAGGAATGGATTTTACAGCTCCTATCGGAACGGATATTTACGCTACCGGAAACGGGACAGTCATAAGTGCCGGCTGGAAACAGGGATATGGGAACTGTATTGATATTAACCACGGCTATGGTTATATGACCAGATATGGTCACATGAGCAAAATTCTGGCACATGTCGGTCAAAAAGTAAAACGTGGAGATGTAATTGGGCTCGTCGGAAGTACCGGAAAGTCGACAGGGCCACATTTACACTATGAAGTACATCTGAAAGGTGAAGTTATGAATCCTCAAAATTATTACTTCCTCGACTTATCACCAACTGATTATGACCGCATGGTTCAAATGAGCAATAATTCAGGTCAAATGTTCGATTAAAACACCCCTTTATGAAACTAAGATCTTTGTTTATCTTATTGTTTGTTGTTCCTGTTCTTATCTATCCTCAATCCGGGCACGAAGTAAAAATTGCTGCTGTAGGAGATATTATGATGGGAACTCTGTATCCGGACAGTTCAACATTGCCGGCCAAAGGAAGCTATCATCTTTTCCAACCTCTGATTCATGCACTTAAAGATGCAGACATCACTTTTGGAAACCTCGAAGGAACACTTACAAATGACACCTCTCAGGCTAAAAGTTGCAAAAACAAAGATCGTTGTTACTATTTCGCCATGCCTGTAAGTTATGCCAAATCGTTACAACATGCAGGATTTGATTTTATAAGTTTAGCCAATAATCACATTAATGATTTTGGCTATAAAGGCAAATTATCTACAAAAAAAAGTCTCCGAAAATACAATATAAAATATGCGGGATTGTCCGAACATCCTGTCGACACGATAATACGGAACGGCATCCGCTACGGATTTTGTGCTTTTTCGCCAAACGCAGGAACTACAAATATCAAAAATCTGAAAAAAGCCATTTCCATTATATCTCATCTCGACAGCCTCTGCGACATCGTAATCGTTTCTTTTCATGCAGGCGGAGAAGGCACCGATTTTCAGCATGTTACAAGAGAAACTGAATTTTATATCGGAGAAAACAGAGGTAATGTTTACGAATTTGCACACAAAATAATCGATGCGGGAGGCGATGTTCTTTTAGGTCACGGCCCTCATGTTGTAAGAGGCGTTGAAATTTATCACAACAAATTTATATCTTACAGCATGGGCAATTTTCTCACCTACAGTTGTGTAAATGTTGCAGGAATTTGCGGAGTTGCTCCATTGTTCCATATCTACACCGACAATAAAGGAAATTTTCTGAAAGCCCAGATAATTTCAACTTACCAGAAAAAATTTCAGGCACCAAAAATCGACAAGAAAAACAAAGCAGGAAATCTCATCAGGCAACTTACATTTACTGACTTTCCTGAAATGAAAAAAATAATTACAATTACTGACGACGGCTGGATAAATAAATTATAGCAAACACATGAAACAACATGAATTGCCTGCAGAAGCAGGCCCCATAGGCGTTTTCGATTCAGGCTACGGCGGACTTACCATTCTCGAAAAAATACAGCAGCAACTGCCTGAATATGATTATATTTATTTAGGAGATAATGCCCGAACCCCTTATGGAACCCGGTCGTTTGATGTCGTTTATAAATATACGCTCGAATGCGTCATTAAATTATTCGAAATGGGGTGCCATTTGATTATCCTTGCCTGCAATACTGCATCAGCCAAAGCGCTTCGCTCCATTCAGCAACGGGATTTACCTGTACTTGACCCCGAGCGACGTGTTCTGGGAGTCATCCGTCCAACTGTCGAAGCTATCGGCTCACTCACTCACTCACGTCATGTAGGCTTGTTAGCCACCAGCGGAACTGTTCAATCTCAATCTTATCCTTTGGAAATACGGAAATTATACAAAGACATCGTAGTGACTGCCGAAGCCTGTCCTATGTGGGTACCGCTGATCGAAAACAACGAACATAATTCCGAAGGCGCAGATTATTTCGTCCATAAAAACCTGAATGAGCTTCTTGCTACTGACCCGGACATAGATACCATTATGCTTGGTTGTACTCACTATCCGTTACTTATAGATAAAATACGGCAAAATATTCCATCTGGCATTCAGGTTATATCGCAGGGAGAACTAATCGCTGCAAGCTTAGCCGATTATCTGAAACGACATCCGGAAATCGACCTAAAATGTACCAAAAACAAATCAACCCGATATTACACCACCGAATCAACAGAAAAATTCACAACTTCGGCGTCCATTTTTCTAAAAGAAAATATACATGCAGAACATATAGATCCCGAATAATTTGAAAATACAAATACTTATGAAACATCAAATCACCACTAGCCTTCTGGCACTATTTGTCAGTTGTATTTCGGTTTTCGGACAATACAATAACGGAGTAATCGTGGAGCCGGTATTGAAAACTGACACAACATCCATCGGGCAAAAAATCATTTATCCGCAATTTAATGCCCCCGAAGTTACAATGGCCAGGATAACCATTAAACCAGGAAAATCCACAGGCTGGCATAAACATTCATTTCCTGTATTTGCTTATATCCTTGAAGGTTCTCTTTCAATTGAAATTGAGAAAAAGCCAACAGTCATTTTCTCTGCCGGCCAGTCATTTGCAGAAGTAATGAACACTATGCATAACGGAACAAACAACTCAAACAAGGATGTTGTACTCATCGCCTTTTTCCTCGGAGGGAAAAACATGCCTTTGTCAACCCATTAAAAAAAGAAGAACCTGCAACGGATTTACCCAATTGCAGGTTCTGATTATTCATCCTTAATTTTAATTACTCAGGTTTCGGACCTTCATCGTCACTACGACGGTCGGATCTTCTTTCCTGCATACGTTTCATTCTTTCTTCACGAATCTGTTTCAGCTGAGTCATTTTGTCTTTTCCAATAATACTTTCAAGTTCCGTATCATTGGCTTTGCGTTCTGCTTCCATTTTTTCGCGCATTTCTTCACGTGATTTGTCAGCTTTTTCCCTTTGTTCTTTTGCTTCTGCACGCATTTCTTCGCGTTTTTTATCCTGCTTTTCGTAAAGAGCCTGCACCTTGGCTTTCTGTTCCTCTGTCAGTTCCAATTGTTTAGCCAATCGTTCGGCACGATCTTTTGCGGTAATTTCCATGCGTTTTCCTTCCGGACCTCTTTCTCCACGTGGTGGACGCTGATCTTGTGCATTTAACACAAAACTCATAGAGAAAATAACTGTCAAAGCTAACATTACATACTTTTTCATAAATCTGAATTTTTTAGTGTAAAACAATTTCTTCTTTTGTTAGCTTTGACTCCGCAGACTAATTTTGGTTTAATTCAAACATCTGTATTTTAAATTATTAACTCACAATCTGAGAAAAACTTAAAAATAATTCCGTTATTTAAACCTTTATGTCTGATTTATATCACATCTTTTTTCTTAAGCTCCTTGTATTTTTCGTATTTTTCCTTACCAAGTATTTTTTTCAGTTGCCCTTTTTGATTTTTTTTCAATTTTTCAATTTTTTTCTTCTCTTTTTTCTGGGAAAGATTTGCTGATTTTACTTGTTGTTTCTCCTTTTCTGTATTTACTAATAATGTTTTGACCCGAGTTCCTTCTTTCTCTGTAAGCTTCAATTCTTTGGTCATAACTTTCACTTTCTGATCAACAGTCGGTTTTTGTTTCACTTCGGTTTTTGCTTGAGTAGATTTGGTATCTTTGACCTGAGCCGATACTGTTCCGGCCAACAGGAACACAGTTGCAACGAAAAATACAATTTTTTTCATAAATTTTATTTTTAAATTTCAATGTGCAAATGTATGAAAATCAGCTATACAACAATCTAAAAAACATAAAAAACCTGCCAATGAACATTAAAATTCATTAGCAGGCATTTTGGTTTAATTTGCGCTTAGAGAATATTTTATTTCTTTTTCAAAAGAACTTCGTCAATTGCTTGTTTAAAGGCTTCTTTCGGAAGTGCGCCTTGTGCCATTTGCGGATTTTCACCCATTGGGCAGAACAGCAAAGTAGGAATACTTCGAATACCAAATGCAGAAGCAAGCTCCATTTCTTCCTCAGTGTTTACTTTATAGATATAAATCTGCCCATCGTATTCTTTGGCAAGTTCTTCAAGAATAGGTGCAACAGCTTTACATGGTCCACACCAGTTTGCATAAAAATCTATAATACAAGGCTTGTCACCCAGATATTTCCATTCTGTAGGATTCGTTTCGTAATTAGCCACTTTTGCTAAGAAATCGGTTTTAGTCAAATGAATTGTTCCCATTTTCTTTACTTCTTTTGTAGAGTTATTATCTTCGTTATTACTTTCTTTATTATTTCCTGCACATGCAGTTATTGCTATTACTACGAGCATAAGAGCAGCTCCAATGATCTTCTTCATATCTTTTACTTGTTTTAATATAATTATTATTCAATTTTTTATTCTGAAAAATCAAAGAGAACACTCCCACAATGAAGGATCATTATAATCAATCTGCCCCTGCTCTTCTCCTTGTGGAATTTCTTTCCACCCCAATGAATCCAGAGTTTCGGCAAGTTGTTCTCTTGTCACCTCTTCGGTATGATTTATAACAATCTTTCCATCAATTCGATCCATTTCTGCTCCAAAAACCCCCTGAAGAGCTCCCAGTGTTTTAAGCACCTCATTATTACAGGTCATACACTGTGTCGTTGAAACATAAAAAGTGCTATACATTTGTCTTATCTTTTTTAGGTTCGTATTCGTCAAAAGTCATCACCTGCTTATCATCATCTTTTGGTACATTCGTAGTACAGGCACCTCCGGGACAACTCACATTCAGCAAAGCCATACCAGCCAAAACAACAGCGCCTATCAAATAAAGTTGCTCACCCGTAGTAAAATAGGCAACTCCTAATGCCACACCAAGAATCAGACGAAATACCCGACCGAAATCCCAACCGGAAAAATATTTTTTAATTGCTTCCATTTCCCTTTTTTTCTTTTTTTGTAAACAGATCAAACAATAAATAACCGAAAATTCCTCCAAAAACAATACTTGCATAAGGATTTGATGTTATAGGACAGGTACCGCTCTGGCAACCGACATAGTAATAATAAACAAATCCACCTATAACCCCTGCTACCACTCCGATAATACGAAGGAGATATTTTTTTATAAATTCTGTCATACACTATATAAATTAAAAAATAAAATCATGTTCATTCAAACATACTTTCATATATCATGCCAAAAAAAATTTATTCGCCGCAATTACAACTCTTTATCGAATCTATGATTTGTGCAATTTGCCTATGTTTCAACGAATAATAACAGTTTTTACCATCTCTCCGGCAATTAAGAATCCCTTTGGCTCTCATATCCGTTAAATGATGCGATAATAATGATTGCTCACACTGCAATTTCTCCCCGATTTGAGATACGTTTAATTCCTCGTTATTTGCCAACAGAGAAATAACGCAAAGTCTCGTGCCATTGGAAATTGCTTTGAGCATATAAGCTGCTTCTTCCATTTGTAATATTTCGTTTTCCTGATTCATGTTACAAACTTTCTGCAAATATATGAACATTTATTCATATATTGAAATATTTTTGATATTTTTTAATATAAAATACTTCAAATGTCAGCAAATGAAAAAATGGGCATGTTAAAGAAAAATAGTAGTTTATGTTTTTAAAGAAAAAAGTATCTTTGTAAGCTAATTTCAAAACGATGAATCAACAGGTTACAAAAATATGTAAGGATTTTATATCCGAACTGGACGACGCAATAGGGAAGCAGAAAGCTGAAAATATTTTCATACTTACCGATGACAATACGGCGCATTTTTGTCTCCCGGAGGTTTTGAAATCGGAAAAGCTGACAGGTTGTCACCTGATCAACATTCCAAACGGGGACGAAAATAAAAATATTGAATCGGCTGTCGGCATTTGGAAATATCTGAGTGAGAACAGAGCAACCCGTAAATCACTGATGATAAATGTCGGAGGAGGTATGATAACCGACATTGGAGGTTTCACTGCGTCAACATTTAAACGGGGAATTCGTTATATCAACATTTCAACGTCATTGCTGGGAGCCGTAGACGCTGCAACCGGTGGAAAAACCGGAATTAATTTTCTGGGCCTGAAAAATGAAATTGGAGTATTTGCTCCGGCAGAGAGTGTTTTAATCAATATTGACTTTTTTAAAACCCTTGATGCAAAAAACCTCAGATCGGGTTATGCCGAAATGGTAAAACACGCTTTAATTGATACTCGTGAAGAATGGAACGTCATCTTATCATTCGATCTTGAAAATATAAATTTTGATGAATTACGCGAATTGGTCGACAGAAGTATCCGTGTGAAAGAGCGAGTTGTTGAGCAGGACCCGAAAGAACAAAACATACGCAAGGCATTGAACCTGGGTCATACTTTTGGTCACGCTTTCGAAAGTTATTCGTATAAAACCGAGAGACCTGCATTACATGGCTATGCGGTAATATGGGGTTTACTATGTGAACTCTATTTATCCCATATAAAATTAAATTTTCCAAAAGAAGATTTAATAAAACTAAGAAACCTAATAAAAGAATACTACGGTTCGTTTATTATTGACTGTTCGGATTACGAAAATCTTTTCGAACTTATGACACATGACAAAAAAAATGAATCGAATGAAATCAACTTTACACTGTTATCCGACATTGGAGAAATCCATATAAACCAAACGGCAACCAAAGAAGAGATTTTTGAATGTTTTGATTTTTATGCCGGATTTTAAATGAATAAAAGAAATATGAAAAAAACTTTGATCATAGGAGCTAGCAATAATCCTGAACGATATGCTTACAAAGCAGCGGAACGACTTCTGAATCACGAACATGAAATCGAACTGCTTGGCGTTCGTCCGGATGTGGTTTTTGGGAAAACCATAGACACGGAACGTAAACAATATGAGGATATTGATACAGTAACTCTTTATATCGGGCCGCAACGTCAAGTGGAATACTACGACTATGTACTTTCCTTGAAACCACGTCGTGTAATTTTCAATCCTGGCACAGAAAACCATGAATTTGAAGTCATGCTCCGTCAGAACGGAATTGATGTAGAAGAAGCCTGTACACTTGTTTTACTCGGAACAGGACAATATTAAAAACTAAAAGTTATTCGCTTCGCTGTTTATCCACAAAATGGTTTGTATAAAACAGCATCAAAGCACCCAAGAACAAAAAATATGAAAATTGCTTTAATCGGCTACGGAAAGATGGGCAAGATTATCGAAAAGATAGCCCGGGAAAGAGGACACGAAATAGTTTCAATCATAGATATAAATAACAGAGCTGATTTTAAATCCGAGGCTTTTAAAAGCGCTCAGGTTGCCATCGAATTTACAGCGCCTCAGGTTGCTTTAGAAAACATTCGAAGCGCTTTTGCATCTGGAGTTCCTGTAGTTTCGGGAACAACCGGCTGGACGTCAGTTCTGCCTGAATTGAAAAAAGAAATTGACGAAAAAGGATACACATTATTCTGGTCGTCGAATTTT
This sequence comes from Paludibacter sp., assembly GCA_028690665.1. Classification (GTDB taxonomy): domain Bacteria; phylum Bacteroidota; class Bacteroidia; order Bacteroidales; family Paludibacteraceae; genus Paludibacter. Next base: position 67,170 of record JAQVAV010000005.1, read on the forward strand.
AGTCTGGGTGTAAATATATTTATGGCAGTTAATCAATATTTAGCCAAAATCATGAATCGGTTTCCGGAATATGATGTAGAAATGACCGAAGTTCATCATACTCAAAAGCTGGATGCACCAAGCGGAACTGCAATAACTTTAGCCGAAGAAATTCTCGAAAATATCGATCGAAAAAGTTTATGGGTAAAAGAAACCGCGACTAAACCGGGAGAAATGGCTATTAAATCCATTCGCGAAGGTCAGGTCCCGGGGATTCACACTATCCGATATGAATCAGGAGTCGATTCTATAGAAATTACACACAATGCCAAAAGTCGTGAAGGATTTGCTTTGGGAGCTGTTGTGGCAGCAGAATTTACTGCCGGAAAAAAAGGTCTGCTCGGCATGAACGATATGCTAAAATTCTGACCGGATCATTAATATACCGAATTATTTAAATAAAAAACAATATGGCACAAAAAGAAAGCACATCGCGTTTCAAACAGCCTTTAAAACAATGGATTAAGGCAGCAATCTGGTGTATTATTTACATTTTGTTCATTGTATGGGTAGGCAATTTCTGGTGGCTATTCCTGCTCCCGTTTATTTTCGATGCATTTGTTACCAAGTTCATTCCCTGGACATGGTGGAAAAATACGAAGAACAAAACGGTAAAAGGAGTTATGAGCTGGGTTGATGCGATTGTTTTCGCTCTTATTGCCGTATATTTTATCAATACTTATTTATTTCAGAATTATCAGATTCCCACATCATCGCTCGAGAAAACCTTGCTTGTGGGCGACTTTCTGTTCGTGAGCAAAGCCAGTTACGGGCCCCGCGTTCCGAATACACCCTTATCATTTCCATTAGTACAACACACTTTCCCGGTACTCAACTGCAAATCGTATCTGGAACATCCACAATGGGAATATAAAAGATTAAAAGGCTTTGATCACATCAAAAGAAACGATATTGTTGTATTCAACTTTCCTACAGGCGATACTGTTGCAGTAAAAGTTCAAAACCCCGATTATTATACAAGTTGCTATTACGAAGGACAGAGCTTCTTTGCGCAACAATATCCTGACTCAGTTCTGACCAACGACCAGATTATGCAAGCAGGTCGTGAGATCGTAAAAAACAACAAATCAACTTACGGTGACATTATTTACCGGCCGGTTGACAGAAGAGAAAATTACGTCAAACGTTGCGTTGGCATTCCCGGCGACTGGATTGAAATAAAAAACAACCAGCTTTATCACAATGGCGAAAAACAAGAAGATATTCCGGGTATTCAGTTCAATTATTTGGTGCAAACCGATGGAACTCCGCTTACAAAAGCTCTGGATAAACTCGGAATAAGCATGGATGACAGAATGTACATTGACAACACGAGATATGCAGCCGGAATTCAGCAACTTGGATTCAATCCCGAATATCCGTTATACCATTTACCGCTTACAAAAGAAGCTTACAATACGTTGAAAAGCACATTGGGTGTAACAAGAATCCAGATTGAAACCGACGAACAACCAGGAATTGTTTTTCCGTTGGGGAATAAATACGGCTGGACAAGAGATAATTACGGTCCAATTTACATTCCGAAAAAAGGAGCTAAATTATTATTAAATTCATACAACCTGCCAATTTACGAACGTATTATTCGCGTCTACGAACATAATACATTAGAAGTTAAAGATGGAAAATTCTTTATCAATGGCAAAGAAACAAAAACCTACCAGTTCAAAATGGATTATTACTGGATGATGGGCGATAACCGCCACAATTCAGCGGATTCGCGCTATTGGGGATTTGTTCCTGAAGACCACATTGTAGGGCGCCCGGTATTTGTATGGTTATCGCTCAATAAAGACAAAAGCTTGCTCGACGGAAAAATCAGGTTCAACAGATTCCTGAAAAATGCAGAAAGATAAACAGAATAATGGCCAATAAAGACGGGTTATATATTTTATCTACCGCATATTTACCTCCGGCAGAATATTTTGTGGCTTTGGGAAAAGCCGAGGAAGTCATACTGGAACAATACGAGCATTATCACAAACAAAGCTACAGAAACCGTTGCCGGATTATGTCCGCCAACGGGATTATGGATTTGGCTATTCCGGTTGAGAAGCCAGGTAAAGCATTTATCAGGGATGTAAAAATTTCAGATCAGACCGACTGGCAGACGCAACATTGGCGATCTATTGAATCAGCATACAGCTCCAGTCCGTTTTTTGAATATTATCAGGACGATTTTAAGCCTTTTTTTGAAAAAAAATGGATATTTTTGTGGGACTTTAATTTTGAACTGCTAAACAAAGTTTTAGAACTTCTTGAGATGCAGTGTTCTGTAAGTTTCTCTGATAAATATACGTCTGTTTCCGGTGGAAAAGACTTACGTGATTTAATCCATCCGAAAAAAGAAATTATTTTCTCAACGGCTGGCTATTATCAGGTATTTGAACAAAAATACGGATTTACAGATAATCTGAGCATCATCGACCTCTTGTTCAACATGGGAAATGAAAGCCAGCTAATATTGAACAGGTCAATTACGGGTTAAGGCTTGTTCGAAAAACAATAAAACATTAATATTCTTTCTCTATAAAGAATAAACAGTATATAATTATGGAAATAGATTGGGCAAATCTTGGATTCGGTTACATAAAAACCGATTACAACATCCGTTGTACATACAAGGACGGAGCGTGGGGAGAACTTGAAGTTCACGATACAGAGTATCTGAATCTTCACATGGCAGCAACATGTATTCACTACGGACAAGAAGTATTTGAAGGCTTGAAAGCCTATCGTGGCAAAGATGGTAAAGTCCGTATTTTCCGGGTGAAAGACAATGCTTTGCGCATGCAGGATTCATGTGCAGGCACTTTAATGCCTCAACTTCCGGTGGAAAAATTCATTGATGCCGTTTTAAAAGCCGTGAAACTTAACGAAAAGTTTATTCCGCCATACGAATCTCACGCATCTTTGTATATCCGGCCTGTTTTATTTGGAATCGGCCCTCAGGTCGGAGTTCGTCCGGCAACAGAATATTTGTTTATTGTATTCGTGACTCCTGTAGGACCTTACTTCAAAGGAGGATTTCAGACTACTCCTTTTGTTATCATGCGGGAATACGACCGATCGGCACCTCTCGGCATGGGAAAATATAAAGTAGGTGGAAATTATGCAGCGAGTCTTGTGGCTGGTGAGCGTGTTCACCAAATGGGATATTCCAATATTTTTTATCTCGATGCTAAAGAAAAGAAATATATTGACGAATGTGGTGCTGCTAATTTCTTCGGAATTAAAAACAACACTTATGTAACCCCACAATCTACGTCGATTCTACCATCGATCACCAATAAAAGTTTAATGACACTTGCAAAAGATTTGGGAATGACAGTAGAACAGCGGCATGTTCCTGTTGAAGAATTGGCTTCTTTTGAAGAAGCCGGAGCATGCGGAACAGCAGCAGTCATTAGTCCGATAGAAAAGATTGATGATTATGACGAAAAAATAACTTATACTTTTTCCAAAGATGGAAAACCAGGCCCCGTTTGTGACAAACTCTATCATAAACTGATTGCCATACAATATGGCGATGAACCTGACACCCACGGGTGGGTTACTGTTTTAGAATAAATACAAAAGAAGCCTGTAATTTGATTTACAGGCTTCTTCTTTCACTTACTATCATAAGAGCTTCATCTCTTAATTCCATTGGCAACTCTATGCGCCGCATCTGCAAACTTCTAAGCCAGGCGGCAACTTCACTTTCTTTTAATGTGTAAAACACATCCGACAATTGTTTGATCTGTTCTCCGGTAAAATTTTGAGGTTCTACACCAGATAAAACATCCAATTCTTCATCATCGAAATATTCTACCTTATCATTTTTGCTTAACAGAGAATCTCTCTCGCAAACGGCATGTGCCCCGCAGCATTCTCCATCATTGTTAACAACAATTTCCGGTTCTTCATCCTTATTTCTTCGATTGAAATAAGTCAGGACCATGAGCAATACTCCAAAGAACACTAACGCTCCAATTAACACCCACATAATTATCTTTGCTTAATTTCTTAATACAACATAATTTTCGGTGCAAAGTTAACTCTTTATGTATGAAAATTCGTACTTTTGTGAGTTAAAAACACAATAGATTAGACTTTTTTATGTTTGTATTTTGACTGCCGGATCTTTTTTTATTCATCTAATTAATATTGTAGCTTTTGAAACGTAAACGCTTCTATATCGCCATATCAATCATTCTATCGGTCTTTATTTCTGCTTGTTCATTAAAGAAAAACACACCTCAGACGCGGGCATTTCAGGCTTTGAATACGCGATACAATGTTTACTTTAACGGCAAAACAAGCTACGATGAAGGATTGAAAAATATTCTGAAAGCCAACAAAGAAGACTACTCGAACATCATCCCGATGTATCCTATCAGTAAACACGATAATGCCAAAGCGGCCACATCGAATATGGACCGTGTCATCGAGAAATGCCGGAAGTCGATAAAACTTCACTCCATAAAACAAAAACCTGAAAAAAATCTGAGGAAATGGAATGACCCGGAATATCGTCTATGGTATAATCAGGAAGAGTTTAATCCTGCTCTGAAAGAGGCATGGATGCTTTTGGCAAAAGCAGAATTCCATAAGTCAGATTTTATAGGTTCGGTAGGAACTTTCACTTATATCACCAGACATTATCCGGAAGACAAAGATATGGTTGCACGTTGTAAGCTCTGGATTGTACGTGCTTATGGTGAAATGGGCTGGATTTACGAAGCAGAGGAGGTGCTCTCAAAAATAAGGCAGGATGATCTGAAATCGTCGAGCATAGGTTTATTTACCTCCGTAAATGCAGACCTGCTGCTCAAAAAACATCAATACAAAGAAGCAATTCCTTTTCTTGAACTTGCGCTGAAAAAAGAAAGGAATAAAGACCTGAAACAGCGATTCACTTATCTGTTGGCCCAACTTTACATGAAAAGCGGAGATAAAAAAAATGCTTTCGATGCTTTTTCAAAAGTAATTAAAATGAATCCTCCCTACGAAATGGAATTTAATGCAAGGATTTATCGGGCTGAACTTGACAATCAAAATGTTGATGCTGTACGCAAAGAACTCACTAAAATGACCAAAAATGCGAACAACAAAGACTATTTAGATCAAATTAATTATGCTCTTGGGATGACCTATATACAACATAATGACACCCTGAAAGCTATTGAATATTTCAACAAATCGGTAGAAGCAAGTACCCGGAACGGATTTGATAAAGCATTGACTCTAATTACGCTGGGCGACCTATATTACCAAAAACAAAATTACATAAAATCTCAACCTTGTTACGATGAGGCATCAAAAATCATAACAGTTGACAATGACGATTATAAACGTGTATCAAAATTAGCCGAGACATTAGGCGAATTAGTTGTACAATACGAAACAGTGCAACTTCAGGACAGTCTGCAATATTTGTCAACTTTGACTGTTGACAAACAACTTGAGATTATCAATAAAGTTATTGAGAAACTTAAAGCCGACGAAAAAGCGGCAGAAGAAGCACAAAAAGCAGCTGCTGAAAAACAAACAAATGACGCTATGAATGGTATGCCTGCTCTCGGAATAGGTACCGCAGGAGAATGGTATTTTTACAACGCCAATCTGATAAAATCGGGTGAAAGTCAGTTTCTCAAGAAATGGGGTAATCGCAAACTTGAAGACAACTGGCGCCGAACAAACAAATCGGCTCCACTGTTTGCAGAGGATAATACAGAAAACAAAGATGACCTTGAACAGGCAAGTGATACAACGGCTCAAAAGCCAGATGTAACAGACAATAAGAACCCTGAGTTTTACATAAAACAAATTCCGAAAACTCCGGCACAAATTGCACAATCAAATGTTCTGATTGCAGATGCCTTATTCAACATGGGAATTATTTATAAAGATAAAATAGAAGACTTTACACAGGCTGTAAAAACTTTTGAAGAATTCATACAGCGTTTTCCAAATGATACAAGAATAGCTCAGGCATATTACGAATGCTATATGCTGGGAATAAAAACAAATGACAGCAATTTATCCGAACTGTATAAAAACAAACTGATTGCCGAGTTTCCAAAATCAAAATATGTTGAAGTTATTTCTCAACCGGATTATCTGGAACGAATGGAACGCATGTATCAGGAACAAGACTCGTTGTATACAGTTACTTACGAAGCCTATAACAGAAGCGATTTCAGTACTGTAAAAAAAACGGTCGATTTCGTAAAAATGAATTATCCTTTATCGTCTCTCATGCCTAAATTTTTATTTTTGAATGCGTTGACTATTGGAAAGACTCAAAATCAAACCGAATTTGCCAAGGAGCTGAATGAAATAGTGGCAAAATATCCGGAGAGTGATGTGAGCGCTATGTCGAAAGATATTTTAGCCCTTATGATGCAGGGAAAAGAGTCGAAAAAAGGAACAACAACTCAGGGAAGTTTGCTGGCATTGCGTGACAAAGAAACAAAAACGGCAGAAGATTCGGAAATTAAGAAAAAGAAATTCACAACGGACAAAGAATCAAAGCACCGCCTACTATTAATTACATCGGCAGATAAAGATGGATTGAACAAGCTGTTATACAACATCGCGGCATTTAACTTTACACGTTTTATGATAAAAGATTTCGATCTGGCCATTACAAAACTTGACTCAACACAAACAATTCTTTCGGTTACAAACTTTGATTCGTATGACGAAGTCGACTGGTATATTAACTCCATCAACAACGATCCGGCGATTGCATCTCTCTTAAATGAGATGAAAGTTCAGGAAGTAAATATATCGGAAGAAAACTTTGGAACTATGCGTGCACTCCTCGGATTAGACGCATATCTTGAGTTTGCAGCACATAATCTATCGCAAGGCAAAGCCACGAAGAAACACAATGAAACCATTGCCGAAACTATGGCCATGAAAAAAACGATACCCGAAACGAAAGCCATTGCCCCAGCCAATGCGCAAACGCCGACAAGTACTAAAAAAACTGAAACAAAACCGACAGAGACAGCCAAAACACAAGAACAAAATATAGCCCAGAACAAACCTCAAAGCGCTGAAAAAGAAACAAAAGCGGCCGATAATAAACCTCAGCAACAGGCAGGCGTGGACGATACGCCATTGTTTAAAAATCTGTATGCTTACAAACCAAATGATCCTCATTTTGTTGCAATTACAATATTGTCGGGAAATTTGGATTACGAAAAAGTAAAAGCCGCCTTTGATACCTATAATGCTCAAAATTATAGCATGTTGAATTTAAAGCTGAATAAAGAAACTGTTGATAAACAACAAGTGATAATTATCGGTACATTTGCAGATGCCAATGTTGCAAAATCGTATCTCTATCGCATGGTGAAAGAAAATTCACTAATGAACACTCTGAAAGGCACTGATTATCGTAACTTACTTGGTACCCAACGGAATTTGAATGTCATGATGCAAAACAATGCAATGAGTGTTTATTTTGAATTTATGCGTGAATATTATTTGAAATAAAAAAAAGATTATTTATGAAAAAAGACCGCATACTTTGGGCTGATGACGAAATCGATTTATTGCGTGCATATATTCTTTTTCTCGAAGAAAAGGGATATGAAGTTATAACTGCCACTAACGGGAAGGATGCTGTCGACTTGTGCCAGAAAGAAACATTTGATATTATTTTCTTAGATGAGAATATGCCCGGATTAAGCGGATTGGAAACACTTAATCAGATCAAAGAAATCAGCCCGGACGTCCCCATGGTCATGATTACCAAAAACGAAGAAGAAGACCTCATGAATATGGCCATCGGAAATAAAATTGCCGATTATCTGACGAAACCGGTTAATCCAAGTCAGATTTTGTTGACGCTAAAAAAGAATATCCACAAAAAAGAAATTGTAACCGAACATGCCACTTCGTCGTATCGTTCAGAATTTGGAAAAATTGGTATGCAAATCAATGATTCGCTAACTTACGAAGACTGGGTGGAAGTTTATAAAAAGCTTATTTACTGGGAGCTGGAATTAGCCGAGACCGATAACGGCATGGATGAAATGCTCAAAATGCAAAAATCGGAAGCAAATAATACTTTTAATAAATTTGTTCGTAGAAACTATCTGTCATGGTTCGATGACGTAGAAAACCGACCACTTTTAAGCCCGGATATCTTCAAGAAAAAAGTCTTCCCGCTCTTAGATAATGGCGATAAAGTATTTTTTATTCTTGTAGATAATTTTCGTTACGACCAATGGAAAATAATTCGCGAAATGATGAGCGAGTTTTTCACATTCACCGATGAAGGAATGTATTGCAGTATGCTGCCTACGGCAACTCAATATGCCAGGAATGCAATTTTTTCGGGCTTATGGCCATTGCAGATACAGCAAATGTTTCCGCACCTTTGGGTGGACGAAGAAGAGGATGAAGGCAAAAACCTGAATGAGAAAGATTTGATAGAAACTCAGTTACAACGATTCAGAAAAAACTATTCATTTTCTTATCATAAAGTAAACGAATCATCATTCTGCGAAAAACTGATCGATCAGTTGCCCCGCTTGGACAATAATCAGCTAAATGTTATTGTGCTGAATTTCATTGATATGTTGTCACATGCACGTACCGAATCAAAAATGATGCGTGAACTGGCTAATGACGAAGAAGCATATCGTTCGCTTACTTTATCATGGTTCAAACACTCAGCAACCTATGAATTAATGAAAGCAATTTCGAAGCGTGGTTTTAAAGTTATTTTCACAACTGATCACGGCACAATTCAGGTAAACAATCCAATTAAGGTTATCGGAGACAAAAACACCAACGTGAATCTACGCTATAAGGTAGGCAAAAATCTGAGTTACAATAAAAAAGAAGTTTTTGAAATAACCCAACCGGCTAAAGCAGGTCTGCCAAGTCCGAATGTAAGTTCAACTTATATTTTTGCTGGGAATGATGATTTTTTTGCTTATCCGAATAATTATAATTATTATGTCGGTTATTACAAAAACACGTTCCAGCACGGTGGCATTTCATTGGAAGAAATGTTGGTGCCACTGATAGTTATGGAACCTAAATAATTTACTATTTTCGAATTTTCAATAAATATTTAAAATAAAGAACCCATAACCGGGATAAAAATCAGTTTTATAAAGTCAATCAGGTCGTAAAGTTGTAAAAAATTAAAACAGAATAAAATACAAAAACAAATCGGAACGAGACTCAAGGTCCGGACTATTTTAAACATCGGTATTTGTCTTTATTCTTTACTCTTTGTTCTTTTGTCTAATAGCGTAGCTTTATATTTCTGGTTCTAAAAAATTAAATACATGAAAACATATACAAACGTCAAAGACCTCGGAAATTTGCAGGAGGCCGTAAAAGAAGCATTAGAAATAAAAAAGAACCGTTATGCCTACAAGCACATCGGCGAAAATAAAACTTTGTTGATGGTATTTTTCAATTCAAGTCTGCGTACCCGTCTTAGTACTCAAAAAGCAGGCATGAATTTAGGTATGAACACCATGGTGCTCGATGTAAATGCCGGAGCATGGAAACTTGAAACTGAACGGGGCGTCGTTATGGATGGCGACAAACCGGAGCACATTCTGGAAGCCATTCCGGTGATGGCAAGTTACTGTGATATAATCGGAGTTCGTTCTTTTGCCCGCTTCGAAAGCAAAAAGTTCGATTACGAAGAAACCATTATTAACCAATTTATTCAATATTCCGGCAAGCCGGTTTTCAGTATGGAAGCAGCAACCGGTCATCCGCTTCAGGCATTTGCCGACCTGATTACTATTGAAGAATATAAAAAAATAGCCCGTCCGAAAGTTGTTCTTACCTGGGCACCGCATCCACGCGCACTTCCGCAGGCTGTTCCAAACTCATTCGCCGATTTTATGAACGAGGCCGATGTGGATTTTGTAATTACACATCCAGAAGGTTATGAACTGGCACCTCAATTTGTACGCGGGGCTCATATCGAATATGATCAAATGAAAGCCTTTGAGGGGGCTGATTTTATTTATGCCAAGAGCTGGGCTGCTTATGAAGATCCTAACTATGGAAAAGTACTCAGCACCGACCGCTCGTGGACTGTAAGCGACCGACAAATGGCCAAGACCAACAAGGCATATTTCATGCACTGTTTGCCGGTTCGCCGCAATATGATTGTAACCGACGATGTAATCGAAAGCCCACAGTCCATTGTAATACCCGAAGCTGCTAACCGCGAGATATCAGCTCAAACAGTTATTAAACGTTTATTGGAAAGTAATTATTAAACAATTATCATGAATATAGAACAAGTTATTGCCTCAATACGGGATGTCCCTGATTTCCCGAAACCGGGCATTTTATTTAAAGATATTACAACGGCAATGAAAGATGCCGAGGTACTGCACTTCATTGCAGACCAGTTATACGATTATTATAAAGACAAAGGAATCACCAAAGTTGTTGGTGTCGAAAGCCGGGGATTCGTTCTTGGAAGCATTCTGGCCTATAAGTTGAATGCCGGTTTTGTTTTGCTACGTAAGCCGGGAAAATTACCGGCAGAAACTTATCGTGTTGAGTACGATCTGGAATATGGAAGCGATGCGCTCGAAATCCATAAAGATGCTATTGATGAAAAGGACATTGTCCTCTTACACGACGATTTATTGGCTACCGGAGGAAGTGCCGGAGCAGCGTTGAAGTTGCTTGATATGTTTCATCCGGCGTCAGTTTTTGTAAGTTTTCTGATTGAGCTGGAATTTCTTAATGGTCGTCCACGTTTAGAAGGAGCAAAAGATATTCATTCATTAATTCAATTCTAAGATCTCATAAACACTAAATTTTTAGAGCACAAATTATAATTTGAATATTTTGTGTATTTAGATGAACTTCGAGACTAAAATAAATGGAAAAACTTATTCTTGTAAAAGTCGGTGGAAAAATTGTAGAGGAAACCGAAACACTTAACCAATTACTGTCCGATTTTTCTAAAATCAAAGGGCATAAAGTTCTGGTACATGGCGGAGGACGTTCTGCAACAGCCATTGCAGCGAAACTCGGCATCGAAAGTAAGATGGTAAATGGTCGCCGGATTACAGATGCTGAAACTCTGAAAGTAGTAACCATGGTTTACGGAGGTTTGGTGAACAAACAAATTGTAGCCGGATTACAGGCTATCGGAGTAAATGCTTTAGGTCTGACCGGAGCGGACATGAATTATATGTGTTCAGAGAAACGCCCGGTACAAGATGTCGATTATGGCTTTGTAGGTGATGTAAAAGAAGTGAATGCCGGAATTTTAGCAGATTTGATTGTCCGTGAAGTGGTGCCAGTCCTTGCTCCGCTTACACACGACAAACAGGGGAACATGCTTAATACGAATGCAGATACGATTGCAGCGGAAGCGGCAAAAGCCCTCTCTAAATTTTTTGACGTAACATTAATGTATTGTTTCGAGAAAAAAGGTGTGCTGAAAAATGAGCATGATGATGAAAGCGTTATTTCGGAAATTACGCCCGAAATTTTTGAAAAATACGTCTCAGAAGGCATTATTTCAGGCGGAATGATTCCTAAATTAGAAAATTCGTTCGAAGCTATTCATGCCGGAGTAAAACAGGTTATCATTACCCGGGCCGACCAAATCCATACTGAACATGGAACAAAAATTATTATATAATCATGAAAAACAAATTATTCTTAATTACTTTGCTATCAATTTTTGCTGTCTCTTCATTCGCCCAACAGGAAATAAAACTTTATCCCAAAGGGCCTAAAGAAAACAATGGCTTTACAGAAAAAGAATCATGGACCCGACCCAACGATTTTCTGACTAAAATCAGTGACCCTCGCATGTATTATTACCCTGCCCCCGCCGGCAAGGCCAATGGAACAGCCGTATTAATTTGTCCGGGAGGAGGCTATGTAGGAGTTTCTATTATGAAAGAAGGAAAAGAAATTGCCGAATGGTTTAATAATTTAGGCGTAACTGCCTTTGTATTATATTATCGTATGCCAAATGGTCATTACAAAATTCCTTTGGCTGATGCGCAAAAAGCATTAAAAATTATTCATAAAAATGCAAAGGCCTGGAATATCGATAAAAACAAAATTGGTATCATGGGCTTTTCTGCCGGAGGGCATCTTGCATCCACAGCAGGAACTCATTTCAAAACAAAAATTCAGCGTCCGGCGTTTATGATATTGGGCTATCCTGTAGTCACAATGGATAAAAATCTGACTCACGCAGGTTCAAGAGAAAATCTTCTGGGAAATAATCCATCAGACAAATTGGTGAAATTTTATTCGAACGAGTTACAGGTAAAAAAGAATACTCCGCCGACTTTCATTGTGCACGCGCGCGATGACAAAACGGTGCCGATTGCCAATAGCCGTAATCTGGCTAAGGCCATTCAGAAAAAAGGAATCTCATGTACATTGCAGGAATACGATTTAGGTGGTCATGGTTTTGGAATGCGTAAAAACAATATTCCGGCCGACAATTGGCCTGAAGTATTAAAAAACTGGTTGAAAGAGCAACATCTTATTCAGTAAAAAATTTTACACAAAAGGTATAAATAAATTGAGTTTGAGGTTAATACAAAATCTTAAACTCAATTTTATGTATAATAACACTTACATTTTCAAAATAATATGATAACAGAACTCACTAATGATGCCATTGCGCTACTGCACGATATGATCTCAATTCAATCGTTCAGCCGGGAGGAAAAAAATGTTGCCGATTATCTGGAGAAATATCTTGAGTTAAAGGGTTATGTGGCTTCACGGAGGGGCAACAATATATGGATGATGAGTCCCGGGTTTGATACCTCCCGGCCGACAATTCTGTTAAACTCCCACATTGACACAGTAAAACCTGTTGTTGCATGGACAAAAAATCCTTTCGAACCAGTCATCGAAAGCGGCAAACTTTTCGGTCTGGGAAGCAATGATGCCGGAGCGAGTGTAGTTAGTTTGTTACATGCCTACTTTTATCTTACTCAGCAACAACAAAGTTACAATCTTATTTTTGCTGCTACTGCCGAAGAAGAAGTCTCCGGTAAAAATGGAATTGAAAGTTTAATCCATGAACTCCCGAAAATTGATTTTGCAATTGTGGGCGAACCTACCGGCATGCATCTGGCTGTAGCCGAGAAAGGATTGATGGTTCTCGACTGTACTGCTTATGGAAAAGCCGGCCACGCAGCCCGGAACGAAGGTGACAACGCCATTTATAAAGCCATGAAAGATGTTGAATGGTTCAGAACTTATGAATTTGAAAAAAAATCGAAAATGCTTGGATCGGTAAAAATGTCGGTTACTCAAATCAATGCAGGCACCCAACATAATGTTGTTCCCGACAAATGTACTTTTGTAGTTGACATTCGTAGCAATGAGTTGTATTCCAACGAACAGATTTTATCGGAAATTCAGCAGCATGTCAGTTGCGGTGTTCAGCCCAGATCTACCCGATTGAGCTCTACTGCCACGCCACTGAACCATCCGTTCATAAAAAGAGCTAAACAGCTAAACCGAAATCTGTACGGTTCTCCTACCCTGTCCGATCAGGCCTTGTTGCCATTTCCAAGTGTGAAAGCAGGCCCGGGGGACTCAGCACGCTCCCATACTGCCGATGAATATATTCTTCTCTCCGAAATTCAGCAGGGAATTGACATTTATATTCAATTGTTGGATAAACTCCAATTGTAATATAATTCCCGACGTTATATTCACCGCAAAAAGATCATTTTTCACCGCATTTATTTATAATTAAGCCTATTGCTCCTGTACTTTTGAAGTTCAAATATATTTCAGAGTTTACTAAAAATTTTACAGAGAACTTAAATAGTGCTTGTCAAATGAATCGGATTTTTTAAACGAACAAGCTTTCTGCTCATGTTCGTTTTGGGGATATGGAGACTAAACGCACAAAGCACAATGGTTCTCCAATTTACGGATAACACGGAGATAAATACTGCCATAAATAATATCCATAAAATTACATTTACCGGTACTGAAATGAATATAAAACTCTCGGATGGAGATGAGAGCGAATACAGCATGGAAGACATTGCTAAAATAAAATTTAGTTCAATTTCGGATGATACAGAGAAATAGCTGTATACCCCAATCCGGCATCAAACATAATCCATATTAAGGGAAATATCGAGTCTGCGTCATCTATTCTTATTTACAGATTAGATGGGATCCATTCCGAAACTTCCATTACGATTAACGGTGGCCTTCTGTTCGGAGCTTGTTATAATTCCAACATGTTTGAATCCATAACATCAAGTTCGACTCAGGTCGGAGTCAACTTGAAGACCAGTTCAACAGTTTCTTCCGCATCTTCATTTTTCAGGATTCAGGATGCTTCCGGAAACGATCTGGGAACCTTTAAAACCCCACGGGCCGGATATTATTTTCATTTTTCATCACCTAATCTAAAAAAGAGCACAACATATTACATTTATACCGGAGGTTCATATTCAGGAGGAACCACAGAAGGAGCTTATTTCCATGATGGTACATATTCCGGGGAAAGTCAAAAGAAAACATTTACAACAGGATCATCCACGATCACAACTGTTTCGTTTTAAAAATAAAACTTATTCTACAGGCAACAAGTATTAGATGCCTGTCAGACATAGAATAAATAAACATATACGGTTTGCAGTAGGGCATTTACAAAATTGCTTTCCCCGTAAACCGTTTTTTCTTCTTTACTTTCACAATAAAATTCAGTAGATTTGTATTCGCTAAAAGTCAGTTAAAATAAAGGAGTAAAAACAAGAAATGCTTGATCAGGCTACCATAGATAAAATTATCGAAGCGGCACAAATTCAGGATGTTGTTTCAGATTATGTCACGCTGAAAAAACGTGGGGTAAACCTGCTGGGACTGTGTCCTTTCCATAATGAGAAAACACCTTCGTTTATTGTCTCACCGGCCAAAGGCATTTTCAAATGTTTCGGGTGTGGTAAAGGTGGAAATGCCGTGCATTTTATCATGGAACATGAACAAATTTCGTACTACGAAGCTCTGAAATTTTTAGCCAAGAAATATCACATTGAGTTTCAGGAACGAGAGTTGACTGCTGAAGAACAAGCTGTCCGTAACGACCGCGAAAGCATGTTCTTAGTCAACGAATTTGCGCAAAAACATTTTACCAATACGCTACATAATCATATTGACGGAAAATCCATCGGACTCGGTTATTTTCGGGAACGTGGTTTCCGCGACGACATAATACAGAAGTTTCAGCTTGGCTACAGCCTCGACCAGCGCGATGCTTTTACACAATCGGCCATTAAAGCGGGGTACAATAAAGACTACCTCATAAAAACCGGACTCACCCTCGAATATGAAAACGGACAATTGACCGACCGTTTCAGAGGACGCGTGATGTTTCCCGTTCACTCACTTTCAGGAAAAGTGGTTGCTTTTGGAGGGCGCGTTCTGAAAAAGGACGACAAAATGGCGAAATATGTCAATTCGCCCGAATCGGAAATTTACCACAAGAGTAATGAACTTTACGGAATTTATTTTGCCAAACAAGCCATCGTTCGTCAGGACAGATGTTTCCTTGTAGAAGGTTATACTGACGTAATTTCGATGCATCAAAGTGGCATTGAGAATGTCGTAGCTTCATCCGGAACTTCACTGACTCCCGGCCAAATCCGACTGATTCATCGTTTCACCGAAAATGTAACCGTGATTTACGACGGTGATGCAGCCGGAATAAAAGCATCAATTCGCGGAATAGACCTTTTACTCGAAGAGGGACTGAACATTAAAGTTTTATTGCTGCCCGACGGCGATGACCCGGATTCATTTGCGCGAAAACATAATGCTTCGGATTTTATTGAATTTGTCGAAAAAAATTCGGTTGATTTTATACGTTTCAAAACAAACCTGCTGTTGGCAGATGCCGGAAACGACCCTGTGAAACGAGCCGGCCTCGTAATTGATATTGTACAAAGTATCGCTATTATTCCCAACACTGTCATTCGGGCCGAATACGTCAAAGAATGCTCAACTTTACTGAATGTGGATGAAGCGATGCTTTACCACGAAATCAATAAACTCAAAAGTACCGAAAAAGAAAAAGCAGCAGCCCGCACTCCAAATGACAGTTCAGCAACGATTACTCCAAGTGTAGCGCCAAATGCTCCACAAAGCAGCAATAAATTTGAAGCGGAAGAACGAAACATATTGCAGTTGCTCATTCGTTACGGACAGGCCGTAATGTTTTATAACGATGAAGCTAAAACTCAACCGGTAACCGTTGCCACATATATTTTTGAAGAACTGGAACACGACAATCTCGGTTTTCATCAAACCCTGCATCAAAAAATACTCGAAGAATATAAAACACATTCACAGGACGAAACATTCGTCCCGGAAAAACATTTTCTCTATCATCCTGATTCTTTAATCAGTCAGCTGACAGCCGATCTGGTTACCGAAAAATACCAGCTGAGCAAAGTCCATTCAAAATTGAAAAAAGTTGAAAGCGATTCCGATCGTTTGATCGATTTAGTACCCCGTGTAGTTTTTGAATTTAAAAACAGTCTGATTATTGATCTGATTCGGGAAAAATTACTGGAACTTAAAGCTGCTTCGGAAACTAAAAACAACACTCTGATTGACGAAATTATGGATGATATGGCCAATTTAGAGGCAGTCAAGAAACAACTTTCGAAAACACTGGGAGAAAGAATTATTATTAAAATTTGACGAAATTCAAGAAAAAAATGAAATCGTCCCGACTTTTGTATTAATTATAATTTCTATCCTGACGGAGAAAATACTCATAGAAGTACATTTCTTAAGCTTCAGAGAAGCGTCATATATGATAATAATGTGAGTTTTTGAGCATAAAAAAGGATGTCTATAAAGTCCCCAAATTACACATATTAACATAAAAGAGAAGCTATCATAAAATTATATATGATTGATTTACATACAAATACAATTCATGAAAAATCTGTATAATTCGTGATTAAATTGTTTATCAGATACTCTCGACATTAGAAAAAGTCAAGACTTCATTTTCTGTTATTTACTTTCTGTTTATTTATTTTTATGAAAAAAATATTTGACTATATACTTACTGAAATAATTCGCCAACGATTCAAAAAAAATGTTGCGGAAGTGGCTATTGAAACAGAAACCCAACGGGCCAAAGTGGATATAACACATCTGATAAAACAAAGCCTTCTCATACTTGGCGGAGTATTTTCTGCAGCCTTGGGATTAAAAGGCTTTTTGCTTCCTAATTCGTTTATTGATGGCGGCGTAACGGGAATTTCGCTTATCACCAGTAAACTTACAGGTTTTTCGTTTCCCGCTCTATTGGTAATTATCAATTTACCGTTTTTATTGCTGGCTTTTAAATCTGTCGGAAAACAGTTTGCTCTGAAAAGTATCGGTGGAGTAGTACTGCTTGCCATTATAGTAGACTTCATGCCTGTGGTCACTCTGACCCACGATCGTTTACTGATTGCTGTTTTTGGAGGATTTTTTCTGGGTGCGGGAATCGGATTAGCCATTCGTGGAGGCTCGGTATTGGATGGCACCGAAGTTTTGGCTGTTTTCCTGAGCCGCCGACTTCCATTGACAATAGGCGATATTATACTGATTTTCAATATTTTTATATTTTCCTTCGCAGCATACGTATTTTCCATCGAGATTGCCATGTATGCCATACTCACCTATCTGGCTGCGGCCAAGACAGTTGACTTTGTAGTTTCGGGCATTGAAGAATATATAGGAGTAACCATTATTTCTGAGAAAAGTGAAGACGTACGCCTGACTATTATTGAAAAATTAGGCCGGGGCTGTACAATTTACGTTGGCAAAAAAGGTTTTGCAAAACGCGGTGAAGAGCTAAAAAATACCGATGTTGTTTATACACTGCTTACCCGTTTGGAACTTTCGAAGCTTGAGACTGAAATAGATAAAATAGATAAAGACGCTTTTATTATTATGCACAGCATAAAAGACGCCAAAGGCGGAATGATCAAAAAACGTCCTTTAAAAAAATAGTTATGACTTACGAGGACATTGTCAATGGGAAAGATTTTGAACTTGAAGCAGAAGTTTCTCATTCCGGAATAAAGAATTTTCTGATTCCGGAAATAGAAAAACAGCCTGTTTATGCCCGCATCGCCAACATGTATCAGATAACCGGAATGCTCGCCTTTGTTTTAGGCGGATTCAAAGCATTTATGCCTTTCTTCACTCAACGGAACTCTGTTTACCTGTGGGAGATGTTTTTCGGACTCATTTTTTCTTTCACTATCCTCATTTTCATACACGAAGGAATCCATGCCATAGCTTATAAATGTGTCGGGGTTAAACATCTCTCGTTTGGCATGCAACTGAAAAAATTTTTATTTTACGTTCAGGCAAACAAACAAGTCATTGACAGCAAACAATTTACCATAGTTGCTCTTGCTCCGGCTGTTACGGTAGCAACGTTGTCGCTGCTCGGAATGATTTTTTTTTATGATAAACCACTTTTTTACTTTTTCATACCAATTTTTGCCTTTCATAGTCTTTTTTGTGGAGGTGATTTCGGATTATTGAGCTTTTTTCAAAACAGATCCGATAAAGAAATCGTAACTTTTGACCTGAAAAAGGAAGGAAAAACGTACTTTTACAGTCGCAAAAAACAAACAACATGATACTTTTCGACCAGGTAATTTTTGGTCCCATCCACAGTCGCCGGTTAGGACTTTCACTCGGAGTAAACCTGCTCCCCATTGATGCTAAAATATGTTCTTTCAATTGCATATATTGCGAATGCGGTTTCAATACCACCATGCAGGAATTTTCAATGCCAACCCGAGATCAGGTTCGGGATATTCTTTCAGAAAAACTAAAACAAATGAGCTCAGAAGGAAAAACGCCGGATGTGATTACTTTTGCGGGAAACGGGGAGCCAACTCTTCATCCTGATTTCGAAGGAATTATTGATGATACTATTGAACTTCGGGACATACTTTGCCCATCAGCAAAAGTCAGTGTACTCTCTAACTCAACACGAATACACAAACCTCACGTATTCTCGGCATTAAAAAAAGTTGATAATAATATTCTAAAATTTGATTCGGCCATCGACCATACTATGAGACTGATAGATCAGCCTCTCGGCAAACACATTAATGTTGAATGGTTGGTTGAACATTTAAAAAAATTTGAAGGGAAACTTATTATTCAAACCATGTTTTTGAAAGGGGAATATCATGGTGAAAAAATAGACAACACTACCGATGAAGAAATCAATGCATGGATTGATGCATTACAACAAATCAGGCCGTACCAAATAATGATTTATTCATTAGATCGAGATACTCCTGTTCAGAATCTGCAAAAAGTGCCGGTTACAGAATTAAAGCGGATTGCAGAAAAAGTCCGCGCTAAAGGATTTGATGTTTCAGTGGCAGGATAAATTTTAAAAAATACAGACCAGCTATTCTGATATTTGATTGGGCAAACTCAGTTATAAACAAATATAGATAGGGTTATGAAAATACTAATTGCTCCACTAAATTGGGGATTGGGTCATGCTGCCCGTTGTGTTCCTGTTATCAAAAAATATATAGCAGACGGACATGAAGTTGTTATTGCCGCCGATGGATTTCCTATGGAATTTTTACAACAGGAGTTTCCATCTGTCCGAAAGATTGATTTTCCATCCTATACCATTCATTATTCGGCAGGTAACACTCAGATACTTGCCATGTTCCGGAATTTACCACCGATAATTTCCGGTATCAGACGTGAACACAAAATGATCCGAAAATTGCAAAAACAGGAAAAATTTGATCTTATTATTTCGGACAATCGTTTCGGACTTTGGAACCATCATACAAAAACAGTTTACATTACTCACCAATTGATGATTAAAATGCCGGCTTCTATAAAATTTCTTGAACCGATAGCATGGTGGCTACACAGACAATTTATCCTGAAATATGACGAATGCTGGATTCCGGACGATGCCGGAAAAAAAAATCTTTCCGGTGATTTATCCCACAAATATCCCTTACCCCGAAATGCGCATTTTATTGGTAAACTTTCAAGATTCTTAGAAAATAGTAAACCTCAAACCATAAAAAAGAAATTTGATGTGGTTGCTGTTATCTCCGGCATTGAACCGCAACGCACTATTTTTGAGCATGAAATTATTCAACACTATCAGCACTCTGGAATTCCTACATTAATTGTGTGTGGACAACCATCGTCCCGTCCCACGACATACCATATCGGAGATGTTACGCTTACTTCACATCTTAACGACCAGAATCTTATAGATATTTTTTTTGCGGCAAAAAAAATTGTATGTCGCTCCGGTTATTCCACAATTATGGATCTGGCAACCCTGAATCTGCTTCACAAAACAAAATTCATCCCAACACCTGGCCAGACCGAACAGGAATACTTATATCAGCTGCAAAATGCAAAAAAAGCCGTTGAATAAACGTCAACGGCTTGTGGAAATTTCCGTGCAAAACAGATAACTATTCACTGAATTTATCTCCTTGAATCACGGTTTGTATTCGATTTTGAACTACTTCCTGAGGAACGTGTATTAGTAGACGAACTTTTTGAAGACGATTCGGTCGATTTACCAGCTTTCACTGTTGAACGGCTTGATGCCGATTCTGAACGACTTGCAGGCCGGCTAACCGTAGTTGTTGACCTCGTTGAGCTTCCGGATTTTACAGTTCCTGTATTTTTTTCTGACCGACTCGAACTATTTCCAGAAACAGTATTAGAAGTACGAGAATTTCCTGAACTGGTAGAGCTACGTGTAACTACTGTATTACCTGAACGTGAACGTTGGCTTACTCCCGTAGATCTGCTGCTTCCAGCAGAACTGTTTGTACGGATTACAGAACGTCTGCTGCTTTCATTACCGGATACACCCGAACGGGATACATTGGTTGAAGTTGTTCTGCTAACCGAAGACTGAGACCTTCTTGAACTGCTTCCAGTGCTATTATTTACTCGATCAAGTTCACGGCGGCTGGTCATATTACTGTTGCGACTGCTGAAAGTACGTTCCGGATGACGGGTTGCATAATCACTGCGACCTACTGATTTATAAAGATTAGTTACATGATCGTTTCGATAATAGCTGTTATGTCTGTAACGATTTCTATAATTAATATGAGTATTAATATTGGTCATATAGATATTTATTGAAACCGGACGACGATAACGATAATATACAGGATAATGTCCCCAATAATAAGGGGAATACCAACGTGTATAATTATGTGACCAGAACCAACGAACGAATAGAGGGGTACTATAATAGTATGGTTGAATTATATAATTGGCACCATAAATATACGGATCTCCAACTACACGAACGGTAGTTCTACTATATTCATCCCTGTCTACAACAATTGTTGCAACATCCTGATAAACATCAACGTCCAAAACGGCCTGAATCACGATTAAGTGTGTATTATTGTCCGATGTTTCCACAACTCTTAAATAATCAATCTCTCCATCCCCATTGAGGTCAAGATTCGAAATCTGATTGTCATAATCGTTCAGTCGTCTTTCAAAATCTTCCAGATCGCTTGATTCACCAAAAATTGAAGCTACAGCCTTTAAGTCCAACGAATAACTGATATCATCGTTTACAGCCTGAACTGTATATGTTGTTTGTGCCGATAGTTGAGCGGTTATAACTATGAAAAGTGCCGCTAACAGGCTTGCTAATCTTGCTCTCATACTCTCTTAATTTAAATGGTGAATAATGTATATATTTCTTATAGCTTGTAAATTAATTTACGATTGTATTTTCATTAATTCAAAAGCTGTGCCAAAACAAATAAAGTATGTTTTTTAATTATTGAGAATATTTTGATTTACAAGCAACCATTTAATTATAAGACATATATATAAATAAATTTATTTGATCTCCTACAATACGGATTAACCGGAATCATCTTTTTTAGTTATCTTTGCCTAAAACCCTCTGATATGAGCACATTAGATTTAATCATAATTATTCCCATAGCCATAGGATTTGTATTTGGTCTTTTTAAAGGTTTAATAAAGGAGCTTACTTCTTTAGCCGCCATTTTTCTGGGTATTTTCGGAGCCAAACTTTTTTCTCCCGCCGTTTCAACATTTTTTATGAAACATTTTTCATTCTCGGAAAAAATAGCCGTTCCGGTTGCCTATTTGGTAGTATTTATAATAATAGCCATAATACTCCTCCTTGTTGCCCGGTCGGTTGATAAATTGTTTGACTCAATATCATTAGGAGGGCTTAATAAATTTCTGGGAGGACTCTTCGGGGGCATCAAATATGCATTAATTTTAAGTATTTTATTAAATATTTTCAATGCTATCGACAGCAAGTTCAGTTTAGTCAACCCTGAAATGAAAACAGAATCATTTGCATACGAACATATATTAAAACTGGCACCGACACTTTGGGAAGAAGTCAAAAAACAAAATGTAGTTACGGATTATAATCCTCAAAACAACGAAAAAAAACTCAATGCTTCTGATTAATTATTCGGGTATCGAACTGGAATGCGGATGCGACGAAGCCGGTCGCGGATGCTTAGCCGGCCCTGTTGTTGCGGCAGCCGTTATACTGCCATCCGATTTTGTCTGTCCGAAACTCAACGATTCAAAACAACTGAGCGAAAAAGAGCGGAATGCACTTAGGCCCGTTATAGAAGAAAATGCGCTTGTCTGGGCCGTAGCAGCCGTCGATAATTTTGAGATCGATCGTATTAATATTCTGAATGCTTCCATACTTGCTATGCATCGGGCAATAGACCAGTTAAAAATGGCCCCTGAGTTTATTATTATTGATGGTAATAAATTCAAACCTTATAAAAATATTCCATACCAGACTATTGTAAAAGGAGATGGTAAATATCTGTCAATTGCAGCAGCATCTGTTTTGGCAAAAACACATCGGGATGAAATGATGGTGAATTTACATACCGATTTTCCTTTTTACAATTGGGATAAAAATAAGGCCTATCCTACCAAACAGCATCGTGATGCAATTCGCGAGTATGGTACTACTCCCTGGCATCGCATGAGTTTTGACTTATTGGGCGAAAAAAAGCTTATGGTAAAACGTCCAAGGAAACCTCGTAAAACAAGGACAAACGATTCACCTGAATTAGAATTCTAAATTTAGAATGGATAACCGATTGCAATATGGAATGCAAAATCATCTTTTAAACTAAAATCATTACCTAACTGCCATTGATGAACACGGGATTGTGATGGATCAAATAGTTTTAGTCCAAAATCAAAACGGGCAATAAAAAATGAAAAATCCATCCTGATCCCGGTACCGTATGCAATAGCCAGCTGCTTCATGAAGGTATTTAATTTGAATACTCCTCCTTGTTGCTCCTCATAATCCCTGATTGTCCAAACATTACCACCATCTAAAAACAATGCACCTTCGAACACATAAAACAATTTCACCCGGTATTCCATATTGAGATCAAGCTTTATGTCTCCAACCTGATTAAAATCGCGCCTTCCGGAAGCTAATGAAGGATCCCGCTGATAAATTCCCGGCCCCAGCGAACTTTCATTCCATCCTCTTACACTGTTAGCTCCACCGGAATAGAACCGACGCTCGTAAGGAATGATCGAAGCGTTTCCATACGGAAATCCCAGTCCAAAGCCAAAATGATACACAAGGTGATTATTCTTATCTAATATCTGATGGTAAGTAGTATTATATTCCCCACGAACATATTGGGAATATCCTATTCCAAATAGCTGATAGTTCCCGTCCGACGAAACAGGCGTCCCCAGCAATTTATTCAATCCATAAAGCAAATTTCCGGCAGACTCAATGCTATAGCGATAGGTAGAATAATTGCGCAACGGACGATTGGGGTTAAACGTACTGAAAGAACCGGTATATCCCGAGCGGAGGATAAAGCGGCTATTGTAATTATATTTATTATAAATACCTGTTGCCAAATAGGTTGAATAAAAAACCGGATCAACCGTATAGTCCATATAACTCAGATTAAACAGCTCGAATGTATGGGTAAATTTAGTTCTCACCCATGAATAATTCACACCAGCACCCGCGTTCAGTGCTGAAAATTGAGAAGGACGGAACTGATAACTCAAATTACTGGTAAACTCTGTGTTAGCATGAATATTCCGCTTAAAATCAAAGCTGCCTACCGGGAACATAAATTTCGGAAAACGTAACCCGACCTGCCCCCCAAGTTCGCGTTCCCAAATTCCCTGTTGCCATTCGTAGGCCAGCCGTCCCTGCAAAGTCAGAGCCTCCGCACCTTTAAACGTATTTTTATTTACACCATTTAATTTCCATGCACCTCCCCAGTAACCATCCGTGTAAGTACCTTCAAGTTCTGTCGAAAAAGAAACTGTTTTGGCCGGCTCTATAATGATATAGCAATCGAGCGTATTTTGATTTTTCTCCTTAAAACTTATATTGACATACTTGATTGGTCCCAACGAATTCAGAGCCGAATATGTTTTTTCCACATTTTTTTCATTAAAAACCGAATGTGGATTAATATATGTATTATTGATCAGGGCATCAAGCTTAAGGAACTTCTGATCTTCAAAGATAAGATAGAAATCACGAAAACTTACAGTATCAAATTTTGTAAAATCTATATTATCCATGTTTATTCCGGCCCCTGTATTAGCAAAAAAAATGACTTTACCGACATTGAACTTTTGGAACATGTATTTATTCAATGAATCATGATTCAGTTTCAACGTAGAAATAAGATCAAGTGACAAATCAATTTTATGGTCTACCTGCGAACTGTCTGCAATATATGCCAGATATTCTTTATTAAAGTGATAATACCCCCTATCACGCATGGCCGTTGCAACTCGTGAACGCTCGGCATCGAGCTGGTCGACGTCAAAATTCATTCCCGGACGAATAAGCGATTTTGCAGTATCAGTTGCAATCCGGTCAAGAACCTCGTTTTTAATTTTTATATTATATCTTCTTATTGAATAGGGACGGTTTGAATGTATGAAATAATCAACTTCCGCTTTTTTCTTTTTAAGCTTAACCTGACTTTCGACCTGTGCATTGATAAACCCTCGGTTCACATACAGTTTCTGCAACTGCTGAACCGAAATATCGGTCATATTCTGATTAAAAATAACAGGAGCGGATCCCATACGCTTCAAACTTTTATTGATCCAGCTTGCAGTATCCTTACCGGCAAGATTGTAAATTCCCAACTGAAGACGGAACAGGCCAAAAGCTCGCGCATTAGGGGTTTGCCGAAGGTATTCCTTGAGATCTGACTGCGAAATGTTGTTTACATCAGAATGAATTCTGGTTTGATTGAGCAAATACTCTCCATCGGGAACGTGTTTTGTCACATTACATGCCGACAGAATAAGCATTACTGCAAAAAATAAAACCAGTTTTCGATAGCTCATAATCAACCTGAGGGATTTAGTTTGCAAATATAGTTTAAATTGAAAATACAGCGATATTCCGGCATGTTTTATTCTGAAATTTTCAGGATTTACATGGGTTTTAAATAACCGCTTTTGTTATTTACTGAATCTTTCTTAGCTTTGTCCGAATTTTCAGTAAATAAACATTCCGCATAACATTAATCAGGCCAAAGTGATTTCAAAAAATCAGATAAAACTTATTGCATCGCTCGCACAAAAAAAGTTTCGGGATGAAACAGGTTTGTTTGTGGCAGAAGGTACCAAGTTGGTTACAGAACTTTCAAGCACCTTTGAATCACAATCCTTTTTCGTGACGTCCGACTGGTTAACTGAAAACCCGATGCATAATCTGCAAAATCCAGTAGAAATCACCTCCGCAGAAATGGCTAAAATTTCAAACCAGAAAACGTCTCAAGGAATATTGGGTATTTTCAAAAAACCAATTTATAAAAACTCCGATTTTAATATTCAAAATAAACTTACCTTGGCCTTGGATGATATTCAGGATCCGGGCAATCTCGGAACCATTATTCGTATTGCCGACTGGTTTGGAATTGATGATATTTTTTGTTCATTACATTGTGCTGATGCTTATGGTCCAAAAACCGTACAGGCAACTATGGGCGCTTTGGCAAGAGTCAGAATACATCATATTGATCTCCACAATTTTTTGGAAAATACAGGAAAAAATCTGCCGGTTTACGGAACTTTTATGGATGGAAGAGATATTTATGAAGAAACTCTCACTACAAACGGAATTATCGTTATGGGAAACGAGGGAAACGGCATATCCCCAAAAACAGAAAAGTTAGTAACCAAACGATTGTTGATTCCTAACTTTCCCAAAGGTACACCTACATCAGAATCTCTCAATGTAAGTGTGGCCACAGCGCTTGTCTGTGCCGAATTTCGTCGTCGTAACTAAAGAAATCAATCCATACTTCCATCAAAGTTCATATCCTGCTGTTGATTATCCTGTTTCTTTTTATCCATCTTCGGCTTCATATTTCCGAAGTTGTAGCTTACCGTCAGGCCAATCATACGACCGTGGAAATAAGATTCGTTGGTTTGATAAAAACCATCTCCCCAGGTAATAGTATTTCTTTTACGGGTATTCAGCAGGTCGCGAACCATGAGATTCAGACTCAGATTACGATTCAGGAAGGTTTGACGCAAACCCAAATCAATCGAATAACTCGGGGTTTCACGTCCCTGAGCAATTAGCCTGGGAGCCGAATATTGACCGGTTATCTGTCCGAAAGTTGTTTTACTCAGTACAATATTGGCCATCACTTTTGCATCCCACGAAAAATTTTCCTGTTCAGGAATTACGGTAGTTATCGTAGCGTCGTATGGATTACTGTAAACTGAAGAATCTAACTTATTATAAAACAAATTCAACGACGAAGTCAGATTCACTATTTTAAACAACCGATCTTTGGCCACTAATTCGACACCGGAGCTTGTTGTTTTAGCCAGATTCATGTAAGTACTTTCCATAGTTCCATTACGGATAAAGCTTACGTTCTGAATTACCTGATCGGTAAAACGATAATATGTGGATGCGGAAAGAGAATGATTATCCCAGCTCTTCAGGTAATTAAACTCTACAGCTGTCGCGTACTCAGGATCCAGGTCCGGATTTCCGTAAGAGATATTGGTTGAATCGGAATAGTCTTTAAAAGGGTTGATGTAACGGCCTCTCGGGCGATTTACCCGCCGGGTAAAATTCAGTTGCAGTTCGTTGTTATTAGGCAATGCATAAGAAAGATACGCACTTGGGAAAAGCTTTATATACGGGCTGTAATTTAGTACAGAATCAACCAATCCCAGTGAAGCATCTTTAAAGGCATTTGTTGAATTTCGCGCTACATACTCGGCTCTCAATCCTCCCTGAAAAGACAATTTCTCGAAAAACGTATTCCCGTAAGTCAAATAACCTGCGTGTATCTGTTCGTGATAATCAAAATCATTATAATAAGATTCAACCTCGGTATTGGTAAGATTATTCATAGCAGAAGCCGGACTCAGGCGGTGTTGCAGGGTACTTTGCCATCCAGTTTCAATTTTTCCAGCGCTTACAAATTTTTTAGTATAATCCGCTTTAAACTGCATGGTATTGTTTTCGCCATAAACTGTTTGCGTTATGTCCAAAATTTTATTTCCATACTCATCTTCCTGAACATAATTATCGTCACCTCCGCGTTTATGATGAGAATAAGACGCACTCAACATAAGATTTGAACCTTTATCGTCAAAATCGTGCTTGTAATCCAACGAAACATTCATACTTGGCCGGGTACCTGATTCTGTGACAGTTCTTGAATAATCTTTAAGAATAGCATTTGTCCCGTAATCAGTAAGCAGATAATCAATTGTACTCGATGAATTTCCTGTACCAAACATACCAAATCCACTCAGACTGAGCGTATTTTTGTCATTCAAATGGTAATCTACGCCAGCACGCATAAACAAACCCTGAAAAGCTCTGTTTGTTACATTCTTTTGATTCAATACAGTAGTTGTATCTACATCTGATAAATTATAGCGGTCGGTTTTACTCCCTCCCCTGAAGCTCATTGCCCGATAACCCAAATTCAAATAGGCATCTACTTTACTACTATTATAATTGATATTCGCCCCAAGCATTGCCCCCGGTTTTCCGCCATCGGTACACATACCACCGGCAGATACGCTTCCGTAATATCCGGCTTTACGATCCTTTTTGAGAACGATATTGATAATTCCGGCAGTTCCTTCCGGATCAAATTTGGCAGAAGGATTAGTCATTATTTCAATGCTTTGAATGCTTTCCGCCGGCATTTGTTGTAGAATCTGGGCCCGGTTTTCGGCAGTCAGTCCCGAAGGCTTTCCGTTAATCCATACTTCGACGCTGGAATTGTTACGAAGCGAGACATTTCCTTCATTATCCACATCAACCGAGGGAATATTCTGTAAAACTTCAGTCGCCGAACCTCCTGCCGATGCTATATTTTGATCAACTGAAAAAACTTTTTTATCAATTTCAAACTTCATTTGAGTACCCTGCCCCACCACTTCAACTTCTTTCAGGGCTTTGGAGTCTTCAAACATTTTAATCATCCCCATATTCAACTCCCTGTCAGTGACATTCAGAGGAATTTCCAAGGTATTGTAACCCACAAAACTAACACGAAGCATATATTTTCCGGAAGATACCTGGGGTAAAGTAAAATTTCCTTTTTCATCGGAAGTAACCCCGGCAGAAGGAGCCTGCGAATTATGCTTAATAAGCGCAACATTAACAAAGTCTAAAGGCTTTTGGGTAGAGGCATCAATGATTTTCCCTTTTATCGTGTAGAAAGCAAAAGCAGGAATAACCATGAATAAAAGAAAAATAAAACTAACAATCTTCTTCATCCTTAAAAAAATATATGATTTTTGAATTGAAACTTAAAAATGTGTCTGTTTTCGACTACAAAAATCGAACTAGGTTTAAACAGATCATGTCAAAAAAAGTTAATACAAAAAAAGAGATTACTCCAAATATCATGCAGGAGTAATCTCTTTTAGATTAAAAAATTAATATATTTTATCAGAATTTATACCTCAGGCCCGCAGTAAAGCCAATCCAAAAGTCAGATTGAAATGTAGGTTTGTCAACAACTTTATAGATAAGATATGGCGGATTAATCTTTTCTCCGGCTTCGTTGGCTAACGACAAATTGAATGCAGGTCCGGCGAACAAACTCAAATGCTTTACACAAGAAAAATCAAGTACCGGACGAAACTGTACCAAACCACTATAACCGGACATTTCAAGGAACGAACCGTACAAATTGTGATGGACAGCTTCAAAATCAATATCGAAACATTTTGACAGCATAGCTTTTGTTCCCAAACCGAAGCCCGTACTGTAATAATTCTCAGAGAAATTAGAACCAAAAGTAAGTATCGAGTACAATTGTCGTGTTCCCAAGCGAAGACTTACACCACCCTGAATATAATCACTTGTAGCAAATTCAATTTCCTTTACTCCGCCATGCATTACAAAATTCAGCACTCCAAAAGAAACCCCATCTGCCGTATCACGAACATTAACAACACCAAGTTGAAACTTATTTCTGCGACTGATATTGACTACACCGATCTGAGTTGCCGAAGAATTCGCAATATTTACAGTTCCAATTTGCACAGGACTTTCTTTTACAATATTGGCGGCGCCTGCAATTTGCACCTTAGCAGTTTTGGCTACATTTATTACTCCGGCAATCTGAGCTTTAGATCTTTTTGCCGCATTAGCGACTCCTGAAACCTGTACCTTGGATGTTTTTGCGATATTGGCGACTCCTGAAATCTGTAAAATATTATCGGATAAAACACTATTATAGCAACCAGCAATTTGTACCGGCATGTTTCCATTTACAACATTAAATACTCCCGCAATCTGGGTTCCCTCGTTCGTGTCCTGCCTTTTTTTGAGCCCTGATAAATTAAAAACTCCGGCAGCTTGTACACCGGAAATTCCATAGTTGTTAATATTAAACACACTACCGACCTCAAAACCGTTTACCTCTCCTGTAAATCCTCCGATCATGTTCAAAGATAAATTATAGGCATTCTGATCGGAGCCAATACCATCTGTTCCTATCGGATAAATAAAAGTTACCTGAGCAAACTTATTGGGTAGCATGGCCGAATCGGTTGTTTGTGCCGAAATGGTTGCGGCACTTAGTGTTGTCGCCACAATTAATGTTGCAATTCTTGTTCTCATTTTTTCTTCATTTTTTGAAATTATATCTCTATGACACTCGTCAATTGAGATACCTGTATCGGGGACAGCAATTTTTTTCAAAAAAAATGTATCGCAAGAATTGACCGTCTCATTATCAATACTTCTTTCTGAAGTTTCGGATATTTCGTTATTGTGCAATAACGGCGGTATTCCAGGCTTCTGGGCTATATCTTTTTTAGCTTCAGATACGGACGGTAAAAGAATAATATATTCTCCTGAAACTTTATAGCGGACTTTTTTTCCTAAAACCAAAGGAAGAACATCTGCATACGGTTTATTTTTTACCGAAAACGAAACCCGCCTGTTTTTATCAATACAGGTCGAAGCGTATGAAAACCTGTAAGCGGTTTGTGCACTAATCAGATTCAATACATCTTCAACCCTGCTATTGTTGACGGCTAATGTAACATTTCGTTGCAATGAAAAACCTGCGACTGACAGTGAAACAAACCAAAGTAAAATACTCCATTTTAAGCAAAATTCAAAATCTGTCCTTTTCATAATGTTTATTTTTCGCTCAAAATATATTCACCCTTATCATTTTTTTCCATCCGGAGGGACAAGGTTTCTGTTATTATTTTCAAAATCTCGTCTATGGATTCCCCTTTTGCAAAGTTCACATTTATATGTAATTGTTCCAATGATTCGGACTGAAGATGAATTATTACATCATATTTTGATTCAAGTTGAGGAATGATTTCCGGCAAGCTCATATTGTCGAACGCGAGTCCGTTATCCTGTATATCTGTTTTGTATTTAAACATATCCTTCTGCGGATAATATGCTCCGGCTTGCCCTTTTTTCAGGCTGATACCCTGATTGTTTTTAGTATAAAACATTACTTCTCCTTCTGTTACTTCTACGGTTACACTGTCGGAAGGCGATGTAGCATCCACCGAAAACACGGTTCCAATATCCCGGATGTAAGTATTTCCTGCTTTTATGATCAGCTGCTTACTTGTTTTTTGCTTTACCGCAAAAATCGCTTTACCAATCAATTCGGGTTCATTAGGTGATTCTTTCTGATAACTAAGCTTCGAACCGTGTTCCAGATTCACTTCTACCTGATCGAATAATGTTACTGCCCGGACGTCTTCAGCATCAGCCAGAATATTTACAGCATCTGGTTTTTCGTTTATTAGAAATAGTGAAAGCAATCCCACTATAATTATAACAACGGCAGCCACTGCTGCATATCTCGAAAAGAATAAATGACGCCTCGGGGAAAGAACAACCGTTTCATCTTTATGAATGTATTTTTTAAAATCAGCAGTTGCCTTTTCTACATTGGGACGAGGCATCGACGAAATCATGGCTGTCTGTTCATACAGTTTAGTCATTTCATTGAAATACGCTTCATGTTCAGTTGATTCGGCCAGATAATTTTCAAGGTCACGAAGTTCTTCTCCTGTGACTTCTCCACTGAAATAGCGGGCGAATAATATTTCTGTTTTTGAATCCATAAGCAACTTATTTAAAAATAGAAAACAACAATATAAAAGACAAATAATCTTTTAAACTCAGACGTAAACTTTTCAGCGCCTTTACTATTTGGGTTTCGACAGTGTTTACCGAAACGCCTAATTGATCCGAAATTTCGGAATAGGATCGTTGTTCGAAACGGCTGAGTTTGAAAACTTCTCGACAACGTGGTGGAAGTTTTTCTATAGCCAAGTCAATCCGCTTTTGGAGTTCACTTTCTACGAGCGCAAGATCACCGTTATGGTCGGAATCATCTCTTTCCGTTGCATACTCTGCAATATGTCCTTCGTGTATTTTTATCTGTCTCACCCTGTTCAGGCAGGCATTATGAACCATCCGGTACAAATAAGAATTGATTGACGTCCGGATCTCAATTTCTTTGCGCTGATCCCAAAGTTTATAAAATGTCTGCTGAACGACATCCTCTGCCTCATCCATATCCCGTAAAATACTATACGCATAGCGGCACAAAGGACTATACCATTCGTGAAACATATCTTCGAAAAAGCTGTAATCTCCTGCTTGTAAAAGGGTTGTATCTATGTTCTTTTCCAAATTCTGCGCAGTTTTGCAACAAAGATATACCAATTACAACTATATGACAACTCAAAGCTGCAATACCATTATCTATTCATAAAAATTTCTAATACTGGTCAATATTTTAGAATCAGGCGCTGCAAGTCATATTTTTCTTCACAGAAAATATTGTGAAATATATTTTATCATACCATTACAAATACATTAAATAGTTATATATTTACCGCTTCTAAAAAACACAAAACTGATTTTCAAAGCCGTATCTGAAATCAAAATACAACACCCTGAAAATCAGAAATCAAGCAACTGGTCATCAACTAAATTACGGTTATTTTTCTTTGTGATGAAACAAAATCACTCAATACATTTCCTGACAGCAGAAAAACTCACTCTTTTCTATATATTTATCTCTGCCTGTGTCATAGCCATAATCAAACCCGGCCTCCATACATCACTCCTGTTGCTGGGACACAGATTAATGATTACTCTGGGAATATTATTGCTCGCATTTATCGGGACTAAAAAAAATCTGAAAATTATCCGATTCATCAGAAATCTTGCCATGGGAAGTCTTCTTGCATTCTGGTATCCGGAAACTTTTGATATCAACAAATTTGAAACTAACCGGGACTATTTATTGGCAGGGTGGGAACAAAAACTATTCGGTTTTCAGCCTGCATTAATTTTCAGCAAACATTATCCGCAAAACTGGATTTGCGAATTGATGAACATGGGGTATTTCTCGTTCTATTTTATTATTCTCGGAGTCGGCTTATACTTCTACTTTCGTAACCGGAAGTATTTCGACTATTTCTTTTTTACGGTGTTAGGAGCCTTTTTTGTCTATTATATTATTTATATTATTTTTCCTACTGCCGGTCCGCAGTTTTACTATGCAGCTATTGGTTACCATAATGCAGCATCAGGAGTTTTCCCAGAATTAGGAAACTTCTTCGGCACGCATAGCCTGATCACCGGAAATTATACGAACGATCATGGGATATTCTTTAATTTGGTGGAAACGACCCAAAAAGTAGGTGAACGCCCTACAGCAGCTTTCCCAAGCTCGCATGTAGGCATATCCACCCTTATAATGGTGTTACTCCTTCACGCAAAACAGTACCGGACATTTATACTGTTTTTTCCCATTTATGCAATATTAGTTATTGCCACGGTTTATATCAGAGCACATTATTTTGTTGATGTACTGGCCGGTTTTGGGACTGCTGTTGCTTTCTATGCTATCAGTATTCCGGCTTACAAATTTTTCAGAACTGCAGATACAGCAACAATGTTGGTTTCAAACACCGAACATACATTTAGAGCTAATATGTAAAAAGAAACATTTAGCCCTGAAGATCAACTCAATCGGTATATTTTCTGATTAAATGCAGCAGTTCTGTATTGGCCCGAAAATTCAGATTATTATATTCCTCTAATTCGAACAGATTAAGCGTATAAGAACACTCTCCGCAAATATCCACCCCTATTATTTCCTGATTTTTAAAAATCACAAAGAGCAATAATTCGAGTTCTTCAAGCGAAAGACTGCCCTGATCCCAGTTTGTAACAGCAGAACTTTTATTCAGAACATCTTTATCTACCGAAATGTAAACCGGCTCATTGAAATGTTTTTGAGCAAAACGTTTCCAGGTTTCTTCATGGGTCAGAGAACGATCGCTGTAGAAAATAAGACGATCGCCATACAGAGTAGTATCCGTGGCTTTAATCAGTTGTTCGGACGCTCCGATAAGACAGACTTTGCGAATATACGGGTTGGCATCAAGAACTTCCCGAACCCAGCACCCACAAGACAAAAGATTGTCGAACAGACTTGGCTGCATATCGGTATGATGATCGAATACAACCAGAGAAAAAGGTTTTTTAATTTTATCAACCCATAATTTTGTCAGATAATGATAATTTCCAGAATCGATAAAATGTATGCCATCTGGCCCATACGGACTTATTTTACATGCCAATTTTTTCTGTGCATCTGCATCACAGAAGCAACTTGCCCCATAAATCTTTGTACAATCAATCCAAATTATTTGTTTATTTCTCAGAATATTTTCCTGCTCGTAAACATGCGTAAAATTCATGACAATAACAGGTTTCATAGCTTTAATATCACAATTAAATTATATCAACATTATCTCCGGTAAATCTTTTTCAACTCCCGGGTTTGTAAGTTCAATGTACTCTTTTCACTATTAACAGCAATCAACACACGATCATTTCCGGAATTACATTTAATATGGGCGTCAAACTCAACGATTTTATTTCCATCAAAGGTTCCGATAAACTGAATGGTTCCATTTTGGGGTTCGAACCACCAACAGTTTTTCTCCACTCCGCTGATTTTCGACCAATCAATCTGCAGAGGTAATCCGGCGTAATTATATACCAATAAATAATCGTTCCCACGTGTAGCGATAACACGCTCGTAACGTTCACCGTTTTGCCCGGCAATGATACTCTGATCTGCCAGCGCGGTTCGTCGACATTATGAAGTCCCTGTGGAATATCTTCATAAGAAGGCTCCCCATCGAGAACAGGTTTAAGCGGCATTTGCATCAGCGATTTTTCGACATAACGCCAATTATTTTCTTCCGTATTTTCGGCAATAGGGTAATTGGCATCTCTATTTCTTTGTCCATAACGCCGGCGACCACTTTGTAATATATTGAAATACAGCTATTCATCATCATTGAGCCAAGCAGAGGAACACGTTCGTCCACGGGAATGAAAAGTCATCAAATGATTTTTATCAATAGATTTAATTGTATTTGCCAAAGCTTCCCAGACTTCTGTTCTCACATCACCCCGTATATCGCCTCCAATCACCCAGATTATATTGGGTGAATTTTTATAACGTTCTGCAAGAAATGTTCCATATATTATAGCTTCATGTTCATTCATAAGACCGGATTTCTCCAATCCGCCCCAAATGCAGTCCATTGCAATATAAATTCCTTTCTTTTGAGCTATTTTGATAATATAATCCACATGATTCCAATAGCCGTAAATGCCTTTTTTATCGATATTCTTAAAATCAAAACCATTGGGCATAGACGACTGGCTATAGTAATTGTAAGCAGGAACAGCATTAATCGTTTGTATCTGCACCACATTATACCCTTTTTCGGCACATTGATCTAAATAAAATTTGACCTCATCGCGATCAAGCCTTTCGGGTAACAGCCAGCCCGTATCTCCTAACCAGAAAAACAGCTTACCGTTTTCGAATTGTAGATAACGACGGTTCTCTCTGACTTGTAGCCTCCCATTATTACAGGGCTTTATCAGTTTGACTGAGAGTGAAATTACAAAAAATAATATTGTGCTTAAAATAAATTTTTTTATCATCTGTAGCGTATTGATAAACAGAGGTGAGGCATTTCATTTAAAAAATTCTCATAAAAAATGCTGGTGCTGCTATCGATATTGAATACAATAATACAAAAAACATCTCATTTTTAATGCGGGCAGGCAACTTGAAATCACCCGCCCGCTACATTGCTCGTTTATTTTTTCTTTTCTCCAAAATCGGTTTGCTGCTTCTCTACCTCATCAAGCAATTTTCTTTTCTGCTCGTCGGTAAGCTGAA
This sequence comes from Paludibacter sp., assembly GCA_028690665.1. GTDB lineage: Bacteria > Bacteroidota > Bacteroidia > Bacteroidales > Paludibacteraceae > Paludibacter. The sequence continues at coordinate 103,091 of JAQVAV010000005.1, forward strand.
TTTTTTCTGTTTTTTCATCCACAGTAGCAATCTGTTTTTTTATCTGCTTTTGTTCAATAAAATTAAACGGCAAATCGGCAGGGATACTTTCCAATTCAATTTCACCTGAGGCCGGGGCCTGAGTTCCTTCGAACTGTACGTGTGCTTTCACTGTTATTTTTCCGGGCTTTGTAGTCGAGCGAATCAGCACCGGAGCCGAGCCCCATTCCACGGCACGCGGATTAGCCCCAGTAGAAGCGTCTCCGATAATTTCACCTTCTCCTTCAACGCTGAATACGATATTATCTTTGGCTAAACGGCGTACATTCCCGTTGTCGTCGGTAATTTCTGCCACGACTACTATAAAATCCGATCCGTCAGCTATTAATTGTTGTCCTAAATTATCCACATACAAACGTATTTTTGTCGAACGGCGTGATGGCATTTTCTTTTCACTGCAAACCACCTTTCCGTCTATAATACCTTCTGCTAAGAAACTTACCATCTGCCAGTTTTTTTTATTGTATGTATAATTTTTCATCTCCTGAAAATTGTATACATTTTCGAAAACAACCGGAGCATTCGGTATATGTCCTTCAGCATGAACCACAGGTTTTGTGCACGATTTTCCTTCGTAAGCCGTCAGCCTCACCGAATCACAGTTGCTGAAAACCACCACATCTTCGTCTGAGAAAGGACTGATCTCATTAGCTATAAAAACCATTGAGCCGGTTTCCACATTGGGCATTTTTAAATTGGGGTTAACCTGACTTTTAAATAAATAGTAAGCATATTTCGGTTGTCGGAAGGCATCGAAAATGCCACCCCAAAAAGGATCCGGGTGATAACCCCGTTGATGATCGAACGGATGCCACAAAGCTCCACCTGTAAATTGTCCGCTACTCCGGAACATAGCATCGTAAGCTTTAGCAAGTGAGAATGCCTGCACCAACATGGGCCTTTCGCCCCAGCTACGGCTCGCCCGGTTATCTGCATTGTGGGCGTACCAGTCATCGACATTATCGCCAAACTCTCTGGTAAATAATGATTGATTCACCTTTCCTGTATCCACCGGCCAACCATAAACAACATCATAATATTTAGCGACTCCGGCAGAACGTAAATCGCCGGCCGCCCCCGGACGACCCGGATAAGGATATTCATCTTTGGTTATTTGCAACGACTGTAATGAAAAATTTTCAGGATAATGAGTTTCATTCAAAATCGGCTCCCAAAGGATTACAGAAGGATGGTTCCGATCCCGACGAATCATATCCCGGGTATTCTGATAAACTAATTCTGCAAAAGCCGGATTCTTATTCCAGTATTGCCAACCCGGAGTAGCGACAATAATAAACATTCCCAGCTCATCGCAGGCATCCATAAATGCCGGATCCTGAGGATAATGTGCTGTACGAACAATCACACATCCGGCATCACGCAGGCGTTTTACATCGCGCCACTGCTGGCTGTTAGGCACGGCATTACCCACATAGGCAAAATCCTGATGACGGTTACCGCCAATCATTTGTCCGTAAGGTTTATTATTCAGATAAAAACCATCTTTCCCCCGGAATTCAGCTTTACGTATTCCGATGCGAACCAGTCCTCCATCGAGTGAACTTTTTCCTTCTTTTATCAACAATCTGACGTGATATAAATTCGGAGTTTCAGGAGCCCAAAGTTCCGGATTGGAAATAATTGTTTTCTGAAAAACCGTTTTGGATTCTCCCGGCTTGAGAGAAACTTTCGAGGATAACTTTCTGATTGTTTTCCCTGATGGATTGAAAATTGTCGCTTCGAGTGTAATGTGCTTTGCTGTTTTACCGTCGTTTTTAATTTCCGTGTTTACAAAAACATCCGCACTTTTTTCGCTGATATTATCGTAATGTACAAATACTCCTCCACCAGCAACTTTGTTAGCCTGGACAGCATCGGTTACGGCCACTTTATTTTTACAAATCATCCACACATCCCGATAAATGCCGCCAAAATATACAAAGTCAAGCGCATATTGAGGTTTCCCCGGAGGATAGCTATTATCGTCGCTGTTATCAGCCATTACAGCAAGCAGGCAAGTATCTCCGGCCTCAGCTCCGTTATGACTAAGATCAATATTGACAGGCAAATATCCACCGGAATGTTCTTTCAGAAGTTTACCATTCAGATAGATTTTCTGTTTGCCCATAATAGCTTCAAAGTGAATAAAAACATTCATTCCTTTGGCTGACTCCGGAATTACAAAACGTTTTCGATACCATGCAATACCCTGATAATTACGGCAACCGCTGGCTTCTGCAGGCATAAGTTCTACAGTATGCGGAGTTGCAATTACGTCCCAATCCGAATCATCGAAAACGGTCTTTTCTGCATTTTTAATATTTCCACGAAAAAAGCGCCAGCCATTATTGAAATTATATACCTGCCGCCCGCTTCCTTCAATTTGATAAAAACCTGCTACCGAAGTTGCTGCAGGCAGCGAAAAAATAATGACAGAAAAGAGAAAAAAAATGAGAATCTGCTTAATTTTCATGTAAATCAGAATTTGTCGGGATTATCTATGTCCAAAAATACAAATTCGAATAAAAACAAGGTAGTATTTTAATTCATTGTGTACAAATACTAAGTTGAAACGGACAATTTTACCTGAATTTTATCCATGCCAATCAACAATGCCAATTTAATATCGCTACAAAAAATCAACAAAAACAAATAACTACTTCTGCTTATATCCAAAAAAAACTTCAATCCATTAAATTAAAACATATAAACTTAAATCACATTCTTTTAAGTTCCAAGCCTTTCCACTGTCGAGTTTGTAATCCGGAAAATTGTATCTTTGTATTTGTTAGCTTTTAGAATCCGCAAGTTGTACTAAATAGAAAAAACAAGTTGGCATGTAAGAATGCCTATTATTTCTTATAATTAAATCCTGATTCAAAGAAAATTTCGGCCCTGATTCAAAAGTTTTCAATTTAGCAATATCAATATAAAACCTCATAATAAAATTCTCAAAACATCATCATGTATAAAAGGGTCTTTATTTTATATAGTTTATTATTACTTTTTCTGTCAGTTTCTGCTATAGATGTTATCCCGATCAAACAAGATAATAATTTGTCAACAAATTCTATATCTGCATTTGTACAAGGCAATTTAGGTTTTATGTGGATTGGAACAGATGCTGGGTTAGAATGCTTCGACGGCTATAGCGCATACAAACAAAATTTATTTAAAAATCAGGATTCTACTGTAAATATTACAAGTAGAATTGAATCCTTATATAAAGATTATAATGGAAATATTTGGATATCTTCAACCGATGGTATTTTTACCTACAAGGTAACAACTCAAAAAGTCAGAAAGATATTAGACGTTCGTGTTTTTTCTATTGTCGAAGATTTTAAATTAAAAGGATTATGGTTAGCAACTCCCAATGGGTTATTCCTAATAAGTTACAACGGAAAAGTAAAAATCATCTTAACCCGGCAGAATGGACTTTCAAGTGAACAAATAACTTCACTTGCAAAAGACAGAGAAGGAAATATCTGGGTAGGAACGGAAAGAGGCCTTGACATGTTGTCTCTAAACACGAAGAACCAAATAAGTGTTAATCATATTATTCCCGATATTCATATTTCATTTTTAACAATAGACTCTTTCGATTATATATGGTATGTCAACAGAGAAAAAACATACATGATTAAAAGAAATTTATTGGAATCCGGGAAAAGCATGCCAACTCTCATATTGAAAAACATTGACACCTCAACTATATACCCTACTGAGAATGAAATATGGATAGGCACAAAGGGAGATGGAATTATCAGGTTTAGCATTTCGCCCAATGGACATAAATTGAATAAGGAAATTTTCTGGGTAGACAAAGAAAACGAAAATGAGCTAAAAAATGCAATAACTGTTTTTTTCAAAGATAACTACTCTAATATCTGGGTAGGAACAAAAGACGGTATGTATATGATTCTCAGAAATGAATTTCTTCCCTTTCGACATTTAAAATATAACAACAAAAAAGAACAAACCCCGGTACATAATACGATATCAGGACTTGTTTGTGATAATAAAAACAGGGTATGGCTCGCAACAGCTAAAGGTTTAGACTGTTTTATATGGACAAACAGGCTTCTGGAAAAATTTGAATTTCTTCATTTTAAAGATATTTCTGATACATCGAACATCGTAAACAATAACAAAATTCAATCTCTTGTTTTGGTTGATGAAAATACGTTAATGCTAAGTACTAAAAATGATATAAAACTTTTCGATATAAATAAAAAACATTTTTATGCAAACCATGTAATTTCTGATTCTTTGAATAAAAATCAATTGAGATTTGTACGGAGCTTTTACAAGGATCATAAAGATAATATTTATATGGCATTTGCCACAGGAAATTTGGCCGTATATAATACTCATGACAATACAATAAAACCAATTATCCTGAATAATGATGACAGTTGGGGAATTACCCAAGATGAAAACGATTGTCTATGGATTGCTTCGGGTAAAGATGGGCTCTTCAAACTCGCAGAGGAACCAACTGAAAATGGACAACAATGGAAAATTGAACACTACAGCGAAAAATTGATAAAAAACAATTATGCAGTTTCCATTTTCTGTGATCACAATAATATGCTCTGGGTTGGAACTTCCGGTGGATTGTTTTTGTATAAACATGGGGATAAATTTGAAGAATTCCCTCTGCCCTATATGGAAAACAACAGCTATATTGAAGCCGTTATAGAAGATTTGTACAATAACATCTGGGTATTTGGAATAAAAGGAATTTATAAAATAGGTGCTAACCGGGATATAAAAACAATACAATACTATGAAATCGGAAATGAAGATATTGCACGCTTGTTTTACGTTTTTGGAAGATGCTTGAACAATGAAGGCTGGGTTTTCTCCGGAGGCACCAATGGGCTTGTTTTTTTTGACCCGGCAATGGTAGTTAATAAATCTTATAAAAATATTCCGGTGATTTCATCTTTTAAAATTCTCAACAAAGATGTTTCATTACGTTCTGAAAAAACATTCACAAGTATCAATACAGACAAAACAATACAATTAGACTATAGAGACTATTTGTTCTCTTTTGACATTTCATCTCTATATTATCCAAATCCCTTTAAAATCAGGTATGCTTATAAACTTGAAGGATTCGATAAAGACTGGATTTATTTACCTTCAAATAACAGAACTATTGTATTTACCAATGTTCCTCCCGGAAATTATCGGCTATTGCTTAAAGCTACAGATGCTTCGGGTTTATGGTCGGGTATTGAGAATAAGATAAATGTTATAATATCTCCACCATGGTGGAATACCTGGTGGAGTTGGATCTTTTATTTTATGTTATTCGTAATTATCATATACTTTATATATAATTATGTATTAGCAAATTATAAATTTCGTCACCAGGAAGAAGTAAATCAGTGGAAGTTCAGATTTTTTATCAATCTGTCTCACAGCTTTAATACTCCTTTAAATATGCTACAAACGCCGATACAGTATATAATTAATAATTTTGACAGCTTATCGGGAGACGAAATCAAAAAAATGCTTTTTACAGCGTATCGCAATATTAAACGTCTTAAATATCTGGTGTCTCAGTTAATTGAATTCAGAAAAATTGACCTGAATAAATCCCAGTTAAATCTTGCAGATATTGATATTATACCTTTTATCCACAGTATTTATGAAATTTTCGAAGACATAGCATTATCAAAAAAGATCAACTTTACATTAAACACCAATGGCATAGAATCCATGCAAGTAGTTTGTGATCCAGATAAAATAGAAATTGTAATTTTCAATTTATTGTCAAATGCGTTTAAATATACTTCTACGGGAGGTTCTGTTTCTATTGATTGCATGCCCGACAAGTATAAAAATCGGGTTTGGATCTCTGTAATGGACAATGGTCGTGGTATCTCCCCAGCTGAACTTCCTTACATTTTTGATAGATTCAGGAATATCCCGGATGAAGAGGATCCATTGAAAGGACAGGGAATCGGACTATCTATTGCCAAAGAATTTATTGAAATGCATCATGCAAAGCTCTCGGTAGAGAGTAGTACCGGAGGAGGAAGCACTTTTAAATTTTTTATTTTGTTAGATAGTTCTCATTGGGGAACTTCGGCAGGCAGTATCAAAAAAAACATTTCAACATTAGATTTCACTAAAAAAAATATTGAAATAGAACAACCCGAAACAGCATATAGAGCTGAAGAGCGGGAAAAGAATGACCTTCCGGTAATTTATCTCTTAGATGTAGACTTTGACTTATCTTCTTTCATTAGATATTATTTAAAAGAATCCTTTAATTTCAACACATTTTCAGAGGGCAAAAATCTCTTAAACTCTCTCAACAAAGCCCAATTACCTGAGTTAATTGTACTGGATATTGTTTCAATAGAAAAACAAGAAGGCGTAGCACTCTGTAAAAAAATCAAATCCGATCCGACAATGTCTTATATACCTGTCATACTTACATCTTCAATACCAGAAACCGACATGGAAATAATTGCTTATGATGCAGGAGCAGATGCTTATATCATTAAACCTTATGAGGTTGCCTATTTGAAAACGAGAATAACCCAGTTATTAAGATCGAGAAAAGAACTCAAAGAAAGAGTTAAGCAAGAATTAATTATCAATCCAAAAGAAGTTAAAGTAACTTCATCGGATGATATTTTTTTAGCTAATCTAATGAATATAATCGAAGAAAATATAAGTAATGTATCATGCAATATAGATGATCTGGCTGAGAAGTTAAATATCTCCAGATCTGTTTTATACAGGAGGATCAACAATATTTCAGGTTTATCACCCATTGAATTTATCAAAAGCGTAAAGTTAAAAAGGGCAGCACAATTACTTGAAACGGCATCAATATCTGTTGCGGAAGTAAGTTATAAAGTTGGGTTTCAGGATGCGAGATATTTCAGCACCTGTTTTAAAAAACAATTCGGCATTTCACCTAAAGCATATTCTAAAACAAAATCAAAAAAAGCTTAAACACCCCTTTTTATTTTTTTCATGTAGTTTTAAGAACAAGGTACAAAGATTGTATTTCGTTTAACGCAATACGATTATTTCAAACATTTTTGTTCAAAAAACAAACATTTTAAGACCCAAAGACCTGTTTTTCGAGTATAAATGCTCGGAATTTATAACATTTTGCACTGGATTATTTCTGACATTTGTATTGCAATTCATTTTTAAATTCAATATTAATATGCAGAAAATCACAATTATTGGTCTGATAAGTATAATCCTTTTTTTTCAAATCATTAATGCACAAACAGACCTTAGTATACAAACTTACGGTCCAAGCCAGGGTCGAATTCCAGCCAGTTACGCAGAGCAAATTCAAAATAATCTGGATAATTTAAATTATGTAAAATTCTATGCAAATAAAGCAATTGAATATTTTTTAGATGACGATTGTCCTCTTCCTAAAAATCTTGTTGGTGATTTCAAAGACGAGAATGGAAATGATGCAGCTTCAATGTATAGAGCTAATGAAGGGTGCGCTTCTTTGATGCTCGCGTTGTATAATCTGTATCTTACCTATCCTAATGATTCTGAATGTCAGGATTATTTGCAAAGAGTCATTCGTTTTGCCAACTGCATTCTCGAATATGGCACAGACAGATACGGGCCTGTACATACGCCCCAGCTGGCATCAATATTAATGAGGACATCTACGCCGTATGTTCCGTTTGATCCTGAAAATCCGGATAAAGGTGTACGCATTGAAGAAAGAACCGTATGGAGCTACACCGATAACGCGTATGTATATAATTATTGTGCTATCGGGGTCGGGAATATATGGTACGATAGTGATGAATCTCAGAAAGCCAGCTGGAGAGGAACCGATGTTGAAGCCAATAATGATTTATACTCTCTTTTATACAAACTGAGCAGCACGTTAGACATTAATATCTATACTGATAAAAATAAATATAAAAAAGCCGCAGATGCATCATTGTCATATTGGCTAAATAATTGTCAAACAGAAAGCCACATGTTTCCATGGGGCGAACATTCTGGATGGAATTTCTTCGAAGAAAAATATAACGATGATTATTATCACGCTCCACTTCACGAATATAAAGGCAATTTCAGACTTAATTTAGATAAACTGATAGAAAACCAGGCCAGAGTCAGGCCCGGAGAAATGACCACTTTTGAAAAATATGCTTCCGGACTGAAGGCTGTTCATACAGCCACTGCAGATAAAGGAAGAAGATACAACGGCTATATACTTGAAGGAATGTTTTTGTTCGGACGCCATGGACCTTTATGGACTGATCGTATCACGGCAAGATATCAGGAAAATAATCAGGATATAGGAGGTAGCTTTGGTTGTTTCCCAAAACATATCGGAAGTTACTTATACATTATGTCATTTGCTTATAATCGTTCTCATGATGAAAAAATAAGAGACAGCCTCGCTACAAATCTAAACTTTTTTTTAGATGGACTAGAGGCCCAAAAATTAGTATATACCGGAGGAAAATATTATCCATACGGAACATTCAACTGGTATGGATATCCAACCGGAGAAATAAGCAGTAATCAAAACAGTAGTTTAGGAACTTTTGCGAAAAGGGCGAGTGCTTTTATGGATGGTCTGAATGATAATATCACTCAGAAATTATTAACTGTGGCTGAAAATACAAGTATTGCTACAAACTATTCATATACACCCTACCCCGGACCTGATTTGGTTTCAATCACTGCTCCACAGGATGGATATGTTGTATATAAATCCTTATCGGTAAACCTAAAATGGAGTTCATCAGAAGGGGCAGTAGCTTATCGAATTTATTTTTCAGAAAATATGAATGCCGTTTCGTTAGCAACAACTGATTCTACAGCCTTTATTAATGAGACAAGTAAACCGGAATATGTTATTGGCAACTTAGCTTCAGGAAAAACATATTATTGGGCCATTGACGCGATTAATGAAAATGGGGATATAACCAAAGGATATATAATGAAATTTTCCACATCTGAAGACACCCCTACTCTTTTACAAAGTATCGTATTGGAGCCCAAAGAGCTACAGATAGAAAATTACGCATCGGATACTTTAGTCCCGCAATTTTATCCTCAAAATGCTTCTAATCAATATGTAGAATGGAAATCTTCAGATACAAGTATTGTCTCTGTTGACAAAATGGGAAAAATTACGGCAGTACAACCAGGGACAGCTATTATAAAAGCAACAAGTGTCGATCAGGAGGATGTTTACGGTACATGTAGTGTAACGGTGAACCAGCTAAGTCAACAAATTTCATGGGATGAAATTCCAACAAAATATCTTCCCGATGATGAATATATAGATATGAATGCAACGTCGTCATCCTTATTACCAATAAGTTATCAGGTAATATCAGGTCCAGCCACATTACAGGAAAAGAACAATATCCTGCCGACCAACAGTTCATATATAAATGGAAGTACTCTGACTTATCAAAATTTACTCCGGTTGAAAGTAAATGGAATGAATGTATTGTTTAAAATCAATCTTAGTAATATAGACAAAACAAAAATTGATCATGTTTTATTCGAATATACTACAGTATTGGATGGGCATAGAAGAAATTATGATGTTCAGGTCAATATGATAGAATATCCGAATTCATGGAATCCGGGAGAATCTGCTCCAGATCCTGTCAGTATTACTCCGGTGTCCAATACAATTACACAATCAAAAATAGGATTGCAGAGTACTTTTGACAGCTATGATGAATATCTTGCCGCATATCAGCAACCTATCCGGTTGGATATTACGGATTTTGTAAAAAACAAATTAGCTGAAGGTCAATATCAATTTTGTATCGGCCTGCAAGCGACAAAATCCGTTGACACAGATGGCGAAGATTATATCCGAATTGCCTCCCAAACCTACAGTGATGAAAGTTGCAGGCCAAGCCTGATTATTTATCATGCAGGAGATGGAGGTTCGATGCAGCTAACTGGAACAGGAAGTGTCAGTATTAAAGCAACACAAGCTGGGAATTCGATTTATCTTCCGGCAACAAATGTTCAGCAAACTTTTGAAGTTAGAGATACAGAATCTTCCACAAATACAATCTCACAGTCGGGACTCATACAATTATTTCCAAATCCGATAAAAAAACAAAACCTGCATATCATAGTAAAAGACGAAAATGTCTGCAAAATTGAAATGTATAAAATGACATCTGAGCTTATATTCAGTAAATCGATTCATGGAGAAAAAGATATTTTGGTAAACCCCTCTTTATTTCAACCCGGGATGTATATCATTTCTGTTACTACAAATAACGGGTCTTTCAACTATAAGTTGATTGCGGAATAATGAATGTAAATAATAAAATAAATTTATCATGAAAAAATCATTTATAATTTATGTGTGTCTGATTTTATTTTCGTTTTCGGTATTTGCTCAGAAAACAACTATAACGAAAGGGAAAGTAGTAGATGATAACACAAATGAACCTTTAGTTGGAGTAAGTATATTAAAAGAAGGTACTGCTACAGGAACTACAACCGACATTAATGGAAACTTCACTATTCCGACACAACAAGGTGACAAACTCGTTTTTAACTACATTGGGTATGACCCTCAGGAAATAATCATAACGGGAAAGGGAAAGACAAGTTTCTCTGTAAGGCTCATCGGCACGGCGATAGGACTTCAGGAAGTTGTTGCAATAGGTTATGGCAACGTAAAAAAACGAGATCTTACAGGAGCAGTTACAACGATAAAGGGAGATAACCTTGTTCATCTACAAGTAGCGAATGTAGGGCAGGCTTTAGTGGGTAAAATTCCGGGAGTAATGGTTACTTCACCAAGCGGCGAAGGACCCGGGAGCAGTCCAAGTATAATTATCCGGGGCGAAAATTCGATCAATGGCAGTAACTCACCTCTGTGGGTTATAGATGGTTTTACCCGAAGTGGGGGTGCAAATACTATTGATCCAGAAGATATAGAATCAATTGAAATTCTTAAAGATGCTTCATCTACGGCGATATATGGTTCCCGCGGAGCCGGAGGAGTTATCATTGTCACAACTAAAAAAGGTGCAAAATCAACCAAACCACATGTGGAGTTTAAAGCATCTTCCGGAGTAAAAGTCCTTACGCGTGAGTTAGAGATGATGGATGGACCGTCATATTATCAATATTGGATGAATTCTGATATCGGAGATTATTTTGATTCGAGTATCAGCTCCGATAACAATTATAATTGGGCAGATGCCATTACACAAAACGCTGTGGAAGAGTCCTATTTTACCTCGATCTATGGTGGAAGTAAAGATGTGAATTATAAAATAACCGCCGATTATTTGAGTCAGACAGGTATTATAAAATATAATAACGATTATAAAAGGTTTAATATTCGCTCCTATCTCGATGTTAATGTAAATAAATATATGAAAGTCGGGCTGACAGCATACTTTCAACGGACATGGAAAAATAGCGGAGGTGGTGGAAGTAATTATCAATCGGCTATTGAGAAGTCTCCTTTACTTGCTATTTATGACGAAGATGGAAGTTATAATTATAATATGAATGAACGCGATCAATCTGTTGTGAGTTCGAATATGATTGAAAACTTGAAAGATAAGATCAATAAAACCCAGGAAAACTCAAGCAATCTGCAAGCATATATTTCTCTTGAGCCTATTAAAGGTTTGGTTTTTAAATCTTCGGGGGCAATAACTTATTGGACCTCTAAAAATCAACAATTTTCTCCAAAACATTTGGATTTGACAAACAATATGAATAGTGCTCAGGCAACCGAATATCAGAGTGATGATTATGAATGGATTAATACATTGACTCTTAATAAGGCGTTTAATAAAATTCACTCGGTCAATGCCGTTATAGGAAACACTTTAGAAGGACGTAATAGTTTTACAGTAGGAGCATGGGGGCAAGATTTTCCAACGGATAATTTCGAATACTGGGCTATTGGCTCCGGTCCTAAATATGAACTGACGGACGCAAGTGAACTCCCGATATTAAGAAACTCAGGGTGGACGAGTTATGATGAATCGACTCTTCTTTCTTATTTCGGACGGTTGAACTACACATTTCTTGATCGGTATTTATTTACTGTAACAGGACGATATGACGGTGCTTCTCAGCTTGCAGAAGGACATAAATGGGCATTCTTTCCATCTGCAGCTTTTGCATGGAGGTTATCCGAAGAAAACTTTATTAAGGATCTGAATATATTTGACAATTTCAAATTCAGACTTTCGTGGGGACGAACAGGGAGTCAGGGCGTAAGTAATTATGCAACCTTAGGATTAGCCACACAAGGAGATTATTCCCTGCAAAATGGAGTTTATAAGCCTGTTTATTCTGTCAACGACCTCGCTAATCCGAATCTTACCTGGGAAAAAACCAATCAGACCGATGCCGGAATCGATTTAGGTTTTTTCAATAATAGACTGAGAGTGGTAGCTGATTACTATTACAAATATACTTATGATATGTTCGTAACCAAAAATCTGGCAGCCGAAACAGGTTATGGAAGTTATTTGTCAAATGATGGAAAAATGGAAAACAAAGGTTTTGAGCTGGAAATTTCCGGCGATCCTGTCGTTACTAAAAGTTGGAAAGTATCCACAGGATTTAATTTTAGTCTGAACAGAAATAAAATTTTATATCTGGGAGGAGATAGCTATAAGGTGTATACAAATAAAAATTCATACGGAGAGTTGCTTTCTTATAATTATGTCGGACAACCGGTATCCCTTATCTATGGTTGGGTTTACGATGGAATTTGGCAAAACGAAGAAGATATTAAATACGGAGCCGTAGATGAAGAAGCTGGTGTCAGCCAGACAAAACCGGGAGATATCCGATACAAAGACATTAACAATGATGGCGTAATTAATGACAAAGACAAAATCTTGATAATGAATCCGCATCCTAAATTTAGTGGAGCTTTCAACGGAACAATCGCTTATGAAAACATAAGCCTGTCATTCCAGTTTCAGGGAATGTTTGGACATCAAATTTATAATTATACAAAAAAGAATTTGTTTAACAAATTAGCTCTCAGAAAAAATGCGTGGACAGAGGGTAGTGGGATACAAGATCAACCCTCGGCGGGGAATGAAAATATTAAAGACTCTAATTATTTTGTAGAAGATGGTTCTTATGTGAAGTTAAAAAACGTAACACTTTCTTATATGCTTTCTAAATTATGGATGAGAAAAGCAGGAATTAATCAGACCGAAATTTATTGTACAGGGAAAGACCTCTTAACTTTTACCGGATATTCGGGATATAACCCGGAGGTATCACGAAATGGTTATAGTGAAAGTTTCAGAGGGGTCGACTACAATTCGTACCCTGCAACATATTCGGTTTATCTGGGAGTTAAAGTCTCATTTTAAATTAATATTATAATGAAAAATATATTAAAAATCAGCTTATTGTTTATTGCCATTTCTACGTTAAGTGCCTGTTCCGATTTTCTGGACGAAGATCCCAAGGGGAAACTTTATCCCAGCGAATTGTTGTCAGATGCTTCTTTGGCAGAAAGTAGCATTAATTCTCTGTATGGTATATTGGTAGATAATTATCGGGACGTGTTGTCCAATGTCCAGACACATGGCATAACCCCTGCTGCACAACGCTATATTTCTTACTTGTGCGATGTACCCGGAGAAGATATATGGGTCAGCAATACAAGTAATGTATCGCGTACCTCTATTGATACGTATACATATAATTACGATGGGAATGATAATATAGACCGAATGTACTACAGTTTCTATATGGCTATTAAAGATTGTAATTTCGTTCTTGTAGGACTTAAAGACGCTAACTATTCTTCTGATCCTATGTTCAGTGGAGATAAAGACGCTGCCGATCTGTTTGTAAAAAAAGGAATCGGACAAGCTTTGGCTATCAGGTCATACGTATACTTTTATTTGGTCCGCTTGTTTGGAGATGTTGTTGTTGTGCCGGAAGAAATGGAAATTGGGGACGATCTGAATTATTTACAACGCCAGAACTTTGCATCTATTTACCATGACCGTATCATACCAGATCTTTTACAGGCCATTGAATATTTGGGTGACATGCCTGCTGGAACAGGTAGCATTACCCGAATAACGGCAAATGCCTGCCGGGCTCTTTTGGCAGAAGTTTATTTAACTATGGCCGGGCGTGTTTACGACAAGGGAATCAGTGAAGTCTTTGCTAATGATGAACTTCATACAAAAGCAGATTTCTATGGAGAATGTGTACGTTATTGTACAATGCTCGAAAACCAATATTCGTTACATCCTGATTTTAAAGATTTATTTACGATTAACGGTAATTATTCACCGGAGGATATATGGGAGGTACAAACCACAAATAACGAATTTCCAATGGAAGGAGCTCCGGAACGTACAGATGATAATTTTGATGGTTTATTTCCTTATGTTAATGCTCAAGGAGCAACTCAGACAGTAGAAGGCTACGGACGTTATTGCATGGCAAATGTACTTCACGATATGTACGACCCGGTTTATGACAGACGGCTTGACAATGTCGTAGAGGTGACTAATACATACAACAGTGACGTAGAGCCTATAACAACATGGAGAACACTCAAATATTGCGACTCGACAATTATTGCAAGACAGGAATATGATTTAAGTTCTTCTCACGTAGCGTGGAAATGTATACGCTATGCCCATGTCTTGCTGATGAGGGCCGAAGCTTTAAACGAATTGAATAAGACGGAGGAAGCAACCATATACCTTGATATGGTACGTAAAAGAGCCTATAAAGGAAATGAAGATAAAATTCCGGCAGCGCCTACGAGCCAGGATGAATTCCGTGAATTCGTATGGAAAGAACGCAGAAAAGAGCTGTTTGGGGAATGTTATAGGTATTTTGATATGCAACGGACTAATACTTTACATTATGCGGAAGTAGAACCAGCAGGAACGAAGCATGATATATATCCCGATGTCCAGGAAAAACACTATTTATTCCCCATCCCGAAAATAGCACTTGAATATAATCCCAATCTGGGAAAACAAAATGAAGGTTGGTAATTGATTTAAAATTCTATAAAATGAAAAATACATTTAAATATTTAGTCCTTTTATGCTGTCTGATTCTCAATTTTTCATGTGCCAAAGAATACGGTCCTTATGAATATGCCCCGACAGCAAATTTTATGGAAACATATATATCTTTAAAAGAAACAGACGAAGCCATTAATTTCAAACTGTTTATGTATAACCGTATTGATAAAAGCCAGATTTCTGTTACGATTTCAGGAGACTCTGTTGTAGAAACAGGTTCTGAAGGAGCCGTCTATGGTACCGACTTTACAATATCACCGGAACCGACAGAGGTCGACAGCAATCATTTGTCATGGACATTGAACGAACTTGAAGATCTGGACACTGTAACATTTGTGTTAACTCCGCTTCATAATCCTTATAGTATTGAAAACAGAAAATTTCTTTTTACGATCGAATCCACAGAAGGAAATTTGAAAGTAGGAGGACAATCTTCGTTAAAACTCACACTGAATAATGTCGATGAATCAATAGAAGGTTACGAACTATCCGTTTCACCCAAGGCTTTGAATTTTACAGATACTCCTATTGCTTCGGGAGAGGTTAGCCAACCCAAGGCTTTGACACTTACGGCAAAGAATCTAACTGAAGAAATTACAGTAGTTAAAACAACTAACTTTAAATTTTCGTTGAGTGACGATCCGGAAACAGCCAAAGACATTCTGACTATCCCTCTAACATCGATTAGTAACAACAATGTTACTTTTTATGTATTTTTTGCACCTACCTCTTCTTCATCCGGCACCAAAACGGGCCAATTACTAATACAATCGTATGGAGTAAAAGATGCAAAAGTAGCTTTAAGAGGAACTCAGCTTTAAAATAATTTCACAGAATATTCATTTAAAAAATTTAATCATTATGAAAAAAACTTTTATTCTTTTATTTTACATTGCTTTTTGCTTTGTTGTTAGTTATGCACAAAATGTTAATACTTATCGTTTAGATGCTGTAACGGATGCATATACGACTCCGGATGGAGGCGAACTGCTTATTAAACGTAAAGACAACCTTCCACGTATGGCTGATAGCCATACAAAATTTATTCTTCGTTTTGATCCGTTTTATTTTTCAGCTGAAAACGAAGGGATAACTTCTGCTGATGTATCTAAAGCAGAAGTCGTTATCGTATCTGTTTTGGAAGGTGGACTTACAGGCACTTCCCGACGTGTCGATGATGCTTCTATTTTAGTTTACAAATGTGATAATTCATGGGAAGTAAATAACCATGAACCGGAACCATTTGAAATTGGAGATCCTATCGCCGGCCCAATATACTTCCCGGGCATTGGAGCCAACGACGGGACAGAAGATTTTATGAGCGTCTATGAGACTCCCACCCGTATAGACATCACGGATTTCTTTAAAACCCAAATGGACGAAGGAAATGAATTTTCAATAGATTTTATCAAATCTTCTGATTATTCGGTAGAATATACACGTATGGGAGGTGTTGGCCAGTCAGACGAAGCAAAACGTCCAAGAATTGAGATAACCTATTCACTCGGAACTGGAGTCAAGAATCAGACAATAAACAGCGTAAAAACATGGTCGGTTGACAATACGATTCATACAAAAATTGGCAATAATTATTCTGGATCCGTAGAATACACATTACTCTCGGCAACAGGTCAAACAATTGAAAAACAAAAAATAGGTCAAATAACTGACGGAGAAATAACTTCTAAAGCCAATCTGCCCAAAGGTTTATATATTGTCAAACTACAAGTGGCTGGGAATACAATTACACAAAAAGTATTAAACAAATAATTGGTTAAAAATAATCTATTATGAAAAAATGTGTATTCTCATTATTTGCAATAAGTTTGTTGTGCATTTCGCTGCATGCTACGACACATACTATTACCTCCAATTCAGGAGGTGATGGGAGCGGAACCTTTCGGGATAAATTCAAAAATGCAGGAAATACGGATATTATTGTTTTTAATATTGATGGAAACGATACAATAAGTTTAGATGGAGCATTATCCCGAACAAAGGGAAATACCAAAATAACTGTTGAAGGAATCAATCAGGCGACAGGAAATCCTATTGTTTTGAAAGCTAAAAGCGGTAATAGCATCTTTCGTTCAAGTTCAGGAACAGACAGAGATAATATAAATGTAACCTTTAATAATCTGGTGTTTTTGAATGCGTCTAATTCGAGTCATGGTGGTGCTTTTTCATTAGGACACAGTACCCATGAAGTTCTTGCCAGCTTTATTTTTTCAGAATGCGTTTTTGAGAATTGTTCATCTTCAGCCAGAGGCGGTGCCATAGGAGTAAACAAAAATGTCAGTCTCCAGGTAGAAAATTGTACTTTCTACGGAAATAGTGCAGGTACGAGCGGAGGAGCCATATCATCTGTATCTACAACGAGTGTAATTAATATTAAAAATTGTACTTTTTATGATAACAGTACAGATAATACGGGAGGAGCCATATATATAAACTCTGATAATCCGTCAGTAATTACCAACTGTACTTTCTATAATAATACGGCAAATAGTGGAGGTGCTATGTTCGTAAATTCAATTACTCCTGATTCTTTAATCAATTGTACGTTTGTTAATAACAAAGTAGGTTCGACAGAAGAAGGCAACGGCGCTTTATATGCTGATACTATCAATGTAGAAGAACCAATTAACAATACCGTATTGATCAATTGTATCGTATCCGGTACAACAGAAACATCGCTGGGAAACGCTGTTACAGATGTTTACGGAAAAAAAATCATGTTGAAAAACTGTATCGTACAAACAACTGATGAATCAGTTTCGACTGGCTATATTACAAATCCGGTTACTTACGCATCATCGGTTTTTCCATCCGGAACTCCTGAATTGAAAGATAATGGAGGCTTTACCCAAACGATAGCTATCAGCAAAACCGGAGCTGCATTTCAGACAGGAACCACGGAAGACAATATTCCGGAAACAGATCAGCGTGGTATTGCCCGTAATGTTACCCCATGTATCGGAGCCTACGAAGCAGAAGTCTTAACCGGACAACAATCTCCAGGTCAAACTATCACTGTTGCTGTTAATAACAGGGAGATTTCTTTTATTTCCGGGAAATCAGGACTGGCGACTATTTATAATCTGGCAGGAGAAATACTCTTCGAAAAGTATTCTTCCGGGAATATCACATACACAGCTCCTTATACAGGGATTTACATTGTAAGGTTTATTGAAGGTGGAAACATCTTTAAAAGAAAAATAGTCATTAAATAACAAATTATTGTAAAAATGGTTGTGTTATAACGACACATCGAATAACACAACCATTTTTTATATCTACAAAAAAATTGAGTGTGAAGTCTTTATTTATTCAATGTATAGCCTTATCTTCTTTTATTTTTTTGTCCTTGTCTTGTGCAAAACAAGCTCAGATTGAAACAACCGGCTATGCTCCATGGGGATATGTATCTGATGATTATAAATTCTCGTCGGAGTTTTCAAGAAATTATATGAATGCCCGGGAACCTCGTATTGTTGAAAATTTACTCCAAAACTGGACATTTTTATATTCTCCGGACACAAAAGAAAACAAATCTTTTTCCCAGTCAGAATTTGATGACAGCCAATGGGAAATAGTTCAGCTCCCTCATACATGGATGACTTATGAGACAACAAAGGACTTACACCCTTTTATCATGAATGCCTCTGAGAATGATGATCCGTACTGGTGGAAAGGCTGGGGGTACTACAGAAAAAAAATTGAGATCAACCCGGTACTGAGAAACAAACGTTTTTTTCTGGAATTCGACGGAGTACAAAAATACGGTATTGTTTATATCAACGGAAAAAAAGCAGGAGAACATAAGGGCGGTTATAATTCATTTTCAATAGAAATAACTCCATTTCTTGACTGGAATAAAACCGAACAAAATATCACGGTCTCTGTCAACGGCTACCGTCGGGACAAATGGTCCATTCCGCCAATGACTGCCGGAAACTGGGATGTATATAGTGGTATATATCGTCCGGTACGATTAACTATTAAAAACAATATATATATACCTTATCAGGGGAACTGGGAACATGAAGGAGGAACTTATATTACAACTCCTTTTGTAAAAGGAGACTCGGCTATCGTGAAAACGATAACCTATATAAAAAATGATCGTGAAAAATCTGTAGAAATTTCGTTAGTTACAAAAATTGTTGACCGCAAAGATTCTGTTTTGGCTGTAATGTCTGAGAATAAGATATTATTACCTAAAGTAATCAGTTCGCTTACTCAACAAAGTCCTTTATTGAAAAATATCAAACGTTGGTCTGATGTTAACCCTGTTATTTACAAAGTAAAAACATTTGTATTTAAATCCGATTCGTTAATGGATGTCTATGAATCTCCTTTAGGCATCCGTACTTTTCATTGGAATTATCAGACAAATGATTTATATGTAAATGGTAAGAGAACTAATATTAGAGGTACAAACCGCCACCAGGAATATCCGTGGCTTGGTGATGCAATTCCGGATTGGCTTACACTAAAAGATATGTTTGATATAAAATACGGTTTAGGAATTAATTTTATGAGAACAGCACATTATCCTCAGTCATCATTAGTTTATGACTTTAACAATCAATATGGCATCATAACTGTAGAAGAACTCCCTAATATTAAAAATATTGATTTTAATGATGATGTACAGGAACAAAATGCAAGAGCCATGGTGCGCCGTGATAGGAATAACCCTTGTATTTTTTTCTGGAGTGTAGGTAATGAAACAAACGATGCAGCAAATTCCGAATGGATATTTCAGGAGGACACAACAAGAATAATTCATGCCCGAAAAGCTGAAGGAGGAGGAAAATACGTAAGGCATACGCATCTGAATTTAGACATGGAAAATTTGTTGAGAATAACACACAGGGGATGGTTCACTCCGGAGGATGCCTCTTCAGATATTAATACAACACCGGAGAACGGACAGGAAGCCGGTAATAATCTCTGGCAATACGAAAAAGCCAAAATACGGAATGGCAGTATAAGAGGAGATCTGAATCACAACTGTGTTGCTTGGTTATATCAGGATCACGGAGCTGACCGTAATTATAAGAATTCATTGCTGACCGCCACTAATGCTAAAGGTTGGGTGGATATGTACAGAATTCCAAAACTCGTATATTTCCTGACACGGGCCAATTACATAGCAAAACCAATGATTTATATCCATCCGGAGTATTGGAGAAAAAAATTTATCGGATCTAAAAGAACAATTTATGTAGATTCCAATTGTGATGAGGTTGAACTTTTTGTAAATGAAAACAGTGTGGGGAAAAAACCTATACAAAAAAAACTATTTAACAGTGTCCCATTTGATAGCCTGACAATCAAAAATGGCACACTAAAAGTCATTGGCTACAAAAACCACAAACAGGTTGCAAGCCAGAAAATCAGTATGCCCGGAAAACCACAAAAAATAATACTTACCTCTTCGGCAACAGTACTCAATGATTCGAATGAATATATAAGTACTATTACGGCATATATCGTCGACGACAAGGGTACAATTGTATTTGATGCTGCCCCGGATTTAAACTGGGAAATAAAAGGAGAAGCTTCTTTAGTAGGGCCGGAATTATATAAAAGTGATCTGGACAAAAAAGAAGCCCGTAGTGGTACCGGATATGAAACTACTCCTGTAAGCAATGTAATCAGAGGGTCAGGCAATAAAGGGAAAATTGAAATAACAGTCACAGCATCCGACAATATTCAGGCAGGCAAACTAACTCTCTACAATGAAGGATATCATAAAGCGGATGGTTGGATAAAACAACCAGAACTTTCTACTAAAAACAGGAAAAAGACGACACGGAATTTGAATTTTAAAGAAGACTATAAATTTTCATCTCTCATTAAAATAAAATTGTACAATAATATTCTGTTTAAAAACACAACCAACAGTAAACTTCTGAAATACGAAATCGACACTTTTCTGAAAAAGAAAGAAGGTTCAGATAATTTCTACGGCATTGGTTATCAAGCATTATTAGAACAGATTACCTCAATCATCAAAAGAACGAACGGAATTATGATCGGAGATGACTTCAATTTCTTAATGGAACAATATAATATGTATTTAAACATAGAACAGTTAATTGATAAGCGCATGTTTCAGGTAAATTACGCACTACTATTAAAAAAAGAGTACTTAAAAAAGATCATAATATTACACGAACAGGTTGATTATGAATCAATATGTAAAGAGATATTAAGCTTTCCCGAAAAGCAAAAGGTATGTTATGTAGTATTTGACAGCAAATACAAATCCTACAAATTAAATTACGATTATGTCACAAAGACATATACAATTTATACAGATAAAGCTCATTCTCTCAGTAATATTTCAAAAGCATTCTCACTAAAAGATCTACCTAAGGTTTGGAGTGAAATCGACAGAATAAACCCTGATCTTTCTTATAACTCAGAAGAAAATAAAATAGAATTTCATAACAAACTCCAATTGATTGCACTTCCAATATATAAAAATTAAAAACTAACAAATAAATACAGATTATATTATGATATGGAAAAAAATCCTGCTATTAGTAATAGCATTATTCTTTAGTTTCAGTTACCCACAAGCTCAAATTAGCGAAGAATATGAAACTTTCAATATCAACACCATAAAAAAAACAATGAAAAAGGTAGCAGACTGGCAATTAGATAATTTATTATACGAGTCTGGAGGAGGATATGGAAACATGGGGCTTGTAAGAAATGACAGTTGGGCAAGAGCAGTCTGTTTCATGGGGATATTGTCAACGTATAAAACTACAGGCGATTATAAATATCTGAAAGAAACAATCGACTTTGCCGAAAGAAACAACTGGCAATTAGGTCCTAAACCACGCCATGCTGACGACCAGACTGTCGGTCAGGTATACCTCGAACTTTATGACATGACTGAAGGAAAAAAGGATGAACGGGAAATTGAATCAATTAAAACAAATTTTTCATCAATGTACGAAAATCCCCAAAGGGGAACAACACACGGCTGGGACAAAGATAAAAACTGGAGCTGGTCAGATGCTTTGTTTATGGCTCCTCCGGCAATAGCACATCTATATAAAATCACGAAGGAAGAAAAATACATCGATTTGTTGGACATGTATTATTGGGATAGTTACGATTTACTTTGTGATAAATTTGAATCTTTATTTTACAGAGATGAAAGATATATTTTCTCAAAAAACAGTAAAGCCAAAACCCAACAGGGGAAGAAGGTATTTTGGCTACGTGGAAATGCCTGGGTTATAGGAGGGCTCGCCGGAATTCTCAGTTATTTACCCAAAGAACATAAAAGCTATCCAAAATATCTTGACCTTTACAAAAAAATGGCAGCAAGATTTTTGGAGCTTCAGCAAATTGACGGATTGTGGAGACCAAGTATGCTTGACCCGTGGCAATTTCCTGAGAAAGAAACAAGTGGAAGCAGTTTTGCCTGTTACGCTCTGGCATGGGGAATCAACAAAGGCATTCTCGATCCTCAGCAATATAAAGATCCCGTCAAAAGAGCCTGGCTGGCTCTGACCGAATGCGTTGATGAACAAGGTAAATTAGGCTGGGTTCAACCGGTTGGACACGACCCTCAGCATATTAAGTCAACAGATACAATGGAATACGGCTCCGGAGCTTTTCTTTTAGCTGCACGCCAGATATATATTATGTCCTTCTTGGAAAATGTCCGGAAAAGACATACAGAAGATAGTATTTTTTAAAATAGATGACACCGATGAAAAAACAATTGCGGATTTTGTTAGGATGCTTGTCGATAGGGGTACTATTTACAAGCACGACGTTAGCGAATCAACCCATTGACTATGCAAAGATGGTAAAACTATATGCAGACGAAATGCTTCGAAACGGACAAGATCACTATGGCAAACAGTCTTCACCACTCTTCTCTACAGCTTTATTGAGAGAATCCAAACCTACTTTATTGCCTTATCCGCAATTTCAACGCAGGAAAGAAAAATCAAATCCCGGAAATCGCTGGGTATTCGAAACTTATTTTTTAAACATCCCAATGTTGGGCAGTCCCAAAAATGGGAGCAGAGAAAATGGAGACCACGGCATGGAAAAGCCACACAAACAAACAATCAGCGGGGACGATCCTCTTGATAATTTAGGAGTATACAAAGCCTTTTTTCTCCTGTCTGATTATACCGGAATTAAAAAATACAAAAAAGAAGCAACTAAATCTTTAAAATGGTTCTATGAACATACCCAAGGGCCATCCGGACTATATCCATGGGGTGAACACATGGGATGGGATTTCCGGCACGATTATGTCACATACCATATTAAAGGACACGAAGATTTTATACTGAATCCGTACAAAGGAAATAGTGCCGAACCTATTACCGAATTGTATCAATCATGGGAACATGAACCAAGAGGCATGTATACAGAGTGGGAGCCTTTTCTTGAAATACTGGCAGATTTACCTGCAGGAAAAGATGAATTTTATAAACCTATAGAAAAATATTCGCTTGGCATCTGGGAACAGCATTTCTTCGATAAAGACAATGGTTTTTATAACCGTCATGGAGATTATTTTGGTCTGAAACGCAGTATTGAAGGTACCTATGGAAGTGACATGATGTTTCCTAAATATACAGGATATTTTATGGAAACGTGGTCTGTCGCTTATCAACATTCGGATAATCCTCAATTTAAATCGCAAATATCCGAATATATCCGAAAACTGATTAAGGGAAATAAAATCATCCGGAATAAATTTGGATTCAGGGCTTCATTAATAACAGGAGGAGAATATGATACACGACAATGTCTCCAAATGGCATACCAAGCCATTAAATCAGGGAAACGGATAGAAAAAGAAAATACAGAATTGGGTATGGAAATGATTTCATTCGGAAAATCCGAAATAGATTTTTTCTGTAATTATATTGGAAATGATATAGACAAATATAAATCAGGGGATCCCGAAACATTATATTATGCATACTTAGCCACCGAAGATAACCGGCTACTTGAAATGTATTATAAAATTATTGCCGGAATAATCTCCGATGGAGACAAAATGATGTATTATAATGCCGGAGAAGCAGCAAAGTGCATCGAAAGCATGCTTAACATGTATCAATTATCCGGAGATAAAAAATACCTAAAAGAAGCCGGCAAAAGAGGAGAACAGGCTGTAAACCTTTATTTTACAAAAGACTCCTGTCTCCCCAAATGCGTTCCGGCCAATTATATAACTTGTGTTGACAACAAAATCTGGAGAACTTTTTATTACGCTCATCTTGGTAGCGATGACCTAATGGCCGCACTGATGAAACTATCCATTGCACTTAAAAATCCATAAACACAGAATAGTTCATGAAAAGACTATATACTTATATAATAGTATTGTGCTGTTTATCTTTTAAAATGGCCGGACAAGAAAATACAGCGCCGGCAAAGGAAATCATTTTTACCGAAACAAAGGATTTGTCGTTAATTATGACTCTTACTAAAGACAGTACGCTGGAATTTAGCTATTTCGGATTAAAAATAACTGACCCCTCCCCCTTTCTTAAAAAAACAAGTTACAGAAGAGTTGATTACGGAACAGAAAAGTTAGTATATCCTGCCGCCGGAGGACGAAATTTTAAAGAACCGGCCTTGAGCATAACTCATGCAAATGGAGACATCAATACTGATTTAATGTACATCTCACATAAAAGAGTTACCGGGATGTCGGACAATGTTCAACAAACTGAAATTGTTTTTAGAGACAGAAAACTGCCTTTATATGTATATATGACTATCCGGGCATTTTGGAAAGAGAATGTGATAACACAGTCTGTCAAAATAAAAAATGATGAAGATACAACCGTTGTTCTCCATAATTTTAGCTCCGGCTATTTACCTATAAAAGCTCAAAAATACTTTCTTTCAACCTTTAGCGGAGCATGGGCAAAAGAAATGACAATGGAAGAAACTCAATTAACTCAAGGAATGAAGACGATTCAGAGCAGAAAAGGAGTTAGGACAACACTCACTGAAAATCCATCTTTTGTGCTCTCATTAGATAAACCTCTTTCCGAAAATGAAGGACATGTAATTGCCGGAGCGTTGGCATGGAGCGGGAATTACATATTGAATTTTGAGCTTGACGAATTTCAGATTTTAAGCATACAAGGAGGCATGAACCCTTACTCATCAGAGTATTTTTTAAAAAAAGGAGAAGAACTGATTACTCCGGAAATGATTTTCACTTATAGCTCTTGTGGAGCCGGAGGAGCCAGTAGAAACTTACACGACTGGGCACGAAATTATGTAATATACAATGCCCGCGACATTCGTCCAACTCTTTTAAACAGCTGGGAAGGCGCTTATTTTAATTTCAATGAAAAAAAATTACTAAAAATGATTGACGATGCTCATTCCCTCGGACTTGAAATGTTTGTTCTGGACGATGGATGGTTTGGAAATAAATATCCGAGGAATGACAGCAATGCAGGGTTAGGCGATTGGCAGGTAAATAAGTCAAAAATACCTTCCGGAATAGAAAAACTTACTGATTATGCCCTCAAAAAAAAGTTGAAATTCGGGCTTTGGATTGAACCAGAGATGGTAAATCCTCAAAGTGAACTGGCCATGAAGCATCCTGAGTGGATTACAGGCACACAGGGCCGACCTTTTACCACCATAAGAAATCAGTATCTCCTGGATCTTACTAATCCGGAAGTTCAAAATTTTATTTTCAATACAATTGACAATATTTTAAAATCATCTCCTGGCATATCATATTTAAAATGGGATGCAAACAGACATGCAGAATCTGTAGGTTCAACATATCTTCCAGAAAAAGAACAATCCCATTTTTGGATTAAATATACACAAGGACTATATCATATTTATGAAAATATCCGGGAAAAATATCCCAATATAATAATTCAGTCATGCTCTTCGGGTGGAGGAAGGGTTGATTTCGGAATTATGAAATATACTCAGGAGGTATGGGTTAGCGATAATACAGATCCCCGTAGCAGGATATTCATCCAATATGGCACAAACATGATTTACCCTGCACTCGTCTCCGGGTCGCATGTTTCAGCAAGTCCAAATCACCAAACCAACAACCAAACTCCCCTGAAATTTCGGTTCGATTTAGCAATGACAGGCCGGTTAGGAATGGAATTACAACCGGAAAACATGTCTTCGGAAGACATTAAATTTTCAAAAAACGCCATTCTGACTTATAAGCAGATACGAGACATTATCATGGAAGGAGACTTGTACAGAATACTTTCCCCATATAACAACCATGGATATTATGCTCTATCATACATTAGTAAAAATAAAAAAAGAGCCGTCGTTTTTGGTTTTTGTTTTGAATTTCAAGGGCGGACAATTACCCCCTTACTTCAATTGAATGGACTCAATCCGTATAAAAATTATAAAATAACAGAATTAAATACGGAACAACCAACGTTTTGGGGAGATGGATTAATATTCAGCGGACAGTACCTTATTAATGAGGGAATTAACCCTAAATTGCAAAAATGTTATGATAGCATAGTATTACTTCTTGAAGAAATCGACGAAACAAACAACTAATTCTAAATGATTTATCAATTAAATTTAAATATCATGAAAAAATTTTTATACTTATTCGTTTCTACACTTTTTATAGTGCCGGTTTCCGCCCAATGGCAATCTTCCCTTGTCAACATAACTGACAATGGTAAAATCACTTACAATAAAGATGCAGATGGATTTGTAATCCCGGACTTTAGTAATGCTGGATATAAAAACGGACTTGCAATTCCAAGTGTTGATCTTCCTGAGCGCACCATAGTTGTTACACCTTTACCTGGCGTAGACAATACAGAGCGTATTCAGACTGCAATTGACGAGGCTGGGAGTTGTTCTTTAGATGATAATGGGTTCAGGGGTGTTGTTTTTCTTATGCCAGGAAAATATATTGTCGACGGAACCATCTCTATCGGATACGACGGGGTCATACTTCGAGGATCCGGCTGTGACGATGACACTCTTACTTCAACCCTTTTATACTGCGATGATGCTGTTGATCAGGAAAGAACAATTGTCCACATGGGATCTCCCGAAGGGAATCGATGGGGGAGTGGCAATGGAACAAACAAAACGAACCTGAAAACCGCCAAAGTCATGCCTGGCGATTATAGTTTTGAAGTTGAAGATGCTTCCGGTTATGCTGTCGGAGATCTCATCTGTTTGAAATATCCGACTACCGACGAATGGCTTACAGCTGTAAACAACGGAGGCAATACGGGAAATTATGCCAGTTACTGGTCTGACGGAACTATTGACATATCATATCACCGCTATATCACCAACATTGAAGGCAATACGATAACAATAGATGCCCCTGTATTTTATTGTCTCGATCAGAAATATGCCGTTCCATATATTTATCATATACCGGACGAAGGAACCAACTATAAGATATTACAAAATGTGGGTATTGAAAACTTACGTATCGAATTTGCAAGGACTCCGGCAACTTCAACTTCTACAGTGGATCAAAATTGTCTGCTTATGTGCTCTTTGGAAAACAGTTGGGCTAAAAATTTATATCTTACGGGCTTTATCCACGCCGGAATAAAAACATTTGCAGTAACCCGTAGTACTATTGAGGATTGCCAATCTATGAATCCATCGGGATACAGAACAGGAGCAAATCACTACAATTTTGAAAGTTATCAGCGCTCGCAACTGATTTTATATAAAAACTGTAAAACGAGTAAGGGAAGACATCACTATATTGCTAACGGAGGAGCTAGTGCAAGTGGTATTGTTGTGCTTAATATGGCTTCTACAGATGATGGGAAAGACGGAATTGCGGAAGGACACAGACTTTGGTCACAAGGAATTTTATTTGACGGGTGGAAAGAACGGACGGCCTCAGGTTTAAAAGTCTATAACAGATATAAATTGGGAATGTATCTAAGAAAAAATGAAGGAAGCGGACATGGTTACGGAGGTACCAACAGCGTATTTTGGAATTGTGATGTTCAGGAAGGAGGCATTTATTTAGATAAAGTCCCTACAGGACAAAATTATGCCATTGGCTGCATCGCTAAAGATATAAAAAAACATGATTCTGACAGTTATGGCACAGGATATATAGAGGGACAAAACACTCCGGGTTTATATCCGGCTTCACTGTATGAGGCTCAATTAGCATATCGTTTAACAGGTTCTGTTCATACAGGAATCAATCAACCTGTCGAAAACTCCGACAGTGAACTAAATATTGTAAAATTAAATAATGAAATTATCTTTTCTCCGGATAAAGCAGGGGTATTCTCTATTTATACAATTACCGGACAAACAATCAGATCTACTTATGTTACTCCAAACAATAATTTCAACATAAAACTAAATTCCAATCAAATCTATATTATTTCTTTTCAAAGTTCGGACATGGTATGCAGAAAAAAATTTTTTATGTAAAATCCCCCTGTATGACACATAAAAAAATATATATCACCCGTCATAGCCGTTTTTATTTACTTATACTGCTTTTTATGCTTCCGTTAGCACCTTCTGCTCAAGAAAGTTACCGGGATATTACGCAGACGGATATATTAAATACAATTCGGTTATATGCTGATTATGCTTGTAATACACTAATTGATGAAGAAGGAAAATCCCGATGTGATTATAATATCATCACGGGAAAATGGAGTTCTTATGAAACTCCATGGCATACCGGACAACTGATCAATGCATTGCTCGATGTTTACGAATTAACAAAAGATACAAAGTATTTAAAAAAAGCAATCGAATGTGGAAAGTGGTGGACAAGTCTTGAAATTAAAGATCGGCCACCATTAAAAGGGATGATAAAGGGAATCCATGGAAATCATATAGACAACAACCTGATTGTATTTGCTACAATATCAGACGGAACTCCTGGCTTGTATCATTTATCGCAAGTAACACAGAATCCGGAATATGCCCGGATTGCAACCAATGCAGCTCGCTGGATGCTTAATAATATGTATGATGCAAAATCGGGGTTATGTTACGATAATGTTGACTTTAGAACAGGACAAGTAATCAAATCGGCCACTGATTTTAACAAGAAATTATACTACCTTTCGAGGCCTAATACAGAAGGTTATTTATTTAAAGATGCTTTTTTATTTTCAAAAGACACTTTATTCAGAACAGCCTTTCTTACTCTCTGCGACTCATTGATCTCATTCCAGACACCAGAAGGTTTATGGATGAATTTTAAACCTAATGATATTAGCAAAGGGGTATTTCATCCCAGATATAATTTATGGAATGCAGAATCCCTGCTCGAAGCCTACGATATGACAGGTGACCTCAGATACCTTAATTCCGCCATGAAAACAGCCCGGTTCTACAGCAAATATCAGCAACCCGATGGAGCTATGTTTTATTATGCTAAATTAAATGGATACATAGACAAAAGCACGATTTGCAGCTCTGAATCTGCATTTGCCGGTCTGATTTGGATACGCCTTATAAATTACGGAATGACAGAATTTACAACGAATGTTGACAGTTCTTTATCATGGCTAATGAATGCCTGTTTCAGTCAGAGTCATCCCGACCCTAATTTGAAAGGAGCTGTTATTGAAACATCCATTCAGGTAAAACATGGAGTTACAACAATTATAAACAGAGATTTGGGAACAATTTTCGCGTTAAGATTTCTTGTTAAGTATTACAATTCAAAGTTTGTTTAACAATGAAAAGAATTTATATATTAAGTCTGTCATTTATTATTTTGTTCCATGTCCATGCTCAATGGCAATCGGCATTAGTCAATATTTCCGAGCAGGGAGATCTTACTTACAATAAAGATTCTAAAGGATTTATAATTCCGGATTTTAGCAATGCAGGTTATAAAAACGGACAGGATATTCCGGACAGAACACGATCAATATCTCCGCTTGAAGATAGCACCGCCGACAACACAGCGCATATAGAGGCGATAATTGATCAAGTGAGTGAATATAGTTTGGATGATAATGGATTCAGAGGAGTCGTATATTTGAGTGCCGGTAATGATCAACCTCTGAATTTAATGATCCATCCGGCCTCTGTAACACCAAATTCCGCCCTGCTCATTTGGGATAAACCCATAGACGATGCTGATATAAAGGGATATGAAATTTATAAAAACAACGAATTTCTCGGTTTCTCTTATAAAACTAACTTTACAGTAAATGATTTAATCCCGGATAAAATTTATACTTTCTATATAAAATCAAAACATAAAACAGGCGAGGTATCACAACCGTCTGTATCAGTAGCAGCAAAAACAAAATCGGAAGGAAAAATAATTAACGTTCTAGATTACGGAGCCATAGGAGATGGAGTTACTCTAAATACAGAAAAAATTCAAAAAGCAATCGATAATTGCCCTGAAGGTTCATCGGTATATATTCCTGAAGGTGTTTTTCTGTCTGGAGCACTCTTTTTAAAAAGCAATATGACATTATATATTGAAAAAAACGGTGTATTAAAAGGCAGCATCTTTGCTAATGATTATAAACCTATAGTATACAACAGATTTGAAGGCTGGGAAACAAAAACTTATGCAAGCTTGATCAATGCAGGAAAGATGGATAAAAATGGTGAATGCACGGTCAGCAATGTTATAATCAGAGGAGAAGGGAAAATTATTGGAGGTGGAATGGCTCTAAGCGGAGATATGATTGCGTCAAAAGGAATGAGAGGCCGGGGACGCCTAATTTGCCTGATGAATTGCTCCAATGTATTTATTCAGGGACTCACTATCGAGGACTCTCCATGCTGGACAATTCATTATATCTACAGTAAAAACATAATATTAGAAGGACTAACTATCAATAGCATAGTTAGAAACGGAGATGGAATCGATCCCGATTCATCGACAGACAGTTATATTCTCAATTGCATATTTAATACAAATGATGATTGTATTGCTATCAAATCAGGGAAAAACCCAGAGGGCTATTATATCGGAAGACCGTCAGAAAATATTCACATTTTCAATTGTCTCTTTATCAAAGGTCACGGGATTTCTATTGGAAGCGAAATGTCTGGTGGAATAAAAAATATTGAGATTAGAGACTGTGTAGCTAAAAATCTTATGCATGGGTTACAAATTAAAGCTACCAAAGAAAGAGGCGGAGTCGTGGAGAATATCCGGGTAAAAGATTGTATTCTTCCCTGTATTCGAGTTTTTACTTCAGTAAATTATAACAACGATGGCATTTCTGCTCCGGAAACACCCTTATTTAAAAACTTTGAATTTTCAGACATTAATATTGAAAACAAACAAGAGAAACCTGTAATTATTATAGAAGGTTTTTCTGATAAAAAGCACTATACAAAAAACCTCCTGTTTGAAAATATTGTTTTACCTGAAAACTCTGTCATTCAACTTAGCCATGTGAATGGAGCCTTATTCAAAAACGTTAAATGTATTTCTGGAAATAAGCCTGAATATATTGAAAAAAACACATTTAACATAAAAACAAACCTCTGATTGACAAATAAATTTTGATTTTCCCAAAATATCTTTTTACTCACGGGTTATACAAGTTTATTATAAAATTTTATAATCGTATAACCCGTGGTAATGACAGGTTTATTGAAGATTTATTCCGTTTTAATCAAATATTATCAAAGTTCCAAATCTACATTTTTCAACTCTACCCACGGTAACCCATGAATATTCAGTTGTTCCATGAACGGATCAGGATTGAATTCTTCCACATTGTAAACTCCCGCTTTTTTCCAGAGACCTTTCATAAACATCATAGCTCCAATCATAGCAGGGACCCCGGTTGTATAACTAACCCCCTGAGTTCCGGTTTCTTTATAGGCGGCTTCATGACTACAATTATTATAAATGTAGTAAGTCTGTTCCTTGCCGCCTTTAAGACCTTTGATACGGCAACCAATAGAAGTCCAGCCAGTATAGTTTTCACCCAAATCGCCCGGGTTGGGTAATACAGCTTTCAAAAATTGTATCGGAACGATTTTTACACCGTTGTATTCCACTTCATCGATGCGTGCCATACCAATATTCTGAATCACACGCAGATGAGTAAGGTATTCCTGACCGAAAGTCATCCAGAAACGGGCACGTTTAATCGTCGGGAGGTTTTTCACCAACGATTCAAGTTCTTCATGATAAATCACATAAGATTCTTTCGGGCCAATTTCCGGATAATTCAATGCTTTATGAATTTCGTGCGGTTCGGTTTCAACCCATTGGCCGTTTTCCCAGTATTTCCCTTTCTGAGTTACTTCACGGATATTAATTTCAGGATTAAAATTAGTGGCAAAAGCCTTGTGATGATCTCCTGCGTTACAATCTACAATATCCAAATACTGAATTTCATCAAAATAATGCTTGGCAGCATAAGCCGTAAATATGCTTGTTACTCCCGGATCAAATCCGCAACCCAAAATAGCAGTCAATCCCGCTTTTTCAAATTTTTCCTTATAAGCCCACTGCCAGCTGTATTCGAAGTGCGCTTCATCTTTTGGTTCATAATTAGCGGTATCCAGATAGTTTACTCCCGCTTCGAGGCAGGCATCCATGATAGTCAGATCCTGATAAGGAAGAGCCACATTAATCACCAATTCGGGTTTATATTCATTGAAAAGTGCTACCAGTTCAGGCACAACATCAGCATCAACCTGAGCAGTCTTCACATCAACACCGTAACGTTTTTTTACGTCCGAAGCAATAGCATCGCATTTTGATTTGGTACGACTGGCCAACATGATTTCAGTAAAAACATCCGGATTCTGAGCCACTTTGTGGACTACAACGGTTCCAACTCCTCCGGCACCGATAATCAAAACTTTTCCCATTTTCTTTAGAGATATTTTTAATTGTTGATATATAAAATGCGTGTAAAAGTAGTGGTTTTCGGGGAAATAGAAAAATCCATGGAAATCACGATTTAATAATTTTGAAATTTACAATAACTTTCATTTATTTGTAATAAATTTATTGGGATAACTACTAAAAAACATGAGATACTACCTGATAATCACACTTTCGTTTCTTTCTGCTATTAATATTTTTGCTCAGGAATTTACTCCTGTAGTAAAGCAATTTACAAAAAACGATTATGCGGCTGCGAATCAAAACTGGTCGGTTGGCCAAACATCGGACGGCATTATGTACTTCGGGAATAACCTTGGATTACTAAGTTTCGACGGTTCAGAATGGACGATAATCAAAATGCCGCAAAATAAAATTGTACGTTCGATTTATGTAGATAAAAATGATCGAATCTATGTCGGTTCTTTCGAAGAATTTGGCTACTACACAAAAAATGAAAAAGGACAGCTACAATACACTTCCTTATCTGATAAGCTAAAAAGCTATGACATGCGTAACGATGAAATTTGGAACATCCTGAATTTCAACGGAGAAATTATTTTCCAATCATTTACATCGTATTTTACTTTTAACCAACAAGGAGAAGTTACAGGATATCGATGTCCGTTTACTTTTTTGTTTTTCAATATCTTCCGGAATAAAATTTATTCTCACACCAGTCAACTCGGATTCAGTTATCTCGACCGTAAAATGCAGACTTTCAAACCGGTTGAAGCAGTTGACCTGAAAAATCCGTTGATTGCCATTTTACCATATAATAAAACTAAATCCGTCATAGTAACCAAATCGGCAGGTTTATTTTTTTATGATGGTAAGACATTACAGCCTTTTACAACGAATGCAGACACTGAAATTAAGCGCGGCGAAGTAAATAAAGCCATTGTGTCCAAAGAAGGAAACATTATTATTGGAACCATTCTGAACGGCGTGTTGTCTATCGACAGAAACGGGCGAAAACTTTGGCATCTGAACACTTCGAATGTTCTGCAAAACAACACTATTCTCGGGATGTACTGCGACTCAAACAACAATTTATGGCTGACACTCGACAAAGGGATTGCGCTGGTGCAACTCAACAGTAAAATTCGTTATCTGAGTGCCTTTAATCCTTCCATAGGTGCAATTTACAGTGTTACAAACCGGAATAATCAGGTTTATATAGGCACTAATCAGGGCTTGTATCGTGCAGATTTAAGCACAAATAATCAGAATATTTCCAACATAAGACTCGAACCGGCAATAAAAGGTCAGGTTTGGACTATTAATAATTTTGATGATCAGATACTTTGTGGAAATAATGAAGAAACTTTTGAATTAGGTACAAATCAGATCAACCGGATTTCTCCGGTAAAAGGAGGAATCTGCATAAAAAAAGGAGTAATTCATGGCAAAGAAGTTTTGGTACAGGGAACTTATACCGATTTGTGCATTTATAAAAAAGTAAATGGTAAATGGCAATTCAGCAATTCTGTTGAGGGTTTTGTAAATCCTATTCGTTACCTCGAAATTGATTATACCGGGACAATCTGGGCAAGCCATCTTCATCAGGGACTTTATGCTATCAGGCTTACTCCTGATTTGAAAAAAGTGGATCAAATGACACTTTATAAATCATTGGATCAGAAAAACGAATACAATATAAATGTATTTTCCATCAACAATCGCGTAGTATTTACCGATCACACAGCATTTTATACTTTCGACGACATTCGTAAAAAGATTATTCCATACACAGAACTGAATTCCCAACTTGGGTATTTTTCGCATGCCTACAGGGTTTGCCACTTTAAAAATAACCTTTACTGGTTTATTCGTTCCGGTGAGGCAGCTTTAGCAAAAGTGGCACCTGACAACACAAAAATTTTAGACATCGTTCAATATGGTCTGTTTATGAATCAGACAGTCGACGATTACCAAAATATTATCCCGGTAAATCAGGATGAATGTATTTTTACTCTCGAAAATGGTCTGGCTATTTACAACCTGAATGCGGAAAATAAATATAAGAAAACATATAATATCAAACTGAAAAAAGTTGAGACATTAGATGCTGAATCAAAAAACATACAGTTTCTGACAACCAATCCTAAAGACATACCATCAACTCCGTTCAGTCACAATAATATTATATTTTACGTATATTATCCTCAGTATGAAAATCTTAATAGCATAGGTTTCAGATACAAACTTGAGGGATTGGACAAAGTATGGGGCGAACCGACCGGTATTTCGCACAAAGAGTATAATTATCTTCAACCCGGCAGTTACACTTTAAAAGTTCAGGTAGTAACACAAAGCGGACAAAAAGTTTCGGAATTATCTTATCATTTTGAAGTTCTTCCTCCTTTTTACCTCAGCCTGACGGCAAAAGTCATATATCTTATATTGTCTATATTGATATTGTTTGGTATTTATCTGTATATTAAATATTTATTCCATGTAAAAAAAGAAAAAATACACCAGGAACAAGAAGAAATCAGACGAAAGGAAATTGAAAAACGGGAACAACAAATTCTTGCATTGGAAAAAGAAAAATTAGAATCGGAACTTGCCCGCAAAAGCAAGGAAATGGCGGAATCGACCATGACTATCATCAAAAAGAATGAAATATTAGTTAAAATAAAAGAAGAAGTTATAGCTCAGAAAAATATTCTGGGATCACAATATCCCAATAAGTATTATGATAAACTGATTAAAATTCTGGATGAGAACCTGACTTCGGAAGATGACTGGTTAATTTTCAGAACAAATTTTGATCGGATTCACGAAAACTTCTTCCGGAATCTGCATACGAAATATCCGGAATTGACATCGAATGATCTGAGGTTCTGCGCCTATCTCCGACTAAATCTTTCGAGTAAAGACATTGCTCATCTAATGAACATTTCATTAAAAGGCGTTGAAGTGGGACGCTACCGGATCAGGAAAAAAATCGGACTGGAATCAACCAAAAGCCTCACAGAATTTATGATAGAATTCAAATAGAAAACGCCTAAAATAAAATTTTGAAAACGGGAATTGCAGAGAGATCAGACTGTAATTTCCGTTTTTTATTGGGAGAAAAGCTAAAAATTAAGTCTGTTTTGAAATCAACTATAGTAACCCGCCCCTGTTTTAACTATAATTTTATTCGTTTGATAAGCTTTTTGAAAATATTTTCCAAAATCATAAAATTATTTATTGATCTATATTTCAACAATATAATATTTATAATTTTTAGAGAATAGGGACTATATAGGGGATAACAAAGGTTTCTTTTTTTATGTAGTGTTCTTATTGGGGTAAAAAACGAATAATTCCGAAAATCAGGCCCCTATATTTGCGTAGTTAATTCACGACGAAAAAGTCACATGTATGAAAAAGATTATATTTCTTCCCGTTATTTCTCTGTTATTTTTCTTTTCTGCCTGTAAATCTCACAATACAGATGCAGGTCCAGATAAAATAGACTCCAAAGTTGATTCGGTTTTAAACTTGATGACTTTGGATGAAAAAATTGGTCAGATGGTAATTTATACCAGTGACTGGGATGTAACAGGCCCAACACTGAAAAGTAACTACATTGACGATATAAGAAAAGGAAATTGTGGTAATATATTCAACGCACATACTACTGCATACGTACGAAAACTTCAAAAAATTGCAGTAGAAGAATCAAGATTAGGTATACCGTTGTTGTTTGGTTATGATGTTATCCACGGGCATAAAACGATTTTCCCTATTTCATTGGGAGAATCGGCCTCGTGGGATCTCGAAGCCATCGAAAAGTCGGCCCGGGTATCGGCTGTTGAAGCTGCTGCTTCTGGCCTGAACTGGACATTTGCACCCATGTGCGATATTTCGGTTGAACCACGTTGGGGACGCGTTTCCGAGGGAGCCGGCGAAGATCCGTATCTGGGTTCAAAAATTGCCGCAGCACGCGTTCATGGTTTCCAAGGAGACAACAACGACCTGTCAGACTCACTTACTATTCTTGCCTGTGTAAAACACTTTGCAGCTTATGGTGCTCCGATTGCAGGCCGTGATTACAATACTGTAGACATGTCGAAACGTGTTTTTTTAGACGCTTATCTTCCGCCTTATAAATCCGCTATCGATGCCGGAGCCATGAGCGTTATGACTTCATTCAACGAATTAGACGGAGTTCCGGCAACGGCCAATAAGTATTTAATGACCGATTTGCTTCGGAATCAACTCGGATTTAAAGGTTTTGTGGTGACAGATTATACGGCCATTAACGAATTAGTTAATCACGGAGTAGCTGCCAATGAAGCCGAAGCCGGACTTTTAGCTGTAAAAGCCGGGGTTGACATGGATATGCAGGGAGAAGTTTATTTCAAATATTTGAAGAAACAGGTTGAGTCAGGGCAAGTTGACGAAAAATTGATCGATGAAGCTGTCAGAAGAATTCTGAAAGTAAAATTTATGCTCGGGCTTTTCGACGATCCTTATAAATATTGTAATGCCGAACGCGAAAAACGCCTTGTTTATGCACCGGAACATTTACAGGCAGCCTTGGATGTTGCTAAAAAATCGATGGTATTGCTAAAGAACGCCAATAATACGCTTCCGCTCGAAAAAGGAGAAAAAATAGCTGTTATTGGCGAACTGGCCAACTCAAAACGCGATTTGCTCGGTTCATGGAAAGCAGCCGGTGATTGGGATTTCATGAAATCAATTTTGGACGAAATCAAAACATATAACGGAGAGAACAACGTGCTCTATTCCGAAGGTTGTAAAATGATGGGAGATGACAGAAGCGGTTTTGCCGCAGCCATTGCAACTGCACGAAAAGCTCAGAAAATTATTATGGTAATAGGTGAAAGCTGCGACTGGAGTGGCGAAGCTGCCAGCCGGACAAATATTCAGGTTCCTGGCGTTCAGACCGAACTACTCGAAAAATTGAGAGCTCTTGGTAAACCGGTTGTAGTTGTTTTGATGAACGGACGTCCTTTGGATCTCACCCGTGAAGATCAAACGGCGGATGCCATTCTGGA
The DNA here is from genome assembly GCA_028690665.1 of Paludibacter sp. Lineage (GTDB taxonomy): Bacteria > Bacteroidota > Bacteroidia > Bacteroidales > Paludibacteraceae > Paludibacter. Next base: position 141,100 of record JAQVAV010000005.1, read on the forward strand.
AGCATGGTTTCCAGGAACAATGGGAGGCAAAGCAGTAACACAGGTTTTGTTCGGAGAATATAATCCATCAGGAAAACTCACCATGACTTTCCCGAGAAATGTAGGTCAGGTTCCGATTTTTTACTACGAAAAAAATACCGGACGGCCGATTTATTTGCCCAACGACAAATACAAATCAAAATACATTGATTGCCCGAATACGCCGCTTTATCCGTTTGGTTACGGTCTGAGTTACACAACGTTTGAATACTCCGACATAACGCTTTCATCGAACACATTGAAAGAAAACGGTAAAATTGAAGCAACCGTGACTGTCAAAAACACCGGATCGAGAGATGGAGACGAAGTTGTGGAATGCTATGTTCGTGATTTGGTAGGTAGTATAACGCGACCTGTAAAAGAGTTGAAAGGATTTGAAAAAATAAAGTTGAAAGCCGGAGAGAGCAAACCGGTGATATTTACGATAACACCGGATATGCTGGCATTTCACCAACTTGACATGAGTTATGGAACTGAACCCGGAGACTACAAATTATTTATCGGCACAAGTTCCGCGGATGTAAAGGAAACAAGTTTTAAACTTGAATAAGAAACCCGGATACCAGATTATTTTTTACAGATATATCCGAGAGCAAATTAATCATAAAAAACACAATGAAACTGATCATGAAATCAGAAATCCTGACATATTTAGTACTCTTATTGTCGACTTTTGTCTTTGCCGCAGAACCGGCTGATAAGGTGGCTCCAAAATCATTAATAGCAACTGCTTATCCTGCCCATGTAGAAATAACCTGGGCAAACACACAGGGTTTTGATTACGAAATATACCGACTGACCGAAGGCAACCGAAAGTTTGAAAAATGTACCGAATCTGAAAAATCGGTTTATTTAGATTTTATCGGGGATGGTAATCAAGGCAGAACGGTTACCTACAGAGTTGTACCTAAAGGCTTTGAACTTAAAAACAAAGATGCGAAACTATTTGAAGTTTCGGTAAAAATTCCGGAAAGCACCGACGAAGCCTTATTGGATATGACGCAACGGTATACCACCCGGTATTTCTATAATTTTGCGGACCCTGTAACCGGAATGGCCCGCGAGCGCAGTAACGATGTAAACGGCAATATTGTAACAACCGGAGGAACAGGCTTTGGAATCATGGCTTTAGTGGCAGGTGCCGAACGTAATTATTTTTCACACGAACAAGCATTTGCAACCATTTCGAAAATTGTAGGATTTCTTGAAAAAGCCGAACGTTTCCATGGCGCATGGTCACATTGGTACAATGCCGACAGTGGAAAGTCATTTAGTTTTTCGAAATATGATAATGGTGGAGATTTAGTTGAAACAGCTTTTCTGACACAAGGTTTATTGACTGCCCGCCAGTATTTTTTCAATGGCAAACCAGAAGAAATGCTTTTATCCAATCGTATTACCCAACTTTGGGAATCCGTAGAATGGAACTGGTATACTCAGGGAACTGATTCGCTTTACTGGCACTGGTCGAAAGATTACGGTTGGAAAATGAATCATCGCATCAAAGGATTCGACGAAACAATGATAACATACGTTTTGGCAGCCTCTTCTCCTACTTATCCCATAAGTAAAAAGGTCTATGAAAGTTGTTATAAAAAATCACCTTATTATTACAACGGCAAAACTTATTACGGAATCAAATTGGATTTAGGAATGGAATATGGCGGTCCGTTATTCTTCACCCATTATTCGTTCCTCGGATTAAATCCGAACGGACTGACCGATGGCTACACTGATTATTTTGAACGAAATAAAGCTCATGTTTTAATCCACAGAGCTTATGCGATAGACAATCCGGAAAAACATAAAGATTATGGTGCCGATCTGTGGGGATTCACATCTTCGGACGATCCTCTGGTTGGCTACACTTCGCACCATCCGGGAACTCCTGACGAAAACGGAACAGTATCACCTACGGCAGCTCTTTCGTCCATAGTGTATACTCCAAAGGAATCTCTTCAGGTTTTACGACACCTCTATTTAAAAAAAGGTGCTGAAACTTTTGGAAAATATGGCTTTTACGACGCTTACAATCCAGAACTGACAGAAGGACGGCAGGTAGTCCGAAGTTATCTTGCCATTGATCAAGGGCCAATAGCCGTCATGATTGAAAATTACAGAAGCGGATTAATATGGAAGCTTTTTATGAGTAATCCCGAAATACATACCGGGCTTGAAAAACTCGGATTTAAAACAGACAACTAAAATCAACCGATAATTAAATGAGATACAATATGAAAAAACTACGAATTCTTTTATTACTTCTTGTCTCAATTGCTTTTGCCGGTTTTACCACGGCACAACAGTTGAAAATACAGGGCGTAATAACCGACAAAAGTAATGGCGAAGCTCTGATAGGAGCCACCGTTCTCGAAAAAGGAACAAACAACGGTACCATAACCAATATAGATGGACAATTTAGCATTTCCGTTTCCAAAGGAGCGACGTTAGTTATCTCTTATGTTGGCTATACTACAAAGGAGATGGTCATATCCAAAAGTGACAATTCTTTCAAGGTTTCGCTTGAACAAGACTCCGAGAATCTCGAAGAAGTGATAGTAGTAGGTTACGGCACTCAAAAAGCCAAAGACATGACAGCTCCTATTGCCACCGTAAAAGGAAGTGACTTGAACAAACAAATTACTTCGAATCCGATGTCTGCACTTCAAGGAAAAATGTCCGGGGTTCAGATTATCAATAGTGGTGCTCCGGGTTCAAGCCCGTCTGTAAAAATACGTGGAGTAGGTTCCATTGGAGATTACGGCAATCCGCTTTATGTGGTGGACGGTGTATTTGTTGACAATATCGATTTTTTGAGTAGCAGCGATATTGAAGATCTTACAGTTTTGAAAGATGCTTCTGCTGCCGCTATTTATGGTGTTCGTGCAGCAAACGGGGTTGTATTAATTACAACTAAAAAAGGGAAACTCGATCAAACAAACATTAGCTACGAGGGCTACGTTGGCTATCAGGTTCCTACAAACGTTATGAAACTCACCAACACCGCACAATACGTCGAGTTAATGAACGAGGCAAATGCAAACACATCCGGATATACTACTTTATCTGCAAGCAACTATCCTGCAAGCACCGACTGGTATAGCGAACTTCTTCGTAACGCATTAACACACAGTCATAGTTTGGATATTTCCGGAGCATCAGAAAAAACGAGCTATGCATTCGGAGCAAACTACTTCTATCAGGAAGGTATTATGATCGGGAATAATGATTATAGTCGTCTGAACTTCAGAGGTAGAATTGACCAAAAAGTAAACAATTGGCTTTCTATTGGATTCAACAATGTGTTTTCAAACTACACAAAATACTCGGCAGACAACACCGCTTTCTTTCAGGCATTTGTAAATCCTCCGGTTTATCCTGTATATGACAGTTCAAACACAGACGCTTATCCCGTTGATTTTGGAGCAGTACAGAATTACGGCTATGGAAACTCTTATGGAAATCCTGTTGCCATAGCCTATTATAATAATAACAAAGAAAAAGGAATAAAAAACATTTTATCGGTATATGCTGAAGCTGATTTAATTAAAAACAAACTAAAATTCAGAACTTCATATAATCTGGATTTCAACGAATGGCTTTCGCGCGATTATTCTCCTGAGTTTTATGTAGGAGGTTCTCAAGGTCTTTCACATTCAGTTCTTAGCAAAACATTTGGGGTTAGCTACAAACACATTATTGATAACTTACTTACATTCAATGATAGAAAAGGAGCCAATTCATATACTGTTATGCTTGGACAATCCACCCGGCTGGAACGAAAATACAATATGACAGGAACTGCCCTTAACGTAACTGACTATGACGAACAATCTTTGTATTTAAGCAAAGGATCGTCAACTGGAATTAAAATAGCTGACAATGATGATGTATACGGATATAATGGCATGTCATATTTTACAAGAGGGACATACAATTATTCTGATAAGTATTTAGCAACTTTTACTTTCAGAGCCGACTGGAGTTCTAAATATCAGGATAGATGGGGGTACTTTCCTTCATTAGGGTTAGGTTGGGTAATGACTAATGAAAACTTCATGAAACAACAAAACACATTCAGTTATCTCAAATTTAGAACCAGTTGGGGTATGCTGGGAAATGACAATGTACCTGCAAATTCAGAAGAAATTCTTGGCTCTACCGGCGCAGCAAGCTCCGGTGTATTCGGCGATGCCTTGGTTGATGGAGTAGGTGCACAAACTGTTTATAATAATTATTTAAAATGGGAAGTCGTAAAAGAGTTCAATGCGGGCTTCGATTTTACTTTCAGCAATGAAAAGCTAAGAGGAGAATTAGACTACTATAACCGTATTACCAGCAATGTAGTTTTCTACGCACCGGTATCTGCCGGAGGTGGAACTGCGAGTTTGCTTGGTAATTACGGAACGGTACAAAATCAGGGAATTGAGTTTAGTTTAAATTATGGAGATAAAATAACTAAAGACTTAAAATACACAATTGGGTTCAATGCGACAACCATTGCCAACAAAGTACTTAGTCTGAATGGCGAACGCGAATATATTCCGGGAGGTGAGGTTCGTGGAAATTACACTACCCGTACTGCTGTCGGTCATGCTATCGGGTCATTCTACGGATATGAAATTGATGGTGTTTACGCAAGTGAATCAGAAGCTTTACGCTCCACTGTAAGCCAGTCTATCATGGATGCCGGCTATTTCAAATACCGCGACCAAAATGGAGACAATGTTATTGATGAAAATGATAAGGTTTACCTTGGAAGCCCGATTCCATGGCTAATGGGTGGTATCGACTTAGGAATGAATTATAAAAACATCGATGCCAGTGTTACTTTCCAGGGACAATTCGGGAATAAAATATTGAATGCAAAACGTATGAATCGGGATGTATTTACGGATGGAAATTACGACCTCGATTTTTATAATAACCGATGGACTACCGACAACAAATCAAGTACTTATCCATCGGCAGAAGCCTACAATTCCTCGTTCATTCAACAAGCCAATGATTTCTTTGTAGAAGATGGATCGTACATCAGGATACAAAACATTCAGATTGGCTACAATTGGGATAAAATAAAGGGAATAAAAAATCTACGGGTATATCTTTCGGCACAACGGCCTTTTACATATTTTACGTATAAAGGATTTACCCCGGAGGTAAGTGGAAGCAACCCGACTGAGATGGGTATCGATACATCTACGTACCCAATGCAAGCTATTTACACCTGTGGACTAAAAGTTAATTTCTAAATAAAATACAAATATGAAAAATAAAATAATCATACCAATAATAAGTGCCTTGTTGTTTACAGCATGTAGCGATTTTCTGGACATACGTCCGGAAGGCACAGTTCCATCGACAGGGTTGGATTATACAAAAACAGAAAATATATTTAAACCGGTAAGTGCGGCATACGCAAGCTTACGCGAAAATGGTCATGAATTTTCCTATATAGGCGCGTTCGAAATCACATCGGATGACGCTGACAAAGGAAGTACAGCGTCCGACAATCCTGAAACGAAGCAATTTGACCAGTTTACTTACGATGCGTCCAATAGTCTGATAGCCAGTTTATGGACAGGTTATTACAACATTGTAAGTGCGGCTAACAATGCTATTTACCAGATGCCTCTTTTCGAAGAACAGATGGGAACGGAAGACAATAAAGAATATACCCGTCAGTGTGCAGCTGAGGCTAAAGTTATTCGCGCCTACGCTTATTTCAACCTGACACGTTTATTCGGAAGCGTTCCTATCATCGATACCATCATGACATCGGACGATCTTTCATCAAAACCTCAGGCAACAAAATCTGAGTTATATGCCTTTATTGAAAAAGATTTGCAGGAAGCTATTCCATTACTTCCAAGTTCATACGCCAAGAGTTGGGCTGGCCGATTAACAAATTATTCTGCAATGGGCATTAAAGCTAAAGTACACATGTATCATGCGGCCTTAGAAAACAGTGCAGCCAACTGGGATTCAGTAGCTGTTCTTACTGATAAAATAATGGCCTCCGGCAAATTCGATTTGTTATCGGACTTTCGTTCAGTATTTTCTATAGATGAAGAGAACAGTAAAGAATCCCTTTTCGAAATACAAAGCTCTACTTTTGGAAATTCAAGTGGTGAAGATACTTATACAGAATATGCTTATGTACAAGGTCCACGTGGAAACAGTCCTTCAAACATGCAGGGTTGGGGATTTTGCACTCCAAGTAATTCCCTGATCAATTTCTTTACAACAAGAAACGATTCTGTTCGTGCTCTGGCTACATTTCTCTACCGTGGAACTATGACCCCGGAAGGTGACAGTATAAAAACCGCCTGTACAAACCCTGTATATAACGGAAAAGTTTACACTCCGTCGGAATACAATAACTGGAACTACAATGGTTACGGATTTGACTACAATATTCGAATTCTTCGTTATTCCGATATTCTACTCATGTTTGCCGAAGCAAAACAGAACGGTTCCACATTGGGTAACACAAGCGGATTTACAGCCCTGAGCGCAATAAACAAAGTACGCGAACGCGTTAGTCTCGACGATCTGGAAAGTTTATCACTTCAGGATATTTGGGACGAACGTCGTGCCGAACTGGCATTGGAAGAAGACCGCTTTTTCGATCTGGTACGTACCGGGCAAGCATCAAGTGTTCTTTCGTCACTTGGTTATGTAGAAGGCAAAAACAATGTTTTCCCCATACCTGCAACCCAATTACAATTAAATACAAGTTTGAATCAAAATCCGAATTATTAATAAATTAACAACAAATGTCTAATTCTAAAATTCTATTTATCATGAAAAAAACAAATTTTTATGGCTTATTAGCCGTTTTTGCAATGCTTTTTATAGGGGTTACATCCTGTAAAGATAATGGAGATGATCCCAATGCAGGGAAAATCGATCCTAGTACTATTGCTACAGATAGCTTAGTAGCTTATTTCCCATTCGATGGTAACGGCGTAGACCAAATTTCAAGTCTTACTCCTTCATCAAATTCCTATGTAACATACGTTACCGGGCGTCGTAATCAATGTTATCAGGGAGACACTCTTGCTTATCTTAAATATTCTCTATCAAGTACAAGTAAACTTGCTACAATGACAGATGGATTTACTGTATCAGCATGGGTTAAAAGTTCAGCGATTAATGGGAAAAGTGCTCCTGCACAAGGAATTCTTCAGATTGACAGATCTGACGGCGATACTAACTGGGGTAACCTAAACTGGTTCCAAGAAAGAGATAACCAAGAAACCAGTACTGACAGTTGTTTCTATAAATGTACTTTCAATGCTAATTCTGACACCAACTGGGGTGTAGAAAATTTTTTCTCTAAATTTTTGGCAAATAAATGGCAATATATTACACTTACATATAATTCAACAACTTCTATATTCAATATGTATATTAATGGTGTAGTATACAGTGAAAGAACTCATGATTCAAATGGAGCTGGCGAGCTTACGTTTACCGGAGCAGACTATATGGTCGTAGGAACATGGGTTAACAATGCCGTCTACACGGCTGTAAGCTGGCAAGATTATTTCAGAGGAAATTTAGATGAATTAAGAATTTACAATGCCGGTCTTTCTGCAAGTCAGGTTAAAGAGCTGTATGATGCTGAAGTTACTCAGCTTACAGAATAGTTTTCTTAAGTTTTTCATAAAAGCTGCCGGTTACACACCCGGCAGCTATTTTTTTCTTAAATTGAAACAAACATGAAAAAAACAACAGTTATCATATTACTAGCATTAAGTATATTCTCTTGCAAACAAGAAGTAGAAACCGTTGCACCGGAAGCATACATTGATTATGCATATATTAATGATAATTACGTGGCCAGCGGCAAAACCATTTACAATATTCCGGTAGATTCTGTTGTTATAAAACTTGAATTTTCAACATCTGTAGATCAAACAAAACTTGATCCGAATAAATTTTATGTTACAAACTCGATAGATACTTCTTTTGCTTTTTTCAACCCTGAGAACTCTAAACAAATTATTTTTAAAATCAGCAAACAATTAAAAAACTACACAACTTATAAATTAGCAATAGGAAGCGGCGAGCAACTCGGAGTAAATTTGAGCGAAGATTATCTTTATTCGTTTATTACCCAATTAGATTCTACGGCCAAGTTTCCGGAAATTTCTGACGACAGCCTGCTTACTCTGGTACAAAAACAAACATTTAAATACTTTTGGGACTACGGACATCCTGTTTCCGGCTTAGCCCGCGAACGCTATGGTTCAGGAGAAACAGTCACCACAGGTGGTTCCGGGTTTGGAATCATGTCCATTCCGGTAGCCATCGAACGGGGTTTCATTACTCGTGAACAGGGTTTCGAACGTTTGGATACCATTGTAAGCTTTCTAAACACCAAAGCCGACAGGTTTCACGAAGCATTTCCACATTGGATGAATGGAACATCAGGCGCTGTAATTCCTTTCAGCACAAAAGATGATGGAGCCGATCTGGTGGAAACTGCATTTCTGTTTGAGGGTTTGCTGACAATACAACAATATTTTAAAAATGGCACAACAGCGGAAAAAGCCATGTGCGATACTATTCAAAAAATGTGGGAAGCTGTTGAGTGGACATGGTTTCAACAGAATGGACAGGAAAAACTTTACTGGCATTGGTCTCCGGATTACAGCTGGGATATGAACATGCCTGTAACCGGTTGGAACGAAGCTTTACTTATATATGTGTTAGCCGCATCATCACCAACCTACCCTATCGACAAATCAGTTTATGAAAACGGCTGGGCTCAAAACGGAGGTATTATTAACGGAAAATCTTTTTACGATATAACTCTTCCGTTGGGTTCTGATAAAGGCGGGCCTCTATTTTTTGCTCACTATTCATTTCTGGGATTGAACCCAACCAATCTTTCCGATCAATATGCTGCGTATATGATCCAAAACACGGCACATGCCCAGATCAACTATAGCTATTGTGTGGCTAATCCGAAAAAGAATTTCGGATTCAGCAGCGATTGCTGGGGGCTTACAGCCAGCGATACTTACAATGGTTACACTGCTTCATCTCCAACCAACGATGTTGGTACAATTGCTCCAACAGCAGCACTAGCATCATTCCCTTACACTCCAACCGAGAGCATGAAAGCATTGCACTTCTTTTATTACGTGTTAGGCGATAAAATTTGGGGAGATTATGGTTTTACCGATGCTTTTAATTTAAATCAGAATTGGTTTGCATCATCTTATCTCGCAATTGATCAGGGACCAATTATTGCAATGATTGAAAATTACAGAACCGGACTACTCTGGAATCTCTTCATGCAAAACACAGATATTCAGAATGGATTAACACGCCTCGGCTTCAGTTATTAATCTGCTATTCCAAAAACTTTTTATTAAACAACAAAAAACCAATATTCAAACCAAAATTCCACTGACTTGAACCGCCACTGTAATGATTTAGAAACAGACCGGCAGAAGCAAACTTAAAGTTAAATACTAATGTAGATTCGCCCATAAACCGTGTTGAATAAAGCGGATTCCGGTAAGCAGCCTGCAAGCTACTTGTCTGATAAATGGGCTGATAGGGAATGAACCAATATAGTTCTGTCCTGAAATGTAATTGATTCGTAATCATATACAACGGTTTTAATCCAACAGCTAAATACTGATTAGCACAGAACTCCGGATTAAAAATAGTTTTACTGTGAGGAGTTGGCCGGAATGCCGGTGCCTGAATAATCGTGGCATAATAATTTTCGACGAAATCACGATTTGTGTATGCAGCCTCAGCATAAACGCCAAGCATAATCTGTTTTTTTAAAAAGAAGTATTTATCGTAACTCGCTTTTGCCTGTACCCACAAATCTTTTGATTTCTGTATTTCATCCGAAGAATTACTCGCCGGATAATAGGCGGACGCCCCTCCTACCATTTGCAGAGAGGCCAAATAATTATAACCGTTCGTAGGATACATTAAATCATTTAAAGTACACACCTGAGTTTTCCAAAATACACTTCCCAGGTTATAGTTGTTCCTAGAAAGATTATCTCCGGTTTTTTGATGATAATTATCCGTCAGATTTCCATATCCCACTCCAAATTCCATTCGTCCTTTCATAGTCAACGGAAATCCGACTAAAAATTTACCATAAAATTCCAACTGATTAAAAAATGATGTTCTGTTATCATCATAAAAGTAGCTTCTTCCTTGAAAATAATCGAAGCGATGAAGTACAAAATTTGTTTGCAGATACCAGTCTTTCGTAGTCGGGACATCGATTCTTGTTCCAAGCCCCATTCCATTGTAAATACGTCCAAACTGTCCGTCAATATAAGCCGTTTGGGCAAATTCCTGCAAATTCTGATAGCTCAAACCAATATAAACCTCATTAGAAGTTGAAGAAGATATATTTCCACCCAACATTAATTTCAACTGATTTTCTGTTTTTACTTTCAGCTTTAAATCAAACAAACCCGTAGAGTCGTCGTAAATGGCATGTGGTAAAACTTCCAGAATTTTTGCATCTGAAACTAATTTGAAATAAGCCTCTTTAAAATCTTCGTTTGTAAAAGTTTCATTTCCTTTATGGAAGGCATTTTCCACATATATTTTTTGCAAACTATCAACTCCGGAAATATAAACCTTCCGAAATTGAAGTTGCGGAAACAGATTTTTAAACGAGTCTCTACGCTGTTTTAATTCTTCCAGAGTAATTTTCCGATGAACCTGTTCTTTGATTTCATCAATATGCCTTAACGTTTCTTCGTATCCTATCTTTACCAATTCATCCACTTTGGAAAAGTCGAACATTGGATAAGCTGAGGCATCAAAATTAAAAGTGATACCTTCACCTTCCGGTATTGAATAATCCGACTTGTTTACAACCATATTTTGAATCTGATTCACAATATTATTTTCTTCCGGGCGTGGAGGATTTTTAGCTACGGCACTTCCTATCATATATCCCGGATTAAAATCCTTTTTCATAACGTCAACAGGAAAATTATTGAATATCCCTCCATCAAAAAGTAAATGATTATCTATCATTATCGGTTTATACATAAGAGGAAAAGTCATTGATGCACGTACCGCATCTCCAAGACTACCTTGTTTAAGAATGACTGCTTTTTTGTTGTAAACGTCCGATGCAACACACCTGAATGGAACAAATAATTTATTAAAATCTCCCTTCGCCGCAGCATTTGCCTGACTAAAAAGTTCAACAAAAGCAAAATTCATTTGATGCGGAGAGACTAAATTGGTTGGAAGAAAGGTAGGGTTAAAAGACAGTGAATCAAGCTTTTTCAAATTAAAGCTCAAATCGGCAAATATCGGTTTGGGATCTGCATTTCGGTAATAATAAGTGTATTTAGGATCAGATTCTCCTGTCGACCACCGGTTAAAATCTTCTGATTTAATCAGTTCAATCATTTCATCGGGGCTATAGCCCATTGCGTATAACGAACCCACGATAGCTCCCATAGAAGTTCCGGCAACATAATCAATAGGGATATTATTTTCCTCCAATGCTTTAATTACCCCAACATGAATAATACCGTGGGCTCCCCCGCCACTAAGTACCAGCCCAACTTTCTGGGCATTTAAAGGAATAGCTTGAAGGAAAGCGAGTAAAATTATTAAAAAATTCTTTTTCATCTTTATTACAGATAATCTGCCACTATAAAATTAGCCAAAAAGATTGAAATATTTCCCTAAAACTGAAGTCTCGATAGACAACAAAAATAAGAATATATCATGCCAACATAATTTTATTATTTTTGTACAAAAATAAATATATAAATCGGGTATTCTCTATAAAGTTTAACAAAATACGCGTTAATTTGTTTATTAATAACAATAATATAACATTACTTTAAAAGCAGTATCTAAAAACTGTTTAAATAAAAAAATGATTCATATCAACAGCGACAAAAACAGGTATGAAAAAATCTTTACTTTTAGCAACAATTATGCTTACAACTCTCACAGACATCATGGCTCAGGAAAATCTGAGTTATCAGCTTCCGCCTGAAAGTATTTTGAAATTAGCCGATTATCAGCGCGCTCCGGCAATTACTATCGATTCGAAAAAGAACAATATGCTTTTTACATATCGAAACACTTACAAATCGCTCGAAGATCTCAACCAGCAGGAAATTAGTCTGGCCGGATTGCGCGTAAATCCTGTTACCAATACTATATCTGCTTTAAACTATATCAGCAATCTGAAAGTCAGGAAACTTTTTGGGCAAGAACCTGTCCGGATAAACGGACTGCCCGAAAATGCACGCATTGCCTATATTACATGGTCGCCGGATGAAAGCATGATTGCTTTTACCAACACCACAGACACGGGATTAGAACTCTGGATAGCCGATTTGAATAAAGCTGAGGCAAAAAAACTTACCGAAGCAAAAATAAACGGTTGTCTCGGAAATCCGATCAACTGGTTTCGGAACAGCAAATCAATTCTGATACGCATAATTCCTAAAAATCGTCCGGCCATTATCAGTTCAAAAGCAGCAATCCCATCCGGCCCTGTTATATCAAACAGTAACGGATCGAAATCACAAAACCGGACTTACCAGGATATGCTGAAAAATCCGGCTGATGAACAAAATTTCGAAACACTTACAACTTCTGAGCTTGTCAAAGTGGACTTAAACGGAGAACAAACTCCTTTTAAGCCAGCAGCCATGTATGCTAATGAAAATTTTTCGCCGGATGGAAATTATATTTTGATAACCACTTTCCACAAACCATTTTCATACATTGTTCCGCTCAGTCGTTTTCCCCAGCTAAATGAAGTTTATAAATCTACGGGCGAGAAAGTTGCAACCATTGCCGATTTGCCGTTGAATGAAATTATGCCGAAAGGATTTATGGCAACACAAAAGGGAAAACGCTCCATCAACTGGCGATCCGATGTACCCTCAACTTTGTATTATGCAGAAGCACTTGACGATGGCGATCCGGCCAATGAAGTTCCGTTCCGTGATGCTGTTTACTCATGGGAAGCTCCGTTCGACCAGAAACCTGAATTACTGACAAAATCCGAACTCCGGTTTTCTAATATTGTTTGGGGAAATGATAAAATCGCTGTGTTGCAAGACGAATGGTACGATACCCGCCGTGTAAAAGCATATCTTTTCAATCCTTCAAATCCGGCAGAAAAACCCCGGGTTATTACCGATCGTAATTTTCAGGATTTATATGCTGATCCGGGAGACTTCGAAACCTCGAAAAATATATACGGAAAATATGTTCTGACGATATCTGGCAATTCCATTTTTCGTATAGGGGAAGGATTTACACCCGACGGGCAGTTTCCGTTCATAGATGAACTGGATACTAAAACATTAAAAACAAAACGTTTATATCAATCGGCCTATACGGATAAAATGGAAGAAATCTTCGACGTAATGGATGTACAAAAAGGAGATGTACTTATCCGGTTACAATCGAAAAATGAATATCCAAACTATTATATCCGCCATCTCAAAAAACGAATTGCACCTGTTCAACTAACACATTTTCCGAATCCGTTCGAGAGTATCAAAAATGTTTACAAGGAACTTATTAAATATAAGCGGAATGACGGAGTAGAATTATCCGGCACCTTATACCTCCCTGAAGGTTACGACCGAAAAAATAAAACAGAGAAACTGCCATTGCTGATATGGGCATACCCCGCGGAATATAAAGACAAAAACAGTGCGGGACAAAGCAATGCTAATCCGAATGAATTTACTTATCCGTACTACGGCTCGTTTGTTTATTGGGTAACACGTGGCTATGCGGTACTTGACGATGCGGCATTTCCAATTATTGGAGAAGGAGATACTGAACCCAATGACACTTTCATCGAACAATTGGTTGCTAATGCAAAAGCCGCCATTGACGCCGTCGATTCATTAGGTTATATAGACCGACAACGCGTCGGAGTCGGCGGACATTCGTATGGTGCATTTATGACGGCTAATCTGTTGACGCACTCTAATCTGTTTGCCTGTGGTATTGCCCGTAGCGGAGCTTATAACCGAACACTTACTCCTTTCGGATTCCAAAGCGAACAACGTAACTACTGGGATATTCCGGAAGTGTATAACAAAATGTCACCTTTTATGAATGCAGATAAGATGAAAACACCAATTCTATTGGTACATGGCGAAGCCGACAATAATCCCGGAACTTTCACCCTGCAAACCGAAAGGTATTTTCAGGCACTGAAAGGCCTCGGAGCTCCTGCACGCATGGTAATTTTACCCAAAGAACAGCACGGATACGTTGCCCGCGAAAACATATTACACCTGCTTTGGGAGCAGGATCAATTCTTCGAAAAATATTTAAAATAATAGCTAAACTATAAATCCACAGGAACGGCAAAAGTCTTCAGTAATTTTGCCGTTTTCAAATCCGGTTTTTATCTTTAAAGCTCTTTCTGAATTAATTACTTCGGATAAATCCTGTTCAAAAATATTTCCGAGTGCAATGGCCCCGTTTGCATCCATACAACATGGAACAATGGTTCCATCCAAAAGTATTGCCATTTGGGTCCGGAGTGCATAGCAATTTTTTGATTCAGGGTTCCGCAGTTTTTGCCCATCAGGCCATTCAAAGCGAGCTGCAGGTTGTAGAAAAGTGTTTTTAGCCAACTTAATGCCGGTATCTTTACTATTTAGTTGTAAACCGGAGACAGGAATTCCATACTGATTTGAAATTGTTTGATAGCACAATTTATTAAAAGCCGTACTATCGGCTTCACCACCATTCCACAGGCGTAAATTCATATATGTGGTTTCGGACATTTTTTGCGTAAAATCCAAAACAGATTCAATATATTCAGGCCACCTATCCGCTTTCAGATTTTCTTCTGCATCATGTAGCGATATATTAATTTGCCTTATATTTAAGCGGTATAAAATATCCTTTTTACGCTCTATCAAAGCTCCGTTGGTAGTAAGATTCACCTGCAATCCGGCATTGCAGGCAATTTGTATAATCTCACCAAGCTGAGGATGGAGCAAAGGCTCTCCAAGTACATGCAAATAAACATAATCCGTAAACGGTTTTATTTTCTCAGCAATCTCCCTGAATTTCTCTACCGGCATAAAACCAGTTGCCCGCAAAGGCGTCACACAAAATCCGCATGCAAAATTGCAGATATTAGTGATTTCGATATATATTTTTTTGAATCTCAAATTTGTTCTTTTGATCAGAATTCTTATTAGAAAAAACCTATTGACGGAACTCTCCAACCTTTTATATAATCAAAACAATCATGCCTATCAGTCCTAAGAAATCAAGTGTATTTAGCAGATTATTTGGTCAATCAAATAATTATAATCGTTTTAAAAAAACTTGCCGTTTTGATTTTATTCCTGATAAAAAAATATGCTATAATTTTATGTTTCAGTTTTAAAACGTGTTTAATGTCTGGATATATCTTTTTCAACATATCTTGAGTTTCTATTATGAATTTCTCAGACTCTAACGATTTATATACAGAACCATGAAAAAAATTTCGCATTTGTTTTTTGTATAAATATCTGCTTAACTTATTTGTGTTGATAGAAACCAATTCATTAAACTTGTTTGTTGCAATTTCAATAGTCCGTATATGAGATAACTTCAAACCGTTTTGCGTAGTGCTGGTTAACGATTTTCGGTGCAAACAAACGATATTCTGACTCTGAATAAATTCCGAAATTTTATTGAAAACTTCAAACATAAAAATATTATCTTCTGCTCCTGACTTTAAAGGTTCATAAAATCTGATATCACTTAAAATTTCTTTCTTGAATAAACAAAGCCACACATACATCCAGCGCCTTGGCAATATTCTGAAATTCAATTCATTTAATGATGAAATAATTCTGTGAGTTATAGCAGGTTTAATCCGATTCAATTCATTCAATTGGTAATTATCAGGGATATTGATTCTTCTGCCTCGAACCAGGTCTGCATTGTATTTTTTAGCCAGAACAAATAAACTTTCAAGAGCTGTCGGCGACATTAAATCGTCTTGGTCAAGAAAAGCAATATAATTACCTTTCGACGCATCCAGGCCTGCATTACGAGCAACAGAAACTCCCTGATTCTTTTGGTCAATCAACCTAAACCGATTATCTGTTGCGGTAAAACGATTGATTACTTCTACAGAATTATCCTTGCTACCATCATTTATACAAATACATTCCCATTCTGTAAATGTTTGTTGTTTAACAGATTCTAATGTGTCGTATAAATATTTTCCAGCATTATATACCGGTATTATTATAGATATTTCTATCATAAATTATAAATACAAATATTAGACATTATACAAGTTGTCCTTAGTTTCCAATTATTTTCCAACTTACACAAATCCTTTTGTTTTAGGAATATACAGATTTACAAAACAAGTATTTGGGTTTTCTAAAAAGTCTCAAAAAAAAGATTTTTAAACGGATATGTATTAATATTTTCTTGGCTTCGTTGGTATCAAGAATACCGACAAAATAGCTTGCATTTTTCACAATGCTTTTGGTTGAGAATCCTGTTGAAACCATTTTGGCTATTAGTTTTCGGAGTCTTTTTATTTCAATTTTGTCTATTCTGGAACGAATTATATCCGGAACATCTGGACTTAACAGAGGCAGATGTTCTTCCCATTTTTTATATATTGTTATTAAGTTATTGTAAAATTGGGCATCTCCATTTCCCCCCGAAAAATGTTCCAACAAGATATCATATACAACATAATTAGTAAACCCTGCAATTATCGACTGAGCACATATATCACAATCATAACCATGAAAACCTTTAATTTTTTCATCAAAGCTTATTTTATCGAACAGTTCTCGACGCATAGACAGAAATACTCCATCAAGCAAGATGGCAGACTGGCTAATTCCCTGAAAGCCTTGAGGCTCTTTCCATGTATAAACTTTATTTTTTCGATGTTGTATTATGTTTTTATATTTACCCTCACTAGACCATTGAGCAGGAATCTTTGTCATTACTTTTCCTCCGGCAATTCCAATGATTCCTGTATTTCTATCTTTTAAATGACCGATAAGCTCATTTCCCCAGTCATTCGTTCTAAACAAAACATCTTCGTGAACAAAACATAAATACGGGAAATTACTTAGATTAACACCTTTATTGTAAGCGGAAAAAATTGAATAATTATTTTCAGAATTATTTATAACAATTATTTCATAATCTATTCCTATTGTATTTTGAATGTTCTCTTTCAAAACAGACGAGATATCGGAACTTCGGGAACAAATGATAATTGAAATCATTAATTGATGATTTAAATAATTTGTTACAAGGAAACTTTTAATATTTTACCCAACCAGTTAAACAAAGTCATGCGATCGCTTTCTGTAGCCATATCAATAGATCCTATACAACAGAATTTTAGTATTTTATTGTCATCATATACCTTTAACTTTCTTGAGATGTATTTATCTCCCCGTTTTACCGGTTTTATATATAAAAGATACTGCGATGATGGTTTAATAATAGCTTCACCTGCTTTTAACATCAGAAGATAATATATTTCATAAGTATTGAATTGTTTTCCACTACGAAACTTATGAGAGATGTTCGATAAAAACAAATCCGGATTCTTTGAATAAAAATCCGTAATCACACTCTTTTTAACAGGATGAGGTATGTGGTCAAGATGGAAATATTTCCATTGATATTTAAGTTTGCGGGCGGCACAAATCATTCCGTCCTTAAATCCTATTGGTTTATGCCCATTTTTAACGGGTTTGACTAACCATAAAAGCCTGTCTAATATTAAACTTCGCCAATAACCATAAGCAACAATTTTTTCTCCGGCAAACCAATCCGTTTGATTAACAGGCCGCACCAGAAAAAAATCGTCATTAAAATAAACATACTTCTCACTTAATCCGGGTATTCTATGTATACAGGTTTCAACGGCACGACTATTAAAAACAGGTAAATACTCCTCGTAGCCTCTAAAAATTACTTTATGGTCAACAATTTCGACAGGAATACTATCTTTCGGAAAATTTTGTTGAAGAAAATCTTCCAGATGAGGATTCTGTTCGTCAGTTACAATAAAAATTTTCCGAATAAAAGGAGCAAAACGTATAATCGAAGATACACAATAAAATATCTCACCTTCGGAGCGGTAGCGGGTCGGGCCTGCAATATCATCAGATTTACCCGCCTGCTGACTTAAATACGGTTGAATCTTTTCTTTGTGCTTTGGATCATTCCCATCGACCCAGGCAATAACAGCATCTATTTCTCTTACAATTGGTTCTTTAGACATTTAGCAAATTCCTTTAAATCTTTCGGGGATCCTTATCACTAATTTTAATCCTGCCATTGAGGGCTTATTCCATGCAAAAATTGGCCTGATGATAGTTTGTAATAATCTTGCAAAAGGTATAATTTCATCTCCATTTTTAGCTCTTTTCGTGGATATCAGTGTAATGGTCCTTGAACGTTTATTCAAATGTCTCTCCCAACCATTTTTCAATTTATCATTATCTCCGAATTTTTGTTTCAGTATCCCGGAATCAACGCATCCAAAATGAAAAAGGTACAGATTCTTATCTATCTTAAAATTATGGCCTTTTACCCTGTGAAAGCCAGCTCCCCATTGAATTGGTTTTGCAATAACGGAAGCTTTTGTATATCTTGAAGATAAAACAGCAAAATTTCGTTGAAGTAAAAAAGGTTGATTTTCAACAATATTCTTCTCTACATTGATCTTCTGCCCAACATCTATTCCCAAGCCAGAAACAGATATTTGGATATCGATTTCACTTAAATATTCGGATAACGATTTATTACATTTGGGATCAACTAAAAGAAATTCATCGACATCTGTTCCAATAACCAAATCATATCGTTCAAAAAGTTTAGCAGCTTCAACAGACAGAAACCTGATTCTTTTCCTATCAGCAATTGCAACCGGCCCTTCAAGATGTTCAATCTTTTTTATATTTGTATTAATGGCATTCGCAGGAGTAATCTGATCTTTTCCATCAAGAAAAATATACAAATTTTCTTCGCCCAACTGACGGCCATAATAAGCAATCCAACGATTCAGAAAAAAATTGTCGTTTCTAACCATTGTGATTGCACAAATCTTCTTCATGACTTTTTTTCTTGTTTTCGAAGTCGTATACTCTTCATAAATTTTTCATCTTGTTCAACGACTAACATCATTATCGTAAGTATACCGAATAAAGGGCTAAACATTCTTGTCAAAAACATGTCAAAAATCGATGAAAACATGTATAAAAAAACAATAAATCTATTGAATTCTCTCCTTTTCAAATCGGCCAAAAATACAGGAGAAATATACAAGAACAACAGAATTAACAATCCAGGAATACCAAATTCCATCGTTGTTTGTATATATTGATTGTGACAATCCTGGTATTTAACATTATTGTTTTCATTAAGTAATCTAGCATATTGTACAAAATCTTCCGATTCATACAATGGTAATTTCTTATCAAATGCTGTTTGAGCGCCATTTATACCCTGTCCCAAAACAGGATGTTCTTTAATAACTTCCCAGCCAGTTTTTGACAAAAAAGTACGAGGATCTTTTTCTACTTTATCTAAAGTGAGACGTTTTTGATAAACCCCTAATATCCCAACGAATAAAACTGGTAGAATAAACATGAAAATTAGGCCCATTCTTTTCCATCTTTTATAAAGTTCAATTAAAATCATTGTAAGACATAATAATGTACCGGCAATAAACCCAGTCCTCCCTTCGCTTATAAATAGAGTAAACATTATTATTAATAACGCAGCAGAGAATAATCCTTTTTTCCACCATTGAAAAATTTTCCCATTTTTTTGAAACAAATACCAGATAGAAATAATAGATATATTTAGATATAAATTGAATACCATGTGGTGGTTTACATAAAGTATACGCATTTGTGTGAAAATCTCAGAATGATGAGGCGTCTTTATAAAATCCATGAAACCAATCCGATAAAACACAAGGTAGAATATAGAAGAGATTGACACTATAATAAATACATATAAAAAGTATTTCAACTTATATAACCTGTTAACTCCGAAGAAGCCAACTACAGCCATACCTGCAAGAGATAACCTTTTCTCTAATAAAATATGTGTATACTTATTTGTATCTTCAAAAGGCAGATAAAATATTGCCAAAAAGAAAAATAACTCCATTACCAAAAAGTACAACTTAATTTTATCAAAATGAAAATCTCTCCACTTTTTATCTACAAAAATTTCTATAACATAAGAAACAAAAAAGATATAATAGAATATTCTTGTCAAATTATTAAATCGAAATAACAAAACAGCTGTTATTGCCATTAAAGAAATAATATTTATATAATTGAGAATTAGCGGAAAAGTTGTTTTTTGAGTTTTAAACATATTGGATTGGAATAAATACTAAATACAGTGAAAAAATAATAGGTGGATGGAGATTGTAAGAAACATGAACGATAATATAATTTCTATTATTATGATAATGCATGATATTTTGTTCCAAGTGTTTTTTCATTCACATAGGACTGAAATTCATACATTTTCGTTCTATCATAAAGAATAAAAAAAGTATTCCAGTAAAAAATCACTTCATCATTGTTATAAAATTGCTAATATATTTAATATTGATACACTCTCACCCAATCTACTTCGAGACAGCCAGTCGCTCCTTTTAATTTTTCAGGAATAAAAGAATTAAAAACCATAAACATTTCTTCTTTGGGAATATTACTTGAAGTTCGGTAAACTTCGTAATCATTAATTAGCCAAACTAGGTCTTTGTCTGTCCATTTTAACGTATAAATATAAAACTGAGCCGGGTTCAGACCCTTAATTTTCGCTCCATCGATAACATTCTTACCGGCATTCCCGACATTTATGGCCTTACCGTCAAAATGAAAAATATTAATATGAGGGAATTTTTGATCTACACCCAACCAAAAAGCATGATTTATCCTTCCGGTACAGCGTATTTTAGCCCTGAAAACACCTCCTTTTTGCCTGAAACTTTCGGCTGATTGCAGAACATCCGATGTATATTCATATTCCTTCTCAATAAAACCTTTGGTTGTGTGCCACGCCGGAGCTTTTACACGTTCTTCTTTCGTTGCAATTTTCAGAATTCCGTTTTCGACAGCAACATTTTTCCCAGCGTTGTTCGCCTGAAGTTCGTTGGCAAAAGAATGACAACCTTTTAGGTTAGGATGCCCGTAATGAAAGCCAAAATCCCATCGTGACTTGTCTAATGTATTCCAATCAAACTCTTCGTTATAAGTTAGCCTAACTGATTTATATTCCTGAAAACGCTCAGGTTTTTCATTGTTATAAAAAATTATATCCGGATTCTTAACCAATTCATAATAGCGTTGTTCTTTCTTATATTCAGAAGTTGTTTTCCAGCGCTGGGGATTCGCCCAAAATTCATTTTGTGATTTAAACTCAGGGCTATTTACATGGTTCTTAAGCTGTTCATATTCTTTCAGGAGGTATGAGTCGTGAAAG
The DNA here is from genome assembly GCA_028690665.1 of Paludibacter sp. Taxonomy (GTDB): domain Bacteria; phylum Bacteroidota; class Bacteroidia; order Bacteroidales; family Paludibacteraceae; genus Paludibacter. The sequence continues at coordinate 162,661 of JAQVAV010000005.1, forward strand.
CGTACATAATTTTTATACGCCGGAGAACGCTCAAACTTTTTCATTTTCTGAAGTTTTTCTGACAATTTCACCTTTTTAGGATCCCCCAGATCTTCATATTCTTTGGTCTGTTTAAATGCCAGAAACTGTTCAAGTTCCATCGATTTCAAAACATCAAGATACATTTTCAGTCCTTTGGAATTTTCCAATTTTCTGAATTTCACAATATCACGATGTTCTTCTGTATCTTTGTATCTTCTGTTCTGAAGAGTCTTCTTATTTTCTATGAATTGAGCGGATTTAACTTCATGAAAAAGTTTCTGGTACTCAGCCAACTCAACGGACTTAGCCACTTCATCATAGCGTTTCATTGAACTGATAAGCTCCTTTTCGGCAGCTTCAATCTTTGCCGTCGAAGTTATTCTTCCTAATAAATTTTTCCAAAACAGATTCATAATATATCTCTGAAAGTAACAACTAATATAGATAACTCTAAAACAAAGACTTTATTTTCTCGACACAATCGTCTACCGATTTTGTTATCACTGGCTTATAATTTTCTACCGGAATAAATTTTTCCTGTCGCATTAGATCTATCTGCTCTAACAAAGGATTGTAAAAACCATGTTCGTTAACCACAAACACTGTTTTTTTATGTTCTCCGACAATTCCGGCGGCTACCACATCAAACAACTCATCCAAGGTACCATAACTTCCAGGCAAAACAATAAAAACATCTGCAATTTCTTTCATTTTAGCCTTGCGCTCATTCATGGTTTCCACCACAATTAGCTCAGTACAATCCGGACTTTGACGGTTCATTTTAACTACAGCATCCGGGATAATACCGATTATTTTTCCATTTTTCGATGCCGCTCCTTTCGAAACGGCCGTCATTAATCCTCCGGTAGCACCCCCAAAAACCAACACATTACCACTTCCGGCAATCCATTCTCCTAAATGTTTTGCCGAAAGCTGATAACTTTCGGCAATATGATTACTCGATGAGCAGTAAACGGCTATTTTCATGCTTTATGCATCAATTTTAGCGTAAGTAGCATTTTCCTCGATAAATTGACGACGGGGAGCAACATCATCTCCCATCAGCATAGAAAAAACATGGTCAGCTGTGGCCGCATTGTCAATTGTCACCTGCCGCAAAGTTCTGTGTTCCGGATTCATGGTTGTTTCCCAGAGCTGTGTTTCATTCATTTCTCCCAGACCTTTGTATCGTTGTGTATGAATAGCTCCTTCATTTCCACCTCCGTATTTCTCAATAAAAGCCTGGCGTTGTTGATCATTCCAGCAATACTCTTCTATTTTTCCTTTTTTACACAAATAAAGAGGCGGAGTAGCAATATAAAGATAACCTTGTTCAATCAGTTCCTTCATGTGGCGGAAAAAGAATGTCATAATCAATGTGGCAATGTGGCTCCCATCCACATCGGCATCGGTCATAATTATAATTTTATGATAACGAAGCTTCGATATATTTAACGCTTTTGTATCATCTTCTGTTCCTATCGACACACCCAAAGCGGTGTATATGTTACGAATTTCTTCGCTTTCAAGGACTTTGTGATGCATAGCTTTTTCTACATTCAGAATCTTACCACGCAAAGGTAAAATCGCCTGAAATTGGCGGCTACGGCCCTGTTTTGCGGTTCCGCCTGCCGAGTCTCCTTCGACAAGGAACAATTCACATTTTTCAGGATCTTTATCAGCACAGTCAGCTAATTTTCCGGGAAGTCCGCCTCCCGAAAGCGGAGATTTACGCTGAACCATTTCACGGGCTTTACGTGCAGCCTGGCGTGCAGTAGCAGCCAAGATAACTTTTTCGACAATTATACGTGCAGCTTTAGGATTTTCTTCAAGATAGTTCCCAAGTGCTTCACCAATAGCCATATCAACAGAGCCCATCACCTCGTTGTTACCCAACTTGGTTTTTGTCTGACCCTCAAACTGAGGTTCTGCAACTTTAATAGAAATAACGGCAGTAAGTCCTTCACGAAAATCATCTCCACTGATTTCGACCTTTACTTTTTCGAGCATTTTGCTGTCTTCCGCATATTTTTTCAAAGTACGAGTCAGGCCTCGACGGAATCCGGCAAGGTGGGTTCCACCTTCTATTGTATTAATATTATTTACATACGAATGAATATTTTCGTTGTACGAAGTATTGTAAGTCATGGCAATCTCCACAGGAATACCATTCTTTTCGGTGTTAATATGGATAACGTTCTCAATAAGCTTTTCGCGGGCCTCATCAATATACTCAACAAATTCTTTCAGTCCTTCCGTTGAATAAAACTTTTCGAATTTAAAAGTTCCATCCTCATTTTTAACACGTTTATCGGTAAGCGTTAGCATAATTCCGGCATTCAGGAATGCCAACTCACGCAAACGACTCGCCAAAATATCATATTTATAAATGATTTCGGTAAAAATAGTATCATCCGGATGAAATGTCACCGTTGTCCCCGTAGCTTCCGAAGATCCAATTTCCCTTACATCGAATTTAGGAATACCACGTTCATACTCCTGCATATATACTTTACCGTTTCGACAAACTTCTACATGCAAAATATCAGACAAAGCATTCACACAGGAAACACCTACTCCATGAAGCCCTCCCGAAACTTTATAAGAACCCTTGTCAAACTTACCTCCGGCATGAAGCACTGTCATAACAACTTCGAGAGCAGACTTTCCCTCTTTTTCATGCATATCGACAGGAATACCCCTCCCGTTATCAACAACGGTTATAGAATTATCTTCATTAATAGTAACATTTATTGTATCACACTGACCAGCAAGTGCTTCATCGATCGAGTTATCAACTACTTCATAAACCAAATGATGCAAGCCTTTGATTCCGATATCGCCAATATACATAGCCGGACGTTTGCGTACAGCTTCCAACCCTTCAAGTACCTGAATACTGCTCGCGCCATACTCGGCGCTATCGTTCACTTTTTCTTCTTCGCTCATTTTTTATTTAATATTTTATTGTTCAAGCATTTATAAAATAAAAACGCCCCATTTGGCGCATTCCGTTACATACATAAAATATTTACGGAAAAAACGTACAAATATACATAAAAAATTGAAAAAACAGCCATTTTACAGTGCTGATTAGTAGTCTAAAAATAACATCCAGAAACAAAAAAAAGGATTTATACCCTAAAAGCATAAATCCTCTCAAAACATTATTTTTTAGTTCTGCGTCGTCAGCAAAATTGTCGCCTTAAAACTCTTTTTATCCATAGACTGTTGCATATCACCCATTCCTTCGGGCATACTGGGTCTTTCGCCCATTTCACCACCACCGGGACCTCCCATGCCTCCGCCGAGACCACTCATACCACCAGAACCGCCCATTTGTCCACTGCCTGAAGAGCTTTGAGAAACTCCATTAATTACTATCTGGAATTTCACGGGATACTTGACAATTTTCTGCAAATCGTAATTTTCTCCAAATAAGTCTTTTAGAGGCACGGACAACTCAAAAGCAGATTTTTCGCTATTACCAGAACTAATCGCAAAACGAAGTTGCTTTGGGTCTTTATTGCCCGAAGTTGCAATATCCTGATCATATAAAAATCCCTTGATATAAGCAGTATCTTTCGGTTCAAAACGTTTTTTCATTTCAAGCCTTTGCGAATTCTGATTTCGTCCGGCCTGCATTCCCTGCCCCATATTGGCATTATCCATCTGGCCCAGAGGCATCATACCTTCTTTTTTCTCAAACTCAATGGTTGCCTTAACTTTTTTCTCTCCCTTAACGGCAAATTTAAGTTTCATCCCCGCCTGTTCTATTTGACGGCGCAAAGTCTTCTCTTCCGACTTAAAAACAAAATATAAATTCTGACTGTCATTACGGAATTCATACTTCAACTCTGAATTACCGTCATAAAATCTAAGATTAGTAGTCCAGTCATTCGGATTACCATCAATCTGTAGAGCGGTTGGCTGCCAGCTTATTTCAGCCACCTGTGCATTTGACCTGATAAAACCCGCTGTCAGAATCATAAAAAATAAAATAAATTTCTTCGGCATAACTACATTATTATAAATTTAAAAATCAATTTGATTCACAACTTTGATTTAATGCAGCTTTAAATGTGTTTAAAGTACGCTCCCGGGCAAACTTATGATCAACAACCGGAGTAAGATATTCAAAACTATCCACTTCTTTCACCCAACGACGTATATAAATAAAATCCGGATCATAACGTTTTGTTTGCTCAACCGGATTAAATATTCTGAAATACGGGGCAGCATCACACCCACAGCCGGCAGCCCACTGCCAGTTTCCATTATTAGCCGCCAAATCATAATCGAGCAGTTTTTCTGCAAAATATGCCTCTCCCCACCGCCAGTCAATCAGTAAATCTTTTGTCAGAAACGAAGCAACAATCATGCGCACACGATTATGCATTAATCCTGTTTCATTTAACTGTCGCATTCCGGCATCTACAATAGGGAAACCTGTCTTTCCTGCACACCAACGACGGAACTCTTGTTGATCATTTCTCCATTTAATATTTTCGTACTGCTTTTTAAATGGCCCGTTTACAACATAAGGAAAATGAACCAGAATACTCATAAAAAATTCACGCCAGATAAGTTCGTTGAGCCAGACTTCGTTGGCATTTACAGCTATCCGCACCAATTCACGAACACTGACCGTTCCAAAACGCAAATGAGCACTCAACGAAGTAGTTCCCTGCTCGCTCGCAGGAAAATCCCGGGTTTCATCATAAGTCCGGATAATATTTTCATCTATCACCGGTGATAAAAATTTCACATCCGTCTTTCTAAACCCTATATCTTCCAATTCAGGGACAAGTTGATTTTCAATCCGACAAAAACCGGCACTCAAACTTCGAACATCATATCTCTTTAACTGGTCAGTAACAGCCAACTTTTTCTTCCACGCCTTTGAATATGGAGTAAAAACAGTATACGGATTTCCATCCGGCTTCAGAAGTTCTGACGATTCAAAGACCACCTGATCCTTATAAGGTTTAAAATCGATATGTTTTATTTTTAAAAATCCGGCAATTGCATCATCCCTCTCAATCGCTTCCGGTTCATAATCTCGATTTAAATAGACTGTTTTTACATTATATTCACCTATGAGGGTTTCAATAACTTTCAGCGGATGACCATATTTAACCACAAGACCGGATCCAAAACCGGATAATTCTTTATTCAAAGCCACGAGAGCCTGTCGAATAAAATCAACTCTTCTATCCGATTTATTATCAAGCTTATTCAGAATATTCCGATCGAAAATAAACAACGGAAGCACTTTCAATCCGGAATTCAGAGCATTGTAAAGCCCCACATTATCCTCGATGCGTAAATCACGCCTGAACCAAAAAATTACTACCGGAATATTTATCACCATAGCATTAAAAATGCTTACTTTTGTTGCAAAAATATCACAATTACTGTAGGAAACTATAAGTTTTAAAAAATATTATTGAAACAGACTGAGCTTTTATTTATTTAAACAAATAAAATTTAACCTATCAAAACGATTCAAAATATGAAAACACAACAATTTTCTGATACAGCCGAATATGGGTTTTACGATTCGCCTTATGGAACGGCCTGCATGGTATTTCAACATAAAAAATTGTATGCTCTCATATTTCATAAAGAAAAAAACGAAGCATCTAAGGATATAAAAAATCGCTTTAAAAATTTTCATTTAAAAGAAAACGAATCTGAATGTCTGCTACTTGGAGAAAGAATATTCAGGAGTAGTGAAATTCCCGAATTAGTATTAACCGGAACCGAATTTCAAAAATCAGTGTGGAAAGCTCTATTAGAAATCCCGGTGGGTAAAACTGTAACATATACGCAAATTGCAACAGCGATTGGACGGCCGAAAGCAGTGAGAGCGGTTGGCACGGCAATTGGGGCAAATCCCATAGCCATTCTCATTCCCTGTCACAGGGTTGTCCGTACTGATGGCAACTTAGGAGGCTATCGCTGGGGAATCGATCTTAAAAAAGAAATTCTCAGAAATGAAGGCTGCATTATTGAATAATTTGTTTCCCGTTTTTTACTTGAAGTTGGAAACTTATCAATTCACAATGTTTGTGTTTTAATTTTTAATATCAACAATAAAAAAACATCATATTCCTTTTCAGGCAGATATACAAAATTTTATATCTCCTAATAAAAAATTATAACGACATGGAATTAAAATATTTAATTATATCCGGATTGATTGTCTCTCAGGTCATTGCGGCGCAAACTCCACTTAAAAAATTCATCAATAATCCGCTGCTCGAAAATGCAAATGTAAGTTTATTGGTACGAGATCTGCAAACCAATGAAACACTTTATGGATACAGGGCCAATAACACTGCTGTTACTGCCTCGACTATAAAAACGGTAACAACGGCAACAGCACTGGAACTTTTCGGAGCAGATTTTCGTTTTGAAACAAAAATTGAAATTGATGGCGAAATATCAGACAGTATACTCAATGGAAACCTTTATATCTGGGGTGGTGGCGACCCCACTTTAGGTTCAGCCAAACTAGGTAATGCCGATTTTTTGAAAATTTGGGCAGACACTATTCGAAAATCAGGTATCAAAAAAATCACAGGACGCATCATCGCCGATCCGTCGATATTTGACAAAAATGTTATAAACCGTAAATGGACGTGGGAGGATATAGGAAATTATTATGCTCCCGGTATTCACGGAATTTCGTATTTGGACAATACCTACAAAGCTTATTTCAACTCAGGTGCACCGGGTACTAAAACCCAATTGGTAAAAATCGAGCCTGAAATCGGCGGACTTGAAATAGACAATCAGGTAATGAGCGCCAAAATCAGCTACGACAACGCTTATTTCTTTGGCGCTCCGTTCTTGTACAAACGTTACGTGACTGGAGAAATTCCTGCAAACAAAACAAACTTTATTGTTAAAGGAGATATCCCCGAGCCGGCATTACTTCTTGCACAGCATTTACACACACAGCTTATAAATAGTGGTATCAGCATTACAAAAGCTCCGATAGTAGAATATAAGAAAACAGACTCGCGCAAAGTCATTTATACTTATTATTCTCCAACGTTGGCGGAAATCATTACCGAGACGAACGTAAAAAGCAACAACCATTTTGCAGAATATCTGTTCCGGTATATCGGGACTTTATCCGGAACTCCTGCAACCACAGAATCATCGATAGAAAACATACGGAGTTACTGGAAAAAGAAAGGGTTACCGGTTGATCAGTTATTCCAATATGATGGTTCCGGATTATCCCCTGTCGATGGAGTTTCTGCTGAATTTTTTGTAGATCTGCTTACTTACATGAAAAAAAACAGCAAATACTCCGAAACTTACTTCAACAGTCTTCCTGTTTCCGGCGTAAATGGCACTATGGTAAGCGTACTTAACAAAACACGGCTCCAGGGAAAAGTACACGCTAAAAGCGGAACATTAGAAAATGTGAAATGCTATACCGGATACATTGATTTAAACAACCGTACATTAGTTTTTGCCATTTTAGTAAATAATCCGAACGGAACTTCGCACGCAGTAATCAATCGTATCGAGAACTTCCTTCTGGATATTTCAAAATAGATTTCAACATGTATGTAAAAGAAACAGACTCAACAAATCATTTTCTGAAAGGCCTTCTTCACCAGCAGCAACTTCCTGAGTTTTATTTTGTCCGTGCCGGATTCCAAAATGCAGGAAAAGGGCAAACCGGAAACAGCTGGGAGTCGGAAACCGGAAAAAACATGCTCATGAGTCTGGTTTTTTACCCCAAGGGAATAGCTATCGAAGAACAATTCATGATGTCAATGCTGGTTAGTGTCGCCATCCACAATGTTTTGAGCAGTTACTGCAACGATATTAGTATTAAATGGCCAAACGATATTTACTACCAGCAAAAAAAAATTTGCGGTATCCTAATCGAAGCCAGTCTTCAGGGAGCTGACATCAAGCACATGATTGTCGGGATAGGTTTAAATGTAAATCAGATTCATTTTACAAGTAATGCTCCCAATCCGGTTTCATTGCTACAAATTACTGAAAGAAAACATTCGCCCGGGAGAATTGCCGAAAAAATAGTAACTGAAATCACTAAACTTTATCATTCTAATGATCTTGACTCCATCGTTAACACATACAAAAATCTTCTTTATCGAAAAAACGGATTTTATAGCTATAAAGACAGTTATGAAATATTTCAGGCAAAAATCATCGATGTGGAGAAATCAGGCAAGCTTATCTTAGAAACTCCTTTTGGAGAAAAAAAAGAATATTACTTTAAAGAAGTGGAATATTTATAAAATCAAAAAAGTGACATACAAAAAAAGACCTGCAATTATTAATTTGCAGATCCTTTTTGTTAACTCTTATGAAAAATTAATTTTTCATCTGATTTCTTCGTAATCAACATATTCTCCTTCGTTATCCCCAAACACTTTTTTCTTATTCGAACGATTAGAATACGTCTGATTTCCTGCAGCTTGTGATTGGTAGGCCCTTTTCTGGCGACCAAACCCAAATAATGTTATAAATACTGAACGGATCAATCCAAACACCGACAAAACAACCACTAATCCGATAACCAGTACAATAAAAACAATAGACATTAAAAATCCCATAAATACTCCCTAAACGGGCATTTAAAATTTGTACTTACAAAACAAACAATAATTTCACGGGAACGCAATACAGTTTAACCGTTTTTATATTAAAAACCAAACTTTTAGCAAAGGTTTCAATCAGTAAACAGTCTGCGCAACCCTTTTTACACTCTGAGTAGCCATCATAGTATAGAAATGAATACTCGGGACGCTGTTAGCAATCAAATCTTTAGCCTGCATAGAACACCAATCTACTCCTACTTCAACAGCCTCAACATCTGTTTTACATTTGCGAAGTTCTGCTGCAAATGTTTCCGGAATATCTGTATGAAATATTTTAGGCAATACAGTAAGCTGGTTCATCAATGTAATCGGCTTCAGACCCGGGATAATCGGAACATTAATTCCCGCTTTCCGACACTTATCCACAAACTCATAATACTTCGCATTATCGAAAAACATTTGAGTTACCAAATATTCGGCTCCGGCATCTACTTTCTGTTTTGCATAAAACAAATCAGATTCTATATTCGGAGCTTCTTCATGTTTTTCAGGATAACAGGCCATACCATACGAAAACGGAGTAGACATAGATTTCATCTGACTTCCATCTAAAAAAGATCCCTTATTGAAATCATTCACCTGTTGCTGTAATTCTGTGGCATGCGAATGTCCCGTAGAAGTAAACGCTTTTTCGTGCTTGGCTTTATCTCCACGCAATAAAAGCAAATCAGTAATCCCCAAAAACTGCAAATCAATCAAGGCATACTCGGTTTCTTCTTTAGTGAAACCGCTACAGATAATATGCGGAACCACCGGAATCTTGTATTTATTCTGAATAGCAGCCGCAATAGCTACCGTTCCCGGGCGATGACGTTCTGCAACACGCTCAAAAAAACCGTTAGATCTTTCTTTAAAAACAAATTCACTACGGTGGGTAGTTATATTAATGTATTGTGGATCAAACTCACGCAGGGTATCAATAGTCCGATAAACGCCATCAATCCCATTTCCCTTCAACGGCGGCAACAACTCAAAAGAAAAAGCTGTTGACTTTGCCGACTTAATTTTTGCAACGACACTCATTTATATATAAAATCGTAATTCTATTATTCACAGTTACACCTACCCTGATTAATTTTTCTCCCTTTAAACTTATATGTCAATGTAATATTCACTCCGGTAAGCATGTCATTGACCGCAGAGCCTGCCCGGGTAAATCCATCTAAATGATCCAAGAAAGAAATACCTGCATCAAATTCAAGCCCGACATCCCATCTATTGTTTATTCGATATTGATAACCTCCCCCTAAAGATGCAAGTCCATCAAACCCAAGTCCAACGATGACATTATCACTACTATTTCTTGCTGTAGGAAAATTTCCAGTCACTAAAAAAGCATCAACTCCAGCAAAGCCATATAACGTATGATTTGTTCTTATTGCAGCAAAAGGTCCCCCTAAAATTATACGCTTTACCTGAAAACCAAGTCCATAAATATAGGAACTGAAACTAAATCCCCTTACACTGTTATCAGGATCATGACCAGAGTAATGTTCATGACTTAATTTCAAACCCAAGCCCCAGTTACTATAATATAAACGTTGATATGCTAATGACAAGTTATACATTGGGTCCTTCATATTATACTGAACATCACCTATATCTGAAGAAATTAATGCCGGGCCAAAAGAAAACACGAATGAAGACAAATACGGATATGTTCCATATAGCCCATTAGCCCTCTGTGAATGAACAGTCTTTGAGGTCAACAGTATTATTAGCAACAACAAGTATATTTTTCGCTTCATCCTGTATAAAAAATAATCCATTATTTTAGATAATCGGGCGGTATCAATTACGACAGATATAAAAAACAATATTATTGGTAAAACAGTTTAAAATAACCTTTTAAATTTATTTTTAATACTAAAAACTGAATTTACTCAAAAACAACCCGAATATTAAAAGCTTATATCCTAAAAAACTTTTATTAGAAAACAAGATACAAATATAGACATTTGCAGAATACTATTCAAATATAGAGTAAAAACTATAATGAATGTTTAATACCTGAAACTACTTCCACCAACAAATTCTCTCAACAAAGATGTCGGAGGGATTTCCCGTTCCGGAATTGATACAAAATAGTTCAAGAATTTAAGCAATCGGTGAGTTTCCGTATACTCATCACAATACTTAGGCACTTCGGCCAAGATTGGCTCCGCATGACGTTTAAGTACAGCAAGTTCAAATAACAATGCCGAATTAAACATTACATCTGCATTTTCCTGATATGGAAAAATCCATTTTTCTTCTCCCCGCCTTACACTAGGCCAGCGGGCAATTGTCTCTCTCGCTGAATAATTTCTGAATCTAAAATCCCGTATTATCCTCCTTAACAAACGAGTATCGGTAGTAGGAATCCAATTGTGATTATCAATAGAAATTGTAGTTAATGCCGAGACATATATTTTAAAGGTAATTTCCGGAGGTATATCCGGTATAAGTTCCGGATTCAACGCATGAATACCTTCCATTACTAAAATGCCATCCTCTTTTAAACGTAATTTTTCACCTTTATAGTATCTTCGCCCATCTTCAAAATTAAAAAAAGGCACATCTATTTCTTCCCCAGCCAACAATTGCTTTAGATTTTGGTTAAACAAATCCAAATCCAGTGCATGCAAATGTTCAAAATCCCAATCTCCATTTTCATCAAGCGGTGTATCCTCCCTGTTCACAAAGTAATTATCCAGCGATAATGTAACAGGCTTAAGACCGCTAACCATTAATTGAATGGACAATCGCTTGCTAAAAGTCGTCTTTCCGGAAGAAGAAGGACCCGAAATAAGCACAAACTTTATTTTTTTCTTCCGATGAGAGATCATATCTGCAATCGAAGCTACTTTTTTTTCGTGAAGTGCCTCCGAAACTTTTATCAGATTGAATGACTGATTATTTTTACAGGCAACATTAAATTCACCAACATTATTGAGGTTCATGATTTTATTCCAACCGACATACTCCTTGAAAATATCGTACATTTTAGGAAGCATAATAACATCCTCCAACACTTCGGGAGTTTCTCTGTTGGGAATGCGAAGCAACATGCCATCGTAGTAAGGAACAATATCATACATTCCCAAATAACCGGTAGAAGGAAGCAGCACTCCGTTGTAATAATCAATATAATCTCCAATTCTGAAAAAACGACAATAGGGAGTCCCAAAGGTTTCGAACAAGGAAATTTTATCTTTTTGATTCATTTCTTTGGCAAAAAGCTCTTTCACCACTTTCGTTTGTTTTTCCTCACTCACAATAGGCAGATTCATCGCAATTATCTCATCAACACGTTTCTTGATTTGCACAATCACCTCTGCATTTACAGAGCCATCAAATCCCTCAAGCGTGCAATAATATCCTTTAGAAATAGGATGCTCAATTCTTAATGAAGCAACAGGGAATAAATCATCAACTGCCATTGCAAGTACCATACTCAGAGTGCGGACATAAACACGCATTCCAGAAGGAGCGCTCAGATCAATGAATTCAATATCTTTGGGTTTGTACACTAAAAAAGCAAGTGACTCCACTTTATAATTTACCCGTGCAGCCACTAATTTATATTTAAGATCCAATTGGAGATCCTCGTAAATTTCTATTAAGGAAATGCCAATTGGATATTCATGATAAGACTTTGTATTTTTACAATAGATAGTTATTTTTTTATCCATAAAAATGTCGGTTAAACTGCATAAAACATTATATCGTGTAAAAATAACCCTTTTTTTTTAAATTCTCTTCTTTGCCTGATACGTATTTTAAATTACTTTTGCAATAGCTTATTAATAGAAATTTAATATATATTTAATGAACTACAGTTTTTATGACTTTTTGACGCTGGTAGGCTCATTAGGTCTGTTCCTTTATGGGATGAAAATCATGAGCGAGGGCTTGCAAAAAGTTGCCGGCAACAAGCTCAGATCCATACTTGCAGCCATGACAAAGAACCGTGTAATGGGAGTTCTCACGGGTTTATTTATCACTGCAATAATCCAATCATCCTCGGCCACAACAGTAATGGTTGTCAGTTTTGTCAATGCGGGGCTATTAACTCTCCTGCAATCAATAACGGTCATTATGGGAGCCAATATCGGGACTACGGTTACAGCGTGGATTATTTCCCTGTTTGGTTTTAAAGTAAGTATTGCAGCATTCTCCGTTCCTCTGATCGCCCTGTCAATACCTTTTGTTTTTTCGGCTAAAAGTAAACGCAAATCCTTTGGTGAATTTATCCTGGGCTTTGCGTTTTTATTTATGGGACTCGAAATGCTAAAAAACTCTGTACCGGATCTCAAAAGCAATCCGGAGATGCTTTCATTTCTGTCCAATTACACCCAGTTAGGGTTTGGCTCAGTCCTGATATTTTTACTGATTGGCACCATTCTGACTATTGTTGTTCAGTCTTCAAGTGCTACTATGGCTATTACTCTGGTAATGGTTAGCAAAGGCTGGATTTCTTATGATCTGGGAGCTGCAATGGTACTGGGAGAAAACATTGGTACGACAATTACAGCTAACATTGCAGCTATACCAGCTAACGTTTCGGCCAAGCGCGCCGCATTAGCACATACAACATTTAACGTGTTCGGAGTTATCTGGATGCTGATATTTTTCCATCCGTTTATTAATATGATTACGTCAATTGTAACCAATGTCGGGCCGGGAGATCCTACCAAACTGACCGACTTTACAACACATATAAACGCAGATACTCTTAAAATTATAACTTCACAATCGACAGGACTAACTCCGGAGCAAGCGGCACTCAGGGAACAACTTTTAGATTATCAGATGGCAACATCTTACGGTTTATCATTGTTTCACACTACGTTCAACCTGATAAATACGTTCGTAATGATCTGGTTTGCCAAGGTCATAGAGACTTTAGTGACAAAAGTTATTAAGAAAAGGGAATCCGATGAAGAATTCCAATTAAAATTTATTTCAACCGGATTACTCTCAACATCAGAACTTTCCGTACTTCAGGCATGGAAAGAATTAAAAGTTTATGCTAAACGTACGGAAAAAATGTTTAAAATTGTACGCGAATTATATTATGAACAGAATGAGAATGAGTTTGTAAAGAAGTTTAGCCGCGTCCAAAAATATGAAAGTATCAGTGACCGCATGGAAGTTGAAATTGCTAAATATCTTACGAAAGTTTCTGACGGTAAATTAAGCGATGACAGTAAATTCCAGATTCAGACCATGTTGCGGGTTATTTCGGAAATAGAAAGTATAGGGGACGGATGTTTTAATATCGCGCGAACAATTTCCAGAAAGAAAGATGATAAGTCGACTTACCTGAAGGAAATGGATTCTAATATCGATTTAATGATGAACCTTGTTGAAGGGGCTATTCATCAAATGATTGAGTCGATGGAAAACAATCATATCAGTAAAGACGAGTTCAACCGTTCTGTGAATATTGAAAATGAAATCAACAATTTCCGAAATCAACTTAAGCTACAAAATATTGTTGACGTAAAAGCAAAAAAATATGATTATCAGTCAAGCATAACTTATATGGATATCATCGTGGAATGCGAAAAAACAGGGGACTACATTATCAATGTCATAGAAGCATTAAACGAAGCAAGCATTAAAAGCTAATTATTTTATTAAATAACAAAAAACCATAAATCCGGTATAATTGTTATTATGCCGGATTTTTTATCGAACAATGGATTTTATTTTAATTATCGTCGGCTTTGTTATTCTCATTTTGGGTGCCCATTTTTTGGTAGATGGGGCCAGTGGACTGGCCAAACGACTTCATGTGCCCGATCTTATTATAGGCTTAACCATCGTGGCTTTCGGCACATCTGCTCCGGAACTGGTCGTCAATATATTTGCCGCCTCCAAACCCGACACAACAGACCTGGCACTTACCAATATTCTTGGCAGCAACCTTATAAATACTTTTGTTATTCTTGGTTTGGCTGCGGTTATATATCCGATATCATCTCAAAAATCATCTCGTTTGTTCGATATTCCTTTAAGCCTTTTTGCCGCAGTTCTGATTTTCATTCTTGCTCAGCTTACCGACTCATCAATATCAAGAATGGATGGCATCATTCTACTGTTGTTTTTTGGTTTGTTTATGCTAATGATGATACGACAAACGCTAAAACATCCCGAAGAAAACCAATCTGAGAATATAAAACCCGTAAGAATATGGTTGGCAATCATTATGATTATCGGGGGACTCGGGCTATTAATCGGAGGAGCTGATCTGATTGTCCCCAGTGCCGTAAGAATTGCTAACAATATGGGCATCAGTCAGTCGGTTATCGGGCTTACAATTGTTGCATTAGGCACATCGCTCCCTGAATTGGCCACATCGGCCATGGCCGCGTTCAAAAAAAATTCGGATATAGCCCTCGGAAATATTGTAGGTTCAAACATATTCAACATCTTTCTTGTATTGGGAGTCAGCGGAATCATACGGCCTTTGCAAAGCTATCCAAACATGATTTTCGATCTAATGATGGTTATTCTGGGAAGTTTATTAATTTTGCTCTTCGTTTCGCTCACAGCAAAAAAACAAATAAAACGCTGGCACGGAGGACTTTTACTTTTTCTATATCTGATTTATATCACCTATACAATTGTAACTCAAGCTTAAATTCTGACTAAAAAACGGTCTATTCTATATAAAAATGAAATTATTTGATGTATACCCTTTGTTCGACATCGAGATAACCAAAGGTGTCGGGTGCAGGACTTATGACAGTCAGGGTATTGAATACCTCGACCTTTATGGCGGACATGCTGTTATCTCAATCGGACATTCGCATCCATATTACGTTCAGAAACTTACTGAACAAATTGAAAAACTTGTATTTTATTCAAACTCAGTAGTCAACAAGCTTCAACTTGAATTAGCGGATAAACTTGGAAAAATTTCCGGATATGATGATTATTCATTGTTCCTGATTAACTCAGGAGCGGAAGCTAATGAAAATGCATTAAAACTGGCATCTTTCCATACCGGGAAAAAGAAGGTTATTGCATTCAACAAAAGCTTTCATGGACGAACTTCAGCAGCAGTAAGAGTTACAAATAATCCCAAAATAGTAGCGCCCATCAACGAAGGTTTCGACGTAGAATTTCTCCCTCTGAATAATATTGAGGCTGTAGAAAAGTCATTATCAAAAGAAGATGTTTGTGCAGTTATTATCGAAGGCATTCAGGGCGTCGGAGGCATTCAGATTCCACAACCGGAATTTCTGCAAGCCTTAAGCAAATCCTGCAAGCAGCATGGAGTTGTTTTAATACTTGATGAGGTACAATCCGGATACGGACGAAGCGGAAAATTCTTCGCTCACCAACATGCAGGCATCCGTCCGGACTTAATTACTGTTGCCAAAGGCATGGGAAACGGATTCCCCATCGGAGGAGTATTGATAAGTCCGGCATTCGAACCTTCTTACGGAATGTTGGGAACCACCTTTGGCGGAAATCACTTAGGATGTACCGCTGCAATTGCCGTGCTTGATGTTATAAAAGCCGAGCACTTGGTTGACAATGCAGCTAAAGTCGGCGATTTTTTGATGGAAGAACTGCGTACAATCCCGGAAATAAAAGAAGTAAGAGGGTTAGGATTAATGATAGGTATTGAGTTTGACAAACCTGTTAAAGATCTCCGTTCCAAACTTCTTTTTGATGAAAAAGTATTTACGGGAGTCAGCGGAACCAATACTATTCGCTTATTGCCCCCATTATGTCTTTCAATGTCCGATGCCAAAATCTTTCTTGAGAAATTCAAAAAAGTAATATCATTGGTTTAAATTATTGTTCAATGAAATTCAAACATCTCCTGTGTTTAATATTACTGTTCAGCCCGATTTTTCTTTTTTCTCAAAACAAGCTGAAAGACAAAATAATATTAAACACAGGAGATGTCTATATTGGTGAAATCATTGTAAAAAACAGTGAAATCATCATGATTCAGACTGACGACGGAAATCGCTTTCAGTTTCCGGTACCTGACATAAAGTTTATAGGGAAAGCCACTCCTGAGGAACTTCTTCCTGCTAAAACGACTTCAGTTTCCAAACAAAACGAAGGAGGAAACATCCGTGGTGTTCTTGAAATTTCAGGCAACTTTGCCCGAATCTCCAATTTATTCGAATTTTCCCCTGCCGGGCAAATTTCTCTGACCTTTGGAAGCAATATTACGGAAAATTTCTTTTTAGGTTTGGGAGCAGGATATTTCGGCGTTAAAACAAAAGAATCGGGCACATTTATAACTTATAGTCCGATATTCATACGACTAAAATCAGAATTGTCGTCAAAAAAAATAGTTCCATTCGGCTCTCTTGATGCAGGGTATTCTTTTATGCATAACTCAGAAAACAAAGGAGGACTTTACCTTCGGGGTACTTTGGGTATGGATTATAAAATATCCTCAAAAACAAGTTTAATGCTGGGACTTTTTGCTGCATCGACAGGCATTCAGACAGATCTGACCGAAGACACTGACAACGGCTCATATACTTACTACGGAACAAGTTCCATACAAACCGTCGGACTTAGTCTGGGACTTCAATTCTAATTTTCAAAAAATCTTATTTTTCAATATAAATCGACACGTATCAGCAATTCCCTCCTCTATCGAAGAGTAATCAAAATTTATGGCTGTTTTTATTTTCGAGCCATCATAATATGTCCTGCCTGTAGCCGTCCGGGCAATACTTTTGTCGATAGCAGGTCTGAATTTAAAAGTACGGCCCAACAACCCCGCGACTGTTGCAACGAACATTAATACCGGACGATTTAGTCCAAAAACAGGCTTTATCTTACCAAATCCGGTTGCTATTGTATTTATGATTTCCCGGTTACTACAATTTTCTGCTACCAACAAAAAACGCTCAGCTGATACCTCTGAATTCATCAACAAAATCATTGCTCTAACTACATCCCGTACATTGACATAACCTGTAATACCTTTTGTATAAAACGGCAAACCTTTTTTTACCCGGACAAACAGCTCCGAACTTCCCGACACAGTACCAGAAAAGCCCAAAATAACCCCGGGATTTACAATCACCGCATTCAAACCCTTCTCAATTCCTTTCCATGCTTCCTGTTCCGAATAATACTTACTCCTGGCATAAACCGATAAGCCTTCACGTTCTTTCCATGGAGTACTTTCATTGATTATTTCACCGACCGGAGCCTTTCCACATGCAGCAATAGAACTGACAAAACAAAATCTCTTCACCTTCATTTTCAGGGCCAATTCCACCATTAGTGCGGTTCCCATTACATTCGTATCAGTCATTATATCAGATCCACGGTTCAGAGATACCACGGCTGCACAATGATAAACAACATCCACCCCTTGCAAAGCTTCTGTCAATGCATCCCGGTCAAGCACATCGGCCACATTCCAGTCAATTTTACCTAACCAGACATCCGGGTTTTCTGTATAAAAACTAAAAATTGCTCGCAGAGGCTGTAAATTGCTCGAGTATCTTTTTATAGCTCGAACCCGTGGATTTTCCTGCAACAAATGCCAAAGCAGATGTCCGCCCACCAAGCCTGTAGCACCTGTAACCAAAATCATTTCCGGGCTTTTTAAATTGTGGTTCAAAAATACGGAAAGAAAACTGTATTTTTGCAAATAAGATAAAAAAGCAGATTTTACAGTGAATTCCGGAAATCTCCGAATTACCGGATAAAACGTTCAGATAAATGAAGTATGTTTGTGTTTATTGTGCATCCAGCACACAAATAAATCAGGAATATTTTGATGCGGCCGAACGTCTTGGCGAAATACTGGCGGATAAAAACATTCATTTAGTATATGGAGGCGGCTCTATGGGTTTAATGGGTACCATCGCCGACAGCAGTTTAAAACACGGAGGAAAAGTAACCGGCATTATTCCAGGCTTTATGTGTGAACAGGAATGGGATCACAACGGGCTGACAGAACTCATTGTCACAGAAACGATGCACGAACGCAAAGAAAAAATGGCGGTGATGGCAGATGCGGCTATTGCATTACCGGGAGGCTGTGGCACCCTTGAGGAACTACTTGAAGTAATTACATGGAAACAATTGGGAATTTTTTCAAAACCGATTATCATTGTAAATATCAATGGATATTTTGATCCTCTGATTGAAATGTTACACAAAGCAATAGAAGAAAACTTTATGCGGGAACTTCATAAAGGAATCTGGCAGGTTGTCAGTTCTGTTGAAGCAATAATTCCTGCAATAAAAAATGCTCCTGTATGGGATAGCTCTGTTCGTAAATTTGCAGCCATCTGACCAATATGCCATTAGTTGACAGTTTAAATATTAACGATACAATTTCTGCTGTTGCTGACACTGTTGCAATAATGCAGGACACGACCATTGTAAAGGACACAATCGTTCCATTGGACACTATTCCAATAAAAATTGTGCAGGGATTAGAAGGATTTGTTCACCCATCATTACCCGGAACAGAACCATGGGTCTTTGGAATTTTGCTTTTTTTACTATTAGCCTTCTCCGTAGTTATGCTCCGGGCATCAGACTGGCTTGTTGAGTCTGTTACTCATTTTTTCCAAATAAAAGAACGCTCGAGTATATTTAGCAAGAACACGTCCAACAATGCTACAATACAATTTATACTTATACTCTTTTCTATTATTGTGCTGTCATTATGGGCATTCAAAATCAATTTCACGGAATCTTCCGGATTTCATATAAATACTTTTCTTAAATATCTTCTTGTTACAGGCAGTTTTGTCGGATTAAAAATTGGATCGTTCAGCATTCTGGGTTATGTTTTTATGGATAATGCGACCTTAAAACATGCCAGGGACAGCTATATAAACATGCTTATTTTTTTAAGTATTCTGCTATTTTTTACTTTTTCGATAAGTATTTACAGTCAGTCTCAATTCTCACAAATAGTTAATGTTGTTTCGTTGTTTTTTTGTGGATTGGCAGCTATCCTTATGATTATAAAACTATTTCAAATATTTTTTCATAAAATCATAGCTTCTTTTTATATATTGTTGTATCTTTGCACCCTCGAAATTTTGCCTTTAATATTTCTGTTTAAGGCATTTCGTTTATTAATTTAAGGTGTACAACTATTAAATGTTACTGCTTTGAAAATTAAGAAGATACTGGTTTCACAACCCCAGCCATCAAGCGAAAAATCTCCTTACTACGATATCAGTGAGAAGTACGGTGTAAAAATTGAATTTCGTCCCTTTATCAAGGTTGAGCCTATTCAAGCAAAAGAATTCAGAACTCAAAAAATTCAGATTCTTGACTTTACAGCTATCATTTTCAATGCCCGTCACGGAATTGATCATTTTTTTCGTCTGTGTGAAGAATTACGTATTACGATTCCAGAGACGATGAAATACTTCTGTGTTTCCGAGTCAGTTGCTGTATATTTACAGCATTACATACACTACCGTAAACGTAAAGTTTTTTTTGGAACAACAGGGAAAATGAATGAGCTTGTTACAGTTATGAACAAGCACACCGATGAAAAATATCTTTTTGTAACTTCGGATGTTCTGAATGAAGAAAACATGTCTCTCTTAGACAGTTCAAAAATTACGTACCAAAAAGCAATCATGTATAAAACGGTAAGCAATGATTTTGGTCCTGAAGAGGAATTCAACTACGACATGCTTTTATTCTTCAGCCCAGTAGGAGTCACATCGCTTATGAAAAACTTTCCAAACTTCGATCAGGGAGAAATTCAGATCGGAAGCTTTGGCCCAACAACAGCACAAGCTATACGTGATGCAGGCTTACGCCTCGATCTTCAGGCACCGGCACCGGGAGTACCATCTATGACCATGGCGTTGGAAAACTTTCTGAAAGAAAGCCAGAAAAAAAACAAAAAATAATCATTTCTGATAAAATCTTTCAATCCCAGAAGTATCGAAGTTTTTCTTTACTTTTGGGATTGTTTTTTTAAAAAACACATTGCAGATGGATAAAAATTTTGCTTTCCCTAAAAAAGAACACCTCTGTGGCGATACAAGCATCAATCGCCTGTATACTGAAGGTAAAGCATTCATTGTATATCCGGTAAGAATTGTTTATAAAAGCCGGCCCGGAATCGAGAATATACCCGTTAAAGTATTATTCTCTGTACCTAAAAGAAAGTTCAAACGGGCAGTCAAGCGGAATCGCATCAAAAGATTAATGAGAGAATCGTATCGGCATAATAAAGAAATACTACAAAGTCTTTGTATCGAAAAAAACATTTCAATAGATTTAGCGTTTAATTTTATAGGGGATGCTGAACCCGACTTTAAAACCATTGAATCGAAAATGATCTCTGCAATGAATAAAATTGCAGAAAAATTAAATTTCTGATTAATCCGTATTTTGAAAAAGCTACTTCGTCATATTGTTTTGTTGCCGGTCTATTTTTACCGATACAGCATTTCTCCACTTATACCGCCACGTTGCAGATATACTCCCACCTGTTCGCAATACACAGTCGAAGCTATCCTAAAACACGGAATTATAAAGGGAGGATGGCTTTCAGTAAAAAGAATTTTAAGTTGCCATCCGTGGGGTGGTAGTGGCTATGATCCCGTACCTTAATAATCCTAAATTTTTTTAATTTACATTTGTTCCTTCTGCTAAAAGTTTTACCTTTGCTTTTATTGTTTTTGCATATTTATTTACATTTTGAATCATTCTAAAAGAAAAATATTATTATTTCCATTGTCCGCGATTTATTCTTTAGTAACATTAATCCGCAATTGGTTGTTTGACACAGGCATTCTGCGCTCAACCGAATTTGATTTTCCAGTAATTTCTGTAGGAAACATAACGGTCGGGGGAACAGGGAAGACCCCCCACGTAGAATATCTGTTGAAACTACTGAAAGGCACTTGGAAAACAGCCATGCTTAGTCGTGGCTACAAAAGAAAAACCAGTGGATTTGTGGTGGCAGACGAGAATTCCGACAGTACAAAAATCGGAGACGAACCATATCAAATTTATTGTAAAAACAAAGATATTGTAATCGCCGTGGATGAAGACAGGGTTGCAGGTATCAAAAAAATAAAAAAAAACAATCCGGATATTGAATTAATTGTACTCGATGATGCATTTCAGCACCGCAAGGTAAAACCCGGATATTCAATTCTTCTTACCGACTATTATAACCTTTATTACAACGACACTCATTTGCCGGGAGGAAATCTGAGAGAAAACAAATGCGGACGAAAAAGGGCTGATATTATCATTGTGACCAAATGCCCTGAAAATATTTCTCCAATTGACTTGCGTGTCATCGAAAAAGAAATTAATGTACTTCCCTACCAGTCTCTTTTTTTCTCAAGCTATAAATACGGGGATCTAACCCCAGTGTTCGAAAATGAGACTAATTCCAATCCGAGGACTCAACCGACCACTATTTTGGCCGTTACAGGAATTGCAAATCCTCAACCTATGATTGAGTTCTTATCAGGCTCTCTTGAAAAGGTTGAAAAAATGACATTCCCGGATCATTACTCATTTCAAAAAAAAGACTTAAAAAATATCGCCGCCAGATTTGAAAAAATTGACGATCCCGAAAAAATAATTGTTGTAACTGAAAAAGATGCGGCGCGTTTGATAAGCATAAAAGATTTTCCCGAAGATTTAAAAAAATACATTTACAAGCTACCCATACAAGTCAACATTCTGAATGGGCAGGAAAACGAATTCAAATCAAAAATTTTGAGTTATGTTGCAGAAAATACAAGAAACAGCCGAATATCTTAAAAGCCTTATTAAAACCCAACCTAAAACGGGAATTATATTAGGAACAGGCTTAGGTAATTTAGTCACTCAGATTACCGACAAAACAGAAATTCCGTACGAAACAATTCCCAACTTTCCGGTTTCTACCGTTGAAGGTCATAGTGGAAAACTCATTCTCGGCAAATTGGGAGGTATAGACATCCTTGCCATGCAGGGACGATTTCATTATTATGAAGGTTACGACATGAAATCGGTCACATTTCCTGTGAGAGTAATGAAAGCTATTGGTATCGAAAATCTTTTGGTATCAAATGCATCAGGTGGAGTCAATCCTGAGTTTGAAATCGGAGATTTAATGATCATTACCGACCACATTAATCTGTTTCCGGAACATCCGCTCCGCGGGAAAAACTACAATGAACTTGGTCCACGTTTCCCTGACATGAGCGAAGCCTATACAAAAGATTTTATTACAAAAGCAAAATCCATAGCTACACGAAACAACATCAAAGTTGTAGAAGGAGTTTATGTCGGCACTTCCGGACCAACTTTTGAGACTCCTTCGGAATATCGCTATTTCCGTACAATCGGAGGCGATGCCGTAGGTATGAGTACCGTGCCTGAAGTAATTGTAGCTAATCATGCCGGCATGAAAGTCTTCGGCATATCTATTGTTACCGATCTGGGCGTTCCCGGTAAAATTGTTGAAGTTACACACGAAGAAGTTCAGGAAATTGGGAACAGAGTACAACCTCTTATGACTCAAATTATGAAAGAATTAGTGAAAGAGATATGATTCTGTCGGAGATTTAAAATCCACAGAACCACACAAAAAAGGTGTCCAAATGCCAGCAAACTACCATTTGGACATTTTTTTGACTCCTTTCCCTAATTATAACCGGAACCACACACCCCTCAGGCTCATTAATTTAAAATTCTAATTTTTTACCTGTAGTATGCTTATTAAAACAACAAAGGATAATTTCCTTTTCAGGAAAAAACTCACTATCTTAGTGCAATTTTTAGAACTTAAATATTGAAGCAATCAGCAAAAAATGATATTTCTCTCTAAAACAACATTTTATTCACGTCTAAAACCTCGATAAAAAACAGCGATATATGAAAAATAACTATTGTATCATTATGGCGGGTGGAATTGGTAGTCGTTTTTGGCCTTTCAGCCGGAACAGCCGCCCAAAGCAGTTTCTTGACTTTTTTGGAACAGGTCGCTCTCTTCTGCAGATGACCTTTGACAGATTCCGCCATGTGGTACCTTCGGAAAACGTCCTGATTGTCACAAATCAAATCTATAAGGATCTGATTCTTGAACAATTACCTGAAATTAATGAGAATCAGGTATTACTTGAACCCAATCGACGAAACACAGCTCCCTGCATTGCTTATGCCGTTAACAGGATTAAAGCCATAACCGACAAAGCGAATATTATTGTTGCTCCATCAGATCATTTAATCATAAAAGAAACAGACTTTCTGGATACAATCAAGGCCGGTCTGAAGTTTATCGAAGAGAATAACAGCCTGCTTACCTTAGGAATTAAACCCAGCCGCCCCGAAACCGGATATGGTTATATTCAGATAGATGAAGGAAAAACAAATCTAAGAAAAGTAAAAACATTTACAGAAAAACCGAATGCTGAATTAGCTCAGATTTTTTATGAAACCGGTGAATTTTACTGGAACTCCGGCATGTTTTTATGGAATTTGCAAACAATAACCAGAGCCTTCGATACTTTATTACCCGAAGTTGCAGTAAAGTTTAACATGGGGAAACAGGTATATAACACAGCAGAAGAACAAGCCTTTATTGACGAAATGTATCCTTCATGTCCAAATATTTCTATTGATTACGGAATTATGGAAAAAGCTGAAAATGTCTATGTACTTTGCTCCGATTTTGGTTGGACAGATTTGGGAACATGGGGATCGCTCTACGAAATGTCGGAAAAAGATAACGAACAAAATGTTACTTTAAAATGCAACACTATGTTTTACGAAAGTAAAAATAATATTGTCGCTTTACCCAATGAAAAGCTTGCCGTAATTCAGGATCTTGATGGCTATATTGTTGCCGAATCCGACAATGTATTGCTTATCTGCAAATTGGAAGAAGAACAACGAATCCGGCAATTTGTGAATGATGCTAATTTAAATTTTGGAGAAAAATATATTTAGATCGAAGAGTTATGGGATTTTTCAATTTATACAAGCCAAAAGAATACAATTACCGTTACATTTACTACGACCCTAAAAAAGAAGCTAAGAAAGAACGGGATAAAGAAACGAATGGCAACGAAGATGGAGAATATAAACGTATAATCAGGCGTGGAACTTTTAGGGAGATGGCCGAAAAGAATAAAAGAGCCCGCATCGAAGAAATGCGTAAAACCAATATCAGACTGATAATTATTGTTCTCATTTTACTTGCTTTTGCATATTATATATTGTCATAATAATTATTTTAAAAAGCTGGTTTAGAAACCATTTAGAATGCAACTCATGTAAGCTTATGCGAATTATTTTCGTAAAAACGATAAAACAAAGTAGTTACTGTTTAGTGAAATTTGCGTTCTTTTGTACACACTCTGTTTTTATTTAGATTGTTTGTTTTTTGTTGCTTACCATAAAAAGAACAAACAAATCTTACGAACCTATTTACCAATCAACCTATTTTTAGTATAAAATCCGGCATGTAGCTCTTTTGTCAGCCGGTAAGCATATATTTCATGAGTGATATAATACATCTTTTACCCGATTCGGTTGCCAATCAGATTGCGGCAGGAGAAGTTATTCAACGTCCGGCATCGGTACTGAAGGAGTTAGTCGAAAACTCGATTGATGCAGGAGCAGACTTTATTCAAATTTTGATTAAAGATGCGGGCCGGACTCTGATACAAATTACAGATAACGGAAAAGGCATGAGCGAAACGGATGCCCGAATGTCATTCGAACGTCATGCAACGTCAAAAATACAATCAGCCGAAGATCTGTTTGCTCTTCGTACAATGGGATTTCGCGGCGAGGCGTTGGCCTCCATTGCGGCTGTAGCTCAGGTGGAATTACGCACCCGCAGAGAAGACGATGAATTAGGAACTCTTATCGAGATAGCAGGAACAAGGGTATTTCGTCAGGAAGCGGTACAATGTAATAAAGGCACTACTTTTCAAATTAGAAATCTTTTTTTCAATGTTCCGGCCCGACGTCGTTTTCTGAAAAGCGATAACGTTGAAAAATCTCACTTGCTGAACGAATTTTACCGGATCGCCCTCGTAAATCCGGAAATTGAATTTTCTTTTTTCGACGGAGATGACGAAATATTTCATCTGCCGGCCTCCAATCATAAAATTCGGATAGAAAGTATCTTTGGCAAAAGCCAGAAGAAGAAAATACAGCAGCAACTTCTTACCATTGAGACATCGACCAACTTAATAAGTATTCACGGCTACGTTGGCAAACCGGAATTTGCACAAAAAAATGCAAATCAGTATTTTTTTGTAAATGGTCGTTATATGAGGCATCCCTATTTTCACAAAGCTGTAATGATGGCCTATGGTCAAATGATTCAGCCTACCGAAAACCCAAACTATTTTATCTATTTCGAAGTAGATCCTCAAACAATTGACATCAATATACATCCGACAAAAACAGAAATTAAGTTTGAAAACGAGCAGGCTATCTGGTCAATAATTTCGGCCACAGTAAAAGAAGCACTTGGTAAATTCAACATAATCCCTTCCATTGATTTCGACCAGGAAGGAGCCATTGACATTCCGGCAGGGACAGTTGATCCGGCTAAAATAAAACCGCCTGTAAGCTCTTTCAATCCGAACTACAACCCTTTTAATTCTTCGTCGTACAAACGGCCCTCTTTCGATTGGGAAAAACTTTATGGCTCTTTCGAATCTTCAAAACAGGGCGGCGAAAAAAACGTTTTTGGGGATAAGCCAGAATTAAATGATCCGGATATTGCAGTTACTCCGTTTGATTCCGGAATCTCGGATACAGAACCGGTGCAGCAAACTATAGAAACCGATGACCAGCGATCTGCAAATTTCCAGCTCAAAAATCGCTATATCATTACCAGCGTAAAATCGGGGATGATGATGATTGACCAACACAGAGCACACGTAAGAATTCTTTTCGAAGAATTTTTACGGGAAATAGAGCAACAACATGCTCCTTCGCAGCAGGTACTGTTTCCCGAAGAATTAGAGTTATCTCATGACGATGCCCTTTACTTCGAACAAATAATACAAAATTTGAATTCTGTCGGATTCGAATTTTTCAGGAGTGAAACAAATATTTACCAAATAAAAGGAGTCCCCTCATCGTGCAACAGCGGCAGTGTCATTGAATTATTACACGCTCTGATTGAGAAAAAAAGGAATACTGCGATTGAAACCACTACAGCGATACATGAGCAGATAGCTCTGACTTTAGCTGAGAATTCAGCCCTTAAAAACGGCCAGGGCCTGACTCAGGAAGAAATGGCTGACTTGATCGACCGGTTATTTGCCTGTTCCGATTCGAATCATACGCCGGACGGAAAAACAATCATAACCATATTCAGCATAGAAGAAATTCAGGCAAAATTCAGATAAATAAAAATCCGGCAAAATTCAGAATAATAGTCATCCAAACATCAATAAAACTGAATTTTACCGGATTTTTATTTTCGACTTTTTATAACAACTCTTTTATCTGATTTTCAAGTTTGATCAGATCTTTTGTAAAATTGCGAATTCCTTCTGCCAGTTTTTCGGTAGCCATGGCATCTTCGTTCATTAGCCATCGAAAAGTTTTTTCGTCCATACTTATTTTCTCGATATTAGCAGCTTTAGCCTTTTCTACATCAAGCTTCTTTATTAATGTACCGTCCTGTTTTTCGAGTTCGCTAAGTAAGGTTGGCGAAATAGTAAGCAAGTCGCTTCCGGCCAGTTCAATAATTTCGCCCGTATTGCGGAAACTTGCACCCATAACCTGTGTAGGGTATCCGAATTTTTTATAGTAATTAAAGATGTTCGTTACCGAAATAACTCCCGGATCTTCCGGAGCCGGAATAGAATCCACTCCCCGGGCTTTTTTATTCCAGTCGAGAATCCGGCCTACAAAAGGAGATATTAAACGGACACCCGCCTCAGCACAAGCTATAGCCTGAGCCATAGAGAAGAGTAAAGTAAGATTGCAATGAATTCCCTCTTTCTCTACAATTTCAGCAGCTTTTATACCTTCCCAGGTCGAAGCCACTTTTATCAAAATCCGTTCACGGGAAATTCCCGCAGCTTCATAAAGAGCAATAATTTCTTTAGCTTTTTTGACCGTAGCTTCGGTATCGAACGACAAACGGGCATCAACCTCGGTCGAAACTCTTTCAGGAACAATCTTAAGAATTTCTAATCCAAAATTCACCGCCAATTTATCCATAGCTTTCCCAAGCCGGACCGCTTTATCAGGAGAAGATTTTCGCCCGTATTCCACCGCCTCATCGATAAGCATTTTATATTTTGGATTTTGCGATGCAACATATATAAGAGAAGGGTTAGTCGTTGCATCGACCGGTTTATAAGCTTCTATAGAAGCAAAGTCGCCTGTATCAGCAACTACTTTGGTGTATTGTTTTAATTGTTCAAGTAAGTTCATAAGGCAATTATTTTTATGATTACAACTATATAAATAACTGATTTCAAGATCAAAATGTTTGTAAAAACAAGCAATAATTTCACATAAACCATATCGAACTCCAATATGCCTGATTTTCAAATCATTCAATTTTCAAATCATACTTTCCAAGCAAGCCGGCAAGCCCTTCTTTCGAGAAACGGGCTTTAGCCATTTGATTATTTTCCGGATTAATTATAAAATTAAAGGCTGTCCTAAAATCGACTTTTTGAAGTTTTGTAAAGTCAAATATTGCGCCTTTGAGATCACAATTATCAAAACAGGCTTCCTGTAAATCCGCTTCAGAAAAATCAACATCGTGTAAATCAGTATTTTTAAATTGGGTTTTCCGCAATTTCACCTGATAAAAAGAAGACATATTTAACACGCAACGGTTAAAAGACACTTTGAACAGGAACGGGTTGCAATGTGCAAATTCTAATCCCAACATCTTGCAATGATTAAATTCGATTTCATTCAACTGGGTTTCAATAAGTTTTGACATGCTTAAATTACATTCCTCAAAAGTACAACCTGTAAAATTAATTTGCTTCAGATCTGCTTCTGCAAAATTGCAGAGGCGGAAAATACAATTTTCGTAATTTCCTTTTGGAAGTATGGTCTGACTAAAATCCTGTTTTTCAAATATCTGATCGTCGTAATAGTTCATAAGATTTCTTTTCAATTCAAAAAATATATCATTGCTATTTTATAATTATTTTTTTAGTTACACAAGAGCTGTAAGTCAAACTTTATATAATGATGTAATTTTGAGTTTTGATAGTCGAAATTCAGACTATTGTAGGTAAAATATAAGTTTTACAAAAACAATCCACATACAAAAAATCCAATAAATTTGACAAGTAGATTAATTTGGATCTTTTTTCACACATTAATTGCAACAGCCAACTTATTCCATACTAATTATGCGTTCAAGGAACTATATAAAAGAATAGAGAGGCTGTTAATTGAATTTAAAAGATATTGTATATATTTGTTGAATCATAGTTTTTTTTTGACAAAAAAAACAGTTCTTTGACAAAAAAAGAATAAAAAATTCAAAAATTCAGCTTTTTTCACACCTGTGACACAATAAATATAATTTATTTATATACAAACAGTTACCACCAATACAGGTATAAAAGAAGCATCCTATTTATTCAAAAAGATGGAAAAACAGGTTGTAAAACATATTTTATGATTTTGTTACATCAGAATTTCACTGTTTCTTTGTCATCGTTAACTAAACAACACAATCTTTTTTATACCTTAAAAAACTAATACCTATTGAAACGCGAGACTTTGTGAAAAGTCTCGCGTTTTTTGCATACATTCCATTCTTAAACTAAATTGCACATTTTAATAATAATGTGCATTATTTTAGTTGCCAAATCAATAAAATCTTTTATTTTTGCGTGGTTTTATTAAATACGAACCCAGATTTTTTACTCTACCTTAGGCAGAACATAAAATCCGTAAAACTCACGAAAAATCAAAAAGCTATATATTATTAACTAATAAAATAATACAAAATGAGTTTTAATATTGTCGTTCTTGCCAAGCAGGTGCCCGATACGCGCAATGTGGGTAAAGATGCCATGAAAGCAGATGGGACGGTGAACCGTGCTGCGCTTCCAGCCATCTATAATCCCGAAGACCTTAACGCGTTGGAACAGGCGCTACGCTTGAAATCTCAAATTGAAGGAGCAACAGTTCACGTGTTGACTATGGGTCCGGCCCGTGCTGCCGAAATTATCCGCGAAAGTATGTATCGTGGCGCTGATGGTGGTTACTTGCTGAGTGGCCGCGAATTTGCCGGTTCCGATACGCTTGCAACTTCTTATGCTCTGGCCTGTGCCATTCGTAAAATAGAGAAAGTAGACATTATCCTTTGTGGCCGTCAGGCCATTGATGGCGATACTGCTCAGGTCGGGCCACAGGTTGCAGAAAAACTTGGCTTGCCTCAAATTACTTATGCCGAAGAAATTATCGATCTGAAAAATAATGTAATAACCGTTAAACGTCGTTTGGAACGTGGTGTGGAAGTGGTGAAAGGTGCTCTGCCTATGGTTGTAACTGTCAATGGTTCGGCAGCTCCGTGTCGTCCGCGTCATGCCAAACTGACCATGAAATACAAACATGCTGCAACTCCTACCGAAAAACAGGAATCAGGTTCTGATTATACCGATTTGTATGATACTCATCCGTATCTGAATATTGATGAATGGGGTGTGAATGATATTGAACACGATATTCAGTGGCTCGGATTGTCGGGCTCACCTACCAAAGTAAAACAGATTGAAAGCGTTGTTTTTACGGCGAAGGAAAGTAAACGGCTTACACCTGCCAACAACGAAATTGAAGATCTGATGAAAGAACTTATTGCTAATCACACTATCGGGTAATCAGTTAACCCGTTAATTGGTGAATTAGTTGATTGGTTTCTACAAGTAATTTGTAACTAAAATTCCTGTTAAGAAATGAATAATATAATAGTATATCTTGAAATAGAAGATGGCATCGTGGGCGATGTCAGTCTCGAACTTCTTACCAAAGGACGCGCTCTGGCCGATCAGCTTAAATGTAAGCTCGAAGCGGTAGCCGGGGGCTTCAAACTCGATGGTATTGGTGCGCAGGTTTTCCCTTATGGCGTTGATACGCTTTATATAGCCGACGATAAACGTATGGCTCCTTATACAACTCTTCCTCACACATCTTTACTCGTAAATTTATTTAAAGAAGAAAAGCCACAAATCGCTTTAATGGGGGCAACTTCCGTTGGCCGCGATCTGGGACCGCGTGTTTCCTCCGCACTTTTCAGTGGCCTGACTGCCGACTGTACTTCTCTCGAAATCGGAACTTACGAAGATAAAAAAGCCGGTAAAAAATATGAAAATCTGCTTTATCAGATCCGGCCTGCTTTTGGAGGAAACATTGTGGCTACCATTGTGAATCCTGAATGTCGTCCGCAAATGGCAACTGTTCGTGAAGGCGTCATGAAAAAAGAAATTCGCAATCCGAAATATAAAGGAGAAACTAAAATACTCGAAATAACGAAATATATTTCGGATACTGATTTTGTGCTTGATGTGGTCGAACGTCATATCGAAAAAGCTAGAATAAACCTGAAAGGTTCCCCGATTATTGTTGCCGGCGGATACGGAATGGGATCAGCTGAGAATTTCAAAATACTTTACGATTTGGCCGATGTTCTTGGTGCCGAAGTAGGCGCTTCACGTGCAGCGGTTGATGCCGGACTTTGTGAACATGAACGCCAGATTGGCCAGACCGGTGTAACAGTGCGTCCAAAACTTTACATTGCCTGTGGTATTTCCGGACAGATTCAACACATTGCCGGTATGCAGGAAAGCGCTATGATTATTGCTATCAACAGCGATCCGAATGCTCCTATCAACACCATTGCCGATTACGTCATTACCGGCACCGTGGAAGAAGTGATTCCGAAAATGATTCAATATTATAAGAAGAACAGTAAGTAAAAGACCCCTTTATCCCCTAAAGAGGGAAATCATAAAGGAATTAACAACTAATTACTAACTCAAAAAAGTGCTTTCCTACTCCCCTTTAGGGGTTGGGGGCCATAAAATATTATGAACTACTACAGCAATAATCCGGCGTTGAAATTTCAGCTTTCGCATCCGTTGATGCAGAAAATTGTTGCGCTCAAGGAGCAGAACTTCGCCGATAAAGATAAATATGATTATGCCGCCCGCGATTTCGAGGATGCCATAGATAATTACGAAAAAGTACTCGAAATTATAGGAGAAATTTGTGGAGACATTATAGCTCCGAATGCGGAAGATGTTGACCACGAAGGACCGCGTGTTGAGAACAACCGCGTGATTTATGCCCGTGGAACTCAGGAAAACCATGAGGCTTTGGCTCAGGCCGGACTTTACGGAATGTCGCTTCCGCGTCAGTACGGAGGTTTGAATTTTCCCATGATTCCTTATGTAATGAGTGGCGAATTAGTATCGCGTGCCGATGCAGGCTTTGCTAACATCTGGGGCTTGCAGGACTGTGCCGAAACTATTGCCGAATTTGCAGATGAAGATGTAAAAGAAGAATTTTTGCCCCGTGTTTGCGACGGGCAAACCTGTTCGATGGATCTGACAGAACCGGATGCCGGTTCTGACCTTCAGGCAGTTCAGCTCAAAGCAACTTACAACGAAGCAGATAAAACCTGGTATCTGAATGGTGTAAAACGTTTCATTACCAACGGAGATGCACAAATTAAACTGGTATTGGCCCGTTCGGAAGAAGGCACAAGCGATGGACGTGGTTTGTCTTATTTTGTAGCTGACAATAAACATGATAACACCGTAAAAGTTCGTCGTATCGAAAATAAGTTAGGTATCAAAGGTTCCCCAACCTGCGAACTTGTGTTTACCAATACGCCAGCAAAGTTGGTTGGTGTGCGCCGTATGGGACTGATTAAATACGTAATGTCGCTTATGAACGGCGCTCGTTTGGGTGTCGGCGCTCAGTCAGTCGGAGTTTCGCAATCGGCTTACGACGAAGCCGTGGCTTATGCACGGGAACGTCAGCAATTTGGCAAACCTATTATTGAATTTCCGGCAGTATCGGAAATGATTTCATTGATGAAAGCTAAATTGGATGCAAGTCGTACATTGCTTTACGAAACAACCCGTTTTGTGGATGTTTATAAAGCCTACGAAGCCATAGACGCAACCCGCAAACTGACTCCGGAAGAAAAAGCCGATTATAAAGAATTCCAGAAACTGGCAGATGCGTTTACGCCTCAGTTGAAAATGTTCGCCAGCGAGTTTGCCAATCAGAATGCCTACGATGCCATTCAGGTTCACGGAGGTTCAGGATTCATGAAGGATTATGCCTGCGAACGCATTTATCGTGATGCCCGGATTCTGACAATTTATGAAGGAACATCGCAGTTGCAGACCGTGGCCGCCATACGCCACGTCATGACCGGAACTTATCTGAAACAAATTAAACATTACGAAACATTGCCAATCAATCCGGAATTCGATTCAATTCGGAAACGTTTGGTAACAATGACCAATCTGCTCGAACATTCGGTTGAACGGGTAGCCGAAGCCAAAAGTCAGGAATACATCGACTTCCATGCACGCCGTTTGGTCGAAATGGCCGGACACATTATCATGAGCTATCTGCTGATTATTGATGCTTCGCGTGATACAGAAGACTTGTTCCGCAAATCAGCATTTATTTATAGCAAATATGCCGAAGTAGAAGTACGGAAACATGCCACCTTTATCAAAACATTTGATGCTGAGAATGTTGATATCTACAAAGTAAAATAAATATGTAGACACTTGCAGGTTTGATACTCTGCAAGTGTTTATTTTTTTACTGTTTGTTACAATTTGTTGATCTGAAAATTATTGATATACATGAATAAAGAATTGGTACTTGGAGCCGAGGCCATAGCTGTCGCGGCCATAGATGAAGGAATTTCAGGCGTATACGCTTATCCGGGTACACCTTCCACCGAAATTACCGAATACATACAAAAAAGTCCGGATGCCCGGAAAAATAATGTGCATTCCACTTGGTCTACGAACGAAAAAACAGCTTACGAAGCAGCTCTTGGCATGTCGTATGCCGGGAAGCGAAGCTTAGTCTGCATGAAACACGTGGGACTGAATGTGGCAGCCGACGCCTTTATTAATTCAGCCATAACGGGGGTTAACGGCGGTCTGGTAGTTGTTGTTGCCGACGATCCGTCGATGCACTCTTCACAGAATGAACAAGACACCCGCTTCTACGGCAAGTTTGCTTATCTTCCGCTTTTCGAGCCTTCCAACCAGCAGGGAACCTACGATTGTGTGCGTTTTGCATTCAATTTTTCCGAACAGGTGAAGTTACCTGTACTATTGAGAATCACCACCCGACTGTCGCATTCGCGTGCTGCTGTTGAACGGAAAGCTCAGACATCACAAAACATGCTCAATCCCGAAACGGATAAAAAGAAATGGATTTTACTTCCGGCTATTGCCCGTCAGCGTTATGCCGGTCTGTTGAATAAACAGGATGATCTGGTTGCTTTTTCCGAAAAATCGCCTTATAACTTTGTAGTTAATGGAAAAGGCAAAAAGGGAATTATTGCATTTGGCATTGCATACAATTATGTGATGGAAATCATTCAGGAATTTGCACTTGAAATTCCGGTGCTCAAAATATCGCAATACCCGTTGCCCAAACAACTGATAAAAACGTTTCACGATCAATATGACACGATATTGGTAGCCGAAGAAGGCTACCCTGTATACGAAGAATTGCTCAGAGGCTATTTTGATAACCAAAAAATATCAGGCCGTTTGGATGGAACTTTACCGCGTACCGGAGAGTTGTCTCCTGATATTATTGCCAAAGCTTTAGGGGTGAAAATTCCACAAAAGCAACAGGAGGCAGAAGTTCCCGGGCGTCCACCACGTTTATGCGATGGCTGTAGTCACCGAGATTTATTCGAAGCCTTGAATGCCGCTTTGTCCGAAAATGAATCGAAACATGTTTTTTCCGATATAGGCTGTTACACTTTAGGAGCTTTGCCTCCTTACAATGCCATCAATACCTGTGTGGACATGGGCGCATCCGTTACCATGGCCAAAGGAGCTGCGGACGCAGGTTTACGTCCGGCTGTTGCGGTAATTGGCGACTCCACTTTTACGCATTCGGGAATTACCGGTTTGCTCGATGCCGTAAATGATCACTCACCAGTTACTATCATTATTTCAGACAATGATACTACGGCCATGACCGGAGGGCAGGATTCTGCCGGCACAGGAAAATTTTTTAAAATATGCAACGGCATCGGGGTTGAAGAAGAGCATATCCGTTCCATTGTTCCGCTGAAAAAAAATCTGGAAGAAAATGTGCGTATTCTGAAAGAAGAATTCGCTTATAACGGCGTTTCGGTAATTTTGGCCAACCGCGAATGTGTTCAGACGGCTGCACGTAAAAAACGAAAATCTAAGAACAATGAATAAAAATATCATATTAGCAGGAGTCGGCGGGCAGGGAATTCTGACTTTAGCCGCCGTAATCGATCATGCCGCCATGCAATCGGGGTTACAAATCAAACAAGCCGAAGTACACGGAATGAGTCAACGCGGAGGAGCTGTACAATCGCATTTGCGCATTTCGGATCAAAACATTTATTCTGATTTAATTCCCTTGGGAAAGGCGGATCTGATTGTTTCGCTCGAACCGCTCGAGGCTTTGCGCTATTTGCCTTATCTTTCGGAAAACGGCGTTATTATTACAGCTACAGAGCCGGTGAAAAACATTCCGGATTATCCCGAAGAAGCGGATATTTTGAATAAGATTAAGTCGAGCGGACATAAGTATTTATTGGTAGATGCCGGAAAAATAGCCCGGCTTGCCGGAAATCCGAAAACCGAAAATGTCGTTATGGTAGGGGTACTTTCGGATTTTGTAGGTATTGAAAAGGCACAATTTGAAAAAAGTCTGAAAGAAATGTTTTCCGCAAAAGGAGAAAAAATCGTAGCATTGAATCTGAAAGCCTTTAATCTGGGTTACGAACATGCACAACAATAAAACGGATGCCGTAGAAGGTGTGTCATGAAAACATATTAAATTTCAGATAATTATAAAAAAAGAATCATTAAACAATTTTCTAATAACTATAAATAACACAAAATGATCTGGAACGAATGTATTGAAACTGCCGACAGAGAAAAGCTTCGTGAAATTCAGAACGAACGGCTGTCGCAAATGATAGAACGTATCTATTTCAACGTTCCCTTTTACAGGAAAAAATTACAGGAAAAAGGCATTGAGCCGGGAGACATTAAATCAATCGACCAACTAAAAGACCTTCCTTTCACAACAAAAGCCGATTTACGCGATAATTATCCTTTTGGATTGTTTACCGTGCCACAAAATGAAATTGTGCGACTTCATGCTTCGAGCGGAACTACTGGAAAACCTACTGTTGTAGGGTATACGCGCAAAGATCTCCAAACATGGAGCGAAGTAGTGGCTCGTGCTCTGACCATGGCCGGAATCGGCAAAACCGATATTATGCAAATCGCTTACGGTTACGGATTATTTACCGGCGGGCTGGGAATGCATTACGGAGCCGAAAAAGTTGGGGCTTCCGTAATTCCGATTTCCGGTGGAAATACAAAAAAACAAATACAATTGATGCGGGATTTCGGTTCGACAGCTATTGCCTGTACACCATCGTATGCGGCTCATTTGGGAGAAACGATTCATAGTGAAGGCATCGACCTGAAAGAAATCCGTTTAAAAGCCGGTATTTTCGGGGCCGAACCATGGACAAACGAATTGCGCAAACAAATAGAAAAGCTTTTACACATCAAAGCTTTTGATATTTATGGCCTTAGCGAAGTAATTGGCCCGGGTGTGGCCATGGAATGCGAATGCCAAAACGGGATGCATATTTTCGAAGACCATTTTATTCCGGAAATTATTAATCCCGAAACAGAAGAAGTTTTACCTTACGGCGAAGTGGGAGAATTAGTATTTACCACAGTTACCAAAGAAGCCATGCCGTTGCTGCGCTACCGTACACGCGACCTGACCCGCCTGCATGTTGAAAAATGCGCCTGCGGACGTACTTTGGTACGCATGGAAAAATGTCTGGGACGAAGCGACGATATGCTCATTATCCGCGGCGTAAATGTATTCCCATCTCAAATTGAATCCGTGTTACTCGAAATGAGCGAAACAACTCCTCATTATCAACTGATTGTAGACCGGGAAAACAACCTGGATACATTGACGATTAATGTTGAAATTGATGCTCAGTTCTGGTCGGATGAAATCAAACAATTAGAAGATTTGAAAAAACGCATTCATCACAACATCACCAGTTTGATCGGCATTAATGCTAAAATTAATCTGGTTGAACCTCACAGCATCACACGCTTCGAAGGAAAAGCGCAAAGAGTAATTGATAAACGTAAATAAAATTCTAATGCCATGATTATAAAACAATTATCAGTATTTCTTGAAGATAAGGTCGGTCGGTTGACAAAAATGACCAAAATACTTGCCGAACATGATATTAATGTTTCTGCATTTAGTATTGCCGATGCCGCCGATTACGGTATTGCACGTTTTATTGTGGATAAACCGGAAGCTGCACTGAAAGTGTTGAAAGACAATAATTTCTCCGTCAACATTACGGATGTTACGGGAGTTATCGTTCCTCACAAACCCGGAGGATTACATAAAGTTTTACAAATTTTGTCCGACAACTGTATTGCTATTGATTATATGTATGCGTTTGCTTTGGAAAATGGAGAAGCGTCGGCTATTATCCGTTCAAAATCGAATGATGCAGTTATCAAAGTTTTACAGGAAAACAAGCTTACGCTTCTCGAAGCGAACGATATTTATAAAATTTGATTTTACATGGATAAACATATTGAATACTTTAAAGCAGACCGGTTTGCTGCATTTAACGGGTTGGAACTCGTTGAATGCAGGCCCGGCTATGCCAAAGTAATGGTAAAGATTAATGAAAACCATCTGAACGGAGCGGGCGTTGTGCATGGCGGATTACTGTTCACAGTCGCTGATTTTGCCTTTGCTGCGGCTACAAATTCTTATGGCAGTGTGAGTCTTTCGATATCAACTTCCATGTCCTATTTTCAAAAAAGCACGGAAGGGGTGATATATGCGGAAGCCCGTGAGATTGCCCGTTCCAATAAATTAATTCACTGCAATGTTTCTCTGTTTCACGAATCAGGTACTTTATTAGCCGAATTCAAAGGAACAGCATACATTACATCGCAAAAGATAACATTCTAACAGATTAAATACAAATGCCTGTTTTTTCTAATTCTACGAATGAATTGCGAACTTCGGAAATTCGCGATTTAATGAGCTTGGCCAATAAACCCGGAATGATTTTATTTTCCGGAGGGATGCCGGACAACGATTTGTTTCCGCTTGCCGAAATTGATAAAATATATAATGGTTTAACTCCTCAGGAAAAAAAAGTTGCCATGCAGTATGGTCCGACCTGTGGTTTACCTGAATTGATTGGTTCCCTGTCCGAATTTTTGTCAAGAAAAGGGTTACCTGTGGCTGAGAATAAAATTCTGATTACGACCGGGTCCTTACAGGCTATTAATATTCTCGCCAAAGTTTTCATCGATCCGGGAGATATTATCCTCACCGAGAATCCTTGTTTTATCGGAGCTATTTCGGCCTTTAAATCTTATCAGGCTGATATTAAAAGCATTCCGCTCACCGGGGATGGAATTAATTTAGTTCTATTGGAAGAAATGTTGAATAAATTAGAAAAGAAACCTAAATTTATTTATCTGACACCAAATTTTCATAATCCTGCCGGAACCTTGTACTCTTCGGAAACGAAACAAAAACTGATCAAACTAATGTCGGGTCGCGATATTCCCATTATAGAAGACGATGCATACAGCGACCTGTATTTCCACGACGAGGATAGAGATGACCTGAAAACACTGAAGGCTATTCATCCCGCCGGAATTGACATCTGCTATACCAGTTCGTTTTCAAAAATTATCGGCCCGGGACTACGTTTGGGTTGGATGCTTGTGCCGGAACAAATTTATGCTAAATGCGAATTGATTAAGCAATCGGTAGATGCCTGCTCACCAAGTTTTACACAGGTTATAGCTGACAAGTTTCTCCGGTCGGGAGTTGTGTACAGTTATATCGATAAAGTCCGCACGGAGTATAAAAAACGAGCCGAAGCTATGACGGCTGCTTTGCAAAAATATTTGCCCGATGGGGTTACATTTACCGTGCCTCGGGGCGGATTCTACATTTGGCTTCAGCTCCCCGAAAATGTTGACTCAACGGACGTTCTTAAAAAAGCCATCGAAAAAGGAACTGTTTTCGTTTCAGGCAAAACTTTTGACCCCGCCGGGAAGAAAAATAATTTTATCCGGTTGTCTTATTGTAACACGCCTGTCGAAAAAATCAACAAAGGAATTCCTATCGTTGCGGATGCCATTAGAGAAATGATGTCCCCAACAAAATAGATTCTTTCGCAAGAACATCATAGAAGAAGGGTGCCCAAAAAGAAAAAGAACGCAAGTCTCCGCAAATTAACACAAACCATAAGTTATTGATAATGTGGTAATATCGCAAATTGAATTTGCGTAAATTTGTGTGATTTGCGCAATTTGTGTTGAAAATAAACACTTATTGGACACCTTCCTTTTGTGATCAAAAATAGAAATTCTATTAGAGCAAATTGAAAAATTTATTCATTGCCAATTTCAAGCGAAACTACAGTTTTTTTCAACCCCCAAACAGTGCATTTTCACATTTATAGTTGCAAGCAAGGATAGGCCTCGTACACTAATACTGTAGCGATAAACATAAAAAATTAAACTAAATTCTGTTTACAACCTCTTTATATCTCGAATAAAAATAATGACACAATATATGTCAACACAAATACTATTCCGCCAAATAAAACAACAATATTACAAGCTGCAGTTTTTATTTCCAGCAACCCATATATTCCCTACCAAATGTCCTTTTTCCCCAATTTCTTCTCTTTCATTTTATTCTGAAAATAACATGAAAGAGAAGATATAATTCCAGTAAAAAGGACAAGGAGGAATAAAAAACGAATATTTTCTGAATACCCATAAGACTAAATATCTACCATATTATGGACAAACTAATGATCAATAGTCTAAAAAAAAACACTTCTAAATAATCGGTCTTAATTTATTGAATTTAACTACTCAGTTCCGTTGATAGTATTCTATCCTCCTTTAGCTCGTGAATTTTTATGAATACCATTCTTTCTCCTTTTTATTTTATAATTATCCGCAAAGCAACGTAAAAACACAGGTTGAAATTGCAGATAATCATATTTATTCTATCTATTTTTTACTAAACGATACATTTTATTTTTAATCGTGTAGATAGCAGAAGACGGAATCTTTACTTTTTTATCCAATATCTTTTGAGCAAGAGACCGAGCCTCTTCTTTCTTTCCCGTAGCTAAATAAAGTTCCACTAACCGATATAAAGGCCTAAATTTGACAGGACACATTTGACAAGTCTATAATTTCTTCCGCTATTGCCGTTCGTGTTTTGGGAGAAGCTGAATTCAACTCGAGATAAGTTTTTATTACCGTCTTCTCCTCCTGTCCTATCTTTAATAAATAAGGCTCTTTCTCTGACAAATCCACAAACACAAGAAGATTAACTTCTGTTTCCGAAAAAAATGGTGAATAATATTTCCGATTTGTTACTATCAGTCCACTTGGCAATACCGCTTCTTCTTATCTTTCCCGTATAGTTTATGTTTCTCCCTTGTTAAACGTAGTCTCCAAACTACGCTTTATCAATATCTAAGAAGCAATATGTATATCTGCTTTTGCTTGAGGAATCAGTTTGAAAAGCCAAGTAAGTATCACAAGAGAGATAATACCTGACAGACCAGTAAATTGGGAAACTAATGCATCTCCCCCAATAGTTAAATTCACAACATTTGCAGAAATAAGAAGCCCTTGTACTGCTGCAGGAATAAAAAGCGAGCCACTGTTTTGGTACACATTATTCAACAAAAATGAAGATACAATAAAGATTATATATTGAATAAGTATATGATAACAGCAACTTTTCATCCCTGTGTAATTAAACAAAATTACCGGTAAAAACCATGTACCCCAGATCAGTCCGGTAACAATGTTCCTTTTATAATAACCTATATTAAGATTTTTTTCCAGAAATCCCCTCCATCCCAATTCGCCTCCTAAAGCAAAAATCATATTATAAGTTAAACCGGCAACAAGCATAAAGCAGACGGAACTCAGATACGTGATACTAAATCTGAGGACTATATTCTCAGGTAAAATGATCCCAAATAAATTAGATCCTTCATTGGGAACCATAACTTGCCCGAATGATTGTATTCCAAGAACGTTGCCTGCTAAAAATATACAACAAATATAAATAAGAGGATATATAAAAGCTGTACCCAGAATATATATTAGTGCCCGCTTTACATATATACTTTTTAAGTTTACTTTATATTCCCTGAAGATTTTTCCGACATTCTTCTTTTCAGAGATCCATACAGCAATAGCCGGAACAAAATAGAATAACGTTCCCATAAATTGTTTCAAAACAATAGCATTTTTTGGTAACAACAATTGTATACCTATCATAGCCAAAATACAAACGGCTAATACACAAATGAATTTTCCAAGTTTATTCATAAGAATGATTTTATTTAATATCCATAATATACCGAGTAGCTACCACCTTGATCGCTTGCAACACTAACTATTATGCTTATATTCATACCTGAATTTACAGGCAATGAAAATTGAGCAGCACCATTCCAGAATAGGATATTATAGGTTCCCATAGATTGACTTCCATAAGCACTATTCGTTGTAACCCTCCCAAGTCCAATTATGGCATTGGAATATACAACAACTTTCACATTTATTCATCCGGCAGGAACAGTCAAATTGTGTGAGTTCGGAGTTTGACCATCGAGACTCCCTGACCCTTGGTATGCCCATGTTTCGGAACCACTTTTCAGCCGTGGAGAGGAATAATTTAAATTTCTCGGCATAGATGATGGATCAAAAAACTGAATATCCGGATTTTCATTAATCAAATGCTTATTTTTAACATTAATAATTCGTTTATCCAGTTAGAAAAAGCTCCATTCTGTTTACAGATAAAAAGTTTTAATGATTATCCGCAAAGCGACCTGTTAGAGAACGGGATAAAATTTGCGGATAATCATTAAATTTTTTATTCATAAGGTGTTTCTTCATAGTATAATGTGCTTAAAATTATTTATTAAGCAAAAATCATCCGTCCGCTTCTTAAAGTATGGATATATAAAGCCTAATACCTTTGATTGAGAAAAAATCAAAGCGGACGGTGGTTATATCCTGAATCTCTATTTTATTTCTACATTTAATTCTGCTGATTTTAACCAAGGAGACGAAAAGTTTATTTTAATCTCGCCTTTTTCTCCGGTAGATTGGATATAAGCCAATATTTTTCCATGAAAAACCCGTTGTTTATTATCCCGATAGTCTCCCATATCCGAATTATTTCCGGCCTCCATGCCCAATAATTTGGCAGAGCCGGCAATATTGCAAGTTATTTCATTATCCGAATTCATGACCGGAATTCCTTGTTCATCAACTATCTGCAACATAATCTGAATGACATCATCCGGCTTTACTGTTTTTTCGTATACCGATGCTGTAATTGCATAAGGACGTTCTGATGACTGAATAAAATAGCGTATTTTCGCCTGATTATCCTGAGAAAAACCGACCACCTCAAGCTTGCCGGGAGAAAATGGAATGTCCCAGTAGATAATACCTGTTTTATCATCGTAATTTTTCATTGCCCCGACAATGTTCCCATTCAACTCCAGCCTTGCTTTTGCCGTATTAGTATAGCAAACAACCCTGACCAACTGACCTTCATCATAATTCCAGAATGGCCATGCATCGATAGATAAATTCTCGTTATCATCAGGAGCTTCGAGCACCGACCAGTTTTCAGCTTTTTTATGCAAAGGATAGGTTCCAATATAAGCCATTGGTTTATCCGACCAAAGTGATTGGCGGAAATATCCTCTCGGTTTCATAAAACCGGCAAAATCAAGCAGGCCTGAATAAAACCCGCGGGATGGCCATGTACCTGACTCTCCTAAATAATCAATTCCAGTCCATAAAAACTGGCCGAAGATATAGTCATTATTTTTTACAGAATCCCACGCCGCTATATCGTGTCGGTTTTCACTTCCGAAAATAATCCTGTCGGGATATGTCTTATGATCCTCGGCATACCGTCCTTCTGTATAATTGTAACCTGTGATATCCAAAGCAGCAGGATATTCGGTCTGATTCGACATAGCCACTCCGGCTAATCCGGCTGTGACAGGACGTGTTTTGTCGAACTCTCTGACCACCTTGGCTAACCGTTTGGCAATTACTCCCAACCTGTTGGCATCCGGAGCATCTTTTTTATATCCACCAAAAACAGCCTGTGTAAAACCGGTATTCCCTCCGCCATCGAGCACCGGATGTGAATATGGATCATTCGGATAATCCACTTCATTCCCGATACTCCATGCAAAAACGGAAACATGATTCCGATCACGCTTTACCATATCGGCAAGATCTTTTTCGCCCCATTCCTCAAAGAAATCGGTAGACCCCTGAAAACCCGGTGTACCTACATTCCAGCCTTCCAACCATTTTCTTTTAGGGAACTCCCATTCGTCAAAAGCTTCATTAAGTACCAATATGCCTAATTCATCACACAAATCATATAAATCCGGCGCCTGCGGGTTATGAGTTGTGCGAATGGCGTTACAACCAGTTTCTTTTAATGTAAGAAGTCGCCTTTTCCATACTTCACGCGGCACTGCAGCACCCAATACACCGGCATCGTGATGCAGGCATACTCCTTTCACTTTCATCCATGTGCCGTTCAATGCAAATCCTTTATCCGGATCAAAAGTGTAACTTCTTATGCCTGTTTTG
Organism: Paludibacter sp.; assembly: GCA_028690665.1. Taxonomy (GTDB): domain Bacteria; phylum Bacteroidota; class Bacteroidia; order Bacteroidales; family Paludibacteraceae; genus Paludibacter. Next base: position 206,303 of record JAQVAV010000005.1, read on the forward strand.
GTGAATGTCTGGTCTATTATCTCTCCATCTTTCAATACTGTAGTTTTCAATTGATACAAGTAGGGATGCTCCAAATTCCATAATTCAGGACGACGAACTTTCAGTTTTGCTACAGCTTTATTAATTTGACCGGCTACAACTGAAACTGGAGTTGTATTTACAGCAACAATTTCGCCTGTAGCAGAAAGTAATTCATTCCTGATTGTGAATTTATTCTGTTCATTTGTTCCGTTGTCCACCTCAACTTCGACATTTACAACAGCTTGTTTGGCCGACACATTCGTTGGGAAAGTATACACGCCCCATTGTTTAATATGTACAGGATTCGCATGTATCAACCATACATTGCGATAAATACCAGAACCTGTATACCAACGGGAATCTGCACTTTTGCTATGATCAACGCGAACAGCAATAAGATTTTTCTGACCATATTTTATATACGGAGTAGCATCGTACATAAAGGAAATATAACCATTGGGCCGTTCTCCAAGAAGCTGTCCGTTTATAAACACTTCGCTTCGGTTATAAACACCCTCAAAATATAAATATATCTTTTGTCCGGCATATTCTTCGGGTATCTCAAGAGACTTTCTGTACCAGCCTATACCTCCCGGAAGGTATCCCATGCAACTTGCATTAGCAGGACTTAATGTTCCTTCTACCGACCAATCGTGTGGCAAATTTAAAATACGCCATTGAGAATCATTAAAATTCAATGTCTGTGCCTGCGCCGGATCGGACAAGGTGAATTTCCAGCTATCATTTATTTTCTCTGATTTTCCAAATGAAGCCTGAGCGTGAAGCAAATTCATGGCCAACAAAGAGACGACAACGCTAAATATTTTTCGGATATTCATATCTTTCAAAGTATTATTTTTCAATTCACAATTAACTTATTCTTAGAAACGTACCGACCTGACTGAATGCTTATAGAATATATACCGGGTGCCAGTGTATTAGGGATAGAAAAGCTTAATGATTCCGCATCCGGGTCAACATTTTGTTTATAAAGCTTGCTTCCGGTAAGGGAACTGACCGAAAGAGTTCTTTGTTCTCCGGAGTCAGCACCCGGCATTTGTATTTGCACCTGACTGCCTGCATGTACCGGATTAGGAAAAACACTAAGAAGCTCTGAAGAATTTTTTATTTCATCCAAGCCAGCCGAGAGATCCAGCTCATAAACAACAGTCATGACTGACCTGGTCGGGATTGACAATTCCTTATCAGGATCGTACACATCGGAAGTGCTGCTGCCATATTTTCTGAGATTATATGAAACATTCGTAACATATCGCTTGTTGGAAACAGGGACAGCTTCCATATTAACAAATTCAGTGGCTATTTTTTTTGTCTCATAAGCCATATTTACGTACACTACAACAATACGATCTGAATCAGGCGACAAATAAGCCGTACCCAGCAACCCATCCAAATCATCCCCTCCTGTCATTTTTATCCGCTTGTATCCGGGACGAATAAAAAAGCTATAATTTCCAAGCGCCCATAATGTAGACCTATCCCGAACTACGCCTGAAGTTGTGATCGGAGTGTATGAATTCCCTCCCGGCTCTAAGGCCAGAAGTAAGAATCGATCCTTATGATCCCAACGTTCCATGTCCATACTTGTCCAAAATGACCATGACGAAACATCGGCAAAAGCCAGATCGCTATAAATAACTTTAGCCATAAAAAGAGCAATATCCATATAGGATGCACTATCCGGCAATCCGATCGCATCGCTTAACAAGCTCCATTCTGTCTGATAAGTTTTCAGATTATATTTATTCGCATACGTTTTAACATTGCTACGCGTTTCCTGCAATACGGTATTATTATAATGAGTCCAGTAACTATGTGCACTTGCAACAGGAGCCAATGTTGTCAGATCCCCAATGTAATTATCTGAACGAGGATCAAAAAACGCATATATTTCATCAGTAGCCCGTCCGGACGACTGGTATAAATTAGTCCAACTCCCCGATTCCGGCAACAAAATGCGGGTACTTACATTTTTTTCTGTTATTGCTTTATCAAATTCTACAGCTATTTTTTTTATTTCATCATTTTGCCAGGGAGAACCTTCCTGGTCTGTTCCATCCCATTTATACTGAGGTTCATTCAGGGGTGTTATGTATGAAAACGGCAGGTCTTCATCTTCAAAATGTTTTGCTACATTGGCAAGATAATTCGAAAAATCATCATATTTATCTTCCTGCAAATTACTATATCCATCACCGTTAGCATAACCCTTACCGTTCCGGGTATAGGCTACCGGAGGTGAATTGCAAAATCCTATAAAAGTTTCGCAGCCATAGTCCTTTGCTTTACGCATGAAATACTGCTGTCCAGACTGTTTAGTCCAGTCATAATTGCCCTGTGAATCCAAAAAACATTCCGTCCGGCGGGAAAGATCTCCAATATCACTATTGTCTCCCTGTTCATAAGTTCCCGCTCCGAGGTTAACCCTCCACATAGAAAGTCCAATTCCTTCGGGACTTCCGTTGTAACTGAAATTCTGACTGAAGAGATACTTTGAAATTTGCTCCTTCACATCATCATCCCAATATTTACCGACATAATTACCTGACCAACAATCCGATGCTGCAAACCCATCAATAGTCTGATAAGTTCGCGACGGATCTATTTGTACCTGTACTGTCTGTGGAAAACAAACGAAAACAAACAACAATCCTGTTACTAATGATATTACCTTTTTCTTCACTATATTTTTTTTATACGTTTTTAATATCGGGTATGATTCACAGGGTGAATCAAGTCACCCCGTGAATCATACAATATCTCAAATCCAAGCCATAAGAGGTGGACAGAAGCCCATAATTATTACTGTACCCGAATGTATATAGGGATAACCCTTACATTCAGACAAGCATCCGTAGCCGTTAGCAGTAATTTATGATAATGCTGGGTTATTGCTTCTGTGGATCCATCATTTTTGGTAACTGATTCCTTCCATTCGGTTTCGGCATCTTCAGGAATACCAATTTTTATTTCGTAGAGATATTCTTTGGGTGAATTATCCAGATAAACAGTTTCATTCAAGAGCCAATCATCATAGGCAAATACTAGACGATATAATCCGGATTCATCTGAAACTTTTACTTTTATCTCGACCGAATCAGATTGATTGACCAACAAAGAATCTGTCAGCACCTCATAAGAAGGTACTTTATGATCCAATGAAAAACTTGTCTCTTCAGCAGAATCTCCACACGCAATGAACATAAAAGCTGATAACAGGAATATGATATATTCAAATTTTATCTTTTTCATATACTTCATCTAATTATTAAAATTATTTGATAAATAAATTACCATCCCGGATTTTGCGTTATATCTATACCCACTGATTTATATTTAAGAATTTCTGTCCGAGGAATAGGATACCAGTAAAGTTTTGGGTCGAACTGACGTTCTTCTGCCGTAAAGGAAGTATACGTATATTTATAAACAGGATTACCTTCGGTGTCATAAACGAGATTTCCGTTTGTGTCAAGACTGTCAACTTGTTCTATTTTCATTCCCATGGCAGAGTTCTCAAGGATATCAAGATCTTTCCATCTTCTCAAATCCCAGTATCGATGGCCTTCCAACGCAAGCTCTACCTGACGTTCTTTCTTTATATATTCCCTCATTTCATCTTTATCCGTAATATATTCACTGGTATTTCTAAAAGGTCGGAGACCGGCTCTGTTCCTGATTAAATTCAGTAAATCGTGGAGAGTTTTATCTTTAGGGTCATCCAAAACTTCATTTCTTGCCTCGGCATAGTTCAGTATTATTTCCGCGAAACGGAATATCACCCACGATTTTGTGGCTGTTTCCCCTTTCTGGAGAGAAATATCAGGAGAAATAAATTTTTTCATATAATAACCTGTTTTCGTTGCTGTGGAAGTTGCATATAATCCATCTGTAGCTCCTTCATAAGTATATAATGTAGCATCTTTGAATGAAGCCCCATTATATAAAATAGTCGCTGCAAAACGCATTTCCCGCCCTGTATAAGGATGCTCCGGATCATAATTCTTCATGGGGTCACCGTAAGATGTTCCACTCATGGCATAAGCATCTACTAAGTTTTGTGTGGGATTGGTGTAACCTTTACCCTGAAAACTGATCGGAAAATTATTAGATTCAATATCATTCCGGCTATATGCTTTTGTTGCAAAAATCACCTCTTTATTATATGGAGTAGTAAATATAGATGCATAATCGGACTTACTCATTAAACCCAAACCTAACGCTGATCTCTGATCATATAATTCGGCAGCTGCATCTTCTGCTTTCTGCCATAAGGTTACATCGCCGGAAGGATTATTCAGAGGACTTGCCGCATACAACAACACGCGGGATTTTAATGCCATAGGAGCCGCTTTGGAAGGACGTCCGAGGTTTTCATCCTCTGTAATTTCTGTAGGAAGATAAAGAATGGCCGAATCACAATCCTGAACAATGGAATCTGTTGCTTCCTGAAAATCACATTGCTTAATTCCAAATACTTCATCTTCGTTATTCGGGTCAAGCACTTTTCTTACATAAAAAATATTCTGGTAACGCTTCAATAGTTCAAAATGAAAATACGCGCGTAGAAATAAGGCTTGTCCTCTGTAGTTATCCCGGTCTTCTTCATCAATGCTGTTATATTTCACAATGAGTCCGCTGTCCGGATCAAGTTCTTTCAGAAATATGTTGCATTTACGAATACCTTCATACATGGCTGTCCATACATCATCCGGATTATTGGAAGTACTTATTGAATTACTGGTAAAAAGATGAATCAGAGATGAACTTTCGGAATGCACGGCTTCATCACTGGCGCTTGCAAATAATGCACTTCCGACCTGATTGAATCCATCGGGGATAGTGTTATAGGCATTGTTCAGAAAACCGGCAGCACCATGCGGACTTTTAAAGATATCGTCATAAGTCAAAGTTGTATCCGTCAATTTATCTCTGTCTAAATAATCTGAACACGAAGCCAGGCAAAACAGAACAATCAAACTTGAGAATATATATATTTTTTTCATGGATATGTATTTTAAATATTAAAATTTAATATTGGCACCAACATTTACCACTTTCATTTCAGGATAAGCCGTGATACCGGCATCGGTGTAATCGACAGATACATTATATTTTTTCAGGTGGTCTAATGAAAATAAATTATATCCGTTTACAAAAACTCTCAACTCCCTCAGATTCAGCGAGGACAACAATTTATTCGGAAAATTGTATCCTATCTCGGCATTTTGCAACCTGAAATAATTTCCGTTTTGCATCCAAATGGTCGAATTCTTCATGTTATGATTGACTACTCCGGTGGTAAGACGCGGATATTTCGCGGTAGATTCGTTTACTCCTTCCTGCCATGTATCATAAGCCGTAGCAGTTATCTTACTGTTATCTTGCATACCCAGGAATACATTATTGGTAATAAACAGGGTTCTGTTTGCAACTCCGGCAAATAATGCCGACAAATCGAAACCTTTATAGCTTATTCCCAAATTAAAACCAAAGTTCCATTCCGGGATATAGGGATGCCCGAGTGGAATCATATCACTTTCATCAATGACATTATCACCATTCTGATCCACATATTTAACATCTCCCGGTTTTACTGTTCCAAAAGATGATTTTGCCCAGTTATCAATCTCCTCCTGAGAGCTGAAAAATCCATCTGCTACCAGACCCCACCGCTGAGTAACAGAGTGACCTGTACGATATTCCCATGATTCTAATCCGGAAACTTCATCTTTTTCTGTTATTTCATTCCGGGCAAAAGATGTATTCGCCTGTATAAAATAGCCAAAATCATTGATTCTGTCCTGATATTTTACGGCAAATTCAAATCCTTTGTTCAGTACAGAGCCTTCATTTTCATACGGAAGATCCTGCCCTACAATGGAAGATAATATATCGCTTCTTGTTGTAATAATGTCGTGCCGGTTGTTTCGGAAAACATCTAAATTCAGGGTTAATCTTTCATTCAGTAACTCTGCATCTAAACCGATATTGGCATTTAAAGATTTCTCGTATGTTATGTAGGTATTACTTATTCTGCCTTCATAAGCTCCATCTGATGTAGCATAACCACTCCCAAAAACATAACCACCGCCCAGGTAATACTGACTTTGGTAAGGAAAGCGCCCGATTCCAATATCGGAATTTCCGACTAATCCGTAAGAACCTCTCAGTTTCAGAAAATTCAGTATGTTATTTTGTTTCAAAAAATCTTCGTTGGAAATTATCCACGCGGCAGATCCCACAGGGAAAAAGCCAAAACGGTTTCCTTTTTCAAAATTTTCGGAACCACTGTATGAATATCCGAATTCGGCCACATAACGACTGTCATAAGCATAGGTAACCCGGCCGGAAAGCGTTTGTTTTTTATAATCAGGATCGCTGCCCACAACGCTTTTAGCCGACTGCATATATTTCAAATCAGAAGATATGTCATGTACTCCAAACGTTCTTTGATAAGCCAGACCACCTAAAGCTGTCATAAGAAGATAGTAACCGTCGGTAGAATTATAAAAAGATAAATCAAGGTTAGAGTCTTCACCGTACTGAGTATATGTCCCGTCTAAATTCTGCTGATAAACAGCATAACCCTGAGATTTGCCTCGTCCGTATAATTTATAAGAATCAAAACCAAACATCCCGTTTACCGAAAGACCTTTTACCCAAAAATCAAGTTTTTGAACAGCATTGACACTTCCCTGAAGATAACGGTAATACTGATTCTGATATCCTCCCTGAGATAACATACCGTAAGGGTTAGTGGTGTATACAGAACTTCCCGCAATAGAGCCATCTTCATTTAATATCGGCATAGTAGGAGGTAAAGTAGACAAGGCAGTAAAAATATTACTTGCTGACGCCAGAGGTACTTTCTTGGTTTCAAGTCGTCCACCCAAATCCAAAGAAACGCTCAAATAATCCGATAACTGAATATCCGTATTGGTTTTTACATTATAACGGATATAATCTGGATTGGAATCATAAGCCTTGTTTTCATTGGTATAGTTATAAATACCCATCTGATTTACAACACCTAACAACAAATAATACTTAACAGATTCTGTTCCTCCCGTTACACTTAATTTATAGCTCTGCTGTGGTGATGTCTTCCGGACAAACTCCTCATACCAGTCGGTATTTGCATATAAGTACGGATTTTGTGTTCCATCATACATATCGGGATTGTACCGGGAATCAGACGGAATACTTAAACCGTCATTCTGTAAAGCTATATTTCTAAATTTCACATATTCTTTAGAATCCAGATATTGAGGCAAACGGGCAGGACTCTGTAGTCCATAATTTAGCTTTAAACCAATTTCAGGTTTTCCCGTAAATCCACGTTTTGTGGTTACCGCAACAACTCCGTTAGCCGCATTCATACCATAAGCCACAGTGGCCGCTGCATCTTTTAATATTGTGATTGATTCTATTTCTTCCGGATCCAACTGAGTTATGTCCCTCTCAACATTATCGACCATAAACAGCGGACTGTTTCCACTTCCGAAAGTTCCTATTCCTCTGACATAAAAATTAGACAAGCTCCAACCCGGCTCATTTCCTGAGGTACGCTCAATAGTCAAACCGGTAACATTTCCCTGTATCGCATCATTCACCGTAGAGACCGGAGTTTTCAGTAACTCGTCTCCATTCAGAGAAGAAACAGCTGCCGTTAATAAGGTTTTCGATCTTGTTGTGTAGCCTACCTGATAAACATCTTTTTCAGCTAAAACCTTCATTTCTATTTTTACAAAATCTTCGTCGCCGGTGATGTTGTATTTCTCCGGAGAATATCCTTTCCCTGAAAAAACCAGAGTTTTCCCTTCCTCCGCCGAGATAGCAAATGTTCCTCTTTCGTCTGTCTGTGTTTGAGTGACTCCATTTTCTACTGCTACAGAGATCTTAGCCAATGGTTTTCCATTCGCCGTTACAACGCCTTTTATATTTAACGTTTGAGCAGACAGTACGAATGTAGTCATACAACTAAAGCTCAGAACGATAAACCTCAAATGTTTATATAGTTGTTTTACCATAGTATTTAAATTTTTACTCCTAAGATTTTTATATTACCATCCGGGATTTTGGGTATACAACGGATTTTTTTGCATTTCACTTGTTGGAATCGGATACAGATTCATATACGAACGGAAAATCCGTGTATAAAAAGTTTTTTTCGTATAAGTAAGGGTACTTCCTTTTTTCCTGACTTCCATTTCGTACATAGATCCGCCGAACCAGTCCTCAGCTTTCATCCATCTGCGGGCATCCCACCAACGATGTTCTTCAAAAGAAAGCTCAACAGCTCTCTCGTTCCAAATTCGTTCTCTCATTTGATCTTTACTTAATGAATTATATGGAATACCGGTAACCCCGGATCTTTCTCTAATTTTATTTACAGCATCGTACACGCTGTCATCCGGTGCCGAAAGCATTTCGTTCCGTGCCTCGGCATAATCCAAATACATTTCGGCCAAACGAAAGTATATCCAGTTATGATAAGCGGTATTGGATGAAAGATATTCTACCGATTCAGGAAGATATTTTCTTACATAATATCCTGTTCTGGTATAGGATGTTTTATCCTTCCGGTTTGCACCGCTTGAATCGGTTACCTCATTATAAGTGAGATCAAGCGTTTCTCCCTGCCATTCGGATCCATTGTAAAGAACTGTTTTGTAAAAGCGGGGGTCAAGATCTTTATATGGATTTTGTGCATCATATCCTGCCCGTGCATCGGTTATCGGGTAATAATTTCCATCAGCACCTTTTTTCTCAAATAACTCAACAAAATTCTCTGTCGGACATACAGCTCCATCTCCTCCGAATGCACCTCCTTTAGGAGACCAGACCTTAATTTCATCAGACGAAAATCCAACCGGGGCATTCTGCTTTGCAAAAATCACTTCTTTATTTCCTCCTTCACGACGCGTAAAGAACAGCTGCGCATAATCATCTGCTCCGTTTCCGGTATTATATAGTTCATATTCAAGATTTCCATCGTCATCTTTGAGATTTATAACTGCCAATGCCGCATTGGCAGCATCGCTCCACAAATTTTCTCCCATTTTCGACTGCCAAAGCGGACTTGCCGCAAACAGCAAGACTCTTGCTTTCAAGGCCATGGCTGCTCCCTTTGTTGCCCGGCCATATTCCGTTTCGGATAAATCCACAGGTAATAAATCTATGGCCTTTCCCAAGTCTCCCAGAATAAAATCAACACATTCTTTATACGTGTTACGAGACAGGTTTAAATCGTCGTTCGGATATAGAAGCGAGTTTTCATCCATAATTGGCATTCCACCAAAACGCTTAACCACTTCATTGAAATAAAATGCTCTTAAGAAATAAACCTCGCCAAGCATTTGATTTTTTTTCTTTTCTGTTGGAAATGGAATAACATCTTTTTTTGATAAAAAGAGATTTGCTTTTCGTATTCCGGCATAACTGTTGGATAAGTTATCATCTAATCCATCATAATTTCCAATATTAAATTTTGTAGTGCCGTGATAGCCCTGCTGAGAATCAGACTCATCAGATGCCGATGAAAGAGGAACCGGCTGGTAATCTCCCACAGCATTAAATCTTGCTTTTAAATTGGAATATATATCTGCCTGAAATTTTTCCGCATTGGTAAATACCGTAAAAACGGTTTCTTCATCCAAATTTGAATCGGGAGCTGTATCTAAGAAATCATCTAAATTACAAGATACCAACAGGATAGAGGCAAGAATATAATAGATATAATTTTTAAAACTATGATTCATAATATTCATTTATTAAAAGTTTACATTCAACCCGAAATTAAATGCTCTGGTTTGAGGCATTACTCCACCACGCTGATCTCTGTTATCGGGATCCAAATAAGGTTCAGCAGCCCACAGGAACAAGTTATTTCCGGAAAAATAGACCCGTGCACCGGACATTTTCACTTTAGAAATTATACTTTTAGGCAGACTATAGCCAATTTCTAAGTTTTTCAACCTCAGGTAATCTCCGCTTCCCAAACTGTAAGTTGATCCGTTGGGTGAAGGCTCGTTGTTTTGGTAAGGGCCATAGATTCTGATAAATGATTCCGATCCGGAAATTTCAGGAGTCCAATACATCCAGTGTCTTGAATATACATTGTTTGCATTCGAGAATGGCCACATAATCTCCCAGTTCTTTGCAAAATTTGAATGTGCTGTACCCTGAAAAAGGACTGAAAAATCAAAATTTTTATAATTACATGAAAATGTTACTCCGTATTCAATCTCAGGAACAGTTCCATATCCCTGACGAAAACTGTCAGCATCATCAATCTGTCCATCTCCGTTAAAATCCAGATATTTCAAGTCTCCGGGTTTCACCTCCGTATTTCCAGATATTGTCAATTGTGTAGGACTGTTATATATATCCTCGTAATCCTGAAATACCCCGATAACCTTATACACATTAGGTGTACCAATAGAATATCCGGCAGCTTTCTGATAAGCTAATGTGCCATCAGCATCTGCTTCTGAAATAACTTTATTACGTGTAAAAGAATAATGTCCTTTGATGCTATAGTTGAAGTCTCGTCCGATTTTGTACTGATGGGAAAGCTCTATTTCTATACCTTTATTTTGCACTACTCCCACATTGGCATCCATAAAAGTAGCCCCTACATAGTCCGGAGTTATGGAAGAAATATCCGTTAAAATATTACTTCTCTTTTCGTAAAACAAGTCTAAATTCAGGCCTATTAAATCGCCCCAAAAGTTACTTTCTATTCCGATGTCCGACTTCATTCCTACTTCCCAGGTTACATCCTTATTGGCAATGCTTTCCTGATATATCCCCGAAAACCAATTATCTCCACTACCGAAATAGGCTCCTCCTCCACTCACATATTGTTGAATATACATAAAACGATCACTTTGATAATCACTTCTAGTAACATCTCCCGATTTATCATTTCCGACCCAGCCAAGAGAACCTCTCAGCTTCAAATGAGTCAGAATGTCTGCTAACGAAGACTCCGCAATAAAGTCTTCGTTGGATACCAGCCAGCCGGCAGCAAATGAAGGGAACAAACCGTAACGGTTTCCCTTTGCAAAATTTTCAGAACCATTGTAGCAAGCGTTTACTTCTCCAAAATAGCGTCTGTTATAATCATAAGTCACACGGGCCACTATCCCCTGTTCAGCGTAAGGACTGTAATACACAATTTCACGCTTACCCCGGTTTGCTAACAGCAATCCTGTAATACTATTTAATCCGAAACTTTTATTATATTCTAATCCTGCCTCGGCATATACTTTCTGATCAAACCAGTTATTAGCCCATCCATAAGACAATTCAGAATCTTCCCCTACCTGAGTATAGGTGTCCGTCGCCAGATTGTAATCGTATACAGCAAAACCCTGAGTAAAATACTTTCCATTGGTACCCGTATTATCAAAAGCCAACTGTGCTCTGGCTGATAATCCGTTGAGAATTGACGAAAGATCGTACTTCACGTTCAGTCCCATCTCAACTACACTTTTGGTTTCCTTATAAACACCACCTTCGCTTATTACGCCTATCAGGTTTGTTTGGGAAGAAGTGCCCGCCAACGAACCATCCGGATTATATACAGGCTCAGTCCTTCCTCCGGTTGCAAATGCTCCCCTGTATATATTCCAACTATTGTCTCTTGAATTTCCGGGATACGTTCTTTTTTCAATACGTGCACCCAAGTTGAACGAGGCAGTTAATTTTTTTGTGATATTAAAGTCTAAGTTCGAACGAAAATTATATCTGGTAAAATTGGTATAAGGATCATGTTTGTAAAACCCATCCTGACCCAATGTTCCTCCTGATACAAAATACTTTATAAATTTATTTCCGCCCGTAATATTGACATTGTATTGTTGCATAGACGAGAAATCCTTCATTACTTCATCCATCCAATGAACATCGGGATGAGTATAAGGAGAAGCTCCGGTACGATACTTAATAATATCTAAAGGGGAATATGCATCTACCAGATCATTTGCCTGATTTTGAACATTTTTCAAAATAGCTGCATCGTAAGATCCAAGCGGATCCGGAACACGAACCGGTTGAGTTATGGCATACTGAGCTGAAAAAGATATTTTGGGTTTGCCTTCTTCACCCCTGCGCGTAGTAATGATGATTACACCATTCGCGCCCTTAACCCCGTAAACTGCTGTTGCAGAAGCATCTTTCAGGATATTAATTGATTTTATTTCGTTCGGATCAATTTGAGCAAAACTTTCACGCACAATTCCGTCCACAACAATCAGAGGAGTAGCAACACCATAAGTGGCAAGCCCCCGGATATAAACAGACGCTTCGTCACGGCCAACCTCACCGGAACTTTGTACAACGGCCACCCCGGGTAATTTTCCGGCCAAAGCCTGCGTTACGTTAGAAACCGGAAGAGAAACTATAGCCGAATTATCAATAGAAGAAATTGCCCCGACAACGGACTCTTTCTTTTGTGTTGCATATCCGACCACTACCACTTCATTTATAAGTTTCGAATCTTCTTCCAAAGCGATATTGATTGATTTTTGTCCTTTCAGAATTATATTTTGAGATTTATACCCTATATAGCTGATAACTAAATGAATATTTGCAGATCCTTTAGGAACGGACAACTGAAATTCTCCTTTATCATTCGTGATAGTTCCGAGGGTCGTTCCTGAAACCGCTATACTTGCTCCGTATATAGGTTCTTTGGTTTTTGCATCGTATATCATACCCTTTAGTACAATATCCTGCGCAAAAAGCGAATGGAATGATAATGACACGACGAATGCCATTAGGAATATTATTTTTTTTCTCATATTAGATATTTATAAGTTTGAATGTTTCAACGGTTTGAAACGAAACATGAGAGATCTTTTATAATTAAGACAACTATTGCTGCTTAACAAAAGTAAAAATATAGGTTTTTAACTCTTTATATTCATTTGTTATTTGAGAGTAGTTATCCTCCGTCACCAAAGGGCGGTCATGTACTACAAACAATGGCGAATATTTTTTATTACCAACATAAGTTTTTATTCTAATCTGCATCATATCTGCATCGACAGACAAAATGGTAAATCTGGTAAGCACATGGTTTTCATTCCATTGATCACTTTCCGACAAGGTATAAGCATCGCTTTCCAGAGTCCATGTATTGACAGAAAATTCAATCCACTTACTGTCGGTTACAGTCCAGGCTCCGTAATATTCGGTGGAACCGGAACCGTCATCATTATTGGTGTGAGTACGGTATACTCCGTTACTTTCTATCAGTAGTTCCAAATTCTTTTCCTTTTCAGAAAGGCTTACTTCCTGACCATCTTCCGTTATTGATTGCTGCACCCAGAGCCCTGTAAATAAATCCGAATCAATTTCATCATTGCAGGACGAAAAGACGAAAGCAGTAAAGAATAAAAGAATGAAAGAAATATGATTATTTATCTTCTTCATGATATTCATATTATTTGAAAATTAAGGGATTAAATCATCGGCTGCTTTTTCATAAAAAAGTTGAGTTGTCAGTAGTTCCCCATCTGTTCCAAAATCAAATCTTTTCAATTCAAGAGAATTTTCACTAATCGTTTCAACATAATATGCAGCAGGAAGATCTAATGAAATATTCAACATATTTCCCTGATAACTCCATCCGCCCCTGTTTTTTTCCTCGGTTGTTGTGTTATACGACTGATAAATTGAATTTGCCTGAAATTGAATTAAATCCGTTTTATCGGAAATATCTTCTGATTGCTCATTCACTTTCACCTCTGTCAGTTGCCATGTTCCCACAAGCAAATCCGGAATGTCCACATCTTCTTTACAGGCAGTTGACAACAGGCTTAAACAGCAAAACAATAACACATAAGAAAATTTTTTCCTTATCATAATTATTCTGTATTACATTCAGGAGGGTATCCAAAAAGGAAAAAGAACGCAAATTACGCAAGTATCCGCAAATCAGCATAATCTACAAATGACTGATATTGTGATAATAATAGAAATTTCATTTGCATAATTTTATATGATTTGCGTAATTTGTGTTCAAAAAATTACTTATTAGACAACCTCCTGAATGTTTTTGTTATTTAACTAAAACTTTATTGATTTTGCGGTCTCCATTTGAACTTACAGACACAATGTAGAGACCCGGTGAAGCTGCGATTGTGGCAGAATTATGAAATGTAGAGCTATGTACCAAATCGCCCAAAGTATTGTATACATTCACAATTGAATTCGTACTCGAAATATCGGATACGTATATCATTCCTGATTTTGAATAAACATGAACTCCATCCGATTTGGTTACTTTAGTTCCACTCGTAATTTCAAAACGAGGATCTGGTGAATCGTTGAGAGTGATTTCATCCAAATAATAGGTATTTGATGAAGAGTTTACATATTCTCCGGATGTTTCATCTGTTTTTACATCAAAGCGCACGGTCAGTTCTTTCAGATAATCAATACTGTTCAACTCCATGACAATATCCAGCCACTCATCAACCTGGTCGTCCCAAACAGTTTCCAGATAATTATTTTCTGCTCCGGTGTGATCCTTTGCGCAAAGCTGAACATCTACACCCATTCTGTCTTCCAGAGCAACCGATGGCACATATACCATCGCATGTAAATATCTTGTATTATCGTTCAACTCCATAGTACCATTGAATACGGTTCTGAATCCCTGCCACCATGATGCCTGATCACTTTTATAAAATTCTACAACTTTTCCCTGAGAATTAACTTCGCTGGTTGTAAAAGGATTGTCTATTATCTGGTAAGTATTATTTACATTCAAAGTATCAAACTCTCCGACCCATTCGTCGATGGCTGTCTGGTTTTCAAAATTAAGATTAAAACCTGTCGGATCAATGACTGTAACTCCTGTTGGTATCGGATCAGAGGAAAGTTGAAAATCATCAAAAGCATAAGTTCCTACGCCCCAACCAGAACGTGGGTCAGTCCAGTTACAGCTAAATATAAAAGTAATGTCGGTAAGAGTTTTTCCCATCCAGTTGGCACCCAAATCAGCGACGACACCAACCCAAGTTGCGTCCTCTGAAACTAAGCCCTGATAAACAGAATAAGCGTCTTCATGTTCCTGATTCCCGTTTTCGTTCACACAGATTCTAAAATCTTTGGGCTGAATAGAGCGATAAACTAAAAATTTTAAATAACGATTATCTTCGGTAATAGTAACAGGGGTTTTAAAGGTTAATTCGCCAAAATTCCCCCACCAGTCGGCATCCGCTACATTGACTGCCAAGAAACATTTGTCCGAGGTATTGAGACCTGATTTAGACGGGTTATCACCAATACATGGTTCTACTGAAAAGAGAGCTGATTCATACCATTTAGATCCAAGTTCAAGTTGGTCAGTGCCGGTATCTTCAAAAGTTGCTAATACTTGTGCCTTCACAGTATAAGTAAGGCTCAATAAAGCGCATGCGCAAATTGTAAATAATTTTCTCATGATATTAAATTTTAATTTATTAGTATTAAATAAACTGTTTCTCTGTATGCAAATTTAGGCAGGTCGGCAACAATAGATGTTTACGAACTATTCAAAATAGGCTTGATTTTTATTCAATCAGGCAAACATCGTTTATCAGAAGGATATTAACATGGAATCATTCTCTGATAAATCGAAAAGAGCCGGACATATTATCATTTTCGACATGCAGAATATAAATTCCGTGGGTCAGATTTCTCACATCGACAAAATGTGAAGAATTACCTGTCTGAAGCAAACCATCCATCAGGCAAATTCCCTGCATATTGTATATTGAATAATGTCCGTTAACAGAAATATCGGATTTCAGTATTAATTTGTCTTTTACAGGATTTGGATAAATCTCGATATCGTTATCGCTAATTCTATTTATTTCTGAAGATTTATCCTTCACCAAAATCAGTTTTTGCCGGTCAGGAATTACATTGATCTGGAATTTTCCCGTTGAAGGGGTATAAATACTGTCACTAATTACTGATTCTCCTTCAATCACACGACATTCTGCCGATGTCCAGCCATCCGGCAAGTTAACCGTTAAGGTCAGTGGATGGTAAAATCCCGTTGTGTCCAAAAAGGTCTGTACCGTGATGTCATATTCTATGCTGTCGCTGTTTATTTCGGTGCGTAGTACACGCATGTTATCACGTTCCTGAGCATATTGAACTATATCGCCGAATGTTGCAGGCCAAATATCACCACTTGCTTTTTTCTCAGCCAAATACTCACACATTTCTGTCAACCATTCAGTGGTAGCTATTTCGTAAGTGTCGGAAGTCGACAATAAACTGAAAGGCAGCACCTCATGAATGCACAACACCCCGAAATTACGATTGCGGCGAACGGTACTTTCTATAGATGATTTTAAATCATCAAAACTGACTGAATCATTCGACAATGAACGCGGTTCTGTCCATGTCAACAAATCGGAATTGATTGTGTAGCATTCGCTCTTACTTAATGAAGCATTATTTTCAAGCGTACCACATTGGCGGGCGCCGATAAATAACGGAGCAGCTACATTACGAACATCCTCGTTATTCAAGCAATACGGATAGGCGTGCGACAAGCATTTTTTCCCTATATTTGATTCAATATTTTCTTTATCCTGTTCCAACTCTTCGTATATACTATTGTAAGGCAAAGAGGTCAAATCTGGATGAGTCAATGAATGAGAACCTATTTCATACCCGTTATCAGCCATTTCCTTGAAATCTTCCCAAAAGCCGTAACGGCCTTTTTGTGTTTCGCCTTTATGTACCAAATTCCCGGAATTTACAAAAAATGTAGCTGGGATATTGTGCTCTTTCAGTACGGGATAAGCATAGGTGTAATGTGCTTCAAAGCCGTCGTCAAAAGTCAGAGCCATGGCCGATTTGGCATTATTGTACCAACGTGTGGCCGTTACGCCTGTACTACTCGAGCCTTTTTCATAACGGAAATTTTTAAAACGATGAAATGTAATATAATTAGCATTATGCTGACTGTTTGCCTGCCCGGTTTCATCATCCCAGGCTGTACGCGATACGGCAATAATGTCATCTCCATCGAAAAGCCAGTCGAGATACTGAAAACCATGATAGGAGATTTCATCCACGTGTAATAATATCTCTTTTATAGTCCAGTTTTTGAGGTCGGACGAATACGAAAGAGCAATAGTGTTTCGTGTACGTTCCAGATTTCCACCTCTGTCAGCCGGAAGTACATAGTTGCTCAATGTCCAGTATTTACCTGAAATGGTATCGTAGCGAATGGTGAATTTTTTCAGCGCCCCAGGGAGCGAAACAAAACTGTTCTCAGCATCAAAGCTTGCCATTTTCCCATCAGCCGAAATATCCACAATTGCCGCAATGTCATCCGAAGCATAATTCACACGAAGAATATCTTTTACAGTTCCATCTTTTGCTATCACAGCATTTCCTTCTAACCAAGCATTACCATATCCGTTTAGTCCCGCGTCAAAGGTGAGTTCATTGGAAAACGTCCAATTCGAAGCATCCAACAAGTCTGTATTTTCATCAACAGACATCATAAAAGCCTTAAAATTTCCCCACGAGCCGTTGGCTTCTCCTCTATCCTCCATTGCTCTCCAATACCTGCCGTTATATTTGACTACCGGCACCGGTGCACAATGATAATAACCGCTGCGCAATAGTCCGTTTGTACTGTTTGTAGGACTTGTCCATGTCACCCCGTTATCCAGCGACTTTAGAATCACCGTATTACCATATTCGGCTCCATTCACGTTTACACCGATCAAATAAACTTCATTCCCCCTGCGGAAAATAGTTGACCATTTTAAATGCATAATTTCTGCTATGCGCTCCCAGGTTTCTCCTTTATCTGTTGATTTATATACAAACGATTCCGTAGTTGTTCCAAAATAATCATGAGACGCCAGATAAGTTCCATCCGCAAGTACTACTATGCTTGGCGAACCAATATATATTTGTGAAGAAGCTTTTGAATTATGAATTACAACTCCGGGAGGCGGAACAAAATCCTGTAACAAAGTGTAATCTATCGTTTCGGAAGACAGCACAAGAACTCCCTGCCAGCCAGTAGCATTAATGGAAAATTTATCTCCCAACGCAAATGATTTTTTATATACTGTAAAGGTTGTATTATTAGGATCATTATATTGAAACTCAATATCTGAAACTTCAGTCCACCCATTCTCAGTCGGGTCGTAACTGGTATCTTCACCGGAAACAGCAATATACACATCACCAGCTTCTTCTACTGTTATTTGTAATTTAGGGACGCTACCTCCGTTATATCGGGTAAAATACAGCCCTTTTATCTGATCGTCCACAGAACTGAATACATACGAACGATTAGCATAAGCAACTGTTCCGTTGTCCAACACGGACGTCTCCAGCCAGCCGGAGGCTGAAATAGAAACTTTTGCCGCGTCAATCGTTTGAACTACCGCCTCCGAAATCCCCGGGGCAATAATCAACGCCCCACTAAATGTTTCCGGCTGCACGATATTTACCCAGTTATTGGCAACGCAGGCTTTCTTATAAATCGAAAATGTTTGGTTTACATTTGTTCCAAACGGAATTGCCAACGAGGATACCAATTCCCAACCGTTATCAGAAGCCCATTGTGCACAAACCGTGGGCTTTTCCTGATCTTCTACCATGGCATAAATAAATCCATCTCCATCGGGCTTTACCTGAAAGGCAGGGAGCGGACCTGACTGCCAACTGGAATTGGCATTGATTTTAGTAAATTTCCATCCTGCAGCATAATCTGTCGGTATAGTTCCAAGGCTCATATTTGTCCGATTAGAAAAAGGATATTTTCCCGTTTCCAATGATTCAATACTGAAATTATTCCCTTTTATAACAAGAGAGGGAGTTTGTGCTATTCCATTATAAATAGTGATGCAACAAAATAGCAACAATAATGCTAACCTGTTTTTCATAGGCTTTTATTTTTTATTAGCTAATTAAAAATTTCGTATTGTCACTCTTTTATAAATTGAAAAGATTTTGTTTCATTTATTTTCAATATATAATAGCCTTTTTTAAGGTTGCTGACATTTAATGATTTCTTAACGCGTTGTTCCAATAATTTCTTTCCCATTATATCAAAAACAGAAACTTGATATGGAACAGACTGTTCCGAAGCACTGATATATAAAATGTTTTTTACCGGATTGGGATATAAAACGATATATTCATCTTGCATATTATTGATTGAACTTGGGTCAGTAGGTTGAGGATAATTCCGTAATTCAAAATCGTCAAACATATAGGTAGACTCCCCCCATCCCGAACGAGGTTCACTCCAATTACAGCTAAATATAAAGTTTAATGAAATTAACTCCCGTCCCATAAAAGTTCCTAAATCGGCACAACATTCAATCCATTTGTCATTTTCAGCAAGCAGACCAAAAAAGACTACGTTTTGGTCATTTTCATAATTATCGTTTATTGCAATGCGAAAAGGTTTAGGTTGGATTGAACGATAGGCTTTGAAATATAAATATCGGGTACTTTCTGTTACCAAAATCGGATTTTTCAATTTCAATTCACCGAAATTACCATCCCAGTCCGCATCTGGTATATTTATCGCCACATAAGATTTTGAAGATGTATTAATATCTGGCTTTGTATTAATTCCAATATGTGGCTCTGACACAAAAAGAGATAACTCAAAATTGATAGGTTCGTTTACATACAATAAATCTGTACTTTCATCTTCAAAAGTAGCTAACACAATCGTTGTTCCCTGTTGCGCATTCAGGAAAGAAAAAAACATCATTTCAAAAAGTAAAATATATTTTCTCATAACGGAGATAACTATGAATAAATTGGCAATTGGAGTATACTCCTCGCCAATTGCTCATAAGCAGGTCTTTAAGCATTAGCTTTTGTTGTGTTTTTAGTCATCTTTTGTATCCATTCAATAAGTCTTTTTTGTAAAATTCAAATATTTCATGGTATACCCAAATCCCAGTCCAGCTATTGTCCAAATCGGAATCCCAATCAAAATCATTGTCAGTGTTATTTCTTCTCCGGTAATTAGAGGATTGATAATGGTCATTAAAATGAACATAATTCCACTCCATGCAAATCCGATTTTTAACCAACTACCATTTTCGTATTTTATCTCCTCTATTTTGAGATTTTCAAACCTTTTGGGTTGTTCTTTTAACCACCTTTCTTTCCACTTTTTTACAAACCAAATCCAAATTGGAACTGTCAGAATAATTACAATTAAGCTTGTCAGATTTCGTAAACATGGAATTATGTTACCACAATTTGGACAATAATAACCAAACCAATTCTTAAATCCATTCCTTTTCGCCCACAGTCTTCCGTCATTCAATTCTCCGCAATGAGGACACGGAAAAAATTGTCTGTCTATGAGTGGTCTGTCTATTGTTTTGTCAAACAGAATAACTTTTGGAGCTCTTTGTCCTAAAATTAATTCATTGATCACTAATCCGGGATTAAGAATCCAATGAATCATAATCCAATGTTTCCACGTCCACGCTGTAAACTTTGTTTTGTCGTACTCCATCTTTATTTTTCTAAAATTACGCCTAACAATCTGAAAGTTGAATAAGTCTTAAAAAGTCTCTCATCTTACAGTCGTTTTAGGGCAGACTTATTTCAATTCAGATTTACTTTTATTCCTTAACAAATCGAAATGAATCCGAGATATTCTCATTTTCAATATGTAAAATGTAAATTCCGGGCATGATATTAGAAACATCAATAAAATGTTCGGAGTCAAATTCTTGATTAAAAAAACAAACTCCTTGCATATTATATATTGAACAAAACCCTTTGATAGGATTTTCAGATTTTATCTCTATTTTGTTTTTTACCGGATTCGGGTAAATCCGAATATCAGTCTTTTCAGAGTAATTCTGAATTCCGGATGCCTCTTCCTTCACTAAAATCAGTTTTTGCCGGTCGGGAATTACATTGATCTGGAATTTTCCCGTTGAAGGGGTATAAATACTGTCACTCATCGTTGTCCCGGCTTCCATCACCCGGCAACGGGCCGATGTCCAGCCATCCGGCAAGTTAACCGTTAAGGTCAGGGGATGGTAAAATACCGTTGTGTCCAAAAAGGTCTGTACCGTGATGTCATATTCTATGCTGTCGCTGTTTATTTCGGTGCGTAGTACACGCATGTTATCACGTTCCTGAGCATATTGAACTATATCGCCGAATGTTGCAGGCCAAATATCACCACTTGCTTTTTTCTCTGCCAAATACTCACACATTTCTGTCAACCATTCAGTGGTAGCTATTTCGTAAGTGTCGGAAGTCGACAATAAACTGAAAGGCAATACTTCATGAATACACAATACCCCGAAATTACGATTGCGGCGGACGGTACTTTCTATGGAGGATTTTAAATCATCAAAACTGGCTGAATCATTCGACAAGGAACGTGGTTCTGCCCATGTCAACAAATCGGAATTAATCGTATAACATTCGCTTCTACTCAATGATGCATCATTTTCAAGACTACTGCATTGACGGGCACCTATAAAAAGCGGAGTTGCTATTTCCTGTACATCTTCGTTGTTCTGGCAATACGGATAAGCATGGGATAAACATTTTTTTCCGATATTGGTTTCGATATTTTCTTTATCCTGTTCCAATTCTTCGGCCACATCATCGGCTGACAGAGATGTCAAATCGGCATGGGTCAATGAATGAGAACCTATTTCGTAGCCGTTATCGGACATTGTTTTAAAATCTTCCCAAAAGCCGTAACGATCTTTTTGAGTTTCGCCTTTATGTACCAGATTCCCGGAATTTACAAAAAATGTAGCTGGGATATTGTGCTCTTTCAGTACGGGATAAGCATAGGTGTAATGTGCTTCAAAGCCGTCGTCAAAAGTCAGAGCCATGGCCGATTTGGCATTATTGTACCAACGTGTGGCCATTACGCCTGTACTACTCGAACCTCTTTCATAACGGAAATTTTTAAAACGATGAAAAGTCAGGTAATTGGCATTATGCTGACTGTTTGCCTGGCCGGTTGCATCATCCCACGCAGTACGAATAACAGCAATAATATCATCTCCATCAAAATCCCAATCGGCATACTGGAATCCGTGATGGGTAATATCATCAACATGAAGAAGAATTTCCTTAATAGTCCAGTTTACCAAATCTTCCGACCAGCACAAAGCCATCGTATTTCTGACACGCTCCAGACTGATGCCCTGATTTGTGTCTGCCGGTAATACGTAATTACTCAAAGTCCAGTATTTATTGCTGATACTATCATAATGAATCGTAAATTTCTTCAATGCTCCCGGAAGATGAGATATTCCTGTCTGAGGGTCAAATGTCGCTGTTGTTCCATTATCTGAAATTTTTATTATACCAGCTTCATTGTCAGGCGTATAATGCAAGCGCAAAACATCAACCATGGATCCGTCTTTTGCAATAACAGCATTGCCTTCGAGCCAGGTCCACGCATCTATCGCTCCAGCCACATATTGCAGTTCATTGCTTATAGTCCAGTTAGCCGCATTCAGCAAATCGGCATTTTCATCAGCCGACATCATAAAAGCACCAAACGGGCCCCAACCATCTACTTTTCCCTGATTTTCCATAGCTTTCCACACCCGGCCTTTATGAAAAACAACCGGAGTTGGAGCACAAGTATAATAGCCATCCATCAAAAGCCCGTTCGTACTATTCGTTGGATTTGTCCAAGTGTATCCACCATCATAAGATCGTAATATGACTACATTACCATACCCCATGGTACCTTTAGGAGCCACACCCATCAGGTATAGTTCATCTCCCCTCGTAAACAGTTTGGCCCAATTCAGAGTATTTATCTGGGCTATCTGTTCCCAGGTTTCTCCTTTATCAGTAGATTTATATACAAACGCGTAGGAAATTATGCTCCCAAAATAATCATGCGAAGCCAAATATGTTCCATCCGGCAAAACAACGATACTCGGAGAACCTACATACTTATTGGTAGTTGCCGGAGAATTATGAATAACAACTCCGGGAGGAGGATTGAACCAGCTTTCCTGATTGACATAATCAATTGTACCCGAAGAAAGAACAAGAACTCCCTGCCAACCGGTTGACTTTATTTCAATAATATCCCCTTCTTCAACCGACTTTTTATAAATCGAGAATGACGTAGAATATGAATCATTATAACTAAAACTCAGTCCGTCGACCTTCGTCCAGCCATTAGCTGCAACATCATAGGTTTGATCTTCATCTGACTGGGCAATATACATATCACCTGTTTCTTTCGCGGTTATTTTCAATTTTGGAGGAGCTCCTCCATTATAACGGGTAATATTTAAATCGGCCAGTTCTTCCGAAACAGACCCAAACACATACGAACGGTTAGCATAAGCAACTGTCCCATTGTCCAACACGGAAGTCTCCATCCAACCCGTAGCAACAATAGATACCGAAACAGCCTGAATGGTTTCGACAGATGAATTTACATCGGTAATTTCGGGAGCAATAACGATAGCTCCACTGAATGTAGCAGGCTGAACCACATCAATCCACTCATCTTTCACACATGCTTTCCGATAAAAATAAAGTTTTGCCGCTTGTGTATCTCCATAAGAAATAACCAATCCGGGAATTGAATCCCAACCGTTATCTTCGGCCCATTGCGCACAGACAGCCGGCTTTTCATAATTAGCCACCAAAACATAAATATACCCATCCTCATCGGGCTTTACCTGAAAAGACGGAAGGGGACCGGATTGCCAGGATGAGTTCGCATTAATTTTGATGGTTTTCCAGCCGGTATAATCGGCTGGAATATCACCAAAAGGCATAGTGGTCCTATTATAAAATATCTGATTCCCTTTAGTCAGATCCTGTATTCCAAAATTTTCACCTTTTATCTGAAGACCCGGAACGGCATAGCAGATCCCAATAACTACCGATAAAAGCAGATATGATAACAATAGACGTTTCATTAATAAATAACTTTATTTTCCTGAAATAATAATTTTTTTACTATTGATGCTTCCATCACTATATTTTATTTTCACAATGTAGGCGCCAGCGGATAAAGTTGAAAGGTCATCAGAAAGAAGCTTTGTTCCTGCTATTGTATAGATGGATTCTGAAACTTTTGTTTTTTCTGATTGAGTTAAAAAATTGTTTGTAGATATGTCTTCAGTAAAATGAGCAACATAAGCCAAATCGATACTTCCGGAAACAGAAGGAGAATAGTTTACATCGGTAGAAACTTCTTCTCCGTTCAAAGTCCAGTTAACAAAAGTATAGCCTGCATTTGCCGTAGCTATTAAAATCAAACTTTCTCCCGGAGAATAATAACCGGACGTAGTGGAGCCAGCTGTACTACCTCCCGCGGCCGGATCTGCGGCAACAGAAACGAGCACAGGAGTATCGGTATTGTCTGAAAGAGCAAAATTATCGAAAGCATGAATTGAAGTTTGGGCTGATCCTCCGGACCAATCGCAATTGTAGACAAACACAATACTTTTAAGCAACTTTTTGTCTTTCAAGGAAGACAAATCAACAACTACATGTTCCCATACGCCATCCTGACTTGCTTTTCCCTGATATATTTCTGATTCTTGATCGCCATTTATAGCAACCCTGTAATTATATAACTGATTCGTCCGATACACCATGAACTTCAGGTATTTATTATTGTCTGTAATCAAAACAGGCGTTTTCAATGCCAGTTCACCAAAGTTACCCCACCAACCGGTTTTTTGGGTTGTTGCAGAAAAACAAGTAGAAGATAAATTTAAACCGGTTTGACTTTGATTTACTCCAATATTGGGCTCGGAAGAAAATTCTGATGAATCATACCATTTTGTTCCTTTAACCAAAGAATCGTTAACTGCATCTTCAAAAGTAGCTCTCAACTTAGTCCCATAAGTTGCGCCGTTTAGTTGTGTTATTTGTTCAAAGTTTAAAGCCTGATCAAAAATTTCGATATCATCAAAATAGCTTCCTCGTTCACAAGCCTGACTGTTAAATCTTAAACTTGTTAGGACTGAATTTGGAACGGCGTAATTAGATACAGCAGACTGAAATACACCATTGATATATAATTGTAAGTTTGTCCCTTGTTTCACAATTACATAATGTGCCCAATCATAGATATAATTTGCAGGCGTAAGAGAGGAATTCAAGTAACTATTATTGGCATATTTTAAGCTAGGTTTGCTACTATTCCACCAAGCTACAGTACGAAACTCAAACGTAGCTCCGTCAAATAGAAATAGTTGAGGAAACCCATTTAATGTGGGGTTTGAACTAGTCCCAGATTTAGTCCAGAAAGAGATAGTAAAATCACCTGTCCCTACCAATGATGAACTTGAAATAATCCTTAGACTCCGGTTACTTGTATTTTGAGTGGTGCTATTATTAGCATCAGTCCAAGTATTTGGCAAAAAAAGAACATTACCTCGTTCCTCATCTGTGACAATAGATGCATCCGAAACGTAACTTGTAGCACTTGACAAGTCCGTAATAACAGCAGTAACATCTCCTACGGTTGGAGCAAGTTCATGAGAATTGGTTATCTCATCACAGGAATACTTTAATGTCGGAGTCGGCAATACGCTCTGAGCACTTAATTGTACTGTAAAAACAGATACAAGCAACATGTAAAAAGTAAAAATTTGTTTTTTCATAACAGTGAACATTTTAAAGTATTAGAAATCGATTGAATTATTAGAAAAGATTATTCCTTGAGGAATTTGAATACATTATCATGGTTAACCCGGACAATATAGAAACCAGAATTGAGTGCCTGAATATCAACAAATCCGCTATTTTTTTCTTCCATAATTTTCTGGCCGGAAACCGAAAATATTTCGACATTGACCAACCCCTGATTTCCGGTTCTTTTTATATGAAGAATATCCCGGGCCGGATTAGGATATATCCCAATATTTTCATCAGAAAGAGTCGTTTTTGTTCCTGAAATATCTCCGCTTAAATCAATTACCATCCAACCGGCAGTTTCTTTCGATCCGGCATTGGGACTACCTCCTTTCGACAACTCCGGTTGCCGGAAAAGTACAGCATCAGCATCAGTCAAATTTTTAAATCTTAAAGTGGAAACAACATCATCGGAAGTAGTTTGCATATTGGCAAAAAGCGCCGGATTCTCGAAGGTATCGCCAAAAGTGATTTTTGCAGGAGAATAAATAGTCCCGACAACACTTTCTCCGGTCAATCCTACGGCTATTTTTTTACCATTAATAGTTCCACTTCCCGGAGTTAACGCAATATAATTCACATTCTCCAGCGTAATAGTAGCACTCTCATTAGTTAAAGCTGATTCCTTTTGCAGTGCAATCTCGAAACCAGCACTCGTTACATTCCGTAAACGAACAGCTGTCGCATAACCATTCCGGCTTGTTATCTGCGAAACAAATACGGCAGGTGTTACATCAAAAGGTTTTTCAAATGTAACCTGACGCCAGGTACGTCCAACACTCTTAACAGCTCCTGCTTCTGCTTTAATTCCGTTCAAATCATAATCGCCCTGTGGCATGATCAGATATGAAATATCAATATCATCGGCAAAAGTTGACTGATCGAGATACTGCCATGTATCTAAATGAAACTGAAACGAAGTATTATCTATGCCTTTGACACGTGAACTCAGAGGTGAACTGACGGTATAAGATGGAGCACCGAAAACGACCACCGGCACTGAACTGTAGTCTGTTTTAAATTTAAAATAAGACCAGTCTGTAGTATTTAATGCTGTTTGTCCGTACTGAAAATCCGAATTTCCGGATGTAATTCCATATTTCACAGCATTAGATTCAACATTTTCCGAACCACTTTTTAAACTAAGCGTAATTTTATAATCAAAATTTCCAGATATACTTTTGTCTATTACTTCGGTATAAGTTTTTTGATCGGTAGACAATTCCGCAATTGTATCAAACTGATCCGCATTATTTTTTTTCTCTACAATATATTTTGAAACTAAACCTTCATTAGGGTCAGTCCATTCCAATTTAACAGTATCATTATCTAAAGTATAATCCAAAGTTGGGGTTAAAAAATTCCATGTCGGAATAACTTCAGTGTCCGGATTAAATGCAATAGCCGATTTATTATCGCGATAATACTCTCCGGCCGGTGTAACTTCTCCATTCCATATCATTGCCCGGACAACTGTTTTCGTATCATTATTGCTATTGATTCTCACTTCGTTTACCCAGTCGTAAATTGAATAACGTTCTATGAAACTGCAAGTATCCAGGACATTCAAAATTTTCTTCAGGTCCGAAAGTTGTTTTGCCTCCTGCCCTTCAACATCGTCCGGCCAGTATTCGTTAGTCCAGTTTGCTCCATTATTCCACTCCGTAATCCATATTGGTCTTTTTCCACACTTATTGTATTCACCTTTTAGCTTTGAATACCAACTTTCAGGCGATAAACCACCCCAATAAGCATGCACAACGACATAATCCACCCGGTAATTCAAGCTGTCACATTTATCTAAGAAATCATATAGCCAACCATTTCCATTGCCCGGATTGGAGGGTACCGGAGAGCCCAGTCGCAGCCCCGACTTCATCAACTCCGGCCATTGTGCAATGGCTTCTTCCACGGTAACATCCGATTGGTCTGACCTGTCCGGTTCATTATATCCCAACAAATGAGACACATTAGTCTTATTGTAAATCTCATCAAAGCCCGGCCAGCCTGTCGACTGTTTTATAGGAACGTATTGATAATTATACGTAGAATTTTTATCGGCACTCCAGGAATAGTACCATGTGCAGTTAAGTGTATCAACAAGTCCGGGATCGCCACCGCACCATCCTTTCTTGGTATTCCAGTCCCATTTGAATACTCTGATAAAAGAAATCGTCTGATCTAAAACATCAGGCAGATACTGAACTTCCAGATCTTCTTTATCGGCAATAAAAACGCGGCTGTATCCGGTTCCATCAGAATTGTTAGCAAACGTAGCCATGTAGCCTCTTTTCAGACGGAAAGAGCGGATGGCATTATCAAATTCACCTAAATCTTTATAAAATTCAAATAGAGAATACTTATGAGAATCTCCGCGTAACCCTCTGTTTGTAAAAACTTCCAGAGGTTGAAAATCATCGCTCTGAGGTATAACCACGGTACCATGAGCATAGACCCGAACCTGACCATTTTCTCCCGGCTTAAGCGTATCTCCGGCAATAAGGATATTTTTAGAGTAATTGTTGACAACGACCAAAGGTTTTATATTGTCGAAAAAAAGCCACGAGTCTTCTGCGGCCAGAGTAATATAGCTTCTTAACAAGACATCATCCGTACCGGTAATATGAAGGTCTGTGGCAGCAGGAACAGTTACATTCTGATCGACATATTTTTCTGTAAAAATTTCTTCTGCATGAATAAATAACGCACACTGAATAAAAAAAAGAAGGAGTAATTTTGTTTTCATAATATTATTTTAAGGAAACTTATATGAAACAAAATTATGTCCTTTACTTTTCTGTTATGTCACAAATTATATTCAAATAGTTTATGCTTTTTATTCATTTTCAGGTTTACTTCGGCAGAAATTAAGAAACATAATATATCTATGTTTCAGATAGTTATTAAACTTATGTATTTAGAAATTCAAAACGTATGAAGCCATATTCGTGAATAAAAAACAGCAGATGTAAAAGGTACAAACCTTAACAACTGCTGCATAAAAAACAAAAATTTATTTTTGCGGAAAAAAGTTCAGATCATTTACCGGTCTGGAACTGAAACTTCAAACGGAACCGCCGGCAAACCGGCAGAATTATACAAATTGACATCATCCGGATTGTCGGCCCAGGCATAACGAAGAGAAACCGGAGAAGATACAGAAGAACAGTTTACAATAACCTGATTCCCTTCAACACGGGCCTTCGCCCAATAATATTTTCCATCAGCGCCGGCAACTGCAAAACCATTTACATAGCCGTATTTATTACTGACTTTTAATCCATTGGCCGTATAGTCAAATGAAATCACCAGATTCTCACCATCTCGTTGTACAGATTTCAATACCGGACCGGAAAAAACGATATTTTTAAAACCATAATCGTTGTGCAAGGCAATAAGCGCTAATCTTTTTCCTACATCCTGCTTATTTTTCGGATGTATGTCATTGGCATCGCCAATATCAATGATTGTGGCCTGCCCCGTATGAGGCAGGGATAATGTTTTCGATTGCGCAAATCTCAAATTAGCCCAAGAGCTTTCGCCAGGCTGACTGACCGGTTGTTTATAATTTGCCAATTGCACCCAGTAAAAAGGAAATTCTTGTTTCCATTTCGAACGCCAGTCGGTTATCATCTCCGGGAACAACGAAGTATATTCATTGGCTCTTTCCGCATTGTTTTCTCCCTGATACCAGATTACTCCGCGAATTTGATAACCGATTAACGGATTAATCATTGCATTAAACAATAATGAAGGAAATGCATTGGGCCCGGATTCAAAGAAGTGATACATTTGATTCGAGAGTGCAATTTTGTAATTCCACTGGTCGGCTAAAGGAAAACGTGT
Source organism: Paludibacter sp. (assembly GCA_028690665.1). Taxonomy (GTDB): domain Bacteria; phylum Bacteroidota; class Bacteroidia; order Bacteroidales; family Paludibacteraceae; genus Paludibacter. The sequence goes on from JAQVAV010000005.1 coordinate 235,877, forward strand.
ATTCCCGACCTGAATGAAAAGTGAATCTTTCAGACCATAAATACCTCCGGCTCCGCTATAATCGGAGACTTTAATCGTTATTCTGTTTTTCTCTTTAAGAATACCTGCCGGTATTTCGTAATTTCTCTTAACGTTATAACCCTCTGTTGCTCCTATTTTCGTCCCGTTTATCCAAGTAACATCGTTATCGTCAACAGGGCCAAGGCTCAATTTTGCAGGCTGCCCGACAGAAGCTTCGGGCAAAGTAAAATCATACGAAAACCAGACTATTCCGTCTAACGAAAACAGCTCTTCCGTATTCCACAAAGCGGGGACAAATGTTTTTTTCCAGTCAGCAATATTCTGATTCTCTGCATACCATTTTTCCGAAATTCCAGGATCTTCGTTTCCGGCAAAAGCAGCTTCAAATTTCTTTTTATTGAGTTCGTTCTGTTTTATCTGATTCTCAAAATCAGGAGATTCCATTTGATTGAGCAAACGAGTGTACTTCGGATACTTCCCGATACTTTCCATGCTCATCCATGTCTGAATATCCGTCCCACCCCACGAAGAATTGATTATTCCGACAGGTATCCGCAATTTTTTATAGAGTTCACGAGCAAAAAAGTATCCCACCGCAGAAAAATCACCGGCATTTTCAGGACTACACACCTGCCAAGCTCCGTCCACATCACTCAAGCGCTTATTCGACATTGCCCTTTGTACTTTAAAGCTACGGATTTCGGGATAATTTGCATCCGTGATTTCCTGAACGGCATTATTGGCAAAAGAAAGGGTAAATTCCATATTGGATTGTCCGCTACAGATCCAAACTTCGCCTACCAAAACATCATTAACAACAACCTTATTTTTTCCTGACTCTACCGACAAGATATAAGGGCCTCCGGCAGATAACGGTTTGAGAACAACCTTCCATACACCATCCTTGTTTGCACGTGCTTTTAATTTTTGTCCGGCAAAAGAAACGGTGACGGTTTTTCCGGGATCACACTTTCCCCAGACAGGTACTTCTTTATCGCGCTGAAGGACTATATGATCGGAAAAAAATTTTGGCAGAGACAAACCGGCGAATATCTCACCGTAATTAAAAACTACACATAAAAGAAAAATTAATGCTTTCTTCATTCTTATTTTAAATTTAAAAATTCATTATTGTTCCATCAGATCCATCAGATCATCTTTTACATCTTCCCGTTTCTTCCTGATATATTCGGAAGGCGACATGCCTATTTCTTTTTTAAATACTGTACTGAAATATCTCGAATCGACAAATCCGAGTTCGTAAGCGACTTCTGTTACACTCAACTTCCTTTCCACAAGCAATTTACAAGCAATTTTGAATTTTATATTCCGGATGAATTCATTCGGAGAAAGGTTTGTGATAGACTTTATTTTGCGGTATAAAGTTGGTTGCGACATGTTCATTGTCTGATAAAAATCAGTAGTATTAAAATCAGACGTTTTAATATTTTCTTCAACAACTTTTATCGCCTTTTCTAAAAAATCCTTATCCACACTGTTGTAGGTGAATTGGGATAATTTAATGTTGTCTTTACTCGGGAACAAGGCAGATATTTTTCGCCTGTTTCGGACTAAACTTTTAATATTCGCAATCAGGGAATCCGTTTCAAAAGGTTTTGTTATATAAACATCGGCACCGGCTTCGAAACCTGTTATTTTATCTTCTTTATTCTGCTTAGCAGTTAAAATAATTACCGGAATATGGGAAAATCCGATTTCCTTCTTCATATATTTTGTAAGTTCAACACCATCCATGCCCGGCATTACATAGTCTGTTACCACAATATCCACATCATTCTCCTCCAAAATTTCAAGTGCTTCTTTTCCATCCAACGCTTTAAAAATTTCAAATTCGTATGACAGTCTTTTTTCTAAAATTTCAAGCAGGTCGTTGTTATCTTCAACAATTAAAACCGTAATATCCCGATTTCCCGGAGCCGGCTCTTCCAGTTTGTCCGAGTCTCCTATCGATTTTTCTATTGTTATTTTATCTATTTCATTTTCAGATTCTATTTGTTCCTTTTCATACGCAGAAGCATCACACGGAATTTTCACCGTAAATTCAGTTCCCTTACCCGGTTCGCTCACCACATCGATAGTACCTTTGTGCAAAGTGACTAAATCTTTTGTCAGCGAAAGCCCGATTCCGGTACCTTTTGTCTTAAATTTTCGATAGTCTCCTTCATAAAACCGCTGGAACAAATGATCCATTTTCTGCGGATCAATGCCCTGACCTGTATCCCGGACTTTAATGGTTACAAAACATGAATTATTTTCTGGCTTTTCTTTTATAATGCTGACATTTATTTCTCCTCCCGTTTTATTGTATTTGAATGCATTTGACAATAAATTAAACATTATTTTATCCAGTTTATCCGAATCAAAATATGATATTATAACTTCCGGCTCTGCATTCAAATGAAATTGAAGTTGTTTTGTTTTCAAAAGAGGAAGAATGCTGATTTCACATATTTCATTAATGAATCCGACAATATTCCCCTGCGAAACTTTCAGTTTCAAATTTCCTGTTTCGGCTTTCCGGAATTCTAAAATTTGCTGGAGAAGTCTCATCAACCGATCCAAATTCATTCTCATAATATGCGTAAGAGAATTACTCTGAGGACACTGAACGGACAGATCATCAATAGAGCACGACAACACGGTTATCGGTGTAAACAATTCATGGGAAATATTGGTAAAAAACTGGAGTTTAGCCTGATGAACCTCTTCCGATTTAATTCGTTCCACCTGCTCTATTTCCAATGTTCTTTTAAAATTCATCCGATTCACAATAAATCTGTATAGCAGATATAAAATGCCTAAAATGAGCATGGTATACAATAGATAAGCCCATATTGTTTCCCAGGGAGCAGGTAATCTTATAATCTTTAGTGCAGCATATTCATTGTTATAATATCCATCTTCATTATAAGTTTTTACATAAAAGGTATAAGTTCCCTGCTTCAAATTGTTGTATACTGCATAGCGGTCTTTTGCTTTCACATAAATCCAGTCTTTATCTATACCTTCCAATTTATAAGCATAAGTTTTCGACATCGGATTATCATAAGAGAGCGATGCAAATTCTATTCTGACAGAATTATCTTTATATGAAATTTCAACTTTTTTCGTATACGGGGGTACAAATTCATTACCCTTATCAGATTGACCGGCAAGAGGTTTATTCCCGATGCTTATATCAGTAATAACAGGAGGAGGCGAGTAAGTATTATCTTTGAAATTCAATGGAGAAAACCACAATAATCCGTTACTACCTCCAAAAAATAACTGTCCGTTTCGCCCCTTACAGGATGCGCCGGGATAAAAGGAATTAATTTTCAAATCGTACCCTGTTGTAAAGGTTTTTATTTGCCTTTCCACAGGTAAATCAACATTATAACAAACAAGTCCTTTCCCAGTAGACAACCAAAGCGCTCCCTTGTCATCTTCTTCCATAGAATAAATCACATCATCCGGCATATAAGTCATATTTTGGATAACTTCAAACTTATCCTTCTCCGGATTATAGAGGCTCAAACCACCACCATAAGTGCCGACCCAAAACCGGCCTTTGCTATCCTGATGCATACAAATAACACTATTGTTATTTAATTTCCCATTCGCGATCTGATATTGTACAATATGTTGGGGTGTACCGTCATGATTTAAAGAGAGTTTAAACAGTCCTTCATCCTGACTGCCGATCCACAATGTTTGATGTTTGTCATACCAAAGCGTATTTACCATATTTTTACCTATTGCCTGATCAATAAGTTCATTGGATTTACAAACGTAATTACCGTCTTCTTTTTTTACATAATTCAATCCTTCGGTAGTTCCAACCCATATAAAACCATTCAATCCTTCGGTAATTTTATTAATATTGGGTGACTTTAACTGAGTTTCATCAAGATGAATCAATTTATCCGGCTTATAATTTTTTAACTTCACAACATAAAGCCCGTAATACCTTGTGGCTAACCATAATTCATCTCTTGTAGTATGTTTCACAAAGTCAATAATTGTATTTGTCTGAGTAGATAAACCTTTCAGAACGGGAAGTTTAAAATAACGGTAAACCTGTTTCGTAACAGGATCGAAAAGTACCATATTCCAGCCTCTGACTCCCAGCCATAAAAGTCCGTTATCATCTTCATAAATACTTGTTATTGTTTTTATTTCATGATCCTGCTGTAACTCAGGGAAATAATATTCGGAGAAATACTTTTTATTCAAATTGACCGAACAAAAACCGGCGCCATACATCGAAAAAAAGATAACACCGGTTTTATCTTTATAAATTGAGGTTATTTCATCGGAAGTTATTTTATCCGGATTAATATTTTTGTAACTGACCATCGATTCCGGATTTTCCGGATCACATAAAATCTTTATGCCATCGGAAGTTGCGATCCAGATACATCCGGAAATATTATCCTGAACAGCAGCATAAACACTGGGAGTCGATGGAGGTGATGGTTTATATTTGTATAAAACAGGATAAACCGTGAGTTCAAAGGTTTCTTTTTGTAAAGGGTTTTTCAGTCTGTATAATCCATCTTCATTCCATGTTGACAGCCAGATATTATTATTCTTATCTTCGAAAAACGATGTTACGGAAATCTTTTTATTGTTAACAATATCGGGATAAGTATAAAAAACATTTTCATTCAAATCCAGTGCACAAAATCCGGTATGCCACATACCTATCCACAAAACGTTTCGGCTGTCGATAAACAGGCTTTGGATATAGTTTCCCTGCATTTCAACATTTTTAGAATCCTTATGTATATTCTCAAAAGTTTCCGTTTGCTCATTTAGCCGTAAAATACCTATAGCGGTTCCGATATAAGCAACATTATCCTTAGTGATGGCAATCGCACTTATGATGCCGCAATTCATTTTTTCCAAAGAATATTGTTTGACTTTCCCTGTCTGAAGATTAAAAATATTCAATCCGGAAGTAGTGCCTATCCACAAACGGTTCAAATGATCCTTGGCCATACACCGGATTGAGTTGCCGGTAAAAAAGTCGGGAGTAAGATAATTCGATTTATAGGATTTGAATTCATATCCGTCGTAACGGCACAAACCGTTAGTAGTGCCTATCCAGATAAAACCCATGTCATCCTGAACGAAACAGGTAATTTCATTGGAAATTAACCCATCATTAGTATTTACGATATTAAATGCCGTTTTTCTTAAATCATACGGCATAGCATACAAAAAAGCAGATACCAGGAAAAAGCATCCTGCCAAAATGATTTTTTTCATGTACTTTAATTTTATTTCCGGCTTATTATGTACGATATAATAAGTCTGAAAATACGGTTCAATAATAATCAGACAACACACATTTCTGAAAAGCAAATTTCTCAGAATTAACCGAAACTCTGATTTCGATATGCAATATTAGAAATTTCTATGCTGTTTCTTTTTTATGTCTCAACTTTTATTGCCTTAGATACAACTATCGTTTTAAAATCTCGCAACTAAACAACGGTCCCGCAACCGATTTGTCGTCCAACGCCCTGAAAGTAACGGCCACTTTATTTTTACCTTTTGTCAGGCTTTCTGGAATGTGGTAATTTTTTTCAATGAAAGAGTTTCCCCACCAATGGATAATGACAGTTGCTATAGAAACGTCCTCCACCTCAATATTAAATTTATAAATGTCTCCAAGGTTTCCCCAGAAAGTAGCGGAAAGATCCAATGGTTGATCCGGTAAAACCGGCATTTCAAACGAAAACCAGCCTCCGTCAACGGCTTTTCGGTATTTACGTCCCTGCATTTCTCCGACTCCAAGATTTTTTCCGGTAAAATTATGATCTCTTTCGGGCTGCATTTCTCCTGGTTGAAATTCGGAAACCATTTGTGCCTTAACCCACTTGTCATAATTTTGCTTCAGCAATATTTCATCTTTCTTCTTTTTCCATTCCCCGGTGGTATAGTGTTCGAAATAAACCATAAGTTCACTGTCTTTCCTTTCGTAATAAGGTTTCATGCCTATTTGGTAAGGCTGCGATTTTTTCATTTGGAAATTCAGTCCGGTTCTTCCTGCACGTTCGACAACCGACGCAGCATCTCCAATACTATCAGTTACAACTACCGGATAAACCGGGTGTTTTCCATCCAGCACACCTGAAAGTACTACCGGCCCGTACAAATACGCCCTGATATGTTCATCTCCCAAAGCAGCTTCAGAGGTAACGGATTCAGGAACAACCCAGGAAATCCGGTCTCCATCTGACCACCTTCTTTTGACAGCAACATAATTTTCCGCCGTAATCTTACTTCGCACCGGTTTCCCGTTCACATAAAGAGAAAATCCGTTTTTTGCCCACTCAGGATAACGCAGTTTCAGAGTAAACTTCTGCCGCTTTTTCATTTCAAGTCTAATCCGGATCGTATCGGAAGCCGGAAATGCTGTCTCCTGCACCACTTTTACACTCCGGCTTTCCCAATTTAACACAGACGGAATAAACAAATTTACATACAAATCATTTTGCTGATCGGTACAATAAATAAACTCTCCGTAGCGGGCATGGTTTTCCAAGCCAGTTCCCACACAGCACCAGAAAGAATCAAAAGGCGTTGAATATTGCCTCCGTGAATTAGTAGAAAGAGGCGACATGTAACACACCATGCCGGTTTCCGGATTCTGGGAACCGAGAATCTGGTTATACAAAGCCCGTTCATAATAATCGGCCTTAGCCCCGGAAGGATGCAACATAAAAAGATGCTTTGTAAGTTTGAGCATATTGTATGTGTTGCAGGTTTCACAGGTTTTATCCGTAATGCGGTCGCAGGTTCGTCCCGGAATACCAAAATGTTCCGACTCACTGTTTCCGCCTATAACATAAGAGTGATTGTGCACAACCGTATTCCAGAAAAAATCCGCGGTTTTGAAAAATTTTTCGTTTCCAGTCAGTTCGTATTCCCTCATAACTCCTATCACTTTAGGTATTTGCGTATTGGCATGTTTCCCGGCCAAATCATCCTGTTCCCGGGCAAGCGGGTCGAGAATTACCTTATGATTAAGCCTTTCGGCCAGTACAATGAATTTTTTATTCCCTGTCAGGGCATACACTTCTGCCATAGATTCATTAATACCCCCATGCTCGCAAAGAAGAATTTTTTGTATTAAGGAATCCGGCAAACCGGACATAATATGTTCAAATCCGTTGGCTAATTTCAGTAAAACATCGTAAGCTTGCCGGTTACCGGTATAATTATAAACATCGATAAGCCCCGCAAATAATTTATGAAGATTATATAAAGGTACCCAGCATCCGTTCAAATCAAATCCAGCCGTTTGTATATCTCCTCTGGCTATTTCTGTAAATAAATCCCTCGCCCGTGGAAAACCTTCTACCAACCCGTAATAGTCAAAAGCCTGCTGACACGAATCCAGCTCATTGACACTGTATTTAATCCGGTCATTCAACAATTCATTGCCGGTAGAAGCATACATCATGGATAATGCAGATAAATAATGTCCGAAAGTCTGTCCTGCAACACCCTGGCTTTCCCAGCCTCCATACTTTGGAGCCTTTGGTTTTAATCCCGATTCCGTTCTGAAGCCGCTCAGGAAGCGATCCGGATTGAAGGACAACAACCATTTTTCGTCGGCTTCCATGGCCCGTTTAAAACGGCTGTCGGTTAAACGGACAGACGACAGAGGGAATGGAATGGCCTGCGGTACAGGAATTTTGTTTTCAGCAAACGAGAGCAGGGTAAAAACACTCAAAAAAAGAATAATGTAATACTTATATTGGAAATGTGGCTTCATTTTATTCATGTTCTGTAAGTTTGCGGATAACATTTATTTCTTCCTGCGAAAAGGGAGTCCCATCTTTTCTGAAAATATCGTGAAACCAGACTTTAGGTTCCCCTCCTTGCGGCATTGGCTGATCCCATGCATAAATGGTATTTGTTTTGCCGGAAACAAGCCCCCAGTTAATAGCTCCTATATGATTTGCCTTAAGCATAGGCATAATTGTCTGGAAATAACTGCCATCACGACGATTCATATACTCTGTACAAACTAAAGGGCGTTTATATCTTTCAAGAGAATCTATTGCCTGCTGATGTGTAACAGAATCGTTATAATTGTGATACGAAATAATATCGGAGTGTTGAAACAGGAAATTATTAATTTCTGTAAGTCCGGCATTCCACACTCCGGCAGTGAGGGGCTGCGCCGGATTAACTGCCCTTGCCCACGAAAAAACTTCTTTCAATAACGGAAGACTTTTATTTCCATGCCCGCTGTTTCCCGCTTCATTATACAAATCCCAAAAAACAACACGTTTGTCTTTTTTAAATGATGCAAGTATGTCTTTCACATAAAACTCGAGTGCCGGTATTAATGTAGAATCCTGACTTAGTAAAACACCGGGATCCTGTACCCAGCCGGAATTATGCACACCGGTTTCCGGAGCAGGTTGTTTGCCTGGAGCATAAGTCGAATTCCAGCAATCATCAAAAAAAACAAAGATGGTTGAAATGTGATGCCGGGCAGCAATATCAAGATATTCATTGATGCGGTTTTTGAATCCTTCTTTGTCTATTTCCCAAACTACATGATGTAAAAACACCCGCATACAATTCATGCCTATTACCTCAGCCATACCCAGTTCTCTATCAATAGTCTCAGGATCGAATGTCTCTTTTTGCCACATTTCCAACTGATTAATGGCCGTACTTGGCTGAAAATTACAACCCCGCAACCATTCCTGCTGTTTGTACCATGCATCCGCTTTTTGTTGACTCCAGCGTTCTGCAGCATTCATACTCTCATTTGAAATAGTTAAAAAAATCAACAGGCTTAATAAAAAACGTCCTCTTATTACAATCTTCATATTTATTATTTTAAGATTCTTATTCTGATTTAATTAAAAAAAACTAAATCATAACCGGGGCAAAAGCCGGATCCATCATATTCAACAGATCCGGCTTCAATTCACAACATCCATAACAATCTTGAGACTTTTACAGTCACAAACAGGATAAAAACGACTAAACAACAATGAAAATTATACCTAAACCCTCTATCTAATTTATCATGATATTTTATGGTCAAATTTACAGAAAGAACTCTGTGCGCTTGTTTAATTATTATTCATGCATGTTAGATGGATTAGTCAATTCGTTTTTAAAGGAGGGGAATGATGTATCTAAGAATGGTTATTATACTTCTGAGCGTTTAAAACCATATCAAAATGAGTAATGGTTTACATAAAACTCTCTTTCCTTCCATAACATTATTTTTTCTCTGTAACGATATTTCAGGACAAGGCAAAAAAATAAAAAGCCGGAGAAATAAATAAATTTCTCCGGCTTTGCTTTATAACTTTGTTTATCTGTCCTTATTTCACAATCACTTTTGTTACAGTATTATCTACTTTTACAAGATAAATACCCGTATTTACATTGAACTCATTCTGAGATTTCGATGTTGACAACTTACGTCCGGTTATATCAAATAAACTTACGTTCTCGGTACCTTTCAATCCGGTAATCTTAATCAAATTTCCATCTGTTATAATCTTATAATAAGAATCACTGATTAAATAAATTCCACTCGGACTTGCAGTGTAAGCAGCATTAAGTTGATCGATAGTATCCGCAACACTCATTTCGCCACCCAAAAAGTCTATGTCTTCAAGAGCCTTATTATAAATTCTTAAATCATAAACCAATGTCTTACGCAAATAGACATCACCAGTATAGCAAGAACGGCCTATCCAGTTATAGATTGTTCCTAATTTTCCGGACTTAGGTAAGCTATTGGCAAGAAGTTGAGTTACAGTTCCGCTTTCCAATCCGGCTCCATCTATGTACAACGTTCCGATAGTATCTTTTTGGGTGTAACCCAGATAATGCCATCCTCCTTTCAATGCAACAGTATTTGGTCCGACAGTTTGTTCTGAATTCCAGTTAGTCGGGCTCACAACAGCCACTTGTTTTTTAAGAATACCAACGAAATATCCGGTAGGATCATTATTGATATCTTTTGAATTGGAAAAAGTCCAAAGGAAGTTACCGTCACTACTCAAGTCATCATCCGAATAGTCTTCATCAATTCTATAGTATGCTCCAATAGTAAAGTCTTTCAAATTATACATGACTTTCCCAACTTCGTTGCCCATGTCAAAATAACCAATACTGTCTCCCAGATCAAGCACCTGGTAAATACCTGTTTCTGTAGTTCCAATAGAGCGTATAGTAGCTTCATTTTTAAGGACTCCCTGAAAGTGTTTTTCTGCAACATCTGTTACGACAGAATCACTTACATTACTGAAGTCATATTTTACCCAAAGATCCCCTGTAAACTCGGTACCGTCAGCAACAATAACTGTAGCATCAAACGACTTGCTAACACTTTGACCGTTTTTCATAAGCGTAGCAGTTAGTGTTACCGGATACGAGAAATATTTTGGACGTGTTACAACTCCGGCAGAAGTTATGAGACTATCATTTGAAGATTTCCATATAATTGAAATAGTCGGATCAAGTTCTCCCTGAGTTGGCAAAGTCAAATTTGATGTTACTGCGTCCAGGTTGCTCAAGGTAAGATTATCACGTTCGGCAGGAAGCTCAGAAACCACATAATCAGAATCTTCTGCGTAAGCAGCATTTAAAGCATCCAGAGTTTCACTTACCGGATCAAAACCTTCATATCCGTTCACAAGGTCATCCTCTGTCAGAGGTACGCCTAAAACTCTGAAGTCATAAAGCATCGTCTTTTTAAGATAACTATCAGAAGTATAGCATGAACGTCCAAGCCAGTTATAGAGAGTTCCTGTTCTACCTTCAATAGGTAAAACTGTCGAAGGCAAGCTTGTCATTCCTGTATTCTGAGCCATTTGAACGCCATCAATATATATTGTACCGGTCGTACCGTCTTGAATATATGCAAAATGATGCCATGTACCCAAAGTCGGAGCCGCGGCCACACTTACAGCCTGTTCTGCCCCCCAGTTTGATTTTGTTATTGCAACACGCTGTTTTCCAAGAATATTGATAATATATCCACTTGGATCATTTGATATATCATTTGAGTTTGAGAAAGTCCAAAGGAAATTTCCATTATCAGTCAGTGTAGAATAACTTGAATCAACCCTGAAATAACAACTCATCGAATAATCTTTCAGAGAATAAATTGCTTCACCAAGATCTGTTCCCATATCGAAATAACCAGACCCGTTTCCTGTATACAGCACATTGTAAGTTCCATTATCCGGAGTTCCTATTGTTTTGATAGATGCATCATTCATAACAGTACCATCAAAACCGCTTTCAGATTCATCTTTTACCTTCCACTGCCCATCAACCAGCGAAATGGCGGCCGAGCTGAAATCCCATTGGGCCAGGATTAGAGGAGCTTCGTTTTGTGATTTCACAGTTACAACAAATTCCTTGGTCAACGAGAATGTTTCATCATTATACGTCATCGACAAAGTTGCTGTCAACGTTGCTGTAGCATCATACTTTTCAGGTTGTGTTACAACACCTTCCGTTGAAATCAAAGCTGAATTGGAAGAAGCCCAGGCAATTTGAACATTTCCATCTGAAGTTGGCAGAGTTAAGTTCTCAGTTACTGCAGAAAGATCATCGCCTAAAGAAAGGCTGTTATAAGCATTGATTAATTCTGATGGAACTGTCGCATCTTCTAACTTAAAAACTCCCATGACATTATCTACCGTTTTATCGCAATACATATAAGAATTTTCATCAACAGCGTCGGTTGCCAGATACTTTGTATTGAAAACAAGTTCTAACCGGAAAACAACAGCACTCGTATCAACATCTGCGATTACCCATTCTGAACTTTCAGCATTAGGCTCTGACAAATAAACCGTACTCCAGTCGCTACTCGCAATTTTGCTTAAATACATTCCGGAGACATTCCGTATAAAATATGTATCAGTAAGCCCTTCTACAGGGACAAATTCAAATGCTTGTGCAAGAGAAGATGACTTAGATTGAACTACAGGTTGTGTTGAATTAGTTACCCCAATCACCATTCCGGATGGAGATTGCACAATGTTGTAGTATTTTCCTTGTTCGGGTACTACATTTGCTGCCTGCACATTAAATATCATTAATAATGCAAAGCATAAAGTACTTAGAAAGTAGTTTTTCTTCATTTTTATTGAGTTTTAGTTATTATGGTATTAGAAATAATTTACATTAAATACACTGTTGAATGTATAAAGCAGTCAAAACATTTTTGCTCACATTCTAAGCGGAGTTCTTCACAGTATAACCGAATTCCAGCATACATAAATTCGGCAAAAATGGGTATTAAACTAAGCAATACACTCATTTTTCAATGCTCATGAAGCAAGAAAACAACTTTTTGATATTAACCTTTTCAACGAAGCACATTCTTTACCTCAGAATAAAAATTCCCTGTTGAATATAAGCGCTTTAGCACAAACGTTCTCCTCTGAAAATCGCACATAAAGCAAGTGTAATAACAGAGTGCTATTTTATAAAGATTAATGCTAATAAACGATAAAAAAACATTCAGAAAGGTTGACTTTTATCTCAAATCCTCTTCAATCCGACGATTGCATTCCCGACTATGACAGGAATACCGGAATTAACAGCCCATAAACACATACCGGCAAAAGCAACAGCTGCAGGCTGATGTGCAAAAATGCCGATAAAAATAGCTGCGTAAGAACCCCGGACAGCCGCTTCTGCAAAAGCCAATGAAGGAGTAAAAGTCACAAACAGGTAGGTGGTTGGAATCGCTAATGCCGCTTGCCATAGATTGATGTCAATTCCCCAGAAAAGCAGCATAGCAAACATCTGTGTAGTAAATATCAGATAACGGAACAGGGAAATTGCCAGAATTTGCAGAAGTTTACTGATATTATAGGTTCCGATATCCTGCAGGAAAGAAAAACGGTTATTTAATTTTTTATTCCGCGCGATTGCCGGAAATGAGAAATAAAATACAATCATCAAAACAGCAAGAAATCCTACGCAGATAAGATACTTTGGAAGTAAAACCTGAGTATTATTTGCTTTAACGGAAAACAACAAAACAGTAGCAGGAATCCCGACTAAAGCCATTACAAAATTCTGTGTCAAACTATTAATAAACGAATATACAATACCCGCTTTCCGATGACCATCTTTCAAAAACAAAATCCGGCCAGCGAATTCTCCACTTCGATTGGGAGTAAAAAAGCCACTTGAAAAGCCGGCAAGAACAGACTTTAAAGATTGACCAATGCTAAGCTTCTCTGTTCCGGAAATTAATTGTTTCCATTTTATGGATTCTGTTAGAATATTGGCCGGAAGCAACCCGAAAACGAGCAGCAGCCAGGGATATTGTTGCCATGAAATTTGTTTAAACTGAAAAAATAGTTCATTATAATTCTGGTGGTACAATAGAATATAAATCAGATACCCGTAAGAAGCCAATGCAAAAATCCACAGAAGCAGTTTGCGAAGATATTGCTGCCGAAGAACTTTGATGAATTGCTTTATGACGCTTCTCAATTCAATCATTCACTGTTTTTTATTTATCGATTGGAGTCTGAGTCTTAAATGTATACGTTTTTTGTGAGAAATAGCTGAACAAGGTGGTTATAACCGTTATAATCATTTTAGCCGGAGTAGGAAAGACATGTAAAAAATCGACCAATAGCTTTAATCCTATGTAATTAAGCAACAAATTAGCGATTACCACAGCGAGATATCTCACAATTTGTACCTTACCCTTCAATTGCGATGCTGTAAAAGTAACATATTTCTGGAGTAAGAAACCCGTCATAAAAGTGATAGGAAAAACAATAAACATTGAAGCAATATGCGAACTAATCGTCACAAAGCCTATATGCAACATTTCTTTTTGCAGAATGTAGTGAAATGTAATAAAATAAAGAACCCAGTCGAGAGCCATATTTGCAACTCCTGTGACACCATAACGAAAGAAATAAAGAGGCATGTATCTCTTAAATGGCGGATAAAAAAAATCAACTATTTGGGTAATCCGGTGTCCGGTTGCTACAAGAGTTTTTCTCATGGAATATCTAAATCTGGCATTTTAATACATCCGAAATATAAAAAGTAGGATAATCAAACAAAAATACGTACTTTTGTGCGCCGGATGTAGATCTTGTTAATTCTGGATACAAAGATAATACAAGAAATACAACAATTATTGCAATTATATTTTACAATATTTTATTTCAATTTTTTATTAATAACCGTTATGCCCGACGATTACCATAGTTATGACGAAAGTACGTGCCAAAAAACATTTGGGACAGCACTTCCTGCGCGACCTGGAAGTAGCACGTCGTATAGCTGCGAGCTTACCGCTCGACGGGCAGACCTCCGTGCTTGAAATAGGCCCGGGAACAGGAGTTTTAACTCAATTTCTACTGCAAAATCCACAAATAGACCTCACGGCTATTGAACTTGATAGAGAATCGGTAGAATACCTCCACGAAAATTATCCACAACTAAAAGTTATCGAAGGCGATTTTCTGAAAATAGATTTGAAAAAACTATTTTCGGATAAGTTCTGCATTATCGGTAATTTGCCTTATAACATTTCGAGTCAAATTTTTTTTAAAATGCTCGACAACAAAGAGTCGATACCATGTCTGGTAGGTATGATTCAGAAAGAAGTGGCCGAACGCATGGCAGCCAAAGCCGGAAATAAAACTTACGGCATTCTGAGTGTATTGATGCAGGCTTATTATTCAATCGATTATTTGTTTACGGTGCACGAACATGTGTTTGACCCTCCGCCCAAAGTCAAATCGGCTGTTATTCGACTCACCCGCAACGATGTAAAGAAAATTGACTGTAACGAGCAACTTTTCAAAACAGTAGTGAAAACAGCCTTTAATCAGCGACGAAAGCAGATGCGCAATTCGTTGAAACCGCTGTTGGAAAAAGACAATCCTATATTTACCGACCCGGTCTTCGATTTGCGTCCCGAGCAGCTTGATGTAGCCGCATTTGTCGACCTGACAAATAAAATTGAGAAAGTACTACCATCGAAAGAATAATATTCTGAATTTGAAAGTGCAGGTCTGACTATTTTTTAGAGAGAAGCCAATTGTAATAAAAATTTGAAATACGTTTATTAAAATGTATTTCCGATAAGTTGAAAAACAACGGATTTGTGACGAATCTGCCTCTTATCGAAAAAATTGGAAAGGAGAATGTATTTATGTCAGAATTAAGGCTTTTTTACCACGAAAATGGTAAACTCAAAATATCAAAGAGTCTCGATACTCTGCAAAAGGTAGATCTTGCAAATCTGATCTGGATCGACCTGAACGATGTTACAGATGCAGAAGAAACAGCACTCGAACAGTTTCTGAAAATTTATATCCAGGAAGACGAGGAAATCGAAGAAATTGAAATGAGCTCGCGGTTTATTCAAACCGAAGACAGCGTTGTTGTGAACTCTCATTTTTTGCTTGAAAATTTTCAGCTCGAACCAATTTCATTGATTATGAAAAAAGGCATTTTAGTCTCGGTCCGCGACACAGAGCTGAAATCATTCAATGAAACGATCAAAAAAATGTTTGCCAACACCCGTAATTTTACAACAGGTTATCATGTACTGGTAACTTTGCTCGAAACCAGGGTGGAATTTGATGCGGACATTATTGAGGATATTACTGATCAGATTACCAACTTAAGTAAGACTTTGAACACAGAAGATGATCTTGATGAAGATATTCTGATCCGGATTAAGGATATGCAGGAAAAAGTTATGATTATCCGTCAAAATATTATGGACAAACAACGTGTCGTATCTAATCTTCTGAAATGCAATCTTATACCACCAGAGTTAATGCAGCGTCTAACCATGGTTATCAAAGACATTAACTCTTTATTTGAATATATCCGTTTCGGGTTCGATCGTTTGGATTACCTCCAGGATACTTTCCTCGGTCTTGTAAACCTGCAGCAAAATAAGATCATCAAAATCTTTACCGTGGTTTCCGTCATATTTATGCCACCGACTTTAATAGCCAGTCTTTATGGTATGAACTTTAAGTTTATGCCTGAGTTAAGCTGGAAATACGGATACCCGTTCTCTATTGTATTGATGATTGCCTTTGCCGGTGCAGTATTATTTTATTTCCGAAAGAGGAAATGGTTATAAAAATAAAGAAGAGTGTCTAAAAAAGAATAGCAAATAACCTCTAGACACTCTTTTTTAAATTGTTTTTTTGCAGAACGCTTTTCTTCTTTTTTACTTTCCGCCACCAGATATAATAACCTGTCAGAGGAAGACTTGTACCAATAAGGCCAGCGACAAAAGTAAAGATCTTCGACCAGATCCCCCAATAACTTCCTACATGCAAATCGTGATACCAACCTGCAATTTTAGAAGAATAAGATTGCTGATTATATAGTTCTACCGAAACAATTTTTCCGGATTGCTGATCAAATTTATATTTATCAGACGCTCTCGATGTTGGCGCTTTTTTTTGATGTACCAGCGCTTTTCCATTTTCAACAACAACATATTCGTGATCCGAATTCAATGTACAAAGCTCATCGACGACTTTTTGCCATGAGCTGAAAGCGACTTTAGCATCTCTGTTTTTTTTAGTTTTTTCAGGACTTCTTTGTTGAGGAATTTCTGCTCCTAACAATTTATAAACTCCATTCCGATACCAGTCGAACGACCACATTGTACCGGTTACAGCCGATATAAGCAATACAAGAAAAGCATAAGCGCCTAACACATGATGCAGGTCATAATAAAAACGCTTTGATCCTTTTTGGGTTTCTACAAGAAACTTATTTTTCTTCCCCCGCTTGGGAAACCATATTACAAATCCGGAAATGAGAATAACAATAAACAACAATGTTGCGATACCTACGGAATATTTCCCCCACGTTCTCGTATCATCCAGCAACCATCGATGTAGAGACATAATCCAGAAAAATGGACTTTCTTTTGGAGAATACACTTCGACAATCTGGCCTGTGTAAGGATTTACATAAGCAGTCAAACGGAATCCTTTAGCAAGTCCCATTGCATAATTTTTTGCCGGATCAGCATAAATTTTCACATTTTTCACTTGATTATCGGTCATCTGCTTATTGGCCTTAAGAATAAGCTCCTCCAATGGAAGAGGAACCTCATGAGTCTGTTCGTGAAAATATCGTTGAGGGTTAGCCCACTCCTGTATCTCATCCTGAAAAACCAACATGGTACCACTCAGGCAGATAATGAATATAATTAATCCAGCCGGAATCGACAGCCATTTATGCAGTACTCTGAAAAACTTTCTCATTAAAATTTTTATATATAAGTGCCCAATCCAATTTCAAAGGAATCAGATCAGGCAACTTAGTCAGATAAATAACGAACTTAATTTAAAACTTATAGGAAACAACTGCGGCAAAATTTTTTGGATCGATTTGGTTAATATATCCTCCTCGATAATACGCATTATATCCGATAGCATCAAAAATATTATTTGCAAAAACCCGAACTGTAACACGATGAATGTTGTATGCCAATTGTAAATTTACAGTTGTATATGCAGGCATTTCAAAAGGTTTTACCCCGGCGGGAGTCCCGTGTCCATCAGGGCTCAGACTATATTCATTCACGGGACGCTCTCCCACATAGTAAGTTCCTAATCCGGCAGAAAGGCCTTTTAGCGCCGACTTTTCAAACGTATAATAAACCCAGGCGTTAGCTGTATGATCAGGTGCATTCATCGGTGAAGATCCATTCACATACGAGGGACTGTTTTCATAATGGGCGTTCAGATATGCATATCCTAACATTACCTGAAGCTCAGGCAGTATTCGCCCGTTTAATTCTACCTCTATTCCGTTTCGTAATAAATCTCCTGCTTTAATATAATATCCGGTTGATGTATTTGTTCCTTCAACATATTCTGTATTTGAAAGATTTTCCGTGATAATATCAAAATAGGTAAAATTAAATCTTAATCGATTATTTAGCCAGTCTGACTTAACTCCGACTTCAAGTTGTTTCGTTGTAGAAGGTCCGATTTCTTCTCCATTTGACATCCTATTTGCTGCCGACCGAAGACTTGTTGTAGTAGTGTATGATCCGAAGAGATTAATATTTTTAACCGGAGAAATCATAGCCCCGACCATTGGATTCCATACATCTCCTTTGGTTGGCCCTACACTGGTTGCCGCAACACTCAATCCATAACTATACCTCAACCCAAGAATGGCTTTCAGGTATTTGTTAATGGTCATTACTTCTTGTGCCATGATTCCATAGCTCGAAGATTGAGATTCAACCGGAGAAGCCGCAGACATACTGACAGTCTTTGTAATTGTATTGGGAATATTTTCCTGCAATACATCGATAGTGTCAATTACGGCTGAGCCATACGAAGTTGTCGAAAGGTCAGTGTACTTATAATCGAAACCAATCTGAAAAGTATGTTTCACCAGTCCGGTATAAACATCCCTACCGACAAAATCAAGTTGGAATACCTCGTTATTATCATCACGCAAAGACCGGCTGACAGTACGTTTTCTCATATTATATTCACCCGGATATACATTTAAAATACTCGCCAAGGCAGTTGATGTATTGTCCACTTTATAGGATGAGGCAAAGTAGGAAACTCTCAAAGAGTATTTATCGCTTATTTTTCTGTTGACACGAATGGCACGGGTTGTTGTAATATTATTCGTGTTGTCTGTTTTAAAACCAAAAAATTTGCTGTATGGCATTTTGTACAGAGCATCCACTGAATCTGCAGCAAGATTTACGCTGCTTGTATAAGGGGTTCTGTTGTCATTCAAATAATCCATTTCTAAAGTAACAATAGTTTTTTCATCAGGACGCCACTCCAAACTTGGATTAATATAGACTCTGCTTGAATTAATTACAGGCCGATAATTATCACTGCGCTCAAAAGCCCCGTTGAGACGGAACGCAATATTTTTTTCACGACTCAATACAGACTGAACATCGAAAGTTGGCCGAAAATATCCCCAATTTCCACCCCGTAAAGAAACCTCTCCGGCCGAAATAAATTTAGGAGTTTTTGTCACTACGTTAACAACTCCTCCCGGACTTCCTAAATCATTTCCGATTCCCTGCGTTATTGCAGCAGAACCTTTTATGACCTGAACACTTTCTACTCCCTGCATTTCGGTAAGTGCAGATGCTGTACGAAAATCAGAGTCTAACCGAACTCCGTTTTTTACAACAGGCACACCACGATAACCACGGCTTGAGAGACTTTCGCGAACACCTCCGTAAGATCCGAACAAAGTAACTCCCGGAACGTTTCTAACAGCATCTGTAACTGTAAGAACTCCTTGTTCCGCAATTGCTTTTTCTGATATGATAGAAATACTTTGAATTTGCTCTGAAGGACGCAATGGCATACGGGTAATCACATCCAACTTTTCTGGTTGTTTGTATCTTTCTCCAAAAACTTCGACATCTTTGAGATGAGTATTGGCTTGTAGTCGAATTTGTAATTCTCCTTTAGAATTGTATGAAGAATCTATTTTCTGAACATAAGGTTCGTGGCCGATAAAGTTGGCAATAATTGTAGCTGATTTATCCGGCATATTCGGTAATTCAAAATAGCCCTCTGAATCAGTGACGGTACCTGTGCCGGATTCTTTAATCATAACCGTTGCAGAAATAAGCGGGGCACCTTTGTTATCCATAACTTTTCCTTTGATATTCAGAGCAAATAATGGTATTGATAATATTGTAACTAAACTGGTAATAAAAATTTTAATTGATCTCATTTTTGTGTTTATTATAAATTCGACACAAAGTTCGTTTTTCATTCCAATGCGTACAATCACTAATTCTTGTTAGTTTTTAAAAATTTTTTCAATATAAATTATTACTAATTGTACTTATCGCCAGTATAAAATCATATCTACTGTTTAAACACAATACCTAAAAAAGAAAACCGGACAAATCTGTTTAGTAAAAAAACAGTATTTGCCCGGTTTTCAAGCAATAGCCTTTAATCTGATCATTCGTCAACTATAATAAAACTTTTTGCCTGAATCTTGTCCAGATTCTGCACATCATTCATTTTTTGAAAAATATCATAATAACTTCCTAAATTTTGTTGTATAATTTCCTCAGATAATTTTTGTTTGAGAGCAGTAAGATAAATACTTCCACCTCTTTTCTCTGTCTGTGGCACCATTAACTGGTAAGTATAACAACCGGCTAAACGTCCGGCAATTTTCACAGCATCGAAAAGTCCGCCTATTTCATCTACCAAACCAATTTCCTTTGCTTTTTCGCCAGACCATACATGTCCACCTGCAATAGCATTTATTTCATCAACGGTTTTCTTACGACCATCAGCACACCGTTTTACAAACAAATCGTAACCTCTGTCCACGTTTTCCTGCATTAGTTTACGTTCAGCCTCTGCAAACGGACGGTTCACAGAATAAGCATCTCCCATTTTGTTGGTTTTAATTGTCTGGGTGGTCAATCCTATTTTTTGGTTTAATTTGCTCAAATCAGGAAACATACCGAAAATTCCTATTGAACCGGTTATTGTAGTGGGTTCGGCAATAATTTTATCGGCCATACATGATATGTAATAGCCTCCTGAAGCTGCATAATTTCCCATAGAAACCACCAAAGGTTTTTTTTCTTTTAGTTTGGAAAGCGATCGCCAGATTTTCTCGGAATCGAAAGCGCTTCCTCCGGGAGAATTTACACGCAAAACCACCGCTTTTACACTGCTGTTTCGGGCTAATCCACGGCAAATACGAGCGATATTTTGTGCATCGATACCGTTTCTTGAGCCACCAATGTCTCCATTTGCATAAATGACGGCAATTTTGTTTTTATTACGGTCTATATTTCTGTTTATGCGGGTGAACGATTCATGCCCGATCAAGCGAAACTTAGGCTTTTCAGTACTGAGTTTATTTACAATACTGTCAATTTCATCAGCGTAAACCAAGGTATCTATGAGATGAGCTGACTTTAAATCCTGGGAAGGCAAAAGAGCCGCGTAAAGATCTGCTATCGAATCTACTTCATTGCTACTTATTTTACGGGAAACGGCTATCCCTGAATCAATTGTTTTCCACATAGAATTAAGCATCTCCGTCAATTGTTCCCGGTTTTCGGTACTCATGCTGTCTTCCGTAAAAGGTTCAGGAGCCGATTTGTACGAACCTACTTTTACGACTTCAAATTTGACCCCTAATTTATCAAGTCCGTTTTTATAGAAAGTAGTAGACGAGGATAGCCCTTTCAGATCAATGGTTCCATAAGGATTGAGCATAATCCGGTCTGCAACCGAAACTAAATAATAGTTGCTTTGGCTGTATTCATCGGCGTAAGCATAAATAAATTTTCCTGTGCTTTTAAAGTCAATCAGTGCATCGCGTATTTCCTGTATAGAAGCCCAGCCTGCAAGCAGTTTTCCTCCTTTTAGATAAATACCTTCAATACGGGGATTATATTTTGCAGCCCGTATGTTTTTCAGAATTTGGTTTAAGCCAATAGAATTGTTGGCTTTCAGTCCGATTGATTCCATAATTTTATCAGAGAAGGAACTTTCTCCTTTATATTCCAACAATGGGCCATCGAGCTTTAAAACATAAACCGAATTCGGTTTTACTCTCTTCGCTTCACATTTGTTCTGAAAAACAAAAAGGCTGATAAATATTACCAGTGCTACTTTTAATAAATATTTCATACATAAAATTTTCATGACCAAAAGTAGAAAATATAATTAACAAACATCATAAATATTCTAAAAATAATTTTAATAAAAATAACCAGTTTATAATGAGCATATTGTACTCGTTCCGAAAAAAGTTTTTCTTTCTTTTTTTGAGAACAACGTGTCATTTAATATTCTTTTGTATCTTTGCAACCGCATTGGTTCACTTGCAAGTTCTTTGTAAAGTGATTAAAAGGGAATCAGGTGCGAATCCTGAACAGTCCCGCTGCTGTATGCTCTTTTACAACGTTTTTGAACAATACTTTTGCCACTGTTTGCAAGACAACAGACGGCGGACAACAGACAACAGAGCTAATATTCTCAACTGTCAACTGTCAACTGTCAACTGTCATTTACCGACGGGAAGGCGTTCAAAACGAGAGCGAGTCAGAAGACCTGCCATGCACAATATGTTTACGGCTTTCGAGGATAGAGCTAAAAACCAATACAGCACATTTGTTTTCAAACATGCTCTGTTGATTTTTCTTTTTCTTGCAGGCTATTTGGTTTAAAATGAAACAAATAGTATTTATGCGTTTTTCGTTACTTCAAAAATACCAGCTTGGAATAGCGTTGCTGTTTATAGTATCCGCCTGGAATGTTTCGGCCACAGAAAAGGTTGACTCAACCAAAGTGTATTCTATTCGCGAAGTAACAGTTACCGAAAAATACCAAAATACGGAAGTCCGTTCTGCCGCTCCATTGCAAATTCTTTCGTCGAAAGAAATCAAAAAGTTGAATGCACTTCAGGTCTCCGATGCTGTTAAGTATTTTCCCGGAGTCACGGTAAAAGACTATGGCGGCATTGGCGGATTGAAAACGGTTTCGGTACGCAGCCTCGGAGCCGGACACACAGCTGTGAGCTACGATGGCATAACTCTTTCCGATTGCCAGACGGGACAAATTGATATTGGACGTTTCTCGCTCGAAAATGTAGATATGCTTTCGCTTAATAACGGCCAGAGCGACAATATTTTTCAGCCGGCCCGTTTGTTTGCTTCGGCCTCTGTTCTGAATATCCGTACACTTACACCCCAATTTAAAGGAAAAAAAACTTTTCATGGAAGCGCTTCCATGAAGGCTGGTTCTTTTGGATTGTTGAATCCTTCGGTATATTTCCAGAAAAAACTTTCGACGAAATATTCTGCCGTTTTCAGTGGAGAATGGTTGTCGGCCAATGGTGAATATCCATATTTGCTGACTTATGGTGATGCCGGCGATAGCACTTCGCATGAAATAAGAAAAAATACGGATGTCAATAATTTTCGGCTGGAAGGATCTGTATATGCGAATTTTTCGGAAAAACAGTCTGCTTACCTGAAAGCTTATTTTTATAACTCCGACAGAGGATTGCCCGGAGCGACAATTTATTACAACACGGATAACTTCTCCTCGCAACGAATGAATGATCAGACTTTTTTCGTTCAGGCTCATTATCAGACGGATTTCAGTCAGTTTCTTTCGTTTCAGGCCAACGCTAAATATAATTACGGCTATTTACATTATTTGGATACGACTTACCTGAATTCCATCGGACGGGAAGAAAGCCTGTTCTATCAACGGGAATATTATGGTTCGGCCTCTTTTTTATACCGGGCGTTTTCCAATATGTCTTTTTCTTTTTCTACCGATGGATTTGTAAACACTTTAGATGCTGTTTATGAAAGTGCCTCCCTGACCAATGAGTTTGCTCGTCCTGTAAGGTATTCGTTGTTATCGGTAGTGGCGGCTAAATATGTTTCGGAGCAATTGCTCGGTACAGCAAGTTTATTATCGACAATTGTTTCGGAGCAGGTAGAAAACGGAGCATCCGGAGCTGACCATAATCGGTTGTCGCCTTATGTGAGCCTGATTTATAAACCGTTTAAAAAACAGGATTTACGGCTTAGGGCTTTTTATAAAAATATTTTTCGTCTGCCTACATTTAACGATTTGTATTATGCACGTATCGGAAATACGGATTTAAAACCGGAAAATACGGATCAATTCAATTTCGGACTGACTTACGAATTTTCTATCGGAAAAAGATGGCCGTTGTTTTCTTTTACTGCCGATGGTTATCGCAATCACGTGAAAGACAAAATTGTAGCAATGCCTACGGGAAATATTTTCAAATGGACTATGGTGAATCTTGGAATTGTGGAAGTAACCGGACTTGATTTGACGGCAGAGACAACAATGGCACTTATTGATAATTTAAATTTGATTTTGGGCGGAACATATACGTATCAACGGGCATTGGATAAAACCTCGGAAGACAGTGGTACGTATGGCCACCAGATTCCGTACACGCCGAGAGTTTCCGGCTCCGGGAAAGCAGCAATAGAAACTCCGTGGGTAGATATTTCGTATGCTCTTTTGTGGTCGGGAGCCCGCTATGCAGGTTTTCAAAATTATGCAGAAAACCGCTTGCCTGGATATAGCGACCACAGTATTTCGGCCTCAAAGGAATTGAACTGGAAAGACAAAACACTAAATCTAAAACTCGAAGTTTTGAATCTGACCGATAAAAATTATGCTATTGTAAAATGGTTTCCCATGCCGGGACGTTCGTTCAGGGCTACAGTAGGTATGAAGTTTTGAAATTATAACATTGAAAATCTAAATGAAATTTTTTAATTACATATTTCGGATAATATTGTTTGGAGCGGCAGTTCTTTTACTGAATGTTTCGTGCGATGATATGGAAGACAAGCAGCATATTCAGAACTCTGTGACTGAATCCTCTGTAACTAAGATTTATGTTCTTTCAGAAGGATTGTTCCAAATGAATAACAGCACATTGGCAGTTTACAACTTTGAAAATCAGAAAATGACAACTGATTTTTTTACTTCTGCAAACAACCGTGGACTGGGCGATACCGCCAATGATATTGAACAATATGGTTCTAAGCTTTACATTGTTGTTAACGTATCGAGCGATGTAGAAATTATAGATGCGTCGACGGGTAAATCATTAAAACAGATTTCAATGTTCGACGACAATGGAGTTGCCCGTCAGCCTCGGTATGTTGATTTCTATAAAGGAAATGCTTATGTGTGTAGTTTCGATGGAACTTTGGCCCGCATTGATACGACAAGTATGGAAATCAACGGAATAATTAAGCTGGGTCGCAATCCGGATGGAATCTGTGTTGCTAACGGAAAAGTCTATGTTACTAATTCCGGCGGTCTGGATTATCCCGGTTATGACAATACCGTTTCAGTGGTCGATCCCGATTCATTTACCGAGATAAAAAAAATTACGGTCGGATTGAATCCATATAAAATTCATGCCGATTCGGAAGGAGATGTCTATTTAATTTCGAGAGGAAATTATGGCGATATTCCCTATAAATTTCAGAAGATTAATTCTGTGACTGATACATTGGAAACAAGTTTTGATGATATTCAGGCTTTGAATTTTACAATTCATAAGGATACGGCATATATTTATAATTACGATTATACGACACAAACATCGTGGATAAAAGTGTTTGACTGCCTGAATGATGTGGTCATCTCTGAAAATTTCATCACGGATGACACTAAACTAACGACACCCTATGGTATAGATGTAAACCCAGTAAACGGAGATGTCTATCTGACTGATGCCAAATCATATACTATTTTGGGTGATGTACTTTGCTTCAGCAATAAAGGAGAGCTGAAGTTCCGGTTGAGTGAAGTGGGATTAAATCCCAATAAAGTATTATTTATCAAATCGGATTAATCTTCTGAAAGCATAAATATCAATCAATTATATAACTAAGTTCCTCTGTCTGTTTCCGGAAATTTGACAATTGTACAGAAAGGAACTGGGACATCCCCACAGGGAAGGGGATAGAATTTTTACATCCCTGAATTAATCATAGTTTTACGATTAAAAAACATCAAAATGAAAAGATTATATACTATAATTTATTTTTTATCAGCACTTTGCATTCTTTCGTTCAGTGCTAACTCAGATAAAATAACGAAAGTGCTGGAATATAATCCGGCACCGGGACAGCACATAAACCGACTGTTTCCGACCCCGGCTTACAGCAATACTCCTGACAGCTCATTACTTTTTGCCAGCAACTGTTTAGTTGAAAACAAAAGTATGTTAGGACTTGGAGCTTTCGGAGGTTATGCGGTCGTCGGATTCGACCATTCTATTGTAAATATTGCCGGAGAATACGACTTTAAGGCTATTGGAAATGCTTTCACCAATAGTGCCGAACCGGGCATTGTCATGGTTAGTCAGGATTTAAATGGCAATGGCATTCATGATGATAATGAGCCCTGGTACGAACTGGCAGGATCTGACTATAATGTAGAAACAACCATTCATAATTACCGGATTACCTATTATCGTCCTAATCCGGATAAACAAAAATCAGATATTGCATGGAAAGATAATCAGGGAAATGAAGGCACGGTAACTCATATTTCATTTGCAAGTCAGGCAACCATGTACCCTTTATGGGTAGAAGCTGATTCTATGACATTTACTGGTACCCGCTTGGCAGGAAATGCTTATCAGAATGGAAGTTATTGGTATTTACCATCTTTAGAATGGGGATATGTAGATAATAATGCAAATTCAGACTCCAATGACAAAATCGGTTTTAATATTGACTGGGCTGTGGATGCGAACGGGAATGCGATTCATTTAGATTATATTGACTTTATAAAAGTCTATACTGCCATGGTTCAGGAAGCCGGCTGGCTTGGAGAAACGTCTACCGAATTCGCCGGAATTGTCGATTTGCATCCAGCTGAGGTCGCAGCCACTTATCCTCCTGTAGGCGATGATTATGTGACTCTTGACTTACAAAACACAACAACTTTAGCAACCAACCCTTTATCCGAAAACTCACACTGGGCGGATACTTATACAGAAAATACAAACCTGCAATCGCAAATTTTCACTTTTTCTCATAGCGCCGGTTGGGGTGGAACTTACTGGGATGGATTTACTATTAGTAATGATGCCGATAATGCCGATTATAGTGCCGGAGGCTCTTCCGAATGGGTAAATCATCAATGGGGAGTTATGGCCAAAGGTGGATTCAATGGAGAAGGAAATAATTTCTTAGTAGCGAACTGGGGATATTATAATGAATCTTCGGCTACCAATGTTACAGAAACCTCCAATTATGTTTCGTTCAATAACGGTAAAACATATAAAGCAACCGGAGTTTATGTTTGCAACTCTCCATGGCCCTATTACGGTTGTAAAAACGGAGACACTTTTGCGCGTAAATTTGTTCAGGGAGATTATTTTAAACTGATTGCCACCGGCTATGCTGCTGATGGAACTACGCAAACGGGAAGTACCGAATTTTATTTAGCGGATTATCGTTCTGTAGACTCTACTCAGTGGACATTGAACGACCGTTGGCAATGGATGAGCCTTGCTGATCTGGGAGAAGTGTCTTACATAAAATTTACCATGGAATCAACAGACACAGGTGATTATGGAATGAATACTGCGGTATATTTTTGTCTGGATAAACTGACTGTAGAGGACATCGATAACGAACCTGCCACTGTTGTAAACACCCGGGACAAAAATAAAACTTACCGTTCCGGTAATACTCTTTATAATTTAAGTGCCGGCAATAAAGTTGAAGTTTACAGGGCAAACGGAACGCTGATTTATACTACAAATGCCAATTCATCAACACTTGTATTACCTGTTGACGGTCTGTATATTGTAAAAATAATATCTGAAAACAACGTTCAAATTATAAGATAAAACGTAGTTTCTAAGCAAAGCTATAGTTCATGTTGATTTTCTATAAGAGAACAGCGACTCAGTGATGAATCGCTGTTTTCGCTTTTTATATATTCGAAGAGACTTTTTAATCTACAAATCTTATCAACATAAAATCCTATTCTGTATTTTTGAATAATTTTTATTTAGAAGTCGTCTTGACTTTTCGTAATAATTCTTTATTCTGATAATATTTAGATAATATAAGACTCCCGATAAATTCGGGATCACAGAATTGAAAGATTTTATGCCTTACCGATTTCTGTCAATTCTGTGTTTTCTGTCTAAAAAAGAAATATGACATTTTTAATTCTATCTGATTCAAAAGTCAAGATAAGTTCTTATTAAAATCTCTGAGTTTAATATTGGTCAAAACTTTTTTGGTATGCAATGAGAAATCGTTGCTCATGATCCAGCCGTAATAGCCAATATCATTTTTAAGAACATCGGTTACTTTTTGCCCTTTATATTTTCCAAAATTGATAATTTCCTCTCCCTTATCATTATAAATCATACGTCCGGCAAAGTCAACATTGTTATTTTGCGTTGTATACTTCGACAGAAAGTCAATATCATTTTTCAGCTCGGGATAACGATCTAATTGGGCCATCAACACTTCATACGTTGCTAAAGTATCTGCTTCGGCGCTATGAGCATCAGTCAGATCTTTACCGCAATAAAATTTATAGGCGGCGGAGAGTGTACGGGCTTCCATTTTATGAAAAACGACCTGTACATCCACAAACTTCCGTTTCGCCAAATCTATATCAACATCGGCTCTCAGCAGTTCCTCTGCAAGGACGGGAATATCAAAACGATTCGAATTATAGCCGGCCAAATCGCAACCTTCAATGTCACGGACAACTTCTTTGGCTATTTCTTTAAATGTAGGACAATCGGCCACATCCGCGTCGGTTATTCCATGGATATCTGAAGACGCTTTAGGGATAGGCATTTCGGGATTTACACGCATGGTTTTAGTCTCTTCCCGTCCGTTAGGAGAAACCTTATGATAAGAAATTTCTACAATTCTATCTTTTACAATGTTGGTTCCCGTGGTTTCCAGATCAAAAAACACGATCGGATTTTTCAAATTGAGTTTCATGATATTTTTTTTAGAACAAGAGCCGATAATTTTCCAATTTTAATAGAAATAAAAGCTCAGTGTTAGTGTGAAAATAAAAGCAGAAAAACGTCTGTAAAAACATTTTTCTGCCTGTATAAATTGAATTTTAAATTTTTAATCGTTCAAAAGCATTGGCATCAGAAGCATCAGAATTTCTTCGTTTTCTTCATTCTCGAAAGGTAAAATCAATCCAGCACGCGACGGGTCGGTGAGTTCCATAATAACATCCTTAGCTGTAATGTTATTCAGAATTTCAATCAGAAATGCCGATTTAAAGCCGATCTTAATAGGATCGCCTTCGAACTGGCAATTTATGGTTTCTTCTGCCGAAATCGAAAAATCTATATCCTGAGCCGAAATATGAATTTGATTGTTATTGAAATCTAACTTCACAAGATTACTGGCCTGATTTGAAAACACGGAAACACGTTTCAATGCATTCAGAATAGAAAGACGGTCAATAATAATTTTATAAGCGTTTGTCTTGGGGATTACACCGTTATAGTTAGGAAAGCGTCCTTCAACCTGACGACAAATCATGGTGTAATTCGAAAGTTTGAAATAAGCATTCTTACTGTCAAACTTAATTTCAACGTCCCCACTTTCTTTCGGAAGAATATTTTTAAGCATATTCGCCGGTTTCTTTGGAAGAATAAAACTTACTTTTTCTTCCTCCTCGCCTATGGTAGCCGACGAATATGATGTTTTATAACGAACTAATTTATGAGCATCGGTAGCGACTAAAGTAAGCCCATCTTTCAAAATATCGAAATAAACCCCGTTCATTACCGGACGAAGTTCATCATCAGCTGTACAAAAAAGCGTCTTTGTAATACCTGCCGAAAGCTGTGCCACCGGCATGGCAAGTGTACGGGTATCGTCCTGCAATTGGGGCAAACGCGGGTATTCATCTCCATTCTGGCCAATAAAATTGTACGACCCATTAGCTGACGTAATAACTAAAGCGAGATTTGTATCGTTGATATTGAATGTCAGCGGTTGTTCGGCAAATTCACGCAAAGTATCCAGTAACAGACGCGAGGCTACAGCAACTTTTCCTTCACCTTCCACACTTTCAACTTCCATAGAGGTAATAAGTGTTGTTTCAATATCCGAAGCTGTCATTGTAAGCGTTGTTCCTTCGAGATGAAACAAAAAATTATCCAGAATAGGGAGTGAATTCTTGCTATTGATCACACGGCTTATTGCCTGAAGATGGCTCAGTAAATCTGCACTTGATACGACGAATTTCATATATAAATATTTTTATTTTTAGGTTTACCTTTTTATCAGGAACAAATGTAATAATTTTTTTAATTAATCACGAAACCCGAAGGTTTTTTATGTCCATTTTTAACCGATAATTTTTAATTATCCGACAAAACAAAAAATAAAACCTGCAACTTATTTGGGGTTGCAGGTTTTATCGTTTTTTAAGATTTATTCTTTAAGTCTATTTCACTTGTACTCCGTTTATAACCTTTACTTTGGGTTGTATCAGCACCAATTTTCCATCAGCATCTTCGGCCGATAAAATCATACCTTCACTCA
Organism: Paludibacter sp.; assembly: GCA_028690665.1. Lineage (GTDB taxonomy): Bacteria > Bacteroidota > Bacteroidia > Bacteroidales > Paludibacteraceae > Paludibacter. Next base: position 266,058 of record JAQVAV010000005.1, read on the forward strand.
TGATTCCACGTAATTTGCGCGGTTCAAAATTGGCCACAAAACAAACCTGGGTTCCAATAAGTTCTTCCGGATTCGGATAATGCTGTGCAATGCCCGAAAGAATCGTGCGTTCCTCCAATCCATCGGCAAGCCGAAATTGTAATAACTTATCTGCTTTAGGCACTTTTTGGCAATCGAGCACCGTACCCACCCGGATGTCCATTTTCATAAAATCATCGAATGGGATATTTTCTTTCACAGGTTCTGCCTTATATGATGCTATTTCGTTGGCTTTTTTAGTATCTAAAAGTTTCTGTACCTGAGCCTCAATAGCCGCATCCTCTATTTTTTCGAACAGGAGTTCCGGTGTTGCAAGTTGATCTCCTGCTTTTAAAAGATCTATACGGCCAAGCTCCTTCCAGTCGAAGGATTTCAGGTTCAGCATATTCCGCAATTTTTGCGAAGAAAAAGGCAAAAACGGTTCAAATGCGATAGCCAGATTCGCAGCAATCTGTAAACTGAGATGCATAATGGTTTCTACGCGGGACATGTCTGTTTTTGCCAGCTTCCACGGTTCGGTATCAGCTAAGTATTTATTGCCGATACGGGCTAAATTCATAGCTTCTTTCTGAGCATCCCTGAAACGGAAATTATCCAGCAATCTCTCAACATCTGCTTTTACATTGGCAAATTCTTCAAGCGTATGTTTGTCGTAATCATTCAGTTTGCCCAATGCAGGAACTTTTCCCTCAAAATATTTCTGCGTAAGAACCAATGCCCGGTTTATAAAGTTACCGTAAATAGCGACAAGTTCATTGTTATTGCGGGCCTGAAAATCTTTCCATGTAAAATCGTTATCCTTTGTTTCGGGAGCATTCGCTGTCAGCACATAACGGAGAACATCCTGTTTCCCGGGAAAATCTTCGAGATATTCATGCAACCATACCGCCCAGTTACGTGAAGTTGATATTTTATCGCCTTCAAGATTTAAAAATTCGTTGGCCGGGACGTTATCCGGCAGAATATATGAGCCTTCTGCTTTCAACATCGACGGGAACACAATGCAATGAAATACAATATTATCTTTCCCGATGAAATGTAACAAGCGGGTTTCCGGATCTTTCCACCATTTTTCCCATTTTCCGTATTTTTCAGGCTCGCTGTCGCATAACTCCTTGGTGTTCGAAATATAGCCAATAGGTGCGTCGAACCAGACATAAAGCACTTTACCTTCGGCTCCTTCAACCGGCACCGGGATACCCCAGTCTAAATCACGACTTACCGCACGTGGTTGCAGTCCCATATCGAGCCAGCTTTTACATTGGCCGTATACGTTTGGCTTCCATTCTTTGTGGTTTTCCAGAATCCACTCGCGCAACCAGGCCTCGTGCTTATCCAGCGGCAAATACCAATGCTTGGTTTTACGCATTACAGGAATAGAACCGCTTATCGCTGATTTCGGATTAATTAAATCTGTTGGACTCAGAGAGGTACCACAAGCTTCACATTGATCGCCATAAGCATTTTCGTTGCCACAATGCGGACATTTGCCCGTAATATAGCGGTCGGCTAAAAATTGCTGTGCTGTTTCATCATAATACTGCTCGCTGGTCTGGATAACAAAACCATTTTTTTCATCGATAGTTTTGAAAATATCCGAAGCCATTTTGTGGTGAATGGACGACGTTGTACGGGAGTAAATATCGAAAGAAATTCCAAATTCTTCGAAAGATTTTTTGATAATAGAATGATAACGGTCAACAATATCCTGAGGACTGACACCTTCTTTTTTGGCTTTAATAGTAATGGGCACGCCATGTTCGTCGGAACCTCCGACAAAAAGAACTTCTTCGCCTTTCAAACGGAGATAGCGGACATAAATATCAGCAGGAACATAAACTCCTGCTAAATGACCGATATGGACAGGCCCGTTGGCATAAGGCAATGCCGATGTAACAGTTGTACGTTTGAAGTTTGTCATCGAGTTAATCAGTTGATTTAATAATTGATTGATTCGCTTTTAGTAACTGATAAAATAATTTATCGGTTAACTCATCAACCCTGTTTTTTAAGAGGCACAAAGATACGCAGTTTTTAGCAATTATTGAATAATTATCAGCAATTTAGTAATCAGAACTTCTACTCTGACATTTCCTTTTATGCTTGCCAATTCATGATTGCTTTTATACTTTTGTGCATAATATAATGCTGAATAAGATGCCCCGAAACAAAGTCATTCTCAAAGAACAACTGCTTCAACTTTCTAAAAAAGAGTTGGTTGACATGGTTCTCAAGTTGTCGGCCAAACGATTTAACTACGAATATTTGCTGGTGAATTTTTTGGATCCGGATAACGGTGAGCAGATTCTTTTTGAAGAAGCTCTTCAGGAACTGCAAATCTTGTTTGACAAGGAATTTAAAGGAAGGACACTCCAGCATCAGCGGGTGAAAATGTTGACAGCCTGTATGAAACGGATCAAAGATTTTACGGTAGAAACGAAAAATAAAAAACTTGAGGCCGATCTTTTGATATTTATCCTTGAGCATGAGTTATCTCAAAAAGGGAACTATCTCGGAGCCAAATACTCCGGCTACGACTATAAAGTAGCTTTAATCCTAAAAAAAACAATTACAATCGTTACTCAAAAACTTCATCCCGATTACTTACTCGATTATCTGGATATAATCAACAAAATGTTACGGAAACTTCATCAAACTTCTGAGAGGATTAATACGGTTCGAAATTTACCTGAAAATATATAAACAAAAAAAGCGAATCTGTTTCCAGTTCGCTTTTATAAACAATTAAAAATCAAGCTGCGATTTCACTCGCTTTTTACAGACTATTGATTGCATTCAGGTCATCGAAAGCCACCTGCAAACGGGCGATTTCCGATTCTTCACCCTTACGCAACCAAACGCGGGGATCGTAGAATTTTTTATTCGGTTTTTCGTCTCCTTCCGGATTGCCAATCTGTCCCTGGAGATAACCGTGATTTTTGGCTTCAAATCCACGGACACCATCCCAATAAGCCCATTGAGTATCAGTGTCGATATTCATTTTCACAACGCCATAACTAATGGCTTCGCGAATTTCGGCATGGGATGATCCGGAACCTCCATGGAATACAAAATTTACCGGTTTGTCGTCGCTCAGGCCATCTTTCGCTTTGATATAATCCTGAGAATTTTTCAGAATAATCGGTTGCAATTTCACATTACCCGGTTTATAAACACCATGGACATTACCAAACGAAGCGGCAATTGTGAAGTTAGGAGATACTTTACTTAATTCTTTGTAAGCAAAATATACATCTTCCGGTTGTGTATAAAGCAATGCATTGTCAACACCACTGTTATCAACGCCATCCTCTTCACCCCCGGTGATTCCCAGTTCAATTTCGAGGGTCATACCTATCTTGCTCATTCGTTCAAGATATTTTTTACTAATTTCAATATTTTCAGCCAATGGTTCTTCCGATAAGTCGAGCATGTGGGAACTGAATAATGGTTTTCCTGTTTCGGCAAAATGTTTTTCACCAGCATCGAGCAAACCATCAATCCATGGAAGAAGTTTCTTGGCAGCATGGTCTGTGTGAAGAATTACACGCACACCGTAAGCTTCCGCTAAAGTATGTATGTGTTTTGCTCCGGCAATTGCGCCTAAAACAGCAGATTGCTGACCTTCAAGTTTCAGACCTTTTCCGGCATTAAAAACAGCACCTCCGTTAGAAAACTGAATCATAACAGGAGCATTGGCAACTTTAGCAGCTTCCATCACAGCATTCACTGTAGACGAACTAACAACATTCACAGCAGGAATGGCAAATCCGTTTTCTTTTGCCATCTTAAAAATAAATTGCAGATCAGAACCGGTTACTATACCTGGTTTTACTACATCAGAAATTTTACCCATAAGTACTTATAATAAATTTTATTGTCATTGAGTAATTATAACAACACACAGTACATAAAGTTCTTATTTTGCACACGAGAAGATTATTAACCAAAACAGAACTGAGTTCGCTCTATAAAATCATCAACCATATTAAAAAAAACTCATTTGAACGACAATAATTATATATTCTTTTTGAATGCATATCAATGCAAAATATTGTATAAAGATTATATTTCTATTTCTTGTTTTTCTAAAAATTATTCAAGTCCTCCTGACGTTCTATAATAATTTTTTATCCGGATAATATTTACAGAGCAACACATTTTATACCTTACAAAACTCTGTATATTTTGTCTAAAAAAGAAATATTCCTTTTCCGATAAAAGTCAGAACAAGTTTAGATAATATTCATTGCAATATAAAAAGTTGCACATCTATACTTGAATTCATTTTTTATAAAAATTCATTTTTATAGACAGTAAAACCTTTCCCCTTTTCAAAAATATGTTTTACAACATTTTTAGTGTACTATGTACACTTTTTGTTTTGCCAATAAAATATTTTAAAATACTTTTGACAGGAAAAATAAGCTAAATATGCTGATTTTCATTGGAATGATTACAAATTTTATTCATTAACCTTTTAAAAACAAGCAAATTAAAATGAAAAAATTGCTTTGGGGTATCGTCGCCCTTACCATAATTTTAACAGGATGTAAAAAACAAGAAGAAAAAACAGTTTCCGGTCTTTTGAGATCAAATTTTCAAACAGTAATCAATGGAGACTCAGTGAATTTGTACGTATTGAAAAATGCTTCCGGTGCAGAAGTGTGCTTAACTAATTTTGGAGGTCGTATTGTATCTGTTATGATGCCGGATAAAAACGGCAAATTGCAGGATGTGGTACTCGGATTCGATTCAATAGAGGATTACATCAATGTTCCCAGCGATTTCGGCGCATCAATAGGTCGTTACGCAAATCGTATTAATAAAGGGCGTTTCGTACTTGACGGAGATACGATTCAGTTGCCGACAAATAATTTTGGTCACTGTCTGCACGGAGGGCCTAAAGGCTGGCAATATCAGGCTTATCAAAAAGTAAATCAGGTTGATGCATCAACAATTGAAATGACCCGTTTTTCTCCCGATGGAGATCAAAATTTTCCGGGAAATGTAACCGCAAAAGTAACTTTCAAACTTACCGACGACAACACTATTGATATTAACTTCGAAGCAACTACCGACAAAAAGACAATCATCAATATGTGCAATCACTCGTATTTCAATCTTTCGGGCAATGCAACAAAAACCGTTTTGGATGATAGTCTCTATCTGAATGCAGCTGCATTTACACCGGTTGACAGCACATTTATGACTACCGGCGCTATTGATTCTGTTGCCGGAACTCCGATGGATTTCACTACCCTGAAACCAATTGGTCAGGACATCCATAAATATGATTTTGTTCAGCTCAAAAACGGAAATGGTTACGATCATAACTGGGTATTGAACACCAAAGGAGATGTTACTCAACTTGCTGCAAAGGTTGTTTCTCCGGTTAGCGGCATTACGCTTGAAGTTTACACAAATGAACCCGGAATTCAGGTTTATACAGGTAATTTCCTCGATGGAACAGTTACTGGCAAAAAGGGTATAGTTTACAATCAACGTACGGCTATTTGTCTCGAAACACAACATTATCCTGACAGTCCGAACAAACCGCAATGGCCATCTACGGTTCTTGAACCGGGACAAACATATCACAGCACCTGCATCTATAAATTCGGTGTTGAAAAATAAATCTAGTATTCTTCCGAAATTCACATTAATCATTAAAAATAATTTATGGCTTCTTTAGATTGGGTAGTAATCGGGGTATTTGCCCTTGCACTTATCGGAATTGTAGTTTGGGTATTCAAGCAAAAACAGGAAAGTTCCGGAGATTTTTTCCTTGCCGGACGAGATGCAACATGGTTAGCCATTGGAGCTTCTATTTTTGCCTCGAACATAGGTTCGGAACACTTGATCGGTCTGGCCGGAGCTGGGGCATCAAGTGGTATGGCCATGGCACACTGGGAAATCCAGGGTTGGATGATTCTTATTCTTGGCTGGGTTTTCGTTCCTTTTTATTCGCGTAGTATGGTTCTCACCATGCCGGAGTTCCTCGAACGGCGTTACAATAAAAATTCACGTACCATTCTTTCGGTTATCTCACTTGTAAGCTATGTGCTTACAAAAGTAGCGGTAACTGTTTATGCCGGAGGTCTGGTATTCAAAGAAGTATTTGGCATTGAAGAAATATGGGGAATTGATTTTTTCTGGATTGCAGCCATCGGGCTTGTGCTTATCACAGCTCTTTATACGGTTATCGGTGGTATGAAATCGGTACTTTACACTTCGGTGCTTCAAACTCCAATCCTATTATTGGGATCAATTATCATTCTGGTGCTCGGTCTGAAAGCTGTTGGAGGCTGGGAGCAGGTAGTTGCTGCAACACAGGCAACGCCCGTTAATCAGTATGGCGACACCATGTTTAACCTGATTCGTAGTAATCATGACGAAAGCTTCCCTTGGTTGGGAGTGCTCATAGGTTCTTCCATCATTGGTTTCTGGTATTGGTGTACCGACCAGTACATCGTACAGCGTGTACTTTCCGGGAAAGATGAAACGCAGGCTCGCCGTGGAGCGATTTTTGGAGCTTACTTGAAACTTACTCCGGTATTTCTTTTCCTCATTCCGGGAATGATTGCATTTGCCATGATGAAAAACGGCACAATTGTTAATGGCCAGGCATTTACGATGACCTCAGCCGATGCCGCTTTCCCGACTCTGGTTGCGAAGCTACTCCCTGCAGGAGTAAAAGGCCTTGTGGTTTGTGGAATTCTTGCCGCTTTGATGAGTTCCCTAGCTTCGTTGTTCAATTCCTCAGCAATGCTTTTTACAATTGATTTTTATAAAAAATATAAACCGCATGCAAACGAAAAACAACTCTTAAAAGTAGGACGTATTGCTACTGTAGTAGTTGTAATTCTTGGTATTCTCTGGATTCCTGTTATGAAGAGCGTAGGTAGTGTACTTTATAATTACCTGCAGGACGTACAATCAGTGTTGGCTCCGGGTATAGCAGCTGCATTCCTTTTGGGAATTCTGTCTAAAAAAATCACTCCGAAGGCAGGTATGTGGGGACTTATTATTGGTTTTGTTATCGGAATTACCCGGTTGGGTGCCAAAGTGTATTATTCAACAACCAGCGGAGTAGCCGAAACATGGTTTAAAGGTTTATTTTACGATACCAACTGGTTATTTTTTAGTGGAGGTATGTTCCTGTTTTGTATTATTGCAATTATTGTTATCAGTTTCTTTACAGAAAAAGCCTCTGATACACAAATTGCCGGATTGACTTTTGGATCGACAACGAAAGAACAAAGAGCAGCAACCCGTGCGAGCTGGAATAAATGGGATGTGATTAACACGGTCATTATTTTAGCTTTGACAGCAGCATTTTATATCTATTTTTGGTAAAGAATAATTTTATTTTATAATAACTTTGTCTGCTCTTAAAAAAAGGACAGACAAAGTTATTCTGATTTAATATGGTAAATGCTTCGATATATTATAGTGCCCAGGATTCATTTTTAGTTGCTGTGGATTGCATTATTCTTGGTTTTGCAGATAATCAAATTCGTCTTTTAGTGCATGATCGTGAAATAGAACCTGCTGCCGGAGGAATGTCCCTTATGGGAGGATTCGTAAGGTCTAATGAATCTCTTAATGATGCAGCCATACGTGTTTTGACAAGTCTTACCGGATTAGAGAACATTTTCATGGAGCAAGTCGGGATGTATGGAGAGATTGCCCGCGATCCCGGAGAACGGGTAATTTCATGTGTATACTATGCACTTATCGACATCAGGGAACATGATGAATCTCGTCTATCTAAACACAACGCTTATTGGATAAATGTAAATCAGGCAGATAAATTGATTTTCGACCATGCACAAATGGTTCGGGATGCAATAACAATTTTAAGACGAAAAGCTGCTATACAACCCATAGGGTTCAATCTGTTACCGGAAAAATTTACACTGACACAGCTTCAATCCCTTTATGAAGCTATTTACGATCAACCCATGGACAAACGTAATTTCAGAAAAAAAATGCTTGGATTCGATTTTTTAGAAAAACTTAATGAAGTGGATAAGTCTAGTTCTAAAAAAGGAGCATATTACTACAAATTCCGACAAGACAAAATTTACATGATGAATTCTGAATATGGTTTTTAATCGGGACTCTCTAAAAAAAATCAAAGGTTACAGTTATAATTTAGATACTGTAACCTTTTTTATTTTACCAGATCATTGCAGAAGAAACGCATATCCATTAAATATGCCATATTTTATGGTTTTCAGCATTGCATCTAATATTTTTTACTCTATATTTGTATGAAATTTTAATATTAATGTGAAACAATGCAAAATGATTAGAAAATATAATTTATAATATAGAATTACAAGTTACGAAACATTTACAATTAAAAAAGAGAATTACAAAATCAAATATTTGTCATTCAAATGAAGAATTATTATTAACAATTTATCAAATTTCTATTTTATGAAAAAAATTAGTTTTGTAGCAGCATTGCTGTTTTGTGGCGTAACAGCTTTTTCACAGGCTGTAAAAGACCGGAATGTAATTCCCGTAGCAGTAAGTTTGAATCAGGTTTTAAGAATGACCATCACAAACGGGGGTAACATTGAATTTGTTTTTAATACTATTGATGATTACAAAAACGGTATTTCTTCTTTAGCAGGAAATCCAGGTGATGGAATGTATAAAACCGATTTTACAGTGTCTTCCTCTACCCGCTGGGCGCTTACTTACGGAGCAGAACAAGCTACATTCCTGGGAACCGATGATCCGAGCCACACACTTGCTCTTGACAATGTCGGTTTTTCAATTACAAATAATGGAATTCATACTTTTGAAGCAGCAGGTAGCCTTGTTAAGGCTGCAACAGCAGGAGCTTCTCTTTTCAGTCTGCCTACAAACAATGCAACAGAAGTTGCAGCTTTACAGGCTTATCCGGTTACTCTTATTGAAGATAATGATGATCTTACTGCTGCTAACGCCGGAGATATTCAAGACAATTCATTTACTTTAAACTGGCGTTGTGGTACAGTGGAAACTGACCCGACTACTCCTATGAACGGTGTTGCAATTATCGATCAGACTCCAAGCCCTACTCCTGACCGTTATGTTGTAAATGTATTGTTCGATCTTTCTATTGATAACTAATATTTATTTTACCAATAAGTTTCAGTGGGAGTTCTGTCTGTCAGCACTCCCACTTTTATTGCATTTATAAATCAACCCTAATTAATCAAAAATGAACTGATGTGAACCCTAGCTCAGAATCACTCAGTTTTAAATTCCTTTTTACCGGTAAAGCCTTTATAGAATGAATTCCTGGTTTAAAATGCTGAATATCGTGTGTTTTGTGTTACTGATTGCTTTTGGAAACACAATCAGTGGACAGGCATGGAATTCTGCCCGGTTAAGTATACTTTCCGGTGGAAATATTCCCTTTAATTTTAATTCACTCGAACGGTTTAAAAACGGAATTACCATTACGGATGGAACTAAGCTGGGTATTTCTTTAGCTACAAACAATATTACCGGTCATGATCTAACAGGGTTTATTCTTAATTTCAGATCATTCAATAATCAGACTGTTTTGCAGGGAGACAGCTATACATTACCTTTAAGTACCATCAGAGTCGTAGCCGGAAATGCCATCGGCCTCGAAAGCGGTCATTCTGAAGGGAGGCAAGATCTAAGTGCAGACTGGACAGCATTGTTTACGTATGAAAATCTGAGTTGGACTGATTTAACGTGGACAAATGACCAACTTAACATCAGTTATGATTGTGGTATTTCCGTATCTGCAGGAGGAAACGGTTCGTTACTTGGTGAAGAACCGGATTATTATCAAGTGGAAATAGAGTTTGAACTGATTCCTACAGGTTCAGGTTTCTAAATCCGACCGAAAAATGATAACATTTTGTGAATAATATCACTCATTTAAATATTTTGTCCCGCTTTCCCGGGACCGTTATTATATTTTTTCTCACTTTATTCGGATTTGTTTCAAACAATCTGTTTTCCCAGGAAATAGAAATGAATTTTCTGAAGGACAGCTCGGAGATAAAATCGAATGAAATGGATTTTAACGCCTTGAAAATAAAGAATAATTCAAAAAAAAGCCTTAAAGGCAATCTGTCATTTACAACACCTTCAACATGGAAAATAATTACTACCGGAGTTACTGAAATAAACTTAATGCCCGGGGATTCAACAGTAATTCCTGTCAGGATATCTCCGGCAATAGATGCTATTGGAGGTATTTCTTATCTTATTTCTTCTGCATTGCACAGCCGAAGCCAATATTACTCTGCCGAAACATACGTTTCAATCCCGGCTGTTTCAGCGTGGGACTTTCGCATTGAAAATTCCGGTTTATTCATTACTGAGAACAACCCGTTTTGTCAAATAAAGGTGAGACTATCGAACCATGGAAATACCAACGAAGTTATCAGACTGAAGTATGATCTTGGTAAATTGCTTGCTCTCAGAAGAAATGAATCCGGAACAGAATCTCTTGAATTTATAAGTTTAGGGGCCTATAAAGATACAGTCATATCCCGTACAGTTACGTTCAACAAGTCAATAAGCGGCTCAGAAAAACGACAATATGCTGATAGCTGGAAAGAATCATCCGTCAGAATTCAAACCTCGACCAATCAAAAAACACAGAGCGCGGAAATTCTGATTAATAAGTTAAACAGTAATTATGAAAATCAGCGTGCCGAAAGTAATACGCCATTGAATTTCGACTATAACATATACAATATCATGTCGAACCAGTCCCCCAGAAGCAATTTAAATCTTTTTGGGAGCCTGCTTTTCGAAAACAACCGGGAGTTACAGTATATGGCTGGAATTCAGAATATCTATTTCAATACAACTCAAAATTTTGATTTCAACAGACAGCTTTTATATACTTTTAAATATATTGATTCCAAGAACAATATACAGTTAGGATATAATACCTCTGCCGGGAGTCTTCATTCTATCAACGGACGGGGTATTGTCGGCACTTACCGTATGAATAAGTTGAATTCATTCAGATACGGTATTGTACAAAATCCGTATACCGGAAACATGGGAGCTGTCGCCGGTTATACACACCAGTTCCGGCAATTTTCGATCAACTCTGAAATAACTGAAGATTTAAATCTCCAGAGTGGTTATTCCGGGACATCTTTCATGGCCGGAGGAGGTTTCTCCTTATTTAAAAAGCATCATTTTCAGATTTCACTACTTGGTTCAAAGGCTAAATATAATCTCGGGAACAGAGATACTTCGTTGGTTGGATTAAGTTACAGACTGAATTACAATGTAAAAGTCGGGAAACTTGAGATGCGCCTGAGCGGAGTAAACACAACGCATAATTATATTCTTAATTCGGGTATCCAGCAGTATTACATTGACGGGAAATACCGTCTGAAAGACGATGTCGTGTTTTCATTATACGGAAATCATTTTCTTTATTCCACAACACGTTATCCATATAATTTTACACATGAAGCAAGTTTCAACAGTAACGACTATCTGAGAATTTCTGCGATATTCTCAACGCCCAAAATCACTTACCAGATAGGCCCGAATTATGTAGCTTCGATGAGACAGACTCTGAATAGTTCGACAGACATTCTTACTCAATACAGAACATATCAGCCAGGGGTCTGGGCTTCAGCAACTTTTCGGATAGATAACTATAAATCAATAACGCCGAATGTAACCCTTAATAATATTTTTATCAATCATCACACATCAGACGGCACATCTGATGTTACCCTGAATGATGGCATCGGTTATGCTTTAGGTCTTTCCTATTTTGATCAGGATTTTAAATTAAATGCTTACTACACTTTAGGGTCCACGTCCGATCTATACCGGGATTATCTTATATATGAACAGGCAACGGTAAGCCGAAGCCTGCAAGTAAGACCGGCCTACGAAAAATATATTTTCAATCGTGAAGCAAAAATAAGCGCTTTTATTAATTATGCATATTATCTTCCAGCGGAGCGACAGACCACAACATTCAATGTTAAATACGATCATTATCTAAAACAAGGCTGGGCTATATACGTAAGCGGATTTGCATTTGCCAATTCTCGTAAAGATACAGATGGGAACCAACTATCCTCCATGGATTTAAATTTTATTGCCGGGGTTTCGAAAAGATTTGATTTGCAACAGCCCAGACAAAAATACTATAATCTGAAAACCGTATTTTTTAATGACATCAACGGAGACAGACAAAAATCACCAAACGAACCTCCCGTCTCGAATATTGTTGTGAATGTTGCTAAACAAAAAAATAATAGCAACCCATCAAATAGAGTTGCAGAAATGAAATTGATCTCAGATGCCAACGGGGCAATTAATATCACCAACATGCCAAAGGATAATTATACACTTTCTTTTGAGCCATTGGTAAATCTTCAGAGTTATTACTTTCTGAATGGCTCCGTTCAAAAGTATTCCAATGATAAAAGCAGGGTGTTTTATGTCCCTTTGGTAGAAAGTTATAAAGTAAAAGGAAAAATTATTCTGATCCGGGATCCCAACAGTTCTGAAGGAAAAATATCTTTAGAAGGAGTCCGTATAACTGCCACCGGTCTTAATGGAGAAACCTATTCTGTACTTACCGATAGTTACGGAGCTTATATTCTGGACGTGCCAAATGCCGATAAATACACAGTAAAGGTAATTAATGTATTTGGGGAAAACTTTAATATCGATGCAGATGAAGTACATGTTCAATTCACAAAAAACAAGACTGTAAACCTCGATTTTACTTTTATCGAAAAAAGACGTGAAATTAATTTTAATGGAGGCAATCAGCTCTTCAAATTTAACCAGCAATAGATTATTTATACTTCTAAATTTGTTTTTTAGTTATAAAACGAAAAGTTATATTTAGCAGTTTCGGCATTAGTGTTATTATGTTTATTTTTGTACACTTGTTACAAATCTGAAATATGCTTTTCAAATTTAAAAAATATATATCCGTCGTATTGCTCGTTATTTCTTCGGTTTCGTATGCAGAAATTCCAGAGGACTACTACAATACAGCTGTCGGTAAATCCGGAGCAGAGCTAAAAACAGCCTTATTCAATATTATTCATCCACACACAATGCTTGAATATTATTCTTCAAGCACGTCTTTTCGTACAACCGACTGGCATCCTGCAACCTCTGAAATGCCTAACGGATATTTTTGGGATATGTATTCTAACTTCAAACGTACAAGCTGGAGCGATATGAATAGAGAGCATTGTTTACCTAAAAGCTGGTTTGGAATATCATCCGATGAAGTTAATTCTGCTCCTATCGCTACAGATCTTCATAACTTATATCCTTCAGATGCAACGGCAAACTCCCGTAAAAATAATTATCCTTTAGGAATAGTTTTAGATGACCCGGAATCAAATGGCGTAATAAAAGTTGGTTCAAATACTTATCCCGGATACACCGGAACTGTTTTTGAACCGGCAGATGAGTACAAAGGAGATTTTGCCCGTGACTACATGTATATGGTAACCTGTTACGAAGATTATGCAAACACATGGCAAAGCCTTGGTACTTCAAGTATGCTTATCAAAGGAAGCACTTATCCTGTTTTCAAGCAGTATTCCATTAATCTTTTAATGGAATGGAGCCGAAACGTCCGGTAAGTAAAAAGGAAATTAACCGAAATGAAGCTGTCTATGAGTTACAGGGGAACCGGAATCCGTTCATCGATTATCCCGTTTTGTCAGAATACGTTTGGGGAGAATACACCGACGAAACATGGTCAGGAGATAATGCTACTCCCGAAGAAGAGCCGGATTTTTATGTACATTATGACTTCTCTTCAAAAATTCTTTTCGCAAAAATTCTTTATCCGGAATCGTCCGTTTATAAGATTTACAATCTTTCAGGAATTATTATTTCGGAAGGAAGCTTCAGCAGCGATGCAACTATAAATCTTTCCGATTTATCCAAAGGCATGTACATTATTGTCATTTACTCAAATAAACACCGGAAAACCGCAAAAATTCTTATTTAGTCGTGTCTCTTAAATCTTTAGCGTAACTAATTAAAGCAAGGTCACTGAAAATTTGCTATAAAATTAAATTTGTGATACACAAAAAACTAACTCATTTGTATTTTCAGAGCCTCTGTCCATTGCAAGAGACTATAGACTACTTACCTACTGCATGAATTATTTCATTGTAAAGCGATTTAGTTTCGCTGACTAATTCCGTTTCGTTGTGTTTCAACACTTTGAATCTTATTTTTTGTTGCCATTTTCTGAAAGATTTGTACCATATAAACGAAATTCTTCCAAGCAAATATTGCAATGGGAAAGAGATAAGCAGAAATACCAATCCGGCCTGTATTTTTTTACAAATAAGAAATCCCTGCAAAACATAAAACACCGGAAATGTAAAAAGCCCGATACCAAAGCGCAATGAACCAAGGCCTCCCGGAAGTTTTATCTTTAAGGCATGAAGGATAAAATCGGGGGCAAAAAATGGAAAAAAGTTTAACAACACTCCCACTCCAAAGAAAGGTATAGTAAGCACCAACAGGGCTGTTGTTATAATAATGTCGCTTGTTTTATAATTTTCTTTATTGAATATCCACGCTTTTAATCCCAGTTTATTCAGATTATTTGTCAGTTTCACAATATTATTATTCAGTTGTTCGAGCAACTGAGGCTTCTCCTGCTCAAATGTAGTTAACTGGCTGGCTATTTCACGTCGTTTTGAGAACACGTTTAATACCATCGTTTTATTTTTTTTCTGAGTCGAAATTAACCGGGTAATTTTTTCGCAACATTCATAATAATCTTTTGTATTGAAATGAATTGTCAGATTTTTCAGCTCCGTACTCAGTCTATTTTTCAAGGAGTTGGTTCCTTTTGCCTGGTTCTCGATGTATTCAGCCATATATTCGGCAACTTCAATGGGTTTACCGATATTGATAATGATGTGGTGTCCAAAACTATCCGCATTACCATAATCGATTCCTATAGGTACAATCTTTACTCCATTTTCTGTTCCGTATTTTTCCTGAGCTCCAAAAGCAATCCGGAAAATTCCTTTCATCAACGGGCGAACTCTGTGAATAGGCCCCTGATTTCCTTCCGGCATAATACCTACTGGTTTATTGTTATTTAAAACATTGATACAGTCGTCAAAAACTTCGTAGTTTTTATCCAATTTTTCAATGCCTTCACGCATACGGAAGGCCGGCAAAATTTTGAAATAGTGAAGAATATTTCTCAGGCGTTTATTCTTAAAATAATCAGAACGGGCTAAATATACAATTTGAGTCTCTTTGGGTAATACTGAAATCACTGCCAACGGATCCATAAAAGCGTTGGTATGATTAGCCGCATAAATTACCGGGCCTTCCTGTGGAATATTTTCCTGCCCGTAAACCACATATTCTCCGTAGAACCGTTTAAACATGAACATGATATATCTTTTGATATATGCATACATTCGTTTGTTTTTCAATATATTATTTTTCATAATAGAATGAATTTTATAAACTTATTCTTAAACTGGCCTTAATACCCCATGACGTTGCTCCTTTGTGATCCAGATCCGTTAATCTCCAGACTGATTGAAGCGTGAAAAGGTTTAATATATTATTAAATCCGATGCCAATTTCGGTATACGGTAATTTCATGGGCCGAACCGAAGGTGGCATATCCAAAATATTGCTATGCCGATCACTCAGAGTTCCGTAGAAAGTTTTTAATGTAACTAATTCTTTCAGATTAAGATGTTTAATGATCGGCAGTTTACCCGTTAGCAGACTATTGAAAATAAATTCATTGTGCATTAAAACATACTTATCGGCAGCATACTCCATGTAATTCAGTAAACTGAACTGGAATCTGTTATAACCATTTGTTTCCCGGCCATAAGGTATTTCAAGCAAAGGATACGGTACATCACCCAATATACAACCTCCTTCGACGATGTAATTCCAGTGCCCGAACCCAAAGTCGAAATTCTGGCGCAATATAGTAGAAATTTTTGCATAATGTCCGTTTTTATTGAAGAAATTATAATCTCCCCCTTCAAATATCGCATATACAGCAGGATTGTTATTGGGAACGTAAATCCTTTGTAAATGATTATCATAGACATGTTCATCAAAAGAAAACCTCGTTGCCAAAGTCACGGAATGCTGCATCATCTTGTCATAAGAAAATCCATTACCTGTAAAAGGCATTTCCGGGCAAGAGTAAATTGTATGATTTCGGATAAACAATTTACTTTCAATATCATTATTCCATTCGTTTTCAAAGCTGAGCTCAACTTCTTCTCTCCGGTTCAGATAACCCTGAGAGTGAAAAGCAAAAATCGTCCCTCCAATATCAATATCTCCTGTCGCCAAAGGATTTTCACGAACAATAAAATCATTGTAATTATAATCGACCCGACGGTAATCATCGGTATAACCAACACTCAATATTCGTCTTTTATTTTCAGAAATTCTGAACTGGGCAAAGCCGGAATACTTAAATTCTCTATTGCTCATTCCATAGCCCAAATATCCGCCAAGAGAAACATTTTGCCATAAGTTTCCGTTAGTCTGAACCGGTAATGTCAACCGGAGGCCTTCTATATCTGTAATTCTCGCCAATTGCTGGATTTTTCCAATATTGAAAATACCAACAGGCACATAACCTGTTAACACCGCACTGGAAACAAGCCGGCCAAACTTCATCAACGGTGCATGATTGAATTTATTCAGATAAGAATTTAGTGTATCTGCCTTGAAATTGGTTTGGCTAAAACGACCGGAATCCTCATTTTTATAACCGGAATCCTTCTCTCTTGTAGTTCTGTTGATTTTTATTTTCGCATGAGGACTAATGGAGTCGGTCGAAAGTTTAAAAAGCATTTCTATCGATAAATTTTCCTCGTCTAAAATCCATGTTTTGTCCGACGTCGGCCTGTAGACCTGAGAAACAACTATTTTTCGCTGATTATTTCTGAACAGAATCTTATTTTTAACAATAGCCGAAGTTGCTGAATCAATGACTAAATTTCCTGTATAAGTCAGATTTTTTGTCTTATTATATATAAAAATGATATTATAAGCTTTGCCTCTTTCGTTTTTTAAGCTGTCTGTAAGATAAAACCGAAAATTCTTAAAGCTACTTGCCGAAAGCGGGCCCGGGATTTTCTGTCCACTGACATCGATCCTATTTCGATAAAAATTCATATCCGTTTCAAAGTCACCGCACAAACGAAATAAAACTTCTTTCAACTCGGGCATCGAGGCAAAATTTTGTTCGTAAATAGGAATCTTGGTTTTTCCATTACCACAAAATTCATATTCGTTCATATAGCATGGAACCGTAACTACAGAATCGGCTGCCGACAATGAACCGGCTGACAAGGTTTTGTAAACGAGTTTATTCGTCGAATTTTTCTTAATGTCAGATAAAAAAATCAGATTTTGTTGAAGGTATCTGATGCTATCATTACAGCTTATTGCTACGGTCCGTTTTTTTTTCCTAGCACTATTTATAATGTTTAATGCTGATTGGTCCGATCCGGGTAGTCTATTTTCAGCAAAAACATTTTCTTCAGCGGCTATTTTACTGTAAAAAGTATTCGAGATTTCATCAACTGTGAACACTGAAACTAAAGAAACGGTATTCCCGGCAGATATAGTTTTATCGGGGAGGCTGTAATTTTCACCGGATAACAATTCGGGAATGCCCAGAATAGCTAACATGACAAATGACAAAGACCGGAATACTGATCTCATTATTTTTCTTTTAAAGAACGCTCGATAAAATTATTCTTATAAATTAGGCTGCTACTTGTTTTTTTGCGAACACCCAATATTTCTGCATATTAAAATTAAACAGAAGAGATACAAATAAATCGACAATCAAACGGCTGATTTTATAATCGATGCTTAAATAGGTCGTAACACAATATGTTCCTCCGGATTTCAGCATAATGCTTCCTGCGACAACCAATATAAATTTGAGTAGTTGTACATTCATTGAGTGTTTGTACGAACGATCTTTGGATCTGAAGGTCCAAGTTTTATTCAGGGCAAAATTTACGATTGCCCCCACAACCCCGCTGATACCTATTGAATAGACGTAAAAAATATGAAAAACTTCTGTGCAGAATATCATCACAGAATAATCGACTATTCCTCCCAAAAAAGCTGAAATTTGAGCTTTAGCAAATATCTTAATTTTTTTCAATAAACTTTCTGTTCCCATCGGACTGAATTTTCTCCCTCAGTTGTGTGCAAAAACAGGAGAGCTCTTTGTAATAAAAAACGGTGTTATTTTTGTTTTATTGGTTGTTCTGAGTATTTTGCTGCTCCTGCAACTCTTTTTTTATTTCAATATCTTTTTCATTGGCCAACGACAGCACTTTTTTGGTATCAAAAATATTCGCGATAAATAAGATAGCAGTAATCAGCGATGAACTATAGAGTATTGAACCCGGAAAAACAACTTCAAGAATTAATACCGTCGAAATAATAATTCTTACTTCTGTCGGGCCCAGAGCGCCTGAATCGATAGAGTATTTGCCGGTAATTTTGTAGCGCAGAAGAGCCGTAACCATTTCCCAACCATAAAGAACTACAAACCCGAATCCAATAAATTTCCACCAACCCTCTGCATAAGTCATAAATCCAAGTCCCATCAAAATAATTCCGAGCCAGTCGACTGTTATGTCAAGGGAGAATCCATACCATTTTCTTTCTTTGTGCCGGTAATAAGCAACCCGGCCATCAAGCGAATCGCCAAACCAGCTTACCGCGTATCCCAAAACGCCTAAAAGTAGCAGATTCCTGTTGATATATGTTGCCAGAATAAAGCTGGCAAATGTAATAATACTTCCAATGAATCCTATTGTTGTTAACATATTAGAACTCATCCAAGAAGGAATTCGCTGAACAAGATAAGCGATAGCATTTTGTTCCCATTTTTTCAAAAGGTTTGTTCTTTCTCTATCTACAGAGATCATTTTAAGAACGTTTTTTTCTTTCATTGAGTATCGTGATGTCTTAAATTTGTTGATAAAAATACTTTAAAAATATTTATCTATTATTTTCTTTGTTGATTTTTAACTTGACTTTGTATGTTTTGTTAGTATTTGAGAAAACTAACAACGACAAAAGAAGCGTATTAATGTTTATAATCATTTATTTTACATTTCTCATGATTATTGAATCATTCGTTAACTTGTACATATCCCTTTGAGAAGAATATTAACCATTGCCTGAATCTTTGCGGACTCCACATCTGTTTCTCTCTTTGTCAGATCAATAAATATCGCACGTTGGGCTGTTATAATAACATACACAACCATATCTATATCTTTTATAATCTCCTGAGTAAATTCGTGATTATTAACACCTGACAATAAGATATTTTTAATAATTGTTTTTTCGGAGCGGATAAACCTTTTGATTTGAGACAAGGCAGGCTTATAAGAGGAAATGTCACCGGTGTTCAATAATTCATGTCGCATTATTCCGTATAAATTGATCTTATGTTTTATAGATTCAAATGTGACTATAAAATAAGATTGCAACATTTCTGATGCTGTTTGCGATGAATTAACTGCGTTATTAACAGCCAGGAGAATTTCACGAGCCTCTTTTTCAATTACATCTGTAAAAATAACATCTTTGCTTTTGTAGTAATAGTAAAGAGTACTTTTACCTCTTCCTGTAGATCTGGCAATATCTTCCATGGTAGTTTTCTGAAATCCATATTGCCTGAACAGTTTTTGAGCCGTCGAAATTATTTCGTCCTTTACGAACTCCTCCCTTGATATCGAATTATGAATCATTGATTTTTCGACTAAAATCGTTTTTCAGTACAAAGGTATAATCTTTTTAATACTATTGTTATTCTTATTAAGATTTATTTACCTTTCATTTAAAAAAGGAAGGCAGTAAATACGATGCATCAAATCTTCATTGGATTTAATTTACTGTTGATATTTTGTCGGATCGAAGCCATCGAGAGCCTCCTTTCTTTCGGTACAGGTACCACATATTCCACAATGAATTTCCTGACCGTTATAGCATGAGTAAGTATTTTCGAAAGAAACTCCTATTTCTTTTCCTATCAAAGCAATGGCGCGCTTGTTTATATTGGTAAATGGAGCTAAAATTTCCACATGGTTATAAGTTCCGGCATAAATGGCCTGATTCATAGCCTGAATAAAATTTTCACGGCAATCGGGATATATGGCATGATCTCCGGCATGGTTAGAAATCAGAAGATATTTACAATCCATACTTTCGGCCAATCCTGCGGCAACACTAAGCATTATACCGTTACGAAACGGGACTACGGTTTTTTTCATATTTTCATCCTCGTAATGTCCGTTGGGGATTTCGCCTCCGGACTGCAACAGATCAGAAACAAAGCCCATTTTATTGAGATCCATTACTATGACTTTGTGTTCGATACCAAGGTTTTTACAGTTTATAGCAGCATATTCAATTTCCCGTTCGTTGTGTTTCGAACCATAATTAAATGACACTGCAAGTCGTATACGATCGGCATATTTGTAAAGAGCGACGGAGCTGTCCATTCCGCCGGAATATAAAATAACGATATCTTTCATTTTTCACTATCTTTCGAGCTGCAAAGGTAACCATTTAGGGCGAAAATTGACCTAATGACTATTTTTTGTATTTTTGTGTTTTTGTTTTATACAATTGAATGACACGGAACTTCAAAAAATATTTACCTGCTGAATGGGCTGACCAGCAATTTGTTCTGTTGACTTGGCCACATGCCGGAACTGATTGGGCTTATATGCTTGATGAGGTAAACGAGTGTTTTGTAAATATTGCTAAAGCAATCATTAAGTATGAAGATTTATTGATTGTCGCCCCCGATATAAACGAAGTAAAATCATTGTTGGGAGATATCGATTATTCCCACATTACATTTGCAGAAATGCAAACAAATGATACATGGGCACGCGACCATGGCGGAATTACAGTTTTTGAAGAAGGGAAACGGGTTATTTATGATTTCACATTTAATGGCTGGGGGATGAAATTCGCTGCGAATTACGACAATCAAATCACCCGTACACTTTTTGAGAAAGGGATCTTTAATAATTTTAAATATCGAAACTGTATGGATTTTATACTCGAAGGCGGCAGTATAGAGTCCGACGGCAATGGTACCCTGCTCACAACAGCCGAATGTCTGCTTTCCGATAACAGAAATAATCTTTCGCGTGATGAAGTGGAGCAACGTTTAAAGGATTATTTTGCCATAGAAAAAGTTTTATGGCTAAATCATGGCTATCTGGCGGGAGATGATACCGACAGTCATGTGGACACCCTGGCAAGGCTTTGCCCTGACAATACTATTGTTTACGTAAAATGTAAAGATGAATCGGACGAACACTACGCTGAATTAAAGCTGATGGAAGAGGAACTGAAATGCATGAAAAATCTTGAAGGTAAACCATTCCGATTGATTGAACTACCAATGGCAGATGCCATAATTGTGGACAATGAACGTTTACCTGCAACTTATGCCAACTTTCTGATTATTAATGGAGCTGTTCTACTGCCAGTATACAGTTCACCCAAGGATGAAATTGCGATTATTCAGTTACAAAAAGCATTTCCAAATCGCGAAATCATCACCATTAATTGTAATGCACTAATTAAGCAGCATGGTTCTTTACATTGTGTAACTATGCAGTATCCTCTATAAAATTCCAATAACTTTAATGACAAATAACTTTAAAATGAAGATAGCTTTAATCCAACAATCCAATACCGCTCATCGTACTGAAAATGTGGCGAAATTAGAACAAAATATCCGCTTTTGTGCAGCTCAGGGTGCTGAACTGATTGTTTTACAAGAACTTCATAATGGTCTTTATTTTTGCCAGACAGAAGATCCCGATGTTTTTGAACAGGCAGAGACCATTCCCGGGCCGTCAACAGATTTTTTTGGAAAATTGGCAAAAGAGTTGGAAGTCATAATTGTCCTTTCGTTATTTGAAAAACGTGCTGCCGGACTTTATCATAATACGGCTGTTGTACTTGAAAAAAATGGCTCTATTGCTGGGAAGTATCGCAAAATGCACATTCCAGATGATCCGGCTTATTACGAAAAATTTTATTTTACGCCCGGAGATTTGGGCTTTGAGCCAATTCAAACATCTGTGGGGAAATTGGGAGTTCTCGTTTGCTGGGATCAATGGTATCCAGAAGCCGCACGTTTAATGGCTATGGCTGGAGCCGAGTTACTTATTTATCCCACTGCCATAGGCTGGGAAAGCACTGATGCGGAAGATGAAAAGACACGACAGACGGATGCATGGATGACAGTGCAACGTGGTCATGCAGTGGCTAACGGATTACATGTACTATCATGCAACCGGACAGGTTATGAGGCAGATCCTTCCGGTGCTACAAACGGCATTCTGTTCTGGGGAAATAGCTTTGTTGCCGGGCCTCAAGGCGAGATAATATCCCGGGCTTCCGATACAGAAAACGAAAATCTCATTGTTGAAATTGATTTGAAACGTTCAGAAACTGTGCGTCGGATATGGCCATTCTTTCGCGATCGCAGGATTGATGAATTTGGGGATATTACAAAACGTTGGAGGAGATAACGGATCAATGTAAAAAGTAGGTGGAGTAAAAATTACGGGTCAAGTCAAAAAGTTGGGGGGAATGTGATAAAATATTAGTTTTGCAATAAAAAACTAATGCAGATAAGTGGATTTGAGTTATTGCTACCAGAAGGAGTTTTAGATTATTTTGAGATATTAAAAGTAGATCAGTCCAAAACTGAGACATCTATTT
>JAQVAV010000023.1 GCA_028690665.1 Paludibacter sp.
ATGCAACAATCTGTTCCTCTGATTTGCCTTACCTCTGGCATGGAAAATCATTTACCGCACCAGGAACTTATACCGATACTTTGATTAATGTTGCTGGTTGCGATAGCATTACCACTTTGAATCTGACGGTAAATGTCCCAACCAGTTCAGAGACGAATCTAACAGTTTGCAATAAAGAACTTCCACTAAACTGGAACGGAAAAACTATTGCCGCTGCCGGTATTTATACCGATACTTTGACTAATTCCGTTGGTTGCGATAGCATTACCACATTGAATCTGACGGTAAATGTCCCAACCAGTTCAGAGACGAATCTAACAGTTTGCAATAAAGAACTTCCACTAAACTGGAACGGAAAAACTATTGCCGCTGCCGGTATTTATACCGATACTCTGATTAATGTTGCTGGTTGCGATAGCATTACCACTTTGAATCTGACGGTAAATGTCCCAACCAGCTCCGAGACCAATGCAACAATCTGTTCCTCTGATTTGCCTTACCTATGGCATGGAAAATCATTTACCGCAACAGGGACTTATATCGATACTCTGATTAATGTTGCTGGTTGCGATAGCATTACCACATTGAATCTGACGGTAAATGTCCCAACCAGTTCAGAGACGAATGCAACAATCTGTTCCTCTGATTTGCCTTACCTCTGGCATGGAAAATCATTTACCGCAGCAGGGACTTATACCGATACTCTGACTAATTCCGTGGATTGCGATAGTATCACTACTTTGAATCTGACAGTAAATGTCCCAACCAGTTCAGAGACGAATGCAATAATCTGTTCCTCTGATTTGCCTTACCTCTGGCATGGAAAATCATTTACAGCAACAGGAACTTATACCGATACTCTGATTAATGTTGCTGGTTGCGATAGCATTACCACTTTGAATCTGACCGTGAATGTTCCTGTCTATTCCTTCGTTCAAAGAATAATATGTCCATTGCAAATTCCATATTTCTGGAACGGTATTCAGTGCGATGATGCCGGTGTTTATATTTATAAAACTCAATCCCGGGCTGGTTGTGATAGTATTGTTCAACTTGATCTCAAGGTTGCAGACCCGATTGTAGTAACTACAGATGTGACTGTTTGTGGCTCGGATTTGCCTTATGTCTGGAATTCCAAAGAATTTAGTGAGCCCGGCATTTATACGGAAGCCCTGAAAACAGACGCCGGATGTGATAGTATTGCAGTACTGAGGTTGAATGTAAATAATGGAAAGTCGGAAGTGAGAGCTGTGACTCTTTGCAACGGGGAGAGTTATAGTATTGACGGTGAATTTATAAATAAGCCAGGAATCTATAAAATTAATTATCAGAATTTTGAGGGTTGTGATAGTACTATAATTTTAAATGTCAGTTATGATGAAGGTGTTGTAATATCTCAGGTAATACATTTGTTGCCAGGGGAATCTTATCAAATTAATGGAAATACGTATTATAACGAAGGGACTTATACAGATGTTGTTAAATCAAAAAATCAATGTGATAGTATCGTTGTTACGCAGGTTGTTCTGTTAGATATTCCCAATACAATAACCCCTAATGGAGACGGAGTGAATGACGTGTTTATGAAAGGTTATAAACTAAAAATTTATAATAGAAATGGTATTTTACTTTATGAAGGAGATGATGGTTGGGATGGAACTTATAATGGCAGAACGGTAGGTTTTGATACTTATTTTTACGTGCTCTATTTTGATGTGGAATCGGGACTCAAAACTAAAAAAGGATATGTTACGGTGGTTAGATAGGAGGGGAGTGCTATGATCAAAAAAGTATTGTTAATACTAATTTGGCTTTTGGAAGCTTACTATGTAAATGCACAGTCCAATATCCGGTTAAATAATTACTGGGGTAGTATGAATTCTGTGACTCCTGCGTGGATTTATGACAGGTATCAGGCGGTATTCAGCATGGCTGCACGAAAACAATGGGCTGGTCTGACAGGAGCTCCAGCTACTCTCTATGCTTCAGCCAGCACTTATGTTGATGATATTAATGCTCAGTTTGGCATGTCAGTATTGCAGGATAAAATAGGTTACACAACATTTTCTAATTTTAATCTTTCCTATGGATTTGTTGCAAATATAAATTACGATTGGCAATTGCATTTAGGAGTTGCCGGCGATTATCAGTATGCCGGATATGATTTAAGTCAGGTGTATACCGGAGCTGAATATATTGATCCCGTTTTAGGTTCAAAACTTCAGGCCAAACATGAATTTAATGCTGATTTTGGCATTGAAATTTCTAATTTGAATTTTAAACTTGGATTTGCAAGTCAGAATATTTTCGAATTATTCACCACAGACACAAAGTTACAGACACCTACACAATTTTTATATATTCAGTATCGGCGGTTCGATAATTATTTGTTTAATTATGGGTTTGGAATTTGTGAAATTGAATATGCCGGAATTTATCAGGGCGAATTTAATGCGACCGGATATTTTAAATCTCCATCGGATTTCGGGCTGATTAACAAACCGGATTTATTTGATTTAGGAATATTTTACAGAACCGGGAGTCAGGCCGGATTGATTCTCGGATTCAATATATCCGACGTCTTTCACGTATCATATTCGTATGATTATCATTTTAGCGGACTCGGATTTGGAACTTACGGGACAAACGAAATTATGCTGACCTATAATTTGAGATTTAAGCCAATGTGTCATAATTGCTGGTATTAGGCTGATGATGTTGTTAAAAGAGGATGCCCGAGATAAGTGTTTATTCCGAACATGAATTAGATAAATTCAATTTGTAATATTGCCTCATTATCAATAACTTATAATTTGTGCTAATTTACTGATATTTGCGTTCTTTTTTCTTCTTGGACACCCTCTTGCATTTTTAAAATGACAGATTTTTAATTTATTGTACGCCGTCAACAGTAAGAGATACTTAAATCACAATTTTAAAAGATTTGTATCCTTGTCTTTGTTTTATTTGAAGCATAAAAAAGCCTTGTTTATATTCGGGCAAATTTATTGCTCCGGAGGTCTTTCCCGGATTTGTGTTGATTATACATTTCCCGGAACTGTCAATCATTCTGATTTTTTCCACAATATCCGTGGACTGATAATACAGGGTATTCCCTTTTACATAAACCTTGAATTTACACGTGGGGCTAAGGTTTTCTGTGGCCGTCAGGTCGATGCTTATGCCTTCCATAAGATATCCCATTCCTTCTCCAAATGACATTTCCGTACAAATACGCCAGAATGATGATTTGTTTTCAAGAAAATAAGGATTTTTATCGATAGAGAGATTTACTCTGAAATTGTAAATGGCTGGACTGACTTTTGTGATCTCATCAATAAACACTTCGTTGTAATCCACATCATATAAAGTTACATCTGTAATGCTCAAATTATCTATTCCTTTATATAAATTTAGGGTAAAACCGGTATTAGTCAGATTACTGATAAAACCCTTGTTGGAATAAAGCGTATTTCCCCAGGAAATCATTTGGTAAAAACCTCCCACAGTTACTTCATCTCCTGTTCCCCGAACCAATATTTTATAACCGGCGTCTTCCTCTGTTGTTATATATGTTTGTCCGGTAGCATTGGCTATGGGAGCTGCTTCGTATGTGGCAGGATTCACTCTGTACCATTGGTAAGCAATTCCACCTTCTACTTCGCTGTAATCCGAAAGCTTTTTGGCTGTAAATTCAGCACTTAATCCTCTGCCTGTCCATGGAGACATAACCCCTGAAATAGCCATGCTTTCATCCAAATAGGATGAACTAAAATAAGTATCCACATTCGACACAATTGCTAACTGAGCATTGGAAGTATAGCCGTTTTTAGGGCCACCCATTAGCATAATCCGGAAATTTGTGTTGCTGTAAATGTAAAAACAGAAGTTGTCTCCGTCGGTTGTAAGCTCTTCGTTGTAATACAGGTAGTCTGCCCACTGGCCATTTTCGTTTTCATATTGCAATTTGGCACTGTCGGCTTCAAATTCGGATGGATATGGAAATGTCATATAGACTTCGGCAACTGTTCCCGAAGATAAAAAGTAGTTGGTACGGTCACATGAGACAATCATGAGACCTGCAATTTTTCCTTCTTCCGAAGTAAATTCTTGAAATGAAGGTAAACTTCCGCCTTCCCCGGGTACAAAATCATTTGCGTAAATACTCAAAGAGATAAAAGTCAGGCAAATGAACACTAAATTCTGCATTGATTGAATTGATTTCATATTCTCGAAATTTAAGAATTAATAAAAATCAGCCTGGAAATTTGACGATTGCAGTAATGTGTTGCTTGATAGATAGTTAATAGCTTATTGAGAAAATTCCGGATAACACTTTATTCGGAGATAATAATTTTAATCGGAGAGGTTTGTGTTATACTGTACAAATATATGTAAATAATTGTAAAACAGACAGGACGAAAGCAATATTTTCTGAAAAGGCTGAAAAAGTTCGTTTTTTCAGTAGAACTGATTTTTATCCCTTTGTTGAGCGAAGTGATTTTTGTTTCGTTCAAGTTAAAAGCAAGTCTCATGACTTGCAAATTCGAATATAATATTAAAAGTCAGAGCTTTTGCCAAACATCTGGTTGAATAAGTTTTTTACGCTACTGAGAAAAGTATTAATGTCTTGTTAATTAGTGTTTTGTGGGTTATAACAACAGAGAATATAGAAAAAATAGTTCAGTTGGCATTTAGATTTTTAAATAACAGATAAAAATTATTATTTTTGTAAAAACATATATATGAAATATGAAATATGAAATATGAAATATGAAATTAATAAAAAATAGTTAAGCTAATTATTTCCTTGAAAGTTTTATATAACATGCCAAAACAATCCGATGAAACAGGGAACTTATATGGTTTTGTTTTTTATCATTCTTGTTTATTTCAGCTCCTGCAAACAAGAATTAAACAATGCTGATTACAAAAGAATTACACGGATAGATTCACTTTTAACTTCACAACCGGATGCAGTTCTTGATAGTCTGAAACTGATAAATCTGAACCAACTTAGTCACTACAATAAAGCTTATTGTCAACTGCTTGAAGTGATTGCCAAAGACAAAACTTATTTCAACTTCACTACCGATAGCCTGATAAATCTGACGGTTGATGAGCTATTCTCGTATAAAACGAAGCATCCTGAAAGTTATGTACGTGCATTAATATATCAGGGCATTGTACGTTACCGTATGAAAATTAACGATAGTACAGCTTATCAACCATTGAAAGAAGCTCTGAGAATTCTTCATGAGATGGCTTCTCCTGATTTAAGAAGCAGGTATTTGTGCTTATATTACCTGGGAGAGATACATGATAAAAATAATAATATAAAGTTGGCAAAAAACTATTACATTAGAATATACTATGAAGTCGTCTTGACTTTTCGGAATAATTCTTTATTCTGATTTAATTCTATCTTATTCAAAAGTCGAGATAAGTTCATTCTAATAAAATATGAAAAATCAATAGATTTGTTAAAATATGTGTTGAAAATTTATGATATGAATAATGGGAAGACAGAGGATGATTTAATAATACAACAACTAATCTCTAATTTGCATCTGTAAATATAAATTTAGATTCTTTGCTATATAATATTGACAATTTAAAAGATATGATTATGAAACACTACAAATTTTTATTGTTTTTATTGTCGGCCGGTTTATTGTTGACCGGTTGTAGTCAGATTGAGGATGATCCTTCAATTGGAGTTATCGATGTTTCTAAAGCATCCAATATCAAAAGAGGTGAACCTGTCGTTTTTAAATTTAAGAACGTACCTGATAGCAGTAATGTAGCATGGAACATTACACCTGCGGATGGGGTTGATTTAAGAGCGGTTGGTAGCAGTGCTTCTGTTCTATTTTCTTTTTCCGGAAATTATACAATAAACGCCACGTATCAAAATACAGTTCTGAAAAGTAATGTGACGGTTTCCGACAGTGTTTATGCTCCGGTAACAAGCAGTTTAGTCCCTTTAATGCAGAATGAAACAATGAGTGTAACAGCGATTATCAACGACAGTTCGGCAGTAGGCAAACCGGAGATAGCATTGGTAACGCTCGTTTTCAGAACTTCGAACAAATATGATTGCCTGAATAACTTTTTGTTGGTAAATAAAGATCCTGTAAGCGGTCTCATTTCATTCGAAGGTGTGTACACTCCTGATTCGAGGTTTTGTTCGGCGGGGCAACAAGAAGCGGAAGGTGCAATAACTCTGAATCCTGACCCTGAATTAAAAAACAATAAACTTGAAATTTCGCTCGTAGGAACTGTTTACAAGGGTTATTATTATGTCTCGGATAAAAAACTGTATGTTGATTGGCCTTATACGGAAAAAATTGTCTTTACCGATGCAATTGTAGTAAATAATCAATGATTACGGAACATATAAAAATCAATTTTATTTGACCGTACAAACAAATATGTAGCCGGTCAGAGAGTTACAGATAATAAGCTACTATGAAAGAAGATGGTAATCAGCGCGATATGGCTGGCAGTAACGGATTGTCATATCTTTTTAAAACGATGTCTGTTTGTGTTGTCACATTGCTTGTCAGCATGGTGAATGCACAGGAAGAAGTTCCTGACACAATATCTGCATATACTAATGGGTTTGATATATGTGAGCATGGCGGCGAATATGTTCTGGAAACTTTAGCTGAGCAAAATAATACATTGGTGATCAATGAAATTCTTGCATCAAATTCGAAAACGAACACAGATGAAAAAGGAGATTATAATGACTGGTTTGAGATATATAATTTTGGAGAGGCTCCGGTGCATTTGAAAGATTATTATTTCACCGACAGTAAGAATACTTGGAATAAATGGAAAGTAAATGATGAGAATGACAGCATTTTGCAGCCCGGCGCTTACATGATATTCTGGGCTGATGGGGAGGATGACGGCCGTACCCATACGAACTTCAAATTGTCAGCCGATGGTGAATATATAGCAATATACACTACGGATGGAACGTTGGTGAATGATGTGGATTTCGGAAAACAAAGTTCGGATATTGCTTATGGATGCTACCCTGATGCAAGTCTCGATTTATATTATTTGAGTGAACCTACACCGGGTAGGCCAAATACAAACAGCATCTCCGGGGGGCAACTTAGTAAGCCCGTTGCCAATATAAAAAGCGGTGTTTATACTTCAGCCATTAATATTAGTTTGTCTGTAAATGAAAAAAACTGTAGGATTCATTATACTACTGATTTTTCTACTCCAACAATAGAAAGTCCGGTTTATATAAATCCTATTGAAGTTACAGCAACAACTGTTATACGGGCAAAAACATTTAAATCGGATTGTATTGAAAGTGCCACTCTTTCATTGTCATACATCATAACCGATGAAGAATATGAGAATCCGATAATTTCCATCGTGTCTGACGACAAATATCTTTATGGAACCCAGGGAATTTTTAAGGGTAAAAAGGATATCGAAATTCCTGCTGATTTTGAATATATTGAAAATGGACAAACGGCTTATTCTTCCGGTCTGGGCATAAAATTGCATTCTCCTAAAAATACAAAACAATATTCTATGCGTTTTTATGCCCGTGGGCGTTATGGAAGCACTTGGTTTGAATATCCTTTTTTTAGTAATAACAACCCGGGGAAATTTAAACGTCTTTTAATTCGCAACGGAGGAAATGATTGTGTACAAATAAAACCAGGTAACACTCATTTCCGGGATCAGTTGATCCAACGATTGGCTAAGAAATTTAATTATAAGGCGAATGTTGCGGAAAGTAAACCTGTGAATGTTTTTGTTAACGGAAATTTTTTTGGATTATACAACCTGAGGGAACATGTTGATGAGTACTATATGGAAACTCATTTTCCCGATATTAAAGATTATGATTTGTTGGAACGTGCATTTGGATATCCCGGGAATAAAAATCCGATATATGGGAACTTTGACAAATGGAATAAAATAATGGATTTTGTCGATCGGGAAGACAGTGTTTTACCGGATAATGACTATGAAACAATATCGCAGCTTGTCGATATAAAACAGTTTACAGATTATTGGCTTACTGAAATAATTGTTGGAAATTATGACTGGTTGTC
The DNA here is from genome assembly GCA_028690665.1 of Paludibacter sp. Lineage (GTDB taxonomy): Bacteria > Bacteroidota > Bacteroidia > Bacteroidales > Paludibacteraceae > Paludibacter. Next base: position 8,094 of record JAQVAV010000023.1, read on the forward strand.
CAATAATGTGAAATTCTTTGTCCCTTCTGATGGTCAATGTCAATGGATTCTTTGGGACACTGATCATGGTCTGGGATTAAAATACGGAAATTATGGCTCGCCTGACTGGAATACATTAAAATGGTCGCTGACTTTTAGCGACAGGGCATGGCCTGATGGATATAATAACAGATTAGTCCGGAATTTATTGAAAAATAATAATTACAGAAACTATTTTATAAACAGACTTACTTATTTGCTGGATGTGAAGTTTATTCCAGAAGTTATTAATCCGGAATTAGATTCGATTTCATCTCTTTACAAAAATGACATTACAAGACATATTGCCCAATGGGGAATTTCTTTAGATTCATGGAACAGTGGACTTGAAACAATAAAATCTTATGTGGAACAACGTGGCGGTTTTCTGTTTGCCTATATAAAAGATTTTTTCGGGTTGGACGATCCTGTTCAACTTACGGTACATGTTGATCCGGAGGATGCCGGCCAAATACTTTTTAATCATAACTATTCAGCCATAAAGTCCTTTGATGGGAAAATATTCCCTGATTTTGATTATGATATCCAGGCTTTAGCCAGTGCCGGTTTCGTGTTTTCCGGTTGGGAGGGACTTGAAGACTCTGCTTCTTCTGTGATCATTCATCCAATCTGTGATAAAACAATAGTTGCCAAATTTATAAAAGATCCCCGTCTTGGCTCGTTCCAGCCATTCGTTCCAGCTTTTTTCAATGTCTATCCTGTTCCCGCCCGCGACAGACTGAATATTACCTTTGACCATATCAAGGCCGAAAACGTAAGAATAAAGGTATTCAATGTTCTTGGAGCTGTTGTTCTTAATGAAAAAATATCTGTTGTTAATTATAATTCGGAACTTAATATCTCTGAACTAAAAGCAGGGATATATACTTTATTTGTTAATTGTTCTGAAGGTTGCATGCAAAAGAAATTTATGGTATATAAGAATTAACAGTTGCAAGATATAATTTTCAAATATAATTTTTGTATTAAGTAGTGCGACAAATATAATGTCGTATTTCAAGTTCGGATCTCTCTATATAGAATAGAGGCTGTCTCATAAGTAAGAAAAATGCAAATAAATGCAAATTCTCATAAATCATAAATGATTACATTTCAGCAAAATAATTTGTGGAAATTTGTGAAATTTGCGTTCAAAAACTCTTTTGAGACACCCTTCCTTTGCTGACTGCAAAATTGAAAGTTATACGGCATTATTTGATTTTTCTCACTTATTTTATGGCTATGTTGTAAATTACAGCTCTTTTAATAAATATCTGGCAGTACGTCTTGTGTGTTGTGAAAGTAAGATTTCCCTTTCCGAAGTTGTGTCACTTATAATCTGATCATTAGTTCCGCGTATGGTAAGTAATTCCAGATGTTCATTATAAGTTACCCGAAAATCGTTGGCTAATTCATCAAGAGCTCCGGCCAAATAACGGCTGTTATCCACACAAACCGAAATTGTAACAGCTGACGACTGTATCATTGAAATTTTCAGCCGGTGTTTGTGCATGACGGCAAAGGCTTTTGATAAACTTTCTTCCAAAACAAACGAAAAATCGCGTGGGCGTACTGTAACAAGCACTTGATTTTTACGTAAAATAAGCACCGGAACATTGATGGGTCTTTCTGTCGTTGATTTGATGACCGAACCGGTTTCCTCCGGATGATTAAACGGACGGACGTAAAGGGGAATTTGCTTGTTTTCAAGTGGCTTAATTGTCTTTGGATGGATGATTTGGGCCCCACTGTATGCAAGTTCCACTGCATCCATATAAGTGAGTTCCGGGATATGCACCGTATTTTTGAAAATACGAGGATCCGCATTAAGAATCCCGGGAACATCTTTCCAGATAGAAACACTTTCGGCATCAAGCAGATTGCCAACCACGGCAGCGGTATAATCGGAACCTTCACGCCCGAGTGTAGTTGGATTGCCTTTCAGATTGGCTCCGATAAATCCTTGTCCGATATAAATACGGCTTGTGTTGAAATCAGCAGCTTTATTCAGGCGTTTTTGAGACTCATCCATGTGGACATTTGCTTCGCGGAAGTTACTGTCGGTTACCAACAGATGGCGCATGTCAAGCCATGTATTTTTAATCCCGGATTCATTTAGAAAAACAGAAACAATTGTGGTGGATATAATTTCGCCATAAGATACCAAACGATCATACCAGCGGTCATAATCATCGCCGACACCGGTTGCAACGAGCTCTCTGAGTTCATCAAATAAAGGCTGTATAGCATCAAATCCATTTTGGGGATATTCGAAAAGTTCCTTGATAATTTCCTGATGATATGATTCGACTTCAGAAAGTTTGGTGAGTGCAGCACCACGATCGGCTTTCATAAAATTGTCAAGTACAACCTCCATGGCGTTGGTTGTTTTTCCCATGGCCGAAATCACAATAAATAGTTGTGTATCAACTGTGGATACAATGCGCACAATGTTGTGAATTCCTTCAGCTGATCGAACTGATGCGCCTCCGAATTTGTAAACTTTCATGTTTTTAAGAAATATGTTTTTGGGTTTGATGTTTATGGAGTTTATCTGTTTATAAAGTTTGTAAAGTTCATTGGTTCATAAAGTTGATTAGTTTATAAAGGTTATGAATCGCATTGGTATTATATTATCTAAATATCTTGGTTCTTGACTCTTGATTCTACATCACATTGGCACATTATCATATTATCTAAATGTCTTGACTCTTGGTTCTTGGTTCTAAAATCTCAAAACCTAAATAACTCCCTGTGCCAGCATAGCCTTTGCCACTTTCAGGAATCCGGCTACGTTTGCACCTTTCATGTAATTGATATAACCGTCTTCTTCTCGGCCATATTTGAGACACTGACTATGGATTTCGCTCATAATTTGATGCAGTTTGGCATCAACCTCAGTGGCTGTCCATGATAAGTGCATTGCATTTTGGGTCATTTCAAGTCCGGACGTAGCCACGCCTCCTGCATTTACAGCTTTCCCCGGCCCGTACATAATTTTGTGGTGGATGAACATATCAATAGCTTCCGGCGTACAACCCATATTGGATATTTCACCAACGCAAATCACGCCGTTGTCAATCAATTGGCGGGCATCTTCTGCGTCAAGTTCGTTTTGTGTTGCACATGGAAGTGCTACATCTGCTTTTACCTCCCATGGACGACGCCCCGGAACAAATACAGCTCCGAATTTTTCTGCATAAGGTTGTACAATATCGTTACACGTAGCTCTTAATTCAAGCATATAATCTATTTTTTTGCCAGAGATACCTGCTTCATCATACACATAACCGTCGGGGCCGGAAATAGTAACAACTTTAGCACCCATTTGGGTGGCTTTGGTTGCAGCTCCCCATGCCACATTACCAAATCCTGAAATTGCAATTGTTTTATCTTTTATATTATGACCAGCTGTTTCCAACATTTGATTTACAAAGTACAAGCCTCCGAAGCCGGTTGCTTCCGGACGAACCAGAGATCCCCCGAATTCCAAATTTTTTCCGGTCAGTACACCTGTGTTTTCTCGGGCTAATTTGCGGTACATGCCATACAAATAACCAATTTCCCTGCCTCCGACACCAATATCGCCAGCCGGAACATCGGTTTCCGGACCTATATGCCGCCAGAGTTCCAGCATAAATGCCTGGCAGAAGCGCATAACCTCAGCATCCGATTTGCCTTTCGGATTGAAATCCGAACCTCCTTTTGCTCCGCCCATTGGCAATGTAGTAAGAGCATTTTTAAAGATCTGTTCGAATCCGAGAAATTTTAAAATAGAAAGATTTACAGAAGGGTGAAAACGTAAACCTCCTTTATATGGACCAATTGCATTGTTGAACTGTATTCGGTATCCCAGATTTATTTGTACATCGCCCTGATCGTCAACCCAGGGAACTTTGAATGTAAATATGCGGTCAGGTTCAACAAGCCGTTCGGCAATTTTTGCTTTTTCAAATTCAGGATGATTGTTATATTCTTTTTCAATACTAATTAATACTTCTTTTACTGCCTGCAAGTATTCTGTTTCACCAGGGTGCTTCGCTTCAAGCGAATGAATGAGTTGATCGATATTCATACTCTTTTAAAATTATGTTGTTTTTATGGCAAATAAATAAAGAAAAATTTCTGCTTATATATTGTAAGTAAATTAATCAATAATGGTTATAAAAGTACGATTGTAACCTCTCGAATTACTTTGTTTAAAGCATAATAAAATAGATTACGATTTGATTGCAAGTTTACAGTTTTTATTGTTCACAATCAAATTTTTCAGATTATTTTTTTTCAAAAAAAGAATAATTATGTAGAAAATGAATTTGTTGCTACAGCACTTCAATGGATAGCTTATTTAGTATCAGATAACAATACATTTTTTGAAATTGGTTAAATTGATCTTTCTGGTGTGTCTTGTAATCTGTTTGAGTTGAGTTAAGTTTAAAGTACAATAATATTGGACTTTATGAAGTTTTCAGATAAGCATTAATAACTTGAAATTATGGAGTATATATTAGTTATGTTGTCCGGAATATTCTAAAAAGGGGTACAAATCATTCAAAAATCACTAATTAAATATTTTAAATGTATAAGTATAATGTCTGATTTTATTTTATGATTATTTTTGTACGAAGACAAAAAATCAAATAAAAACATGAAGTACAAACTCCTTATTATTTCATTTATTGCCGGCATTTTAAATGTAAATGCCCAAAAGGAAGAATGGCAAAATCCAAAAGTAAATGCAGTTAATCGATTGCCGATGCATACCAACTTTTTTGCATACGAGTCGGAAAACGCAGCATCGAAAGCCTGTAAAGAAAGTTCGGAAAATTTTCTGTCGCTTAATGGCTTATGGAAATTTAATTGGGTGAAGGATGCCAATCTTCGTCCTACAGCATTTTTCAAAACAGACTTTGTTGATGAATCGTGGAACAAAATACAGGTTCCCGGTATATGGGAACTCAACGGATATGGCGATCCTGTTTATGTAAATACCGGCTATCCATGGAGGAATCAGTCTCCGATAAATCCTCCAGTTGTTCCGGAAGAAAATAATCATGTTGGTTCATATCGTCGTGTAATTGAGATCCCGGATAATTGGAAGGGAAAAACAATTGTTGCTCATTTTGGTTCTGTAACATCTAATATGTATTTGTGGGTTAACGGCAGTTTTGTCGGCTATAGCGAAGACAGTAAGCTTGAAGCTGAATTTGATATCACCAAATTTGTGAAACCCGGGAGAAACCTTATTGCATTTCAGGTTTTTCGCTGGTGTGATGGCTCCTATATTGAAGATCAGGATTTCTGGCGTTTGTCTGGGGTTGGCCGGGATTGTTATCTGTTTGCAAGAGATAAAAACAGCATTCAGGATATTCGTATAACTCCGGATTTAGATGAAGCTTACAAAAACGGGAAACTTGATATAAGCATTCAGTCAAAATCAAAAGTTAACGTAGAACTTGATTTAAAAGATATTTCGGGTAAAATTGTGAAATCTGAAAGCATTAACGGCAAAGGACTAATCACGACTTCCATAAATGTGGAAAATCCACTGAAATGGACCGCTGAAACTCCTCATCTTTATACACTGTTTGCTACAGTAAAATCGGGTAATAAAGTACTCGAAGTTATTCCTTTGAAAGTTGGTTTCCGGAAAGTGGAAATTAAAAATGCTCAACTGCTTGTAAATGGTAAAGCCGTTTTGATTAAAGGCGTGAATCGTCACGAGATGGATCCGGACAAGGGATATTATGTTACTCCCGAACGTATGATGCAGGATATAAAAATCATGAAAGAGTTGAACATAAACGCGGTGCGTACCTGCCATTATCCTGATGATAACTTATGGTATGACCTGTGTGACGAGTATGGAATTTATATGGTAGCCGAAGCAAACCTTGAAAGCCATGGTATGGGGTATGGCGATCGTACATTAGCTAAAAATCCATTATATGCTCAGGCTCATCTCGAACGCAATGAACGTAATGTACAACGAAATTATAATCATCCGGCAATTTTAGTATGGTCGTTGGGTAATGAAGCCGGATTCGGACCAAATTTCGAAGCTTGCTATAAATGGATTAAAGCAGAAGATAAAAGCCGCCCGGTACAGTACGAACAAGGGCATGGAAATGAGTTTACCGATATTTATTGTCCTATGTATCTTGGTTATGACCGTTGCGAAAAATATAGTCAGGATGAATCGAAGACCAAACCGCTTATTCAGTGCGAATATGCTCATGCTATGGGAAATTCCGAAGGCGGATTTAAAGAATATTGGGATATAATTCGTAAATATCCTAAATATCAGGGTGGTTTTATCTGGGACTTTGTGGATCAGTCGTTGCATAAAAAAGGTAAAAATGGCGTGGAAATTTATGCCTATGGTGGTGACTATAATAAATACGATGCTTCTGACGATAATTTTCTGGATAACGGACTTGTAAATCCTGATCGCGGTTTGAATCCACATGCTCACGAAGTGAAATATTATTATCAATCGATTTGGGCAGAACCTCTTGATTTACAAAATGGGGAAATCAGTATTTATAACGAAAACTTTTTCCGCGACATGTCAAATTACTATGCCGAGTGGCAATTGCTTGAAAACGGGATTGCAAAACAAAGTGGAATTATTACCGATTTGAATGTTCCGGCACAGGGTAAAGCTGAATTCAAATTAGATTATGATTTATCCAAAATTTGTCCGCTGGGAGAAGCTCTGTTAAACATTAGCTTTAAACTGAAAAATGCAGAACATTTATTACCTGCCGGATATGAAATTGCATATCGTCAGATGGTTGTAAATCCTTATAAATTTGCACCGCCGGAAAATGCTAAACTCACGGTTAAAAGTGACGATTATTTTGTGGGAGTAAAAGTGAATGACTATAATTATTTAAGAGTTTTTGGAAATAATTTCAAAATAGAATTCAACAAACATAACGGCTGGATTACTTCATATAATTATGGTGGAACGGAAATGATAGATACTAATGGCACTTTGCAGCCAAATTTTTGGCGTGCACCTACCGATAATGATATGGGTGCTCAGTTGCACCATAGATACAGGGCATGGTATAACCCTGGTTTTCAGCTTGATTCTCTTACTAATAAGTTGGAAAACGCGATTGCAACCATCACCGGTTATTATACCATAAAACAGATAAATGCTAAGATAAAAATGACATATACTATTGACTATTTGGGTAATATCGTGGTTACAGAAAATTTATATGCCGACAAATCAGCCAAAGTATCAGAAATGTTCCGTTTTGGTGTGAAGATGCAAATGCCGGCAGAGTTCCAGAAAATCGAGTATTATGGGCACGGGCCTTTTGAAAATTATTCAGATAGAAATAATTCATCAAATCTAGGTATTTACGATCAAACTGTAGACGAGCAATTTTATCCTTATATCCGTCCGCAGGAAACCGGAACAAAAACTGGTATCCGTTATTGGGATATGATGAATATTGCAGGTAAAGGTATCCGAATTACTGCTGACAATGAATTTACGGCTTCAGCTTTGAACTATAGTATTGAGTCGCTGGATGAAGGACTTGAAAAAAGTCAACGTCATTCTCCGGAAATAGCAAAATCGCCTTACGTTACTCTTTGTATTGACAAAATGCAAATGGGAGTGGGGTGTGAAAATAGTTGGGGAGCCTTACCGTTGCCACAATATCGTATACCTTATAAAGATTACGAATTCAAGTTTAAAATTTATCCTCTGAAATAAAGCTTTGAGAGTCCCTGCCGATAAAAAACGACAGGGACTTGTTTTTTGTAACCGATAATAAATTACCGGAAAGATTTTTTTATTTAAAAATGAACATCGAAATTTGTAGCTATATTCTAACAGCTAAAATACAATCATCTACACATGAAAAAAATCGGTTTATTATTACTTGTAATTTTGACTCTGCAATTTAGTGCCTGTAATCAGAAAACAACAGAAAATAATCAACAGCAGGATTCAATTGGTTATCATTTTAACGACACACTAAAAATACTTACAGAAGCTCCTGAAATATCAGCCTATAAATCTTTTTTGAATAATCTGGATAGTACTGATATGAATACGGTTACGGAAGCTACAAATCAGTTTAAAACGGTTTTTACCAATAAACGTCCCGGGCTTTGCGATTCAGCTTTTGTTCTTTATCAAAGCTATTTAGATACAGTTGAAACTAAACTGAATGAGCAAATAATGAATGATACAACGGATTATTCTGTTTTGTACTCAGGCGAAACGGTACCTAAGAGGATTCTTGATTTTCAATCGAGATTACAAAAAAATGGTTTTAAGATTATAAGCGAAGAAGGTATGGCATATATCGAACAAAATAGGGATTTTGTGTTCGGACAACTATCCGATATGGTTTCTCCGGCAATGAAAAATTACATGCAGGAAATAGCCATTGAAAACAAAGAAGGTTTCTCCTCGGATGCCGCTATTACAATTTCTCCGCAAAAACATGTTGACCGGATTATTTGGTACGAAAATTTTATAAAGGATAATCCCGGATTTGCACTACTTGATAATTGTAAAAACTATAAAAAGGCTTACCTGACATATTTGATTACCGGATTTGATAACACTCCGCTTTTTGAATATAGTAGCGATATGATACTTACTCCGTATTATACCAAGGCATGGAATTATCTGATTAAAAAATATCCCGACAGTGAAGCTGCTTCATTAATCAATCCTTATTATACAGCAGCCAAACAAAAGCAGGAAAATGTAATGAAAGATTTAAAAAAGCAATATGTAATAAAAGGATTAATTTATGATTTTCAGTAATTTTAAAGTTGCATATAAATTCAATTTTTATTCCTTTGAAAATGATGCTTAAAAAACTATTTGTAAATACGAAAATATTGAAAATTGAACTTGCATAGTCCCTAAAAAAGCAGTAATTTTGCAAAAATTTGGACGAACGAAAACTAATACATTTATCAAGGGAATAAATATGTAAGATTCGTCCGGGTTGACACACGCGACAATAGACAATTATTATATATTTATGCAGAAGTACAAGCCCTTTCATTTAGTTTTGGAAGACGGAACCGTTTTTAAAGGATACTCGTTTGGGTACGAAAAGGCGGTCGCCGGAGAAGTTGTTTTTAATACGGCAATGGTCGGGTATCCCGAGAGCCTCACAGACCCATCTTACGCGGGGCAGTTGCTGGCAATAACATTTCCGTTAGTTGGTAATTACGGTGTCCCGAATGACACTTTTCAAAACGGACTTTCTACTTTTTACGAATCGGAAAAAATTCAGGTATCAGCACTGATTATTTCCGATTTTTCTTTTGAATATAGTCATTGGAATGCCGTGAAAAGTTTGAGCGACTGGCTTAAAGAAAATGAAGTCCCGGGAATTTTTGGAATTGATACACGTGAGTTGACTAAATTAGTTCGGGAAAAAGGAACTATGAAAGGAAAACTTGTTTTCCCGGATGGAGAAGATATTGAGTTTATTAATCCTGATGATGAAAACCAGATTGCTAAAGTAAGTTGTGAAGAAGTAATTACGTATGGTGACGGTGAAAAACGCATTGTTCTGGTCGACTGTGGTGTAAAACACAACATTATTCGTTGTCTGCTTAAACGAGACACTACAGTAATACGGGTTCCCTGGGATTATGATTTTAACCAGATTGAATTTGATGGTTTGTTTGTTTCAAATGGTCCTGGTGATCCGGCTTATGCAACTGAAACAGTAAAGAACATACAAAAAACCATGGAAACCGAAAAACCAATTTTCGGTATTTGTATGGGAAATCAGTTGCTTTCTATTGCCGGAGGTGCAAAAACTTACAAACTTAAATACGGCCATCGCAGTCATAATCAACCGGTACAATTAGCCGGAACACAAAGAGCTTTTATTACTTCTCAGAATCATGGTTTTGCTGTCGACAACTCTACACTGGGGGCCGATTGGGAACCTCTTTTTGTGAACATGAATGATGGGACCAATGAAGGTATACGTCATAAAACAAAACCATGGTTTTCCGCTCAGTTCCACCCCGAAGCTTCTTCTGGACCTACTGACACAGAATTTCTGTTTGATGTATTCCTGAAAACTTTGGATGGATTTGATAAGCCAGTCGTACAAATGATTGAAGAGGAAGTAGAGTCACGTCTGGTAACAAAACAGGAATACAAAGGAGCCGAAAAAGGTGAAATCAAAAAGGTGTTGGTACTTGGTTCCGGAGCATTGAAAATTGGTGAAGCCGGTGAATTCGATTATTCAGGTTCGCAGGCATTAAAAGCGTTGAAAGAAGAAGGAATCGAAACCGTACTTATCAATCCCAATATTGCAACGGTGCAGACTTCCGAAGGTATCGCCGATAAAGTGTACTTTCTGCCGGTAACTCCTGATTTTGTAGAGCGTGTTATAGAAAAAGAACGCCCTGATGGTGTGTTTCTTTCATTTGGGGGTCAGACAGCATTGAACTGTGGGGTTACTCTTTATAAATCAAAGGTTTTTGAAAAATATAACGTTCGGGTTTTAGGAACTCCGGTACAGTCGATTATTGATACGGAAGACCGAGAGATATTTAATCAGAAATTATCGGAGATTGGTGTAAAATATATAAAAAGCGAGGCTGTAACTAATCTTAACCATGCTTTGCGTGCTGCTAACGAGCTGGGTTATCCAGTAATTGTGCGTGCCGCTTATGCGCTTGGTGGTTTGGGAAGTGGTTTTTGTGATAATGATGAAGAATTAAAAGCAGTTGTAAATAAGGCGTTTTCATATTCGCCTCAGGTGTTGGTAGAAAAATCGCTGAAAGGCTGGAAAGAAATTGAATATGAAGTGGTACGAGACCGTTACGATAACTGTATTACGGTTTGTAACATGGAGAATTTTGACCCACTCGGAATCCATACCGGTGAAAGTATTGTGGTTGCACCTTCGCAAACACTTACCAACAGCGAATATCATAAACTTCGGGAATTAGCCATTCGTATTATTCGCCACATAGGAATTGTGGGTGAGTGTAATGTTCAGTATGCTTTTGATACCGAATCGGAAGATTATCGTGTGATAGAAGTTAATGCTCGTTTAAGCCGTTCTTCGGCACTTGCCTCAAAAGCTACTGGTTATCCGCTTGCTTTCGTTGCAGCAAAATTAGGCTTGGGATATGGACTTCCTGAACTTAAAAATTCGGTTACTAAAGATACTTCTGCGTTTTTCGAGCCGGCTCTCGACTATATTGTTTGTAAAATTCCACGTTGGGATCTTGGTAAATTTCAGGGTGTCAGCCGCCAGTTAGGTTCAAGCATGAAATCGGTTGGCGAAATTATGGCTATCGGACGAACTTTTGAAGAAGTGATTCAGAAGGGTATTCGTATGATTGGACTTGGAATGCACGGTTTTGTTGCCAATAAAGCGCTTATGGTTGATGATATTGATAAAGCGCTTAGCGAACCGACAGATCGTCGTATATTCTATTTGGCACAGGCTCTCGAAAGCGGTTATACGGTAGATCGGTTGCACGAACTGACCAAGATTGATCGCTGGTTCCTTTACAAATTGGAACGTATCAAAAAAATAGAAAAAGAACTTGCGGCTACGAATGCTCTTGAAAATTTGTCGGATGACTTACTGAAAGAGGCTAAAATTGCCGGGTTCTCAGATTTTCAGATTACACGTTTAGTGACTAAATGCAGTAATGATGAAATTGATGATAAAATAAAGCTGACACGTGCTTATCGTAAAAGCCGTGGTATTTTGCCCGTTGTAAAACAAATTGATACGCTGGCTGCCGAATATCCTGCGCAGACGAACTATCTTTATCTAACTTATAGCGGTATTGCTGGTGACGTAAAGTATCTCGGAGATCATCGCTCAGTGGTTGTTCTTGGGTCGGGAGCTTACCGTATTGGGTCTTCTGTAGAATTTGACTGGTGCGGGGTAAATGCTTTGCAAACGATTCGTAAAGAAGGGCTTCGGTCGGTAATGATCAATTATAATCCGGAAACCGTTTCGACTGATTATGACATGTGTGACCGCTTATATTTTGATGAGTTGAGTTTTGAACGTGTGATGGATATTATGGAGCTGGAAAATCCAATGGGTACGATTGTTTCCACCGGAGGTCAGATTCCGAATAATCTGGCTATGAAACTTGCCGATGCAAAAGTAAACATACTTGGAACACAGGCTATCGATATCGACCGGGCCGAAGATCGTCATAAATTTTCGTCAATGCTTGATGATCTGAAAATTGATCAGCCACGTTGGAAAGAGTTAACAACATTCGACGATGTAAACGACTTTGTAAAAGAAGTCGGGTTCCCTGTATTGGTTCGTCCATCGTATGTGCTTTCCGGTGCTGCCATGAATGTTTGTCACGATGCTTCACAACTCGAAAACTTTTTGAAATTGGCAACTGAGGTTTCAAAGAAACATCCCGTAGTTGTTTCGGAATTCCTTGAGCGTTGCAAAGAAATTGAAATTGATGCAGTGGCTGATAAAGGCGAAATTTTAGTCTATGCTATTTCCGAACATGTGGAATTCGCCGGAGTTCACTCAGGTGATGCAACAACTCAGTTTCCTCCGCAAAAGATTTATGTGGAAACTATTCGCCGCATCAAGAAAATTGCGAGTGAAATAGCCAAATCGCTTCATATATCCGGCCCGTTCAACATTCAGTTCTTAGCAAAAGAAAATTACATTAAAGTAATTGAATGTAATCTGCGTTCGTCACGTTCATTCCCTTTTGTTTCGAAAGTTTTGAAAATCAATTTTATCGAAATTGCGACAAAGGTTATGCTGGGCTTGCCAGTAGAGAAACCGGAAAAATCTGCTTTCGATTTGGATTATGTGGGTATCAAAGCTTCTCAGTTCTCATTCCATCGCTTGCAGAAAGCTGATCCTGTTTTAGGGGTCGATATGGCTTCTACTGGAGAAGTTGGTTGTATCGGAGATGATTTTTCCGAAGCAATTCTTAAATCATTGCTTTCTGTCGGTTTCCGTATTCCGAAAAAACGAATTCTAATTTCTTCCGGTGAAACAAAATCAAAAGTGGAATTATTGGATGCCTGTCAGCTCCTTCAGGAAAAAGGTTTTGAACTGTTTGCAACAAGAGGTTCTCAGCGCTTCCTGAAAGATAACGGAATAGAAGCAACGGCTGTGCAATGGCCTGACGAAGACGGTGATTTGAACGTAAAAAATATGGTATCTAATAAAGAGTTTGACTTGGTTATCAATATTCCGAAAGATACTTCCGTACGTGAATTACGCAATGATTATGCAATTCGCCGAGGGGCAATTGACTTTAATATTCCATTACTGACGAATGCCCGTTTGGCGTCAGCATTTATTACAGCCTTTTGCAGCATGGATATTAAAGATATAAAGATTAAAAGCTGGGACGAATATTGATTTCCAATCAATATTCAGATTCTAATAAATCCAAACAGCCGGTCACTTTTTTGTAACTGGCTGTTTGGATTTATTAGAGAAATAATCAATTCGGCTGACTCATGATTACTACTCTGAAATTCATTGCTGCAGGTTGATCTGTAACAAAATCGGAGTTAGTAACATAAATCATTAAATTCCCGGTAACAAAGTCATAATCAATCGTTCTTGTCCAACGGGTACCATTTACATCTTCATAATGTCTGACATAAGGTAAAACTTTTTGGGATGCTTCAGCTCCGGAAATCAGGTATACCTGAATACTTCCGTTGTAGTAAACGTTACTTGTAATTTCAGGCATATTAAATGAAGCGTAATAATAACGTAGTCCGTTGGTGTCAAAATTTTCTGTCCATTCATTTTGCTTTACAGAGAGATTTACCGTATCAATATTTGTATCATCTCCATAAAAAGTACATGACAACATCAATATTGGTAATGTGAGTAAAAATAGTAGCTTTTTCATACGTGTTTTATTTTAAATTCGTTTTTGATATTTTGCAACTATTGTGCCGGAATACTATTATGATATTTTTTTATTATTTATAGTTTTCCAAACAACTCTTAAAAAGTATTACAAAGCATGCAAATTCCTAAAAAACGAATGAGAACTGATTGAAAATCTTTTAAAAAAATTATCTTTGCATGAATTTTCAATTTGGCTAAAATGATTCAAACATTTATAATTTCAGCAATATTACTAGTAATCGGAGTTATTATTCTCGGGTTCAGAATTTTTTTTATCAAAAACGGAGAGTTTCCCAACATTCATATCGGAGGTAATCAGGGTTTAAAAAAGCAGGGCGTACATTGTGCAACGACACAGGATCAGGAAGCTCAGGCAGAATCTAAAAGGGTTACAAACAAAGATTTAATGAAAGAAATTATCGAAAAGTTATAAATAAAAATTAAAAAATAAATAAGCATGAAAAACCTTTCACTCATATTAAATGTCGTTTTGACTATTGCGGTTGTAGTGTTGTTCGTAAAAGTTTTTAGTGGTGGTTCGAAAAAAACACCAGTTGCAACTGTTTTTGCTAATGATTCTGTTTCTGGCGGCAAATTACCGATTGCTTATATCAATGTTGATTCGTTATTGTTAAATTATCAGTTTGCCAAAGAAGCCAACGAATCATTAATAAAAAAACAGGAAGATTCAAGACTTGACATTAATACGCGGGCCCGCCAGCTACAAAGTGATATGAGTGAGTTTCAACGTAAGCTTGAAGCTAATGCTTTCCTCAGCCGCGAAAGAGCAGAACAGGAACAGTCTCGTTTGCTGAAACGTCAGCAGGAACTTCAGGATCTTGACAGTAAACTAAGTCAGCAATTGATGCAGGTTCAGCAAAAAATGAGCGAACAGCTCAGGGATACAATTAATAGTTTCCTGAAAGAATACAACAAGGATAAAAAATATGAAATGATTATTAGTAATACTGCCAGTGACAATGTGTTATATGCAACTGAAGGTTATGATATTACAGCAGAAGTAACTAAAATGCTGAATGATCGCTACAGTAAAAAGTAATTGTTAAAATACAGTCATACAATAAAGAGCCGGTTCTCAATTGAGAATCGGCTCTTTATTTATTGTTATAAAAAAATTATGATTTGATTCTGAAACTCAGATACAGGTTTATTAACGCATATATTAAAACTGCTACTACCCATGAGTTGGAGCCCTTAAACATAAAATATGCAGCTAAAGCCAATAAAAGCGATGACAACAATCCAATCCTGTGGAGACGTTGTTCTGCTTTATTTTCGGTAGTATTTTTCAATACCACAAAAAATTGTAATAAAATAAGGGTTAAAGATCCGACGGAGAATACATAAGCGGCAAATGATAAATTAAAAAGTTGTATCATAGCTCCGATAAAAGTAACAAATGCTCCCGCTGTAAAGAGAGACTGGAATGTTTTTTTCGACATGGATTGATTATTCTATTCTTTGATTATGAAAACATCTTCATCATCAGATTTCATGTGATATTTTTCACGGGCAAACTTTTCGAGATATTTATTATCATGCTGTAAAAGCTTCATTTTTTCTTTATCAGTTTTTATTTCACCCTCATAATATTGATATTCTTTTTCAAGTGCACGAATTTCTTTATGAGTTTGCCAACGTTCAATCAGATTATGCTGATCAAAAAATGTTACCCATATAATAAAAGCCAGCAATGTGATCAGGTATTTATTTAAAATAACCGGTTTTATAGTTTTCCATATTTTTGATAAAACTGCCATGAATTTTAGAAGGCTTTAATTGGGTATAATAATGAACACAAAGTTACTCTTTTTTTTAGAACTCTATTTTTAGAACAAATCTTTTTTCGGGTGAAAAATTTGGGCATTTTTTGAGTATATTTGCAATCCTCTCAAAAAAACAGTTTATGGATAATTTTATTGTTTCGGCCAGAAAATACAGACCAACAACATTCAATTCCGTTGTTGGGCAATCAGCCCTGACTACAACACTTAAAAATGCAATAAAAAGTAATCATTTAGCACATGCTTATCTTTTTTGCGGTACACGTGGAGTTGGGAAGACAACTTGTGCCCGGATTTTTGCAAAAACCATAAATTGTATGAATCCCACTGCTGACCATGAAGCCTGCAATGAATGTGAATCCTGTATTTCTTTCAATGAACAGCGTTCTTATAATATTCATGAATTGGATGCCGCTTCAAACAATAGTGTAGACGATATCCGTACCTTGATTGAACAGGTGAGAATCCCGCCTCAGATAGGAAAATACAGCGTGTTTATTGTGGATGAAGTCCACATGCTGTCGACCGGAGCATTCAATGCGTTTCTGAAAACACTGGAAGAGCCTCCCGCACATGCTATTTTTATTTTAGCTACTACTGAAAAGCATAAAATTATTCCTACAATTTTATCTCGCTGCCAAATTTATGATTTTAACCGGATTACGGTTGCTGATACAGTTGCTCACCTGAAATATGTTGCTGATAGTGAAGGAGTCACTGTTGATATGAATGCGCTGAACGTAATTGCTCAAAAGAGCGATGGAGGTATGAGGGATGCTTTGTCTATTTTTGATCAGATCGTTAGCTTTTGCGGAAATAATATTACTTATCAGGGAGTGATAGATAATCTGAATGTACTTGATTATGAGTATTATTTCAGAATTGTTGAATCTTTTTTAGAAGGAAATGTTTCCAAATCATTGTTGATATTCAATGATATATTGAATAAAGGGTTCGATGCTCAGCATTTTATTACCGGATTAAGTACCCATTTGAGAGATGTGCTAGTCAGTAAGGATTCCACGACTATACAGTTACTGGAGGTAGGGCATGATATTGGAAAAAAGTACGAAGTCCAGGCGCAGCAATGTAGTGCGGAGTTTTTATATCAGGCACTTAAAATAAGTAACGATTGTGATCTGAATTACAGACTTAGTAAAAATAAACGACTTCTCGTAGAACTTGCACTGATAAGGATGTGCCAGCTAAATGATGAAAAAAAAAAGTCCTCTTTAGCCGATAATGATAAAATTCCTCTCAAAAAATTAGAAGCAGAAACAAATCCTACTGTTACTTCGCCTCAAATTCCGGCTGCATCCGCAAAAACAGTTATACATAATACGGAACCGGCAAAACCGCAGGAAATACACGTTCAGATACAACCAAAGGTTGGCCAGACTCAGGTTTCACCGTCTGCCGCAAACAAGCCGGACAGACAGGGAGCGCCTCATCCCGGTTTCAAGCGTCCGGCCAGTATTTTCATTAACAACAAACCTCAGATGAATTCCGGTACTGAACAGGTCTCTGTTCAAAAAGATATACACCAGCAATCTTCTATGAATAAAAGTTTTACTGAAGATGAATTAGTGGTAGCCTGGCGAAAATTCGGACAAACTATTGAGGATGATATAAAGCGCGTAAATTTTGAGAATACCAATTTGCCTAAAAAAACGGGTGATACTACATTTGAGATTCTGGTCAATAATGTAATGCAGGAAAATGAAATGAAGAAAATACAAACGGATATTATCCAGTTTCTTTATTATGAATTGCAAAACTCGTCCATTCGAATGCAGGTGAAAGTTTCAGAAGAAAATGAATTGCAGCGTACAATTTCGCCGGAGGAAAAATATAAAATGATGATTGAAGAAAATCCCTTCCTTGAGCAGTTAAGAAAGAATCTTGGAATGGAGCTTGACTAAATATCAGATCCTGTTTTATTGATTAATCGTATTTTTCTCCCTGATTATGAAAGTATCAATTATTACAATTTCCTATAACCGGGTTTCCTGCATTGAAAATGCGATCCGAAGTGTTCTGAGCCAGACATATTCCGATGTAGAATATATTATTGTGGACGGGGCTTCAACGGATGGTACACAACAAGTAATCGGAAAATATACAAACAAAATAGATAAATATTTATCCGAACCAGACAAGGGGATGTATAATGCGTTGAACAAGGCTGTTCGCATGTCTTCCGGAGATATAATCGGGTTACTGCATTCGGATGATTCCTTTTATGATGAGAAAACTATTGAGCGTTATGTACAGGCGTTTCAGGAGACAAATGCGGATATTGTTTACGCTAACGGGCAATATGTAGATGCTTTTACAGGCAAAGTAAAAAGAATATACAGAGCCAAACTTTTTAAAAAAAGGTATTTGTATTGCGGATGGATTCCATTACATACTACGATATTTGTAAAAAAAGAAGTTCTCGAACAATATGGTTTGTATGACGAACAATATAATATTGCAGCTGATTATGAAATTTCGTTGAGATGGTTTATGCAACCTGAATTGAAAAAACATTTTATGAACGACTGGGTTGTGAAGATGAAGTTGGGTGGTAAAAGTACAACTGCCGCATTGCAAAAACAAAAATCGGCAGAAGATTTTGATATTATCCGAAAATACAACTTATGTGGTTATTTTACCTTGTGTATGAAGATATTTCGAAAAATTCCCCAATATATTATACCTCATATCAACACATATAAATAAAATTATTGTTTTATATAAATACGATACATTTTTGTGTAATACGCTCATAAATCCTGATTTTTATGTAAGTTTGCACTTCTTTTAAAATAAAAAAGTTTTGAATCTTACCGATTTGCAGCAATTGTATGCTTTGCATCCACAAGTGAAAGCACTTGAGAGCATCGCAGGAGCCGCTGATTCGAACCTGAAAATTTCGGGTTTGAGTGGTTCATCGTGTGCATTGGTGGCGGCTTCGTTGTTTCAGGCTAAGTCCAATACACATATTTTTGTGATGAACGATGCTGATGAGGCAGCATATTTATACAACGACCTGAAGCAAATGTTTTCCGACGATCAGGTATTTTACTTCCCATCCTCGTTTAAAAAAGCTATAAAATTAAGTCAACTCGATACTTCTAACGAGATTCTCCGTACAGAAGTTCTTAATCGTTTAGCCAATAATCCTACTCCATGCATAGTGGTGACTTATCCTGAGGCTGTTATGCAAAAAGTGGTTTCAACTCACAGCATGAAAACCCGAATGCTGAAGCTGAAAGTGGGAGAGAGCCTGAGTCCCGATTTTTTGGTAGAAATGTTACGCGAGTATGGATTTGAGCAGGTCGATTTTGTATATGAACCGGGACAGTTTTCGGTGCGTGGTAGCATTGTCGATATTTTTTCGTTTGCTTTTGAGCTGCCTTATCGTTTCGATTTTTTCGGAGATGAAGTGGAGTCAATTCGCGTTTTCGACATAGAAACCCAGTTGTCGAAAGAAAAACGTCAGAAAGTGGAAATTATTCCGGATCTGAAACTTGATGACAAAAGTAACCGTATGTCCTTCCCGGAATTTATTCCGGCTCAAAGCTGGTTTTCATTTTTTGATGCCGCTTTTGTACGGGACCGGATTAATTCGCTTTATGATGATGCACTTATCCGGGCCAACGATGGAGATAAAAAAACAGCTGATTTACACTATACGCAAATTACCGGGGATGAGTTTGTAAAATTGATGCTGAAATTTTTCAAAATTGAATGGGGTGAAAAGTCATATTTTAAAACTGTGCATGAAATAACTTTCAATACTTCGCCTCAACCTGTTTTTCATAAAAATTTCGATTTGGTGGCCGATAACCTGAAACGTGGAATTGCTGCCGGATATCGGATATATATTTTGAGCGACAGTGTAAAACAGACCGACCGGATTGCCGCTATATTTGCCGACCGAGGGGACAATATCAGCTTTCAGCCGGTAAAAAACACTTTGCACGAAGGTTTTATCGATCATGATTTGTCTGTATTCTGTTATACCGACCATCAGATTTTCGATCGTTTTCATAAATTTCAGCTTCGTACCGACCGTACCAGACAGGGAAAAGTGGTAATGACGCTGAAGGAGTTGAATCAATTCCAGATTGGAGACTACATGGTGCATGTCGATCATGGTGTCGGAACATTTGGCGGTTTGGTACGAACCAATGTCAACGGTAAAATGCAGGAAATGGTTAAGCTTATTTACAAGGATGACGATATTATTTTTGTAAGTATTCATGCCTTACACCGCATTTCAAAATACAAAGGACGTGAAGGTGAAGCCCCAAAAATCAACAAACTCGGTTCCGGAGCCTGGGAACGCTTAAAAGAGCGAACTAAAACCAAAGTAAAGGATATTGCCCGTGAACTGATTAAATTGTATGCTAAGCGGAAAGCAGAAGAGGGATTTAAATATTCGCCGGACAGTTATCTGCAACATGAACTTGAGGCATCATTTATTTACGAAGATACACCGGATCAGGTAAAAGCTACTGCCGATGTAAAAAAAGATATGGAATCGGCTTTGCCAATGGATCGGTTAGTGTGTGGAGATGTTGGTTTTGGTAAAACCGAAGTGGCTATGCGTGCGGCTTTCAAGGCTGCAACCGATGGCAAACAGGTTGCCGTTCTGGTACCGACTACCGTATTGGCTTTACAGCATTACAATTCTTTCAGGGACAGATTTAAAGATTTTCCCGTCAGTGTGGAGTATCTTAGCCGGGCGCGTTCTACGGCACAGACCAAAGAAGTGTTGGAACACCTTTCAAAAGGGGAAATAGACATTATTATCGGTACTCATAAATTGGTTGGAAAGAGTGTGAAGTTCAAGGAACTTGGTTTGTTGATTATTGACGAAGAACAGAAGTTCGGTGTTTCGGTCAAAGAAAAATTGAAACAACTGAAAGTCAATGTCGATACACTTACAATGACAGCGACGCCTATTCCGCGGACTTTGCAGTTTTCGTTGATGGGTGCTCGCGATTTGTCTATTATAAACACACCACCTCCTAATCGTTTCCCAGTGCAGACCGAGTTACATACTTTTGATGAAGATGTGATTCGTGAAGCTATTCAACTGGAGATGAGCCGGAATGGGCAGATATTTTTTGTAAATAATCGTATTCAGAATATTTATAACATTGAATCCATGATTCGCCGCTTAGTGCCGGGATGCCGTGTTGCGGTAGGACATGGACAGATGCCTCCTGATAAGCTTGAAGAGGTGATTGTTGATTTTATCAATTATGAATACGATGTGTTGGTAGCCACAACCATTATTGAGTCGGGTATTGATATTCCCAATGTCAATACAATTATCATTAATAGTGCACAGAATTTTGGTCTGAGCGATTTGCACCAATTGCGGGGTAGGGTAGGGCGTAGTAACCGAAAAGCCTATTGCTATCTGCTTTCACCCGAAATGAGTCTGTTGACTCCTGAAGCTCGTCGCCGGTTGCAGGCTTTAGAAACTTTTTCGGAACTTGGCAGCGGGTTTAATATTGCCATGCAGGATTTGGATATTCGCGGAGCCGGAAATATGCTGGGTGCTGAACAAAGTGGTTTCATTGCCGATCTTGGTTACGAAACATACCAAAGAATTTTGAACGAAGCGGTACATGAATTGAAAGACGAGGAGTTTTCCGATCTTTATGCCGAAGAAATTGAGCGTGAAAACAGTTCTACAAAATTTGTTACCGATTGTCAGATTGATTCTGATATGGAGTTATTGCTTCCTCAGGATTATATTGAAAATGTATCGGAACGTGTTGCTCTTTACCGTGAATTAGACAGCATTGACAATGAAACCGAATTACAGGAATTTGAAAAAAGGCTGGTCGATCGTTTTGGAAAATTGCCGGAAAAAGGGGAAAGTCTGCTGAAAGTGGTTCGCTTGCGCTGGATTGCCATGGATTACGGTATTGAGCGACTTGTGTTGAAAAATGAGAGAATGACTGCTTTTTTAGTTTCTAATGTGAAGTCGGCATATTATCAGTCGGAGAAATTTGGGAAGATTTTGAAATATATGACACAACATCCCCGTCAATGTCAGTTGCGTAACCAAAATGAGAAAAGATCCGTCGTATTTGCCGATGTCCGGACTATTGATAAAGCCTTGTCTGTGATAAAGGAAATTGACAGACTTAGAAATGAATAAATTCAGGTGTCGCCGGATTGTTTAGACTTTCTGTGTGCTGGAGAAATTTCGATATATTGCCTGACTTAATTTTTTGTAAATTTCAGATAATTCGGGATCGTTCTCAAGCATTTTCAGATGTTTGTCAATGACATTTCTGTCATACCTGACTGCCGGGCCGGTTTGAGCTGCATTAGGAGTTATATGCATCACTTTTTCTGCTGTTTCTTTTACTAAAGGTTTCAGAATGTCAAAATCAAGCCCCGATTCAGCTATTAATTTTTCTGAGAATACGTACATCAGATTTGTAAAATTACAGGCAAATACAGCTGAAATATGTAATCTCAGCCTTTGATCAGAATTTATTGTATGTACATTTGGGGATATGCTCTGGGCAACTCCGGTTAAGATACGGGTTGTAACGCTATCTGAACTTTCAATAAAAACAGGAACTTCACTGAAATTAATATCTCTGCTTTTTGAAAATGTTTGTAGTGGGTACAGAACTCCGTACCGGGGCGTTTTACCTTTAAATATATTTACAGAAACACTTCCGGATGTGTGTGCATGAATTGCTGCGGGTATCTGTATTCGGGCTGTAAGTTCTTCTAAAACACTATCTTTTACAGCATAAATATATAAGTCGGCAGATTGATTAATTTGGGTAATCTCGGTTGTGAACCCTGTGTTTAACGAAGAAGCCAGTATAGATGCCGAATGTTCAGTGGAACTAAAAATTTGAAGGATTAAGTGCCCTGCTTTTTGTAGTGCTTTACCTATATGGGTTGCAACATTCCCGGCTCCAATAATAACTATTTTCATGCGTTTCGTTTTTTTTGAGTTAAATACAATCCTAGCGTAGAGTTAAAATTCCGTGAAACAAGAAAATAAAAACAGTTATTTGCTATGTATGTTATTGATAGTTATCTTAATTTCACTGTTGTTTATATTCTAAATTAAAGCTTGGTCTCTGTTTTTTATTTTCCTTTTCTTCCTAAAATTAATATTGTCCCGGCAGCTATTAATAACACCGGCCATATAAAATCGGAAATATGCCTGGTCCACCGGATGATGTCTGATATACGGAAAAGCACGCCGATTGCAATTAACACCAAACCAATATTTTTATTTTTATGGGCAAGGAGAAATATAATACCCATAATCAACGGATAGTTTTTGTAATCAAAAATAAGTTCGTTCAAATGTGGAGGTAAAATATTTACCTGTTTGAGGAGAAATATAACCCCAAACACTAATAAAGTGATACCCCATGCAAGTTTATTGTCTTTTTGTATTGGCATAAATTTCTTATTTAGAAGCTGTTGGAATGTATTTTATTATATTGAAACTCTTTTTCCGTAAACGAAGCTTTGGTTTTAGCCGGATAGCCAATATCTATAATTGAAGCTACATTATAATTCTCAGAAATGCTTAAAAGATTTTTAACGTAGTGTTCGGCACTTTTCTATTCTGTCCTCATCCTTTTTCTTACCTGCATCCAACAAGAGCCGAGACCTGCTTCATGGGCCTGTAACTGAATTAATGTTGCAGATATTGCCGTATCTTCAACCCATACATCTGTTTTTGTATTGTCAGCTATTATAACAATTGCTAAAGGTGCTCCTGCCAAAAATTGTGAGCTGTGTGGTCTCGATTCAGAAACTTTTTTGATAGTTTCCCTGTTGTCGATAACAATAAATTCCCATGCATTTGTTCTTTCCTATGAATGAGCCATTAAGGCCGCTTTGAGAAATTTGTCTATTTTTTCTTTTTCAGCAGGTCTATCTTCGTATTTGCGAATACTTCTCCTTGTTTTTAATAGTTCCTGAAAATTCTTTGAGAATATTTTATTTTGTTGAAATAGCTTTACTTGCCAGATAGCTGATAACACTGACAGGTTCCAGCAAATAAGCGATACGAGAATATGGAATATTAACTTCTGTTTGTCCCATATAGTATGGAGCGATTTCATAAGGATTGAAGACATAATTTATGCCTTCATCGGACAAATAAAAATTACCATTGGGTTTAATCTCATCCACCCAATAATCAGTGTCCTCAAGTTTCTCTATATTTTGGACAGAATCGTCTTCCTTACTTTGTTCAACGATACGAGATTTGATTATATCGGATAAATCTTTTTCGTAATCGGGTTTAAAAATATCCGCCTCTGTAATTTTTTTTCCTGTTTTTAAGTTATAATTAAGATAGGTGAGGTTGCTGAGTCCGTGAGCTCCCCCCATAAAAACATATCTGTTTATACCATACGAAAATATATTTTCATCTGTCAAAACAGAAAAACCTTCCAAATGGTGTTCGTTGTTGAAGGAATAGAAATTTGTACTATCCATTTGTGCAAGTATCGGCTGGTTTGTAAGCCGGTATTCCCTGATGAGATCTTTTATAAAAACCTGAACAATTGAGTCTTCACCAAAGCCTGTATATTCAGGTCCGAAAAGATTCGTTATAACGTCCTTTTTGATAGAATCAAGAATTGCAGCATTGTCATAACAGACGGGGATTTCAACGTCTATATCAATTTTTAGCGAACCTTTTGTCGTATCACTTGATAAATATGCTTTTTCTACGGCTGTTTTGTCTATTGTCCTGACTGTTTTTTGCTTGCATGAAAAAAATGTAATGATTGACAATAGACTGATAATCAATATGAAATAATTTCGTCTCATAATAGTTTTATTGATTAATAAGTAATTGCAAAAATAGAATAATTCATTGGATTATCCTTAAATATCCCGAAAAACAACTGAAAAATTCAAATACAGAATGTATCTATGTTTTTTGTGAATGTTTAAATTTATTATTTTTTTTATTGTTCTGTAGCTTATGCTGAAATTTTAGCTTTTATTTTGGCTATTGATAGTATTTATTGTCTATAAAATTTTATTTTCCTGTTATTTTCCCCTTCAGCTTTTCTTATTTTCTGCCTGATTTAATGTGTTTTATAAGAAAATGTAGTTGTAGAATAACTTGATGAATATATGTTAATTGCATGTGGATTTGAGTTTTTACATCAAATTTTTATTATTTTTTGTCTAAAAAAGACTTTATTTCGATTAATATTATATAACACTGTAACTCAATGTAATTCTCAAATTATGTAGTCCACAAGCAAGTTCCATGACTAAATCGTCAAAACCAAACTTGTGACACCTAAAGCGATCTTTGA
>JAQVAV010000029.1 GCA_028690665.1 Paludibacter sp.
CTATCGATAAAAAGATAATAATTCATCAACCCACCATTCCGGCAATTGATACTGTAATGGCATTTCCCTCTGAAGAAGCGGCTAAAGCCGTGGGGAATATCGTTCTGAACAAAGTGAGAAATCACGAGAATTTCACTGTAACGCGGGAAGAGATTACACACACTCTCTCTCTTTTTTAAATATAAGGTTCTATACTGGGTAGGCTGGCTAGGGGATAGTCGGCCTTCTCATTTTAGACTTATTCACTTTTTATATCATTATCTAACACTTCTGCAAAGAAAAAAAGTATCTTTGCAACGAGCTAAAGTGATAAACACAGGAACAGCTGGTTCGCTATATTTCATAATAAAGTTACTTCGTATGAAAGAACAGAATCTGCCTTACGAAAAAATACTATTGGAAAAATTGAAGAAAGGCGATCAAACAGCCTTCTCTTCAATTTTTACGCATTATTACAGGGATATGGTCTTGTTTGGCGGAAATTTTCTGGCAGACAAGAAGGACTGTGAAGATGTGGTGCAATCCATTTTTCTAAAATTATGGAATGACAGGGATATTATCCAGATCGACACCTATTTGAAATCTTATTTACTTACAGCCGTTCGCAACGGGTGCCTCAACGAAATCCGCAGAAAAGGTTCGGATCACGAAGATTTGTCGGCAGCAGATGTTGAGCTGAGCGAAATTACAAGTGAATACGACACCAACAACTACATGCTGTATTCCGACTTGAATCAACACCTCGAAAGGGCATTAAATAAACTTTCGCCTGCCATAAAAGAGACATTTCTATTAAATAAATTTGAAGGGCTGCGGTATAAAGAGATAGCTGCTCGTCTGAATGTTTCCGAACGAACCATCGAGGTACGGATTGCCGCCGCGATCAAGTTCTTGAGGAGCTATCTGAAAGAATTCTATCTTCCCGGTTTATTTTTCATTATATTATCATTAAATAATGTTATTTCCTTGTGGAAAAAAATAAACTGATCTGTCTTATTATTAAGCGTATATAAATGAACACAGACAATTACATAGAATCGTTGGTAATTAAATACTTGTCCGGACATTGTACGGAGGAGGAAAAAGAGGCTCTTCTTTCCTGGATAAAGGAAAGCGAGGATAACCGCATTCAATTCGAAGCCCTCAGAAACATCTGGCAAGGATTGAATCCGGCCTTCAACCCCGAAGAGATAGACGATCAGAAAGCATTGAATTCCGTATTAAATAAGATAAACAAACTACACTGGACTCAGCACCCTGTGGTTGTTTACTGGCAACGTTCTGCTGCCATACTGTTGCTTCCGTTGCTTTTGTCTCTTATTTATCTGCTCGTTTCAAAAGAACCGGAAAACATTACGCAGCAAGAGGTGTTCGCCCCCTACGGTACTTTTGTGGAAGTTAATCTGCCAGATAATTCGAAGGTTTGGCTTAATGCAGGAAGTTCGCTTAAATATCCTACCCGCTTCACTAAGGGTTCAAGAAAAGTTACGTTACAGGGTGAGGCATTCTTTGAGGTTGAGTCGGATCCAGAAAATCCTTTCACCGTACATACCGCCCGGGTAGATGTAAGGGCCACAGGTACCGCATTTAATGTGGAAGCCTATCCAAAAGATTCCATGACTTCGGTCACCATGGTAAAGGGAAGGATCGGAATGGCTATCAATCAGCAGAAGCGTTTTGATTTGTTTCCGGGAGAAAGGGCCTCTTTCAACAAAAATACCCTTCAATGTAAAATTGAAAAGACCGATCCATACAAATGGTATGCCTGGAAAGACGGTCTGATGGTTTTCAGGGACGATCCGCTGGAATATGTATTCAAACGCGTGGGACAAACATTTAATGTTGAAATAGTGGTGATGGACAAGGAAATTGCCAACCAACCCTACCGGGCAACCTTCAAACAGGAGTCGCTCAGCGAGATTCTACGCTTACTCCAACTATCGGCACCCATCCGATATGTGAATTATAATCAGGAAACGGCCAACGAATTGGCTCTTAAAAGACGAAAAGTAGAAGTTTATAAGTTGAAAAAATAAAAAAAATCATTTCTTATTGTGGATTTTTAGAGCTGGACTGTCTTATTTATAGAAGTAAAGAATTTAACCTTATTTACTATTTAAACTTTTTAGCCTATGACATGATACAAAGCACTATTTTTTAGCAAGCTTAACAGATAGAAGGGAAGGCCTCGTACACCCTCCCTTCAGGTTGTTTAGCTTTTAAGTTTCGTTAACCTGTTTTTTCAACTAAACAATACAAAAATATGAATTCAGTTCTGATTAATGAAATCATTCGGCAAGGATTTGCCGCCAAACAATTTCGGATTATGAAATTATGCTTGTTATTCCTTTTATGTGGTGTATTACAGGGATTTGCCTCCAGCTCGTATGCACAGACCACCACACTATCCATGAAGTTATCGGATGTATCGATTGAAGAGGTGCTGAACCAGATCGAAGAGCAATCTGACTTCAGATTTCTGTTTAACAAAAAGATGGTAAATGTAAGCGACAAAGTTTCCATTTCTGTAAAAAAGAAAGACATCACACAAATCCTGGATCAATTATTTGAAGGACAGGATGTAGCCTACACCATCAGTAACAAACAAATCGTACTGAGCCACAAAAACAATGTGCCTTCTGTAGCCCAGCAGTCCAAAAAAGTGACCGGTGTAGTGAAAGACCGAAACGGCGAAACCATCATCGGTGCCAACGTGGTGGTTAAGGGTACGCAAAACGGTGTAATAACCGATCTTGATGGTAAATTTTCAATTGAAGTGGCTAATCCCAATGCCGTATTACAAGTGTCGTACATTGGATACAAACCTCAGGAAAGTGAGGTAGGCAACCGCTCATCTATTGAGTTCGTTTTGGCTTCTTCTGTAGAAGAGCTAGACGAGATTGTTGTTACGGCTCTTGGTATCAGACGCGAAAAGAAAGCGTTGGGATATGCCATGCAGGAGATCAAGACCGATGGTATGAGTGAAAACCGTTCCGAAAGTGTGGCCAACATGCTGCAGGGTAAAGTTGCCGGGGTACAGATTAACCAATCTACAACCGGTATGGGTGGATCTACCCGCGTGGTTTTACGTGGTACCAGCTCTTTGAGCGGTAATAACCAGCCTTTGTGGGTGATAGACGGTATTCCTGTAAGTGATAATACAACAGGTACAGCCAATCAATGGGGTGGCGTGGACTATTCCGGAGCTGCTTCCGAAATCAATCCGGAAGATATCGAAAGTATTTCGGTTCTGAAGGGAGCCAACGCGGCTGCTATGTATGGATCAAGAGCTCAGAACGGAGCTATTATCGTTACCACCAAGAAAGGTAAAAGCGGTGCGATGGTAATCGAATACAACGGAAACCTGAGTTTCAGCGAAGCCTATAACCCGTACGAATATCAGAATGAATACGGACAGGGTTCTGCCGGGGTGTTCTCTACCAATGCGAAGGGTAGCTGGGGACCTAAAATGGATGGAAAAACAACTATAGCCAACTGGCGTAATGAATTCTACGGAGACTCCAATTACAGTGATTATGCCTATGCACCACAGAAAGACTATATTTCCGATTTCTACAGAACCGGATCTAATTACACAAATACGCTGACGGCCTCGGGAGGTTCTGATAACCTGACAGCCAGATTCTCTTTTTCTGATTCCAGAAACCAGGGTATCACTCCGAATCATTCGCTGAACCGTCAGTATTATGATTTGAATACCCAGTTTACCAGCAAGTTTATCGACCTGAGTGCAAAAGTTAACTTTATGCGCCAGAAGGCTAATAATCGTCCGGCTCAGGGAGAATATGGCGTTATGAAGATGTTGATCAACATGCCGAGAAGCATCCGTTTGCAAGACCTGCAGAATCCGGTTGGTCAGGACGGACATATTGTAAACTGGTCGGGACCGAACAATGAATATCTGAACCCTTATGCACTTACATTACCTGCCAACGGAAACCGCGATATCCGCAACCGTTTAATCGGTAAAGTACAGATGAGCGCTAAGTTCACAGATTATCTGAAACTTACCGGACGTGTGGGTGTTGACTGGTACAACGACCAGATCAAGAACTACAGCACGTATGTTCAGTCTTCTCAGACTTCGGACGGTAGTCAGTATTGGAATACACAAGCTACAAACCAGGAGTTCAATGCCGACCTTATGTTGAACTTCGACAAACAATTCAATAATTTCAGTGTAATTGCCAACGTAGGAACTGCAACCACTTATTTTACATGGAACAATCTTTCCGGTTCGTCTGGTATATTTAATATCCCTTACCTGGTTGCATTGGCCAATGGTAGAAATCAGACCGTATCTGAAGGTTATTCAAAACAACGTGTCAACTCTGTATTGGGAAATGCTACAGTAGGTTATAAGAGTGTGGTTTATCTGGATGTAACAGCCCGTAACGACTGGTCGTCTACCTTGCCATCAAACAACTGGTCTTATTTCTATCCGTCGGTAAGTTTATCCGGTATTGTTTCGGAAATGGTTGACCTGCCTGAACAGATTTCATTCCTGAAAGTGAGAGGTTCGTGGGCCAAGGTTGGTAACGATACCAATCCGTACGTTTTGTACAACGTGTATACCCTGGGTAAAACAAACGGTAATATCTTGAATGCTACCACGTCGTCTACCTATCCTTTGTATAACCTGCAACCGGAAGAGACTACATCTGCAGAAGGTGGAGTTGAAATGAGAATGTTTAACGGCCGTTTGGGATTTGATGTTACCTACTATAACTCAAACACGGTGAATCAGATTCTGAATGTTACGATGCCCGGATCGTCTGGTTACGAATTAAAAAGTATCAATGCCGGTAAAATGGCCAGCAAGGGTATCGAAGTGATGCTTACCGGTACACCGATTCAGACAAAAGACTGGAATTGGGATATCACGCTGAACTGGGGTATGAACCGTACGGAATGCGTAGAACTTGATCCTACCCTGAAACGTTTTGTACTGGGTGAAACCCGTGTTGGAAAAGTGGTGGTTGACGAAGGCGGACGTTTTGGAGACATCGTATCCAAAGCCTACAAACGGAATGCAGAAGGACGAATCCTTATTGGCGACAACGGAATGCCGATTTCGGAATCGGACAAGGTGATCGGTAACATGACACCGGACTGGACCGGATCATTCTCTACTGCATTACGCTACAAGAATGTATCATTCAATGCATTGGTAGACATTCGTTCCGGAGGCAGCTTCATCTCTACAACCGATATGTATGCATGTACTGCAGGTACATCAGCTAAAACCCTGGTAGGCCGTGGAGCAGAAGGTATGGTTATAAATGGTGTTCTAAACTCAACCGGTGCCGAAAACACAAAAGCGGTTAAGGCGGAAGATTACTACGCAACCATTGGCGGTGCCTATGGTATTGGAGAAGAATTCCTGTACGATGCCTCTTATGCTAAACTACGCGAACTTTCTTTGGGATATACGCTTCCGGCTTCATGGTTGAGAAATCTCCCGATCAAGAGTGTAAAATTATCAGCCGTTGGTAGAGACCTGTTTTACATATTCAAAAATGCTCCTGTAAACCCGGAAGGTTCATTCTCCCGCGAAGACTATGCACAGGCATTTGAATATTCTTCTTTACCTCCTACTCGCTCCTATGGCTTTACTCTAAATGTTAAATTCTAATTCGTGATACAACAATGAAACTATCCATAAAAAAATTAAGTGTTATTTGCCTCATTGGCAGTTTAACAGCAGGTTGTACGGGTAATTTTGAAGAAATGAACAGGAACCCGTTGGCTGCTACCGAAGTAAGTCCGAGCCTGATTCTTCCTAAAATGATTGACTATGGGTTCAATTGCCGCTCATGGGAATACCAGGTGGGAGACAATCTGCATACCAATCTGTATGCACAGTATTTCGCCAATACAGCCTCTTATTTCCCATCCGACCGTTATGAATGGAAAGATGGCTGGGTGAAAGATGGTTTTTGGCGTTCATACTACGTATACCTTTCAAAGAACCTGCATGAAGTGCAGGCTATGTTGGACAAACACCCCGAATACGATAATATGTATCAGGTAATGCGTATTATTTCAGCCATGGGAGCTGCCCGTACTACCGATTGCTTCGGTGATGTGCCCTATTTTGAAGCAGGACAAGGTATAATAGAGCCCAAATACGATGCTCAGAAAGATATTTATTATGATATCTTTAAAGAGCTTACTGAGGCTGCCACTGCCTTGAAAAGCAATAAAGCGAACCAGCTTTCGTACGGCAACGAAGATATTCTTTTTGGAGGTGATCTTACCAAATGGGTGAAATTAGCCAACTCGCTGCGTTTACGTTATGCTTTACGTTTATCATTCATTGATCCGGCCAAAGCAAAAAGCGAAGGAGAAGCAGCATTGAAAGAGAACCTGATGAGCAGCAACAACGACAATGCCGCCATCAAGAATGCAGAAGCAAATGCAGGTCACTCCCTGTGGACCATCAGTTTCTGGAACGAATTCAGGGCCAGTAAGACAATGATCGATATCATGCTGACTGAAAGTTCTGTACAAGACCCCAGACTACCCCTTTGGTTCAGTCAGACTCAAGGATATGCCTACGGAACTTCTGAGGTTCAATACCGTGGGGTTC
>JAQVAV010000024.1 GCA_028690665.1 Paludibacter sp.
ATGTCTCAGTTTTGGACTGATCTACTTTTAATATCTCAAAATAATCTAAAACTCCTTCTGGTAGCAATAACTCAAATCCTCTTATCTGCATTAGTTTTTTATTGCAAAACTAATATTTTATTACATTTCCCCCCAACTTTTTGACTTGACCCTTTTTTAGAATAGGCCGGTTTTATTCTAAATTTGCTGTTTATTTTTTAAATTTAGTTGAATTATCTTGCTCACATATATTTATCAGGAAACAGATCGGGAGTGATGGTCGGCAATTTTATTGGTGATTTTGTAAAAGGATCAAAATACGAAAGTTATCCTTCAGAAATTCGCCAGGGCATTTTGCTTCATCGTAAAATTGACCATTATACAGATACTCACGATGTTGTGAAAGAGACAGTCGCTATGCTACGACCTGAATTTGGACGGTACTCGGCAATTGTTCTGGATTTATATTTCGATTATTTTTTAGCCAATAATTTTACGAAATATTCAGATCATCGTTCTCTCAAAATGTTTACATACCGGTTCTATTTTTCTGTTTTACTCCGGTATCGTTATTTGCCCGAAAAAGTAAAAGGTTTCATTTTTCATTTTGTTGGAACAAATAGGTTAAAGAAATATGAGACAATGGAAGGTTTGTACGAATCGATAGAGATTATGTCACGTCATAAGGCTCCAGCGTTGAATCCGCAACATATTATAAACTATCTCAACGAAAACCAGGAGGAATTGGAGATGCAATTTCATTGCTTTTTTCCTCAACTTATCAGGTATGTAGCAGACAATTAGGTCAATATTTATATTTATGGAATTGATTTTTGAAAAAATAAATACTTCTGATTTATCCGGTTTATCAAAACTTCAGCCTAATGGCTGGACTGATATAACCAAGGCTTTTGAATTTTATCTCTCTATCGGATTTTGTTTCCCGATTAAGGCCTGTGCAGATGATGACGTTGTTGGACTGGGAAATCTGATTAGTTTTGGTAAAACGGCATGGTTGTCACATATAATCGTCAATCCTGATTTTCGAAACCAGGGAATTGGACGGGCTGTTGTTGACGAACTGTTGAAAATAGCCCGGGAACAGAATGTAGAGTGTATTTCATTGTTTGCAACTTCCATGGGTGAACCGGTTTATCTGAAAGCCGGTTTTATTGTTGATTGCAAATATCTGAGTTTTCGTAAAGTAGATTCGTCGTCAGATTTTAGTATTTCTAAAAATATAATTCCTTTTGACGATTCTTTTGCGAATAAAATATATGAAACAGACCGACAAGTTTCGGGAGAAGACAGGCGAGAGATTCTGAAATTGAATATCTCCAGAAGTTTTTTGTATGTAAAAAATGGAGATTTATTAGGTTATTACCTGCCTTCGATGGGTGAGGGGCATATCGTTGCTGTAACAGAGGAGGCCGGAATTGAGTTAATGAAATATAGATCTATAAAGACAGATATTGCTGTAATCCCGGCAGCGAATGAAGTGGCTATAAACTTTTTGTTGAAAAATGGATTTCAAAATGAGGGAGTTAAAGGCAAACGTATGATTTTCGGAAAAAATGTAATTTGGAAACCTGATTGTATTTACAATCGTATTGCCGGAAATCTGGGATAATTCTACTTGAAATGAGGAATGTACATATTTGAAAATACTGTGTTTTTTTGTACCTTTGTGCCCTTTGAAATAGGTTAATAAAATAAAACCGGACGCGCTTCGGAATAGATAATAATATCATAACAATATGTTTGAATCATTAAGTGAAAGACTTGAAAGATCGTTTAAAATACTGAAAGGTGAAGGTAAAATCACCGAGATTAATGTGGCTGAAACCTTGAAAGATGTGCGAAAAGCACTTCTTGATGCCGATGTTAACTATAAAACGGCTAAAAATTTTACTGATACTGTAAAGGACAAAGCGATCGGTCAGAATGTGTTGACATCGTTGAAGCCACAGCAATTGATGGTAAAAATTGTACATGATGAGTTGGCTATGCTTATGGGAGGTGCCAGTGTTGATATTAATGTCAAAAGCAATCCCTCTATCATATTGATGTCCGGTCTTCAGGGTTCCGGTAAAACAACTTTCTCCGGGAAATTAGCCAATATGCTCAAAAGTAAACGTGCTAAAAGACCGTTACTGGTAGCTTGCGACGTTTATCGTCCTGCAGCTATTGAACAATTGAAAGTTTTGGGAGAACAACTTAATGTCCCTGTCTATTCCGATTTGGAAAGCAAAAATCCGGTAGCGATTGCTCAGGCAGCTGTCAAGCAGGCAAAACAACAGGGAAATGACGTGGTAATTGTTGATACTGCCGGTCGTTTGGCTATTGACGAAGCCATGATGGCTGAAATTGCAGCTATAAAGAAAGCCATTCAACCTGATGAAATTCTGTTCGTGGTTGATTCCATGACGGGACAGGATGCTGTAAATACGGCAAAAGAATTCAATGATCGCCTTGATTTTGATGGTGTTGTTCTTACCAAATTGGATGGTGATACCCGCGGTGGTGCAGCTCTTTCCATTCGTTCGGTAGTAAATAAACCGATTAAGTTTGTGGGTACCGGAGAAAAAATGGATGCGCTTGACGTTTTTCACCCGGAACGTATGGCCGATCGTATTTTGGGCATGGGTGATATTGTCTCGTTGGTTGAACGCGCTCAGGAACAATATGACGAAGAAGAAGCCCGTCGGTTGCAGAAAAAAATTGCTAAAAATCAATTTGACTTTGATGATTTTCTGTCTCAGATTGCCCAAATTAAGAAGATGGGTAATATTAAGGATTTAGCGGCAATGATTCCTGGCATGGGTAAAGCTCTGAAAGATGTTGAAATTGATGATAATGCATTCAAAGGAATTGAAGCCATTATTCATTCCATGACTCCGAAAGAAAGATCGAATCCATCTCTTTTGAATGGAAGCCGAAAAAATCGTATTGCAAAAGGTAGTGGAACTACTATTGTTGAAGTTAACCGGCTGTTGAAGCAGTTTGATCAGACCAGTAAAATGATGAGGATGGCTACCATGCAGCAAGGTAAACTTAAATTGGGAAAAAGAAGATAATATAAATAAATTGCCGATTTACATGAATATATGTAAGCCGGCAATTTGTTTTTGACTTATAGGTTTAATCCGTAAAAATAATAAATACAATGTATCAACTTATTGATGGAAAAGCAATTTCTGCCCAGATAAAAAAAGAAATTGCAGAAGAAGTGGAAGCAATGGTTGCCTCCGGAAAAAAACGTCCTCATTTGGCTGTGATCATAGTTGGTCACGATGGAGGTAGTGAGTCTTATGTTGCCGGAAAGGTGAAAGATTGCGCTGACTGTGGCTTTATTTCTACTTTGATCCGTTTTGAGGATGATGTAACCGAAGAAACACTTTTGGCCGAAGTTGATAAGTTGAATAAGAATGAAGATGTTGATGGATTTATTGTGCAGTTGCCTCTACCAAAACATATTTCGGAAAGTAAAGTCACTGAGGCTATTGATTACCGTAAAGATGTTGATGGTTTTCACCCGGTAAATGTAGGACGTATGTCGATCGGATTGTCGTGCTTTATCTCGGCTACTCCTTCCGGAATTATGGAGTTACTGAGACGCTACGAAATACCAACCTCCGGTAAAAATTGTGTGGTGATAGGACGCAGTAATATTGTCGGGAAACCGGTTGCGTCTTTAATGATGCAGAAAGGTTACCCCGGGGATGCAACAGTAACTGTTTGCCATAGCCGTACTAAAAATCTGAAGGAAATTTGCCTAAATGCAGATATTATAATTGCAGCATTGGGACAACCTGAATTCCTTAAAGCAGATATGGTGAAAGATGGCGTGGTGATTATTGATGTTGGAACTACACGTGTTCCGTCTACTGAAACAAAATCCGGATTCAAACTTAAAGGAGATGTCGCTTTTAATGAAGTGGCACCGAAATGTTCATACATTACTCCGGTTCCGGGTGGGGTGGGACTCATGACACGCATTGCCCTGATGAAAAATACCCTTTTGGCAGCAAAGCACGAAATTTATTAAATCTTATAAATCCGCATTTGTTTTTGATGTTAAAATATATTAGCATTAAATGGCAAATGTTTAAATGGTGAATAATTTCCATGACATTGTTTTATTGCCCGGATATTGCCAAAATGCATATACTTTCCGAGGAGGAATCGCAACATGCTGTAAAGGTACTTCGGCTTCAGGCCGGAGAAGAAATTATTGTTGTTGACGGCACTGGGGGATTTTATAATGCACGAATTACAAATCCCCACCACAAACGATGTGAATTTGAAATTACCGGGACAATTGCTGAGTACGGTAAAAAAAAATATAGGCTGCACATTGCTATTGCTCCCACAAAAAACATGGACAGGCTTGAATGGTTTGTCGAAAAGACGACCGAAATCGGTATTGACGAGATAACACCTGTTATTTGCCGTTTTTCTGAACGCAAACAGGTCAAAGGGGACCGTCTCGAGAAGATTATTGTTTCGGCAGCCAAGCAATCGGTAAAAGCCTATTTTCCAAAATTGAACTCCCAGTGTAATTTTTCTGAATTTATAGAGAAATATGCAGCTTCGCAAAAACTAATAGCCCACTGTTACGAAGGAGAAAAACCTTTGCTGAAAAATGCAGCTAAAGTAAATGAGGAAATTATTATCCTGATTGGACCTGAGGGTGATTTTAGTCGCGAAGAAGTAGAACTGGCTACGCTTAACGGATATGTTGCTATATCATTAGGTGAGAGTCGTCTGCGTACCGAAACAGCCGGTGTTGCCGCTTGTCATACAGTGGCACTGATTAATCAGTAGAGAATGCTGAAACGAATTCCTATATAAAAATGAAAGCCCGAAAATTCAAATTTTCGGGCTTTCATTTTTATATTTTTTTTATTTCAAACCTAATTTCTTTTTTACCTGAGCTGTAATATCGTTTGATTTTGGTGATTGATAAAGTATGCTCTGTGTACTCAAATCGAAAATGTACAGGTAATTATTTTCAACGCCAACTTCATTGATAGCCTTTCTTACTTTGTCGGCAACCGGAGCAAAAAGATCCTGTTGCTTTTTTTGTAACTCCTGATAAGCTGTTTGTTGAAAGTTTGTAATACGTTGTTCAATTTCCTGGATTTCACTCATACGTACTTGTTTTATTCCGTCGGGCATACTGTCCTGTTTATCCTGAAATTCTTTGATTTTTGCGTTATACTCTTCACGCATTTTCATGATTTCATCTTCATAAGACTTACTAAGATCATCAACTGTTTTCTGAATGGTAGCCATTTCCGGCATAAGGGAAACGATTTCTTTAGAGTTGATATGGCCAAGTTTGACTTCTTGTGCAGAAAGTAAACCTATTGGAAGTGCGCAAAGCACTATTAATGCTAATTTTTTCAACATGATTAATGTATTGTTTTTTATGTGTTTAAATATCTGTTTTTTTTAAGAGCTGCAAAATTATAAAATTATTTTGAATAACCCAATTTCTGAAGTACCAAGTCACTAATATCCAGATCAGGCGAAATATATATGATATTCATTGAGGAGCTTTTGTCAATGATCATACTATAATCTTTTTCTTTACTAATTTCCTGAATAGCTGTATAAATCTCATCCTGGATGGGTTTCATTAAGCTTTGACGTTTTTTGAATAATTCTCCGTTAGCACCAAAATAAGTCCTTTTTTGTTCTTGTGCTGCTTTTTCTTTAGCAACAATTTCTTCTTCCCGTTTAGTTTTCATATCATCGGAAAGGAAAACCAGCTCGGTTTGATAGTCTTTGTACATTTTCTGTACTTCCTGCATTTGAGCATCAACTTCGTTTTGCCACTTTTTCGAAATCTGGTTCAATTGTTCATTAGCGGTTTCATAAGCCGGAATGTTTTTCATAATATACTCCATATCCACCATGGCATATTTTTGAGCAAAAACTCCTGTGGTAATCCCGGCAAAAAGGCAAAGTGTTATAAGTGTTTTTTGCATTGATTGAAAAATTTTTGAGGTCAAATTTTGCACTATAATTTATAGGTTGAATTATATAATACTTTTATTTCTTCCTCCGTGAATTTAATTAAATGTAAAATAAAATATGTGTGACTTTTTGAGATTATACAAAATCTTTGCCAGAATAATTTTACAATTCTTGTCCAAGTACAAAGTGGAAGTTGCTTCCACCAACAGATCCATCAATAGCTTTGTCAAATCCATATCCCCAGTCAATACCCATCATCCCAAACATGGGTAAGAATATACGAACACCAACACCGGCAGTACGTTTCAAATCAAATGGATTATATGTTTTTATTGAACTAAAGCAGTTACCGGCTTCCACAAATGCAAGAGCATAAATTGTTGCTGATTGTTCGAGTGAAAGAGGATAACGTAACTCCATGGTGAATTTGTCGTAGAGATAGCCAGAATATGAACTAGTCGTTGTATTATATGGAGTAAGAGATCCGCTGGAATATCCACGCATTGCAATGTAGTCGGTACCATAACTTGTATATGCAGACATACCATCACCTCCCATGTAGAATGTTTCAAATGGAGATTTTACATTTTCATTGTAATGTCCAAGATACGAGAACATTACGCGACCCATTAAAACAAGTTTGTCATTTGCAGATAGTGGGGTGAATGTTTTAGCGGCGAACGACCATTTGTGATATTCAATCCATTTGTATCTTTTCTGATCAGTCATATCTTCATCGGTATAATCTTTATTGTTAAATGCTGAATATGGAGGTGTTATTTTTAATCCTAAAGAAAATGACGATCCTCTACGGGTGTAAATCGGGTTGTCAATTGAGTTCCGGCTTAAAGTCAGATTTAAACTTAAATTGTTAAAATTACCTTCTGTCATTGGAAACATTGATTTGTACCATCCTTTAAGCATAAACAGCTGATAGGATAATTCTCCGTAAAAAGTAAAATAGTCATCCGGCCAGCTAAGTCTTTTTCCATAACCCAAGGAAGCACCTGCAGTACGGAGGTATTTGTCCGGGTCCATTTCACTGTCATAATAAGATGAGTTTCCGTAGCTATTGCTTCCGTAGTAACTGTAATATGAACTGTAATATGAATTCAAATTACTTAAATAACGATCGCTAATGGTCGATTGTGTTGAGTAATAAATTGAAACTGAAAGTGAATTCGGACGTTTTCCACCAAGCCATGGTTCAAGAAACGACAGGCTAAACGACGAGTATGATTGACCATTTGTCTTGGCATTTAATGAAAAAGTTTGCCCTTCGCCCTGAGGAACAATACGGTAGGTTTCAGGACGGAATAAATTTTGAATCGCAAAATTGCTGAATTTAAGTCCAACACTACCTACAATACCTGTTGATCCCCAACCAGCCGAAAACTCTACCTGGTCGCTACCTTTTGTTTCAAGTTCATAAGTAATATCTACTGTACCATCTTCCTGATTAGGCTGGATGTCTGGTTTGAGTTTTTCCTGATCGAAATGTCCCATTTGTGCCAATTCACGTAAAGAACGCATAATGTCGGATTGGCTGTAAAGTTGTCCTGGCTTTGTTCGTAATTCCCTGCGAACAATATGTTCATAAACACGGGTATTCCCTTTGATTCCAATTTGGTTAATAGTGGCTGGTTTTCCTTCGTATACTCTCATTTCGAAGTCGATAGTATCTCCGTTCACCTGAACTTCCACTGGTTCTATCTGAGAAAATAAATATCCTCTGTCCTGATAAAGTTTGCTTACAGCATCATTTTCATCTGTTTGAAGTCTTTCCATTAAGTGTTTGTGGTTGTAAACATCTCCTTTTTTGATATTCAGCACTGCATTCAGATATTCATACGGATAAACAGTGTTCCCAATCCATTTAATATTTCCGAAATAGTATTTTTTTCCTTCATCTACAGTGATATATACATTTACCGTTTTATCATCATAGGGCACTACACTGTCTGCTTTAATATAAGCATCCCTGTATCCGATTTCGTTGTATTTATCAATCAGGGCCGTTTTATCTTTTTCATATTCTTCACGTACGAATTTTTTTGTTCTGAAAAAGTTTCTCCAGTTATGATCATTTGTTTTTTTCATAACATTATTAATCTTGTTGAATGTCAGAGCCTGATTGCCTGTGACAATGATTTGATGAACTTTGGTTTTCAATTTTTTGTCGACATCAATATCAACAATTACATATCCCGATTTCGCCGGATCATCTTTTTGATATACATGTGCGTCAACATTCAGGAATCCCTTGTCTGACATGTATTTTTCGATTACGCTTTTGGCACGGTCTGAGATATTAGGGGTGATTTGGTTTCCGACTACCAGCCCCAGTTTATTTTCTAAGTCCTCTTTTTCTCCTTTCTTGAGTCCGTTATAATTTATTGCCGAGATTCTTGGTCGTTCCTTCAAAGCAATATTCAACCATACTTTTCCGTCTTTTATTTTGGTTGCATAGATTTTTACGTCAGAGAACAGACCTTGTTTCCAGAAACGTTTTACGGCACTAGTAATGGCTTCACCAGGAACACTGACAACATCTCCTACAGAAAGGCCGGAAAACCCTATCAATACGAAATCTTCATAATTGCTTGCCCCTGTTACGGATATTTCCGCAATTTCGTATTTTGGAGCAGTTGAGCTGTATTCGATAACAGGAAGTGCTGTTGAGTCATTTTCATTTGTCTGAGCAAACGAAGAATAACTGAAAACACCAAGAAACAAAAGAATGAAAGTAATTTTGTGTTGCATAAAATTATATGATGAGGCGGAATGCAATTAAAGATTGTTTTTATTTACCAAATCTACGTTCTCGTTGTTGAAAATTATAAATAGCTTCGTAGAAATTCTCTTTTCTGAAATCGGGCCAGTGAGTCTCTGTAAAATATAATTCGGTATAAGCTATTTGCCAGAGTAGAAAATTACTGATTCGTTGCTCTCCGCTGGTACGGATCAATAAATCAGGATCTGGTATTCCTTTGGTTGTGAGGTAAGAAGAAACTAAATCGTCGTTTATATCTTTTTCCGTAATTTTACTGGCGCATAAGTCTGCACTTATTTGCCGTATAGCATCGGTAATTTCCCAACGGGCTGAGTAACTTAATGCAAGAACTAAACTTAAACCAGTGTTGCCGGCTGTTTGCCTGATACAACCTAATAACTTTTCTCCTGCATTTCCTGGTAATCTTTTTATATCACCGATTGCCAATAAACGAACGTTATTTTTGTTAAGGGTCGGAGTCTCTTTTTCAATTGTGTCGACTAAGAGTTCCATCAAAGCTCCAACTTCTTCCTGAGGCCGTCCCCAGTTTTCAGTGGAAAATGCATATAAGGTAAGAAATTTGAGCCCTATTTCGGCTGCAGCTTCTGTCACTTCACGTACAGAGGTTACTCCGTTCTGATGTCCAAAGATACGTTCGTAACCACGTTCTTTGGCCCAGCGTCCGTTACCATCCATGATTATTGCTATATGAGTCGGCAGACGATCAGGGTTGAGTTGTTCTTTATAAGTTAACATGTATATGTTTTAGTTCTTTATTCTTTGTTATATGGTCAGTAGCTCAAACAGTTACATTTTTCTTTCCAAATGTTGAATGTCAAACCAACCGTCAGGGTCGAAAGAATATCATTATTGAATATATTGAATCCGTTTAAATTTGCCGGATTATTTAAAACTTTCAATCCTTCCAGCTGATCTGTAAGTAACAAACTGTGTGTCCATTTTAAATTCAGATTGAACCGCTTTCCTAACATCATTTTAAATCCAACGCCGAAAGGATAGCTGAACATAAAATCATTGCCGCCATTATACCCGTAATACATAGCTCCAATACCGGCAAAAATAAAAGTAGAATATTTATGACTAAAAGGCTTGTAAGCCTTATCTTCATAGTTGAAAAAATTAAACTCTCCACAAATATCGATTGCCTGTACCGGGTTGTCAAATGTAATAGTACTCCCTGTTGACAATAGTTTTGAACCAGTCACCCGTGTTGTGTTTAGGTTTAAATGAGCCGCAAATCGCGGACTAAATTTTTGACGATATATAAATCCATAAGTCATTTGAGGATTCGCAAATAACTTTGAATTTGCATCTCCAAGATAATATGATATACCTCCATCAATTCCAATCTCGGCATGATATTCTTCTTGTGCATTCGAAATTGGAAAATAAAAAACTAAAACTAAAGCTGTGAATAATCTTACAAAATGGGTTTTCATAAAAATTTTTTGTTATCAACTCAATAGATATTCAACGTCATTTTTAGTTTTAAATTTTGTCTTCCATCCGAAAAATCAGCAACAAAAATAATGATTATCTTTCAAACATTATGATATACCCAACGATAGATGGGCTTATTTAACAAAAAATTGCAAAATGAGAATTTATTACTGAAATTGGTGGT
This sequence comes from Paludibacter sp., assembly GCA_028690665.1. Classification (GTDB taxonomy): domain Bacteria; phylum Bacteroidota; class Bacteroidia; order Bacteroidales; family Paludibacteraceae; genus Paludibacter. The sequence continues at coordinate 10,383 of JAQVAV010000024.1, forward strand.
TTATAGTGAAAAATACTAAATAAAGGTTATTGTTTTTTTAGTAAATCCAAAGCTTCGTTTTCTAAATTAGTCATTTGGATACGAAGTTCCGGAGTTTTATCATCATGTCCGCAAAGGTGCAAAATTCCGTGTATTAAAATGCGGTTCAACTCATCCAAAAATGGTATATCGAATTCTTCTGCATTACTTTTTACCGTGTCTAAACTAATGAAAATGTCTCCTGAAATTGTTTTTTCATCGCTGTAGTCAAATGTAATAATGTCGGTGTAATAGTCGTGTTGCAGATATTGACGATTTACTTCGAGTATGCGTTCATCGTTGCAGAAAATGTAAGCAATATCTCCGGTTTTATGTCCGTGGAGCCGCGCCACATCTTTAATCCAGTTATTGGTACGTCGTTTGTCAAATTTGGGAGAAGCAACCTCTTCGGTAATATATTGAATCATGTTTTTTGTTTTTTAATGAAAGAAAAGATACCCCAGCAAAATGGCTGCTGTAATTCCTGCAAAATCTGCAATAAGTCCCGCCGCCAGTGCATAGCGGGTGTTTTTAATACCGACAGAGCCAAAGTACACGGCAAGTATATAAAACGTGGTATCAGTCGAACCCTGAATAATGCATGAAAGACGGCCAACAAAAGAATCGGCTCCCATTGTTTTCATAGTATCAACCATCATTCCACGCGCACCGCTTCCGCTTAACGGTTTCATAAAAGCTGTGGGTAAAGCTCCCACAAAGTCGGTATTTAAACCTGCTTTGGCCACTAACCAGCTAATGCCGTTAGTCAGGAAATCGAGAGCGCCTGATGCCCTGAAAATACCAATAGCAACCAATATTGCAATAAGATAGGGGATAATCCCGACTGCAACCTGAAACCCTTCTTTGGCTCCTTCGATAAAGGACTCATAAACGTTAACCTTTCTTATAACAGCCATTATAATAAAAGAAACAATTATGGAAAGCAGAATAAAATTTGCAGTCAGTGAAGAGTATTGGGCAATTTGATCTTTACTTAGTTGGCTCAAAAAATAAATGGCAGCTCCAATTATTCCACCTAATCCTAATAATGTCAACAAAATAGTCCGATCAAAAAGATTGATTTTTTGGTAAATAGCTACTGTTATTAGCCCAGTGAGAGCCGCGATAAATGTCGAAATCAGAATCGGTAAAAATATGTCAGCCGGATTCGCAGCGCCCATTTGTGCCCGATAAACCATGATACTTATAGGTATTAGGCATAAACCCGCAGTATTGAGAACAAGAAACATGATCATTGGGTTAGAAGCAGTTTCTTTATCCGGATTCAGTTCTTGTAGCTCTTTCATAGCTTTTAATCCCATGGGAGTGGCGGCGTTGTCAAGTCCCAGCATGTTGGCAGAAACGTTCATAAAAATACTTCCCAGAGCAGGATGCCCTTTAGGAACATCCGGTAAAATTTTTGAAAAAAACGGAGCTACTAATTTTGCAAAGGTGTTTATAACTCCGCCTTTTTCTCCGATTTTCATAATACCCAACCACATGGACAGTACGCCTGTCAACCCAAGTGAGATTTCAAATCCGGTTTTTGCCGATCCGAAAGCCGATTGGATTATTTCGTTGAATATATCGGTGTTGCCATAGAATATTACTTGAAAAACAGCTACAACAAAAGCAATGAGAATAAATGCAATCCAAATGTAGTTCAGTATCATTCCGTAATTATTTATGATGGTTTTGCTGAATTTTATTGGTGCAAAAGTACATCAAAATTTATTAATTAATGAAAGTCTGAAAGGGGGATTGTGTCTTTGGTGAAAAAATAATAGTTTTTTATGTTATAAAAAGAAATATGTTGATTTGAAATATCAATAAGTATAAAAATGAGGTTGTTTGATATGTAAATGAAATTAAAAGTAGTATATTTGCAACAATAAGTATGTTTTGAGATATATTGAGGTATTAAAAAGATTTATAAAGTCAGATCATGAATTCGTTTTGTAAGTTCAATACACCAGACTGTTATGGAGCCAAAGAGTTGGAAGTATTGCTCGAAATCAGCTATTTGTTGAGCAACAGAGAGATTAATCTCGATGAGGTTATTCGTTTGTTAGCGGAACATTTGGCTGCCGAACGTATAATTGTAACTGTATTAAATAGGGAAACTTCAACGATTGTTATTGAAGGGACCTATGGTATTTCTAAATTAGAAAAAAAGAATGCAGTTTACCAGTTTGGTCATGGGGTTATCGGTAAAGTTATAGATACCGGAGAAACCCTTTTGATTAAAAAAATTGCTGAATCGGATGAATTTCTAAATCTGACACATGCACCTACCCGGGTTGATGGAGTTGATGTTTCATTTATTTGTACTCCCGTCAGATATAAAGATGAAATTATCGGAACCCTGAGTTTCCATAAAGTATACAAAGGTGTTGCATCGTTCGATTATGATACCAGATTGTTAAAGATAGTTGGTTCGATGATCGGGCGTACTATGCGGCGCCGGCAGGAGTATGCTGAGGAAATGGAACAACTTCGTGCTGAAAATCAGAGTTTAAGAGGGGAGCTGAAAACCAGAATTTTACCTGAAAAGATAAAGGGAAATTCCAGCAAAATGAATGAAGTCTTCGCTTTGATAGAAAGTGTTGCGGCAACAGATGCCACTGTCCTTATACGGGGAGAAAGCGGGGTAGGAAAGGAGCTGGTCGCGGATGCAATACATTTTAATAGTTTGCGAAAGTCGAAGCCGTTTATTAAGGTAAACTGTGCGGCTTTGCCCGAAAGTCTGATTGAAAGCGAACTTTTCGGACATGAGAAGGGGGCTTTTACCGGAGCATCTACTACTCGTATCGGGCGTTTTGAGGCAGCTAACGGAGGTACGATTTTTCTTGATGAATTTGGAGATATTCCGGCTTCGACACAAGTGAAGCTATTGCGTGTTTTGCAGGAACGTGAAATTGAACGTATCGGAAGTACCAAACCCATCAAAGTTGATGTCCGTATTATATGTGCCACCAACAGAAATTTAGAAGAGCAAATGAGAAATGGTCAGTTCCGTGAAGATTTGTATTACCGGATAAATGTTTTTCCGATTTATATTCCGGCTTTGCGTGAACGAATTAATGATATTCCGATTCTTACTGATTTTTTTATTGATAAGTTCAATAAAAGACACGGAAAAAATATTAAGCGTATAACCGCTTCGGCAATAGATACTTTGATGGTATATCACTGGCCGGGAAATATTCGAGAGTTGGAAAACTGTATTGAACGAGCCTGTATTTTGTCAATAGATAATGTTATAAGAGCCAATAATTTACCTGCATCGCTTCAGACTGCAGCCGGAACATCAACCATGCAGAGCGGGACTCTTGACATTATTTTGGGTAAAATAGAGAAGCAGATCATTGTTGATGCGCTGATTGCCACAAAAGGAAACATGGCAAAGGCCTCCGAACAGCTTGGGATTACAGAGAGAGTCATGGGTATCCGAATTAAAAAGTATGAAATAGACCCCAAACGATTTAAGGTTTAATCTCTCCGACTGGAAAAAGAAAAATAAGTATGACTGAATTATATTTTGAACCATGTGATTTTGAAAATCCAGATCATTTGACAGCTCTGGCTGAACTTACAAATCACTATATGGCTGATCCGATGGGAGATGCACCAGCATTAACGAAGTTGCAACAATTGCGTTTGGTTGATGGACTTGCTAATCATCCTACAGCTGAAGTTATGTTTGCTATCACGAATTGTAAAGTTGTCGGACTTGCTACTTGTTTTGTGAATTTTTCCACATTCAATGTAAAACCATATCTGTATATTCATGATATTGTTGTACTGAATGAGTTTCGTGGAAAAGGTATTGGTAAAGCTCTTTTGGAAAAATTGATAGAAATATCGCAGGAGAGAAAATATTGTAAAGTAACCCTCGAAGTAAGAGAGGACAATACGGTTGCCCAATCGCTTTATAAGAATTTAGGGTTTGATGAGTGTGATCCAAAAATGTTTTTTTGGACCAAAAAGTTATAATTTTTTTGGATTGAAGTTATGAAAGTTGCCATTCCAATAATTGATACCGAAGTCAACCGGAATGTGTTGTCGGGCGGTTTAAATGTGAACGGAAGCATTTGTTTGTATGATGTTGATGCTAAGTCTGGGAGTTGGTTAAAGACCACCGACCTCGCCGCAAATATGGGTGATTTATTGCCGGCGCTGGAGGCCAAGATGATTTCAGTTATTATTACCCGACAGATTCATCCTATGGCATTGAAAGTGCTTGTGAATAAAGGTTTTGAGGTTTATAAGGCCAAAGGAAATGGACTCGATGATAATATACGTTTCTATGCAGAAAAACAATTGGATATATATAGCTATGAGGCTGCTATGGAATTAGCTGATGTGTGTGGTGGAGAATGTAATACCTGCAGCACAGAGGCTTGTGATGATGAAAAGAAAATTCCGGATTTACTGTAGAGTGATAAACGGGGCTGATGAATAGACTTAAAATTATATTTTATGTTTTCTCAGATTAGTTTAATGAATTGACTAAAGAACAAATTAACCAGTATGAGTGTACAAAATGCAATTAATTTTATATCTAAAGTGGACAGTGACAACGAATTCAGAAAGTCCTGTTACAAATATAAGACGCAGTCGGAACTGTTTGAATATATGACTTCGCGGGGATTGAAATTTGATGCCGAAGAAATAGAAGATGCTTTTAATGTGCTGGAACTAAAATGTCAGACTTATGAACAAGCTGGCCGGGTACATGAAGTGAAAGCGTGGTTCAGATTATTTAAGTAGTAAAAATTTATATTTTTTAAAAGTATTTTAAATAAAAACCGTTTTGACTTTATCTGGGGCTTTCCCGAATGTCAAAACGGTTTTTATTGTTTCTCTTTATTATGGAACTTAACTTATTCTTTCACAATTTTTTTCGTTATTGTAGTTTCCGGAGAGTAAATCTTTACAAAATAAATTCCTTTAGCTAAATCCGATATTCTGATATTTGTAACTTCTGTTTGTGAGAGGACGATGTTTCCGGGAGCAGAATATATTTCTATTTTATTTACCTTTTCACTGCTTTGAATGTGTAAATATCTGTTTGCCGGATTCGGAAAAACGGATATATCAGTTATACTGATTTTAGAATTTTTTGTAACATTGCTGGTTGCAAATTTGAATAAGGCGCTTACCGGTGTGTGATCGGACGTTGTGTTACTATAGTCTGCAATGCTTTCGGTTGCCGTTGTTTCTCTGAAAACACTGTTCTTTACATAATTATCAAACAATTCGTTGGATATGATAATATTGTCGATGACCGGACTGTTATAATGACTGTCAATCAGATTCGTTGTAAGTCCCTCATAGTTTTCCGTATCGTCCATAAAGTTTTTATAAGGGGATTCATCCGGAGAGCAACTTGAACATTGTGTTCCCGTCAGGTAATCATTAAAGTCTCCCAAAAAAACAATATTTTTTGTGTTATAAGAATCATCGTCAAGTAGCGATTTCAAACCTTCAGAAGCATTTTTACGCCGGTTATAGCTGGTTTCGTCATTGTAAGCTTTGGCATGAATATTAATCAAAGATATGGGTATAAGTCTGTTTTCAAAGATTAAATTCAGATTGTATAAAGCCGGATAACGTCCGCTTGACCAGTTGTAATAACTTCCTCCATCCTCAACAAGAGAGGAGTTTGTAAGTTGCACTTTTGATTTTTTATAAATAATTCCCTGATTTTGTCTGCAATTTTCATTATAATAAGGTACTATATTGCCAGCCCAATCGCTTCCTAACCTGCTGACGATAGTATCAATGGTAGCATAAGTGTCGCTCGTTCCAACTTCCTGCATGGCTACAACGTCGGAGTTCATACTGGCAATTAATGTTGCAATATTGTTGATCTGTAAAGCATCGTCATCAGGGCTATATTGAGAGCAGCTAAGCCACTCGGAGTTGAAGGTTGTAATTTTAAATTCCACAGAATCCGCAGTCTCTTCTGAAACAGAATTGTTTACCCCTGTTAAGGTTATGTCATCCAACCTGAATCCGTAGGTGTTACTTCCTGATGTAGTGAAAGTGATAGTTAACGATCCTGTAGAAGGTATATTATCCAGATTGCTTACTGTTACCCAACTGTTTTGAGTTTCAAGTGGAATTTCCGGTAATGTTACCGGATAATTTGTTTCTTCTGCATCCGTACAGTTTACTGCCAGAAAATCGGATGCGTCAATTCCGATTTCGTTTGAAACTACCCGGAATGAAAGCTTTATGTCTGAATATTGCACGGAATTTATACCACTTATAGTAAATATTTTAGGATAATTTGCAGCAAACCAAATATGTGAGTTGTCGTATGATGTTGAGCGAACATCAGTATCTCCCGAAAAAGTAATATTCCCGACTCCGTAATTATTCCAATCTGTATAATCTCCGGGTGCAGGTCTGGGATATGTACTGGGTGCAGAATTTCCACAATCCTCGTAAAAGAAAACAGTTGGTTGTGCTTCCACGGAATTTGCATACAGGTTGCCTGTTAAAGCTGAAATAAAGAACAGAATAATTAATGTTGCATTTGAATATCTCATTGATTTTTAAATTTGAATGAAATAATTATAGAGTTAAAATTTAAAATATTGTGCAAATGTAGCTAAAAAAACAGACGATATTGCATAAATATAAATAAATAGGTGTTAATTGAATATCTGGTTTTACTTATACATTTTTTACATTGATCTTCAATAAGGTGTTTTGGTTTATCGCTAATTAACACTTACACCTTATTAGCATCTTTGTAATATTTTTATTGAATAAAATAAGTAGGGGAAGTGTTTGCTTAAAATGCTTATTTATAGTGGTATGTAAAGAAAAAACCTTCCAAGGTTTTACTCCTGAAAGGTTTTTTGTGCGGCTGAAGGGACTCGAACCCCCACGCCTCTCGGCACCAGATCCTAAGTCTGGCGCGGCTACCAATTACGCCACAACCGCTGTTGTTTGCATTTGCGGGTGCAAAGATACATTCTTTTTTCGTTTTTGCAAACTATTTGACAAATTTGCTTGGAGATAAAGGAATTTGTTTGGTTTGATAGTCGTTATGCAGATATAATGTGATTATTGTCTGAGTGTTTTTTCTAAACGATATTTCGTGGACAAAAATGCATCATTAATTAATTCTTTTTTTGTTGACCTGACCGGATTAATATCAATTCCGCCTCTGCGGGTGTACATGGCTGCTACAATAAGACTTTCAGGCTTTAATAGATCGTAAAAACGTTTGTAAATCATTTCAACCACTTCTTCATGAAAGTGGTTTTCCTTTCTGAATGAAACCAAATAAGCAACAACAGATAATAAATCAAGCTCTGCTTTACAAGTGATTTTCAGAAACAAGTCTCCCCAGTCCGGTTGATTGGTTACACGGCAATTGGAACGTAAGAGATCTGTCCGGAATTCATAAGTATGCAATTCGGAATCGGCTTTAAATTTGAGTAAGTCCGGTGTTTCTAAAAAGTGTTCAAACGGTATTGATTGCAAAGCGTTTGTATCAATCTGGTCAAGCAGGTTTTTCTGCTGCAATTCAGGAAAAGCCGGCAATTCATCTTCTGTCCCATCGAATAATACGATCTGGACATCCGTTTCAAGTAAATCAGACAGATCTTTTCTGATTATTGTAGTCATTCTTTGGGTTGCACCGGCAATTGTTTTTCCCATGCGTTCCATATTGAACGAATTCAGATAAAGTTTCAGCGATTTGGATTCAACCAGATATTTATTGCCTGCATCGTATATCATTTTCATAACGCGGCAAACCGGCAGCCCATTATCCGTCAGGAAGGATAGCTCGTAGCAATTCCAAGTGTCTGTTCCGCAAAATGGTAGTGCGCTATCCTGAATATTATATCGAATCCTGTTTTCGGAACGTGGTATTCGGAAAAGAAGCCCGGCATCATACTTGTCAGGATGTCCGGCAACTTTACCTAATATTGATTCATTCAGATTAAAATCTGCCATTTTATTTAAAATATCAAATCATATAAAGGGCTGCATTTTGATTTCAGCCATTTCTTTTCGTCTTCGTTTAAATAAGGAGACAGCTGATCGTAAACAGTTTGATGATAATTGTCGATCCATATTTCTTCGTCATTATCCAAAAGTGTAATATCCATCAGATTTTGGTCAATTGGGAAGAGTGTCAGTGTTTCAAACTGGAGGAAACTTCCAAATTCATTTTCAATGGCAGGCACAACCAACACCAGATTTTCTGTCCGAATTCCATATTCGCCACTTCGATACAGCCCGGGTTCGTTGCTTATAACCATTCCTGCTTTCAGAGTCACCGGGTTTTCTTCGGCTCTGATGCTTTGAGGCCCTTCATGCACATTCAGAAAGTGACCTATACCATGACCTGTTCCGTGACCATAGTTCAACCCGTTTTCCCAAAGGGCTTTACGCGCCAGCATGTCAATTTGGCTACCACGGGTTCCTGCGGGGAATACTGCCCTCGATAGTGCAATATGTCCTTTCAATACAAGGGTGAAATCCTTTTTTTGATTGTCTGTCGGATTTCCGAGCGAGATGGTACGGGTAATATCGGTAGTTCCATCAATATACTGTCCGCCTGAATCAAGTAGAAAAATTCCTTCCGGTTTGAGCGTTGACGCAGATTCATGTGTCGCACTATAATGAACGATAGCTCCATGAGGCCCGTATCCGGCTATTGAACCAAAACTGGCACCCATAAATCCTTTTTGTTTGCTACGGAATTCTGATAATTTTTCATCTAAACTAACTTCGTTTACGTTACCGGAACCAACATTTTCTTCAAGCCATTTGAAAAATTGTACCAATGCAACGCCGTCTTTTACCATGGCACGTCGGAATCCGTCTATTTCTGTTTCATTTTTAATGCTTTTGAAATGGGTTACAGGCGATAGTGTATTTACAAATACACAACCCGGAGTGATTGCTTCGTATAACGATTGATTTAGTTTACTGCCATCGATAAGAATAGCTTGTCCTACCGGAATTTTATTTAAAGTAGCATATATTTCGTCGTAAGCAGCAAGCTCAATATTTTCTGATTTAAAATAAGCAAGATCCTTTTTCTCAACTTTTTCTGGATCAACAAATAGCATTGCCTTATTGGCATCGACTAAGGCAAAAGAGGTAACTACCGGATTGTAACTTACATCTGTTCCCCGTATATTAAACAACCATGCAATATCATCAAGAACTGAAAGAACGAATGCATTGGCATTCATTTTTTTCATTTCGGCCCGGAGTGCCATCAGCTTCTCAGCCGCTGATTTTCCGGCATAACTTTTATCATAAACAAAAAGTTTATCTTTGGGCAGGGCAGGGCGGTCTGACCAGATTTTATCCATCAGATCTGTTGATACCAGTTCTATGCCGGCTTTCTGAAAATGAGCTTTCATCGCGGCATAAGCATTTATCGAAAACATTTGAGGATTTACTCCGACTTTATTTCCGGTTTTCAGTTCTGAAATTATCCATGAAGCAATGTCCGGTGTTTCCGGCATTCCGAGTTTCATTAGGTTAATGCCTGTGTCTTTCAGCTGATCTGCCGCTTGTAAAAAATATCTTGAGTCAGTCCAGAGGCCTCCTTTTTGTAGCGTAAAAGCAACTGTACCAGCCGAACCGGTAAATCCGGAAATCCAGACGCGGTCTTTCCAATGATCGGCAATATATTCGCTGGCATGAGGATCGGTTCCGGGAACAATATAAGCCGATACTCCGGCTTCTTGCATAGCAGTTCTGAGCGCTGCTATTCTATCTTTAATTTGTGTCATAACATTGTATTTTCTTACAAAAATAAGGTTTTGTTTTCAGTCTGTTTGCAGTAATTATTCTTATTTAATAGAAAAAACAGATTTCATTTTAAACAATGTTCATTTTATGCTGTTAGAAAAATACAAACCTTTTTAATAAAAACATAAAACTTATGTCAGATAAACATTCAATTAAAACAAGCTGGAAAGGCGGTTTAGCATTCGAAGCTGATGTTAACGGTCATAAAATAACAATGGATGCTCCGGTAAACAGCGGAGGTCAAAATTCAGGACCGGGTCCGAAGACGCTTCAATTGGTTGCTCTAAGTGGCTGTACGGGTATGGATGTTGTTTCTATCCTTAAAAAAATGCGTGTCGATTTCAAAAATGTAGAAATTGAAGTGCAGGGAGATGTCAGCGATGAACATCCAAAGCAATATACCCAAATGCACGTTATTTATACATTTACAGGTAAAAATCTTCCCATAGACAAAGTTCAGAAAGCAGTGCGCATGTCGGAAGAAACATATTGTGGAGTGGAGGCTCTTTACAAGAAAGCCATTAAAGTTACTTCTGAAATTATTTTAAAGGATGAATGATGCTCCGTAATATAAGTTACAATTACACATATTTTGTGCGATTGCCTTTGAACTTATATAAACCTTATCATATCTGTGACATTAATTTAGTGTAAGTTTTTTTAGCTTTCAGATAATATTCCACCACGATACTTTTCTGATATAATGTGGGGCACTCGGTTCGTGTTGCATAAAGGATATTTTCCTGCCTTTTTTCATCGAAGTTGCCCTGCATTTTCAGAAAATCCTGACGTGCTCTCCATACGCTTTTGGCGTTGGCGAATTTTCCGGTCACGAAAAGCTGGAGAGCTGCAATATAATCAAAATACCGGCGTGCAGACATTATTTCATTGAGTACTTTTTGTGGTAAATTTTTATAAAGCATTATAAGGTTGTTCCGGTAATTCAGATATGTTTTATGGGGATTTTCTGAATTCAGCGTCCCGCCTCCGATATGATAAACCACACTTTGAGGTATACACACTAAGCGGTATCCGCGGGCATTCAAACGCCAGCAAAGGTCAATTTCTTCCATGTGAGCAAAAAAGTCATCATCCAATCCTCCGACTTTGTTATAGATTTCCGCACGAATTACCATGCAGGCACCGGTAGCCCAAAAAATATCAGCTATTTCATCATACTGGCCATTGTCTTCTTCTACCACTCCCAAAACCCGGCCTCGGCAAAAAGGAAATCCCAAAAAGTCTAAATAACCACCTGCAGCTCCGGCATGTTCAAAATAATTCCGTCTGTGAAACGAACGAATTTTAGGCTGACAGGCAACCACATCTTTGTTTGCCTCCATATAATCAAGCATTGTATCAAGCCATCCCTCGCTTACTTCAACATCTGAATTCAACAATACAAAATATTCTGCCTCAATCTGAGCCAATGCTTTATTATATCCTCCTGCAAAACCGTAGTTTTTATCCAACCTGATAATTCTTACCTGACTAAATTCCGATTCAAGCAAAGCTATCGAGCCATCCGTGGATGCGTTATCAGCTACCACAATTTCAACATCATCCCGCTTGGTATAATTCAACAAAAAAGGTAAGAACTGCTTTAAAAATTTTTCGCCATTCCAGTTTAAAATAACAACTGAAGCTTTCATTAAAAAATAAATTTATAATTTTTTGTTTCTCGTTCGAGGTTTATGAGTCAAGAGCCAAAATGTTAGACATATAGTAATGCATTAATCAGAAACCAATGCAGGCCTGCGTACATCCCTTAAAATGAGAGAATTCATACACTAATAAACCGATAAACTTTATGAACTAACAACTAATCACTGAAAATAAATTCTTCTTTAGACGAAAATAATCAACATGTACAGTGACATGTTGATTATTTGATAAGTTGTAATTCAGAATTTATTCTTCGTTATAAATTCCAATGGACTTTCCATATTCATATTCGCCATCAAGAATCATTTGAATATCATCTTCCGAAAGATCCATTTTTTCTTTTTTGGCACATTTTGTAATATAATTGAACATGTCTTCTTCGTCAATGCTTGCTTCCTCTGTCGAGTCTTCTTCTATCAAACCATTTTCGTCATAGTAGTCGTACACAACGTCCAAAACATATTCAATCTTTGTGTCATCGATTTTTGAATTTTTCGGTAAATAATTCAAAATGAATTTTACGGCCTCGTCTTCATCATAAACCAGCAAATCGTCTTCCTGTGATTTCATTGGATAATCTGTTTTTAATTAATTTGAATAATTGAGTCAAAGATAATGCTTTTCTGAATAAACTATATGTTTGTTGAATAAAATATATCTGAAGCTTTAATTTTAAAGTGTCTTGTTAATGCTTTCAATATAGTTCAGAAGTTCTTCTTTGCCTGCCCCTTTTTCGGAAGATGTTGCAAAAATAGGAGGAAGTTCTTCCCATTTTTCATACAGTTTTTCCTGATAAGCCGCGAGATTTTGTTTTGCTTTTGAGTTCGGGAGTTTATCCAGCTTTGTAAAAACTATGGAGAAAGGTACTCCGCTTACTCCGAGCCATTCCATAAAATCTAAATCAATTTGTTGAGGTTCGTGTCTGGAATCAATCAACAAAAACAGGCAGGTCAGCTGTTCCCTGAAAAGAATATAATTTTCGATAATCTGTTTCAGCTTTTCGCGAGTCTGTTTCCCGGCAGAAGCATATCCGTAACCCGGTAAGTCGACTAAGTGCCATTCTTTATTGATCAGAAAATGATTGATCAACAAGGTCTTTCCCGGTTTGGAAGATGTCATTGCCAACCCCTTTCGATTGCACAGCATATTGATTAAAGATGATTTACCAACGTTGGAACGACCGATAAACGCATATTCGGGTAGTTTGCTGTCAGGACATTTTTTATAATCGGTGTTGCTGATAACAAACTCAGCGGACTTTATTTCCATATTTATTAAAATTATTTTTTAGTTGAAAAATACATACCTGTAAAAGTTATCAAACCGTTAAACATCAATAATTCATAACCAAAAGTATATCCCCAGTAGTTTTTGCTTACGGTATCGAGTATCCCGCAAATTACGGGCGAAGCAACGGCAATATAAGGAATATATTTGTCATTTACGTTTTTCTTATTAAAAAGTCCAAACGCAAACATGCCCAGCAACGGCCCGTAGGTATACGAAGCAATTGTGTAAATTGCATCTATGACACTTTTGTCGTTAATGGCTCTGAAAAGTAAAATAATAGCTACAAAAGCTATCGAAATAATAATATGTGTATATATACGGGTTTTTCGGGCGGCAGTTTTACTTTTATGCTCGACGTCAAGCAAATCTACCGACACGGAAGTTGTCAGGGCTGCCAACGCGGAATCGGCGCTCGAAAATGCGGCAGCAATAATACCTACAACAAACAAAATGTAAACTGTATTGCCTAAATAAGTGGTTGCAAATAGGGGTAAAACTTCATCACCCTGTGCCGGCAACGTGATATTCATTTGCTGAGCTAAAAGCAATAGCATTGCTCCTAAAGACAGAAACAAAAAGTTGACAGGAATGAAGGAAGCGCCATACCAATACATGTTTTTCTGAGCATCTTTTAAGCTTTTGCACGATAGGTTTTTTTGCATCATATCCTGATCTAATCCGGTCATTACTATGGCAATAAAAATTCCGCTGAAAAATTGTTTGAAAAAATTTTGTCTGGAATGCCAGTCTGTAAATTCAAAAATACGATAATGTCCCCCGGCAGATATTTTATCAAACATATCAGGAATTCCCGTTATGTTCAGGCGTACTGCCACTTCATAAACCAGCAGCACAAGTGCCGAAATCATAACAAGCGTTTGCAACGTATCTGTCCATACGATAGTTTTGATTCCGCTGCGAAAAGTGTAAATCCAGATAAGAAGAATGGTAACCAATACAGTCAGGGCGAATGGAACATGCCACGTATCAAAGACCACAGTCTGAAGAATAAGAGCTACGATATAAAGCCGTGCTGCTGCGCCGATTGTTTTCGAAAGCAGGAAGAAAGAGGCTCCTGTTTTATAGGCGTTTTTGCCAAAGCGCTGTTCAAGATAGGTGTAAATGGACGTAAGATTAAGCTTGTAATAGAGCGGTAGTAAAATGTTGGCAATTACCACATAGCCGAAAAAAAACCCGAAAACAGTCTGCATGTACGTAAAATCGATTTTACCGACCATGCCCGGTACCGAAATAAAACTCACGCCGGAGATGGACGAACCCACCATACCAATGGCCACAATCCACCACGGAGATTTCCGGTTCCCGAGGAAAAAACTGTCATTATCCGTACTTTCCCGACCGGTAAAGTAAGATATAACCATCAAAAGACTGAAATACAATGCAATTATTGCAATCGTGAGTGAACCGGACATACATTTTAATTGTTGACTTGTTGCAAAATTACTAAAAACACGGTAATCTTCCTGATTCGTTAATCAGATAGCTGAAACCGGATATTTTTTTTAAATTTGCGTTCAGTTTCTAAAGGTTGTGTATTAATTTCAGATTTTCCGGACAAAACAAATGAGCCAGCAACAATTTTCTTCGGGTTTATTAGAGAATGCCGTTCAGGAATTTTCAAAACTCCCTGGCATAGGACGTAAAACAGCATTGCGATTAGTGTTGCATTTACTGAAACAATCGGAGAGTGAAGTCGAAGCTTTTGGCAATGCAATAATCAATCTGAGAAAAGACATTGTTTACTGTAAAGTTTGTCATAACATATCGGATACGGAAATTTGTAATATATGCAGCCATCCTTCGCGCGATAACGAGACTGTCTGTGTGGTCGAAAATATAAAGGACGTTATGTCCATTGAAAATACGCAGCAGTTTCGCGGACTTTATCACGTTTTGGGAGGAATTATTTCGCCTATGGACGGGATTGGCCCAAACGATCTGGAAATTGAGAGTCTTGTGAAGCGTGTTGAAGCAGGAGGAGTTAAAGAGGTTATACTGGCTTTGAGTACGACTATGGAAGGTGACACCACAAATTTTTATATTTTTAGAAAACTGGCTCCGTTTAATGTGAAAATTACAACTATTGCCAGAGGAATAGCCATTGGAGATGAACTTGAGTATGCCGATGAAGTAACCTTAGGCCGGTCAATTCTGAACCGGGTTGAATTCACAAATTCATTCAAATAATTATTTCAAACAATATAAATGAGAAAAATACTCACAAAACTTTCAGCGGTATATTATGCTGTTTACGTGGCTGCTATTGTTGCAGCGTTGCTTGGATTCTATATTCTGAAACACGGTTATTATATAAATCCGTTGTCCGGCATCGGCGTAACAATACAATCGGTTTTGATTATCCTGATTATCGGTTCGGTTCCTGTCGCACTGGCATTGTTTCATCGCAAAACAAAAAAATGGGCGCAGATAAAAACAGAAGAAGAAAAATTACAAAAATATACCCGGGGTGCAATTTTACGTATTGCCGTTATTGGTACCGGACTGGTACTCGGTGTGATATTTTATTACCTAATGAAAAGTCAGTCAATGTTGTTTTGTGCCGGAATATCTGCAATTGCATTGTTTTTCTGTAAACCGACAAAAGTAAAGCTAATTACAGAACTGAAATTGGACGAGAATAACGATTGATAAAACAGCTATTCATTTTTCATTAAACCACTTTTTATGCTAACTATTGCCGTAGACTTTGATGGAACAATTGTAACTCACGAATATCCGAGAATCGGGCGTGAAATTCCGTTTGCTATTGATACCCTGAAAAAACTCCAGAATGATTTTCAGACGATACTTATTTTATGGACTGTACGGGAAGGTAGGGAACTCGACGAAGCGATTGAATATTGCCGGAGTAAAGGCCTTGAATTTTATGCCGTAAATTCAAATTATCCAGAACCGAATGAACGTGAAATGGAGCCACGTAAACTCAAAGTTGATTTGTTTATCGATGACCGGAATCTTGGAGGGCTTCCTGACTGGGGTGTTATTTATCAAATGATTGCTTCCGGTAAATATTTTGAACCGGCTTCGGCAGACATACATAACAATTATAATCAGCCTCCCAAAAAGAAAGGATTTTTTGGAAATTTATTGGGAAAATAAATAACAATAAATTGTATCTCGAAAACGAAAAAATAAAGCTGCGTGCAGTAGAACCGGAGGATCTGGATTTACTTTACGATTGGGAAAACAAACCTGAGTTATGGTCTGTAGGAAATACGCGTCAGCCATACTCCCGTTTTGCTTTGAAACAATATATCAGTCAGGTCGACCAAAATATTTATGAATCGGGTCAGCTCCGGCTCATGATTCAGGAAAAAGCCGAAGGCAAGACTGTAGGAACCGTCGATTTGTTTGATTTGGATCTCTATAACGGACGCATTGCTCTCGGGCTTTTTGTAGACAAAGTCTGGCAGGGAAAAGGTTTTGCAAAAGAGGCGCTTCACCTCACCGAAGATTATGTTTTTGGCTTTTTGAAATTACATCAACTCTATTGCCATATTTCCGAAAAAAATACAGCCAGCCGTCGTTTGTTTGAAAAAGAACAGTACGAAGCCAACGGAATTCTGAAAAACTGGATTAAAACTTCCGAAGGTTACGAAAATATTATTGTTTTTCAACGATTCTTTCAACCATAAATAAAATTCATTTTATTTTATCAAAGCTACTTTCGGGTAGCTTTTTTTATGTTATATTTTATCTGATATTTAAATTATATTAAACTAAAACTAAATATTATTTATTTATAATTCAATATTTGTAAATATAATATTATTTTTGTAGCAAAATAGTTTAATAATATGTTACCAACCTATTGCCCGAGTTGTCACGCACAACTTAAAGTAAAATGTTTAAAATGTGAATCTTGTCAAACCGAAGTAACCGGTTCCTACGATTTACCGGCATTGGCTCTTTTGAGCGATAATGATCAGCAGTTTATTCTGCGCTTTGTAAAAAACAGCGGAAGCCTTAAAAATATGGCTTCGGAACTGAAACTCAGTTATCCTACAGTTAGAAATATGTTGAATGATATTATTGCTAAAATAGAAAATTATGAAAACAAATAGTATTTGGGGCCTGCTTGTTAATCCGTTTATACGTATCGCAGGCTGGCAGGCATTTGCTGCCGGATTTGTAATTTCTGTCCTGAGTGTATGGATAGGCTCGGTCAATGGTACCTACTTCGATGGCGTAATTGATTTTCATTATGGAGGTGAAAATTATTCATTATTAAAATTATTCGGAATACTTGCTATAGACATATTCAGTATTACGGTGGTCATGTCCCTGTCTGGTTTTATTATTTCAAAAAGTTTCAGACTGATTGATATTTTGGGAACAATGACATTTTCGAGAATTCCCTATTTACTCCTTGCCGTGTTTTCGTTGTTTGTAAAATCGCCTGACCTAAATGAGATTTTACACAATCCGCTGTCTGTTTTCAACAACATTGGTTTTGTACTTGTTATGATATTGTCATTACCGGTTCTCGTATGGTATATAGCTTTGATGTACAATGCATTGAAAGTTTCCTGTGATGTTAAAGGCATGAAGCTGAAAGTTGTTTTCATTGTAGCCGTCATTGTAGCTGAAGTTTTATCAAAGATTTTGATTTATGCGTTTTTCCGGTAGTTAGTTACAAGAGTAATCAACAATAACGGAATAAAAGATTATGCTTAAAATATTAATTATCAATGGTCATCCTGATTTAGATCATTCTGTTTCAAATAAAACAATTATTAACACAGTACTTTTATTAGCTGATGAAAATAATTGTAGTTCCGACATTGAACTCAGAAGTTTAGCGAAGCTCTATCCTGATTATAAAATAGATAAAAAAGCTGAGCAGAAAGCATTGTTAAATGCAGATATAATTGTTCTGCAATTTCCGTTTTTCTGGTATAGCGTACCGGCCATATTAAAATTGTGGATAGATACAGTTTTGGAATATGGTTTTGCTTACGGAAAAATCGGGAATAAATTACATGGAAAAAAGCTCCTTCTTTCATTGACAACCGGGGGGCCGGAAGATGCATATTCCGAATCCGGGAGAAACCATTATCAAATTACAGATTTACTAAGACCATTAATTCAGACTTCGAATCTGATTGGTACTCAGTTCCTTGAACCTATAGTCTGTTTCGGTATGCCGAATATCCCCGGTATAGATTCAAACCATGAAATAATTGCAGCTAAAGCAGTTGAACATGCTCAAAAACTTTACAAGATAATTACAAAATAAAGTGTAAAACTTAAAAAAAATAAAAAATGAAAAAACTATTATTTGTTTTCTTGCTTTTGCAGGGAGTTTTTCTGACTAATGCCCAGAATATTACCGGGGATTGGAATGGAGTTTTGTCAGTCCAGGGAATGAACCTGAGGCTGGTATTTCATGTCAAACAGGAAAATCAGGTTTTCAGTGCTACTATGGACAGTCCTGATCAGGGAGCTAAAGACATTCCAATGTCATCTGTTACATATACCGATGATACGCTTACTATCGAATATCAGGCTGTCGGTATTGTTTATACTGCTCGTCTGATCGAACCCGATAAACTTTCGGGCGAATTTAAACAAGGAGGTTTAAAGCTTCCTTTAGAAATGACCCATGAAGCGGTACCGGTACCGGAAAGTAAACCCAAAGCCCAGGATCCGGTTAAACCTTATCCGTATAATTCAGAAGATGTTACTTTCGAAAATAAACAAGCTGGTACCACGCTGGCCGGAACATTTACGTTCCCAAAAACCGAAGGTACATTCAAAACAGTTGTGTTGATAACAGGAAGCGGGCCGCAAAACCGCGATGAAGAATTATTGGGACATAAACCCTTCCTTGTTTTATCGGATTATCTGACCCGGCATGGCATAGCTGTGTTGCGGTTTGATGACAGAGGCTGCTTCAAGTCTTCCGGAAACTTTCAGACAGCTACAACACCGGACTTTGCAACAGATGTAGAAGCTGCTGTTGCTTATTTGCAAACCCGAAAAGAAGTGGATAAGAAAAAAATCGGACTGATTGGTCACAGCGAAGGCGGGTTGATTGCACCTATGGTTGCAGCCCATAATAAAAACATCGGATTTATTGTCCTCATGGCAGGTCCGGGCATTAAAGGCAGCGACATAATACTGCTGCAACAGGAACTTGTCGGCAAAGCCAATGGTGTGAATCAGGACGATCTTGAAGCCGCTCATGCAATGAATCAGCATATTTTCGATATGATTGACAAGAACCAAAATACTGACAGTCTGAAAAATGACATCAAAAAATATATTCTTGACGAAATTGCTAAACATCCTGAGCTAATGAAACAGGAAGGAACAAGCATGAACATGGAAGAGCTTGTCGATGCACAGATGAAGCAAATAACCAGTCCGTGGTTTTTATATTTTTTAAAATACAACCCTGTTCCTGTCCTTGAAAAAGTAAAATGTCCTGTACTGGCTATCAACGGAAGTAAAGATTTACAAGTTCCTGCTCAGGTAAATCTGAAAGCAATAGAAGACGCCCTGACAAAAGCACACAATAAAAATTTCGTAATTAAGGAAATGTCCGGTTTGAACCACTTGTTCCAGGAATGTAAGACTGGCTCACCCAATGAATATGCCGGCATTGAACAAACAATTTCCCCTTCGGCACTGACAACTATCGCAGATTGGATCAATGGTTTAAAATAAAAAATTGAATTATCAGGAGGCAATCCGACTACTCTGATGCCTCTTGGATTCTTTTTACGTAGCTTATAAGAAATGTGACAATCAAAGATCCGTGCATTTGATACTAATCAGATAATTATTTTTATTCTGGAATCTTTGTTTATCAATAGAAAATAAATGCCTTTTTTACAGGGAATATTCATTTCGTAAGCATTTTTGCCTGAGTGGTGGACGATTATTTCCCCAACAGTATTCAGAACTGTTATATCATTCAGAATTGGTTCTGGAGAATTAATATTTATGTGATTGTTTTGGATACGGATATTATATTTGTTTTCGTTGGAATAATTATATGGTAAACTGGTTGTTTGATTAAGCTGTTCATACTCAATGCTTGCCATAATAAAAGGCCCTACACCCTTCAGGTCGTTTGATACAATTTGACCAGCATCACTGCCATTCAGGTAATAATTAATAGAGCCATCTCTGGATATATTGGATGCAGGACCAAGACCGGCTGATTTGCAAATATTATTCAATGATAAGTTTCCGGACTTATCTTCGCTTATAAAATTATCAATTAGTCCCTGATAGGCTTTTTCAGCAACAGGCATATAATCCGTTCTCGAAATTAGCCCCAGACGTATCGCTTTTAGAAGAACATAAGTGTACATACACGATGATGAGGCTTCAATATAATTGTGGGTCCCGTTTGAGGTTAAAGTTCCATCGTAGCGTAATAATTGGTACCAGCAGCCGGTCGTTTCATTCTGCCATCGTTTAATGCCGGCAACAACCTGATTAAATATGTCAACCAGTTCCTGCCGGCGAGAATAATTGTCAGGCAAAATTTCAAGAACATCTAGCAATGCTGCGGCATACCAACCTAATCCGCGAGCCCAGAATTCTTTCGAACAACCCGGAAAAGGTTCCGACTGATTAGCCCAAAAAGAATTGGCATCTGTAGGCAAAGCGGACCACGCATGATAATTTAGTTGGTAGTCAGGGTCGTATGTTTTACTGTGAATGAGCACAAACTGATTGACAATATCATCGTAATTAGTCCCATTGTCAAATGCCTTTTCGTAAGCCGCATAAAATCTGCATCCCATGTATAAGCCATCTAACCACATTTGATGTGGGTAAGTTTTTTTATGCCAAAATCCGCCTGCCGGACTGTAATTGGTTCTGGGTTGTTTGCTGATTTGCTTCCGGAGAGTATCTAATGCAGTTTTATATTGGTTGTTTTTTTCTGTTTCATATATTTGCAGCAAGAACATACCCGGGTTCAGGTTGTCAAGAGTGTAAGCACTGAAACTATATCCGGAGCCGATTTTTCCGGATGTTGGGTTTATGACCGAATTGGCATAATCTAAAGCATAGTTATAGTACTTAATATCACCATATTTGTTATAAACCTTCAGAATAGATTCTACAAACAATCCATTGGGATAATCCCATGTTGTGAGACTTCCGCTTCGGGTCATTTGTGAGTTGGCCATCCTTTTCGAATAAGGTTCGTCCGCATGCGACAAATTTAAGTTGATAAGACATTGTAAAATTATGATTAGAAGTAGCTTTGAGTATTTCATGACCGATTTTGTTTGATTATTGAAATTGTGATATTGCGTTTTTTTCGAAATCAAAATTAGTCAGGTGTAATATTTAGTTTGTGCATAATCTGATTTTTTTTGAATACTTTTTGATATTTTCCGGTTGGATAAATTTCCGTAAAGAGTTAAATGCATTTTGCATGTCTATGATGTTTAAACTGTATGAATTATATTTCTAAAATCATTGTCTTTATCGAAAAGAAAATTGTATTTTTGCTCTCCGATTTTACTGGAAAGTTGCCGGAGTGGTCGATCGGGCCGCACTCGAAATGCGGTGTACGGGTAACTGTACCGGGGGTTCGAATCCCTCACTCTCCGCCAGACAGCTAAGACAATTAGCGACAAAAGTCGGTTAAACCCTACAAATTCAGCGATTTGTAGGGTTTTTTCTTTGTCATAACCTTTGGCATTTCGACAGAAAAAAGACAAAATCCTACC
>JAQVAV010000025.1 GCA_028690665.1 Paludibacter sp.
TTTTAATGCTAAAATTAAAGCTTTTAGAGCTCAATTCAGAGGAGTGAGAGATATTCCTTTTTTCCTTTTTAGACTATCAAAAATATATGCTTAAATTTTTATTCCCCCCAACTTTTTGACTTGATCCGCTTTTAGAGCTCAATTTAGAGGAGTAAAAGACATACCATTCTTTATATTTAGACTGGCTAATCTTTTCGCATAATAATTTTTACTCCACCTGCTTTTTACATTGATCCCTTTTTACATTGATCCCTTTTTACATTGATCCAATAAATGGATCAATGTAAACAACTAAAATTGCTAAAAAGAAAGAGAGAGAATGTTCATTTCATTCTCTCTCTTTCCTTTGTTGCGGAGGCTCGACTCGAACGAACGACCTTTGGGTTATGAGCCCAACGAGCTACCACTGCTCCACTCCGCGATATATTTTAAATGCGTTATTTCTGTTTTGCGAGTGCAAAGATACTGTTTTTTACCCTACAAACCAAATAAAACTTTATAATTTTAATCCTCAATGTACACACAACAGGATAGACAGCTGATTATATGTACAATAAAGCGATCCCACCCGCTAAACAAAAATTTCATTTATTCAACAAATAAAACAGGCAGTTATCCTATCAATATACTGCCTGTCATTATTGCATTACAAAAGAACATTATTCTATATTACTAAATATCTTCTTTGAATTAAGTTTTGTAACCTTACCAATTTCCTTAATTTTTTTCAGATCAACAGCATTAGGATCTCCTGTAATAATAATACAAACGGGTTTCTCTTTTATATTCTGATTGTAAAAATCGACAATATCTTCAAAATTTAATTTATCAATCAAAGGGATATTTATTTTGGCAGGATCATCATTATACCCTAACTGGCTCCAGTTACTATATACCATAGCTTGATTTCTAAAAGATGGTTTTACAGCCAGATATGTTTGTTTCATATAGTTTTTAATATCACTGATACGATCCGGATAAAGAGGCATATCCTTCAACAAATTCAAATATAACTTTATCGCATCAGCAGCCTTGTCTCCCTGAGTACCTATATAACCAATAAAATATGATTTCTTATTTTGAATAGGAGGAGTAACCATTGCCCCATAGCTAGTATAAGCCATCGAATTTTTTTCTCTGATTTCATTCATCACAAGACCATTGAATCCTCCACTGAAATATTGATAAAAAGCTCTATATTTCACATCATCCTGAATTGTATAATTCTGTCCGTTAATATAAAAATAAATTTTCGCCTGCTGGGCATCATTATTCGGCAGAAAGTAAATGACCGGCTTGTCGTATGTAATTCTTTGTTCAACAATTGGGGACATTGACTTAGCAAAACCTTCTTTTAACGGAAGATTTTCTTTCAGAATTTGTTCAACATCATTCAAATCTTTTTGTCCAACATAATAAATATTCAACTCATAATTAGTCGCTCTGATAATTTCGCCGGTAAGTTCAGAAATTTTCAAGTTATATATGTCTGTCAAAGACATCCGGTCAATATATTCCGAACTATCTTTATACAAAGCATAATCTAACAATGCTTTTGACTGAACTCCGATATCTTCAGGTTCAATAGACAATCGTTGACTAATTTCAGACCCTTTCACTTGATCCAACTGCTTATCATCAAGTTTCGGAAGCAGAATCTGCTTAGTCATCAACCGACATGTTTCTGCTACTTTATCCTCTTTTCCCAACAGTGAAATATAGAAATAGCTATCATCTACCTGATACGAACAACGAGCTCCAAATTCACTATACTGTTTTCTCACCTCACTAGCTTTATCCATCGGCATAATACCTGCATAATTCATCAAAGGTACAGCATATTCCAACTTCGGCATTTTTTTAGTCCCCACTCCATATTTCAATGTGAGTGTAAAGATATCGTTCAACGGATTTTTTGTATAGTGCAACTTCACTCCCGGATATAAATCAACAACATCTGTCGAACTCATATCGTTATACACCTCAACAGGTTCTGCTACAGGAATAGACTTAATGTACTTTGCATATTCAGAAATTTCAGTTGCAGGCTGATTAATAGGCTTAATTTCCGGTTTTTTTATTTTATTCTTTTTTGGTTTTCCTTCATCTATTGAAACTGTCACATGATCTCCGCGAAAATATTGTTTTGCTACTCGCTGAACTTCCTCTAATGTAAGCTTTTCAACAACACTTTTCTCTTTATCCAAATATTCATCCGGCAAATTGTACGAAAACAAATGAGACAAAATACTCACTTTATTCGAAGGTGTTTCATAAATAAGTTTATACTCTTCAAGCATATTTTGTTTCACTGAATTAAATAGCCATTCATCAATTTCACCATTTTTTAATTTATCAATCTCCTTCATAACCAACTTTTCGGTTGCTTTATCTGACTCATAAATTCTTTGACTAACATCATAATATGGAACCGCTATCACTAAAATTCGTCCATCTATTCTTCTGGAATCATTTTGTACCCCAGCGTAATTTACATCTCCCTCCAAAGTAAGTTTATCAAGCAGGCCTGTTTTTGAACTATTATTCAAAATTCTGGAACAAACATCCAATATAATTTCGTCGTTGTCTCCGACTTTCACTCCTTGATAAGCCCATACAATCTGTGGATAATAAGACAGCTTTGCCTTAAAAACCGGATTTTCAGAAAAGTCTGCTTTTGGATATTGAACTCTTTCAGAAACGGGCTTATTCTCAAGACGCCCAAACTTCTCTTTTATTAAAGGAATTACTTTCTCTGAATCAAAATTACCAACAAGAACTAATGCCATATTTTGAGGCACGTACCACTTATTATAAAATTCAATAAGTTTACTCAGGCTGGGATTTTTTAAATGTTTTTCCAATCCAATGACATTCCGTTTGTAAGGAACATTTGGATAAATGTTAGAAAAAATAAAATCTGAAACGTGTGTACTTCTGGAATCCTGATACATATTATATTCTTCGAATACATTTTCAAGCTCTGCCTGAAAAGATCGAAACACCGGATTTATAAATCTTTCAGAATATACATCCAGCCATTTCTCCATCTGAAAAGCAGGAAAATTGTTATAAAACACTGTTTGGTCATAACTTGTACCGGCATTTAATCCACTACCACCAATAACGCCTTCGATAAGATTTGAAAGCTCATTTGTCTTTGTATACTTGGCTTCCTCGATAGATTCTCTATTTATTTGTTGAATCAAAGTATCTCTCTTTACCGGATCTGTAGTTACAGCTAATTGATCATAAAGCTTAATAATCATCTCATAGTGAAATTTTTCTTTATTCCAATCTAAAGCCCCGATCTTCTGAGTTCCCTTGAACAAAACATGTTCAAGATAATGAGCCAAACCTGTATAATCCTCCGATTCATCTACAGCACCTGCTCTTACGACAATTTCTCCAGTTACATCAGCCTGATTCTTATCCTCCCACAGATAGACCGCCAAACCATTATCTAAACTAAAATGATTAAATGTGTTACTTTGAGCATTCAAAAATCCTACAATGGCAATAAATCCAATAATCAATTCAAATTTTTTCATAAAAACGATTTTTTATTATTCTATTTAGCAAAGTAATAAATATTTTTTCAAAAACAACTTTAATATTTTATTAAAATATACTGTATTCATAATTTCATTTTATTTATGCTTCTTCACAGCAAAAACAAAGGCTGTTTCATTCCTTTCTGAAACAGCCTCAAGTTTCTTGTAAAACAAGCAATTTAAATAATCATTTTCAATCAGTATATTGAACAGTAATGGTGGATCCATTTACAGATGTTCCAGTTATAGCGATAGAATAGCTCTTGGCATCTTCTGTTACAGTCATTGTCGCATCTGTCAGATACCAAATATCAGAAAACAATCCATCTCCATCTGATAACCACGCATAACTACCCATTAAATCTCCGTCATAAATTTCTCCCGGTGTAAACGTAAATGGCTCATAAGTCCACTGGGTCAGAGTATAAGTTCCGGCCATCGGTTTTTTAGGCATTTCTCCCAAAGCATACATTACATCGGGAATTTCATCAATCACAATCACCCCGCTGTCACTTGTCAAAGTAAGCTTGGAAAGAGACATATCAAAATAACCATCACGATCAGAGTCGATATTTTTACAGTCGTAACTAATACCAGAAGCAACGAAATTCCGAGTAGAGACCATCATCGGTTCGTGAATGTAAGCAGGATCGCTCACATCTATTTTTCCAGTATAAGAAAGATCTAAATCAACACCGGATATAGTGGTCACCTTAAGAGATACAATATAAGTATCTTCCGTTTTAGAAACATTTATACTACCATCCGTCAACAATACTTTCTCTGCATCAGAGGCTGTAGCTCCACCATTTAAAACAACAACGTAAGCATTAGAAAACGTGCCCTTTGCATAAGTATCATCTTTATCCGCAACGAAGGTACCCATAGGAAAAGTCGGATCAGAACTATCTGTATTTAGATCAAAAAATATAACATAACCAGTTCCCTTATATGCATTTTCACCTATTTGATTACTAGTAAGTTTATAATTAATACCGACCCCTTTTGTCATCAAGCGCAAATCGTACACATTTACACCCACCTCATTTTTATCTCCCTGAAAATAAGACTCTGCCTGTGTTAAATTTTCTCTTGTTTCTAATATAGAGTTCAATGTATCCTTATCTTGCTCAATTGGAGTACAATATGTCAAAACAACGGCTATAGCCAGCAAGATCATTTTATTTATTATTGTCTTCATATTTTATCTAATTATTAATTGTTCATTGAGTTTTGACTTTTCTCCAGATTTAAGTTTTCTGATTTTATCTTTTTCCCTTAGTCCAGAAGGGGAAGTAGCAGTTTTATCTATAATCGTAACACTTCCAGTCCATGCAATTTTAACATCTGATCCTTTAAAAGACATAGCGTCAACTGATATTGTATAGACTCCAAGATCCGATTTTTCGATATTAACACTTCCACTTGTCAAATACAATGTTGCACCAACTGAAGACACTGTCACATAAGATCCTGTAGGATCTCCCGATTTAGATCCGGCACGAACAGTATTTCCAGTATTTGAATTTTTAATTTCAAAAGTTCCTGTTGGCAATCCAACTCCATCTGCATCTGCGACTAACAAATTCAAAACGGCATTATCTGTCAAATTCGAAAGTTTTATTTCATACTCATCAATAAATACCGGTGTCGTATTTCCATATTCATCCTCTCCGTAATATGAATAATTCTGATACCCCAAATAAGAAACTTCGGAAGAGAGCATAGTCCAGTCAACATTTACTGTTGCATCCCCTTCGTAAGGATCAGGAATTTCACCAGGGAATCCATTATCCCAAACAAAAGAAAATGCACCTAAATAAAGAGCCGATCTATCCGGTGTTATAATATATTCTGCCGAATAAACATTGTCTTGACTTGTAAACGAACAATATCCAGCTAAGCTCCCCGATGTTGCATAATATATTTCATATCCGGTTCCCACATCCTGGAAACCAGTTTGAAACTGAGTTGCAGCCCAATTATTGAGCGTATCAAGATAGAAATTCAGGTGATAACCTACAGGAATCGGATCATCGTCATTTTTAGTCAGTACATTATACAGATCTTTTAACCGAAAGAGTTGAGTTCCCTTTGCCATCTGAATTGGCACCGAAACAGTTCCAAGTTCAAAATCATTTTCAGTAAACTGCACCGTTCCTTTGTCAACCCACAAATAATCACGCAATACCGAAATACTTATTTTTGAAGCACCATACATAGTTGCATCTTCAGCGTTAAGTTTTAAAATCAGATCGGCAGTCATACCTAATGTCATAGCAGAAAAATCGACTTGTATTTCTTTTGTTTTTTCTCCTGCCTCGAAAGAGACAGAGTCATCCAAGGCAAAAACACCTTTTTCATCTTCTACCGTAAACTTAACAACCCCCGCATTTTCTGTTTTTCTCCTACCTATTTCAACTGAAAATGTTGTAGGGTCGGAAGGAGAAAAACTCAATGAGGTTTTATTCGATTCAGAGAAATATGCCTGGGCCCCATCAGATGTATCTTCAGGAGATGCATCTCTGAGAACATCTTCTTGACAAGCTGTAAACAATAATAGAACAGCAGTAAACCCTAGTAAATATATTTTATTTATCGCTTTCATAATATAAATATTTTAAAAAAAACAATCTTTTTATGGTTTTGGAGGAGATACTTTTTCATTATTATCTGATTCACTTATTCCATCATTGGCTTCAATTTCACTTTTGGGCACTAACCAGAGTAAAATAGGAGCTTCTGCCGGAATATTGAACTGCCATGCATCAGGAAAACTCGTTACTCCACTTTCTATCCTTGTTACAGGTTTCTTCAAACGCATAATATCATAGAAAGAAAATCCTTCCCCCCACAATTCTATACGACGTTGAAACCAAATTTCATTCTGAAGACCTTCCACATCAGACGGAGCTGTATACGTTCTCTTTGTCATACGATAACTATTCACAAAATCTTCAAGAAGAGCCTTTGCTTCAGCTGGACTACCTGACATAGCCAACCCTTCTGCCTTAATCAAAATCATTTCCTCTGCACGCATTAGAATCCAGTCTTGAGCCGGAGTAAGATTTGCCAATCCATCAACGCCCCCATCTGCACCAAATTTCACATTTGTATAGGGTCCAAAATCACCATCTCCGGAAGCAGTCTCTCTCCATGCATCATAAGCAGATCCCGCAACAAGAGTAGATTCACCATCTGCGTTCAACCACCATTGTTTTCTAATATCATTTACATCAATTTTATCATACAAAGGTTTATTAATCTTCTTCCAAGTTCCAACACCAACATAACCATCTGTATAGAAAGAACACAAATGCGAAGGCATATTAATAATTCCGGATTGTACTATATCATTATTTTCTGTAATAATATTTGCCCAAATAACATTCTTATCTGTGGCATCATAAAAAGCAGGAGTCGATGCTTCACTTAAGGAATATGGTACTGCACCGGATAAAATCAGTGCACTATCAGCATCAGCCGCAGCGGCGGCCCAATTATTCATAACGAGATTAACACGAGCTCTTAATCCAAAAGCAACACTCTGATCAACATACCCTTTATCGATTCTTTTATATCCTCTCAAAAGCTCTACAGCTCTATTCAAATCGGACATAATTAAATCATAAACAGCCTGAACAGTAGCCCGAGGGTTATTTGATGCCTCTTCCGAGGTTGTTGTTTCAGTAACAATAGGAACACACTTTTTATCCTCATGCCCAACATAAGTAAATTGATGTAACTGGGCCAAATTAAAATAGTCAAAGGCTCTTACAGCCAAAGCTTGTCCTGTAAAAGCGCGCAAAGTGGCATTTTCAGTTTCTGGATCAACAGAAGCTAACACAATATTAGCAGAGGCTATTTGTTTATAAAACAAACTCCACATATAACGGGTACGAATACTTGTATATGTTCTGTCAGCATAACTTGAATTAGGACCAAACCAATTATATCCGATATTGGCAGAGGTCATATCTTCCGCATTACAGTCCATCATCAAACAAGCGCTGGAATAGCCATAGTCAAAATCGCCTCCTGCAGCTCTTGTTCCAAAAACGCCCAAATAAGCAATCATATCCGCATTCATTGCAGCAACATCAGCTGCTAATAAATCTGGATTTGATTTAACCGCAGCATTCTTTTGCTCTTCGGTAACAGTACCTCCTTCTGGCACTGTATTAAGAAAATCTTCGCAGCTCGCAAGCGAGAAAACACTCAGCAGAACTGCAATATATATTTTAATACTCTTCATATCTTTCTATATTTATTTTTAAAACGTGATATTAACTCCTCCTGAAATTGAACGAATCGGGGCATATAGCGAACCACTGTATACAATAGAATAACTCTGACGTGGATCTAACCCTTGACGGGCAGAGAATAATGCGACATTATCAGCCACTCCAAAAACACGTAATTTGTCAATTTTTACTTTTTTCAACCATTTTGAAGGCAATGAATAGCCAATAGTTATATTTTGCAAACTCAAATAATCCGAACTTATCAAGAAACGAGTTGATGTCGCATTGGCATATTGATCCTGAGAATTCAAACGCGGCACATCTGTATCCGTATTTTCAGGAGTCCATGCATTTAAAATATCAGCATGCCAATTACGACCAGCATCACTACTATATCCAGAATGCATTAAAACAGCATAAGTGTTATCATAGATTTTTCCTCCCAATTGGTATGCAAAATCAACAGAAATATCAAATCCATGCACATCTAATGATGTTCCGAAACCTCCATATACTTTTGGCAAAATATCTCCTTGTTCGTACTGTGTAGCATTAGACCAACTATCTGTTGTCTCTTTAGCAATCAAATTTCCAGAGGCATCTTTTTTATCTATATACCACAAAGGATCTCCCGTAAGTTTATCAACTCCGGCATATTCTCTAATATAAAAATTATACATAGATTCACCTTCCTTATATATATAGCTTCCATCAATCCATTCACCACCTAATTCCGGAGATAACTCAAGGATTTTATTTTTGAAATATGTTGCATTTCCATACACATTCCATGTCAAACTTTTAGTTTTAACAACATCTGCATGAAGATCTATTTCAATACCTGCATTACGAACAGAACCCACATTTACAGGTAATTCGGTATAACCCTGACTGGCAGGAACCGGTTTATAATATAACATATCAACCGTTTTACGTGAAAAGAATTCCACTGTACCACTAAATCTTTCATCATACATTGAAAAATCGAAACCGGCATTAAAATTATAGGAAGTCTCCCATGTAATATCTTCGTTTCCTTTATATGAACGAGTTGTTGCAAATTCACCATTATTTTCTGAAATATCATACTGATCTTGATAGGGATAAAGATTTACAGTACTACTTCCAGAATAAAGGAGTTTATCATTACCCTGAGCTCCATAACTGGCTTTCAATTTTAATAAATTAATTTGATCTACATCTTGTAGAAAATCCTCAGAACTAATATCCCAAGCTCCACCTAACGACCAAAAATCGCCCCATCTGTTTTCCGGAGCAAAACTTGAAGAACCATCGTGGCGATAAGACAAAGAACCATAATACTTGGAATCATAATCATACTTAACTTGCGCCAAAGCACCAAAAGTAGCATAACTGGTTGAAGACGAACTTGTACTTGGTTGTAATATCGCATTATTCAATTCAGGAACTCTGTCTTGAAAAATTTTAGTTTTAAATCCGGATAAAGAAGACTGTTTGAATTTATATGATTCTACTCCAGCCAGAACATCTATGTTATGTACTCCAAATTTATTGGCATACGTAAGTAAATACTGTTGGTTCAAACTAGAAAAACGACTTTTTAGAACAGAAGCATAACCGCCACCATCTGCAAATTGCCCATAATATGGATTCATTAACATATTATAGTGAGTATTAGCTGAGTTGACCCCAACTGTCGCCGTAGCTTTCAAGCCTTTGTATAATTCTGCAACAGCAGACCATTTTCCCACAAAATAATCATACGAATATTTTTCTGTATTTAGCATTAATGCAGAAGCCGGATTTGATTGACTCATAAACGGACGCTTTGCATTCACGATTGTCCCATCACCATAGTCATACATAGTATAACCATTTGCATCTTTCATAATATTCCCATTATTATCGCGAATATACATTGGATAAATTGGAGCCAGCATATTACTGAGGTAAAAAATATTTCCGGAAGAGCGATCACTTGTCTGATCATCAGGATAACGAGAATCAGCTCTCACATAGCTCATATTAGTAACTATCTTCAACCATTTTTTTGCCTGATAATCCGCATTTAAACGGGTACTGAATCTTTGATAATCTGAATTTTCAATAATACCGGTATCATCTAAAAAATTTCCGGAAGCAAAATAAGTCAACTTATCATTCGAGCCACTTACACTCAAATTATACTCCTGCCGTAAATTATCCTTTTTAAAAATTTCATCATACCAATTATCAGGCGAATAAGTGTATTCCCCATCAGAATAACCTAACGTTGCACGAGGATTTAACTTAAAGTTGGTTCCGATCAAACTTTCTCCTGCAGGAACGGAATATACCTGATAACCTAATCCGCCATTAGATGCATCTAATAAAACTTTATTCGCATATTCATAGGCAGCATTAATTCCTCCAGTATTTATTTTGCTATTATACAAAGCCCTATAAAATGTTTCATAATACATTCCCGGATCAGTCATAACTTTATATGTAGGAATTTCCCGAGAGTTGCTACCCCATTTAGCATCCAATTTAATTTGAGCGTCTTTTCCCGCACCGCTACCTCTTTTCGTCGTTATAATTATCACTCCATTTGCACCACGAGCCCCATATAAAGCAGCCGAAGCAGCATCTTTCAATACAGTAACAGACTCAATATCCGAATTATTAATTGCAGATATATCTGAATCGTATGGGACTCCATCTACAACATACAAAGGAGCATTACTAGAATTCATTGAACCAATTCCTCGAATTCGGATACTGGAACCCGAGCCAGGCTGACCATTTGAAGAAAGTCCTTGTACTCCGGCAACCTTTCCAGCTAAATTGTTTGTTACGTTTGCAGATTGATTCTTTTCAATTAGATCATTCTTTATTACCGCAGCAGAACCCGTAAAAGATTTTTTAGTTGTCGTTCCAAATGCGGTCACAATAACTTCATCCAATTCAGAGACATCATTCATTAATTTTACAACCATTCCATTTTTAGCGTCAACCTCCACTGTTTTCATTCCAATAAATGAAATCACAAGAATTTTATTATCTTGTTGTACATTTATAGAAAAACTCCCATCAACACCAGTTATCGTCCCCGTATTTGTCCCTTTCAATACGACAGTAGCACCAATAATCGGCTGCCCATCTTCACCCGACATCACTTTACCTGATATCGATTTTGATTGAGCATTAACCAAACCTACACCTATCAAAAACAGACAGGCTAATAAGAACGTTAGTTTTCTCATAAGTTTCACATTTTGTTCATTAATCATTAATTTGCGTTTTTTTATCTATTTTAATACAACACGAATGCAAAAGTATATCATTATAATTTAAAAAACAATAGTTTTTGTTGGCAAAAAGAAAAAATATACAGAATTTTGATGACACATCAACACAAGTTCCCAGCCTTTCATATCTTTATTACACAACAAAGAAGATGTATCTTATTTCACAAAACAACCACATATTACTACATATCAAGCAATTATATTTATTTAAAAAACACTAAAAACATTCCAACAAAAAAGTGCAAGTGATAACTTTCAAAATCTTTCAAATTGAAATTTTTCATTCACACTACTTAATAAAAGTATATACTTATATGTATTCTTATATATATTTTAAGAAAAAACACCGTAAAAATAAAAAAGTTTTTTTTCAAAAGACAATTTTGTTTTTTCTGAAACGAAAAAAATCAAAGAATGCACTCGTCTCTCATAGTCCGCATCGAATTATAACGCGATCAATCCAAACTCTATAAACGACGAAAATCTAATTTTTTAAAAGCACCTGCTGAAAACCGAATGTTGTAGATGTCATAACGAATAAACAGAACAATCACTTATAACTTCAAAGAACAAAATATTCATCTTTAAACTATTAGGACATTGCAGGATAAAAATAAAGTTATACCTTTGCAGTCCAAATTTAGCGTAATCTCTGACAGATGCACAATGCCTGTGAATATTGCGCACTAATTATTTAAATATCAACAAAATGGATTTAATTAAAGTTGCTGAGCAAGCATTTGCAGCCGGAAAGGAACATCCGGAATTCAAAAGCGGCGATACTGTTACGGTTGCCTATCGTATTAAAGAGGGTAACAAAGAGCGTATCCAGGAATTTCGCGGAGATGTAATTAAAATTGTCGGACATCAGGACAAAAAACGTTTTACTGTACGCAAAATTTCAGGAAATGTAGGTGTTGAGCGTATTTTTCCGATTGACTCTCCATTTATCGAAAAAATTACAGTCAACAAACGTGGTAAAGTACGTCGTGCAAAATTATACTATTTGCGTGCACTTACCGGTAAAAAAGCCCGTATTAAAGAAAGACGCGTTTAATTCAATGTTAAGAAACGTATTAAGAAAAGAGAAATTCAAAACCGAGTTTCTCTTTTTTATTTTACAAAAATACAAAACTGGCACGATATACATTTAATACCATATTTATAAACTCGGCCAATTTAAAAAGCTTTCATACAACTGCTACAAATTTTAACTTCACTGATATTTAAAAAAAACGTATATTTGCGTACTTATGCAAAACCAACAATTTTATCCTTAAAAATAATTTTTCAGCAATAAAAAATTAATGAACATTTTTGAAGATGCAGGCAGATATACACTGCTTATGAGAAGAGTACTCGTTTTCCCGGACAGATGGAAAATGTTTTTTCGTCAGTTCCCCAAGGAACTTGAAAAGCTGGGTCTACAATCGCTTCCTATTGTCATTATTATATCAATATTTATAGGGGCTATAATGACTATCCAAACAAAACTGAATACAGAAAATCCCCTCCTCCCGACATATAGCACTGGTCTGGTTACCAGGGACACCTTACTATTAGAGTTTTCATCAACTATTCTTTGCCTTATTCTGGCAGGTAAGATTGGATCCAACATTGCTTCGGAAATAGGCACTATGCGTATTACCGAACAGATAGACGCCCTCGAAATCATGGGAGTAAACTCGGCCAATTATCTGATACTTCCCAAAATAGCAGCATTTGTTTTCACGATGCCCTTTCTGGTAATTTTCAGTATGGCTGTCGGACTTTTTGGAGGATACCTTGTTGGAGTATTCAGCGATGTAATAACAACTGCTGATTATTTATTAGGTATTCAGTATGCATTCATACCTTACTATGTATTATACTCATTAGTAAAATCATTGGTTTTTGCATTCATTATTTCATCCGTGGCCGCCTATTATGGTTACTATGCTTCCGGAGGAGCATTGGATGTTGGTAAAGCCAGTACAAACGCAGTGGTAAACAGCAGCATTCTGATTCTTTTCTTCAATCTTTTAATAACCAATCTCATGTTGAATTAAGTCTTTCGTAAAAAATTATGATTGAAGTAAAAAATGTAAACAAATCATTCGACGGCAACCATGTATTAAAAAATGTCTCAGCTATTTTTGAAGACGGGAAGACCAACATGATTATAGGTGCCAGCGGATCAGGAAAAACTGTTTTAATGAAAAGCATTATCGGACTCCATAGAATTGATTCCGGAAAAATCGAGTACGATGGCAGAAATTTACCGGACATGCGTATGAAAGACATTCGTATTCTGCGCCGGGAAGTAGGAATGCTTTTTCAGGGATCGGCTCTTTTTGATTCTATGACCGTTCTTGAAAATGTAATGTACCCGCTCGAAATGTTTTCCAAAGCAGACAAGACCGAAATGGAAGAACGCGCACGCTATTGTCTGAAGCATGTCGATTTGAAAGAAAAATCTTATAACCTGGCTCCTTCCGAAATTAGCGGGGGAATGCAAAAACGTGTAGCCATTGCCCGTGCCATTGCGCTTCAGCCAAAATATCTTTTTTGCGATGAACCAAATTCTGGCCTTGACCCGAAAACTTCGTTGATTATCGACCGTTTAATTCACGATATTACGGTGGAGTTTAATATTACAACCATTATCAACTCACATGATATGAATTCTGTAATGGAAATTGGCGAAAACATCATCTTCATTAACAAAGGAATAAAAGCATGGCAGGGGAATAAAAATGACATTTTTCATGTTGACAATAAAGACTTGAATGATTTTGTATTTGCATCAGAACTGTACAAAAAAGTAAAGCATACAAACTCATAGAGCAAAACTTATCAGAATTAAAATTGTTTATCGAGATAAAACTCAGTAAATAAATTTAAAACAAATAAGACCATGAAAATAATATCGTACAACGTAAATGGCATCCGTGCCGCATTGACTAAAAATTTCACAGAATGGCTTCAGGAGGCTAACCCGGATGTACTTTGCCTGCAGGAAACCAAAGCTCAACCGGAACAAGTAGACACCATGCTTTTTGCAGAAATGGGCTATACCACTTTTTTACACTCGGCGGAGAAAAAAGGGTACAGCGGAGTCGCAATCCTTACAAAAAAAACGCCGGATAATGTAGTTGTTGGAATGAACCATCCGCGATACGATGCAGAAGGTCGGGTTATCCGTGCTGATTTTGGAGATTTATCCATTATGAGTGTTTATGTTCCATCAGGTTCATCGGGCGACGAACGCCAGGCATTCAAAATGGATTTTTTAGAAGCTTTTCTTCCTTTTATCAAAGAAGTCCGCAAAACACGTCCCAACCTAATCGTTTGCGGCGACTATAATATCTGCCACAAACCGATCGACATCAATCATCCAGAAAGGCAAAACGGAGTTTCGGGATTTTTGCCGGAAGAACGTGAATGGATGGACAGGTACGAAGCCAGTGGCATGATAGATTCATTCCGGGTTTTCGACCAAAGTTCGGAAAAATATAGCTGGTGGAGCTACCGCGGTGGAGCACGCTACCGGAATGCCGGCTGGCGCATCGATTATCATTGGGTAAGCGAACCGTTGCGTAATCAGCTTAAAAGCGCGGCAATACTCTCTGAGGCTGTTCATTCCGACCATTGTCCAGTGAGTGTCGAATTGGATTAAAATCATTAATAGGAAAGTAAATCAAAATAAATTCTGTAAATAACTAATTTTTATTTTTAAAAAACAATAAATCTTTGGATAAAAGTTAATTAGATTGCAAATTGTATCTAACTTTGCTTCCTTTAAAAATATATGTAAACATCTCATGAAACTAAGAGTTTTCAGTTACCTGTCTTTTATATCTTTGATCATTACATTCAGTTCCTGCGACTGGTTGAACATCGATACAGACCTCCCTGCAACCGACCCGGGCTTTTATTCTTTGTCATTTGCAAAAAATGATTCCGTGCCAGGACTTGAATATGCCTCCTTCGAGGTTGTATTGGACACAATGTACATCAACGGAGTACTCCATGCCGACTCTACCATTGTCAATATCGACTCTTTGCCATACAATACGGATATAAGAAATGTTATTCCAACATATACATGGAACAGTACTTCTACAACGTATCTCATTTTGAAGGATTCAGTTACCGGAGAAATCAATGAAAATGAAAAAATAACGCTTACCGGAACAGACACTATTAATTACAACCGAGTTGTAATGGTAAAAAACGTTGCAGAAAATGACTCTACATCGAGAACGTATTTAATGAAGGTCAATGTTCACAAGGTTGAACCTGAATTATATGTCTGGCAAAAACTAACCGATCAGATTTTTTCGCATTCGGGAAGCCACCAAAAAGCTGTTTGGTTTGATAATAAAATAATGCTTTATGTCTCTTCAGGTATCCGTCAATATTTGTATACTTCTACTGAAGGTATCGTATGGAACGATCAATCAGCCAGTCTGAGTAACCTCCCAACAAATTGCAATATCAGAGAAATTATGGAATACGCAGGTAAGCTGTTTTTGACAAGTGATGATGGAAAACTTTATTCAACTACAGATGGATATTCGTGGACAAATCAGGACAATTCTATATCATGGATTAAAAAATCAGACAATAGTCAAACGACCAATTACGTTTTAGCGACTTTGTTGTTTGCAATGAACGATGAAAATCAAAATGATAATCTATGGGCGATTTCACAATCAACAATTGATAGTTCCTATCATTTTGCCACCTCGACAGATGCCCTTACATGGAAAATAGACGATGTTAACCAAATACCAGACAATTTTCCTATCGGAGATTTTAGTGCAATATCGTTTTACTCCCGTACCAATCAACCCAAAGCATTAGTAGCAGGGGGAATTTTGGCCTCAGGAGAACAATCTCAACATGTCTGGAGTACGGAAAACGGCAATTACTGGGTTGATTTTAGTACAGAAAATCTAAGTGTAGGACCTCTCACCGGAGCAAGTATAACCTGGTACAATGATAAATTCTTCTTATTCGGAGGAGAAACAAAAAATGGAAATCTCGCAGACAGTACCTACCTTGTTTCTCGTGATGAAGGTTTAAGTTGGAGCGTTCCGGACACAACATATAATTACCTAAGGGAACCTCATATAACAATTATTGATGGAACTGCGGACACGACTTACACATATTATGAGCCAAGAGCCTATCAAACAGTCGTTCAGGTTAGTAAAGACAATAATTTGGGTACCAAAGATTATTATATTTACCTGATAGGCGGGTATAATCAACGTGAAGCTAAAGTTTACTCCGACGTATGGAGAGGTAAACTAAACAGACTTAGCTTCTTACGACAGGATGGAGACTAAAAACATAGAGGGAATGCAATCACATTCCCTTTTTTATTGAGAATTATATTACCTTTGCGACTCAAAATAAAAACATCCGAAGTGAAAAAACAAATACAGAATAAAAAATGCATAATACGATTTCGTCGCTGGAGTCGTGCCGGATTTGCTGTATTTGCAAGTTTATCAACAGTCGTAACTATCGGAGTTCTGACATATAACGTCAGTGAAAAATCACTTGATAAAACAACCTGTAAAAAGGCTGCTATAAGTGTTAATGCCACAGAAATTCACAACGGAAAAGACAAGGAAGTGCCTGAACAAACTATCGTTCAGGCAGAACTTACAGCGCAAATTATCACAGAACAAACAAACGACATCGCTGCTGCGAAGTCATTAACTTATTATACTAATCAATATCGTAACGGTTGAGATGGAGAAAAGCCATTTCAACCGTTTTTTTATTTTTAGAAAAAAATGAAAAAACAATTACTTCTTAGTTTCATGACCAGTGTCCTTTTTTCACTGAACATTTTTGCTCAAAATAGCAATGACACGCTAAATATCAATTTGGAATCGATTAACATTACAGCACAGAGAGCTAAACTATACTCATCGAAAGCACGCTTACTTACAATTATTGATCGTCAGACTATCCGTCAAATGCCGGTAAATAATATTGACGAACTACTCGAAAGTATATCTGGTGTTGATATTCGTAACCGAGGTGTAGGTGGAACTCAGGCTGACATAAGCATTCGGGGAGGCTCTTTTGATCAGGTACTCATATTACTCAACGGAGTAAATATTACCGATTCTCAGACAGGTCACTATAATCTGGATATTCCGGTAGAACTGTCAGACGTTGTACGGATAGAACTATTACAGGGTTCTGCTGCACGAATCTACGGACCCAACGCATTTAGTGGGGCTATCAATATAGTTACCGAAAAAAAAGAAAACACATCACTGAAAGTAGAAACCGGAGGTGGCAGTTACAATACCTTTAAAGAAAATATTTCTGCCGGTTTGGGCAACGACAAAATACAAACATTTACATCGTTAACGCACAAAAGCAGCAATGGCTACATAGACAATACGGACTACGATATCAAAAATATATTTTCCCAGACAACACTAACAACGGAAAAAAACGGAAAATTCGATCTGCAACTGGCTTATCAAAAAAAAGACTATGGAGCCAACGGCTTTTACTCTTTAGCTTATCCATCACAATTTGACCATACCGAAACAGTTTACGGAGCTCTTGACTGGTATTTAACTCTTGGAGATAAACTTAGCATCAATTCACAGATTTATTCCCGTATGCATTATGACCGGTTCGAACTTTTTCGTGATATGGAGAATGCAGCATCATGGTACACCAGCCATAATTACCATCTCTCCAATATCAACGGAGGAAAAGTATCTGCCTGCATAACTGATTCATGGGGCAAAATAACCGCCGGCCTTGATATTCGCAATGAGCATATTTACAGCACAGTACTTGGAACAACTTTGGACAACCCGGTAAAAAATATCTTTGAAGACAGTATTAAATTTACCCTGTCAGACAACCGTTTTTTGCCAACCGCATTTGCAGATTATTCATTGAGTACAGGCAAATTCTTTGTTTCGGCAGGAATCGCTACAACAAATTCCACACAGTTCGGCACATTTAGCTCCGGAGGTACTGATATTTCGTACAATCCAACTGAGAAATGGAGCATTTTTATTTCTGCAAATTCTGCGATAAGACTACCCACATTCACTGATTTATATTACAAAAGTGCAACTCAACTGGCTAATCCGAATTTACAACCTGAAAAAGCCCAAACAATAGAATTCGGAAGTAAATACAACAACAATAATTTCAACATAAACGGATCTGTATTTTACCGTCAGGGGAAAAATATAATTGATTGGGTCAAAAAACTCGACTCAACAATATGGCAAAGTAAAAATCTCACAAAAGTCAATGCTTTGGGAATGGACATAAATACCCAGTATCAATTCAAAAACTTTTTTATTCGTAAACTCAACCTGTCATACTCATACCTGACCTTGGATAAAAATGCAAACGATTTTGATTCGAAATATGCGCTGGATTATCTGAGAGAAAAAATTCTATTAAGTATTGATCATAAAATTGCAGGGAAACTCTCTGCTAACTGGAAGCTTGGCTATTATGATCGCGCGGGCAATTACAGTGATTTTTCAACAGGTAATTTACAGGAATACAAACCATACTTCATGGCAGATGTTCGTTTGCAATGGACGGCCAACAAATACGACATTTATTTAGACATAAACAATCTGGGCAACATCAAATATGCGGATTATGGAGGACTTGCACAGCCAAGGCGTAATTTTTTCGGCGGAATCCGAATGAAACTTTAAACAGAACAAAATATAAAAGAGGATGTCTGAAAATCCACGAATTACACGGATCAACACGAAAAAATAAATCATAAAATCAATCGTATATGGTTGATTTGTATATGAAAAGAATCTGTGAAAATCTGTGTAATTAGTGGATAAATTACTTATTGTGCATCATCTTTTTCATTTATGTCCCGAAATAATTTTCGACTATAGTTTTTCGCCATAGGCCAAATCTCCGGCATCTCCAAGTCCGGGAATAATGTAAGAATGGTCGTTCAACTCAGGATCAATAGCCGCGGTCCACAGTGTAACATTCATTCCTTCAAAATGCTTTTTGATATATTTCACAGCCTGTTTGCTGGCAATAACCGTGGCAATATGCACATGCGCCGGAGTTCCCTTTGTAAGTAAAGCTCCGTATGCTAATTCCATAGAACTTCCTGTGGCAAGCATCGGATCTGTAATAATTAGCGTCTTGCCTTCGAGCGTTGGGGATGCAATATATTCCACAAAAATATCAAACTTCAAAGCATCTTTATATTTTCGGTAGGCTGAAACAAAAGCATTTTCCGCTTTGTCGAAATAGCTCAGAAATCCTTGATGGAAGGGTAATCCGGCACGCAAAATTGTTGAAACTACAATTTTTTCATCGATAGTATTCACCGGAGCTATTCCCAAAGGAGTACGAACATTTTCAGTAACATATTTCAGCGATTTGCTGATTTCGTAAGCCATAATTTCACCTATTCGCTCCATGTTCCTGCGAAAACGCATCGAATCTCCCTGAATATCAGTTGAACGTATTTCTTTCAGGTAATGATTTAATACCGAATTATTTTCGGAAAGGTTATTGATTTTCATCTAATTGTGATATGTTTGATTAAAAAATAAAATCGAGAATACTGAGAATGAATACCTCTTATAAAACAGCCTCTCCATCTTAAAAATAATGAATGTACTTTGGAGGCATTATTGTTTTAAAGCAATTATTTTAGCTCTAAAATTCGCAGAAAAAAAATTGCCACAAAAATACATAAACTTTCGTTTTTACATGCATTTTTGTGACAAAGATTAAAAAATAAGAAAACCGGATTCAACAGTTTTTCCGTTATTGAATATCTTTTTCCCGGATTTCTGTGCGGCGAATTTTCCCGCTTATTGTCTTAGGCAGTTCATCTACAAACTCAATAACTCTCGGATATTTATAAGGAGCCGTCACCCTTTTTACATGCTCCTGAATTTCATGAATTAATTGTTGGTTTGCCTTATCTTTATAATCTTTGGCAAGTATAATCGTTGCTTTTACAACCTGCCCACGAATTTCATCCGGCACCCCTGTTACAGCACACTCAACTACTGCCGGATGTGTCATCAAAGCGCTTTCCACTTCAAATGGACCGATACGATAGCCGGAACTTTTAATTACATCATCTGCACGACCTACAAACCAGAAATAACCATCTTCATCCCGCCAAGCCACATCTCCCGTGTAATATACATTATCGTGCCATGCCTCTTCTGTTAGTTCTGCATTGCGATAATATCCTTTAAACAGCCCCTCAGGATATTTTTTATCAGTACGAATCACGATTTGACCTTGTTCTCCAACTTCCGCCGAACGCCCATCAGGTGTCAATAAGTCAATATCGTAATGAGGATTCGGTAAGCCCATGGAACCGGGTTTGGGTTCAACCCAGGGGGAAGTAAAAATGGTCAGCGTAGTTTCACTTTGTCCGTAACCTTCCATAAGTTTAATCCCCGTAAGGCTCAAAAATTGTTCATAAACAGCCGGGTTTAAAGCTTCACCGGCGATCGTGCAATATTCAAGCGACGACAAATCATATTTTGATATATCTTCACGGATCAGAAACCGGAAAATAGTAGGAGGTGCACAAAGCGATGTAATATGATATTTTTCAATCATTTCGAGCATGGCGTGCGGCGTAAATTTATCATGATCGTACACAAAAACACATGCTCCCACAATCCATTGTCCGTATAATTTTCCCCAAACAGCTTTGAGCCAACCTGTGTCGGCAATGGTCAAATGCAGGCTGCTTTCATGCAGATTGTGCCAGTATTTCGCCGTTACGATATGTGCTAAGGGATAAACATGATCCAACATAACCATTTTGGGATCGCCGGTAGTTCCTGACGTAAAACTGATAATCATGGGATCATCGTTTTTATTCGCATTTTCTACTTTCACGAAAGGAGCTGCGGCATCAATTCCCTGATGAAAATCAAGCCAGCCTTCAGGAACCAATGGGCCAACGGAAATACGCATTTTAAGCGTTGGGGATCCCGACACAGAATCATTGATATGTGTAATAATCGGCTCTTCACCCGCGGCTATAATAGCCTTAATATCAGCAGCATTATTCCGGTATACTATATCTTTTTTGGTAAGTAAATGAGTAGCAGGAATAATGACCGCTCCAATTTTATGCAAAGCGATAATTGTAAACCAAAACTCATAACGGCGTTTCAAAATAGCCATTACAATATCACCTTTACCAATACCCAAGCTCTGAAAATAAGAAGCTGTCTGATCGGTATATTTTTTCATGTCCGCAAAAGTAAACTCGCGGCATTCACCTTTATCATTTGTCCATAAAAGAGCTTTTTTATCAGGTTCTTTTTCAGCCCACGCATCAACAATATCGTAACCAAAATTAAAATGCTCCGGAACTATTAGTTTATAGTTCGCTTTAAAATCTTCAAAATCGGTGAATTCTGTTTGTTCAAGAAATTTTTCTATCATAAGTGTGAAATGTTTTATTCCAAATCAAAAAAATCGCTGCAAAAGAAACTATAATGACCGGTTTGGGATAAAAACAGGGATAAAATCGGAACTTCTGGGATAAAACAACAGTATTTGGGGTAAAACGGACAGTATAGAGTTTAATTAAAAGGGTCTTTTATTTTAATTTTTCTGCAAAACAAAAATAAAAGACCCTTTTTATCTATATCACTATTTTATAAGAATGCCATAACTAAATTATCACAGCTAAAAATCGTGCAGATTTTCCATTGAGAGCTTTCATGCCATGTGGTTTTGTGGCATCAAAATAAATACAATCGCCTTCGTTCAAGAATAAATCTCTGCCGGCTAACCTGATTTGCAACGAGCCTTCAAGCACCATGTTGAATTCCTGTCCTGAATGCGTATTTAAACTCATCGGTTTGTCATTAAATTCAACGGTAACTTCAAAAGGTTCTGCCTTTGCCTGCCGGAAACCGGAAGCAAGCGACTGATATTTATATACTTTATTACGCTCCACACTTAATCCGGTACCTTTGCGGGTAATAAAATATGCCTGAGCATGAGGTTCTGTACCTGAAATGAGTGTCGTTGTATCAACCCCAAAAGCCTGAGCTACTTCTGTAATAAAACTCATCGGAATATCTGTATTCCCGGATTCGAAACGATTGTAATCTTCAACAGAAACTCCGGTTTTTTGGGCTACCTGCTCTGCCGGCAACTCCAATGCCTCTCGAAGCCCACGGATCCGTTCGGCAATTTGCGTGATTTGTGTATTCATAGCATTCGATATTTAAATATTTTTTAATCAGGATATTGCTTAGAAATTGTTTTCCGAAACAATCAGTTAAACAAAACATTATTTCAAATGTGAAGCTTTCAGTCCCTTGATAACTGCATTGGTAAAACCATTGGCTTCCATTTCGTTCAAACCTTTGATCGTAATTCCGCCCGGTGTAGTTACTTTATCAATTTCCATTTCAGGATGTGAACCGTTGGCTTCAATCAAATCAATAGCCCCGCGCAGGGTTTGCACTACAACTTCTTTGGCTACCTGAGGATAAATACCCATTTCCACACCGCCTTCCATGGCTGCACGAATATAGCGAAAAGCATAAGCAATGCCACAGGACGATAACGCCATAAAAGCATTCAACTGGGTTTCGGGCACTAAAAATGCCTTTCCAAGTTCGGCGAACAAGTC
This sequence comes from Paludibacter sp., assembly GCA_028690665.1. GTDB lineage: Bacteria > Bacteroidota > Bacteroidia > Bacteroidales > Paludibacteraceae > Paludibacter. The sequence goes on from JAQVAV010000025.1 coordinate 22,739, forward strand.
CAGTACCAAATCTTCCTGTTCTTTAGTGGCTTTATGCGACGAAATAGTGGAAACACTTTGAAGCACATCAATCGCCGTATTCGGTATAACCCGGAACATGGTTGCCTGTGTATCAAATAGATCGGCTAAACGATCGAAATTGACACCGGCTGCAATCGAAACAATAATTTGATTTTTATAATCTAATTTGGGTTCTATTTCTTTGGCAACAACTTCGACCAACCACGGTTTTACAGCAATAATAACAATATCGGCATCTTTTATTACTTCCACATTTGAATTAGTAATGGTTGCTTCGGGAGCAACAGCTTTTACCGCGTCGAGATTAGGTTGTGAAATATCACTGACAGCAATGTTTGAAGTTTGAATCATGGTGCCTTTCGAAAGCCCGCGGGCAATTGCACCTCCCATATTTCCTGCGCCTATAACAGCTACTTTCAGGTTTGATGTTTCCATATTTAATTTTTATGACAGATTTTAGAACCGGGACATTAGAAGCATGACAGATGAACAAATCATTTCACATTCCAATATCTTTCACAAAGATAGGATAACTAATTATTTTATCATCAGAAATTCACCGAAATATTCGCCTTTACAGCCCATTTCCGGACATCTGTTTTATTGGTATCTGTCAACCGCCAGACAGATTGCAACGATAAAAAACGAAAAATATTTGTTACCCCTACTCCCACTTCCATGTAAGGTTTGTTGAGCGGAGATAAATAATCAGGAAAGTCGGTTATTTCTGCGTGATTATCACGTAACGAGCCGTAAGCAATTTTAAATGACGCCAATTCGCGCAGGTTGAGATGTTTAATCAGCGGAATCTGATTCAAAAGCAAACCATTTAATGTTACATCCGTATGCAGATTCACATATTCATCGGCAGCATATTCCATATAATTCATCAAACTGTATTTATACAAACTATACCCGAAGGTTTCATTTCCTGAGGGCACGGACAATAAAGTATACGGCACATTGCCCAGCAACATCCCGGCTTCCAGCAGATAGCGGACATTTGCCATTCCAATCCGAAGGTTTTGCCTGATTGATGCAGACAACCGTTCGTATTCGCCCGAGGCATTTCCAAGCTGATATTTTCCAGCTTCGGCAATAGCATAAATGACCGGATTGAAACCGGACATGTAAATCCGCTGCAAATGATCGTCGTAATAACGTTCATGAAACGAAATCCGATTGGCAAGCGCAACCGACTGCTGCCCAAAACTTGAATATGTATTGGTTCCATGAATTAACGGTAATGCCGTATTGGATAAAAAATCATTGTTCCGGTAATACAAACGGCTTTCAAAACCGTTGCACCATTCATTACCTACAAATCCCGACCATTCTTTTCTATTGCTCAGTTTCCATGTAGATTTTACAGAAACAATGCTGGACGTAAAATCTTCGTCACCTGAAACCAAAGCATTTTCACGATATTCGAAATTGTTATAGTCGTAGTCGATCCGGCGATAATCGTTCGTATAACTTGCGCCGACAATTCTCCTTCTATTTCCCGGAATGCGGAATTGCAGATTTCCGGAATATTTCAATTCATTACTTTTAAATCCATAACCGACATATCCGCCCACAGAAATATTTTTCCAGAGATGTTCATTGGTTCTGAGCGGCATGGTCAGTCGCAAACCTTCCACATCATTGACACGGGCAATCTGCTGAATTTTTCCCACATCAATTTTCCCGGCAGGCACATAACCGGTAAGAATAACATCGGCTAACCACTTGGCCGTTTTTATCAGGGGCGTGTTATTCACCGTGTTCAGTTTTTCTTCGAGAGTTTGTTGCCGGATACCGCTCCCGGCAAAATTTTCAGCCGGAATTTGAATTTTATCCATATCGTAAATGAAACTATGACAGACAAAAATTTCGGGTTTCGGGTGCAAACTGTCACCCAAAAGTTCGTAATTCATACTCAGCGTAATCGATTCGGATTGCGGAATCCAACGCTCGGACTCATTTATTTTAAATTGCTGGTTTATAGTCAGGTTGCGAATAAAATTAATATTCGCCTGCGCAGGAAGTATAGCGGAAATATCTGCAATGGCATAAGTAGCGGAATCAATTTTCATATCACCCGCAAAAGCCAAATTTTTGGCATTTTTGGTACGGAAACGAATATTATAAAGTTTACGGCCTGCGTTGTAAACACTGTCGGTCAGATAAAAATCATAATATAAACCGCTTCCTCCGGCCAGCGGACTAACGATATTCTTTCCATAAATGCTAATGGTATTATCGTAAAAATCTATTTTAAAATCGGTATCTCCCAGAAGCTGGCGAATTATGTTGCGACTTTTTTCTCCCGAAGTAAAAATATTTTCGTTCTGCAATTTCCGGGTATTTTTTTGTACCAACACGTTGCTTTCCGACATATACAACGGTACAACTAATGAAGAATCCGAAGGATTAAGGTTGCCGGTTTGCAGTTGTTCATAAATTTTACGCCCTGCATTATGCCGGTTCAGTTTATTAAGCAAAACGATCTGCCGGATTTTTCCTTCGGACAGATAGGCGTCACTTTGAGTTACATCATTCACTTTACGTAAAATGCGGGCTCTTTTCATAATTTCCAAAGCAGGATTCACGCCCGGAGCCACAAACACTTCCTGCAAAAGCGTATTCTCTTCGTGCAGTTCCACCTGTGTACCAACACTTTTACCCGGTTTTACACGAATTTCTTTTATTTTATAACCCACGCATGAAAAAACCACGGTTGTCTCCTGCCCCATTGTCCGCAACATAAAATACCCTTCTTCATTCGTTTTCATTCCGATGACGGTATTCTTAAAATAGACATTTACATCCGGAATAGGGGTTTGGTCGGTAGCATCGACCACTTGTCCCACAATCAGCGTTTCTTGTGCATAAACAGCGTAACTGCCGGACAAAAAGAATATCAGAACAAATATGTTTTGGAGTATTTTCAATATTTACCTTTATTTGCAGGATGATATTTTAAAATTGTATCGCGAAGATAGGTTACATCAATATGCGTGTAAAGCTCGGTTGTTGTAATGGATTCGTGACCGAGCAATTGCTGAATAGCGCGGAGATTAGCTCCGTTTTCGAGCAAATGCGTAGCAAACGAATGTCTGAAAGTATGCGGACTCACAGTTTTTTTTATGCCCGCCAGCATCGCCAGATTTTTTACAATTTCGAAAATCATGGCACGAGTCAGTTTTCCTCCGCGACGGTTCAGAAAAAGAATATCTTCGCTTCCTTTTTTTACATCTAATTGATTCCGGTCGAACAACCACAGTTCAATTTGCTTCACCGACTGTGGCGAAAGCGGCACCAAACGTTGTTTGCTCCCTTTTCCTTCCACCAGCATGTAGCCTTCGTTCATATAAATCCGGGACAATTGCAAATTTATCAGCTCCGACACCCGCAAGCCCGAGCCGTAAAGTGTCTCGATAATCGCTTTATTCCGCTGCCCTTCCGGTTTTGAAAGATCGATAGCAGCCACAATAGCATCAATTTCCTGAAGCGAAAGGACTTCCGGCAATCTTAATCCGATTTTAGGGCTCTCAATCAGTTCGGTAGGATCGTTTTCTATTTTATTTTTATAAATCAGAAAATGATAAAATGATTTCACTCCGGAAATAATACGTGCCTGCGAACGCGGATGTATTCCCAGATTACTAATCTCGATTACAAAATCACGAATATGCTCAAATTCAGCCTTTTCCGGATCAATGTGTGCTTCCCGCAAATAGTCCAGGAGTTTCGTCACATCACGTTCGTAAGCCTCTATCGTATTGGATGATAAAGATTTTTCGAGCTTAAGAAAAACATGATATTCGTCTAACAGAGAAAGCATTTACAACAATTTTGATTTATTAAAAGGCAAAGATAAAAAAGAATTGTGGCCGGCTATGCAAATAAACATTAACGTTTTAAGGATAATGTTGTTTTCTGCTATTCCGGCACATATATTATTTTATACCAAGTTTTTTCAAAATTTCTTTCGGTACGGCATTTTTATTCACCAATATATTAATAGTCTTATGCCGTGCAAAAGTCTCACTTACATACCAGATTCCCTTATATTTACTATCTGTCCCCCACGAATTTTTGACCATATAATACTTAGTATCATTTTGATCTTTTGCGATACCAAAAATCTCCATCCCGTGATCGTCGGTGGTGTTATAATTGTCAAAATCTTTTTGACGAAGTTCCTGTGTAACTTTAATTTCAGGTTGAGGGCCGTTATATTTATAAATTTTTTCTTCCATTTCCTTCTGAGAAATACCGAGCCACTTTGCCTGATCGGTGCCTGGCAGATTTTGCAAATTAACCTCGGGATCGACAGCAATGCCATCTTTTCTGAATCCTTTTTCGCTTACATCTGAGCCCCAGGCAATACAATATCCCTGCTGAATGGCATTATCGAAAACGCTCATAAGTTCATCTAATGGAAGATTGTACGAAGCACTCCAGCGCCAGTTGTCTGGTATTTCAAGAACAAAACTGGTATAAAAAGGATGGTGTGTAAATGAGGTCAACGAAATGTAATCATCCGGATTCAGTCCGAGTGACTGAGCATAAGTTATTGGTGTATATTTCTTTCCATCAATCACAAATTCTGCAGGGCATTTGCCCAAATAAGCATCTAAAATGCCCTCAAATCCTGTTTTCCATGCAGTGGAAAGATGTTTATTCGGGTTTGAAACAATTACGTCAACGTATGATTTTGTAAGTTTATCCAATTCCCCGTGACGATGTTTGTCTTCGCCGTAATTATATCCATCCATAAGCGAATCGGGCACCATACCATAATTCTTGAGTACATAAAGCGCATCATAAAAAGAGCCTCCTCCTGCAAAATTAATTGTGCCGTTCATTCGAACGTATTTATCTGCTTTATCTGTATATGAATGATGTACGACAAACATTTCGGACAGATCAACTTCGGGCTTTCCCATACGGAGCAGCTCCGATTCAAAAAAGCCCATTGATGAGAAACTCCAACAGGTACCCGAACTGGCCTGATTTTTTACCGGAGTAATTTTATTTTCTTTTACAACTGTAAATCGAAATGAATCAACTGCGGTTGTATCTTTTTCTGCCTTTGCCGAAGCTACTGTCAACGCAACTACAAGTGATACGAAAAATATTTTCTTCATAATTTAAATACTTTGATTTAAATAAACCGGCCTCTTATCTGGAGGCCGGTTTGTAATTTCTATTTTTTGTTCTTTTTACTTTACAGGGATATTGGCTAATGTTGCTACGAGATAGTCCCAGAATTTTTGCACTGTGGCAATATTTACTTTTTCACCCGGGGAATGCGGATGACGAATTGTAGGTCCAAATGAAATCATATCCATATCGGGATAGTGTGTCCCCAGAATTCCGCATTCCAATCCGGCATGGATAATCATGACTTTAGGAGTTGAATCGAATTTTTGTTCGTACACAGTTGTCATTTCTTTCAGAATAGGCGATTCCAGATTTGGTTTCCAGCCAGGGTATCCTCCGGTAAATTCTATTTTAGCTCCGGCCAAGGCAAATGCACTTTCGATCATAGAGGCAACCTCTTCTTTTCGTGATTCTACAGAACTGCGTATCAATGTTTTGATTTCTACTGCGCTTCCGTCAGACTTAATAATGGCCAAATTGTTGGACGTTTCTACAACGGTTGGTAACTCCGGCATAAACCGATAAACGCCGTTAAAGCAAGCCGTAACACCATTAATTACATCATCCTGAGTTTCTTCCGGAAGTAAACCTGCCGGCAAATCAACCGTTTCTACTGAAAGGGAGATGCCTTCTTCAACGCCTTTGAATTCCTCAATAAAAAGCTCTTCCGTTTCTTTTACAAACTCAACAATATCGTCAATGCCTTCTTCAGGCACTGTAATTACAGCAAAGGCTTCACGCGGAATTGCATTGCGTAAACTTCCGCCTTCAATGCTTGCCAGACGGGCTTCATACTCAGCAACAGCATCTTTCAAAAAACGGAACATTAATTTGTTAGCATTGGCCCGTTGCAAATGAATATCGACTCCCGAATGCCCTCCTTTTAGACCTGTAAGCGAAACTTTAAGTGCCACATCTCCTTCCGGCACTTCAACTTCTTTATACGCAAAAGTTATATTTGCATCTAAACCTCCGGCACAACCAACATACAATTCTCCTTCATCTTCCGAATCGAGATTGAGAAGAATATCACCTTTCAAAAAATTAGGTTGTAAACCGAATGCTCCATACATACCTGTTTCTTCATCGACAGTTATAAAAACTTCAAGTTCAGGATGAGGGATATTGGTAGATTGGAGTATTGCAAATGCTGTAGAAACGCCAATACCATTATCGGCGCCAAGGGTAGTGTCTTTGGCTGTCACCCAGTCTCCATCGACGTATGCCTGAATAGGGTCTGTTTCAAAATTATGAGCTACACCGCTATTTTTCTGAGGCACCATATCCATGTGGGCCTGAAGTACTACCGCTTTCCGGTTTTCCATACCCGGAGTTGCCGGCTTACGCACCAAAACGTTTCCGATTTCATCTCGTTGGGTTTCCAAACCGAGTGATTTTCCAATGTTTTCGAGAAAAGTTCCTACAGGTTCCTTCTTGCCCGAAGGGCGTGGAACTTGAGTCAGGTCATAAAAATTTTGCCACAGAGCTTTTGGCTCAAGGTTTCGAATGTCATTTGATTCCATATCTTTCGTTTTATTGAATATTTATGCTATTTTTCGATTAATACAAATATCTGCATTTTTTTTGAGAAAACAGAAAATTGGAATTAGAAAAAACATTCTTTTAAACAAATTGGACTGAGCCTGAAAATACACCAAGCTCAGTCCAGTTAATCCAAACATAAATTATCAGGATAAAAAAACTTATATCCTTTATTAAGATTTTATTATCTTAATATAACTTTCTCTATATGATTTATTCCGTTGCAATTTACAGTTACGAAGTAAATGCCAGAAACAAAATATCCGTTTATTACAATATTTGTGTTGTCTGCTTTAATTCTCGTTACTAACTGACCCATTGTATTGTACACGCTAATGTCTCCTTTTAATACATCTCCACTGTTAATTGTTATCTGACCGTTTTTACTATAAACGTATATATTGGTGGTATTTGTGTTTTGTATTGAAGTAACTTGAGAAATAGTCAGAGTACCATTTACAGCTTCGAAAGTATAGTTTGTTGCAGTTAATTCAGTCAATACAGGTACAATCGTATATGTCCCGATTGCAGTGGCAGTAATCGCATCTCCTTCGTATGTCACAGTTCCGCTGACCACACCCTCATCTTCTCCGGTTATAAACCCGGTGATGATTGATGTGAAATCTGTAAATACATCCCCATTATAAGTTTTATCTTTGTTTTCTGCAGTAACGGTCAAGATTTTTTTATTGACAACTAAATTTTGCTCTACCGGAGTAGCCGCTCCAATGGTGTCATTCCCTGCTTGAGTGGCTGTGATTTTAGTTGTTCCTGCTTTTAATATTGTAGCTTGATTGTCTGTAATACTCACTATTGTTGGATCGGCAGCTGTATAAGTAACTGTCAATTCTTTATCAGTTGTCTCATTACCCAGAGTAAAGCTCTCATCTCCGTATGTTTTTTCACTAATTTCGGGGAATGTAATTATTTGCTCACCGCTCGTTGTAAAACTCACTTCTTCTCCATAACCTGTTCCTCCAAAGTTTGTGGCGTAAGCCCGTACATAATAAGTGGTATTGGGTGATAGGTCGGTAATGACAGATGTAAATGCACCGGTAGTTGTGGAACCTTCATCCGTTTTATTGTCAATAACAGTGGGGGCTCCTGTTGTATTCCAGCAGACTCCGTATGACCCAACATTATTGATTCCTATATCCGTAATATTTCCATTGCCCGTAGCTGAAATGGCACTGATATCAGAAACAGCCTGAGTCGTTACCGTTGGAGGTATCTGCCAAAAGATTTTAGGATAGTTGCCATCCATCAGAGTCCAAATGGACGTGTTCCAACCCGCAGAAGTAAAAGTGGAAGCGGTTTGCATTGTGGCTGTTGTCGCTGTAGTAATTCCCGTAGGAGAACCTGCTCCGGAAATGGTTGATGTCCCTGCTGTTTCATAATCAAAAAAACTATTGGAAATAACTGCGTTAATTCCATGATAATACCCAATAAAGCCACCGCTGGTTACACCGCTTACAGCTCCGGCTGAATAGCAGTTGCTAATGGTAACATAATCTGCCCATATTACTCCAATAAAACCGCCGGTATAGCCTAAAGCTCCGGTATGGGTGACATTTCCAGTTGCGTAACAATTCTCAAAAACCCCATAAGTCATTGATAAAGATCCTGTTGAATAACCGGCCAATCCTCCGAGGTAAGTTGAACCTGTATTATTGCTGGATGTAATATTTACACGGGAATAGCAGTTTCGCATTGTCCCATTGTAATTCTGACTCAATAACCCGCCACAAACCTGACATTGTCCGTTAATAGTTCCGGATGACCAACAGTTTTCAACTAATCCATAACTACGTCCGGCAAGTAATCCGGGATAAGCTCCAGCAGTTATAATACCTGATACACCAAGATTTTTCACAGTTCCGGTGGCTGTAATAATAGTAAATAATCCATTATAATTGAGATGCGTGGTGGTAATAGCAAGTCCTGTTATTCTATGCATATTTCCATCATAAGTTCCAGAAAAGCTATTACTGGTAGAACTTCCTCCTATTGGAATCCAGTCAGCATAATCACTGAGATCAATATCAGCTGTCTGCTTATAATAGGCAGTTAAATTATTTCGGACTTCATCGAGTTGTGATGCTGATGTAACTAAATAAGGGTCACTGGAAGTCCCGGAACCAGACCCACTGAAACCAAACAATTGAAAACTCGCCAACAACAATAGCGAAATAAAGGTAATCTTTTTCATATAAATAATCATTGCTGTCCACTTAAAATAAGTTGATTGACAGCTGTTTATAATTTTGCTCTTTGACATCGCTGGTGTCTATATTGGTAAATAGTTCATTTATAGGAGTTTTATCTAAAAGAGAAATTCCTAATAT
>JAQVAV010000006.1 GCA_028690665.1 Paludibacter sp.
AGATCGCTTTAGGTGTCACAAGTTTGGTTTTGACGATTTAGTCATGGAACTTGCTTGTGGACTACATAATTTGAGAATTACATTGAGTTACAGTGTTATATAATATTAATCGAAATAAAGTCTAATATATTCATCTTTGCCGAAAATTCAGATAGTATGAAATTTCCATCATTCTTTATTATTTTATGTCTGCTTTTTATAACATCGGCCTGTAATTCATCTCAACGAAAATATGAGTTGAAAGCAGAGATATACGATGCCGAAAACGCTTTTCAGAAAATGGTTCGTGATAGTGGCAGTGCAAAAGCTTTTTATTATTTTGCCGATGAAAATGCGGTGATTCTCCGGGATACTGATATACTTATAAAAGGTCGAGATGCAATATCAAATTATTATCCATTTGTTAAGAATGATAGTGTGTCTCTCCGCTGGGCTCCAGACTTTATTGATGTTTCGGATGATGGTACTATAGCCTACTCTTACGGAAAATATGTGTGGGAGCGATTGCAATCAACCGGAGATACACTTGTTCATACAGGAATTTTCCATACCGTTTGGAAACGCCAAACCAATGGAAAATGGAAGTTTGTGTGGGATTAATAACGTTTTTTTATTCTTTGAAAAATCTCAGTACCGTTTCGTTGAAAATTTCGGGATGTTGCTGGCATACTTCATGACGGGAGTCAGGGAAAATACATAATTCGGCCTGCGGAATCGATTGAAAAATTTTTAGCGTGTGTTCAGGCCTTATGATGTCATGATCGCCGGCCATTACAAGAACTGGGCATTGAATTTGTCTTAGATCTGCGAATGGTATATTGGGTTCGTAAATCATCATTCTGGTGAGGGCAATTGCGGTATCAGAACCTTGTTTTAGTTCCACAAATCGTTTCATTCCCAAAATATCCTGATATGGAAGTGCGGTAGAGTCAGGGATAATATTGGCTCCTGAAATGGCAATCTTTTTTACTTTTTGGGGATATTTCATGGCCATAATAAGGCCATCGTTACCGCCGTCACTCCAGCCAAGTACATAAGCCGAATCAATTTTCAGAACCTCAAGTAGTGCAGCAAAGTCCGAAGCCATCAGATTGTACGAAATATTGTCGGGCGAACCTCCTGATTTTCCTTGTAAACGGCTGTCTACAGCAATGACCCGGAAGTATTTTTCGAAAAATGGTATCTGGCTTCTGAAAGCATTGATGGAACCGCTGTTTCCGTGAAGCATAAGCAGGGGTTCACCTTTACCGTAAGTTTCATAATATAATTGTATTCCGTTTACTTGTATATAATGTCCTGCTGAGGAATTATTGCCATAATCAGGTGTTGTGCTCCGGGCATTTACACTTGTCAGAATAAAAGAAGATAACAGAATTATAAATGAAAATGATTTGCTCATAACTGAATTTTTTTAGAATAACTTTATACAAAATAAGAGAAATTTTTCAACAAAAAGAACTTTTATAATTAAAAATAAGTATAATCAATATTTTTCCTAAATATGTGCACTTTTTCGCAAATGGTTCATTCTTTATATCTTTGCAATCCTCAGAATTTCAAATTAATCAATATTTAAATAATAAGTATCTTTATGTCAGACGATAAGAAAGTAATTTTTTCGATGGTTGGAGTAAGTAAGACATTTAGCCAACAGAAAAGAGTGTTGAATAATATTTACCTGTCGTTTTTTTATGGAGCAAAAATCGGTATTATAGGTCTCAATGGGTCGGGAAAATCAACGCTATTGAAAATTATTGCCGGTGTCGAAAAATCGTTCGACGGAGAAGTCGTCTTTTCTCCGGGATATTCCGTAGGCTATCTTGAACAGGAACCTCAATTCGACCCTGAAAAAACGGTGAAAGAAGTTGTGCAGGAAGGCGTTCAGGAAGTTATGGATTTACTGAAAGAATATGACGAAATTAATGAAAAATTTGCAGATCCGGATGCCGATTTCGATCAACTGATTGCGCGTCAGGGCGAATTACAGGAACTGCTGGATCATGCAGATGCATGGAATATTGATAATAAACTTGAACGTGCCATGGATGCGCTTCGTTGTCCGCCCGAAGAAGCTGTTGTGAAAAATCTTTCGGGAGGTGAGCGTCGTCGTGTGGCCTTGTGCCGTTTGCTGCTTCGTCAGCCTGATATTTTGTTGCTCGACGAACCTACCAACCATCTTGATGCCGAGTCCGTGGAATGGCTCGAACATCATTTGCAACAGTATGACGGAACCGTCATTGCCATTACACACGACCGTTATTTTTTGGATAATGTTGCCGGTTGGATACTTGAACTTGATCGTGGTGAAGGAATTCCCTGGAAAGGAAATTATTCGTCGTGGTTGGAACAGAAAACAAACCGGATGGCTCAGGAAGAAAAGCAGGCCAGCAAGCGACGGAAAACTCTGGAACGAGAACTGGAATGGGTGCGTATGGCTCCGAAAGCCCGGCATGCAAAAGGACGGGCCAGACTTGAAGCTTATGATCGCCTGTTGAACGAAGATCAGAAAGAAAAAGAAGAAAAGTTAGAGTTATTTATTCCCAACGGACCTCGTTTGGGCAATAAAGTTGTTGAAGCTATTGATGTTTCGAAAGCATTTGGCGATAAATTGCTTTTCGAAAATCTGAATTTTATGTTGCCTCCTAACGGCATTGTGGGTATTATCGGGGCTAATGGAGCCGGAAAAACTACTTTGTTCCGCATGATGATGGGACTCGAAAGTGTTGATAAAGGTACTTTTGATGTGGGTGAAACTGTAAAAATCGGTTATGTCGATCAGACACATGCCGATATTGATCCGAAAAAAACTGTTTATCAGGTAATTTCCGGAGGAACTGAATTTATCCGGGTGGGCGGAAAGGAAATTAATGCAAGAGCCTATCTGTCGCGGTTCAATTTTGCCGGAGCCGATCAGGAAAAACTTTGCGGTGTGCTTTCGGGTGGCGAGCGGAACCGTTTGCATTTGGCGCTTACTTTGAAATCGGAAGCCAACGTTTTATTGCTCGATGAACCGACGAACGATATTGATGTAAATACGCTTCGGGCACTCGAAGAGGGGCTTGACGATTTTGCCGGATGTGCGGTTGTTATTTCGCATGACCGTTGGTTTCTCGATCGTATTTGTACCCACATTATTGCTTTTGAAGGTAATTCGGAAGTATTTGTATTCGAGGGTTCGTATTCCGAGTACGAAGAAAACAAGAAAAAACGGCTTGGCGACGAAGGGCCGAAACGTATTCGTTACAAAAAACTAATGGCTTGATTATATCAAAATAAAACAGAGAGTTTCCTTTTTCCGGAGACTCTCTGTTTTGATATAAATTTCTTTTTATGGGCGTATAAAATGAGACAGTTCTATTTTATTTGTAAAAAGTAAAGCTGTATTGATAAGTGCCAAATGCGAATAGGCCTGAGGAAAATTTCCTAATTGCCGTTTAGTTTCAAAATCAAGATCCTCGCTAAACAAACCCAGGTGATTGGAATAACTCAATAATGTCTCAAATATAGTCCGGGCTTCCTCTTGTCTTCCTACCACAAATAATGCTCTAATCAGCCAAAAAGTACAAATTGTAAATGCCGAAGTCGGTTTGCCAAAATCATCATAACCATTGTAGCGGTACATAAGTCCTTTATTGAAAAGGGCTGTGTACACGGCATCGACTGTTTTAATGTAGCGTTCATCTGTAGCCTCTATGAAGCCGTATTCTTCCATAAGCAGGAGCGAAGAGTCCATTTCTTCATTCGCATAGGTTTGCGTAAAACTTTGTAGTTCCTGATTCCAACCATGCGTAAATACATCTGTTTTTATATCGTTTGCAATGGCTTCCCAATGATCGGCCATATTATTTTTATTTAATATCCGGGCAATATTCACAGCTCTGTCGAGTGCTACCCACGACATGACTTTGGAAAAGACAAAATGTTGTTCATCTCCGCGTATCTCCCAAATGCCTTTATCTGGTTGCTGCCAATCGCGGCTAACGGTACGGACGATATTCTTTACCACCTCGAAAATATCTTCAATTTCATCAAGTGTGCCGGGGAAAAAGCGATAATATTGATAAATTACATCCATTAGATAACCGAAGGAATCATTTTGTTTTTGGTGGTAGGCATCATTCCCGATTCGCACGGGTTTTGAGTTTTCGTGTCCGCTTAAATGATCCAGAATTTCTTCTGTAAGTATGCGTTCTCCGCGGATGCCGTACATAATTTGGAAACTATCTGATTTTTTGCGGATAATACTTTTGATGAATGACATAAAGCGTCGGGCTGCTCCGTGATGTCCAACTTCTAATAATGTGTCGATAGACATGGAAGCATCCCTTAGCCAGCAGAAGCGGTAGTCCCAGTTGCGAACTTCACCGATAGCTTCCGGCAAGCTGGTGGTGAGTGCAGCCAAAACAGCTCCGCTGGGTTGATACGACATGAGCTTCAGCACCAATACGCTACGTTCTATCATGGCGTTATAGGTGTTATATTTGCGCGTTCTGTTCATCCAGTTAATCCAGTAAACTTTGGTACGCTGATATTCCAAATCGACCCTTTCCTGACTAATTCTGATTAATTTCTGGTTGTACGAAATCAGAAAAAATCCGTTCTCTTCCAATTGTATTTCGTCTCCGCGAAGAATGGCCTCATAATCGAACGAACTATATAAATAAAATGTGTCGTAAGCATTTTCTGATGCTACAATTTTTACAAAATCCTCTCCAATATTAAAAGTTGGAGTACTGCGGGCATAATTCATTGCCGGGCGAAAATCAGGACGAAAACGGGGTTTGCCACGGCGTACTTTTATGTAGCGATATACTTCCGATGGCAAATAGTGCGTGTCATATTCTCCAATGCGGTATCGGGGCATAAAATCGAGTACATCGAAATGCCCTTCGTCAGAAACAAAGGACGTGCGTAAAATATTGGTATGAGTTACATATTCCTGCGTTATTTTATAATCGGGTGTAGTGATAATACCAAAATGCCCGCCTTTGTTTTTATCAAGAATGCGGGCAAAAATTGAATATGAGTCAAAGTCAGGGAGACAGAGCCAGTCCATGCTACCCTTGTCGGATATGAGTGCTGCTGTCCGGCAATTGCCGATGGCCCCATAGTTGAACGAGTTTTCGGTGTGGAATATTTGCATAAAATGTCAATTACTGATAGGTATAAAATAGCGGTTATTCACCGGAAAAATGCAAAGATAAAAAAATAATGGGGTGAGAAAAGCTTTGTGGAGCCGGTTTATAAAAGTTTAATATGGAAATAGCAGGTACAAAATATGTCAGGATATGATTTCTGTTAAATCCTGACGACTTCAATAAACCGGGGTGTTTTTATTGTTTTATTTGAAATTCTGATTTATTAAATTTAAATGAGGTTCGTTTGCCTTTGTTTATCGCATACCTCTTAGAAGTTCTCCGATTTCCATACGTTTTTTGCCTGGAGCCTGAACTGTTTTTAGCTGAATGTATCCGTCTTTCAAAGCGATTTTGGCAAATTTTTTCCCGTCGGTAATAATGTTTCCAGCTATTTCCTGATGGTCTGCTATTTCTTTGGCTGTTTCAAAAACTTTCAGCGTAATTGATTCTGTCTGCCCTGGAAACTGAACATTTAGCCATGCTGCCGGATAAGGAGATAGACCTCGTACAAAATTATAGACTTCTTCTACTGATTTTTCAAGATTTATTTCGCAGGTTTCTTTAAATAATTTAGGTGCAGGTTTCAATTGTATGTCATTGGATATAAACCTGGATTGATCTACAGCATCGGTTTTTCCCTGTATGAGCAGGTCTATGGTTTTCTTTACCATTTGTGCTCCCATGATCATAAGACGGTCATGAACAGTCTCTGCGTTATCATATTCATGAATAGGCGTTTTTTCCTGAAGGATAATTTTTCCTGTGTCAATTTCGTGGGTAAGAAAAAAAGTAGTTGCACCGGTTTCCTTTTCTCCGTTGATAATGGCCCAGTTGATAGGTGCTGCGCCGCGGTACTGGGGCAGGAGCGAAGCATGCAGATTGAATGTGCCGAACCGGGGCATGTCCCAAACAACTTCGGGTAGCATACGAAAAGCCACTACCACCTGTACATCGGCATTCCATGCACGAAGCCGTTCCAAAAAGGTTTCTTCTTTCAATTTTTCAGGTTGTAACAACGGCAGATTTTGTTCCAATGCATATTGTTTTATAGCCGAGAATTGGACTTTATGTCCTCTGCCGGCAGGCTTGTCCGGCATGGTAATTACTCCGACAACATCATAATTGTTTTCTACTAAAATTTTCAAACTTTCCACCGCGAAATCGGGTGTTCCCATAAATACTATGCGCATATTTTTTTTATTTAGAATCAAGAGACAATGATAGCTTGCGGACAATCCAGTGAAATGGGAGAATAATGAGAAAATATGGAAATGAGATAATAGTGCCCATAAATAGTCCATTCCTTCGTGAACTTTATAACATGATAAATATTACAAACCAATAAACTCCACAACCTTTGAACAAAAACTGGAATTTATTTTCCGTTTCGTTTGTCCACTCCCCACATAAGTTTGTTCTTTAAATTATCAAAAAAAGTGTGGTTCATTTGTTTGATAATCAAAATCGGAAAATTTGCTTTTCTGATACTGAGCTTTGTGTTTTCGTCCAGAATCATGGTTCGACCATCTAAGGCCACCTGGTAACAGTGGCTGCGACTGCGAACTTCGAGATCGATAATCCAATTATCAGGAACTACCAGCGGCCTTACTGTTAAACTGTGCGATGCAACCGGAGAAAGCAAAAATGTTTGAGATTCGGGAGCTACCAACGGTCCTCCGACACTCATCGAATAAGCAGTAGAACCTGTTGGAGTTGCAATAAGCAAACCATCTGCTTGATAAGTGTGTATAGCTTCCCCGTTGAGATGTGTGTTGATACTTATCATAGATGAACTGTCCTGCTTCAATACCGAAACTTCGTTAAGAGCAAAAGGATATTCGAATTGGGTGTTGTCCGAAGTCTCTACCCATAACAGTGACCGCTCTTCTATTCTGTATTGTTTGTTCAATAGAGCATCAAAAGCAGGATACATACTTTCTGCCGCTACATCTGCCAAAAAACCCAATCGGCCTGAGTTTACTCCTAAAATGGGAATTCGTTTATTCCCGACACGGGCAGCCGTATTCAGAAATGTTCCATCGCCGCCTATACTGATAGCAATGTCTGCCGAAAAATCATTGCTGTCAATTATTCCCGCCTTGTCAATGCAGCAGTTGTCATGTTCTTTCAGGTAGTCATACAAGTCTTTTTGAAAGAGCAACCGGACATCTTTATCTTTAAAATAGTCGAAAATTAATTTCAGATAATTGATAATAACCGGTCTGAAAATATTTCCGAAAACTGCAATTTTCATCGAATGAATCAGTTTATATTAATAAGTTTTTCTGATTATACACAGAAATTGATTGATTGAGATTTTTCTTTCTGTGTGAATTTAAAATTAATAAAAGATAGAAAAAAGCTTATAAAGGTTCGTATTTTTAAACTATTTTTGTACCTCCTATCTTGTTATTTTGTTTTACAAAGGAACAAAATGAAAGTGGAATTCGCAAATTAAAAAGATCTGACAAAAAGTTCTTTTTAATCTTTCAGAAAAGAAAATTTATAAACAATAAAATGACAAAGCTCAGCGTAAATATTAATAAAGTAGCCACTATTCGTAATGCTCGTGGCGGTAATGTGCCGAATGTATTGCAGGTTGCCCTTGATTGCGAAAAGTTCGGTGCAGAAGGCATCACTGTACATCCCCGCCCGGATGAACGTCATATTCGTTATCAGGATGTTCGTGATTTGAAACCTTGTTTGACAACTGAATTTAATATCGAAGGCAATCCTATTCCGGAATTTATAAATCTGGTTTGTGAAATCAAACCCACACAGGTAACTCTTGTGCCTGATGCTCACGATGCAATAACATCAAATTCTGGTTGGGATACCGTAAAAAATCAAAGTTTTTTACAGGAAGTTACTCAGGAATTTCAGGCGAATGGAATCCGGGTTTCAATTTTTGTAGGAACTGAGCCATTGTATCTCGAATACGCGGCCAAAGCCGGAGCAGACAGAGTAGAACTCTATACCGAACCTTATGCTTCGATGTATCCAATTGACAGGGATAAAGCACTGACTCCTTTTCTTGAAGCCGCCAAAGTGGCACGTAAATTAGAGTTGGGATTGAATGCCGGACACGATTTGAGTTTGGAAAATCTGGAGTTCCTGCATAAGCATATTCCATGGCTCGATGAAGTTTCTATCGGCCATGCTTTGATTTCGGAAGCATTGTATCTGGGACTTAAAGAAACCATAAAACGCTATAAAGAACAATTGGTTTGAATAATGTAACTTTTAAAACGGCATGAAATTTGAAAGATGGCGTGTCGGCTTTTTACGAATTAATTATTATTAAATATAAAACTTACAACAATTAGTTTATGAATTTGATGCTTATTCTTCAGGCGGCTCCAGTAACAGATGCTGCTGCTCAAACAACCACTGAGGCTGCAAAAGACATGAACCTCTGGCAAATGTTTCAGTATGGTGGACCTATCATGTATGTTTTGGTAGCTATGTTTGCTTTGGCCATGTATCTTTTAATTGAAAGAATTATGACCTTGAAACAAGCCTCGAAAGAAGATAGTTCCTTTATGAACAGGATAAAGGATTATATCTACGATGGTAAAATTGAAGCAGCACAGAAACTCTGCCGTGAAACAAATACACCTTCTGCACGCATGGTTGAAAAAGGAATCAGCCGGCTGGGGCGTCCTATGAATGATGTCTTGGTAGCTATTGAAAATGTGGGTAACCTTGAAATTGCTAATCTTGAAAAAGGTTTGGTTATCATGGCATCTATTTCCGGTGGAGCTCCAATGGTCGGATTCTTGGGAACTGTTACAGGTATGGTTTCTACGTTTTATAATATGTCATTAAATAATTCGGGAACAATACAGCTGAGTGATTTGTCAGTCGGTATGTATCAAGCTATGGTGACTACCATCGGTGGACTTATCGTAGGTATTATTGCCTATTTTGCCTATAACTACTTGGTTTCTCGTGTTGATTCTGTTGTTCGTAAACTCGAATCAAGAACGATGGAATTCCTTGATTTGCTGAACGAACCGGCATAGCTTAACGGATGTAACAAATGTCCAGAGAACCGGATTGTCCTATTGTGTTTTTAGGTTTATAGAGTTCATTGGTTCATAAAGTTGATAGTTTATAAAGTTTATGAATCGCATTGATATTATATTATCTAAATATCTTGACTCTTGATTCTACATCACATTGGTACTTTCTAAATATCTTTGCTCTAATGTCTTAGCTCTTTGTTCTATACAGCACATTATCTAAACATCTTGGTTTTTAAACCAAACATCTTTCAATTAATTTATAATTAACTGCAAATAAAATGGCATTAAAAAAACGAACAAAAGTAGAAGCCGGTTTTGCAATGTCGTCTATGACGGATATTGTATTCCTGTTGTTACTGTTTTTTATCATGGCTTCAACCATGTCGTCGCCAAATGATATAAAATTAAATTTACCACAAAGTAAAGCCAAATCTTCAACGAAATCTGTTATTGCAAAAGTTTCGATTGATGCGGATGGAAATTACTTTGTTGCAACGGGTTCAGGTAAACCTGAACAGGTAGCGCCGGAGGCTCTCGAAGATTACATTGTAAACTTAGTGGCTCAGGACACAACTACATATATCGCATTGCATGCCGATCAGGATATTGCATATAAAGAAGTCGTTAAAGTATTGGACATTGCCAATCAACACAAATTAAAATTAGTTATTGCAACAAAAACACCTCAATAAAAAGCAAGTGAAGAAATCAGAACTATATGGTACGACCGGTTCGGCAATCATTACGGGATTGTTGATACTTCTGCTGTTTCTGATTGTGATTCCCGGTAAAATGCCTGAAGACGAAGGAATCATGGTTAGTTTCGGAGATGCAGATGTAGGCACCGGAGTTACCGAAACACCTGTTTCAAAACCTGTTGAAGAAACGGTGCCCCCTCCTCAGACAACATCTAAGTCGACAAACCAGGAATATATGACGCAGGATGATAATTCATTAGCCATTGCGGAACAAAAGAAAAAGGATAAAGAAGCTTTGGAAAAGCAACGTCAGGAAGAACTCCAACGAAAAAAAGAACAGGAAGCTTTAGAAAATAAACGGAAAGAAGAAGAACGCATTGCTGCAGAAAAAAAACGAAAAGAGCAGGAAGCTATAGATAATGCCAATGCTATGAACGGCCTTTTTGGCAGCGGCGGGTCGACCGGTAGCGGAACTACAACGGGTAGTTCCATGGAGGAAAATCCTGTGAGTTCTGGTAATTCTGGAGGAAATACGTGGATGTTGAATGGTGATCGTGGTCTCAATGGAGTAATCGAGAAACCAAACTATCTAAATAATGTTGAAGGTAAAATTACGGTCAATATACGAGTGGATGCAAATGGAAATGTTGCTGGAGCAGAAATTGGTTCCCCGACTACTATTGGAGACTTAGCAACACGGAATGCCGCAAAAGCAGCTGCATATAAAACAAAATTTACTACAGGTAAAGGAATTGCTACAGGTACAATAACATATAACTTTAAGCTTAAATAAAAATTGGATCTAGATAAAATGAATATTTATGTGTTTTTGGCTGACGGTTTTGAAGAAATTGAAGCTATTGCCCCGATTGATATTTTCAGAAGAGCAGGATTGAATGTGACAACGGTATCGGTAAACGGAAAACAAGTGGTAGCAGGTGCTCATGGAATCCCTGTATTGTCAGATGCCGTTTTTGAAGATATTAGGTTTGCGAATGACAGTTTGTTGTTTTTGCCGGGAGGCTTACCCGGAACTTATAATCTGGATGCTCACAGGGGGCTTAAAGATTTATTGGCGACACAAGCAGAACAGGGTAAAGAAATAGCAGCTATTTGTGCGGCTCCTTCTATTCTTGGTAAAATGGGTGTTTTAGAAAATAAAGAAGCCATCTGCTATCCGGGGTTTGAGGCTGAATTATTGAAAGCTAAGCTGTCTGTGAATAAAATAGTAAAGTCAGATAATATCTTTACTGCAAAAGCGGCAGGAGTGGCAATACCGTTTGCTCTGAAAATTGTAGAAGAAATAAAAGGAAAAGAAATTGCGGAAAAAATCTCCAAAGGAATATTTTTCGAATAATTAAAACGAAAAAAGGAATATTCAAGATATTCCTTTTTTTAATTTGCTATTGTCTGAGCTTATCTTAGTTAAGTGCGTTTGTAAGTTCAGCGCCTGCTTTAAATTTAGCCACTTTTTTAGCTTCGATAGTAATGGCCTGTTTTGTTGCAGGGTTAATACCCGGGCGGGCAGCACGTTCAGAAACTGAGAAAGTTCCGAAACCTACTAAACTAACTTTATCACCTGCGATGAGAGCATCGGAAACACTTTTTACAACTGCATCAAGAGCCTTTTTTGAGTCAGCTTTGCTTAGACCGGCTTCAGCAGCAATGGCATTGATTAATTCTGCTTTGTTCATAAGTTTTAAAAAATAATTTAATTTGAAACAATAAATATACATTTTGATTTTGCAAATGTAACTGTTTGAAAATAATTTGCAAGCATTTTAGTAAAAAAACTAAACAAATTTTTATTCATTTTTTTAAAAAATGCTCAAAAACATGTTTTTGACAAATTAATATGCCTTTCTGTGTGAAAAATTTATGTCATTCGGCGGAATTAGCCCGGTGTATTTAGTAATTATTATGTTTAGAAAAGCAACAATATAAATTGAACAACTGTTTTATTTTCCATACATTATTATTTTTTATTGAAATTCTTTTGAAAAATTTATTGGAAAATATATCATTAAAAATATTAGAAATAAAATTAAAAAATGACAAATTCTCGATTTTCAGCGCTTAATTCTATGCCTCCGGTGGTAAAGAATCTTTTAGCAATAAATATTATTTTGTGGTTGGCTACGGCGATTACTCCTACTTTCTTCAAGAAGTTTGGACTTGACATTGACCTGACAGATATTCTTGGGTTGCACTACTGGGCTTCTCACAGATTCAATCCAGCCCAGCTGTTAACGTATATGTTTATGCACGGAGGATTTTTCCATTTGTTTTTTAATATGTTTGCATTGTATATGTTTGGGGCTCCATTAGAATACAGTTGGGGATCAAAGAAATTTTTATTGTATTATTTAGTTGCTGGTTTGGGAGCCGGTATAATTCAGGAGTTAGTTTGGACTGCAGAATTTCAGAGCTTGGTAAATGCAATGGATAAAGCTATCGAAGCGAACTCGGGAGAAGGGCTGCTCGTTTATCAGAATCAGTTAAGCAAGATATTTCGATTTGGAAATCTGGCTGCTTTTGATGCTTCTTCCATTGAGGAAATGAAACAATTGCTGGTAAATTTGCCTGTGACAATAGGTGCTTCCGGCTCTATTTTCGGTTTACTTCTGGCTTTCGGATGGTTATTTCCGCAAGTGCAGTTGTTTTTTCTGTTTATCCCTGTACCGATTCGGGCACGACTTGCCGTAACTATTTATGCCGTAGCGGAATTGTTTTTTGGGGTAGCTAATTTTAGCGGAGATAATATTGCTCATTTTGCCCATCTTGGAGGCATGTTGTTCGGAGCTGCTTTATTGTTATATTGGCGTAAAAAAAGATAAATCTATGAATATCCTCGAAAATATTAAAATGGCTTATAAAAGGGGTGATGCGTTGATTCGCCTCATCTTTATTAACGTAGCTGTATTTCTAGTTGTACAGGCCCTTCTTCTTTTTTCTGCATTGATGAAATCGGATTTCGGACTTATAGTTAGTTCTTATCTGGCAGCTCCGGCAGACTTCACAGAGTTGCTTTACCGTCCATGGACTGTGATTACCTATATGTTTATGCATGAAGGAATAATGCATATTCTTTTTAATATGATTGCTCTTTATTGGTTTGGTAAAATATTTATGATGTATTTTTCGGAAAAGCAATTAGTCGGTTTGTATTTTACAGGTGGTTTGGCCGGAGTAATAAGTTTTATTGTAGCTTATAACGTTTTCCCGTTTTTTGAAAATGTGTTGCAGGTAGCTTCTTTAGTAGGAGCATCCGCTTCTATTATGGCGATCATTGTGGCAACTGCCGTTCAAACTCCTGATATGGAACTTCGTCTCCTGTTTATAGGAAATATAAAGCTTAAATATATTGCTGTAATTTCCGTACTTATAAGCTTTTTCGGCATAGCTTCCAACAATGCCGGAGGGGAAATTGCCCATCTTGGTGGTGCTTTGGCAGGCTATATTTTTGTTGTATCTTTGCGGAAAGGAAATGATATTACCAAATGGTTAAACGGTATATTTGATTTTATTGTGGACCTCTTTAAACCGAGAAAATCAAAGGTTAAAAGAAATAAAAAATCCACTGGCCAGAAAATGACAGATGCTGAGTTTAATATGGATAAGGCAAGTCGGATGAAAGAAATCGATCGGATTCTGGATAAAATTAAAACTTCGGGTTACGAAAGTCTTTCGGCAGAAGAAAAAAAACGTTTGTTTGACCAGGGAAAAAATTAATGCCCGATAAGAGCTAACTTTTACTATAATTTGAGATGCTGGGTAAATCAATGGTGAAGGGAATTCTGATAATTTCCAATCTGATAGTGGCGATTTTGATGGCAATCACACTTATTGGCTCTGTGATAAGTCCTGAAAAATTTATTTTACCGGCTTATACCTCTTTATTTTTTCCACTTACAATATTAGTTAATGCGGCATTTGTAGTGTTTTGGATTGTTGCACGTAAGTGGTACTTCATAATTTCCTTGGCAATTCTTTTTACTGGATCAAAAGAAATATCGGATGTATTTGCATTTAACTTTGGAGAAGTTGAAAGTGAATATACTTCAAAACCTGTACATATCTTAACCTATAATACACATCTTTTAGCCGGTATGGTAAAACATACCAAAAAGCAACCGAATGGAGTTATTCAATATATTCTTGATTCAAATGCAGATATTGTTTGTTTGCAGGAATTTGCAGTAAGTCCTAAAAAAGAATATATAACGGATGATGATATTGATAAAATATTTCGTAAAGACTACCCATATAGATTTGTTTATTATCATAATGATAAAAAATGGGCTAATGTAGGTATTGCGATCATGTCTAAATTTCCAATTTTAAAGAAAAAGATAATTGATATCGGGTCTAATTATAATATCTCTGTTTTTGCAGATATTGTTATAGAAAAGGATACGGTACGTTTAATAAATAATCATTTAGAGTCCAATAAACTGACTGAAACAGACAGGGAAATGCCGATTCAGCTTAAAGACAGTTTTAATACAGAGCGTTTTTCCGGAACAACAATGCACTTGTCCCGTAAACTCGAATCGGCTTATAAAATCCGGGCTCGTCAGGCAGATAAAATTGCCGGAATTATTAAAGATTCTCCTTATAAAGTGATTGTTTGCGGTGACTTTAACGATGTACCTGCATCTTATACATACACTAAGGTTAGGGGAGAATTAAAAGATGCTTTTACTGAGCAAGGATTTGGATTCGGTTGGACATTGAATATTCCTGCTTATAAATTCAGAATAGACTATATTATGTACGACCGGTCTTTTATGGCGGCTGATTACAGAGTGGGTAAGTGCAAAAGTTCAGATCACTATCCTGTAGAATGCAATTTATATCTCGAAAAATAATTATATGTATTAATTTTAATATTTTATTGTAGTATATATGAATACTCCTGCAAATTTGAAGTATACCAAAGAACATGAATGGATTCGTGTTGAAGGTGATGTTGCTTATGTCGGGATTACCGATTATGCACAAAGTGAATTAGGTGAAATTGTTTTTGTTGAAGTCGAAACTATTGGTGAAACGCTCGATTCAGGTGAAGTTTTTGGAACAGTTGAGGCCGTAAAGACGGTATCTGAATTATTCCTTCCGGTTAGTGCCGAAATTTTGGAATTTAATGCTGAGCTCGAAGATAAACCAGAATTGGTGAACGAAGATCCTTATGGAACCGGCTGGATGGTGAAAATCGCTGTCAAAGATTCCTCGGAACTTGATGCACTGATGTCGCCGGAAGAATATGAAAAACTGATTGGTTGATAATATATCCGGAATACAGAATAAAACTTAAAAAAGAGTTGATGTAATAACAGAAAACAATTACGAGAATTTCCTGTTATTGTTTGTGTTTTGTGAATTAAAAATAGAAATATGAAACCAAAAGTAAGTATAATTATGGGCAGTACTTCCGATCTGCCTGTTATGGAGAAAGCCGCAAAATTGCTGGATGAATTTGAAATTCCTTTTGAAATCAATGCGCTTTCGGCTCACCGTACGCCTGCCGAAGTTGAAAAATTTGCTAAAAATGCACGCGAAAATGGAATTGAAGTGATTATTGCAGCTGCAGGAATGGCTGCCCACCTTCCGGGTGTAATTGCCTCTATGACCACTGTACCTGTTATCGGAGTGCCTGTTAATGCCAGTTTGGATGGTATGGACGCTTTGCTGGCAATCGTACAGATGCCTCCGGGAATTCCGGTTGCAACGGTTGGTATTAACGGAGCGTTGAATGCGGCTATTCTTGCAGTGCAGATGATGGCGGTAGGGGACAAAAATTTGCAGGTAAAACTCGCCGATTACAAAGAAAACCTGAAGAAGAAAATTGTGGAAGCTAACGAACAGTTAGCCAAAGTAAGTTTTAAGTTTAAAACCAACTGATTTAGTTGGTTTTTTCTGTAATATTATTACTGTTTTTTCGTATCTTTGTGCTCGCTTTACGAACAAATATAAATCCTTTGTAACTATCAAATTATTAAATATATAACAATATGCAAACTATTGACAATTTCAACTTTGCCGGTAAAAAGGCAATCGTTCGTGTTGACTTCAATGTCCCATTGAACAAAGAAACAGGTGCTGTAAGTGATGATACCCGTATTCGTGGTGCATTGCCAACAATCAAAAAAATTCTTGCTGATGGTGGCGCTGTAATCCTTATGTCGCACATGGGACGTCCGAAACAGAACCCTGATCCTAAATTTTCATTGAAGCAGATTCTGTCAACAGTAGAAGAACGTCTGGGACAGAAAATTCAGTTTGCCGAAGATTGTGCAAATGCAGATGCACAGGCCGCAGCTTTGAAAGCAGGTGAAGTATTGTTGCTCGAAAATCTTCGTTTCTATGAAGAAGAAGAAGGAAAGCCTCGTGGTGAATTTGCTTCTGATGAAGCTAAAAAAGAAGCCAAAAAAGCTTTAAAAGAAAAACAAAAAGAATTTGCCCAAAAATTGGCTTCTTACGCTGATGTTTACGTAAACGATGCTTTTGGTACTGCACACCGTGCTCATGCGTCGACAGCCGTAATTGCGGACTATTTTTCTGACGAAAACAAGATGTTCGGATTTCTTATCAATAGTGAATTGAAAGCCATGGATAAAGTGTTGACCGATGCTAAAGCTCCTTTTACAGCTATCATGGGTGGCGCTAAAGTTTCCGATAAAATCATGATTATCGAAAACTTGTTGGATCGCGTTCAGAATTTGATTATCGGTGGTGGTATGACTTATACTTTCATCAAAGCGCAGGGTGGCAAAATTGGAAATTCTCTTTGCGAAGATGATAAATTGGAACTTGCTCTTGGAATTCTTGAAAAAGCCAAAATTAAAGGTGTGAATGTATATATCCCGACAGATGCTGTAAATGCTGATAAATTTGCTGCAGATGCCAATACATGCATTTCAAAAACCAATGAAACTCCTGACGGTTGGATGGGCTTGGATATTGCTGATGAAACAATTGCTAAATTCAGTGAAGTAATTGCTAACTCAAAAACAGTTCTTTGGAACGGTCCTATGGGTGTATTCGAAATGGATAAATTTGCAAAAGGAACTTCGGCTGTTGCGCATGCAGTTGCTAAAGCTACTGCAAATGGAGCTTTCACGCTTATCGGTGGTGGTGATTCAGTTGCAGCTATCAATAAAAACAAATTGGCTGACAAAGTAAGCTATGTTTCGACTGGTGGTGGCGCTATGCTGGAATATATGGAAGGAAAAGTTCTTCCGGGTATTGCTGCAATTCGTGGTAAATAATTGGAAATAAATAATATTGAAAGAGTGTCCGGAATGATTTTCAGACACTCTTTTTGTTTATGGATATTCCGACGGGAAAGATATATTAGTGCCAAGAACAAAGACAAAAGAACAAAGATATGATATAATAATGTGCTAATATGCCAATTGGGACAAGTTGTGATGAATAGCTTCATCAACTCTATAAACTGATAAACTAATCAACTTTATGACCCAATGAACTTTGCTGTAAAACTTATATAAACTTAGGTACAGATGAACGCTAATCAGAACTCAGAAGTAAAATGGAACTGTATGTTCTCGAAATCGTTTTGAGCCATTTGGAGTACGTAACCGGAATCAGCTAAGAAAACATCCCTGCCATCTTTGTCTACAGCCATATACTGTGCTTTGCGCTTTTTGAAATTTTCAAGTTCTTCAGGATCATCACTCTCAATCCAGCATGCTTTGTGCAGGTTAATGGGTTCCCAGCGACATTGAGCGCCATATTCATGTAGCAGGCGGTACTGAATGACTTCAAACTGAAGTTGCCCCACGGTTCCTATGATTTTTCGGTTGTTGAACTGATTGATGAATAATTGTGCGACACCTTCATCCATCAATTGGTTGATACCTTTATCCAATTGTTTTGTTTTCATCGGATCCGCATTTTCAATGTATTTGAACATTTCTGGAGAGAAACTGGGTATGCCTTTGAAATGCAGATTTTCACCCGAAGTCAGCGTGTCGCCTATTTTGAATGTGCCTGTATCTGGTAAGCCGACAATGTCTCCGGCATAAGCTTCGTCAACGGTTTCCTTTTTTTGTGCCATAAAAGCCGTAGGAGCCGAAAATCGCATCATCTTTCCATGCCGGACATGTTTATAATTGACGTTGCGTTCAAATTTACCGGAGCAAACCTTAACGAATGCAATACAGCTCCGGTGATTCGGATCCATGTTAGCATGAATTTTAAATATAAATCCCGAAAATGCTTCTTCGTAAGGATCTACAATCCGTTCCTGAGTTTGTACGGGTAGGGGAGAAGGTGCTATTTCGACAAAACAATCCAATAGTTCTTTCACACCGAAAGTATTCAGTGCGCTACCGAAAAACACGGGTGCTAATTTTCCGCTGAGATATTCTTGGACATCAAACTCATTATAAACGCCATTGATTAATTCAAGATCTTCTCTGAGTTTTGATGCATCTTTTTCGCCGACGAGCTCCGCTAGTTCTTTTCCCGCAATATCAACGTTGAGGGTTTCACTTATTTTTTGTTTGTTCGGAGTATAGAGTTCGAGGTTATCTTTATATATATTGTAGACTCCTTTAAATGAAAATCCCTGATTGATCGGCCAACTTAATGGGCGTACGGCAATGTTGAGCTCGGCTTCCAACTCGTCGAGCAATTCAAAAGGATCTTTACCTTCACGGTCCATCTTGTTCACAAAAATCATTACCGGAGTATTTCGCATTCGGCAGACATTCATGAGTTTGCGGGTTTGAGCCTCAACTCCTTTGGCCGTGTCTACAACAATAATTACGCTGTCTACAGCAGTTAGTGTTCGATAAGTGTCTTCGGCAAAATCCTGGTGGCCGGGAGTGTCAAGAATATTGATTTTGAAATGGCGGTATTCAAATCCCATTACTGATGTCGCAACCGAAATTCCACGTTGCTTTTCAATTTCCATCCAGTCGGAAGTTGCAGTTTTTTTGATTTTATTTGATTTTACGGCTCCTGCCACATGAATTGCACCTCCAAAAAGCAACAGTTTTTCTGTAAGAGTGGTTTTCCCTGCATCAGGGTGGCTGATGATCGCAAATGTTCGTCTGCGTTTAATTTCCGATTCTAAAGACATTTATTTTCAGTTGATTATTGACTATTGTTTTCTCAATTTTTTGAGCCTGCAAAATTAGTCAAAAATGAGCAAAAGACAAAATAAACAAACGGACGAAAATATCTATTACAGGTCAGTCCGATTTTGCAGATATAATCATTTGAATGTAAATTAAATTTTGTGTATTCCTCCTGAAAAGTCAAATCCGTTTTAAAATATGGAGTTGTATTTATGAAATTTGAACAGATGCACTACTGTTTTATAGTATTTTATAGATATTTATTTCCAAACTTAACGTTATTTCCGTTTATTAGTAAGAATTAATTCAAATTTAATGTTAATTTTGTAGACTGAAAAAGTATAGATATAATTAAAATGGATAGATTGCGCTTTCTGAGTTTAGCGAGTGGAAGTAGTGGGAATTGTTATTTTATTGGAAACGCTTCGTATGGGATACTTATTGATGCGGGAATTGGTATACGAACCATTAGAAAATGTTTAAGAAATATAGGGCTTGATTTTGAAAATATCTGGGCCGTTTTTGTTACACACGATCATGCCGATCACATAAAATCGGTTGGACTCCTTGGAGAAAAACAGCATATTCCTGTTTATGCTACGCGAAAGACGCATGAAGGAATTCAGCGAAGTTATTGTGTGACGGAGAAACTTTACGGAAGTAAGAAGTTTATTGAAAAATTTGAAACTGTTCAGATTGGTGAATTCAAGATTACCTCTTTTCCTGTTTCGCATGATGCTTCTGATAACGTAGGGTATACCGTTGAATATAAAGAAAAAAGATTTACCTTTGCTACAGACTTGGGGGTTATAGGTGAAGAAGTGTCGGAGCATTTGAAGCAGGCTGATTACATGGTGCTTGAAGCAAATTATGACGAAACAATGTTGAAAACAGGAAAATATCCTCCGCATTTGAAAGTACGAATTATGGCTGATACCGGACATTTGAGTAATGATCAGACAGGTCATTTTTTGGCTGAGCACTATAATGAGAGAATGAAGTATGTATTTCTTTGTCATTTAAGCCGCGAAAATAATATGCCTGAAATCGCTTTTACAACCGTTGAGAATTATTTGAATGATGTTAATGTGAAGGTTGGCAGGGATATGAATCTGGTTACGTTAAGCCGTTATACTCCCTCTGAATTATACATTTTCTAAGCTATATATTTTAAGGGTAATTATCAAGTAAATAAAAGGTTTATGCCAGCAAATTTAGTTATCATTCCTACTTATAACGAGAAGGAAAATATCGAAAATATAATCAGGGCGGTTTTTAAACAGCCCTTATCGTTTCATGTGCTGATCATAGAAGATGGCTCGCCGGATGGGACTGCACAAATAGTAAATAGTTTGCAGGTAGAATTTCCTGAGCGGCTTTTCATGGTGGAACGTCAGGGAAAACTTGGACTGGGAACTGCATATATTACTGGTTTTAAATGGGCACTGGAGCATGGGTATGATTATATTTTTGAAATGGATGCTGATTTCTCGCACAATCCGAATGATTTGCCTCGTCTGTATGATGCCTGTGCCAATATGGGGGCGGATGTAGCCATTGGCTCCAGATATATAACGGGTGTTAATGTAGTAAATTGGCCGATAGGCAGAGTACTGATGTCTTATTTCGCTTCAAAATATGTTCGTTTTGTACTCGGAGTGAAGATTACCGATACTACCGCCGGTTTTAAATGCTATCGTCGTCAGGTGCTCGAAACCATTGAATTAGACAAAATTCGTTTCAAGGGATACGCTTTTCAGGTTGAAATGAAATATACCGCTTACAAATGCGGGTTTAAACTTCAAGAAGTTCCGATTATTTTTATAAACCGTGAATTGGGAACATCGAAGATGAATGGTGGAATTTTTGGAGAAGCATTTTTGGGCGTTTTGCAGTTGAAAGTAAGTAGCTGGTTTCGCAAATATCCGCAAAAATCCTGATCAATAAACACACTTGTCCAATGAGTTTACAGCTTATAAAAAATGCAACAATTATCAATGAAGGTCGCCGGTTTATCGGATCTGTTTTGATTGAGCATGAAATTATAAAATCTGTTTTTGAGGGAACGGAAATTCCTCAGATTCAGGAAAAATATACAGAAATAGATGCAGCCGGAAAACTGTTGATCCCGGGAGTAATTGACGATCAGGTGCATTTCCGTGAACCGGGATTGACACATAAGGCCAATATCAATTCGGAGTCGCGGGCAGCTGTTGCTGGAGGAGTTACCTCATTTATGGATATGCCCAATACAATGCCGCTTACTACTACTATTGAGGCTTTGGAAGATAAATATTCGCTTGGAGCAGAGAAATCGTTAGCGAATTATTCTTTTTATATGGGTGCGACCAATTCTAACCTCGACGAACTTAAAAAAGTCGATGCTTCGAAAGTTTGTGGAGTGAAAGTTTTTATGGGTTCTTCGACGGGTAATATGCTGGTTGATAATAAAGAAACGTTGAGTGGCATTTTTAGTGAAATACCAATGCTGATAGCGACTCATTGTGAGGATGAAGCCACAATTCAGGCTAATAAAGTACATTATAAATCATTGTATGGCGACGATTTGCCCGTGAAGTTTCATCCTCTCATTCGGAGCGCTGAAGCGTGTTATCGT
This sequence comes from Paludibacter sp., assembly GCA_028690665.1. GTDB lineage: Bacteria > Bacteroidota > Bacteroidia > Bacteroidales > Paludibacteraceae > Paludibacter. The sequence goes on from JAQVAV010000006.1 coordinate 21,592, forward strand.
TCGTCAGCTTTTGCTGTGGAACTTGCGGCTAAGTACAATGCGCGTTTGCATGTACTGCATATTTCTACCGAAAAGGAAATGAGCCTTTTTGATAACAAAAAAACGTTGAAAGATAAAAACATAACGGCTGAAGTATGTGTACATCATTTATGGTTCTCGGATCATGATTACGAAAAATATGGAAACCGTATAAAGTGGAATCCTGCGATAAAAGCAGAATCGGACAGATTAGCTTTAATTGCTGCTCTAAATTCCGGTAAAATAGATGTGGTTGCTACCGATCATGCACCGCATTTGTTGCGCGAAAAAGAAGGTAATTGCCTGAAAGCAGCTTCAGGAGGCCCCTTAATTCAACATTCGCTGATGGCTATGTTGCAGCTTGCCCGAAATGGCGTGTTTACTTACGAAAAAGTGATTGAAAAAATGTGTCATGCTCCGGCAGAACTTTATCGCGTTAAAGATAGGGGGTATATTCGTCCCGGATATTTTGCAGATCTTGTGTTAGTTGATCCGGAAAGCAGTTGGACTGTATCTCCGGAAAATATTCTGTATTTTTGCGGTTGGTCGCCATTCGAAGGGACAACTTTCAGCCATAAAGTGACCACTACTTGGGTAAATGGCCATACTGTTTATAATAATGGGATAATTGATGAAAATTATCGGGGGAAAAGACTTGCGTTTTATTTATAAAAATTTATTATTTATATGAAAATCAACAAGAAAGCTATCGGATTTTTTCTTATGGGCATAATTGTGCTGATTTATGCTTTTATTATGTATAATCCGTTTAAACATAAGCAGGTGGAATATGTTCATAACGAAGGTCAGGCTCAGGGAACTTATTATTCTGCAACTTATCAGCAGCCGGATGGAAAAGATTTAAAAGAAGAAATTGAAAAGTTGTTTGCTGATTTCGATTTGTCATTATCGACTTACAACCCCAATTCAATTATTTCCCGGATAAACAAAAATGCAGATACGGTTACGACTGATGCAAATTTTGAAACTATGTTTAAGTTAGCCGAAGAAGTTTCTGCTAAAACAAACGGTGCTTTCGATATCACTGTAGGCCCGTTGGTAAATGCATGGGGATTTGGTTATACTAAAAAAGATACAACAAAACTTCCCGATGTAAAAGAAATTTTACCTTACGTCGGGTTTCATAAAGTGAAACTTGAAAACCATAAAGTAATTAAATCAGATTCTCGTATCGTATTGGATGCCAGTGCTGTTGCGCAGGGCCAGTCTGCCGATTTGGTTGCGGAATTACTTGAAAAAGAAGGTTGCGAAAATTATATGATTGATATAGGTGGCGAAATTGCCTGTAAAGGGGTAAATCCCAAAGGCAAAAAGTGGCAGATCGGAGTTGATAAACCTGTAGATGATCCGGCTAATGCCAATGGTGAATTACAGACAATCCTGAGCTTGTCCAATGTCGGGCTTACTACTTCGGGCAATTATCGCAAATTTTATTATGAAGGAGGAAAGAAATATGCTCACACAATTGATCCGCGTACCGGTTATCCGGTACAGCACAATTTGCTGAGCGCTACAGTTGTCGCTCCGACATCGATGCTGGCCGATGCTTATGCTACTTCCTGTATGGTTTTAGGGGTCGACAGTGCTTTGTCGCTTATCCGTTCAATTCCGGATACCGAATGTTATCTGATTTATGCTGATAGTGTGGGAAAATTTCAGGTGACATATACCGAAGGATTTAAAAAGTATTTTGCTGAATAAGTTACTTTTAGCAGATGATTTTGAACGTTGATAATTTTATTTGATAAAAAATGAAAAAACTGACGTCAAAATCAAAAAAATCGATTTTTATTTTTTTATTACCAATATATTAACTACTTTTGCACTCCAATTTTCGTCATGAAAAAGTACTTGTTATTTATTTTTATTGCTGCTCTGACTTTGAGTTCGTGTGGTGAGTATCAAAAGATCCTTAAGAGTAACGATCCTGAATTAAAATACAATAAAGCTGTTGAATATTTTGATAAGGGTGATTTTATGAGAGCCAGTACCCTATTCGACGAAATCGCTGTTTACTACAAAGGTACTGAACGGTCGGAAACTATTTTAAATTATTTGGCTAAAGCCTACATGGGGCAGAAGGATTATTATTCCGCTAGTGAGTACTTTAAAACTTATGCGAAAACTTACCCGAAAGGTAAATACATTGTTGAAGCCAAATACATGATAGGATATTGTTATTATTTGGATTCACCGGATGCGCGTCTTGACCAGACTGCCACTTATAATGCAATTACTGCATTGCAGGAATTTCTCGATATTTATCCCGAAAGTGATAAAGTTCCGGAGGCTGAAAAGTTGCTTGAAGAAATGACTAATAAGCTTGCGTATAAAGAATTACTTAATTCAAGATTATATTATAATCTGGGAAATTACATGGGGAATAATTATGAATCGGCGGTAATAACAGCACAAAATGCATTGAAAAATTATCCCTCGAATGAGTATCGCGAAGATTTTGAAATGATTATTCTTCGTTCGAAATATCAGGAAGCTCTACAGAGTGTTTATGAAAAACGAATTGAGAGATACAGAAATACAATAGATGAATATTATTCTTATGTAAACGAATTTCCGGATGGAAAAATGAGAAAACAGGCAGATAAGATATTCAATGATTGTGAAAAGGTTGTAAAAGATTAAATATAAAATAAATATGGATTACAAAAAAGTAAATGCTCCGACTTCTACCATTTCCAGAGACATGAACACTTTGAGTGAAGATGTTGGAAATGTGTACGAAACAGTTATGATTATTGCTAAACGTGCTAATCAGGTCAGTGCTGAAGTAAAAGCTGAACTTGATAAAAAATTGCAGGAGTTTGCTTCAATGAATGAGAATATAGAAGAAGTTTTTGAAAATCGTGAGCAAATTGAGATTTCGCGTTATTATGAAAAACTTCCGAAACCAGTTCTTATTGCCACACAGGAATTTATAGAAGGAAAGGTCTATTATAGAAATCCGTTGAAAGAAACAAAGCTTAAATAATAAGCTTTCACAGAAATTTTGAAAACAAAGAGTGATGCAAATCTGTTTTTGCATTACTCTTTTGTTTTTTTGAAAGCCCCCGGTTCATAACATTTTTGTATTTTTGTTTTTCAATCAAAATATTTAAATAAGAAAATCACATTTTTGTATATATAGTATGTTAAAAGGGAAAAAATTCATTTTAGGTGTTACCGGCAGCATTGCTGCTTATAAGTCGGCTCAGCTTATTCGTTTGTTAGTGAAGGAAGGTGCCGAAGTCAAAGTTGTAATGACTCCTTTGGCAAAAGAATTTATAACTCCGCTTACATTGGCTACATTAGCTAAAAATCCGATACTTGTCGATTTCTTTAATCCGGAAAACGGAGACTGGAATAGTCACGTAGATTTAGGCCTTTGGGCAGATGGATACATTATAGCTCCTGCTACTGCTAATACCATTGCTAAAATGGTTCAGGGGGTTGCCGACAACCTTTTGCTGACGACTTATCTTTCGGCTCGCTGTCCTGTTTTCGTAGCTCCTGCTATGGATTTGGATATGTTTGCACATCCTTCGACACGAAAAAATATAGAAACGTTGAAGTCATACGGTAATTTGATTGTCGAGCCGGCCGTAGGTCAATTGGCTAGCGGACTTGAAGGAAAAGGCAGAATGGAAGAGCCCCAGACCATTGTGGATTATCTTGATAACTACTATGAGCCAAAGGATATGAAAGGTAAAAAAGTGCTGATTACGGCAGGCCCTACATACGAAAAAATAGATCCTGTACGTTTTGTAGGTAATTATTCTTCCGGTAAAATGGGATTTGCTCTTGCTGAAGCATGTGCAAAGCAGGGGGCTGATGTAACACTTATAACTGGTCCGGTTAACCGTAGTCTGAGGAATAAATCGATTGAAAGGATTAATGTTGAATCGGCAGAAGAAATGTATAAAATGGTGATGCTGAAGTTTAAGGAAATGGATGGAGCTATATTATGTGCTGCTGTGGCCGATTTTACTCCGGAAAAACAAGCTCCGAATAAATTGAAAAGGGAAAAACAGGATTTGCTACTTAAGCTGAAACCAACAAAAGATATTGCTGCCGAATTGGGTCGAATCAAACAAGGAGAACAATTCTTAGTCGGGTTTGCCTTGGAATCGGAAAATGAAGAAGCTAATGCAATCAGTAAAATGGAACGTAAAAATCTTGATTTCATTGTCCTGAATTCTTTGCAGGATCCAGATTCTGGTTTTGGTTTCGATACAAACAAAGTTTCAATTATTCATCGTTCCGGTTTAAAAAAGGAGTACGAACTGAAATCCAAGGTGGATGTAGCTGTTGATATTGTGAATGAAATTAATACACTGATATTCTAATTTTACTAACTAAACTATACCGAATGTTCAGACTGAAAATTATTTTTGCTGCTTTATTATTTACATTTTATGCCAATGCACAAGAATTGAACTGTAATATACAGATTAATTCCGATCAGGTCAGTGGTACGAGTAAATCGGTTTTTAATACTCTGAAAAAATCGGTTTCCGATTTTATAAATAATCGTCGCTGGACCGACATGACATTTGCTGAAGCAGAAAAAATAGAATGTTCGATGAATATTGTTGTCAAGAAAGTAGAAGATGAAACATTCACTGCTGAAATTCAGGTACAGTCGCGTCGTCCTGTTTATAATACTTCCTACAACACAACTCTTTTTAATTTCAAAGACAATAGTTTTACTTTTGATTATAAGGAATTTGATCAGCTTGAGATGAACGAAAATACGATAACTTCCAATCTCACGGCTGTTTTGGCGTATTATGCCTATATTATTATCGGCTATGATCTCGATTCTTATTCTAAATTAGGAGGAACTCCTCTGTTTCAGGCTGCCGAGTCTATTGTGAATGCTGCTCAGGCTGCCAGTCTGGACGGCTGGAAAGCTTTTGAAAATTCGCATAACAGATATGCCTTGGTTAACAATTTATTAGATGAAGCATTTAAAAAATATCGTAGCTATTTTTATGAGTATCATAGGCTCGGACTTGATGAGATGGCGGTTAATCTGACAAACGGAAGGGCGAAAATAGCTTCGGGGCTATCCGTCCTTCGTGATGCTAATAGAGCCAGACCTTCTGCCATTGTCATTTCTTCGTTTATGGATGCCAAGTCGGATGAATTGATTAATATATTTTCTAAAGCTTCGGAAAAAGAAAAAAAAGAAGTTGTGGATATTTTATGTGATGTTGATCCGACTCACACAGATAATTATGAGAAGATATTGCAGTAATTCCTGAAAATTATTTTACGGATTTATGCTGAAGAATTTATATATTTCAAATTATGCGCTTATTTCAGAGTTAAATATTGGCTTTGAGAAAGGTTTTTCTTCCATTACGGGTGAGACCGGTGCCGGAAAGTCAATTATTTTAGGAGCCCTGTCGCTTATTTTGGGACAAAGAGCGGAATCTAAGGCCATAAAGACAGATACAGATAAATGTGTTATCGAGGCAACCTTTGATATCTCTGAATATAAAAAACTCCATTCGTTTTTTCAGGAGAATGATATTGATCTTGATGTTGATTGTATTATCCGTCGGGAACTGACAAGTGCCGGAAAATCCAGAGCTTTTATTAATGATACACCTGTATCGTTGAATGTTTTGAGGGAGCTTACTTCAAAATTGATTGATATACATTCCCAGCACGATAATTTATTACTTTCCAATGAAAATTACCAGCTTGAAGTTGTTGATACCATTGCCCGCAATTCGGATCTTTTAGAAAACTATCAACAGAAATTTGTAAATTGGCAAAAGCTGAAGTTTGATTTGCAAAAGCTGGAAAAAAATGTTGAGAAATCCAGTTCTGAACTAGAGTATATCCAGTTTCAGCATAAACAATTAGAAGATGCCCGGTTAGTTCCGGGCGAGCAGGAGGAACTTGAAACGGAACAGGAAACTTTATCTCATGCCGAAGAAATTAAATCCGAATTACTGTCCGCTGTTTATGCTTTTGAAGAAGAAAAGGCTGTTTTGCCATTAATGAAAGATATAAACAATGCCATTTCAAAAGTAAAAAACTATCTGCCGGAAGCCGAAGCATGGCATGACAGGTTGGAATCGGCTTATATCGAGCTTAAAGATATAAAATCGGAAATTGAATCAAAAGCAGAGCGTGTTGAGTTTAATCCGGAGCGTTTAGAATATGTGGAAAATAGATTAACAGAACTTTTTACCCTCCAGAAAAAATATAAGGCAGGTTCGGTGGCGGAACTTATCGATCAGAAGGATGAATTTAAAAGCAGACTCTTACAAATTGAAAACTTTGACGATGAGCTTGCCGAACTGAAGAAAAATATTGATTTAGCTGATGAAAAAATGTCAGTTGCTGCCCGAAAACTCACGGAAAGCCGTAAAAAAGCTACAGTTACGATAGAAAAGCTACTGACGGAACAACTTACAAAGTTAGGTATGCCTAATATCCGTTTTCAGGTGAGTATTTCAGAGTCGGAAGTATTTGGTGAAACAGGAAAAGACGTGATACAGTTTATGTTTTCAGCAAATAAAAACAGAGAAATGCAACTTGTACAGTTAATTGCTTCGGGAGGAGAAATTTCAAGACTGATGCTGGCCGTTAAATCTATGATTGCTGATAAATCGGATCTGCCGACAATTATTTTTGATGAAATTGATACGGGGGTTTCCGGTGAGATTGCTCACAAAATGGGAGATATTATGAAACAGATGGGAAGGTCGATGCAGGTGATTACTATTACGCATTTACCTCAGATTGCAGCAAAAGGAGCGTATCAATATAAAGTTTATAAAGATGATTCGGGAGAACAGACGGAAACATATATTAAGTTGTTGACTCCGCCAGAACGGGAGAGGGAACTTGCTCAAATGCTTAGTGGTACTGATTTTACGGAGGCCGCTTTGCAAAATGCAAAAGAATTGTTGGGGCAAAAATCAGGAAAGGCTGAATCAAATTAAAAACTGATTCAGCCTTTTTTCTTTCTGAATATTAATAGAGAAAAAATATAGTGATATTATAATAATTTATTGGTGATACTATTGTCATTTAAAAATTAATGTCATAACTTTGTCTCGTCAATTAAAATTCAGAACAAATTATGGATGTTGAAGCAATAAATGAGCGTTATACAAGCTTGAGCGAAACAAGCTGCTGTTTGTCGTGTGGCGGGGCAATTAATCATGCCAATGCGCAAACCAGTGAAATTTGTGTAGACTTAGGTAGTGGACGTGGTAATGATGTAATTCGTTTAGCCGAAGAAGTGGGCGAAACGGGCTACGTTTACGGAATAGATATTTCCGAGGGAATGATTGCCAAAGCTAAGTCTAATCTTGCAAAATTTGAAGTTGAAAATGCTGAAATTATTCAGGCCGAACTCGAAAAACTACCGTTAGAAGATAATAAAGTTAATTTGATTATTTCGAACTGTACTATTAATCACGCTTCGGATAAGGCGGCTGTATGGAATGAAGTGTACCGGATTTTGAAACCTGGAGGTCGTTTTGTGGTCAGCGATATTTATGCTACCTCGCCGATTGCCGAAGAGTATCGCAACGATCCGGTTGCTGTGGCGGAGTGTTGGGCCGGCGCTGTAACCCGTGCCGAATACCTGACAATACTTGAAGCTGCCGGATTTCGTGACATTAAAATTTTTGAAGAATCTGATCCATATCCGAAAGGTTATGCAGAAGTTGCCAGCTGGACAATTTCCGGACAAAAATAAAACCCCGATATTGGGGATTATTCACCACAAAAATAATTTTTTTATGAAAAGTGTAGTGAAAAAAAGCTGTGGATGCAAATCAAATGCTAACACAGAATCGAAACAGGCACAATGCTGTGCTAAAGTTTCGTCGATTGTAGCTGGTTGTCACGACTAAGTTACAAAACTTATGACTTTTCCTAAGCCTTGTGCTTAGGAAAAGTTATTTTTAGATTTTATTGAAAAAATAACTAAAATATGGCAGTTTCCAAACATAATATCATTGTTCCGATTAAAGACTCAGAAGAGTTCTTGATTGTAAATCCGTTGCAAAAAACAGCAGACATCATTTCCGAAAATGAAAAAAACATGCTGAAGAATAATTTGGATCCCACCGGTGAATTTACAGCTCAGGGTTATCTGACAGACGAAGCAAAAGAAAAACGGGCTTTTAAAATGGCTTATCTCGATTTTACTGAGAAACGTGAGGCCGATGAAACTCAGTTGTTCTTTGTTCCGAATTATTCCTGCAATTTTGCTTGTTCCTATTGTTATCAGGAAGGATATGAACCAGTTAAGCAGACTTTGAACAAAGATATTATCGATGCATTTTTTGATTATATAAAAGTAGAGTTTGCCGGGAAAAGAAAATACGTAACCGTATTTGGAGGAGAACCGTTGCTACCGGGTGAAAACCAGAGAAAATTAATTGCTTATTTCCTTCAAAAAGCGAACGAATTCCGATTGGATGTTGCTTTTGTGACGAACGGATATACTTTGGCTGAATATGTGGAGTTGTTGAAAACAGCCAGTATACGCGAAGTTCAGGTTACACTCGACGGAACACAGGAAATTCATGATTCGCGTCGTTACATGAAAGGGAAACTACCAACATTCGACAAAATTGTAACTGGAGTTGATGCTTGTCTGGAAGCCGGAATCAATATCAATTTACGTATGGTGGTTGATAAAGAGAATATTGATAATCTGGCTGATTTGTCCCGTTTTGCCATTGACCGTGGCTGGACAAAATCGTCTTTGTTCAAAACGCAAATCGGGCGAAATTATGAACTCCATTTTTGCAACAGTACGCCCGACAGACTTTTCGACAGAGCTACCTTGTATGGTCATATATACGAATTGATGAAGAAGCATCCGTATATTGCCGAGTTTTATAAACCGGCTTATTCTATTGCCAAATACATTTCGGAAAATGGTGCTTTGCCGACTCCGTTGTTCGATTCTTGTCCGGCCTGTAAAACAGAATGGGCTTTTGATTATACCGGAACCATATATTCGTGCACAGCTACCGTTGGTAAAAAAGGGGAGGAGCTGGGAACTTTTTATCCAAAAGTCACCAAGAACGAGAACATTATTGAAGAATGGCAAAGTCGTGATATTACCACCATTGAAAAATGCAAAACCTGCGATGTGGCTTTGGCCTGTGGTGGAGGATGCGCCTCGGTAGCTAAGAATAAAAACGGACATGTAAATACTCCGGATTGCCGACCCATAAAAGAATTACTAAGTCTCGGAGCAGCCTATTATTTAAACAGATAGACAAAGAAAATAAAAAGGACAGGGTGCACTTGTCCTTTTATAAAAATTTTATATATGAATAAATGAACATATATTTTAGATAAAGAATTACAAACACAAAATCAATTATAGAAAAATGAAAGAAATTAATGCAGCTGAATTTCAGCAGGAAGTATTGAACGGAGGTAAAGTCGTTCTTGACTTTTATTCAACTGAATGTCCTCCGTGTGAAGCTTTGGCTCCTAAATTTGAAGCTATGGCGGAATTGTATGGAGAAAAAATCAAATTTTTGAAAATTTTCCGTCAGGGCAACCGTGAGTTGGCTGCAGAATTAGGTGTGAGTTCTTCTCCGACTTTGATTTTTTTTGATAACGGACAGAAGATTTTAGACACAATTAGTGGAGGTATCAAAAAATCGGAAATTATGGATCACCTGGATCGGATGTTAACTCTAGACGAAGTTGCAGTTATCAAAGCCAATCAGAAAACTACCGTTTCTGAATATGATGTTGCTATATTGGGTGGAGGCCCTGCTGGACTGACAGCCGGAATTTATCTGGGACAGGCTAAAATTAAAACTGTGTTGATTGATCCTGCACTTCCGGGCGGTTATATGGGCATTACGCATCAGGTATCGAACTATCCGGGTTTCGAGCAACCTCAGCCGGGATTTATGCTGGCTCATTATATGAGCGAACAGGCCAAACATACGGGCATTGATTTCAAAGTAGCTGTTGATATTACTTCGGTTGATTTGGCAAAAAAAGAAATTGTAATTGATGGTTTTGAAACCATTAAAGCCAAGAAAATAATTATTGCTACCGGAACTACTCCTAACACAATGAACGCTCCGGGTGAAAAAGAATATAAGGGAAAAGGTATTTCATATTGCGCAACCTGCGACGCTAAATATTTTACAGATAAGGAAGTTACGGTAATTGGCGGTGGAAATTCGGCTGTTGAGGAAGCATTATTCATCACTAAATTTGCCAGCAAAATCACTATGATTCATCAGTTTGATAAACTGACAGCTAATCAGACTGCTATTGATGAGCTCAATAAGAATGAAAAAATTTCGGTTATGTACGAATGTGAACCACGTAAATTTGAAAAACGCGGTGATAAAATGGTGACTTATGTTGAAGACCTGAAAACAAAAGAGTTGAAAGAATTAGTGAACGATGGTGTATTTGTATTTATCGGATTTAAGTCAAATATATCAGTTTTAGGTGATACATTGCCCGAATTGGATGGCTGGGGATATATCAAAACCAATGAAGATCGCCAGACTAATATTCCGGATGTTTTTGCTGTGGGAGATATTGTCAGCAAAAAATACCGCCAGATTACAACTGCCGTAGCCGATGGAACGATTGCCGCAATTACTATATCCAAAGAACTTTAAGAGCAAAATATTGAAATGAGTTTAATAGAAGAACAAAAGAATTTATATTTAAAGTCGGATTTAAAAGTCATGCGCGCTGCTGAGGATTCTTTGCTCATGGGCCAAAACAGGGTAGAGGAATTGAAACTGTATGCTGAGAATATGGGCGTAAAACGCATTGGTATTGCCCATTGCATAGGTATGACTAAAGAAGCGCAAAAACTAAAAGAACGGCTTTCGGATAAATTTGAAGTTTATACGGTTGACTGCAAATATGCAAAAATAAAAGCTTCCGATTTGTTGAATGATGAAGATGTGACCGGAACCTCATGCAATCCTGCAGGTCAGGCCGATTATCTGGCGCAACACGAAACAGAGCTGAATATCTCATTCGGACTTTGTGTCGGGCACGATATTATGTTTAATATGAAGTCGAAAGTTCCCACGACTACTCTTGTGGTGAAAGATAGGGAACACAAACATAACCCGTTTCAGGAATTTCTGAAATAGATTGTTTTATTTGTAATTGGTTTGTAATGTCCGGTCGGTTGTTAAAATAATAATCGACCGGATTTTTTATTTAAATTATAAAATAAGTGTATGTGTATGATTAATATGTATTTAAAATAAGATAGAAAAAATAAATAGTGATATTAATATAATTTATTGGTGATATTATTGTAATTTAAATAATTCCATATTACCTTTGTAACAGAAACAAAAAGAAAAACAAATTAATTAAAATAAAACATTAAAAACTTGTATGATATGGCAACGACTCATTTAACTAAATCCGATTTTCTGAAAAAAGTAGCAAACTACGAAGAAAATCCAACCGAATGGAAGTATTTAGGTGATAAACCCTGTGTAATTGATTTTTATGCAAACTGGTGCGGACCTTGTAAAATGGTAGCTCCAATTTTGGAAGATCTTTCCAAGGAATACGAAAACGATATTTATATTTACAAAATTAATACCGAAGAAGAGGAGGAATTAGCAGCTGCATTTGGTATCCGCAGTATTCCAAGTATGCTCTTCTGCCCTATGAATGAAACGCCACAAATGGCTATGGGAGCATTACCCAAACAAAGTTTAAAACAAGCGATAGAAGAAGTTTTGTTAGGGAAAACAGTTGAAATAAAATAGGTATTGAAACGGATTAGAAGTAGTCTCGTAAATTAATAGCTAAACAATATTTTAATAAATATAATAGTAAGACTAAAGGTTATCCGAAATAAAAACATAGGGTAACCTTTTTTATTATAATAATCGGGTTATTCAGATTTTAAATAGTGATATTATAATAATTTATTGGTGATACTATTGTGATTTAAAAATCTTTGCTATACCTTTGTAGAATCATTCAAAAAACGAACAAATAAAACAATAAAAAAATATGGAAAAGATTGTAATTATTGGAGGTGTAGCCGCAGGTGCTACTGCAGCTGCAAAAGTCAGAAGGATTTCTCCTGATGCCCAAATAACTATGCTCGAAGCAGGACCGGATATTTCGTTTGCCAATTGTGGCCTGCCTTATTACATTGGCGGTGATATTAAAAGCCGTTCGAAACTTATTTTGCAAAGTCCCGAAAGTTTTAAGGAACAATACAATGTCGATGTTTTTACACATACGCTTGTAATTGCTATCGACAGAGATGCTCATATTATTAAAACAAAAGATACTCGTGGCGGAGATTATAAGGAATATGAGTATACCAAACTGATTCTTGCTCAAGGTGGCCGTCCTATTAAACCTGCTTTACCTGGTGCTGATATGGGGCATGTATTTACGCTCTGGACACTCGAAGATATGGATAAAATTGCCCGTCATTTGGATGAGAAAAATCCTAAAACAGCCGTTGTTGTTGGTGGCGGATTTATTGGTCTCGAAATGGTGGAAGCTCTTACAAAACGTGGTTTAAAAGTGAGTGTGGTGGAAATGATGCCTCACGTTATGGCTATTATGGAAGCCGAAACGGCCGGATTCATCGAAACTGAAATGCTTTCTTACGGAGTTGGAATTTATACAGGAACAGGAGTGATCGAAATCAAACCGAAATCAGTAAAACTTGATAATGGAAAAGAGTTGGATGCAGATATGGTGTTGCTTTCCATTGGTGTTCGTCCAACTTTACAATTAGCCAAAGAAGCGGGTCTTGAAATGGGTGAAGCAGGTGGTTTGTTGGTTGATGAATATTTGCAAACTTCAGATGCTAATATTTACGGAGCTGGTGATATGGTTGAATTGGAAAATCGTGTAAGTGGTAAAAAAGTACGTATTCCGTTGGCCGGACCTGCTAACCGTCAGGGACGTATTGCTGCTGAAAATGCTTTGGGTGGAAAACATGTTTATAAAGGGGCTATCGGAACGTCAATCGTGCGTGTTTTCGAAGCTGTTGCCGGTACTACCGGACTTTCCTTGAAGCAGGCGCGTGCTGCCGGTATAGATGCCGATGCTATTGTCGTTCATAAAGAGCATCATACTTCTTACTATCCCGGAGCCGAACAGGTTACGGTAATGGTGATTTACGATAAAGCAACCGGAGTGATATTGGGCGGGCAAACAGCTGGATATGCCGGAGCAGACCGTCGTTTGGACGTTATCGCAACTGCGGCTGCCGCCAAACTTACAGTGAGCGACTTGGCGGATGTTGATTTTGCTTATTCTCCTCCGCTTGGAACAGCTAACGATGCCATTAATATGGCGGCTTATACGGCCGAAAACAAAATGCGGGGATTCAGTCCATCGGTAACAGTATCGGAATTGGATGCTTATGTTGATGGAAAAAATCCTGTATTTATTGATGTTCGTGACATTTTTGCATACGAAAAAACACATGTCATGGGAGCTATGCACATTCCGTTGGAGCTTTTACCTGAAAAGTTGGATGTGATTTCTAAGAGCCGTCCTGTAATTGTTTATGATGAAACAGGAAAAAAAGGTCATCAGGCTTTACGTACCTTGGTTGGCGCAGGTTTCGAAAATGTAATCAATATTTCCGGCGGACATGCTTCTTTGCAACGTTACGAAAGAGCTATCGGCTTTAAAAATATCGATCTCGACTTGCTTCCGATAGAAAAGAAATCTCTGGAAAAAGAAGCCGAAGAGGAGGTTGAGGGAGAAACCGGCAATGCAGTTGATGTAAATTCTCCAATTATTATTGATGTTCGTACTCCTGAAGAATTTCATGCAGGAGCTGTGCCTGATGCTGTTAATATCCCTTTGGATGAATTAATGAACCGCTACGAAGAACTTGGCAACAATGCCGATCGTGACATTACTGTTTATTGTGCTACAGGAGCCCGTTCGGCTTATGCACAGAGATTGTTGATGCAAATTGGCTATAGTAACGTGAAGAATGGTGGCGGACTGCATTCCATGATGGCTCAGGCCCGTACTGTTTCTCAACCGAAAAAGGAAAACAAAGCTTCGAATGAACCGTTGATTGTGGATGTTCGTACCCGTGGAGAATTCATGAGTGGTGCTTATCCGGGAGCTGTAAATATAGAACTTGATGAGTTAGTTCAAAAAGCTAATGAATTGGGCGATAAATCACGAGATATAACTTTGTATTGTGCTTCCGGGGCTCGTTCGGCTTATGGTGTCAGAATGCTTCAGCAAATGGGCTTCACTAATGTGAAAAACGGTGGAGGTTTGATGCACATGATGATGCGAAGATAATATCAATATATCAATGAGTTAATGTGGTTATACGCCAATTAACTCGTTGAGCTGATAAATTTTATGAACTAATAATCTAAAATTGAATATGCAGACATTTTTAATAATTCTTGGAATAGTGCTTACGGCAATTTTGTTACTGAATATTTTTGCCCGGGCCAAAATGAAAAGTATGCCGAAAGTGGCAGATAGTGATAAAATTCTGACTTTGAACGATAAAAACTTTAATCAGCAAACCAAAGGCAAATTAGTGCTGGTCGATTTTTGGGCCGAATGGTGTGCTCCTTGTCGTATGATGGCTCCGGTTTTGAATGAAGTTTCTAATGAGTTACCAGATGGAAAATATGTAGGTAAAGTCAATATCGAAACTTATCAGTCCATGGCCCAACGTTTTAATGTTCGGAATATTCCTACTCTGATCCTTTTTAAAGATGGGAAAGAAATTAATCGTTTTGTGGGTGTAAAAACAAAAGATTTTCTTTTGAAAAACATGAAATAAATTAAAACCCCAAACCTCTAAAGGGGAGTAAGGGTAAGAATTATTTTGTATTGAAGTCGTCTTGACTTTTCGTAATAATTCTTTATTCTGATAATATTTAGATAATATAAGACTCCCGATAAATTCGGGATCACAGAATTGACCGATTTTATGCCTTGCAGATTTCTGTAAATTCTGTATTTTTTGTCTAAAAAAGAAATATGACATTTTAAATTCTATCTGATTCAAAAGTCAAGACGAGTTCATTAAATAACGGCCAATTAAAAAATATTCTTTAGAGATTGGGGTATGAAAAAAGTTTTAATATTAGGGGGCGGTTTTGCCGGAGTTGAGACTGCAATTGATTTGCAAAAGAGAAAAATGTTTGATGTGACATTAGTGTCGGATCGCGATTTTCTCTTTGTTTTCCCGATTTCAATCTGGGTTCCGATTCATGAATTGAAATATGAAAATGCACAGATTAAGCTGGCTGATATACAGAAAAAATACGGTTTTAATCTGATTATTGATAAAGTAGCATCTGTCAGTGCCGGAGAAAAGCAGGTCACACTCGAAAATCAGACATTGACTTATGATTATTTGGTAGTGGCTTTTGGAGGTGGCAAAATGCAACCTAAGGGAGTGGAATATACTACTACTATTTGCGGACAACCGCAACAAACACTTCAGCTTCGGGAGAAATTGGATGCTCTGGTAGCTAAAGGTTCAGGAAAGATAGCTATTGGTTTTGGTGGAAATCCGAAAGATAAGTCTGCCGTTCGTGGAGGTCCTGCTTTTGAGCTGATTTTCAATATCAATCACTATCTGAAAAAGAAAGGACTTCGTGATGATTTTGAACTTACAATGTTTGCGCCTATGGTCGAGCCGGGAGCTAAAATGGGTAAAGGTGCTTTGCAGGCTATTCATAAAATGTTTAAATCGCAAAACATAAAAAGTCGTTTTGGAAAGAAAATAACCGAGTTTATGGCCGATGGAGTGATGTTCGAAGATGGTTCTAAATTAGAGTCGGATTTGGTCATGTTTATTGCGGCTGGAGCTGGTTCTTCGTTGATGAAAAATACCGATCTCCCGTTGTCGGAAGCCGGATTCATTAAAGTAAACGATTATAATCAGGTACAGGGGTATACCGATATTTTTGCCATTGGTGATGCTGCTGCTTATGAAGGTCCCGACTGGACCGCAAAACAAGGACACATTGCAGAAGTAATGGGACGGAATGTTGCTCATAACATAGTTGAGTTGGAAAAAAACGGCTCGAATATGAAAGGCTATCAGGCACATCTGAGTATTATGTGCGTTATGGATATGGGCAATGGAGCCGCTTTTGTCTATCGCGATCGGAAAAGAGAAATAATGATCCCTATGCCTATTGTTGGTCATTGGCTGAAACAGGCTTGGGGTAAATATGCCAAATGGAGCAAATTAGGACTTATTCGTCGTTTGCCGGGAATGTAAATAGTTGTTTTTGTTTGGAGAATATAAGTTTGAAATAAACAAATCAACTCAAAAAACGGATAAAAAATATAAAATGAATCATTCAATAGAAAATTTCTTCACATATTCTGAAAAATTGGCAGCCGGAGCACAACCCAATATTGACCAAATGGTTGATTTGAAAAATGATGGCTACGAAGTTGTTGTAAATATATCTCCTTACAGTACCCGAAACGCTGTTCACAACGAGGCGGAAATTATAGAAAAACTGGGGCTGTATTACATTCATTTCCCGGTGGATTGTTCTGATTTACGTCCGATTCATTATAAGACATTTGAAGGTATTATGAACGGACTGAAAGACAAAAAAGTGTTTGTTCATTGTGGAGGGAATATTAAATCGTCGAATTTGATTCACATGTATGATGTGATTGTGAATGGCATAGATGAAAAAGAATCGCTCTTGACACTTTATAAAATTCAAAGTCCCGAAGATAAATGGTTTGAGTATTTCAAAACATTTGGAATGAGAGGCAGAGTAATCTGATAAAGGGTAGTGCCTCTCAAAAATTGGATAATAGAATCTTAACTATTATAATGAATAAATTTGTATGCAATTTATTTTGAAAAAAGTTACGGCGTTTATTGTATAGCTTCTGTAATCCGATTTTTTAATTTTTCTAGTTCCATAAATTCCTTTTCCCTTTTTGTCATTATAAATACCCGCTGAAAGTAACCATATAATTTTCGGAAATTTTTATAAATTTTTATTGACAGTTTTCCGAAAATAAATTCAAATGGAATGATAACCAACAGCCAGTACCAGTTGCTGTCTGTAAACGTTGTCAGAAGTATTGCCTGAATGAGATAAAATACGGGAGATGTTATAATTCCGGCTCCGTATTGAATGGAACTGTAGAATCCTGTAAATTCTACTTTCATTGCTTTCCTTATCCAAACAGGTAGAAAGAAAGGTAAAAAATTAAAAGTCAGCCCAATTAAAAATACTGGTAAAAAAAGTATAAGTATCAGTGTACTCGCTATGAGGTTTAAAGTGCTCCGTCTTGTAGCTGTAAAACTTTTGAATGGCAGTCCTATCTGTGTACGTATTTTCTCAAATTGAAGAACATTCTGATGGAGTTCTTCCGTCTTTTCCGGGTTATCCTTTTCGAGTTTTAATAATTTTTTCCCGGTTTTCAAACGTGCATAAAACAAATTGACTGTGTTTTTTTTCAGTCCCATTGTATTCAGTACGTCATAGTTGCAAAGGCGTGTAGCCGTTTCAAATGTCTTATAATACCGATCCGAGTTCAGATTTAATGTTAAATTTTCGAGACTTTCACGAAGTTTATCTTTTAGTTTATTAATAGCTGTTGCCTGATTTTCAGAATATTCAGTCATGTAGTCGGCAACATTTATCGGCTTGCCAATATTAATAATAATATGTTGCTGTGATTTTTCCAAATGACCAAGATCAATTCCTATAGGAACAATTTTTACATTGTCCTGATTGCCGATTTTTTCCTGGGCAGAAAATGCAATTCTGAATATACCTTTTACTAATGGTCTTACTTTGCGCTCTAACTCCTGGTTTCCTTCAGGCATAATGCACATGGCATTGTCTTTTTCTAAGACTTCTGTGCTCAGGTCAAATACCTCTGCATTTTTCCCTAAATTTTCGACGCCATCCCTGATTCTGAATGCCGGCATAATTTTGGTAAAACGGAGTAACCGGGCTATTGTTTTATTCTTAAAAATATCGGCCCGGGCCAGGAAAACAGTGGCAGATTTTTTTCGGGGTAACGACAGTACAGCCAAAGCATCCATCAGGGCATTCAAATGATTCGGGGCAAAAAGTACAGGCCCCTTATCCGGAATGTTTTCTTTTCCAAGTATAATATATTCGCTGTAAAATTGTTTAAAACTCCATATCACATATTTTCTCGCTATGCGGTATGATAGTGGTAATTCGTAAATTTTCGACATTTTAATATAATAAAAAAGAAAAGTTTAAGGATTGCGTTTATTCCAGTAAAATGATATGGAAAGTCCCGAAATAATGTGCCAGATTCCCCACCATGCAGTAATAAACAACATACCTCCGAGTGCCAACTCTGTCGGGAAAATCTTGGGATTGAAGAGCAAAACTAAACCTAATCCGGAATTTTGTATGCCGGTTTCAATAGTTAAGGTTCGTCTGTCCGCGTTAGGAAGTTTAAACAGAGATGCAAGTGAGAAGCCCGTTGTTAATGCCAATATGTTGTGTATTAATACAATAAAGAATATATAGAAGATATATTTCAAAAATAAATCAAGATTGTTCATAAAGGCCAGTACAATCATAGCAATAAAGAAGAAAATAGATAAAATTTGAATGGGCTTTTTAAGCTTTTCTGTGATTTTCGGGAGAAAATGAGCAAACAATATTCCTGCAATCAATGGAATTCCGAGCAAAATGAAAACAGTCTCGAACATTTGACCGTTATCGATTTCTAAGGGTTTTACAATATGTCCTGCTGCATGAGTGCTGACATACTTTGAATACAAACTACCCCATATTTTGAAATTAAGAGGTGTTGTGATGGTTGCCAATAAAGTTGTGAAGGCTGTTAAGCTTACCGATAATTCTGTATTAGCCTTCGATAAGGATGACATGAAATTAGAAATATTGCCGCCTGGACATGATGCTACAAGGATCATTCCCATGGCGACTGTCGGAGTAATATATTTATTAAGTAAAATAATTAACAAAAAAGTTACGAAAGGTAAAGCTATAATTTGAGAAGCTAAACCGACAATTGTTGATCTTGGATTTTTTAAAATATTTTTAAATTCACGGGGTTTTATGCTTAATGCAACGCCAAACATTATGAAACTCAATATAATATTTATGATATGCATTCCTGATGCAGAAAAGTTGATTCTGATAGGGTCAAGCTGTAAAAGTTCTTCGTACATATTTTTGAATTATAAGTTGGTATCACAAAAATAAAATTTTTTTATCGGATGCCTGATAAAAAGTGCCTAAATTAGGCCTTTTAATCGGTGAAAACTATAAAAAGAATTATTTTTGTAAAAAATAAAAACATATTTGTTATGAGTAAAAATTATATGCTAATACTGTTAAGTGTTCTTTGTACATCCTGTAGTTTGTTCAGAAATGATGAAGAGCCGGTAATCCGATTTGAAACCACACAAGGTAATATTGAGGTGAAATTATATTCTGAAACTTCAAAACATCGGGATAATTTCGTTAAACTTGTTGAGTCGGGTTATTATGACGGATTATTATTTCACAGGGTTATTCAGGATTTTATGATCCAGGCCGGAGATCCAGATTCCAAAACAGCAAAGCCGGGACAATCTTTAGGCTCGGGAGATGCCCCATATACAATTCCTGCCGAAATTGTTTATCCGAAGTATTATCATAAGAGAGGAGCCTTGGGTGCCGCCCGGGAAGGCGACGATATTAATCCTCAAAGAGCCTCGTCCGGCGGACAGTTTTATATTGTAAAAGGTCATAAGTTTACAGAGGAACAACTTGATACCTTGGAAGTCAGACGCGAACGCAAGGCCGTGGCTAGGCTATTTCAGGATGAACTTACAAAACGGAAAAATCTGAAAGAAAATGATCAACCGGATGTTTTAAAAGATTCAATTTTAAAGGCGGTGAAGATTTTTGTGAAAAATCACCCGACATATTATAAATTTACTTCTCAACAACGAGAGGATTACACAACGATAGGAGGAACCCCGCATTTGGATGGAGAATATACTGTTTTTGGAGAAGTGTTAGATGGTTTCGATGTGATTAATCGCATTTCTGCTGCTAAAACAGATAAAATGGACAGACCTTTACGGGATATAAGAATAATAAAAGCAACAAGAATTCAATAAATTTCTGATGATATAATCGAGACGGCCTCCAATGCTATTTCTGCTTTGGAGGCTGTTTCAGAATTTATTTTGCTATAATTTAGAAAGTTGTAATGGCAGTTATAATCGCTATCGGAATAGCAAGAACTGTAATTCCGATGAGAACGATCGTTGCAATCCCTATAAATTTAAAAAATTTTTTCAGATGAAGAATCCCATCTTCTAATTCCTGTTGACCTAGTGTGCTTATCGATTTCTTGATTCTGTCGCTGAATTTGAATAGATAAAAAACGGGGAAAAAATATATCACAGCAATAACGATATATATTAATCCGATGCCTCCTCCTAAAGCTCTGAAAGGAAAAAAAGAATTATACATCATATTATTTTGGTACATCATGCCACTATGAAACAAAGAGGTGGCTACCGACATAAATAATCCCGAGAGCACTATCAGACCAATATAAACAAACCCAAGTATAGATAAAAAAGTGCTCCATTGGGTTGTTACTAATAAATTTTTTTTGATGTTTTCCGAAACCTGTAATTCATTCAATCTGGTTTCAAAGCTTCTTGTTGCGTTTTCTTCCATACGTATTAAATTTTTAAAAATGAATATTGTCACAAATATAAAAATATTTTTACAATTTAGACTGATTTAACTTTAAATCTATTGTTACGTAAGTTCTTGATAATTTGCAGAAAGTAGGTATTTTTTGAAACACAATAGTGTCTATTAAAGAAAAATTTCAATAATTGACCAACAGAATGAATATTTAAATGAACATAATTTGTACCTTTGCAATCGCTTAGAAATTTCGAAAATCAATATATATTATGGCAGAAAAAAAATTGAATTTATTGGCTGATTTCCCTGCTGTTAGCACACAGCAATGGATGGAAAAAATCACAGCTGATCTCAAAGGAGCAGATTTTACTAAGAAGCTCGTTTGGAAAACAAATGAAGGTTTCAATGTAATGCCTTTTTATCGAGCCGAAGACATTGAAACTCTGAAAACTACAGAGGTTGTACCGGGCAAATTTCCTTATGTTCGCGGTACAAAAACGGACAATACGTGGTTTGTTCGTCAGAATATTATTGCTAAGGATGCGAAGGCTGCAAATGCAAAAGCCCTCAATATCCTGAATAAAGGCGTTGATTCTCTTGGCTTTGAAATTGACAAAGAGAATGTAACCGCTTCTTTTATTGAAATTTTGCTTGATGGTATTGCTGCTGATTGCATTGAGCTTAATTTTACGACCTGTATTCGTCGTTCAGCAGAACTTGCAACAATTCTGACTAATTATTTTAAAGCTAAAAATTATAATTTGGCAAAATTAGACGGATCTATTAATTGGGATGGCATAAATATAATGTTGCTCAAGGGCAGAAGTTACGAGAAAGCCGAATTAGTTGATCTGGCAAAAGCGACTTTTGATGCAGCATTGGAATTACCCAAATACCGTGTAATAGGAGTAAACGCTGTTACTTTGAGTAATGCAGGGGCGTTTGTTGCACAAGAATTGGGATATGCTTTGGCATGGGGAAATGAATATCTTTCTTCACTGATTGAAGCCGGTTGTGAGCCTTCTATTGTAGCTAAAAATATTAAATTCAATTTTGGGGTGAGCGGAAATTATTTTATGGAAATTGCCAAATTCCGTGCCGCCAAATTACTTTGGGCCGAAATCGTCGATGCATATCAGGCTAAATGTGTGAAAACAAACTGTCAGCATACTGTAAATGGTATCTGCAAATGTGCTGCAAAGATGTATGTTCATGCTCAAACTTCCACATTCAATAAAACAATTTTCGATGCAAATGTAAATATGCTTCGTACGCAAACCGAAGCTATGAGTGCTACACTGGGTGGTGTTAATTCGCTTACGGTTTTGCCTTACGATGTTACTTATAAAAACGCCGATGAATTTTCAGAACGTATTGCGCGCAACCAGCAATTGCTACTGAAAGAAGAATCTCATTTCGATAAAGTGATTGATCCTGCTGCCGGTTCTTATTATCTCGAAACACTTACCAATAATATTGCTGAACAAGCATGGAAACTTTTCCTTGATGTAGAAGATAAAGGAGGATATCTTGCAGCAGTGAAAGCAGGATCGGTTCAAAAAGCAGTGAAAGAAACGGCTTCGAATCGTCTGTCAGCTGTTTCAAAACGTCGTGAAGTTTTGGTTGGAACAAACCAATTCCCTAATTTCAATGAAAAAGCAGCTGCAAAGGTTGAATTTAAAAAAGCTGCAGATTGCGATTGTGCCGAAACAGATGTAGAGACTTTGTTACCTGTTCGTGAGGCCGAAGAATTTGAAGCTTTGCGTTTTGCTACAGAATCAGCTGCCAAACGTCCGAAAGCATTTATGTTGACAATGGGAAATTTAGCAATGCGTTTGGCTCGCGCTCAATTTTCCTGTAATTTCTTTGCTTGCGCCGGCTACGAAGTGATTGACAATCTTGGTTTCAAAACCGTTGAAGAAGGTGTTGCTGCTGCTGAAAAAGTCGGAGCTGACATTATTGTTCTTTGTTCAAGCGACGATGAATATGCAGAACTTGCTCCTGCTGCCTTCAAAGCAATTGCAGGTAAAGAGATTTTTGTAGTTGCCGGAGCTCCTGCTTGTATGGACGATTTAAAAGCTATTGGAGTGGAATACTTCATTAACGTGAGATCGAATGTACTTGAGACTCTAAAAGAATTCAATTCAAAATTATTATAAGAGCCAAGAACCAAGAGCCAGGAATCAAGACAAAATGCATAACTTTAAAAAGTTAGATATCTGGATTAAGTCAATGACTTTGGTAACTGAAATTTACAAGCTGACGACAACATTTCTAAATCATGAAAAATTTGGATTGATATCACAAATACAACGTTCAGCAGTTTCAATGCCAACCAATATCGCAGAAGGATCTGCAAAATCAAGTAATAAAGATTTTGCCCGTTTTCTTGAAATTTCTATAGGCTCTTCATTTGAACTGGAAACAGAAATGTTGATTGCATTGAATCTTGGATATATTGATTCTGTAAAATATCATGAAATTCAAAACAATATTTCTGAAATACAGAAAATGATTATTGGATTTAAAAATAAACTGGATTAAGAAAACAAGTAGTTGATAAGTCTTGGCTCTTGGTTCTTGATTCTAAACAATCTAAAAAAATGAAACCAAATTTCAAAAATATAGATATTAAAAACGTTACTACAGGCAAAGCTCCTGAGGTAGCAAGTAACTGGTTGACACCTGAACAGATTCCGGTGAAACCATATTATACAAAAGACGATATAGCCGGCATGGAGCATTTACACTATGCTGCCGGTATTCCTCCATTCCTTCGTGGCCCTTACAGCGTAATGTACGCTATGCGCCCATGGACGATTCGCCAGTATGCGGGTTTTTCTACTGCTGAAGAATCAAATGCATTTTATCGCCGTAACTTAGCTTCGGGTCAGAAAGGACTTTCCGTTGCTTTTGACTTAGCTACTCACCGTGGATATGATGCCGATCACGAACGTGTTGTTGGTGATGTTGGTAAAGCGGGTGTGTCTATTTGCTCAGTTGAGGATATGAAAGTTTTGTTTGACGGTATTCCATTAAATAAAATGTCAGTTTCTATGACTATGAATGGCGCTGTCCTTCCTATTATGGCATTCTATATCAATGCCGGTTTGGAGCAGGGTGCTAAATTAGAAGAAATGGCCGGAACCATTCAGAATGATATTTTGAAAGAATTTATGGTGCGTAACACTTATATCTATCCACCTAAATTCTCTATGAAAATTATTGCCGATATATTCGAATATACTTCGAAAAATATGCCTAAGTTCAACTCAATTTCGATCTCTGGTTATCACATGCAGGAAGCAGGTGCAACTGCCGATATTGAGCTGGCTTATACTTTGGCTGATGGTTTGGAATATCTTCGTGCCGGTGTGAATGCAGGTATGGATATCGACTCTTTTGCTCCACGTTTGTCATTCTTCTGGGCTATCGGTATGAACCACTTTATGGAAATTGCCAAAATGCGTGCAGCTCGTTTGTTGTGGGCAAAAATTGTAAAACAGTTCAACCCTAAAAATCCGAAATCATTAGCTTTGCGTACACACTCGCAAACTTCAGGTTGGTCGTTGACCGAGCAGGATCCGTTCAATAACGTTGGTCGTACCTGCATTGAAGCTATGGGAGCCGCTTTAGGTCACACTCAATCATTGCATACAAATGCTTTGGATGAAGCTATTGCATTGCCAACAGACTTCTCTGCTCGTATTGCACGTAATACTCAGATTTACATTCAGGAAGAAACTAACATCTGTCGTGAAGTTGACCCGTGGGCAGGTTCATATTATATTGAAACGCTGACCAACGAAATTGCTGAAAAAGCATGGGCGTTGATCGAAGAAGTTGAAAAACTCGGAGGTATGGCTGCTGCAATCGAAACAGGAATTCCTAAAATGCGTATTGAAGAAGCTGCTGCCCGCACTCAGGCACGTATCGACTCTGGAACTCAGAAAATTATCGGTGTAAATGAATATCGTCTTGAAAAAGAAGATCCGATCGATATTCTTGAAGTGGATAATACCGCAGTTCGTGTGCAACAGATTGAACGTTTGAATCAACTTCGTGCAAATCGTGACGAAGCTGCTGTAAAAAAAGCGTTGGTTGCCATTACCGAATGTGTAAAAACAGGAAAAGGAAACTTGCTCGAACTTGCAGTTGAAGCTGCTCGTGTTCGTGCTTCTCTAGGTGAAATTTCAGATGCCTGCGAAGTAATCGTAGGACGTTATAAAGCAACAATCAGAACTATTTCAGGCGTGTATTCATCAGAAACTAAAAACGATGCAAGCTTTAAAAAAGCTTGTGAACTGACCGAGAAATTTGCTCAAAAAGAAGGTCGTCGTCCTCGTATTATGATTGCCAAAATGGGGCAGGACGGACACGACCGTGGAGCAAAAGTAGTTGCTACAGGTTATGCCGATTGCGGATTCGATGTAGATATGGGACCTTTGTTCCAGACTCCTGCCGAAGCTGCTAAACAAGCTGTAGAAAACGATGTTCACGTATTGGGAGTTTCTTCTCTTGCTGCGGGTCACAAAACATTGGTACCTCAGGTAATTGAAGAATTGAAGAAGCTCGGTCGTGAAGACATTATCGTAATTGCCGGTGGTGTAATTCCGGCTCAGGATTACGATTTCTTGTATAAAGCAGGTGTTGCAGCAATCTTTGGCCCTGGTTCTCCGGTGGCAAAAGCTGCTTGTACTATTATGGAAATCCTTTTGGAAGATTAAGAACTAGAATAACTTTCTTAATAGATTTAAACAAAAACGGAATTACCCTCAAGTAATTCCGTTTTTGTTTGAGAATAAGCTGTATATTCAAGATCGTATCCGACTAAGTTAAACGAAATAAAAAATCCTCTGTAATTTTTTGTTACAGAGGATTTTTGTTATTTATATCAGTTCTGATTATTTAACTGTGCTCATGTGGGCAATCAAATCCAAAACTTTGTTTGAATATCCCCATTCGTTGTCATACCAGCTAACAACTTTTACGAATTTATCTGTCAAAGCGATACCAGCTTTAGCATCGAAGATAGAAGTACGTGCATCTCCTAAGAAGTCAGAAGAAACAACTGCATCTTCAGTATAACCAAGGATACCTTTCAATGAACCTTCAGAAGCTTCTTTCATTGCAGCGCAAATTTCGTCGTAAGTAGCAGCTTTAGCAAGAGTACAAGTCAAGTCAACAACAGAAACGTCCAAAGTAGGAACACGCATTGACATACCGGTCAGTTTACCGTTCAATTCAGGGATAACTTTACCTACAGCTTTAGCAGCACCAGTAGAAGATGGAATAATGTTACCTGCAGCAGCACGACCACCTCTCCAGTCTTTCATTGAAGGACCGTCAACTGTTTTCTGAGTAGCAGTTGTAGAGTGTACTGTTGTCATCAAACCTTCAACCATACCAAATTTATCATTGATAACTTTCGCGATAGGAGCTAAACAGTTTGTAGTACAAGATGCATTTGAAACGATAGTTTGTCCTTTGTAAGTATCGGTATTTACACCGCAAACAAACATTGGAGTGTCATCTTTAGAAGGAGCAGACATTACAACGCGTTTTGCACCGGCTTTGATATGAGCTTCAGCTTTTTCTTTTGTAAGGAAAAGTCCTGTAGATTCTACAACATATTCAGCACCAACTTCGTCCCATTTCAAATTTGCAGGGTCTTTTTCAGCTGTTACGCGAATAGCTTTTCCGTTTACAACAAGTTTGCCATCTTTAATATCAACAGTTCCGTTGAATTTGCCGTGTACAGTGTCGTAAGTAAGCATATATGCCATATATTCTACACTGATAAGGTCATTAATACCTACGATTTCGATGTCGTTTCTTCCTTGAGCAGCACGGAAAACTAAACGTCCGATGCGGCCAAATCCGTTAATACCTACTTTAATCATTTTTATTTATTGTTTAAAATTGAGTTTTGTTTTAAAATCGACGCGAAATTACTAATTTCTATCCGATTGACAAAATAAGACTATCATTAATTACATTTTTTTTGTTGATTGCAATGTACAGATGGCAATTTGTAAGTTGACTCAATTTTGTATACAGATATTCAGCATGATATAGTAGGTTTGAATTGGCATAGAGACTGTAATTTTGTTCGGGTGCAAGATTAATTCTGAATGCTTTCTGCGAAAGCTTTGAAATTATCGAGTATAGCCTGCCAGCCCTGTTGTTGAAGTTCGAGTGGGTTCTCATTTTCGGGCTCAAATTTTTCTGTTATGTATGTTTTTTCACCTTCCTCAACAAACCAAATTTCCACTTTTCGATTATCATCAAGCGTGATTGCTATTTTATTTTCTAAAATCACTTCATCATAGTTACCACTGAAGTCAAATCCGAAACTTCCGTCCCGGGCTTCCATTCTGTAAGTAAACCTGCCGCCTCCGCATAAATCATTTTCGGCTCGGCGACAATACCAGTCTGCTGAGGCAAAATACCACTTTGTAATATATCTCGATTCGGTAAATAGTTCCCAACTTTCATCGAGAGGTTTGTTTATGATTGTTTTTACTGTGATTACTGTTGTATCGGTCATAATTATCAGATTTTATATACGTTTATACAACAGTTTTATCCTTGTATTGTTTCAGCGTTCTTTATTTTCCGGAAAGACCCTCCGTTGTCATAATAACCCGTTTCATTTCGCCATTCGGTTTGTAATATAACCGGTCGATACATACTGAGCGATGAAAACTGCTTCCTCCCACGTCAGCACCACCATTGTGATAAATAAAATACCATTTACCGTTGAATTTTACGATAGCCTGATGGTTGGTGTTTGAGTTACCTGCCAGTTCGTTTAAAATTCCTTTATATTCCCATGGTCCTGTAATTTTACGACTCATGGCATAAACAATTTTTTCAGGAAATTCGCTGGCATAAGATAAATAGTACCAATTTTTGTTCTTATGAATCCATGGCGCTTCGGTATAACTAGGGAGGTTTTCTACAGTCATAATTGGTCCGATGGTATCTACCATGTTTTCCTTCAATTTTATATAATAACATTGAGTATTTCCCCAAAAAAGATAAGCCTGTCCATCGTTGTCGATCCAGACTGTCGGGTCAATATCATCCCAACTTATTTTTGTGTATCGGGTGGTTAAGTTATTCGTAATAATGGCCGAACCACGCGCATCTTTAAACGGACCAATCGGATTGTCAGAAACAGCCACACCAATAGCTTTTCCATGTATGCTGCCATGCTCTACAGCAACGTACCAATAGAATTTGCCGTTACGTTCAATTACCTGAGATGCCCAAGCATCGCCTTTTGCCCATGTGAAATCTTTCACGCGTAAAGGTGTCGGGTGCTCAGTCCATGTTTTCATATCTTCGGTCGAAAACACGCACCAGTCATTCATTACATATCGTTCTTGACGTGGTGGGCAAACATCATGTCCTGTATATAGGTAAAACTTTCCGTTGTAAACCATTGCCGCAGGGTCAGCAGTATATTTGTAACGAATAACCGGATTCCCGGTTGAAATAAATGTTGTGTCCTTCGTGCGTTCCTGAGCTGAGATAATTCCGATTGTTAATGATATAAATAATAATGCGTATTTTTTCATGTGATTTTAGAATAGACTAGTCTTATAATGTTTTTTGTATAGCATTTCAGCCAGTAGAAAATATAATTATTGATATAATTTTCTAAATCATTTTTTCAAAAGTCAACCATAGCTTATCATCTTGAGGAACAGGAGCTGTAAGTTGTATTAGTTCTTTTGATACCGGATGAATAAATTCTATATTACGCGCATGCAGGCTAATACCACCGTTAGGATTAGACCGGGCAAATCCATATTTAAGATCTCCTTTTATAGGGCAGCCCATTTTAGCCAGCTGGCAACGTATTTGATGATGCCTTCCGGTTTCCAAATGTATTTCCAACAAAAAATAAGTGTCGGAGTGAGCGATCAACTTATAAGTCAAAGCAGCCTTTTTTGAATCAGGTACAGGTTTATCGTGAGCAATTGATTTGTTTTGTTTTTCATTGCGGACTAAATAGTGTTCCAAGCGACCTTCCTGTTCCTTTGGTGGATTTTTGACCAAGGCCCAGTACGTTTTTTTTACTTGTTGGGTTTTAAACATTTCGTTTAATCTGCTCAGCGCTTTACTAGTTCGTGCAAAGATAACCACCCCGCTCACAGGCCGGTCAAGCCTGTGTGTAACACCCAAAAAAACATCCCCGGGTTTATTGTGTTTTTTTTTAAGATATTTTTTTATTGTTTCTGAAAGCGGCTCATCGCCGGTTTTGTCTCCCTGCACAATTTCCGAACAGGTTTTGTTTACCGCAATAATATGGTTGTCTTCGTAAAGTATTGTCATTCTGTTTTTTGATTTCAGAGAAATATCTACTGAAACTTCATAAAATTAATTATTCTAATATATCTTTATTATCAATTGGGACAAAGGGACCTTCTTTCACCTCAAAAATAATGGTTCCTTTTTCATGTACATCAATATTATGCCAGATTCCTGCCGGAATAGTTATTCCATATTTACCCTCTCCTGGATCAAGCTCAATGCATTGTGTAATTTCTTTGCTTTCGTTATACAAATTAAGGCGGAGACTACCTCTGATTACAATAAAAGTTTCTTCCTTAGCCGGATGTCTGTGCACGGGGATCTCCGTTCCCGGTTCGAGTGCGTTTAATAATCGCTGTACAGCATCTTCGTGTGTTTTGTGAAGATTATAGTTCTTTCGTAATCTAGAATTGTTTTCAGCCTGCTCACTTACTAAGTTAAGCAGTTTTTCATCGATAAGTTTCATAATTAATTTCGTCGTATTCTGATTTGAATGGCATTTTTTATAGGCTTCTCACTAAAGAATATCAAATATCCGCCTCCTCCGGCACCACTAACTTTCCATCCTGAGGCAGTATCTTTATATGTGTTAATCTGCTCTATAATGTCGGCATTCACCATATTGGGAAACATGATTGTTTGGACATTAAAACTTTCGGTAATATACTGACCTGTAAGCTTAGTGTTTTTATCTAAAATGGCCTGCCAGCAGTTTGTTGCTGCAATAGCAAGGGCTTTAGCTCCTGCTTTATTAATCAGGGTATTTGCCAATACATTATAATCTTCATGTCGCGGATATAACGGCACTAACCATATACGCTCTTCAAGCCAGCTTAAAATGTCATTGTCTGTACATCTACCAATTTGTGAAGGCCAATAATCATTTTCGTAGTAAAGTCGGTTGAGGCCGGGCAAAGTAATCCCGAGAGCATCCTGAGAGCCACTGATGTATTTTGTTCCTGGTGGATTTTCGAAGCAGAACAGTGTTTTCGCTAATTTTTCTTTATCCCCTTCCGGAATATCTGTCTGCCAAAGTTCAATAGCCTTTTTGCGACTGCTGGTCGACATTCCGCTACGGTCGTTGAATTCATAATCAGGCTCAATGCAAAGGGTAAGCACCGGCCCATTTCCAAACTTACTGACATAAGGCTGGTCGAGCCAGCCACCGGCAAGGTCGATACGGTAAGGTATCCTGCATTCCTGACGTAAAGCAGTGGTTGAACGTGCTGGAAGATTCCCGTGGGGGATGCGTTTACTGACAATATACTCTATGCCCAGCTCCTTGCATAAAGCTTCTTTTGCTGCCGTATGTCCATCCGCGTTAACGAAGAATATGTCTGGTTTTAGTGTTTTTAGTTCACTTACAAAATCGAGGAGTCCGCTACCGCTGTTAATCCATGCATCTTTTACCGTTTTAAGCGCTTTTACCATGTATAAGCGTTCGGCATCAGAATTGATTGTTTTGCGAGCTTTTAGTTCATGGATTGTTTTATCCGAACCGATACCGACATACAAATCTCCATAAGAAGCAGCTTCTTCAAAAAATGCAACATGTCCGCTGTGTAACATGTCATAACAGCCACTGACAAAAACTTTTTTGGACATAAGTATAAAAACAAAAAGTTATAGAAGGATTCAAAGTTAAGAATTATCTTCATTTGGAGAAATGAAGATGAAAATATTTTTTTTGTAAAATAATGTAAACAGTTGATAATACGGATATACTAATGATTATATATACCCATTTATAATTTATAAAATACAGAAATCCTAATGAAATTAGCAATTGAACTATTCCGTAAATCGTTGAAACAACTAAGTGAGGGATATGCAGTTCATTGGCCATGATTTGATATAAATGTTTTCTGTGGGGTTCAAAAATATTTTCTTTCAGTATAATGCGATGAATAATAGTAAGAATTGAATCCACTCCGTAAATAGCCAGTAAAATAATATAGCTGAAATCTCCGGTCAGAATAATCAGTTTTCCTATCATGTAAATCAGAATAAATGCAATAGACACCGATCCGACATCCCCGGCAAAACATTTTGCTTTTTTTCTGAAATTAAAAATATTAAATACAATTATAGCTAAAAGGATAATTATCAAAAAATTATTGTCTGTAAATGAAACAACTTTTGTGTTTACATATATCAATGAAAGAATTACAATAAAACTATATCCTCCGGTCATTCCATTGATTCCATCCATAAAATTAAATGCGTTGATAATTCCGATGCACAATATAAGTGCTAAAATCCAAATATACCAGTTCTGGTAAAATAAATTCCATTGAATAAATATTAAAATGATAGAAATAAAATGAATGCTTAATCTCAGTTTAGGACTTTGTGGTTTCAAATCGTCCAAAAAACTTATAGCGCTGATAAGTGTTAAACCGGTGAAAAAATAAGGGGATGAGAAATGAGAATAGATAAAAAGAATCAAAGTAGCGATGTAAAAAATAATACCACCACCACGTAGAGTTATTTTAGTGTGAGAACTACGCTCGTTTGGTTTGTCGATAATGTTATAGCGATTTGCTATTTTGAAATAAGCCAATTCTGTACCTAATAGCAGAATAAAAATTATTATATATTGCATTGATTCAATAGGTTATAAGTTAAATTAAATATTTTATACCTTTTGGCATGATACCAACTAGTTGAAAAAGATATGAGTTTTTGTATTGTGCACTTTACCTGTTAAGTGTACAATTGTATCAACCGGAGGAATTTCTTCTAATTTATTCCAAGAAAAAGTTTGCTTAATTCCAGTATTTTCTTTCTTAATAATATCAATGCCGTAGATTTTATCTCTTGCTTTCCAGACATTCACAAAATTACTACCTACAAATTCGTTTATTCTTGTGATGAGAATATTCATGTATTTCTATTATTGAAAATCTAAAGTATTATAAACTGTTACTTACTAAAAAATCTGTGATATATAAATGTTTAACTCCATCTATTGAATCTTTCCAAAATTCATCCATTGTAACTACATATTTAGGATATTGGTCATTAATAGCTAATAAATTACCAAATTCGCGTTTTATTGTTTGCTCGCTTTCTAATTTATATGCTACTTGTACATATATTCTTTCATTTTGTTTTTCTGCAACAAAATCAATTTCAACATTATCTAATTTTCCAACATATATGTTGTAGCCGCGCCGTTTTAGTTCAAGAAATACGATGTTTTCCAGTATCTCTGAAATCATTCGATCTCTATAACCCATTAAAGCGTAAATAATTGACACATCGCTAATGTAAAACTTTTCCTGAGTTTTGAGAATTTCTTTTCCTTTAATATCATATCGAGATACTCGAAACAAAATAAATGCACCTTCCAATGCTTTTAGATAATTATAAATAGTATTGATATCAACCTTGCGATGTTGGCTTTTAAAATAATCAGTTATATTTTTTCCTGAAAACGTTTTACCAATATTCTCAAAGGCATATTTTATGACACGTTCCAATAATTCTACCTCTCTGATTTTATATCGCTGTATGGTATCTCTTAAAATTATTGAAGAATATATATCATAAACCACCTTATAGGCATTTTCTACTGTATAATTATTTGTGTGAATAACAGGAAAACCACCAAACCGTAAATAGTGTACAAATAAATTTGCTGAATCATTATCATTAAAATAATGATTTCTAAATTCTAAAAATTCGAGATAAGAAAGTGTATAAACCGGAATCTCAACATATCTTCCCGCTAAATACGTAGCCAGATCAGAAGAGAGTAAATGTGAATTTGAACCTGTTATATAAATATCAACATTAAAATCTACCATAAATGAATTGATAGCTTTTTCCCACATGGCTACTTCCTGGATTTCATCTAATAGCAAGTAATATTTTTGCTTGTCTATAATTTTATTTTTTACATACTCGTAAAGATTTCTGGCTTGTGTTAATTCAGAATAATTAAAACTTTCAAAATTGATATTTATTATTTGTTGTTCTGTAACCTTTCTTTTTATTAATTCCTCTTTTATTAATTGTAAAACAACCGATTTCCCGGAACGTCTTATTCCCGTAATTACCTTTATTTGAGGTTTATCAATAAAGGGAACTATCTTATTTATGTATGTAGGACGTAAAATCATTATTGTATTTGTTGTTGTTACAAAGATAAAACAATTTTTACTTTTTGTGGTTATAACCGTAAAATGTTTTTAATCTTACAGCTAATTAAGGCTATATCCATAAATACAAAATGAGCAATATCTGTTATAAAGCCAAGTATGAGATTGTGTTTTTGTTATTAAAGCACCTACAAAGCCAGTTATTCCTGTGATAAAGATGTTCATTGTATAAATGATTTTATTTTTTCTTCAATTTCAATTATAATGCAATTCTTAAATTAAATCTTGGAATTACATACCTAAAATTTATTTTTCCCTGTTTATTAAATATATAAATATTTTAGTATGAGAACTTCGCTCGTTTGGTTTGTCGATAATGTTGAATTTATCGGCTATGCGGAAATATGTGAGTTGTAAAATAAATAAAATTAAGAATATTAGAATGTAGATCATTTTTTTTGAAAGCTTTCAATGGTTTTCTTTAATCCTTCGGGTTATACAGAGCATTTTTGTTCTGAGCGAAATACTACAAGTAATTTATTCTATTTTAAAATTTTCAAGAACACTTATTGGAACCCATCCCAAATTTTCTTTAGCTTTTTTATTACTGAATGTAAGCGACTTTGTAATTTTCTTTAGTTTAAGGCTATTTATTGGTGCGTTTTTCCCTAATAAATTTCCGGCCAATGCAAATGCTTTTGCTATCCATAAAGGTATATTCAGCGGTTTCTTCTTATTTAATTGTTTTGAGATTAAATTACTTAGCTCATAAAAAGATGGTTGTTCATCATCACAAACATTAAAAGTTCCACCTTTATTTTCCATCATTAAAACCAGATTTGCAATATCTTGTATCATTAAAACACTTTTTTTTGCTTTACCTCCTGCAATATTAAAATAGAAACCGGAATGAATTCCTTTTATCATATCGCCTAAATTTCCAGGAGGATTTGGTCCTGCAATGAGTGAAGGACGCAGAATTGACAGAATGACATTATATTGTTTACACCAATCTATTAAATAGTTTTCTGCCTGTATTTTACTTAAGGCGTATGGTGTGTTGCCATCTAAGGAATGTTCTTCCGTTATGTTATCTCCAAAATCACATCCGTAAACCGCTACTGTACTAATAAAAATAAATGATTTAGGAATACCTGATTTTTCCAATCCTTTACAGAGATTGATAGTTCCTTGATAGTTTATATCGAAAAAAACTTGTTTATCTTCTTCTGTTTTAGGTATAGAATGGGCTTTTCCGGCAGCATGAAGCACAACTTGATATTTTTCTTTTATTACAGGTATTGTGGAACTTAAATTGCACTTAATATCTGCATTATTAATGTCAAGCGTTGCCGTACTATAATGATTAGCCAATAATGGAATGATATTTCTTCCTAAAAAGCCATTAGAACCAGTAAATAATAGTTTTTTCATGACTAATTGATTTTTTTTATATACATGGATAAATATCTGATTATATAAATACAAGATTTAAATAATGAAAATCCTTCGTATTTATAATAAATAAGCCAATTGTACTTCATCATTTTAAACTTATTGGCAGATATGGAATTAGTTCTTTCCCGATATAGTCCAACTGTTTCGTTTAGATTTAAAGCATAATTAGTCCTTTTGAGAATTTCTAACCATAATAACCAGTCTTGCCTGTTTTTTAATGATTGCATATAAATTTTGCCTATTGCATTTGTGTCATAAACAGCAGTCAGGCAACCAATATAATTGTTTAGCAACATATCTTCATAGCTAACTTGTTTTGGTAACATTCTTTTGCCTTTAATATTATTTTCTTCATCGATGATATTGAAGTTTGAATATGACAGAGCAATACCGTTTTTTAGCATAAATGGAATTTGTTTTTCCAACTTATCCGGAGTCCATTGGTCGTCCGAGTCACAGAAAGCAATAAATCTTCCTTGGGCATTTCTAATGGAATTATTTCTGGCAATACCTGCTCCTGAATTTTGGTCAAGTTTAAATATCTTGATCCGATTATCTTTTTGCTCATATTGCTGTAATATTTTCAATGTGTTGTCTGTTGAACAATCATCTGTAATTAGTAATTCCCAATTTTGATAGGTTTGAGTTATGATTGATTCAATTGTTTCAGAAACAAAGTCAGCACTGTTATATGTTGGAGTTATAATGGAAACTAATTCTTCATTCATTTGTAAGGTAAAATTGTACTATTACTTAATATTTTATTTTTATTGAAGCGGCATTATATATAATCCTCTTTTCCCGGTTCTCGAAGAATCATAACATACGAATTTTTTGTCTGGTGAGACTCTTGGATGGAGGTCACACGCTATGTGTTGCTGAAAATCTTTAGTTTGAAATTTTTTAGGTGAATAGACAGATGCTATTAACTGAGGCATATCAGTTTTTATGTCAACTTCATAAAGTTTAGCCATTCTGAATTTGTCAGGATAAGTATCCGTAACAAATTTAGAATCAGAAATGATTGATTGATGGCCATCTGAGTTTAGTTTATTGGTACATATTTTTTTATAATTTCCTTTTATGATGTCAAATAAAGCGTGACAATCTACTCCATCAATATTACAATATGCTATAACTTGATTCTTTTCATTCCATATATAATGAGAAACCATTCCTCCGGTAGGCAGTGCTTTGAACGTAGTATTTTCCATATCGTAAATAACTAATCTGGATGTCCTTTTTTGAGTATCGTCACCAATCCATCTGTGTAAAAACGAAATGTATTTTCCGTCTGTCGAAAATTCGGTATGCGTCACGTAATGCTTGAACTTTTCTTTTATGGAAAGATCATTTAAATCATTTGCTAAATCATTTAAAGTTACTAATAGCTGTCGATTATTGTTTCGCAAATCAATGAGATAAATTCCTGTTTCTTCAGGAGCCGTTTCGTTTAAAAAAGAATAAGCGTCATTATATCCGGCATAACCGTAGCCTGGCATAAATTTTTGAAGTCTTTCATAACTGAAAGATGTTGCATAGTTTCCATTTTTTGAAACCGTATCTATCGGGTAGTTAATTGTTATTTCTTTTAACGTATTTATGTTTACAATGACAGAACATAATTCATTTTTTATTGAAGTGTTGTATATTAATCGTTCTGAATCAATCCATTGTAAACGACACCCTTTATGATAATTCCAAGAAAAAGATTCTCCAATTTTGACAAATTCTCCAAATTTTTCATGCTTCCAGTGAAAATATCCAACATCTAATTTTTCATCTTTTGCAGGTATTCTTAATGGAATTGAAGTGTGATTTGCAAGCACTTTTTTCATGTCATTTGAAAAAGGCGATTTATCATGAAATCCGAAAAAGTAGTTCTCTTTAAATTCTATAGGATTTTTGAAAAATTCCTTTTGTCTGGGCAGTAAGTCGAAAAAACTTTGATAAGAGTTTCTGATAGTCTGTTTTAGCCAAGGTGTCGATTTGACAATATTATATATTATTTTTTCAATTTTGTTCATAAATTTTCAATACTATGTTGTTTCGTTTGTTGGCTAATTTTATTGGTTATAAATTTTTTGAGTTGCCAATGATATATTTTTCCAGCTATAGTAGTTTTCTATATTATTCCATGTTTCTTCAGTAACAGTAAATTTATTATTTTGTAAATCATCAATAGAGTTCATTATCGAATTTTTTAGTTCAATAGAACTGATATCTTTCATTATCCAACCCGTATTTCCAAATTCAAATGGTTCAATAAGTCCTTCTATTGGTGAAACTATAATAGGTTTTTTTTCATACAAAACGGTTAAAAGAACACCGCTTTGCGAGATTTTTTTATATGGTAGCAGAACTACGTCAGATAATTGAATATAACCTATAAATTCTTCATTAGACATGAAATCTTCGTAGGCAAATAATTTGATATTGTTTGCTTCCATATTAATATTTGTATCAGGTATTTTTCCCAGCCCTGCAATTACTAATTGTGCCCGTTTTTTATATTCATCCGGAAGCAATTGCCAACCTTCTAGTAGAATGTCAATTCCTTTGTAATTATTTATTTTTCCAACAAAAAGATACGTTAATAAATTGTTGTTTAGATTTTTTCTGATTAATTGTTTTTTATCATTAACATCATTTTGTTTTACGCAATGATTTAATAATCCGTGAGGTATTACATATATTTTATCAGGATTAATTTCAAATTCACTAGTTAGAGTCTTTTTTGTTGGTTTTGTATGTACAATAATAACATCAACAGTATTATAGATTTTTTTAAAGATAGCATAAAATCGTTTTCCTGTGTCATGTGGCAGTATATTGTGTGCTGTATAAACTATTTTAGTACCTCGGCAGAAAAAAGCAATAGTTTTTAATAATAACCAGTCAAATTGATAAACTTTGACATACTGAATGTGTATAACGTTGGGTTTATACCTTAGAATATTATAAAATAAAATAATCTGAGTTTGTAAATATGAAATTATTTTTCTTATTCCAGATTTAGTATTGTATGAATAAATAAGTTTTGTTTTGATGTTTTTATTTAATATCCCATCAAATAATATATTGCCGAATAAGGTCACTTCTGCATTTTCAAAATTCATATTATTCAATAAACTTTCGTCATAAAAACGCATGTTAAAGTAAGAGTTAGGATCAATAAAGAAGATCGTTTTTTTCATATTTATTAAAGTTATAGTGATTCTTTTATTGCATTTAAATATCCATGTCCATATTTCAGATCAGGTTCCACGTAGTTGCCTTCAGCCCATTCATTCCAAGATCTCAAAAAGAGAATTCGGTGTTCAGGGTTCTTTTTTTCAATAAGCTTTTTGGCGTTAAGAATGCTTTCTTTAAAAAAATCAGGTGTACTATCTATATAAATACCTTTTGCATTTCCGGTTCTTGCACTTCTGTCCCATTGTGGAAGTAGCGTTGGATAAACATTTTCCCAAGCGTCTTCATCAACATAAAAATGTTTCATAATATCTCGATATTTATATTTGTCTATAGAAGGATTTATATTTAGTTTTCTTGTGAGAACGGAAAAAAGATTCATAAATCTTCCGTGTGCAATCATTTCTGCTCTTCTTTTTCCCATAGAATTTATGGCATCAAACCCCATGTTTAACACTTGCTTAAATACGTTTTCTGTATTATGAATGTTGGGTAACATTCTGGAAGTTTTGCCTGTGTTATCTATTTTTATGCTTGAAGTTGCTTCAGCAATTGCAACAAAATGAATTCCAGGTAATCCATTTTTTGAGGCTAGGTCTCTCCATATATTGATGAATTTAGATATTTCAGCCGGATTTTCGTAAGGATTAAAAATTATAAATATCGGTTTATCATCTACTTTTATATACCTTTCATCATTGAATGCTTCAAGAACATAATAAAAATGTTTTGTATAATCATCTTTTCCTAAGTATTTTTGTTCAATGAGGAGTTGGCTCTTTTCAAAACCTTTTCGTTTTTCCCAAGTATTATTAGACCATGAATGGTTTGCCCAACAAAGACAAAAAGGAAAATCCGGCTTCTTTGATGTTAAAACTTCATTGAATGGACGTTCCAATATTTGTTTTCCATCACCGAACCAATAATGCCAATAGCAAAAGCCTTCAATGCCAGCTTCTTTCGCCATTTGTGCCTGAGCTTCTCTTATTTCGGGCATTCTTAAATCATAATAACCAAGATCTGCCGGGACTCTAGGCTGATAATGACCTTTGAATAACGGTTTTGCCTTTCCTACATTAGTCCATTCAGTGAACCCTTTTCCCCACCATTCATCATTTTCTGGAATTGGATGGAACTGAGGCAAGTAAAATGCTATGATTCTTGTAGATTTATTTGTTGACATTGTTTGTATATAATTGATATGATTAGGTCTTATAGATATAGTTGTGAGAATTAAATTAAATATAAACTTTATAATACACCCTTATTTGACGAGTATAATATGCGTTTCATAAAGATGTACATCAGTACAAAAACAGCTATTTTTATATTTCCGCCAATGGTTTTATTCATAAAATAAAATATTGCTTGGGCACTAATGTTAAACCAAAAATATATTAGAAATATATCGTACACTTTAATCCCACCAATATTTTTTTTTGTTTTCCTATAAATCCCAGTAGATAGAATAATGATCAATAAAATTGTTATAATAGGGCCAAAATCTAGTGTAAGATCACCAATAAGAGTATAAAAGATATGAACAGGAATTTGCATTTTGTATCCCCAATTTTCTTGTCTTATAATTGGATTATTGGAATAATCTAAGCCTAAAATCATACGTATAAGTGGGAATGAATTGTCTCCATATGAATATGCTTTTGTGTTAAAAATGTATTCGTTAAAATTTAAAGCTGATTGTCCTCCATATGAAATTACTGATTCGATTGCTGAATTGTCATCTTGCATCCCAGTAGAAAAACGGGCGTATGTAATAGCCATGATTGTTAATACAGTAAATGCACCAAAAAATATGATTATCATTATGATTATCCTTTTATTTAGTTTTGTGTATAAATTCTTAAATAAAATATAATTTGATGATAATAGTAAGATAAATACAACTAACCCATTGCGTCCAGCGTATGATATTGTATTAATTAAAGGATGGAGTAATGATATTAATAAAAAAAACAAAATCAGTTTTGATTTTCTTTCTAATGTTAAGTAATAAAAAAACAAGAATGGCAGTACATCAGAAAAAGCACTTGCAATTATATGTAAATAATTTGTACCTAAAGTCATTTTATCTGCATTGTCATTGATTGTGTCATTGTATATATAGCTAAAATTATCTGTGTTTGTTAATGATGTGATAACTCCTGATAAAGAAGAAAAAGATAGAATAAAATCAAGAAAAATTATTAATAACAAACTTATTATAAGAAAGTTTAATCTATTTATATTGGGGGAAATTATTGATGTGTATTGCTTGTTGCCAAACGATACAATCGGAAAACTTATAAAAATATAGCATATAAACAAATATAAGAACGGAAAAAATGTTATATTTTTATAATCAATCATTGAGTTTGGATTTTTATACTCAAGGATACTACATATAGAAGATATTAAGTAAATTAAAAAAATAAATTTACCCAGTAAAGAGTTCTTGTGTTTTTTTAGAATGAAAAAAAAAGCAAGAAGATATAATACGAAATTAATAAATACAAAGATGCTATTATCTCTCATTTTTTAATATAACTTGGAGTTCTTTTAAACAATTATGCGCAATTTTATAGGCAGTCTCTTTTCCAAATTCAGTTGTTTGAATAGATATTTTATCTAAAATGAATTGAAAATTAGAAATAATCTTCGATTCGTTATATTGAGAATTTTTCATCTCTGTAATGTCAATCAGCCAGTTATCTAAGTGTAAAATATCTAATAATCCTTCAATTTTATGTTCGTATGATAAGGCTATAAATGGAACATTATTGTTGATTGCAAATACAATTGAATGATATCTTGCTCCGACTACAAGCTTCGATTCTTTAATAATTGCTTGTTGAATGTCTGAACTATATATTTCTGGTATAAGAACTATATTGTCATGAGACGATTTAAGCTCGTTTTTCAAATGTTCAAAATATCTTTCGTCACTATTATTACAATTAAATAGTTGAGGCAATAAAACTATCTTTGAATTAGGAAATTTATCATTTAATATTTTGAATATTGCAATGTAAAAACTGTCAATTAATTTTTGATTAATTTTCATATACCCCGGATGCCAAGTAAGTGAATTCGGTACAAATACAATGTATTCTTTTGAATTTATTAATTTGTTAATAGACTCCGGTATAGTAGAGTTGGGAACATCTAAAAATGCAGTATCTATAGTTTCTGTATATGGAATTTCGTATTTATCGGCAATTTCCATAGTTTTTTTATCTCTTATTGTAATAAAGTCAAAACTTCTTAGAAGTTTTAAACTTTTATTTCTGAAAACTTTATTGTATATGGTTTTATCCGGGAATGGGCCAAAAGAACGCCCGTAATATGCAATGTTTTTTTTTAGGTTTAAGGCGATATTTAACCATAATATATGTTGCCAATTTTGAAATTGTCCCATGCAAATACCACCAGGTGCATTAATAACATAATCACTAGAAGCAACATATTTTTTATATTCCCTAACATTAGGATGAAAATAATATAAAATCCATTCACATTTGATTGACATAAGGAATCTGACTAACCTTGTAAATCCTCGATGCAGATTTATAATGTGGTATTTAATATTTTTGTTGTTAACAATCATTTCTTGAACACTTTCTTTGTTTGCACCGGCAAATAAAATAGTTATTTCAGTATCAGGAAATAATTTTGACAATGCGCGAATAAGACTTCTATGAGCAGCTTCATCGCCTCTGTTATTGCAAGGCTGATTTATAATTAAGATATTTTTTATTTTATCCATGTTTAATATTTAATGAAATTGATTAGTTAATGATATTGGTTTACGAGAGGATTCTGCTACATTAAATTCATCTTTTAAATTCCCTATTCCTATTAATACAATTAATGATTCATTGGATGGTATATCAAACTTCTTTTTAATATTATTTAGTTTATAGTCATAAAATCCACATGAAAGAGGTATTGTACCTAATCCTAACGAATGCAGTGCATTGATGAGGTTCATAGCGTAGAGACCTCCATCTATGTATGCTTGATGAATTTCATAAGATAAAAATGCATTCATGTCAGCAGTTACAAGTATGGAACATTTTATTTCATTTTCAAATCCTTTACAACCTCCTTGTTCTTTCGCTAAATCAATACTTTTGTCATTCCAAAATGTATGTGTGTGCCAAGCTTGCCTATTACAAGCAGAAGGTGTTAATTGTGCTAGATTTAAAGCCTTCTCAATTAAACTTTGTGACGGACTTTTAGAATCAAAATATCGAATTGAATGTCTACTTTTTAAAAGAGATTCGAATGTTGTATTGCAATTTTTTAATATCTCTTTTTTATATGCTTTTTTTATTCCTGTCGAGTGAAATAGTTCCGATTCTTTATAATTTGTTTTATCTAACAATAAATTATAAAGTATTTCAATTTCTCTAATTTCAACATTGTTTGCTTTTGTATACTCAATATATTGATGTATTGTGGAAATGGGATGTAAAAGGAATTCTTTGTCTGTAGCATAATATTTATCTGTATACTCACTTAATCTCAGAATTAGAGCTTTTACCTTTTTTTGTCCAAATCCTTTTCGTGGATTCTTCATAGACATACCTTTTTCAATGACATGGTTTTCTCTCAATAAGGTATATTGCATTTTTTTTATATTCTTATTGGTATTAACAGAGCCATTGTATTTAACAAGCTGTTTACAAAATGAATAACTTTCTCGTAGAATATTTAATCTTACAGGAATAGTTCTTGATATCTTATCTGCAAGTTTTTGTTTGAAATTCATTGAAATATATTTTTTATACGGAAGATGTCTTTCCAGCCTGTAAAAATAGCATTTAATTGCATTTTTAATATATGATGATAGGGTAAAATAAGTATATTAGAAATGGTTCCTGAAAATAAGACAGAGATTATTGAAACAATGGCAGACCCGATAATTCCCAAAGAAGGAATAAGTATATAGTTGAGTATAATACATAATATTGCGCCTAACATATTTCTGATAAAAGCATATTTCTGAAGATGCTCTATTATTATTAGCTGTCCCCCTGTGACAGAAAGTGCTATACCAATCGTTTTAAAAGACATTATCTGGAGTACGGGAGCCGCTTGTATATATTGCTGTCCAAATGTAAATAAAATTATCCAATATGAAAAAATACTGATTAAAATGGCCAGAATAATTGAGCTCCAAACCGTAAAATTCATAAATAACTGAGCTTTTATTTTATAGGCATTTTTGTCAGATTCATTAATGCGAACTAATATTGGGGCTATTGTTTGTGCCATTATTGTAGGGATAAATACTGCAATTTCGGAGAATCTTCCAGCTACGGAAAATTGTCCGACGGATGCTTTGTCAATCATATTTCCAATCATCACTTGATCAATACGTTGATATATTATAATTGCAGCTCCCGATAATAGAAGAGGAAATGATTGTCTGATTAAGTATTTTGCAATGTGTCTGTCAAATTTCCAATCTTTAACTTTCCCGACTTTTTCTCGATAAGAAAACAAATAGCCCCCGGCAATAAGAACTCCGTCGAACAGAGTAGCTATAATGAAATAAGCCAAAGGTGCATGTAAAAAAAGTAATAAAATTTTTATTCCCGCTCCAATGAGAGTTCTGCTAATTTCTGTCTTAACAATATATTCGTTTAGAACAATTGAAGTAAAATAATTACGAATTACATTGAAGCTGTTTAATATAACAGACAATGAATATATTCCAATCATTAACTTAGTATAGAAATCTGTTTTAAATATTAATGTTGTGATAACAACTAATATGACAGTTATTACAGCAAAAAAGATTTTTAAATAAAAAGCAGTTCCAATTATTTTATTTTTGTCTTCATTAGTTTTTGATAGCTCTCTGATTTCGATATTATCCATTCCGAACCCCGCTAATATAGAAAATATACTGACATAGCTAATTATGTAGTTCATTAAACCATATTGTTCGGGTCCTAAATATCTGGCGACAAAAATACCAACGATTAAACCCCCTAAAAGTGTAACGACTTTGCCTAAAACTGCCCAATAAATATTCTTAAATATCTTTTGTTTTGTTTCAGAAAGTTTAAATCGCGATGTTATTTGATTAAACAGGTTCATTAATTTAAGACTATTGATAGAACTTAATTGTCCAAAGTTCTATCTTTTGTTTGTAACAAACAAGATAAATTAGGTATTGATAATAATTTTAAAATATTGTTGGAGTAAAAATTTTATAATCTTCCATCAACCCACTTTCTGTCTACTACAGCTTTAGCATCAAAAATAACTGCACCTGCACTGTAATATTTTTTGAAATTGAAAGATTTAAATTCTTCGTGAGCAACGGCAAGCAGAATCGCGTTGTAGGATTTGGTATTGTCAAACTCTTCTAACAAGTTAATTCCATATTCAGCTTTTACTTCTTCATGAGATGCCCATGGGTCGTAAATGTCGACATTTGTCCCGAATTCTTTCATTTCATGATAAATGTCTACTACTTTTGTGTTACGAATGTCCGGACAGTTTTCTTTAAAAGTTACTCCAAGTATTAAAACATTGGCCCCTTTAATAGTTTGTCCCCTGTGAATCATTAGTTTCAGAACTTTATTTGCAATAAATGGAGCGATACTGTTATTTACGTGTCTTCCTGAAAGAATAACCTGCGGAACATAGCCGAGTGATTCAGCTTTACTGGCAAGATAGTAGGGATCAACGCTGATACAATGTCCGCCAACAAGTCCGGGACGGTATTTCAAAAAATTCCATTTAGTACCGGCAGCATCCAGTACATCGTTGGTATCAATACCTATTTTATCGAAAATAAGTGCGAGTTCGTTTACGAATGAAATATTGACGTCTCGTTGAGAGTTTTCTATAATTTTTGAGGCTTCAGCCACTTTAATACTTGGTGCTTTATGAGTCCCTGCGGTAATAATTGAAGCGTAAAGATTGTTTATAAAATCGGCAATTTCCGGTGTAGATCCGGAAGTTACCTTTTTTATCTTGGTAAGGGTATTCACTTTGTCTCCGGGGTTGATACGCTCAGGGCTATAACCTGCATAAAAATCGATGTTGAATTTCAAACCGGAAGTTTTTTCTATGACCGGAACGCAATCTTCTTCGGTGCAACCGGGATAGGTCGTCGATTCATAAAT
Source organism: Paludibacter sp. (assembly GCA_028690665.1). GTDB lineage: Bacteria > Bacteroidota > Bacteroidia > Bacteroidales > Paludibacteraceae > Paludibacter. The sequence continues at coordinate 66,544 of JAQVAV010000006.1, forward strand.
CACAATATCCCCCTTTGAAATTACCCGACCTAACATAGCAGATGCTTTCAGGAGGGGAGCTAAATCGGGCATGTTGAAATTATTGATCGGAGTAGGGACGGTAACGATATATACGTTGCAATTTTTAAGGTCTTTTTCTGTACTTGAAAAGTCAAGTCCCTTGGTTGAATCGGATGTTCTGACTTCCATGGACTGTTGCATACTTTCCAGGTCAGCTTCTAAGGTGTGATCAAATCCGGATTTGAGTTCTTCAACTCTTTTTTCATTGATGTCGAAACCAAGAACATAGTATTTTTTACCAAATTCGATAGCCAAAGGTAAACCAACATAGCCTAAACCAATAACAGCAATTTTCATGTTATTCATAATAGTTTGATCGAAGTTTATTTTTCGAATTTTGAATTTCTGGCTGCAAAGATACAATAAATACTTTTAATTTTGTGTGAAAATTTTGACTTCAAGGCTAATTCTTGGTTAAATAATATCAGACCGGAATTAGGAAACATTGATTAATAACAATAACATACTGATTATGTTGAAAGAAGAATTTTTTCCTTTGGTGGATGAACGGGGAAATGTTACAGGAAAGGCCTCGAGAACGGAATGTCATTCCGGAAGTTTTTTATTACATCCAGTTGTGCATCTACATGTGATAAACTCTAAAGGAGAATTATATTTACAAAAACGATCTGAGAATAAAGATATTCAGCCGGGAAAGTGGGATACTTCGGTAGGCGGTCATGTTGATTATGGGGAGGAGGTCGAAACAGCGTTATACCGGGAAGTAAGTGAAGAGCTTGGAATTACGGATTTTAATCCTGTATTTATGATAAGTTATAAATTCAGATCTGATTTGGAGAGTGAGTTGGTAAATAGTTTCTATACTATTTATGACGGTGTCATTTCCCCGGATCCAATAGAAATTTCAGAAGGACGATTCTGGACTGTGGACGAAATAAAATCTTTTCTTCGTAAAAATGTTTTTACTCCTAATTTTGAAAATGAATTCGAAATGTTGATGTCGAAAAAAATGCTTCCGTTGTAGAGACAAGCCCGAGTGCAATTTATAATTATTAAACATACTTCCCCTCGTTTTTAACGAGGGGTTAGTGGTTGAGCGTTTGTAACGTATAAAGAACTAAGTTATAGATTTATAATGATAAAAATAAAATATGTCTTCGGAGAATTATAAGATTGAAAATCAAAACAGCGTGTATTTCGTTACTTTTACAGTAATTGATTGGGTCGATGTGTTTACCCGCTTGAACTATAGAAATATAATCGTTGAGTCATTAGACTATTGTAGAAAGAATAAAGGATTAAAGTTGTATGCATGGTGTTTGATGACCAATCACATTCATTTAGTTTGTAGTATTGAAAACCCATTTAGAATGTCTGACTTTATTCGGGATTACAAGAAATTTACGGCAAAAGCAATTTTAGCAGATGTTCAGGAGTTGCCGGAAAGTCGCAGAGACTGGATGTTGTATCGATTTGAGTTTGCTGGTAAATATGATCACCGTATTGATAAATATCGCTTTTGGCAGGATAAAAGCCATCCTGTTGAATTGAGAAGTACAGAAATGATTGATCAACGGATTAACTATATACATGAAAACCCCGTAAGAACAGGATTGGTAGCCAGAGCCGAAGATTATTTATATAGTTCCGCCCGCAATTATGCAGGTTTAAGCAGTGTCATTGATATTGATATAATTTAGTGTAATGTGATTGATCATTATTACGAATGTGTATGTTGAAAACAAATAACTATTGTCCCCTCGTTGCAAACGAGGGGGAGGGCCCGAGTGTAATTTGGGAATTGTTAAATATATTAACGTTTTAGATATATTTATGTTCTCAAGCTATCATTGCTCTAAGTTCTGTTCGGGGCGGTATTACGGTAGAAAAAAAGCCGGTTTTGTTTATCCAAACCGGCTTTTTGATACGAGGTATATATAAATGTTTTTATTCTACGGGATCGAGTTCAATCAGAGTAGTATCTTTCGGAATTCTGTCTCCAACCTGAATATTGATCTTCTTGATTTTTGCAGTGAAAGGCATTTGAACGCGGTTTTGCATTTTCATAGCTTCAAGTATAAGCAGTTGTTCGCCTTCTTTTACTATATCACCTTCTTTTACAAAAAGTTCAATGATTGTTCCTGGTATATACGATTGAATCAAATACGGACTTGGGTTTGTCCATACTTTTCTGTTTTCATATTTCTTAGTCAGAAGTGTTTTATACTTTCTGGCTGTGACTGCAAAGTCTGTAAACTCTGTATTTTCTTTCTTCAGCTTTTTTGCCATCTTTTAATTTATATTATTTTGTGCGGAAGATAGTTAATGTAACTTCTGTTGCAAATGGAAAAATATGAAATTAGAAAGGAGGAATTCCATGTTTTTTAATCGGACGATAATCGTCTTTATGCTTGGAAACTCCGAGTGCATGTAAAAGTAACTCTCTGGTTTCAAGTGGTTCAATAACGGCATCGATATATCCTTTGGCAGCCGCAACGTATGGGTTTGCAAATTTTTCAATATACTCCTGTACTTTTTGCTGGCGCATTGCATCTTCATCTTCTGCTTCCATAATTTCTTTCCGGAAAATGATATTGGCAGCTCCTTCAGGACCCATAACAGCAATTTCTGCACTTGGCCATGCAAACATAAAATCAGCACCAAGATGGCGGGAGTTCATGGCAATATATCCTCCTCCGTAAGCTTTACGGAGAATAACAGTAATTTTAGGCACTGTAGCCTCCGAGTAAGCATAAAGCATTTTAGCTCCGTGGCGGATTACTCCGGCATGTTCCTGATCTACTCCCGGAAGGTAACCCGGCATATCTTCCAGAGTTACAATCGGGATGTTAAACGCATCGCAATAACGGATAAAGCGTGCGGCCTTGTCAGAAGCATCGCAATCAAGCACACCGGCAAGATAGAGAGGCTGGTTGGCAACGAAGCCGACAGTATCACCGTTCAGACGGCCAAATCCAATAACGATATTGGGTGCCCACAATTCCTGAACTTCTAAAAACTTGGAGTCATCTGCAAGTGCATAAATAATTTCCCGGACATCGTAAGGTTGTTTTGGGTCAGATGGAATGATATTTTCAATATTTTTTCTGAATTTGGGAGCTTTAGGCTCTACATGAGCGGCTTTTTGCCTGTTGCTGTGAGGTATAAGAGAAATGAGTTCCTTAATCTGGTCAAGGCATTCCATTTCGCTCAGAGCATAAAAGTGAGCGTTCCCGGTAATTTCGGCATGAACACGGGCTCCTCCAAGATCCTCCTGTGAAATTTTTTCTCCTAGTACTGTTTCAATAACATTCGGGCCGGTAATAAACATCTTGGAAATGTTTTCAACAACGAAAACAAAATCAGTAAGAGCTGGAGAATATACAGCTCCGCCCGCACATGGTCCAAGTATAACAGAAATTTGCGGAATTACTCCGGAAGCCATGGTGTTACGATAAAAAATTTCTCCGTAACCGGCTAAGGCTCCGATACCTTCCTGAATACGCGCACCCCCTGAGTCGTTAATGCCAATGCAGGGTATTTTCATTTTTAAAGCATGGTCCATAATTTTGGTTATTTTACGGGCATGTTTAAGACCTAATGACCCACCCATTACGGTAAAGTCCTGAGCATAAATACATACAGGTGCGCCATTGATTGTACCTGTACCGGTGATAACTCCGTCGCCGGGGAGTTCTTTTCTATCCATCCCGAAGTTGCGCTCTTCGTGTTCAACGAAAAGGTCATACTCATGGAATGAATCGGCATCTAATAAGGAAAGAATGCGTTCACGGGCAGTCATTTTGCCCATGGCAACCTGTTTTTCAATGGCTTTTTCGCCACCGCCTTTTTCGACAATGGCTTTCTTCTGCCGTAATGCCAGAATGTTCTTCTTTAAAGTCATAACGTGTTTTTTTTATTCAACTTAAAAGCAAAAAACGGATCAGCAGCAGAGCTGATCAAATTTTTCCGGCTGCAAAAATAACACTTTTCTGGCTATTTTGTGCAATTTTGAAACTGAGTATAAATTTATTGTACTAATGTGTTGTTTTTTAGTGATTTTATGATTTTTCTGCGAGCGGCATTATACCCGGGTTTATATTCATCCTGAGTGATATTTTCTAAATATAGTAGAAGTTCCGGTATGAAATCGGGTTCTTTTTGGGTGAAGGAAAATAGTATTTTCATGGATAAAACTTGAATGGAAACATCATTGCGGGGATGACTCATCCACTCGAAGCAGTGATTAATAAAATCGATATTTACAGGGGAGGGGAGATGTAGGTTGTTTAGTATTGACAAATAAGATCTTAGAGTGCCCTGATGTTTTGTTTTTAACGCTGCGTTAATAATTAGTTTTAATATTGGATCGGAAAATAAATCGGGAGATTTGCGGCTGACTTTGTCGCATACCCAACCGGCTTTCCACGCAATGCTTTCATCTTCGTCGAACATAAGTTCGAAAAATACGTCGAATTTTTCAGGCTGTAACAAAATTTCATCTGCCAGTTTATCTGCATATTTTAATGCCGGCGGATTTTTTAAATATTCCCGAAAATTATTCTTCATATTTTATCTGAAAACAATATCCCGTATAACTTCCGTCCCTACGCTTTGATTTAAAGACTGTAGAATTTTCTCTTTTGATAAAAATAAATCATGCCGAAGTACGGAAGAACTTAAGCTTACATATAAAACTTTATTGCGTATTGATAAATCGGTAGTATATTTTGATATGTTGGTTCCCAATACTTTGGGCCAGGCATCTATGATGCGTTTTTCCAACAATGGTTTTTCGAGTTTGTTTTCCCGGAGTACCTGACCAATGACTTCCTTTAATAATTCGGTGTTCCGCTTACGCATTGTGACGATTATCTGAGTTTTAAAATCTGTCCTTTTTTAGCTCCTTCGCTATAAGGCATTTTGTTGAGTTTGTATAATTTCTCGATTCTGATTCCGAAAGTTTGAGAAATGCTGTACATTGAATCTCCTTCTTTTACAATATAAGTGTCGTATCCTCTGGCTGCTTTTGATCTTTTTCGTTGCAGATATACCTGTGTTCCAGATTGAAGCACAGTGAACTCGTTAATTTCATTGTATTCTCTGATGCGCTTTTCAGATTTATTAAATTCGTCGGCAATACCGGCATAAGTATCTCCCGGTTTGGAGACAATGAATTTAAGTCTGTTGCTTTTGTATACTTCATGCTCGGATTCTGCACTTACATTCCCCATCGAATGTTTACTGCGTCCATTTGCATAGGTATCTGTGTTGCTCGCGTTTTGTATATTTAAGTCATATTTGTGCAATTCGTAGGTGTCTATAATAGAAATTAATTTGTAAGCGTAGGCAGGGTCAGTGGCATATCCGGCTTTTTTTAATCCGTGAGCCCAGCCTTCGTAATCGGTAGGGCTTAATTCGAATAAAAAGGCATACCGTGGTCGATTTTTAAGAAATAGTGAATGATCTTCATAAGAATCGAGTACTTTATCATATTTTCTAAAACATTCTCCCTGTTGGTCATCGTCGTGATATACTTTGTCTCCTGTCCAGTCGTGGCATTTTATACCAAAATGATTATTTGAACTTTTTACAAAATCACTTTGCCCGGCTCCCGACTCAAGCAAACCCTGAGCTAAAGTAATACTTGTCGGTATGCCGTATTCTCTTTGCTGGATTTGGGCCAGTTTGTAATATGACTGAATATAATTGAGATAAGCCTGATTTTTATTTTGTGTAAATAAAGTAGTGGTAAAAAGTATAAATATAAATGTTGTGAATAAAAGTTTTTTTGCCATATTAGAGAAGTTGTTCATAATTATTTTATTACAAAAATAGAATATATTCGATAATTTTCCCGAATGAAAATCAATAAATTTTATACTTTTGTTTTAATTCGGATTTTTAAAATAATTATCGGGCATTGATGACCGTAGAAATTTATAAGTATTAAAATATGTATCAAAGAATTATTGAAACCAAAGTTGATGTTACCTCCTACGACGAATTGCAAGAAGAGTATAAGAAGTTGATTGATGAGGCTAAAAGTCAGGTAAGCAATGCTTATGCTCCATATTCGGGTTTCCATGTCGGAGCTGCGGTTTTGCTGGAAAATAATGAAATTTTTGCAGCTAACAATCAGGAGAATTCTGCATATCCTTCCGGTTTATGTGCTGAACGGGTCGCTATGTTTTTTGCAAATGCACAATATCCGGATGTCCCGGTTAAAGCTTTGGCTATAGCTGCCCATACCCGTGGCAAATTTTTGTCAGAACCGGTTACACCCTGCGGATCATGCCGTCAGGTTTTACTTGAGACCGAAACCCGGTTTGATAAAAGTATTACCATTCTACTCTATGGTGAAAATCATGTGTACAAGCTTGATAATGTGAAACAGCTTTTGCCGCTATGTTTTGAAAAAAATAGTCTGGACGGGGAATGATTATACTTTAGATTGGTTTTGATTATTCGTTGAAAATTACTAACTTGCGGTGCGAAAAATGGATGTTAAATTTATTGTTCTCATCAGCGTATGAGTAAAGTTGAATTTCAAATTGAATATCTTCTGAAGAATGCTTCTCTACCGATTTTATGGAATACTGTCGGTACGCCTCTCGGACTTTCAGAATGGTTTGCTGACGATGTGTCGGCCGATAATGATAATTATGTGTTTTACTGGGAGAAACACCCTCAAACCGCAAAGTTGATTGGCAAGAAGCAACATGATTATATCCGGTTTCAGTGGGAAGAGGATGAAGATACAGATTATTTTTTTGAAATAAGAATCACAACTATTGAACTCACTAAAGATCTGATTCTTACCGTGACGGATTTTGCGGAAGAAGATGAAATGGAGGATTTGAAACTTTTATGGAATCATCAGATTGATGCTTTGAAACGGAAAACAGGATTATAAAAATACAGAAAAAATATATATAAGTGCAGGAATAATAAAATCTACGATTGAATATTCCTGCATTTTTTATTGTTTACAGGTGGGGGTTCTTTAAATTTATTTCGCATTTATCAGGATTGATTATTGAACTTTTTACTGTAATTTTGTTGTTCTTTAAACTAACGATTCATGTTTCTGCTGAAAAAAATCGATCTCTATATCATTAAGCGGTTTCTGTCGCTGTTTTTTATGACATTCTTTATCTGTGTTTTCATCTTGTTGATGCAGTTTTTGTGGAAACATTTTGCCGAACTTGTAGGGAAAGGAATCGGAATTGGTATTTTAGCTGAATTTTTCATGTATGCAACTGCCACAATTGTTCCTTTGGCATTACCTTTGGCTATTTTGCTGGCTTCACTTATGACATTTGGAAATCTGGGCGAGAATTTTGAACTTACAGCTATGAAATCTGCCGGAATTTCGTTATTCCGCATAATTCGTCCATTGATCATTTTTATCGTTTTAGTCTGTATCGGAGCGTTTTATTTTTCAAATAATGTTTTACCTATTTCCCAAACGAAACTTTGGACTCTTATTTTTTCTCTTCGTGAAAAATCTCCTGAGCTGGATATTCCTGCGGGTGAGTTCTATTCGGGGATTAACGGATATAATCTTTTTGTCAAGGAAAAGAAAGATGGTTTATTGAAGGATTTGATGATTTACGATTTTTCTCAAGGATTTAATAATGCTACTGTTATGGTTGCCGACTCGGGAAGAATCCAGTTCACTGCAGATAAAAAATACCTTCTGCTTACGTTGTTTGACGGGGAAAGTTTTGAAAATCTGAAAAATCAGCGTGTGAGCAATTCTTCGCAAAGCATTCCTTATCGTCGGGAAACTTTTTCATCGAAAGAAATTTTACTTGATTTTGATTCCGGATTTAATCGTTTGGATGAATCTATATTGCAAGATCAGCATGTCAGCAAAAATATTGCTCAACTTACTCAAACCATAGATTCTGTGGATAAAGTAATTGATTTTAGGGCAAAAGAACAATCCGGTGAATTAGTTAATCGTCATTATTTTGGCCGGGAGCTGGCCGCCAGTCGGTCTCTTGAAATTGCGCCAACCATAAAAATTTCCGATTATAATCCCGACAGTTTATTTCTCAAAATGGATCAGGGAACTATGGAAGCTGCTGTAAATATGGCTATTCAGAAGGCAAAGGATATTAAGAATCAGATCGACTATAATGAAATAACTTTAGGTGAACCTACAAAATATGTAGTTCGTCATGAGATAGAATGGCATCGAAAATTTACACTGTCTTTCGCCTGCCTGATTTTCTTTTTTATCGGGGCCCCCCTTGGTGCTATCATCCGGAAAGGGGGATTGGGAACACCGGTAGTTATCTCTGTAATTATGTTTATTGTTTATTACATAATTGATAATACAGGTTATAAAATGTGTCGTGAAGGTTTGTGGACAGCTGTTGAGGGTATGTGGCTGAGCTCTGCCGTGTTATTGCCGATAGGTATATTTCTGACTTATAAGGCGGCTGTAGATGCAACGCTGTTTACGACCGAACAATATGTGAAAATATGGGAGATTATCAAGAAAAAGGTAACAACTATTGTGAATTTCTTCCATAAAAAAGAAACAAAAAAACTTACAACGATATAAATAAATGGAAACAATTTTGAACAGTATTGATGAAGCTATAGAAGATATAAAAGCGGGAAAATTTGTTATTGTAGTTGATGATGAAGATCGTGAAAATGAAGGCGATTTCATTTGTGCTGCTGAAAAAATAACACCTGAAATGGTAAATTTCATGTTGAAGCATGGCAGGGGTGTCCTTTGTGCTCCGCTTACCGAAGATAGATGTAAAGAGCTTGACCTGGAAATGCAGGTCGAAAGAAATACATCAATTCATTCAACACCTTTTACCGTAAGTGTTGACAAACTCGAAGGTTGTACTACCGGAGTTTCAGCTGCTGATCGTGCTGCAACTTTTCAGGCTTTGGCTGATCCTTTATCTTCTCCTGAAACCTTTGGTCGTCCAGGGCATGTTTTTCCTTTGAGAGCCCGTAATAAAGGAGTTTTGCGCCGTGCCGGCCATACGGAAGCAGGTGTAGATTTGGCTCGTTTGTCAGGATTATATCCGGCTGCTGCCCTGATTGAAATTATGAACGAAGATGGCACAATGGCCCGGTTACCACAACTGCTGGAGATGTCTAAAAAATTAGATATAAAACTTATTTCTATCCGGGATTTGATTGCTTACCGGCTTCAGAAAGAATCGCTGGTAGAGAAAGGGGTGAAAGTGGATTTGCCTACTGCGTACGGACATTTTAAACTTATTCCGTTCCGCCAAATTTCTAATGGACTTGAACATGTAGCCTTAATTAAAGGCGAATGGGAAAAAGATGAACCCGTTTTAGTTCGTGTGCATTCATCCTGTGTGACAGGCGATATTTTTGGATCAATGCGTTGTGAATGTGGAGAACAATTACACAAAGCCATGCAGATGATTGAAAAAGAAGGCAAAGGAGCAATTGTTTACATGAATCAGGAAGGTCGTGGTATCGGATTGATGAATAAAATGAAAGCATATAAGCTACAGGAAGAGGGACTTGATACGGTTGATGCAAATCTTCATTTAGGTTTTGATGCCGATGAACGGGATTATGGTGTAGGTGCTCAGATTTTACGTGAAATCGGGGTTACTAAAATCAGATTAATGACAAATAATCCGGTTAAACGTATCGGATTGGAGGCTTACGGGCTTTCTATTGTGGAAAATGTTCCTATTGAGATTATTCCCAATAAGTATAATGCATTTTACCTTCAGACGAAAAAACTCAGAATGGGGCATAACCTGAAATATTTAAAATAATTGATTATGAATAAAACTGCGTTAATTACCGGTGCAACTTCAGGTTTTGGAAAAGCTTTTGCCATAAGAATGGCTTCTTTAGGTTACCAAACTGTTATAACCGGAAGGAGAACCGACAGACTGGAAGAAGTTGCCAATTATATCAAGTCAGAATATCATACGGAGGTGCTTCCTTTGTGTTTTGATGTTCGTGATTTCGATGCTTGTAAAAAGGCTGTTGAGTCACTGCCGGAATCGTTTAAGCATGTAGATGTTTTGGTGAATAATGCCGGCTTGGCAGCAGGCGCAGCTCCGTTTGAAGAGAGCGCCCTTGATGATTTTGAGAGGATGATTGATACGAACCTGAAAGGATTATTGTATATTACAAAATTGATTGTTCCCGGAATGATAGAGAGAAAGTCCGGTCATATTGTCAATATATCCTCGATTGCTGGAATAGAAGTATATCCTAACGGTAATGTCTATTGTGCCACCAAACATGGGGTAAATGCCATAACAAAAGGACTTCGCATTGACCTTGTTAAATATGGAATCAAAGTTAGTTCGATATCTCCTGGAATGGTAGAAACCGAATTTTCAATTGTGAGGTATCACGGCGATGAAGATAAAGCAAAAGCTGTTTATCGGGGTATTGTTCCTCTGAGTGCCGAAGATATTGCGGATGCGCTTGAATTTATTGTGACAAGACCGGAACATGTAAGTATCAATGATATTCAGATTAATCCGAAACAGCAGGCAAATACTTATATTGCCCACAGGATTACGGATTAAAATATATAAAAAAGTATAAAAGAGAAATAAATTCATTTTAATAACAGGTATTTTATGATAAAAAATCAAAATAACAAAAAATGTTTTTATTTTTGTCTAAATTAAAATATGCGTTTTATTATGCCGGATGCAGATAAAACTGATCCCTTATCATTCACCAAAATTTTTTGAAAATGAGCTCATCTGAATTAAAAAAAGACACCGGATTAAATCCCAATGTAGAACCAGCAGCAGAAAATACAAATCCTGTTGTAGAGGTTAATAATACTGCAAATACTGAAAATCAGGAAACAGAGCCGGTAGTGTCTGCCGACAATAAGGTTGAAACTGTTGATTATACCCAAATGTCGAAAGAAGAACTTATAACTGTCCTGAAATCACTTTTAGAACAGGATATAAATCTGATAAGAGAAGATGTTGAGCGTATAAAACAGGCTTTTTACAAAAAAGTAAAAGCCGGGCATGAAATTGAAAAACAGAAGTGGGTAGATGCCGGCGAAAATGAAAATTCTTTTGTCCCTGCTAAGGATGAACTCGAAGACAGTCTGAAAACGCTGTTGAATGATTATAAAACGGAAAAGGCCGCCTTACATGCACGCCTTGAAAAAGAAAAAGAAAATAATTTGTTACAGAAACAACATGTTTTGGAACAGATGAAGTTGTTGGTTGATAGTAACGATGATGTTTCTACCCATATTGGCGAATTTAAAAATTTACAGGCAAGATGGAAAACAACAGGACCTGTACCTGCTCAGAATTCCACAGAGCTTTGGAAAGAATATAATACTCTTCAGGAAACATTCTGGGATCTGATTAAAATCAATAATGAACTTCGTGAATACGATTTCAAAAAAAATCTGGAGGCAAAAACTGCACTTTGTGAAGCTGCCGAAAGTCTGGCAGACGAAGAAGATGTTATATCTGCCTTTCAACGTTTGCAAAAACTTCACGAAGAATGGCACGAACTTGGCCCTGTTGCCCGCGATTTGAGAGAGGAAATTTGGTCTCGCTTTAAAGAAGCATCAACTATAATTAACCGTAAGCATCAGGCTCATTTTGATGAAATACGTAAGCTCGAAGATGAAAATTATGTGGCTAAAACAGCTCTATGTGAAAAAATTGAGGCATTTGATTATAGTGGCTTAAATACCTATAAATTGTGGGATGAGGCCACTGCCACAATATTAGCATGGCAGGATGAATGGCGTGCAATTGGCTTTGCTCCCAGAAAGGTTAATCAGAAATTATTTGAAAGATACAGATCTGCTTGTGATGCTTTTTTTGCTGCCAAAACAGCATTTTATAAAGAATCGAAAGCTGTTCAAAACCAGAATCTTGAGAAAAAAAGAGTGCTTTGCGAACAGGCTGAATCCCTGAAAGACAGTACGGATTGGAAGTCAACGTCAGATAAGCTAATTCAATTGCAGAAAGATTGGAAAACGGTAGGTCCTGTATCGAAAAAATATTCGGATGATTTATGGAACAGATTTATATCAGCCTGTGATTATTTCTTTGAGCAAAAAAACAAAAATGTTTCGGATCAGAAATCGGTTGAGACTGAAAATCTGAAATTGAAAAAAGCGCTCATTGAAAAAGTAAAGGCCATTGAAACAAAAGAAAATCCGAAAGATGCATTGATTGAAGTTCGGGAGTTGATTGCAGAGTGGAATAATATAGGTCATGTACCTTTTAAGGAAAAGGATAAGATTTATAAAGAATACCGTTCAGTTGTCGATGCGGTATTTGATGCTTTGAATATTGATGCTTCGCAAAGGCGTTTGGATACATTCAAAAGTAACCTGAAAGATATGAGTTCTAAAGGGGAAAATAAACTTTTCAGGGAGAGAGAGAGACTTGTCAGGGCTTATGAGCATTTAAAATCCGAAATTGCGACCTACGAAAATAATATAGGATTCTTTACTTCATCTTCGAAAAAAGGAGGCGGACTTATTAAAGAAATGGAACGCAAAATAGATGCTTTGAAGGAAGAATGCAAGCTCATAGAACAAAAAATAGCATTGATAGAAGAAAATCTGGAATAAAAAATAAGTTGATAAATTCAGTAAGCCTGATCGGATTTCGGTCAGGCTTTTTTGTATGTGCCTGAATTAGTTGCTGCTTTTACAGAGTGAATCGGCCTGTTTACTGAAAATAGTTGAAAAGTGTTTTTTCTGATTTTACTTTTGACTTGTAATTCAATAGTCTCAGAACATTTTAAAGCGTACAATTATGAAATCTACAAAATTATTTTTAGCAACACTGCTGATAGCCGCGAGTTTTCAGCTTACGTCATGTAATCAGGTTGAAGCTTCAACAGAAGAATTAGTTGACACCAGCTCACTTGTTGAGTCTACTGCCATGGAAGTCGGGAGCTTTATCACCAATCCGGATTCAGTAATTTCTTCTGATATTGACGGACTTATGCTGATGCGGGAAGAAGAAAAAATGGCCCACGATGTGTATGTTTATTTTTATGATCAGTATCAGTACCGTATTTTCGACAATATTTCGAAAAGCGAAAGCCGGCATACTGAATCTGTTTTAAATCTTATAACCTATTTTGTTTACTCCGATCCTGCAACCGGAATATACGGACAGTTTAATAATGTTGATATTCAGGCAATTTTTAATGAACTTACCACCGAAGCTACTACTCTTGAACAGGCTCTTGCGACCGGAGCTTATATTGAAGAATATGATATTGCCGATTTGAAAACAGAAATCTCAAAAACAGAAAATGCTGATATCATCAAGGTTTATACGAATTTGAAACGGGCTTCGGGATACCACCTGAAAGCATTTGTAAAAACACTTGCCATGCAGGGAGTGACCTATAAACCTCAAATTTTGTCACAGGAAGAATATGATATTCTTGTTCAGTAATTTTGAATAAAATATGGATTGATTAGTTTTACATTGCGACCTCCAACCTATTCTGGAAAATTATATTTGGAGCTTTTGCCGAAGCGTAAAGTTGATTTATAAAAGCTTTATGCTTCGGTTTTATTTTTCAACGGGTTTAACCTTAAATCCTTTTTGTTGAAGCAGATGAATCAGTCCACTATCACCTGCCAATGTTGAAACATCCACTGTGATAAAACACTTTTTGTTGTAGATGATTCCTGGAATTTCTTTTGCCCAGAAACTTATTCTTTTGTTTGTCAGGCTTTGCAAATCAGAATTTTTAATATTGCTACTGTTTGCCAACAACGACAGATCATTGATTTTTTCACTTTTGTAAAGCCTATAAAACATCAAAAGGCTGTTTTTAAGGCTATCTTTGCGAATAATGCAGTTCTCGAGTTCTTGGGCACCATCTTCAATTGATTCATTGTGGATTCTATATTCTATTTGTTGGTCAACGCTCTCGAGTCCGATTATTTTTTTCCCTTTGAGAGAAGCAGCAATTTGAAAATAAGAATCGGACTGGGCATCGTCCATGACGTGAGTTATTTGTCTGAATAGTTCAAGTTTATATAAGTTCAATACAATATTAGGCCGCATTTTTGCCAAGTCTGTCAATCCGGCTTTCAGGGTTGATTTAAGCTCTTTATCAACCGTTTCATAGTTTTTTTCGCTTATATAATCTTTCAGAGTTTTATTTCCCGGTATGCTGGCTGCACTCTGAATTGTTTTTGTTGCATCGATGCTGTTTGTTACAAATTCGCTTATAACGGTTTCGCAGTCGTTAAATGTTTTGTATAGTTCAGGAATGCTGTCCAAAAAAGCGACCGGAATAAGTTCATTAGTTCCAAAAATATAGGATGGTTTTTTGAGTCCGTTACCTGTGATTTTCCAGAGAAGCTGGGCACTTGACGGAAAAACTGTAGCCCAATTCAGAATTATAAAAAGAATAAATAGTTTTTTCATTTTATTGAATTATAAGGCGAATTTACAGTATTTTTATCCATAAATGTCCATTTATCAGCTGAATAGTCGGATAATTTAAATTTCTTTATTGTTTCTTTTCCGCTTTTGAGTTTTGAGCAAAAACCAATTAAAAATTGTCGATTATTTTTATCTTTGCATAGATAATAACAATAATCAAAAACTTAAATATTCTGAAATAATGACACTGCAACAGCTTGAATATATCATTGCTCTTGACAAAACCCGTCATTTTGTTCGTGCAGCTGAAATGTGTGGCGTAACTCAACCCACTTTAAGTGCTATGATTCAAAAATTAGAGGATGAATTAGACTGTAAGATTTTTGACCGTTCAATGCATCCGATTGTACCGACAGAAGTCGGGAAAGTAGTTTTAAACCAGGCTCAGGTAATCTTATATAATGTTGATCAGCTGAAAGAAAACTTGAATACCGAAAAAGGATCTCTGGCCGGCACCCTTTCATTAGCAATGATTCCTACTGTTGCACCCTATCTTTTACCTGGTTTTATTGCCGCTTTTAGGGAGAATTATCCGGAGATATCGCTCAAAGTTACGGAAATGCGTACAGAATCGGTAATTCGCAGTTTGCATAATGCCGAAATAGATATGGCTATTCTTTCTACTCCGCTTGAAGACCCAAAGATTCTTGAAGTTCCGCTTTATTACGAAAAGTTTGTGGCTTATATTTCGCCCAATGAAGCTATCTATCAGCAGGAGGAAATATCTACCAATGAAATGCCTTTAGATCATCTTTGGGTTTTGGAAGAAGGGCATTGTCTTCGTAATCAGATATTTAACTTTTGCGATAACAATACACATTCTTCTGTTTATGAAGCTGGAAGTATCGATACACTTGTGAAGATTGTGGATGTGAACGGAGGTTATACGGTTATTCCGGAATTACATATTGATTTGCTAAGCGAAAAGCAAAAATTGAATTTGCGCAAAATTGTACGTCCTGAAGCTGCGCGCGAAATTTCGTTGGTTATTCGTCAGGATTTTGTACGAGAAGGAGTACTGAATGCTGTCGCTAATTGTATTAAGCATATCATTCCTCAGCACATGCTCGACGCCCGTTTGAAAAAATTTGCCATAAAATTGTGATTTGCAATTAAGAATGCTAAAATCAAATTTCAGACATATTGTTTTCCGAAAATTATTGCTGCCATCCTTAGCCTTGATTTTGTTAGTAGTTGTAAGTTTCTGGGGCTATATTCTTATTGAGGGATATACGCCGTTAGAGTCTTTATATATGATTGTAATTACCTTTGCTACAATAGGATACGGTGAAGTGAAACCACTGTCGGATACAGGACGGGAATTTACGATGGTAATTATTCTGGCGGGTTTTTCATTAGGATTGTATGCTGTGAGCCAGATATCTACATTTTTTATCGATGGTGAACTTTCAAAATTATTAAAATTACGCAGGATGAATAAAGCTTTAAGTAATTTGAACGAACATTATATTATTTGCGGTTATGGCAAAACCGGACGTAAAGTTGTTGAGGATTTATTAGCTAAAAAACAAAAAGTCGTTTTGATAGAAGGAAATCCTGAACGGGTTGAAAAGCTGAAAGATTTTTATGATGAAAACCTGATTCATCTGGTAGGAGATGCCACAAGCGATGAAGTACTTATGCAGGCCGGAGTTGACCGGGCTAAATATTTGATAGCCGTACTTAATTCCGATGCAGAGAACCTGTTTGTTACCCTTAGTGCAAAAGATTACAATAAGAAAATAAAAGTTATCACACGTGTTGAGGAAACAAATTCTACGGGAAAGTTCAAAAAAGCAGGGGCTGATTTCATTATTTCTCCCATTGAAATAGCTTCGGAGCGGATTGTGTCTATTGTTACTACAGGACAAGATTATTATAACTTTCTGGAATTTACGGAAGGTAAACCTGAATTCCACGATTATAAATTTGGCCTGGTGCTGATAAATGAACAAAGCGATTTGATTGGAAAAACTTACCGTGAAGCTAATATTCCTCAACGGACACATTTGGTGGTTATTGGCTATTATTCAGCTAATGATGAGTTACAAGTAAACCCGAAGGCAGATAATAAAATTAACTTCGGAGACCGATTGCTTGTCTTTGGTAAAGATGACGAAATAAATTTGTTGAAAGATTTGGCTTATAACCACTAATATTGTTTTATCCTGATAAAAATAAATTGTTATGAAAAAACTGTATTTATTTTTTCTGTTGTTTCTGACTCTGCCGGTTTTGGGACAGAATGATAGTTTGTCTGTTTTGAATGATTCTGTTAATCAGGTGGTTTTGAAAAATTATCAGACTAAGATTGCTGAAATTGAAGAGCAGAGATTAAGTGATTCTGTGAAGAAAGCGGAATTGCAAATCCAACTCAACAGTTTAAAAACAACTGATAATTTGCAAAAACAGGATTTAATAAATCAGCTAAAAACAATAGAGAAAAATGAATCGATCAGAGTTGCGGAGAAGAGAGCCAGAATTAATCAACTGCGTTCTACAGCCACAGGCTCTCCTGTGACAGGAGTTATGAATGATACCCTGTTTTTGATTTATTCTAAAATAGGAGCTGCAACACCTGTCGAACGAGCGATGAATATTTCTATTAAAATTAAAAAGCTTTATAATGATGATTTTCTGAAACCTGATTCAATCACGGTCGTTCAGTCGGAAAATACTTATGATATTGTATATGGAGAAATGATTATTATGAGTGTTTCCGAATCGGATGGTTTATGGTACGATCAGTCAACATCAGATCTTACAGCGAATTTTAGCTCGAAAATCAAACAAGAATTGATTACTGCTAAAAGCGAGAACAGCTTTTTGAAATTATTGATGAGAATCGGATTAGTTATGCTTGTTTTTGGTGTTGTTTGGGCAATTATATGGTTTGCGGGACGCGGTTATAAGAGTCTCCTTGCATATATCGAAAATAAAAAATCGGTCTGGCTGAAAGATTTGAGTTACAGGGATTATACTTTTTTATCGACAGATCAGGAGCTTAATATTATACTTTTTATAGTGAAAGCTTCAAAATGGCTTGTTTATGTACTTATACTATATATTACCCTGCCTGTAATATTCAGTATTTTCCCTTTTTCACGGAATTGGGCAGATACTTTATTCCAGTTGATATGGTCTCCCTTTAGAAAAGTTTTAACTTCTGTTTGGCATTACTTACCTAATTTGTTTAGTATACTCGTTATCTATTTTGTAATGAGATATGTTATAAAGTTTGTCCGGTATATTTTTAGGGAAATTGAGACTGATAAATTAAAAATTTCCGGATTTCATGCCGACTGGGCAATGCCGACATATCATATCGTACGATTCCTGCTTTATGCTTTTATGTTTGTATTGATATTTCCATATCTTCCGGGATCGGATTCTTCTGTGTTTAAGGGCGTTTCGGTTTTTTTGGGGGTTTTGTTTTCCTTAGGTTCTTCTTCAGCAATAGCCAATATCATCGCAGGCATGGTGATTACTTATATGCGTCCGTTTAAAATTGGAGATCGCATCAAAATAGGTGAGGTGAGTGGTGATGTGATAGAAAAAACGATGTTGGTAACACGTATCAGAACTATTAAAAATGAAATTGTCACTATCCCTAATTCTTCGGTACTTACGGGGAATACAACAAACTACACCAGTGAAGCAGATACGAAAGGACTAATC
Organism: Paludibacter sp.; assembly: GCA_028690665.1. GTDB lineage: Bacteria > Bacteroidota > Bacteroidia > Bacteroidales > Paludibacteraceae > Paludibacter. The sequence goes on from JAQVAV010000006.1 coordinate 84,696, forward strand.
TTACATACTACAGTCACGATTGGCTATGATGTCCCGTGGAATAAAATGCATGAGGCTTTACTTGAAGCTGCTAATCGCACTGATATGGCATTGAAAAAACCGAAACCTTTTGTGTTACAGACAAGTTTAGACGATTTTTATGTTTCTTACCAACTAAATGTTTACACACATGAGGCCAGTAAACAGGCTCTGATTTATTCGGCCTTGCATCAGCATACATTAGATGTTTGTAATGAAAGAGGAATCGAAATCATGTCTCCACATTACCGGGCAGAGCGGGATGGTAACCGGGTGGCGATTCCAGATATCTATCAGAATAAAGAGGAAAATAAGTAATTTTCGTTGCAAAGTTCAATAAATGTTTGTTTTTTTGGGGTAATACCCAAATAAAATTATAAAAAACATAGATTTGAAAAGGTTATTGATTACTTTCGTAGTAACGAATAACCTTTTTTCTATATATGATTAATCGAATAAATTCCGAAGAACTTATTATTCTCAGGCAGATTAATTTAAAACGGCATTTTGAGCCAAAATTAAAGTTGAGCCCTGTTTCATGGAACGATTTTACTTTCTGGATTATACATCTGGGGTTAGGCCAATTGATTTATTCAAATTTAAAACTCACGGGAAATAAAGACCTTTTTCCCACGGAGAACTATAACCGGTTACAACAGTTTTATTACTTCAATTTAAAACGAAATGTACACATTCAACAAATTTTTTACGAAGTAGCCTCTGTCGCAGCAAAACACAACATTCAACTTGTGGCGCTTAAAGGCATATACATGATTGATAATTATTATAAAGACATTGCAATAAGACAATTAAGCGATATAGATGTACTTGTAAAGCCGGAAGATGGTAAGAAATTGCTTGAGCTCCTGAAGAAAAATGGATTTGTGAAACGGAATGAAACTGCAGACTTTGTCAGTGACAATCGGGAAATTGTACATTATCATGCAATGATAAAAGAGTGTGTTTCTGTTGAAGTGCATATTAAGTTACATCGGGCGATTGAGTCATATCATATTGATACAGAAGCTTGTTTTTTAAGGTTGAGACCTGTTGCAAAGGATAATGTCAGCTATTTTGCATTAAATAAAATCGATCATTTGATTTTTAGTGTGATTCACCTTGATCGCCATTTTAATCAGGGCGGGATTCAATTTAGCGGTTACATGGATTTGGTCAACTTGATAACTGATTTAACTGATGAAGAATGGACTAAAATTATTAATCGTTGTGAGGAATATAATTGCGTCAGGGAATTTTTTCGGCATGTAATACTTGTTAATAAATACATGGATGTAAATATTCCGTTATTCATTATTCAGAAGTTTAATGAGTTGGACAACATTAATACGGAATTGAGATTTTATGAATACTTAAAAGGCAAAAGACTTTTTATTAGTGGAGTCCCCAACCACTTAAGTAGCATGAAGCTTCTGCCCAACAGAAAAAAAATACAATATATTTGGCATGCTGTTTTTCCGTCAAAGTATTTTATGATAGAAAAATACGGTCTGAAAAATAACATATACCAAACTTCTGTTAACTGTGAAGATAACCAACTATTTTTTTCAAAATATAAATTCAAATTTTGGTGGTTATGGTATCCTTATCGCTGGGGAATAGGAGTGAGGGGGATAATTGAATTGATACGGAAGAAACAATAAGTAATATTGAGTATTTTTTTATTTATTGCTTGTAAAGACAAATTGTGTATGTTGTTTTGCTTATACTCAGATTCTTATAAGTGTTAATTGTTAGAATGTACCGAATTATTGCTACGTAGTGTAATAATTTATACTATAGCATGTCGTATTTTGTTTGTTTTATCAAAACAATTACTATTTTTGTCTCCAGGAATCTAACCATATTTACATTATTCAATACGCATTTTAACTTTTTTGTTTATAACTGTTTTTTTGTTTTAATTGCTTTATTTTATGCTAACTAAACGTGAAGCAAATTTATCTACGTTATTGATTGTTGTACAAGTTGCAATCAGTATTTTTATTTTTTGTCTTACCAGATTGTTTTTTGGAGATGATTTGTTGACATCTTGCGGTAAGTTGTTAATTTTGGTACAGATAGCCGTAATATGGTTTGTGCTTTTTAATAAATTTCGAATGGGAGTTATTTTTCGTAATCAAGACTTCTTTGAGTTAATTCGGGGTTACCTTTCTACAATAATTTTGGGCTCATTAATTATAGGAGCCGAGATACTTACTTTTCCATTTATTAAACATCGTCAGTTTACAATTCAGTATTTAGCATTATTTAGTAGCCTGGATTTGTTTGCTTTAATTCTGTTCAAGTATGTTTTTTATTATTATATGCGTTCGATACGCAGTACCGGTCATAATAGCAGAATGGTCGTATTGCTAACAAATAAAGAGTTTGCTACTTATGTCGATCAGTTTATTGAACGTAAAGATTGGGGGTATAATATAAAGGCAATAATATCTCCGGATAAATCTCTTAAATCAAAGTTTGAGAATGTTCGCGTCATTGCAAATGTAGAAGAATTAATACAAAAGGTTACTTTACAGGGAATAGATGATATATTTTATTGTCTACCAGTTAATGATAAGTCATACAATTTACAAAACTTGTTAAGTTCTACACAGGAGTTGGGAATATCTCTCCATATTATGCAACCAGAAAGAAGCATAGTTGGTTATAAAAAAGATAATACCTTGTCGTTTATTACTCATCAGACTATTCCTTCCCAATATTTGGCTATAAAATTGAAACATGTTTTTGATATTATTTTCAGTGCTATTATTATTGTTGTAGCCTTACCTTTATTGTTGCTAATAGCTTTGGGAATTAAGCTGGAGGATGGTGGTCCTGTTTTTTTTAAACAGGAAAGAATTGGTTTAAATGGTCGGCGGTTTTATTGTCATAAGTTCCGATCAATGGTCGTTGATGCAGAAGAACTGAAGGAGTCACTAATAATTCAGAATGAGTCCGATGGACCTAATTTTAAAATTGAGAATGATCCGAGAATCACATGTATTGGTCGTATTCTTAGACGACTTTCCTTGGATGAATTTCCTCAGTTTTACAATGTATTGAAAGGGGAAATGTCTGTTGTAGGGCCTCGGCCCCCTTTGTTAGACGAAGTTGTGCTGTATAAACGTTCTCAGCTAAGGCGCTTGAGTATGAAACCTGGTATAACTTGTTTGTGGCAGGTAAGTGGACGTAACGCTTTAAGTTTTAGTGAGTGGATGTGTTTAGATCTTCATTATATTGATAATTGGTCCATTTGGTTAGATTTGAAGATTATTATTAGAACTGTCGGAGTGATGTTTAAGGCAAATGGTCAATAATTGTTTGGGATATATTAGATGTCTTTTTGTTTTGAATTTGTTTAAAAAATTGAGATAGTTTAAAGTTGCATGACTAGTTCTAATAAACTCGTAACGGTTTTTTAAGAACTAGTCACTGCGTCCTGTGTTTTTCGTAAAGCGTATATTGTTTAATAAGCTCTTGCAAAAATTACCCGTTGAGCGGATGGTTTTCCGGTTACCATACATACTCCCGGAGTTTTGTCGCCATCTAAAGGAATACAGCGGATAGTTGCTTTGGTTTCTTCTTTGATTTTCTCTTCGGTTTCCGGTGTGCCATCCCAATGGCATAACAGAAATCCACCTTTTTCAATTTCCACTTTAAATTCTTCATAAGAATTAACTTCACGTGTAACCGAAGTTCGGTAATCAATTGCTTTATTGAAAATATTAGCCTGAATATCAGTTAATAATCTTTTTATATATATTTCTATACCTTCAAGTGAAACAGTTTCTTTGGTAAGTGTGTCACGACGAGCAACTTCCACAGTCCCGTTTTCAAGGTCACGGGCTCCCATAGCTAAGCGTACCGGAACTCCTTTTAATTCATATTCGGCAAATTTCCAACCCGGTTTTTTTGTGTCATTGTTATCAAACTTTACGGAGATTTCCAAACCTTTCAACTTTGGAATAATTTCATTCACTTTTGCCGAGATTGCATTTAGTTGTTCCTCATTTTTATAAATAGGCACAATTACCACCTGAAATGGAGCGAGGTTAGGAGGGAGGACAAGTCCGTGATCATCGGAGTGAGTCATAATAAGAGCTCCCATAAGACGGGTCGAAACACCCCATGAAGTTGCCCATACATAATCTTGTTTGTTATTTTTATCAACAAAAGTGACATCGAATGCTTTTGCAAAGTTTTGTCCCAAAAAATGCGATGTCCCGGCCTGAAGTGCTTTTCCATCCTGCATCAAAGCTTCAATACAAAAAGTTTCCAATGCTCCGGCAAAACGTTCGTTGGCAGACTTTACACCTTTTATTACTGGAACGGCCATAAATCGTTCGGCAAAATCGGCATAAACTTCAAGCATTTGTTTTGCTTCGGCTATTGCTTCTGCTTCAGTAGCATGAGCAGTATGTCCTTCCTGCCATAAAAATTCGGCAGTACGTAGGAACAGACGTGTACGCATTTCCCAGCGAACAACATTAGCCCATTGATTACATAAAATAGGCAGATCGCGATATGACTGAATCCAGTTTTTGTAGGTACTCCATATAATAGTTTCAGAAGTAGGCCGGACAATAAGTTCCTCTTCTAATTTGGCTTCAGGATCAACTACAACCCCTTTGCCGTCAGGACTATTTTTAAGACGATAATGAGTTACGACAGCACATTCTTTGGCAAAACCTTCCACGTGGTCAGCTTCTTTACTGAAAAACGATTTAGGAATAAACAGCGGAAAATAGGCATTTACATGTCCTGTTTCTTTAAACATTCGGTCAAGTTCGGCCTGCATTTTTTCCCAGATAGCGTAACCATAAGGTTTGATTACCATACATCCGCGAACCGCAGAGTTTTCGGCTAAATCAGCTTTGATTACTAAATCGTTGTACCACTGTGAGTAATTCTCACTTCTTGGGGTTAATTCTTTTGCCATATATTCTTAAAATCTGTATTATTATCTTATTTTAATCGGAGTGCAAAGATAATCAAAAAAGGCTTTTTAGGCAATATATTTAATGCGTCGAGGAAGCTCTTCTCAATTGAAATTAAAAATAGATAACAAACGGGTAGGTCATTAAAGAACTGTACTTTTTTTAGTTTGACATTCCATTTAATATTCCCGCTGTCATCCCAAGCCAAGTGTACTCCTTCTGTAGCATCAGCTGTTATTACAGAAGGAATATTGAATCTTTTTATTCCTCTTACCAACATATCATCACCAGCAATGAACTCTATCTTTTCATCGAGAGTCATTTGCTGTAAAATTTTATCTGTCTTTTTGTCCACTGCTTCATAACTTAGAGATGGTGTGTAAGTTGGAAATTTCTGACAATAACTATTTGATATGCAAAGTATAAGTAGTGATAATAATGTAGTTTTTAATATAAAGACTTTGTTCATAATGAATTGCTATACAATGAATTCTAATTTGTAGAATAATTTCCATTTTTGATGAAGTTTAAGAAATATTCAATTGAAAGTGGTTGAATAACTTCATAACAAAGTTCGAGATAAATTGCGAATATTTAAAATAATCCGGGACTAAATGTGTATAACTACATTTCAATATCTTTGTTGATTTTTACATATATCTTTAGAATAAAATATTTAAAATATTATTCTTGTTGGTTAACAATTCTTTGTTTTTACTTCTACATTATCTTTATTACTTTTGATTTTAATTCAATAAAAGCTTGGAAAATGAAATATCGGGGCCCTCTTTTAGTATCGTTACTTATAATTTGTGGTATTTTAAATGCCCAAAACAATGCTGACTTTTTAATAGGAACGTACACGCGTAATACTTCTGCAACTGGAATCTACACACTTCGTTGCAACTTCGATAGCTTGAAAACAGATATTGAGCTTTCTGCTGCAAATGTTGATAATCCGAGCTTTTTAGCTTTTTCTGAAGATAAAAACTATGTTTATGCCGTCAATGAGTTAGGTGATAGCAGTTTTGTAAGTTCATTCCAATTTGACAAAATCACAGGAAAATTGAACTTCATGAATCAGGTTGAGGCTGAAGGAGTTGATCCTTGTCACCTCGCAGTATCCGATAAACATGTTATTACGGCAAATTATGGAAGCGGTAGTATATGTGTTTTTAAACGTCAAGTTGATGGCTCGTTGTCAAATGTTATTCAGAAGATTACTCATACAGGTTCAAGTATTAATCCGGAACGGCAACAAGGAGCTCATGTGCATGAGGTCGTCTTTTCTCCTGATAAACAGTTTGTGATTGTAACCGATTTAGGAACGGATTATGTCTATTCGTACCGTTATGACCCTAATGCAGAAGAAAATGTTTTGATACCTTTTGACAGCACAAAAGTGAAAGCCGGAAGTGGACCACGTCATCTGCTTTTTCACCCGGACGGAAAGCTTATTTATTTGCTGCAGGAGTTGGATGGTACGTTAACTACTTTATCGTATAATCATGGAAACTTCTCTAAAGTAGCAGAGACAACTATTGTTCGTAAAAAAGATGTGGAAACGGGTGCTGCTGAAATTATATTATCACCCGATGGCCGATTTCTTTATGCTTCAAATCGTGGTACAGCCAATGACATTACTTGTTTCAAAATAGAAAATGATGGCAGCCTTACTTTTATTGAGCAAACCTTTGTTTTGGGCATTGGTCCCCGGAATTTTGCCATTTCAAACGATGGGAGATATGTACTTGTGGGAAATCAACAATGCCAGATTATTACAATTTTTAAAAGAGATACTGACACCGGAAAACTTTCTGAGACAGACATGTCTGTAGATGTCGGTTCTCCGGTTTGTATTCTTCAGTATTGATTGAAAATCAATGATGCGCAAAAATAATAATTGCAATTCCTGTCAGTATTAAGAGTAATTGAATCAACGATTCTTTCAACCTTGTTTCTTTGTGCATTTCGGGAATTAAATCGGCCAATGAAATATACAGGAAACTGGCAGCAGATATTGCAATTACGTAAGGTACCAGCATTTGCATAAAATCGAGTAAGTAGTATGCTGCAACTCCCGCTACTATGGCACTGCAACTGGAAAACAGATTGTAAAACATTGCTTTTTTACGGGAATATCCGCTTTTTAAAAGGATGCCAAAATCGCCCATTTCCTGTGGAATTTCGTGCAGAACAACCGAAATAGTAACAAACACTCCCAAACTTGTAGATGTAAGGAAAGATGCTGCAATAACAACTCCGTCTGTTGCATTGTGAAATGCGTCTCCAATAATTATCATAGGCGCAGCCGTATTATTCTGGCGTTCGCAACTACTATCGTGACAGTTATGCCAAAGAACTATTTTTTCAAGAATAAAAAATAATATTATCCCTATTAATACCCATATAAGAACTTTTTCTATGGCTAATGATTCTGTAGCTTCCGGTATCAGGCCTATAAGTGCAGCTCCCAACAGCGTTCCTCCGGCTAAATACAATAAATAACTTGAAATTTTTTCCAGCCATTTGTTGTTGAGCAACAATAATGTACCCGCTAATAACACGCTGCCCACACTGGCAGCCAAGAGAGAAATGATAGTGTATAAAAGAATTTCCATGAAATATTTTGATTATTCAAACAAAAACAAATTCTAAATTAAAAAGTTTTTTATTCTAAGGCTTTATTGTAAAATATGTATGATAGAAGGTATATTAATAATCCGCTAAAAATATTTGATATTGCTAATCCATATATTCCCCAGTATTTAAGTGAGAAGTAAAATAAAAAAATATTAAATGTACTGCTTATTATAGATACATATAAATTATATTTTACTTTTCCCAGCCCGAAGATAGCACCAGAGCGTAATTGTACTAACATTCTTATGCTCCAACCTAAACCCAAAATATAAAAATATGGAATTGAAGAGTCATATTTTTGTTTAAATATAATTGATATGAAAGAGGGAACAACTAAAATCGCAATTATATAAATTATCAAAACAACTATATGGAGTATTTTATTGTAGTATTTAAATAATTCGTGAAATTTCGGCTTATTTGTTGAGTTTTCAGAAAAATAGGGAATTGTAATTTGCTGAACGCTGGAAGGAAATATTTTAAAAATTATGGTAAGAGTTAGTGCAAATCCGTACATGCCGATTTCGTTAAGGTCAGTAAGCATAAAATTAAGAAGCAGAATATCAACATAAGCCGATAATTCAGCAAAAAAGGTAGATGTGAATGAAGGAATCGCATATCTATTGTGTAACTGTAGATATGATTTTATGTTTTTTATCCTAAAAGATGGTTTTAGATATTTTATCGCTACAAAAATAATAAGTATGAAACTTATATTATAGGCAAAATAATACCCCTTAATGCCAGCTATATAAGTGAAGAGTATAATTAATATAATAGATATTAGTTTATTGGAAATAGTCAGAGCAGACATGCGTTTAATCAATTTATTTGATTGAAAGTATGCAATATACACTATGAAAACAGAATTTGATATTAAAGGGAAAAGTCCTACAGGGATCAACCATGTAATCAGGGTATCTGATGAAAATAGTTTAAATTGATTGAATAGTAAAATTATTAGATATATAAATGAGGTTGAGATCAGAGTGAAAAATATAGCAGATGAAAATATTACATATTTTTCTTTGTTTGATCTGTTCTCTGAGCATAGTTTCAAAGTAGATGAGTTAAATCCCCAACCTGCAATGATTGAAAAAAGGCTTAAATAGGTTTGTATAATTTTTATTCGCCCAATATCCTCTGGAGATAGTATGCCAGCAACAAATAACTGTGATGCGAAAGAAAATACCTGTATTAGTAAATTAGCTGAAATCAGATGTACAAACCCTTTTTTGAAAGAATTTATTAAAACAAATTTATATTTTTCAATCAAGAGTTTCATGCTTGGAATAAAAGTTTATAGGCACAGATAAATGTAATTGAATGGGCTTTTTCAACGATATTTTGAGTGTTAAATAGAATTATAAGATCTTCTTTTAATTCGGTGTCAATATCTATATTTTCGATGTTATTCCAAAAGTATTTTTTTAGATTGTTTTGTATGTAAATGTTTTCATTATACCATTCTTGTTCCGGATTCATACTGCTTTTCCACATCGATTTTATGGGAAGCCTTTTCACAATAGCCCGGCGTGTTCTGTATAACAGTTTTAATATCTGATTATTTGTTGGTTTTCCACCAATATTTTCCCATATAAATTGGGTATAAGGTTTGTGTAAGTTATTTATCCAATCGATGTATATTCTTTCCTTATATCTTAAATCTCTTGGTATTGATAGGGCATAGCTAATAAACTCAGGATATAAAAAAGGAGAAATCGATTCTGTAGTGAGATTATAGTATTGACAGCCGTTATTTATTCCATTAAATCCCCTGTTGTAAAATTTATAAATTTCTTCTGATTTGTACTTTTTGATATTTTTCTCTATCTCGTAATTAATCTTGTTAAGTAGTATGTTTGAATAATTACCATTTGTTGGTTTTGCTAAAACATTCTGTTTATTAGTAAGATAACTCCCTAAAATAGCATCTCCCAGTAGCCCGGTATGTAATAAACCTATACGGTTAATTGTAATTTGCGGAAGTACCTCAAACAGAAGGCTCGAGTTTAAATATGAAGTTAGCCCATCGTTAACAAGTACAGTTTCGTCAATGTAGTTAAGACTTTTTTCAGTTATATTAATATGCTGTAATTCCAATTTATAATGATCTGAAATTTGATTTGCAATAATATGATCAGCATATTTTTCTTGTGAGAAATTTATCAGATGCTGTTTGTTGTATCCAAGTTCATGCCCAATAAGTGCAGTCATTCTGGAATCTAAACCTCCACTTAACGTAGTTTGTGAATTCAAATTTCTTATTTTGTCAAATTCAAATTCAGCTTTTACCGACTCTTTAAAAATGCAATCAAGATTATCAATTGTTTTCTGATATTTTTGAGTAGAATATTCGATCTCGTTTAAATTAAAATATCTCTCGACAAGGAATGATTCCTGATCTCCATGTAAATATTCGCCAGCATTCAATTGCTTTACTTCGTCAATTAAGGTATGATTTTCTTGCATAAAACCACAGGTTAATAGAAAGTATGTTCCTAATCTGTCAAGAGTCTTAGATAATTTTAGCAAATCTAATGTTTTTGACAGCGTAAATAAATCTGTTGAAACAATAAGATAGGATTCATTTTTATAATAAAATATCTTTTGAGTTGCCGTATGATTATTAAAAGCTATAAATTTACGAGTATCTTTATTAAAAAAAAATCCACAATAATTGCCATTGAATTCATTTAATAGTTTAGGGTGTGTTAATATGTGTTCTGCTATTGCCGAATGGTTATGTTCTATTTTATGTTTTAAACAAAAACTGTTTGTATTTAATATAATTCCTTCTGTAATTCCTAAAATTTTTTTATTATCAACCCATATTTTGTCTAATGAAAATGTGTTTTTTATAAAACGTTCAGCTTTATAAAATTGACCTATAGCAGTAGATTTTGTAAAATCATTCTGAAAAGAAAATTTATTCTTCCATTGAAAATTTATTTCCGGTATATTATTCTCTAGAGATATTACTGCGATAAATCCGTGCATATATTATTGATATCTAATTTAAAATGAAGTCTTTAAATTCTTGCTTTATTTTATCCCAACAGAATTGTTCGTGTGACAACTCAAGTGCTTTTTGGCAATGCGTCGTATATAATTGAGGCTTGTTAAAATATTCTGAGATTTTCAGAGCAAAATAATCTATTTCAGTCGGTTCTCCAATATAACCAAAATTATTAATATCAATGGTCTTTTTTATTGCTTTTAATGCGCTATAAACTACAGGTCTTCCGCATGCCATATAATAGAATAATTTTATTGGTAGACAATGGGTGTTTTCAAAATCATTTTTTCTTAAATCAATAAATATATGTGTATCTGATATTTCGTTACAAAATTCAATAAATGACTTAAAACTGGAAACAGATACTTGTAAATTATCTTTTTTTTGTTTTTCAAATTTTAAAAATAATTGTTTGTCTTGTTCACATACAAAATCTCCAATAAGCTTGAGGCAAATAGTTTTATCAGGGTGGAGATGAGCCAGTTGTTCGGATAATTCTAAAACCTTATCAAATCCTTTTTCTTCATTAAAATTACCGCTATACAACAAATTTAGTTGTTTTTTAGGAACACAATAAGGGCTGAAATTGATATATTTTATATCCGGATAATAACTTATAATTTTATGAGGTTTAAAGAACAAATATACAAATGGTAATGATTTGTAGTATTCTCCAAACATTAGTTTTGTGCTTATAAGTGAGGCAAGTTGATTTGTGAAAAACAATACGATTATTTTGATGAATTTCTTGATAAATTTTACATTGGTAATATTTTTTTTAGATGGAATCCATTCTGTAATATCGTATATTATTTTACAATTACTTTCTAATCTATATCTAAAAGAGGCAAAAACGGAGATAGGACTATCGCAGACAATAATTTGAGGTTTTATCTCTTTTGTTAATTTGTAAAGAGTTTTAATCTGAATAAATATAGATAGCTCGTGAATATCATTAGAAATTATTTTTATGTTGTTGTAGATGTCTGATTCATTGTCTCTTGTGGAATATATGAATACTTTATTCTCTAATTCAGATAGATATTGTGCATGATGATAAAAAGTTCTATCATCAAATGATTTATGCATTGAATTTAGAAAAAGTATTTTCATAAGAACTATATTTTTCCAACTAAAAATGTAGGACGAAACTTTTTGAGTGTATAATAAGGTTTGTCGATTGCTCCAAACCCTTTATAAAAACGGGCGACACCATCAATTTTTGAACCTTCAAAGTCCAGTATCATATTTGACATAGAATAATCTTGAATAATTTGATCTACCTGTAGGAACATAGATGAACATTTTTTACCTTCCGGGGTTGATACCGGAAGTAAATATATCATTCTGTTGGGTGATACCAAAAAGCAAGCACCGGAAATAAGTTGTTCCGATTTGTTTTTTATACCACACAATTTTATGGAATTATGTTCGAGCCCATTATATATTATATTTTTTAGCAAATTTATTGTTGTTTCAGAATATTTTTTTTCACCAGAATAGCAAAGTTCTATAAAATCATCAGTTGACAAATCATTTATGATTTTAAGCTCATTTTTTTTTGCTTTTTCTATATTTCGTACTGTATTTTTCGAATAAATTTCTCTAAACTCATGATAGGTTTTGTTAAGCAGAATTACGTAATTAGGCAATTCTAATCCTCCATCTCTAAATAATTTATGGTTGGTATTAATTTCGTAACTAAAATACGGAATTTTATCAATGAAGTTTTTTACAATATCATTAGTGATGGGGTATGAAGAAAAAATTCCTAATTGCTGAGCAAAAGGAGGCTGCACAATATATGGAAGTTTGTACTTTTTCTTAATAGTTAGTGGCATTACAAATTCGTAATTATCCGAAATCAATGCTTCCCAATCTGGGGAGACAATATCTAAGTACCACGAAAATCCATACTCTAATCGATTCATTGAATGATATATAGTATTATCCCAATTTTCAAAATCAATTTCAGTATGCTTTAAGTGTTTTATGTGCATATTCTGTTTTACTGTTTTTAGCTGAACAAAAATAAGTTTTTTTTACAGATGAAACGATAATTTATATAGATTATTTTCGACAAAGCGTTCTCTGTTTTTATGAGTAAAAGTTACCTGTTTATTATTTGATACTTAAATTTGTTTTTTACCAAATTAAGCTGTATTTTTGGTGACTTAAAAATTTTTGTAAAAATGGCGAAGGAAGTAGCATCTAATGCAGGAGTAATTTACAATGCATTAACGAACGGAAGTAAAATCGTAGGCAAAATTGTGGCAGATAGCGATTTTAGAATAGATGGAGTTGTTGAAGGGGAGATTATTTGCAGCGGAAAGGTAATTATCGGTTCGAACGGAAATCTGAAGGGGTCTATTTCATGTCAAAATGCAGAAATTATAGGAAATGTGAATGGAGATATTACGGTTGCTGATACATTAACATTAAGAAGTACCGCAATTATAGAAGGAGATGTCAGAACCAAGATTTTGGTGGTTGAGCCGAACGCTGTATTCAATGGAACTTGTTCGATGCGGGAAAGTGTAAAAGTTAAAGATGGAGAGTGATAAATAATTAATAATGAAATACTAACGTTGGGGTTTTGCACTTCGACGTTTTTTGTTTTTATAAATAATGATATACAAAGCTATTGTAGTAGAAGAAATTGAGGGTAAATATCTTTCTTCGTTAAAAAATCTTGATACCGAGAATTTGCCTCAGGGCGAAGTTTTAATCAGGGTACAGTACTCTTCGTTAAATTACAAAGATGCATTATCAGCTATCGGAAATAAGGGGGTAACTAAAAATTATCCTCATACTCCCGGAATTGATGCAGCCGGAATTGTTGAAGCTTCTGATGTTCCAGAATTTGTGAAAGGAGAAGAAGTTATAGTTACCGGTTATGATCTGGGAATGAATACTGCCGGAGGATTTGGGCAATATATCAGAGTTCCCGCATCATGGGTTGTAAAGCTTCCTCAGGAACTTTCACCCAAAGAGGCAATGATTATAGGTACCGCTGGTTTTACCGCTGGTATTTCAGTTGCCAGGTTATCAGAACTGGTCAGCCCTGGAGCTGGCAGAATTGTTGTGTCCGGTGCAACCGGTGGTGTTGGCTCTGTAGCCTTATCATTGTTGGCAAAGCTTGGCTACACTACAGTGGCAGTATCTGGAAAAGCCACTGAACATGATTTTTTGAAATCGTTAGGGGTCTCGGAGGTTGTCTCCAGAGAAGAATTTGCTGCAGAAGATAAACGACCCGTGTTGTCAGCCCGTTTTGCCGGAGGAATTGATACGGTCGGAGGGCCTATTCTTGAAAAAATAGTAAAATCAGTGGGGCCTCTTGGAGCAATTACCACTTGTGGCAGTGTGTCTGCAACTCAACTCAATATGAGTGTATTTCCGTTTATTTTAAGAGGTATTTCTTTAATTGGAATTTCTGCTCAGAATTACCCGATGCATTTGCGTGAGGTTTTATGGCAGAGACTTGCTTCGGAATGGAAACCGAACCATTTGCTTAGCCTGTATAACGAAATAGAACTCGAACAGGTTAACGATGCTATAGCGTTGATACTTAAAGGAAAACTTAAAGGTAGAACAATTATAAGATTATAGTTGTTTGTGGATTAATGAAGGCGTTATAGTTTAACTGCGAAAATGAGTAAAACACTTTCATTAATCAAAAAAAAAATGCAATTTTGCATATTATTAAAAAACACACATTAATACATTAACTCAGCTTTCTAATGGCATTAGCGAATGAGAATTATTTAAAAACTCCTGAAACCTATTGTTTTGATGAGATTGATAAGCGTGTTAATGCCTATAAAGTTTTGCACCCAAATACTCGAATTATTCGTTTAGGTGTTGGTGATGTAACACGTCCTTTACCCAATGAAGTTGTGCAGGCTATGCATAATGCCGTTGATGAAATGTCTCGACAGGAAACTTTTAGAGGTTACAGTCCGCCCCAGGGATATGATTTTCTGATTGAAAAAATTTTGAAAGATTATCGTTCATGTGGAGTATCTCTAGATAAAGAAAGTATATTTATCAATGATGGTGCGAAATCGGACATTGGAAATATTGGTCACGTTTTGGGAAGAGACAATATTATTGCAATTGCAGAGCCTGTATATCCGGTTTATGAACATGCGACAATAATGAGTGGACGTGCTGGATCTTTAACGGAGGAGCAAAAATGGAGTAATGTCGTATACCTGAAATGTTCGGAGGAAACTGCATTTGTGCCGGAATTGCCAACAGAGAAAGTTGATATTATATATCTGTGTAATCCGAATAATCCAACCGGAACGACGATGAATAAAACAGAGTTAAAAAAATGGGTGGATTATGCAATAGAACATGATAGTATAATTGTGTATGATGCAGCTTATCAAGCTTATATAAACGAACCGGATGTGCCCAAATCAATATATGAAATAAAAGGTGCAAGAAAAGTTGCGATTGAAATAAGAAGTTATTCAAAATCAGCAGGTTTTACCGGATTGAGATGTGGATTTGCTGTTTTTCCCAATGAGCTAATGGTTTATACGCTTATGGGAGAAAAAGTTCCTTTGATTAAGCTGTGGAGCAGGCGAAAGGGAAATTATACAAATGGAGTTTCATATATTGTACAACGGGGAGCGGAAGCAGTTTATACGAAATCTGGAAAATCGGAGGTGCAGGATTTGGTAAGATATTATCTTACCAATGCTTCAATTATCAGAAATGAATTATTGGATGCCGGGTTAGAGGTGTATGGTGGAATCAGTTCTCCGTATGTATGGTTTAAAACTCCTGACAGTCAGCCATCGTGGAAATTCTTTCAACAATTATTATATGACTATCAAATTGTAGGAACTCCTGGTATATTGTTTGGCCTTTCCGGTGAGGGGTACATGAGATTTACAGGATTCAGTAGCCGTGAAGGAACTTTGGATGCAATGAGCCGTTTAAGAAATAATATTTGAAATAATAACTTATTTATTATAAAAAATTTATATGTGTGGAATTATAGGTTACATAGGAAAGCGTCAGGCTTATCCTATTTTAATAAAAGGACTTCAAAGACTTGAATACCGGGGATATGACAGTGCCGGTATTGCTCTTTTAGATAATGACCTTTTAAATGTATATAAGGCTAAAGGTAAAGTTTCCGATTTAGTACGTTTTGCAGAACAACAGGATGTGAACGGAACTATAGGTATTGCACACACTCGTTGGGCAACGCATGGAGAACCTAATCAGATAAATGCTCATCCTCATTGTTCTCAGTCAGAAGAATTAGCTATCATTCATAATGGTATCATTGAAAATTATGCCGTATTGAAGGAAAGTTTGATAAAACACGGTTATACTTTTCAAAGCCAAACTGATACAGAGGTTTTAGTCCAATTAATTGATTATGTCAAGAAGTCGAATAACGTTGATTTGACTAAAGCAGTACAACTTGCTCTAAATCAGGTTGTAGGGGCTTATGCTATAGCTGTAATCGAAAAAGGAAATCCGGACGTAATTGTGGCAGCCCGCAAAGGAAGCCCTTTAGTCGTGGGAATTGGAGATGGTGAGTTTTTTCTTGCATCTGATGCAACACCGATTGTAGAATATACCAATAAAGTGGTTTATATCGGAGATGAAGAAATCGTTACGCTCAAAAGAGGAGAAGATATAAAGATAAAAACTATAGCAGATGTTGTAAAAACACCTGAAATTCAAAGATTAGAACTAACGCTTAGCCAGCTCGAAAAGGGTGGATATCCTCATTTTATGCTTAAAGAAATTTTTGAACAACCAAAGACTTTAAGTGATAGTATGAGAGGACGGCTTAATTTGGAAGAAAAGGAAATTAAATTATCTGGTTTTATTGATAATAAAGAAAAATTTCTGAATGCAAAACGTATTATTATTACGGCATGCGGTACTTCATGGCATGCGGGTTTAATAGGAAAATATGCTATCGAAGAGTTCTGCCGTATTCCGGTAGAAGTGGAATATTCTTCCGAATTCAGGTATCGTAAACCGGTTATTCATGGAGACGACCTTGTGATTGCCATTTCCCAATCTGGGGAAACTGCTGACACTCTGGCCGCCGTAGAATTGGCAAAATCGCATGGAGCATTTATATTTGGAATTTGTAATGTTGTAGGTTCTTCTATTCCACGAAATACAAATTCCGGTTGTTATACGCATGCCGGGCCCGAAATTGGGGTAGCTTCGACAAAAGCGTTTACAGCTCAGGTGACTGTACTTACTATGCTGGCCTTGCTCATTGGAAAAGAAAAAGGAACTCTGTCTGTTGAGCGATACAAAGAAATAGTCTCTGAATTGGGAAATATTCCTCAAAAGATGAGATCTTTATTAGACCAAAATGATATGATTGCCCAGTTTGCAAAGACTTTTACTTATGCTCAGAATTTTATCTATTTAGGTCGCGGTTATAATTATCCTGTAGCGTTGGAAGGTGCTCTTAAACTAAAAGAAATCTCATATATTCACGCCGAAGGCTATCCTGCAGCTGAAATGAAACATGGACCTATTGCTCTTATCAGTCAGGAAATGCCGGTTGTAGTAATTGCTCCGAGTGCAGGCATGTATGAAAAGGTAGTGAGTAATATCCAGGAGATCAAGGCCCGAAAGGGACGAATTATTTCTATTGTGACAGAAGGAGATACTGTGGTAACGAATTTATCGGACTATTATATAAGTATTCCGGATACAGAGGAGTGTTTGGTCCCGTTGTTAGCTGCGATACCCTTGCAATTGATGGCTTATCATATAGCTGTTGTAAAAGGCTGTAACGTTGATCAGCCGCGTAATTTGGCTAAGTCGGTAACCGTTGAATAACATTGTCCTGCCCCTACGCTTATGCGTTGGGGTTTTTTAATTGTATTAGTTCTCAAATATTTATAAGTAAATAATTAATTTTTCTATTTTTCGTTTTTTTAATTATGTGCGGAATTGCAATGGTAAGGTTGCTGAAACCTTTGGATTATTATCAGGAAAAGTACGGTACATGGCAGTATGGTTTGCAAAAAATGTATCTACTTATGGAGAAACAACATAATCGTGGGCAGGAAGGAGCCGGTTTAGCCTCGGTTAAGTTAGATATGCCTCCCGGAGAAGAGTATATCTGGCGTGAACGTGTTGAAGGCAAAAATGCAATTCAGGAAATCTTTGCAACCATAAATAAAAATAGTGCCCGTTTACCAATTGAAGTTCTAGATAATCCTGAGTTATGTAAAGAAGAACTGCCTTTTGCGGGAGAATTGTATCTCGGGCATTTGCGTTACAGTACGACGGGACGTAGTGGGTTGTCTTACGTGCATCCGTTTTTACGTCGTCACAACTGGAAAAACAGAACCTTGGTGCTGGCCGGTAATTTTAATTTGACAAATGTAGATGAGTTGTTTGAAAATTTGACTCTTAAAGGACAACATCCTCGTGATAAAGGAGATACTTTTCTCATGTTGGAATCTCTCGGTTTTATGCTCGATAAAGAGGTTCAGAAAGAATATGATAAAATAAAACAACGTTATACAAATGATATTGTAATTACGCATAAAATTGAGGAAAACCTTGATATTGCAGCATTTATTCGTAAATCGGAAAAATTATGGGATGGAGGATATGCCATCTGCGGAATGCTGGGACATGGAGACTCGTTTATTTTTAGAGATCCTAAGGGAATTCGTCCGGCATTTTATTATATCAATGATGAGATTGTTGTTACAGCATCGGAACGCCCTGTTATTCAAACAGCGATGAATGTAAAAGAAGAAGATGTTCACGAACTGGAACCGGGTCAGGCTATGATTATTAAACGTAATGGTACAATTAAATTTGAAACTATTCGTCCGGCAGCCAAAGAACTTACGAAATGTTCTTTTGAGCGTATTTATTTTTCGCGTGGTAGCGATATTGATATTTACAAAGAACGCAAGAAACTCGGAGAATCACTGGCTGGACCTATTTTGAAAGCTATTGATAATGATATTGATAATACCGTTTTTTCATTTATTCCCAATACAGCTGAGGTTGCTTTTTACGGAATGACAGATGGTATTAAGGAAGTAACTCATCAGGCTCCACGGGTCGAGAAAGTGTTAATTAAAGATATTAAGTTGCGTACATTCATTTCCACCAATAATGAAAGAGATGACTTAGCTACGCATGTTTATGATGTGACTTATGGTTCAATTCGTCGTGGAAAGGTTGACAACCTGGTGGCAATTGACGATTCAATTGTTCGTGGAACAACTTTAAAACAGAGTATTTTAAAGATTTTGAACAGGTTAGAGCCTAAAAAGATTGTTATTGTTTCTTCTTCTCCTCAGGTTCGTTTTCCGGATTATTATGGAATTGATATGGCGCGTATGAGTGAGTTTTGTGCCTTCAGAGCAGCAATTCAGTTGTTGAAGGATACTGGTCGTCAGTATGTTATAGACGAAGTTTACAGGAAATCAAAAGCTCAGGAAAATCTTCCTAAAGAAGAAATCGTAAATTATGTTACAGAAATTTATGAGCCATTCACTATGGAAGAAATTTCTGCTCAGATTGCTAAAATGTTGACGCCACCGGAAGTTACATGCCCGGTAGAATTAGTTTATCAAACGATTGATGGTTTGCATGCAGCTTGTCCAAATCATAAGGGTGACTGGTATTTCACCGGAAATTATCCTACTCCGGGTGGAAACAGGCTTGTAAATAAAGCATATATTAATTTCTACGAAGGAGTAGACAAGTTGTAAACATAATGAATAGTAATAATTTTATATTGGAGGTAGAAATCCCTTGGGAAAGTTTGAGTAAGGTGTAAAACGACAGATTATGTCTTACGATGACGAGATTATGCTTGTGAAGGTTTCTTTCGAGAAGGAATGTGTTGTGCATACTCATTTCCATATTCACAGACAGTGTACTTATGTAGTTTCCCGTATTTTTGAATTTTCTATTGACACTGAAACTAAAATCGTTAAAGCTGGTGGATTCATTATACATGAAACCAAATGCCGGACACGGAGTCAGGTGCATTGAATCCGGAGTTTTAATAGATACCTTCAATCCAATCCGAAAAGACTTCTTAAGATAAATAAAGATTCCCAGCAATTCAACTCGTTCATTGCCGGGAATTTTTTATAATACTTTTCTTCTTATTCATTGTATCTGGAGTTATACCAAAAGTTCTTTCAATTTTTTGCTGTCCAGTATTTTGTACTCTTTTCGATTCACTTCAATGATTCCATCTGCAATCATTTCGGACAGGCTTCTGGCTAATGATGGGCGGGCAACTCCAAAAAATCCGGCTAATTCAGTTTGATTTCTGTTTATTATAAACGGATTTCCCTGCAAATTAACCTGCTCAATAATAAAATATGCAATTTTTCCTTTAATAGTTTTTATGGAAAGAAGTTGTAACCTGTTTGTTAGAAATTGGGTACGGTTAGCATTATGACTCAAAAATTGTTGCATAAAATCAGGCTGGGTCGTCATCAGTCTCATTACTTCATCTTTAGGAATGCGTAAAACTTCCACATCTTGTATCCCAGTTACATCTACGGGGAAATGATTGTTGTCCGAAAATAAAAATGCTGGAGCCAACGGGCGTGGGGCAGTGATAATTTCAATGCCCAGAAGGTTGCCGTTTTCTGTGACCATTTCAGTTTTTACTGAACCGGAAATCAGAATGTATAGTGCATCACATAAATCTCCCTGACGAAATATATAATCAAATTTTTTATATGCTTTGATGCTGTATTTTAAATCTTCAGGAAATAGATTTTCCTGATCGTTCGGGTTACTGAACTTTTTCCATTCCGGGTCAGTCGCTTTATTCATAATAAAAAAATAGAGAAAAATTTCAATTATTTTTTCGAGTGTAACAACTGTTACACTTTAAAAGTTTGTGTAGATATATTTTTGTAGTGTCAATCGGTGATTGTATACAAAAATACGAATACTAATTAATAAAATAGATGAGTATATGAGCCAATTTCAATATGAGCCAAACTCAGAAAACAAAAACTTTCCTGCAGCGGAAGTTTTCAGAATGTCTGAAAAAGTCCAATATGCAGAAGGGTCGGTTGTGAGTAAAATTATTATCAGAAATGATCATGGCAATGTAACACTATTCTCATTTGACAAAGGAGAATTTTTGAGTGAGCACACGGCTCCTTTTGATGCAATTGTTCAGGTACTCGAAGGAGTAGGTGAGGTAGTAATAGCCGGAAATACATTTGTGCTAAAAACGGGTGACAGTATTATCATGCCGGCCAATGTTCCTCATGCTGTAAATGCGACAGAAAAATTTAAGATGTTACTGACCATGATAAAATAACTGACTATCAATAAATTTACTGTTTATCGTTGAAATTCAAAGGAATAGTAAATGAAAAAATAATAAATGAATTTATGAAACGAACAATTATAAAAATAGACGAAAAGCTATGCAATGGTTGTGAATCATGCGTACATGGATGTCATGAAGGAGCTCTTCAAATGATAGATGGTAAAGCCTGGCTGGTAAGTGAGTTATATTGTGATGGATTGGGAACGTGTATTGGCGATTGTCCTGTTGGCGCAATTACATTCGAAGAGCGTGAGGCTGAACCTTATAACGAAATTGCTACTCTGCAACGTATAATTCCTAAAGGTGAAAAAACGATTATCGCACACCTGAAACATTTGAAAGAACATGGTGAAACCGGTTACCTGAAACAAGGTGTTTCTTATTTGAAAGAAAATGGAATTAAGATTGATTTTGCCGAAGTTCATAATCATGGTACAAGTGGTTGCGCAGCAAATTCCACGTCTTATTCGCATGGAGGAGGAAGTTGCCCGGGAAGTCATGAAATGTCTTTTGAGCCTGCCAAACCTGTAACTTCCGGTTTTAAAATGGCCCATGTTGAAGTAAATTCTACCCAGTCAGAAATAACATCACAACTTCGTCAATGGCCGGTTCAGTTGCACTTATTGAATCCAGAAGCCGGATATTTCCGTGGAGCAGATGTCCTGCTTGCGGCTGATTGTGTTGCTTTTAGCTATGGAAATTTCCATAACGATTTTCTGGAGGGAAAAACCTTAGCTATAGCATGTCTAAAATTAGATTCGAACAAAGAATCGTATCTCGAAAAGCTCAAGGTAATGATAACCAATTCACGAATCAATAAGCTTACAGTATTGATGATGGAAGTTCCCTGTTGTGGCGGGTTACTTGGTATAGCTAAAAAAGCTGTTGCCGAAGCCGGAAGGAAGATCCCTGTAAAAGCCATAGTGGTTGGTATCAAAGGAAATATTTTACAGGAAGAATGGATTTAATTGTTGACTTTTTTAGAAATATAATGTATAATTGTATAATAATCAATGATTTATAATAATGTAAGAACGGGTAAATGAAAAATAGTAAATAAAATTATGAGCATGTTTTGTTTTCAATGTCAGGAAGCAGCCAAAGGTATTGGTTGCGAAATTAAAGGAGTTTGTGGTAAAACGCCCGAAGTTGCTGCTTTACAGGATTTGCTGGTATATCAGCTGAAAGGAATTTCTGTTTATGCCAATGAACTTCGTAAATTCAATGTGGAGCATGAAAAAGTAAATCGTTTTATTGCCGATAGTTTGTTTATGACCATTACCAATGCAAACTTCGACGATGCACGATTTGTCAATGCCATTCGCGAAGGATTCAAACTTCGGTCATTCCTTAAAGCAGCGTTGAAAGAAAAAGGCCTTGAGTTGGAACCGACCGATCTTACAACATGGACAGCTGTAACTGTAGCCGAGATGGAAGTGGTAGCTGCTCACAGAGGAGTGCTTGTTACTGAAAATGAAGATATACGTTCACTCAGGGAATTAATGATTTACGGGTTGAAAGGCATGGCCGCTTATGTCGAACATGCTTTCAATCTGGGGTATGAAGATCAAAAAATTTATGCTTTTATGCAAAAAGCCTTAGTAGCTTCTACCGATGAATCTCTTTCTGTCGATGAACTTACTGCTCTTGTACTTGAAACTGGGCAATATGGCGTTTTAGCTATGGCTATGCTTGATAATGCCAATACTACAACTTATGGTCATCCGGAAGTAACCAAAGTTAGTCTGAACGTTCGCAATAACCCTGGTATTTTAATTAGCGGACACGATTTAAAAGATATGGAAGAGTTGCTGAAACAAACAGAAGGAACAGGCGTGGATGTGTATACCCACAGCGAAATGTTGCCTGCGAATTACTATCCAGCATTTAAAAAATATAGCCATTTCGTAGGAAATTATGGTGGAGCATGGTGGAGTCAGACAGCAGATTTTGAATCATTTAATGGCGTAATTCTCTTTACAACCAATTGCATTGTGCCGCCAAAGAGTACGGCGACTTATGCCGATCGTGTTTATACTACCGGAGTGGTTGGTTTTCCCGGATTTAAGCATGTTACAGCAGGCGAAAATGGAGTAAAAGATTTTTCAGACATGATTGAACATGCAAAATGGTGTAATGCACCGATTTCTATAGAAATGGGTGAAATTGTTGGTGGTTTTGCACACGAGCAGGTATTTGCTGTAGCCGATAAAGTAGTTGATGCAGTAAAAACAGGGGCTATCCGTAAGTTCTTTGTGATGGCTGGTTGCGATGGACGTATGAAAAGCCGTAATTATTATACTGAGTTTGCTGAGAAACTTCCACAAGATACCGTCATACTTACAGCCGGTTGTGCAAAATACCGTTACAACAAACTTCCTTTGGGTGATATTGGTGGAATTCCACGTGTTTTGGATGCCGGACAATGTAACGATAGTTATTCGTTGGCATTAATTGCTTTAAAACTAAAAGAGGTGTTTGAACTGAATGATATCAATGAGTTGCCAATTGCTTATAATATAGCATGGTACGAGCAAAAGGCTGTTATTGTATTATTGGCATTGCTGTACCTTGGGGTAAAAAATATTCACTTGGGTCCGACATTACCGGCTTTTCTTTCTCCCAATGTAGCCAAGGTGTTGGTTGATACCTTCGGGGTTGCGCCAATCGGAAGTGTGGACGAAGATATGAAACTATTTCTGCCTGAGTTGGAAATACCTTAAAATTAGTCTGCTGAAACAATAAAACTGAAAATTCAATTAGTAATATTCTAAAATACAAAAAGAGAATATCTTTGTGGACATTCTCTTTTGTATGTTTTTCATTCTCTTGTTGTTAATTGAAAGTTGGCAAGTTGGAGAACTCCCGAGAATAACGCAAGTTTTGGTCTACATAATTTTCGTCATAAGAAATTTTTACATCCGATATTTTTCCTTCAGCATTTTTTTCAAGGGTATAAACCGGATTCACAAAACCACGGTATGGAGCAAGATTCAATTTTTTATAACGCTCTAACACCTCGGTATGGAGAGGCTGATTCACTTTTACACCATAAGTTTCTACTAAGCTGCGGGCTTCTGCAAAATTTCCGGTTGATTTTATGCGTTGAATTTCAGCTAAAAGCTGACCGAATAAATCACGGAGTTTCTTATAATCATTGACTACGACAAATGTTTTTCCTTCCCGTTTACGGAATTCCACTACATTGTCGGCTTTTCCGTGTTCATATACCCATTCAGCAATTAATTGCCGGTTTCGCATGTGGGCTTCTTCTATGTCCTTTCCCGGGAGAATACGTGTAAGCTGGGTCATTAATCCGTTCATCATGAAACGATAATATTCCGCCTTATAAGCATCTTTATCGGGAAGCAATCCGAGTTCGAGCATTTTTTTGTCGCCCATGTAGTAAAGTCCGAACAAGTCGGCACGGGCTTCTTCTATAGTCGAGCCATAAGCTTTTAGTGCATCTGGATCAACACCCGGAAGCAATTTGCCGGAACCATGTCCGAGACATTCGTGCAGGTCGGTGTGCAGATTGTCGGTAAGAGCACCGTATTCTTTGACTAATTCACGCTCTTTATCGCTCCACATAAATTCTTCGGCAAAACCATTGCCCAGCGATGCCTGATCGTAAGCTTCGGTAATATTCTCAATAGTGACCGATTTGGATCCGTATTCAGCCCGGATCCAGTTGGCATTGGGTAAATTCACGCCAATAGGAGTGGCTGGGTAACAGTCGCCGGCAAGAATAGCTGCAGTGATTACTTTGGCAGAAACACCTTTCACTTTTTCTTTCTTGAACTCGGGAGCAACCGGAGAATGATCTTCAAACCATTGTGCATTGGAGCTGATGATTTCGGTACGTTTGGTTGCTTCGATATTTTTGAAGTTTACGATAGATTCCCAACTGGCCTTCATGCCTAGCGGATCGCCATAAGTTTCGGTAAATCCGTTTACAAAATCGACCATAGAATTCAGATCTTCCACCCATTTAATAGAATACTCATCATAAGTTTTCAAATCACCTGTTTGGTAATATTTTATTAATGTGGTTATTACATCTTTTTGCTGATCGTTTTCGGCAACAGTAGCTGCCTTCTCAAGCCAGAAAACAATTTTTTCGATGGCTTTGCTGTAGAGTCCTCCTACTTTATAAGTTTTTTCAACTAATTTTCCGTTTTCCTTTACAACCTTGCTGTTCAATCCATAAGAAACAGGTGTGCTGTCATTCGGATCTTTCATTTTTGCATAGAACTCTTCTACTTCATCCTGAGCTACTCCTGCGCCATAATAATTATTGCCCGAAGTTTTAATCAGGTCAACACCATCAGCCTGGTTGGTACGTTTTGGGTAAACAGTCGGATCAAAAATTACAGGAATGAGTTTGTTTATCAAATCCTCCGGTTTTTCTCCCGGTTCAAGTGGCAATACTTCAGAATCGAGGCTGAGAATGGCCGAAGTGAAAAATTTCTCGGAAAATTCAGGTACAAATTTATCTTCGGAATAATGATGATGTATTCCGTTTCCCATCCATACACGTTTCAGATAGGTTGTCAGGCGTTCAAAGTTCGGATCGTTCCTGTCGCCGTTATAATTGGTATAAATAGCTTCAAGCGTCCGGCGGATACACAGGTTGTATTTGTTGTTCTGATCGTAAAGAATGTCCCGGCCTTCGAGAGCTGCCTGGGTAAGGTAATACACTAATTCTTTTTGTTGGAGACTTAATTTATCAAAGTCAGGAACCCTGTAACGCAGAATTTCTATATCGGCAAACCGATCGACCGTATAATCAAAATTCTCCATGGCAAGAGTTGTAGATTTCTGACTACTGCAAGCTATTAATAAAGATGTCATAAATATAAAAGTTAGTTTTTTCATTTTCATACGAATTGTTTGATTTAAAAACGATTTATATGTTTTTTTGTTCTGTAAGAACACAAAGGTATAAAAAAGCTTCGACCATTCGGATATTGGCCGGGTCTGGTATTAATCGCGATTTTGAAATTATATCAATTATTTTGCTGCTTTTCTGTTGTATATAGTATAAATTGGCTATAAGTTTGCAATAT
The DNA here is from genome assembly GCA_028690665.1 of Paludibacter sp. Classification (GTDB taxonomy): domain Bacteria; phylum Bacteroidota; class Bacteroidia; order Bacteroidales; family Paludibacteraceae; genus Paludibacter. Next base: position 110,730 of record JAQVAV010000006.1, read on the forward strand.
GAATCGTTCGTTGTATATTTTTAATCCGGAACATGATTTGGCTTTAGCCAACGGAGATCCAAACTTTAATGCTCCGTTACAGGCACGCAAAATGGCTTCGGATTTAAGTGCCTTGCCATTATGGTTTGCAGCTTCCGGAAGTTTTGTAGCGGCAGATACAGATGTTCAATGGTTGGAAAATATGCAAATGCTTTTTCCTCAGCTTAAGAATATTACAATATTTTCTCCGGGAGATAATACTTGTGATATTTCAGGTATTGAACCCTGGGGTTGTGATGCGGCTGTTGTGAATCAACTTTTGCTGAAAAATATTTCTCCAAATCTGTTACTTTCTCCAGATCAGTTGACTAAAATCAGAGTACTCTCACATCGTAATATCTCAATTCGGGCTGTGAAATTTGTTACACAATACTTTGATTTGTCCGGGTCACTTCCGTTGCCGGCATTGGAATTGGATGATATTTTTAAAGTTAATTTATATGTAAAACAAAATCATCCTGCTGTGATAAAATCTCCCTGGTCGGGAAGCGGGAAAGGATTGATTTGGGCGGAGTCTTCTCTGACGAAGAATTATCAGCACAGGGTGCAGAATATTATAGAAAAGCAGGGTAGTGTAATTGTAGAGCCGATTTATGATAAGGTGCTGGATTTTGCCATGTTGTTTCATTGTGTGGATGACATAGCCCAATTTTCCGGTTATTCGCTTTTTGAAACTGAGCGTGGATTTTACCGGAGTAACCGGCTAATGGACGATAACCAAATTTTACGTCAAATTACAGACAGTGGCATAAAACAGGAACTTCTACAATACGTCAGGGAGAAAATACGGCAATTTATTCAAAATGAAATTGTTGCGTTTTATTCCGGGGTATTAGGAGTTGATATGCTTGTTTACCGGGATAACGGGAACGTAAAATTGCATCCCTGCATAGAAATAAACTTACGAAACACCATGGGAAATGTGGCTCAATTATTTTATAAGAAGTTTATGCTTCCCGGAAAAATCGGAAAATTTTATATTGATTATAGTTCCCGTGCAGAAGAACTGTGGCTCGATCATCAGCATCGTAACTTAACTTTTCCGTTACAGGTTGAAGCTGGACGTATCAGAAGCGGTTATTTTTCACTTAACAACATTACTCCGGAAACACGCTATCGGGCAAGGGTAGAAGTGGAGTAGAATTTTAAAACAGCCGTAATTGCTGATCCTGGATTTTTGCTTTTTTTGAAAGTTCAGGCTTCGAATCAGTCAATAAGCTTTTGTCTATTTCTTCCATAAACCGGGAAACTTGCATTTTTTGTTCCTTACCGAATATAGTCCTTTTTTCGGCATGACTGATATGTAATATCTCTTTGGTACGGGTCATAGCAACATAGAACAACCGGCGTTCTTCTTCCATGTCGGTATCGGGACGGTTGGTCGGGGAAATTCCTTCTTCGGCTCCGGCTATAAAAACAACCGGAAATTCAAGTCCTTTGGAGGCGTGGAATGTCATTAATCGTACTCCCGTGCTTTTATCGCGGGCTGCATCGGTATAAGGTGAAAGTATTTGTTTACGGAGGAAATCCTTAGGGGTATCTGTCCAGTTTATAGCCGATTTGAGTAAAATTTCTCTTTTGTAGACATCTTGTTCTTCCATATCTGAAACCGGAATCAGTAAATCAGCTAATTGTTGCAAAATATCACCTGTTTTTAAATTATCAAATACCGGAGACAATTCGTGATATAGCGATATCCACTTTTGCCACTGGCTGGAAGAAGACAGATGCTCCGCACCAATTTTATTTTCCATATATTGATTGATAAGCACAGGCATTTGTTTCTCCGGAATATCTCCGATCAAGGCAAGAAGACCGGAAAGAGCGATAACATTATCTTTGTTTTCAAGTAATTGAAGCGCATAAGTCAACTTGTCAAGAGGAGGGGTTGAAAGAAAGGAAGTTCCATCGCTCAGCACAACCGGAATGCCGTATTGTTTGAGTGTTCGTGCAATTTCATTTCCAACCAAATGAGTTCTGTACAACACGGTAATATCTGAAAAGGCATAGTTGTAGTCCGATAAAGTTTGCCCTGTGGTAGTTGCGTCCGTTCCTCCGATATAATACAGTATTTTTTCTGCTATATATTTTGCCTCCTGTTTCTCATCACCGGCATCAAAATTTTGAATGAGCACTTCGTCCGTTTTGGTGGCTTCCGGTTGATATTGAGCTTTGAGCTCATTTTTTGCAATGAGCATATTGGCCGCTTCCATTATTTTTACAGGAGTACGGTAATTCTTTTTGAGGAATATCTCTGCAGAATTAAAATCATCTTTAGCTTTGAAAAATAAATTTATATCGGAACCTCTGAAGCCATAAATCGATTGATTGGGGTCTCCGATAGCGAAGAAACGTTTGTCTTTGGAAATCAGTTTGATAAATTTGTACTGTACCGGATTTATATCCTGAAATTCGTCTACAGTAATACATTTATATTTTGTGGTAATTTCATTTGTTGTAGATGAAAGTAAAATATTTGCTTGCCATATCATGGACGAAAGATCCACTGCATGATGGTTTTCGAGGAACGAATGATAAACGTCGAAACGAAACAGAAAGTCCTGAATATTTTCCGTTTTCATGCCTTCATGAAATTCTTCGTAAATATTCGATAATTTATTAATATCCTTTTTGCTTAGTTCCGGAAACAATATCCCAAATACCTGCTTCCGGTTGTTGGCATCGTAAATTGTGGAAATGTCAGGCTTTATTTCTCTCAGAAAATTGTAAGCTATGGCATGAAAAGTTCCACAGACAATTTGTCCTGCCAGTTTTCCCATTTGCTTATCCAACCGTTCCTGTAATTCGTCAGCAGCTTTGTTGGTAAATGTAATGGCAATAATTTCTTCCGGAGCTATCCCGGCATGTTCTATTTGCTGGGCTATCCACCTGATAAGCGTGTTGGTTTTTCCGGTTCCTGGTCCGGCTGTGACTATGGTGTTTTCGGGGCTTTCAATGGCTTTTTGTTGTTCTTCATTTGCAGAATAGTCATACTTTTTTACTTCAGAAATCTTTTGATGCAATTCATGTTTTGGGGTTTTTCTTTGTTTGGTTTTGGGTATTGGAATGCCTCCGAATAAGTCAGTTTGGCCGGAGAGCTTTTCTATTTCGCCGGGTTTGAAAACAGAAATAACGCCATATTCCCCATCATATCCTCCCTGCGGATTTACTTCACGATTGCGCAGGCGACTAATAGCTTCCATGAGTAATTCTCCGCCTTTCGATTTTATTTCTTCCAGCGGAATTTTGTGTAGTAAATCAAATTCGTTGCCGAAAGTGGAAATTATTCGCGTGAAAGTTTGCTGAACGCTTTTACTTCCGGAGTCGGTACCGGTAAATTCTGCAATAATCTCGGGCAGAGGAATGATATATTTAAAATCGGGAGCCTCTTTGGGTTGCATTGGCAATTCTCTGTCTGCCAGCGTTTCAACGCGGTTCAATACACCTATGGTAAGAGGTTTGCCACAAACCGGACATATTTCGTGTAGCTTCATGCTTTCGCGGGGCTCCATGCAAACATTGCATTTGCGATGGCCATCCATGTGATATTTTCCTTCTTCCGGAAAAAATTCATAAGTTCCGTTGAAGCCTTTTTTAGTTTTCAGAGCTTCAAACATGGCATAGTATGAAAGTTCCGTGTCGAATAAATTGGCTTCTCTTCCGAGTTTCTGAGCAGAATGTGCATCGGAATTGGAGACAAGCGTATATTTATCCAATGCCGATATTTTCCAGTTCATTTCCGGGTCGGACGATAAACCTGTTTCCAACGCAAAAATGTGTTCCGTTAAATCGCGAAAACATTCGTCGATACTGTCGTAACCGGCTTTTGAACCTAAGGTCGAAAACCATGGAGTCCATACATGGGCAGGAATCAAATGTGCATTATCAGAAGTTTCCAGAACAATTTCGAGCAAATCTCTGGCTGGTAAGCCGAGAATGGGACGTCCGTCAGACGACAGATTTCCGATTTCTCCGAGGCGTGCGTTGATTTTTTTTGCTGTTTCAAAATCAGGAGCATATACTAAATTATGATTTTTTCTTACTTTGTCTCCAAATTTGTAAATAGAAGATATTTCGGCGCTCAGGCAAAAACGAACATCGATATTTTTTGTTCGGATACCAGAAAGTCCGGATTCTTTCGGTGGATTTTTCAATAGGAAAAAACCGTTACCATCCGGTTCTAATTTCGATTGCAGTTCTTCTATCCAGCCCGGATGTGTAAAATCACCTGTACCAATTACATTGATACCTTTTATTTGTGCCCATTGGTAAAGAGATTCCAAATTTAGATTTTTACTTGTTGCCCGTGAATAATGGGAATGGATATGTAAGTCTGCTATATAATCCATGGTGATTGTTTATATGTCGATAAATTAATGTGCCAATAGGAGCCAAGAACCAAGATATAAGAGCCAAGACGACAGAACAAAGACAAAAGAGCAAAGATATTTAGATAATGTATCAATCTGATTCATAAATTCTATGAGCTGATTAACGCTATAAAATGATAAACCCCAATCAACTTTAGAAATCGATCAGCTCTATGAACCAATCTCAGAATATCAAAGTTTCCTGATTACTCCCATGGTAGGAATACTTTCGTGTTTATATCGGTTAACAGCAGTAACTACGAAAGTGTAATTTCCTTTGAATCTTTTGTCAAGTTCCCGAAGGTCAATACAAGTATCAGTAGTTCTTGCAACAATATTTTCCGCATCATTTAAGTCTCCTACATGTTTGCCTTTAAAGGCGTACACAATATAATAAGTTATTTTACAGCCACCATCTTCATCGATTCCGTCCCAGACTAAGTAAGCATTATCACCATCTTTCAGGGTACGAATGTTCTGAGGTTGGGCAGGAGTGTCCCCCTGAATATTTTTATTTACCGGACATATTGCCGGATATTTATAAAGGTTACATTTCAGACTATCTATAAGTCCCTGCCGATTTTTCAGAAAGGTACTGGCGCTAAAAAACATAGCTCCATCTACTTGCGGATATTGTTGGTTTAGTCTTATCTGACGTATGAGTTCGTTGCCTCTTGTCCACGCCGGAGCCGCTTTTTTATTTCCGAGTTGCGAAGCATAAAGTCCGATAAAAAGGTTTTTGCCATAAGTATTTTCACTCCACCATTTTAGCAATATTGAATAGTCTGCTACTTTTTTGCCAATTTCCCAATATAACTGCGGAGTTACATAATCGATACTCCCTTCCTGTAGCCATTTCAGAATATCGGCATACAGATCGTCGTAATTTTGTACCCCGGCCTTTGTGGCAGACCCTCTTGGATCAACATCATTATTTCGCCATACTCCGAAAGGTGAAATTCCAAATTCAACCCAGGGTTTGGCGCTTTTGATCGTTTCCTGTAGTTTTCTGATCACCATATTTACATTGTTGCGGCGCCACTCATTTTTCTGATTTGGAGCATAGCCTCTGGGGAATTTCTTAAATGAAGCATCGTCCGGAAAATCCTGACCGGCAACTTTGTAAGGATAAAAATAATCATCGAAATGAATGGCATCAATATCGTAGCGTTCAACAATATCCTGCACTACACGATTTAAAAATTCGCGTGTTTCATCCAATCCTGGATCGAAGTAGTATTTCCCGCCATATCTTACAAATAAATCGCGTTGTTTATAAAATAAATGATTTTTAGATAGCAGACTAAGTTCATCACTATTGGTGACCCGGTAAGGATTCAACCATGCATGGACTTCAATGCATCGCTTATGAGCTTCTTCGATAATAAATTTCAGTGGATCATAATAATCTGTCGGCCGTATTCCCTGTTTTCCAGTCAACCAGTGCGACCACGGTTCAAGTACGGAAGGGTAAAAAGCATCTGCTGTCGGTCGAATCTGTATCACAATGGCGTTGATATTGGCAGCTTGCAAACTGTCAAGCATGGTTCGCATTTCATTTCTTTGTTTAGCAGAATTTAATCCGGGTTGACTGGGCCAGTCGATGTTAGCTACCGTTGCTATCCATACAGCCCGCATTTCCCTTTTTCTGTGCGCAGCAAAAATACCTGAAAATAATGTAATAGAGATAAATAGAAGTACTGTTACTCTTTTCATACAATTTGTAAAATGCTTTTTTACAAAAGTAATATAAATTGAATCATAAGACAATATGGAAAATGTAAATGATTGCTTTTATAAACAGAGTTTATCTAAGTTAGAATTGTAACTTGGTAGAATAAAATAGACCGGGTTATGTAAATGTTTTTTGAATGTGTGGTTATCTGTGCATAGATTTTGTTGGGCTGGCCATCTGTAAAATTCTAGTTAATCCTTTTTCTAAAGTAAATTTTGCCCGGCAGCAATATTATTTATAGCCAGAAATAAATTATCTTTGTCTTATCAAAACTATACTAAGATCTAAAGAAAAATTTTTCAGTTGTATTTTTTATATGAAGCAGTTTCTTTATAAAGGATATTTTTCTTGTTTGAAATAAGATATATCTCACGTGTACCGGGTTTTTGAAATCCGGTTTTCCTGTTTTGTAGACAGGGATATTTTACATTAAACAGATTTATCTAAATATCTTTCTGAAAAAATGATTGATTTTGCGATTTAAAGCTTTACGCGTTTTTATTGAAATTTATTGCCTTGCCAAAGTATTTTGTATTTTTGTAAACATTCGTTCAAAAAATCAGTATTTCTTTGGCATTAAACAAGAATAGTTATATAGAATTATTCTTTCTTTAAATTGTTGCTATATAGATTATTAGCTGATTTCTAATGGGATTGGCGGGGTTTTACCATATCTGGTACCTTATAATATAATTATTGTATTTATAAACTGAATTTAAGTGAAAAAAATCATTCTCCCTCTTTTATTGTTATTACTTTTAAGTTCATGTAATGCCTATAAAAAGATTGCTTATGTTCAATCTGCCGGTACACCTGTTGATTATTCCGAAAATGACTTTACCGGTATTCCAGAACCGGTATTGCAGATAGGTGATTTACTTTCGGTAACTATTAATACCCAGACTCCTGAAGCCGCGATTCCCTTTAACCTGCCCTTTATTCCATCGGGGGAGACAATGAATGCTTACAGTATTTCCGGATCAATTGCTTCCGGAGGAGGCGGATTACAAAATTATCTGATAGATACAGATGGCAATATTTCTTTTCCTATTATAGGAAAAATTCATGTGGCAGGATTGACTAAAAAAAAATTCACAGAACTTATCCGTTCAAAAATTTATCCGGCTTATCTTAAAGAAGTTCCTGTTATATTGGTTCGTTTTGCAAATTATAAAATATCAGTTCTGGGGGAAGTTGCAAGACCGGGGAGTATTGATGTGGACAATGAAAAAATAAGTATTTTAGAAGCTCTGGCCCAAGCGGGAGATCTTACTGTTTACGGTCGTCGAGATAATTTATTATTGATACGTGAAAATGCCAAAGGAGAAAGAGAAAGTTTTCGTATTGATTTGAGAGATGCCCGTTTGATTGATTCTCCCTATTTTTATTTACAGCAGAACGATGTCCTTTATGTACAACCCAATAATCCGAAATCCCGGGCATCTGAATTTAGTACGGCAGAAACGGTTACAATATCGCTTGTTGGCACTTTTATTTCATTGACGTCCTTATTGATAAATATCTTGAAATAATGCTATGTTCATTATATATGAGGTATTGGCTATAAAAAATAAAAAGGTACGATTTATTTATGGATAATTATTTTGAACAATTAGATACGGATATACAGGAAAAACCAATCAACTGGAGAGAAATATTTGAAACCATCCTGTATAACTGGAAATGGTTTGTCCTGTCCGTTATTTTAGCACTGATTGCAGGAGCCTTGTATGTCCGGACTCAACCGGATATTTTTCAGACAAAATCTTCTATTTTGATTATTGATCAGGCCCGTAACGGGCAAATGAATGAAGTCTCTTTGTTGAAACAGTTAGACGCAGCAGGTTTGTCAAGTCGGTCTTCATACGCAGCAATGAATAATGAGGAACAGGTTATTAAATCTACCTTGCTCATGCGCAAAGTTGTAAAGAGGTTAGAACTTTATACTTCCTACAGCCAACGGGTATTTCTTAAAGATATTGATTTATATACTTCTGCTCCGTTATATGTTCATCTTGACAGTGTTTCGCTGGCTAAACTTAGCTCTGCTTTGGTAATGGAGATGGAGCCGGATAAGGGAAAGCTGATTATTCATGGCGAATATGCCGGAAATAAATTTATGCTAACGATAAAACAATTACCGGCAGTATTGAAAACACCTGCAGGAATGCTTTATGTACAATTGCGGCCGGATATGCAATTTCCGGAAAATACAATTATAGTAACAATTAATGCTCCTGTAAAAGTTACCAAAGCTTATCAGAATGCTCTTACAACAGAGGTAGGAAAAATGATTGATGTAATTGATATTTCTGTAACATCCACAAATGCTCAGAAAGCCAAGGATATTCTGAATACGCTGGCCGATATATACAATGAAGACGCGGCAGAGCAAAACAATCTCTCGGCTGTAAATACCAAACATTTTATTGACAATCGTCTGATTCTACTTACAGGAGAACTAACGGATGTTGAGAAAAATGTTGAGAACTATAAACAAGCGAATCAATTGACAGATATAAGCGATGACGCTAAAATTTTTTTAGAGAAAAACAGTACGTACGAGGCACGACAAATAGAGGTGGAAATGCAGCAAAATTTGATCAGTTATGTGGATGAATTTATTAAAGCTCCGGCCAATAAGAATACATTGATTCCGAATCTTGGCATTTCCGATCCCGGGCTGATGGCTGTAATTAATGATTATAACCAGTTAATAATGCAACGCAATCGTATTGCGGCTGGGAGTTCGGATGCTAATCCGGCTCTGATAACTATAAATCAGCAGATTGAATCTACCCGAAAAACGATACAAACCGGCATTGCGGTTGCCCGAAAAGCCCTGCAAATTAATAATCAGGATTTGGCTGCACAAAATAATTTAATGCAAAATAAAATTAGGGAGATTCCGAGACAGGAGCGTGAATTTATTGAAATTAAACGTCAGCAACAGGTAAAAGAGTCGCTTTATCTTTTTCTTTTGCAGAAACGGGAAGAAGCTGCTCTGAATATGGCGATAAATGTTCCTAAAAGCCGTGTATTGAATACTCCGGATGAAGTGTGGAAAACAGCTCCTAAGTCGAAGATGTTATTAGCTGTTTTTATGTTGATAGGGTTAATTATTCCGGGTGTTATTTTATACATAAAAGAACTCGTAAATACAAAAATAAGGTATCGCAGTGATGTCGAAAAGTTGTCTGATATTCCGGTGCTTACTGAGTTGGCGCATAATGATAACGGAAATGTAATCATAGATCACAAAACCAATAATAACTCGAATGCTGAACTTTTCAGGCTCATGCGTACCAAATTGCAGTTTGTTCTGGATTATCCTACGGAGAAAGTGATTTTAGTTACATCGACTATGTCGGGAGAAGGAAAAACTTTTGTCAGTATCAATATATCTATTATGCTTTCGCTTATGGATAAAAAGGTTTTGTTGATGGGAATGGACTTGCGAAGACCTCAATTGGCCAAACATTTTGACTTTGATAGTCAGGATGGAATAACATCTTATCTGTCTGGTCTGGAACCGGATTATAAGAAGTTGATTGTAGAACATAATCAATTTTCTAATTTATATATTTTACCTTCAGGAATTATTCCCCCGAATCCTACAGAATTAATTATGAAAGAGCGTTTCGAAACTTTGATGAATGCGCTTAAAGAAGAATACGATTATATTGTAATAGATACGGCTCCTGTTGGCGCGGTGTCGGATACATTTTTGATTGATCGTTTATCAGATATTACGCTTTATATTACACGATCTGGAATTACAGATAAGCGAAATGTGGAATTTGTCAATAGAATTAATCTTGAAAAATCATTGAAACGTATTTATTTTATAGTTAACGATGTCGATGTAACTGCTAATCGCTATGCTTATCATAGCAGGTATGGTTACGGATACGGATATGGTTATGGATATAAAGAGGCCAAATGATTTGCTAGTTTGTAGTTTACTTAAATTTAAACTTGTGAGAAAAATAATATCGTTCCTTTCGTTTTTCTTTATTTTAATAATTTGCACTAATGCACAAAATAACACATCCGCTTATATGTTCAGTCCGGAATTTTATGCGGGGGGTATGGTGGGAGTCAATAATTTTGCTTCAGAAGGATATACGTTGACTTCCACTCCTGGCAAATATACTCCGGTTGAAACTCTCGGTACTACTCTTAGAGGATTTGCCGGATACAATATCACCTCAACTTTAGGAGGCCGGGCCGGAATCGGTTTAAGTGTTTATAAATGGCCAAACAGTGGGAATGTAACACAGATAAATACAGCATATCTTTCACTTGATTTGATGCTAAATCTTTCTAATTTGTTTTCAATATACAATCTAATCCGCAAATCGGATATTTCAGTGTATGCCGGATTAGCAGGAACTTATAGGGATGCTGCAACTTTTAATAGAACCCGAATCATGGTTGTACCTCGCGTAGGCCTCCAAATTGATCGTCGCTTAAATTACTCATGGGATCTTAATTTTTCCGGAGAATTGGATGCTGCATCAGATGATTTTAATGAACTTGTTAATGAATTTCCATTGGAATTAATGCCCCAGATAATGATAGGAGTCGCTTACCATTTTCGTTGTTTGCACATGTTTCGTTCAGCTGATTGTAATAGTTGCTATTGAGCTAACTTGTTGTTATAATATAAATTATATCAGTCCTCTAATTTATAAATTTAGGCTTTAGAGTACAATATCATTATGTTATGTTGAAAATGAATATATTACTGGTAATGAGTATGTATTATAGCAGTTTTATAAAAAAAATTACAAGTTTGTGCTTATTTGGAATTTAAATGTACCTTTGTAATAAAAGGTTAAAATATTATGGGCGATAAGTTATAATTAACTGTATATCAAATAGTGAGATAATAAAAACCGGCTAAAACTATTTTTTGTTTTGCCTGTTAGCCGATAATTCTAAATAAAATCTTGTATGAAAAAATTTTTTTTTCCAGTAGTGATTCTTTTTTTGACAGTTTTTAGCACTTTACAGGCTGCTGAAAACTCAGATTCTGTTACCTTTAAACATGGTTGGTTTACAGGTCTCAATGGAGGGATTAATTCTTACCTCGGAGATGGGAATAATCCATTGGCAGATGGAGAATTCAATACTTTAAATTTGTTGAAGGCTTTGGGCTATTCAGGCCGTTTTGAGCTGGGCTATCATTTTAGTCCGGTTTTTAGTCTGCGCGGTTTTCTGGGATATAATTATTTCAATTATTATTTAAAAAATAATTCTACAGGAATAGAGTCAGTTCGTCCTTTTTCCGGCGAAAGTCTTTCTGCCGATTTTATGTGGAATCTTTTAAATATTAGAAAATACGATCCAGAACGAAAATGGGATTTTTCGCTTTTTACCGGTTTGGGAGCTTATTATATGAATGATAATACCTTAAGTTCAAATTTGGCCGGGGCTTTTCGGGCCGGAGCCGAACTGGGGTATATAATAGATCGAAACTGGGCCTTGAAATTAGATGCGGAAGGGAATATTACAACAGATAATTTGAATGATAATGTAACAAGACTTCCAGTGGATATGTATGCGGCTGTTACTGTGGGGATTGTCTACAACATTCCTGAGAAAAAGCCGAAAATACCTGCTGTGGTGGCACCAGAACAACCTGTTACGACACAGCCAGAGGTTAAACCCGAAGAACCCGTTCCTGCTGAGCCAGAACAGCCGGTAGTTTCTCAGGATACTGTAAAACCTGTTGTCGAACCTGTTACGCCTCCTGTGGTTCCAGAGCCAGAGAAACCAGTTGTGCCAGAAGAAAAACCGGCTATGTCTGATTATTTGAATGAACATATTTTCTTCTCGATTAATCAGCAGGAAGTGAAGAATGAGTGTCAGGAAGAATCAATGCGCAGGATTGCAGCCTATGTCAAAGCACATCCTAATGCGAAAATTATTGTGAGTGGTTATGCCGACAGAGGTATCGGTTCTGTTGACGCTAATAATTATGTGTCGAAACAACGCGCGGTTAACGTTGCGAATATGCTGATTCGCCAATATGGCGTTCAATATAAAAATATATGGGTACGCTGGTTTGGGGGAGGAGTACAGCCTTATCTGAAAGCTTCTAAGAACCGGCTTGTTATTGTTCGGGATCCAGACAATCAGAAACTGAAATATGTAAGTCCGGGAGGAAAAGATGGAACTGGCGGTTTGTCCGATGATGTCGTTGTTAAAGAACCCGGGAAAACAGACTTCACAGAAAAAGCCGTTGATAATAAGCCATTATTTAAGGTGGTACACTTTAGCGATGGTGATGCCGGAATTATCGAACAAAATCAGAAAGATGCAATTCGGGAAGCAGCTCTCTATATAAGGCAGCATCCGGATGCGGTAATAGCTGTAAGCGGATATGCCGATAAAGTTTCCGATGGTGAGAAAAAAAGTGCTGAACTGTCTAAAAACCGTGCTGTTACAGTAGCAAATATGCTGATTCGTCGCTATTCTGTTAAAACTGAACGTATACAGGTTCGATGGTACGGGGCACAGAAAGAAACCGGAGGGCAGTCTTTAAACCGGATGGTACTGATTAAAACCGTTCAATAATCTTTATCTTTTTAATATAAAAAGCCTGATCGAACTAAATTTTGGTCAGGCTTTCATGTAAACTTTCGTTGTTTGATCTGGTTATAAACTTTCATGTCTGGATTCTTTTATTAAAATCAACTGTTTTTATTTCTAAGCAAAATGGGGGTCTGACTTTATCTTTATCTGACGGTTCATTTATATGGATAATAATCGTTTACATTATATTGACATAGTAAAAGGTATTGCTATTATTCTGGTTGTAATGGGGCATACTTCACCGCCATGGGGAATCGGAAATTTTATTTATCAGTTTCACATGCCTTTATTTTTTGTTTTGTCCGGATTTTTTTATCAGGATAAATATGAAATAAGACCATTACGTTTTATCCTAAAAAGACTCAAAAGATTATATATTCCATTTGTGCAGTATGGCATTTTATTCCTTTTTCTTTATATGATTATACATTATGCTGTCGAAGGAGATACCGGTTATTCTTTATTAGGGGTGGTGAAAGACATTTTGATAATAAGTTGTGGATTGGGAGGAGTATCATGGGCAGGGGCTTTTTGGTTCCTTAGAGCTCTGTTTTTAGTTAGTCTGATCTTTTTATGTATCAGGATGATTATACACAAGGTATTCAGAGACAACCGTATTACCGATTATTTAACTTTTTTCCCTGTAACACTTATACTACTTCTTGGATATAAAATACAGTTTCCATATAATATCAGTTCTTCATTTGTTGCTTTGTTTTTTTATTTTGCTGGGTATTTACTTGCAAAGAATAGAGATATAATAAAGATGAATTTTTGGATCGCATTTGCCTCGTTTATAATAGTGGTTTGTTGTTCGTTTTTTAATAGTCCCGATCTTGCTTACAACAAATATAATTCTTTATTCTTATTCGTTTTGAGTGGTTTGTGCGGAACATATATGATAATGTATATATCTTTTAAAATTAAGGGAAACCGTTTTTTAGAACATATAGGACAAAATTCAATCACTATTATGATTTTTCATTTTTTTTCATTTGTTTTTATAAATCTAATCATTGTATTGTGGTATGCATTACCAGTACAGAACGTTTTAGCTTATCCTTGTATAAAAAACTATCCATATTGGTGGATATTATATAGTTTCGCCGGTGTATTTATTCCATTGGTATTTAATAAGATTATAATAGGAGCAAAAAGAAAACTACCTCAATTTTTATTTTTGCCTTATTGGTTTGAAAAAATAAATATTCAATTGTGATTATATCAAACTATAAAATCTATTTAAACTTGATAAAAAACAGAAGTTTTTTATACCAAAAAGAGACTTTGAGTTGGTGCAAGGGTAAATAATGAATGAAGAGGAACCTTATGAAATTATAATAGTTAGAAAATTACTTGGACAATAGTATTAAAACTAAATATATACAATTAAAAACGCAACCAGCTTATGCCAAGGTACTACATTGGGGTAAATTGGTAAGTATTACCGGATCTGCCCAGATTATTATACAAGCGGTGGGTTTTTTGAGCGGGATTCTTATTATACGTCTGCTTCCGGTTGAAGAATATGCCCTTTACACTTTGGCCAATACTATGCTTGGTACTATGACGATATTGTCGGACGGAGGTATCTCTTCGGGAGTGATGGCGCAGGGTGGAAAGGTATGGCAGGATAAAGAAAAACTGGGCGCTGTATTGGCTACCGGACTTGATTTAAGAAAAAAGTTTGCCATTGGCAGCCTGATTGTCTCTATCCCTATTCTCTTGTATCTACTGCTAGATCATGGAGCTTCGTGGCTCACAGCCGTAATGATTGTACTTTCACTCATTCCGGCTTTTTATGCTGCTTTGTCCGATTCTCTTTTGGAAATAGTGCCTAAGCTGCATCAGGCGATTGCTCCTTTACAAAAGAATCAGGTAATGGTGAGTATCGGTCGGTTGATACTAAATGCCGGTTTGCTATTTGTGTTCCCGTGGACGGCAGTTGCTCTTGTTGCCAATGGAATTCCTCGTATTTATGGAAATTATAAACTACATAAAATTGCTGAACCTTATGTAGTTGCAGAAAGGAAGCCTGACCCTATAGTAAGGAAAGAGATACTGAAAATTGTTAGAAAAATAATGCCAATCTCAATCTACTATAGTTTGTCAGGACAGATTGTTTTTTGGATATTGTCAATTTTTGGAAACACTAATAGTATTGCTCAAATTGGAGCACTGGGAAGATTAACTCAGTTAATTGCTTTTTTTTCAACTCTGATAACCGTGCTAGTCATTCCTCGTTTTGCAAGAACGGAAAATGATAATAAAAAAATAATACGTTTCTTTTTATATATCCAATTATTATTATTGGTGATCTCTCTTGTAATTATGGTTCCTGTTTCCGTTTTTCCTCATCAAATTTTATGGATATTGGGAGAGTCATATGAAAATTTGAATTATGAATTAATATTAATCATGCTTTCTTCTTGTATTGGGTTATTTTATAGTACTTCCGGTAATCTCATAAGCTCTAGAGCTATTATACTTCAACCAGTTATTTTGATTTCATTAAATATATCTATTCTTGTAGGTGCATCATTTATATGGGATTTGAGAACCCTTAATGGAATTCTTTATTATAATTTATTTTACAATTTACTTATGTATATTGTTACAATTGCGTTTTTCTTTATAAAAATAGATAAATAAAAAATATGAAATTGTCTATAATCACTATTAATTATAATGATGCCGTTGGACTTGCAAAGACAATTAATTCGGTCATAGAACAAAGTTGGAAAGATTTCGAATATGTCATTATTGATGGAGGTTCCATAGATGGTAGTGTTGACATTATAAAATCCTATCAGGATTATTTGACATATTGGGTTAGTGAACCAGATCAGGGGGTTTTTAACGCGATGAATAAAGGTATTGGACATGCAAAAGGTGACTATTTATTAATCCTAAATTCAAGGGATGTTCTAAATGGCATAGATACATTAAAATCAATTTTTGAAGATCAGTATTACGATGAAGATATTCTATATGGAGATGTTTTTCGTGAAAGTCAAGGAAAGATTTTTACTAAAAGCATTTTCCCTGATACTTTAAATTTTGGCTTTTTAAGGCATGGAATGATTAGTCATCAAGCTGCTTTTGTTAAGAGAAAATTACATGATAAGGTCGGGCTATATAATGAATATTTAAAGTTTTCTGCTGATTGGTATTTTTTTATAATGGCAATTTGTAAATATAATTCTTCATATAGACACATAAAGGAAATAATTGCTGTTTGCAATACAGATGGACTAACATGCAATCCTCAAAATTTTAAAGCAATGCGTGAAGAAAATCAACGTATACTTAATCAAGAATTCGGTGCTTTTCTTCCTGACTATAATAAATTAGATAAGTTAGAGAAAAAAGGTCTCAATAATATTATAAAAAAGATGAAAAATATGATTGTTTCAAAATTTAAAGTTTTAGAGGTAATGTATAATATCTTTTCTTATAATGATATAGATATAAAATAGATGATTATAATTTTATAAATAGAATATATGATATTGTTGTTTTTATAATTATACAATCAATGAAAAAAATAAAATACCAAGGTGGCGCTACAAAATTAATTGCAACACAAATTGCTAAAAAAAATAAAGTACGGTTTATTAAATACATTCAAACACATTTTGAAAGTTTGATTAAGCAATGTGGCAATTCTGCAACAACATTAAATATGGAGGTTGTTAGTTTTTCATCTACTTATGATTTTAGTGAACAAGTTTTGTCCATCTTATCTTTCATTCGTTATGTTGGTATCCCTAATAAATGGGTACTGTTTTCAGATGGTACATATGTTTTGGAGCAAGAAAAATTATTGTTGGACCATTTACCATTTTTGAAGATAGAAAAATTAAATTGGGAAAATATGTCTTGTTTGCCAAAGGATACTAAACCCGAATTGGTTCCATATGAAACTTACTTTCTTGATTATGCCAAACAAAAGCCACTCGGTAAGAGATTATTCTACTATTTAAATTATCAGGTGGAACGACCTGCATTATTTATTGATTCAGATATTTTGTTTTATAAACAAGCTTGTACCATTTTTCAGGCGATTGGTGATACCGCTACGGGCTGGTATTTACCCGATTTTGATTGGGGCTGTTTAGACAGTAGATATAAAGAACAGCATCAAAAACAAATGTATCAAGTGAATGGAGGATTTTTTTTATTTAATCAAAATATTAGTGATTATTCAGATGGATTAGATTTTTTCAAAAGTTTAGATTATAAATATGAGTATTTTAGCGACCAGAATTTATTTCATATTTTATTTCGTTCTAATCATTTCATGCCTTTTGACCCCCGTATTTTTTGGTTGAATAACAGTGACCAGTTTGATTTTGGGTATAATAAAAAACCGGAAGAAATGGCTATTCGCCATTATACGGGGCCTGTGCGCCACAAAATGTGGCAAAGAAACTGGAAATGGCATTTATCATTAAAATGAATTTGTTATGAGTAAAGGCATTCTATTGGTAGCCAATAAAAAAAGTGGGGCACAATGTGAGAACCTTATTTACAGTATCCGCCAAAGCGGTTGCATGCTTCCCATTCGTCTCATTCATTTTGGAGGCAGAGAAATTGAATCCCGCTATGTGTTGAATGAGGTCGAATTTATGCATTTTGAAGATTTTTCAAAAGAAGCACAGAATTTTATAGCCCAATTACGCAGTGTTTTAACTGATTGCCCTTTGGGATATCTTTATCGCTATTTGGGCTGGTTTACCGATTGGGACGAGTTTATTTATTCCGACAATGATATTGTTGCTTTGATGAATTGGGAAAAGCTGTTTGAATATGACATACGTTTTGATTTGATTCACGCTGATGAAGAATATCTCACTAAGGGTATATTTAATTATGATAAACCGGAAGAAATCGAACATATATTTGGCAAAGGAAGTCTGGAAACAGCTATTACTGCCGGACATATTCTGGTGCGCAAAAGTGATAAAATGATTGCAGATATTATAGCAGCCATTGAATGGTTCAGACAGTATCCTTATATCCCCAAAAAACACGATCAGGCACTTTTGCATATTGCCAGCTTATTGGGAAACTGGCATTGTTTGAATCTATGCAAACCGCCTCACTTGTGGTTAAGTTCTTGGGCAGGTGATTATAAAAATTCTTTAGCTCTAGTTCAAGCCATTCAGAATGCCGAGAGCAAAATTACTCATTTGCATTATTCGGGTAGATCTCCTAATGGATCAAACGCCATGGATGAATTGCTATATTCCTATTTGCCTGAGAAAAAACGTGTTAATAAATTATATAAAGCCTTGTTGAATGAAGTGAGTGGTTTTAATACTATTCAATCGTTTTATAAACGTGGTAAAGATTACTTTGAACGAAAATTTAAACACATATGAAGTCAGCAATATGTACATTATTTGAAGGACATTACCATTATGGTGTAGCGGCTTTGACTAATTCTCTCTATAAGAGAGGGTTTAGAGGCAGTATTTATGCTGGCTATCGTGGTGCATTGCCACCGTGGGTTAAAAATATCTATAATACTACTGAATTTAGCTGGCCGGGAGCCAAAACCTTTAAAGTAGCTGATGGGTTAGTTTTATATTTTTTACCATTAACAACATCTTATCATCTAACCAATTATAAACCTGATTTTATGTTGGAATTGTGGGCAGGTCCGGCTAAAGATGCTGAAGCGATGTTTTATTTTGATCCGGATATTGTGCAAGTAGCTCCGTGGACATTCATGGAAGAATGGGTAAATTGTGGTGTAGCGGTTAGTGAAGATGTGAATTCTCCTCTTGAGAAGTATCATCCTAAAAGGGTTGCTTGGAGAAATTATTTTGGTAAATACGGTTATATGTTAAATTTTAAAAACAATATATATGTTAATGGCGGTTTCGTTGGTGCGAGAGTTGAAAATAAAGTGTTTATTGAATATTGGAGACGAGTTCAAGAAAAAATGGGAGAAGGAATAGGTGGATTGAATAGATCTGCCTTTACGAAAGGAGAACCATTGTTCCTTCAAGATTCTGGCGATTTTGCCCCTTTTGGTAAAACGGATCAGGATGCTTTAAATGCTTCAATAGAATTTTATAAAGGGGATATTAGTTATATAACTAAAGCAGGGATGGGATTTGAAGCTGGTTTATTAGTAATGGCTCATGCTCTTGGGAAAAATAAACCGTGGTTAAAATTATATATTAAAGATTTTTTGAGAGGATATAAAATTGGAATTGTAGATAAATCTTTTTGGAATAATGTCGTAGAACCTATTAGGATTTATGATAAAATAAAAATTAATATGACTTTATTTGAAATTAAGATATTTTCTTTTTTGAATCGTTTTTATAGTAAATGATTGTTTATGAGTAAATTGTTCGATAAAAGTCTTTTCGTTACCCGCTTTCATTTTAATTCTAAATTAAAAAGTTATTTTCGAAACAAATGGTTTCTTTTCCAAGGCATGACAATAGGAAAAAATACATCTTTACCTACGCTATTTGTTACTTGGCCTCACCAAGTATCCATTGGCAATAAATGTAATATTGAACATGGTGTCTACTTTAAATATGATGGAATATGGTCAAAAGGTCCATCCATCATTATAAAAGACAATGTTTTTATTGGATCAAACTGTGAATTTAATATTAAAAATAGAATTATAATAAAAAATAATTGTCTTATTGCCTCTGGAGTTCGTTTTATAGATCATGATCATGGAATTGACAAAAAAACATTAATGAGAATGCAGATTTGTCCATCTTTACCTATTGAGATTGGAGAAGATGTCTGGATCGGAGCCAATGCTATTATATTAAAAGGTGTCAGTATTGGCAATGGTGCTATCATTGCCGCTGGTGCAGTGATTAATAAGAATATTTCTCCCTATGAAATTTGGGGTGGCATCCCTGCAAAAAAAATAGGAGAAAGAAAATGACCATCCTTTTTATCTGTGGTTCTCTTGAACCCGGACGTGACGGTGTTGGGGATTATACCCGGAGACTCGCAGGGGAACTGATCCGGCAGGGGCAAATCGCGACTATTATTGCATTGAACGACAGGAGCATTCTTGATGTCTATGAAGGAGTGCAGGAATCAGAAGGTATTTATATTAACGTGTTGCGTATACCTGCCGTTTTGAAGACAAAAGAACGTTTTAACTTAGCCGGTGAATTTATAGCGCGAATTGATCCGGAATGGCTGAGCCTACAATTTGTACCTTTTTCTTTTCAGAAGAAAGGATTGCCTTTTGGATTAGGCCGGAGACTTGCTAAAATAGGAAAAGACCGGAAATGGCATGTAATGTTTCATGAATTGTGGGTGGGAATGGATGTTGATGCCTCATTAAAGTTTAAATTATGGGGAAAGTTGCAAGGAATTTTAATTGAGAATTTAATAAAAAGTTTAAATAACTCTTTACTTACTACACAAACAGAATTATATCGGTGGCAACTATTTAAATTAGGATACAATTCAAAATATTTGCCTCTGTTTGGAAATATTCCTTGTATTAGTAATAAAACAGATAATTATTTGACAAATTATTTAAAGTTTGTCGTATTTGGAAATATATATTCCGGATCTTCTGTTAAACGTTTTGTTAAAGAGATAACAGAGTATTTTATTGAAAAAAATATAATAATTGAATTTTGTTTTATTGGACGTTGTGGTGCCGAACAATCTGTATGGGCAAAAGAACTTGAAGAGTTTGGTGTTAAAATCAAAATAATGGGAGAGCAATCCGAGAATATAGTTTCAGAAACTCTGTCAACCTCAGATTTTGGAATATCAACTACTCCGGCTCTATTGTTAGAAAAGAGTGGGAGTGTTGCTGCTATGCTTGAGCATGGATTACCCGTTATATGTGTTTCGAAAGATTGGAAAGTTAGAGGATATAATGCGAGAAAGAATTTACTTTTTTTCATTTGGGGACAGGATGACTTCAGTACTCTGTTGCTTTTAAAAAAGAATGAACCGTATAAATATAATTTGGAATTTATTGTGAGAAACCTATTGAATTATATGAATTAAGAGATGGCTACATTAAGATATTTATGGAAAAACAGAATTAAATTTCCTTTATTTTCTAAATTTTTTTTTAAAGCATGGGCCAAACGAATCGTATTACTTCCTGAATTGATAAAGAGAAACAGACGAAGATCAGAATTTATACGTAAGGGAGCCAATATTAGTGTCACTGCTGAGATTGGAAAACTTCATGCTGATGGTAAAGGGCCGAACTTAAGCATTGGTGAATTTTCGTTTATTGGGAGAGTATATATTGCATTACATGAAAAAGTTGAGATCGGAAATCGCGTATGTATTAATGATGGTGTACAACTTTTAACTGCCTCTCATGATGTGCTTGATGCTGAATGGAAGCAGATAAAAGCTAAAATTATAATTGAAGATTATGTATGGATCGCAACAAATGCGATTATTTTACCTGGTGTACATATAGGAAAAGGGGCTGTGGTTGGTGCTGGGGCTGTGGTTAGTAAAAATGTTGGCGTTGGTGAAATTATAGTAGGTAATCCGGCAAGAGTTTTATCGAAAAAACGGAGTGAGTTTTTAAATTACAATCCGTGTGAATTTTTAGCTGGGAACAGAGCATGGTTAATCGGATAAATTATTTATGAAAATTCTTTTTATTCACCCTACCGGAAATCAAAATGTTCGGGAAGCGGCCAAAGGGTTGCAAAAGGCTGGTTTGTTGGGGCTTTTTGTTACTTCCATTGCGGTATTCCGTGGAACTGTATTGTATAGGGTGGGAAAATTCAGACCGTTCTCGGAATTGCATAAAAGAGTGTTCGATGCAGTATTGCACCCGTTGACGAAGGTTTTTCCGTTCAAAGAGGGAGGACGATTGTTTTCCTCTAAATTTGGTTTTAATAAATTAATCAAACATGAAAAGGGCTTCTTTTGTGTTGATTCGGTGTACCGTAGCTTGGATAAAAAAGTTTCCAATAGATTAAAATTGTGGAAACAAAAATACGATATAGGAGTTGTTTATGGGTATGAAGATGGCTGTGCCTATAGTTTTGAAAAGGCGAGAGTTTTAAATATGCGCTGTATTTACGACCTGCCAACAGGTTATTGGAGAGCTGCCCGTGATTTATTGAAATCGGAAACAGAACGGAGGCCTGAATGGGCCGATACGATTACCGGATTTTACGATTCCGGAAATAAATTGAAGCGGAAAGATACTGAACTTCTTTATGCCGATACGGTTATTGTGGCAAGTACTTTCACTGCTGATACACTAAAATATTGTCCGAATAGTCTCCCCCCGGTAAAAGTGATTCCATACGGTTTTCCTGAAGTTTTTGATGGCAGAATATATCCGGATTTTAATGACCAACGGAAAATTAAGTTGTTGTTTGTAGGTAAGTTAAGTCAGCAAAAAGGAATTGCCGATTTATTTGAAGCCGTGAATGAGCTTTCGAATTTGTTTGAATTAACATTAATTGGGGCAAAAGCCAATCGGAATATTTATCTCGAATCGGAATTGAAAAAACACAGCTATTTGCCACCTTTACCACACCCCGAAGTGCTTCAACAAATGCGGCAGCATGATATTTTAATATTTCCTTCTTTGTTTGATGGCTTTGGCTTAGTTATGACCGAAGCTATGTCGCAGGGAACCCCTGTAATTGCAACGGAACGTTCGGCAGGACCCGATTTAATCAAACATGGACGAAATGGCTGGCTGTTCCGTGCCGGAGATGCTTGTGGATTAAAAACGTTGTTATTACAAATAGCCGAACAGCCTCTTCAAATTAGTACCGCCGGCAAGGCGGCTATGGAAACAGCCCGGCAGAGGCCCTGGGCTGTATATGGCCGGGAACTGGCGGAAGCCATAAAAATTTTTAGTTGAACATCAGAGACATGCAGGAAAATTATATAAAAAGTAACAAAGTTTTGCTTCGTCGACGCCAGAAAGACATTATCCGGATAAAACAGCTAATCTGGCTGTATTTCTATTTATTGATTTTTGAAGGAGCTTTGCGAAAATGGGTATTGCCCGGAATGTCAAACCTGCTTTTGATTATCCGTGATCCGGTAGCGCTTTACATTCTATTTTTGGCATTTCGTAACGGCTGGCTACGAAATAACTATATTGTTTCCATGGTTGTTGTTTCGGGTATAGGTTTTTTTTCGGCCTTGTTATTTGGTCATGGCAATCCTGTTGTGGCTCTCTACGGTTTACGGATCACCCTGATTCATTTCCCTTTGATATTTATTATTGGCCGGGTATTTAACAAACAGGATGTCCTGCGGGTGGGAACGGTGCTTTTATGGTTGTCTCTGCCCATGATGATTCTGAATGCTTTTCAGTTTTACACGCCTCAGTCTTCCTGGTTCAACCGGGGAGTAGGTGGAGATATGGCTGGGGCCGGTTTTGGTGGAGCTTTGGGTTATTTCCGTCCTCCCGGTACTTTTTCTTTTACCAATGGTAATGTGCTGTTTTGGAACCTGACCGGGGCGTATGTTTTTTACGGCTGGCTTAGCCGGGAGAGATTTAACCGCAATTTATTGATCGTGGCTTCCGTGGCTTTATTCGGAGCCGTGGCATTTTCTATCAGCCGTACTTTGGTATTTCAGTTGGGACTGACTGGAATATTTGTGTTGTTTGCACTTGCCCGCAAGCCGGGCTATTTCAGCCGGGTGGTTGTGGGTATAGTTGCTGTTGCTTTGGCAGCTTTTGTTTTGTCTAACCTCCCGGTATTTCATACGGGATTACATGCTTTTGAAGTTCGTTTTGAACAGGCGACAACATCCGAAGGTCATGGAAGTGTCAGTAAGAATATTATAGATCGTATGATATTGGGTGGGATGGTAAATGCGCTTACACAGTCGACAGAATTACCTTTTTGGGGGTACGGCCTGGGAATGGGTACCAATGCCGGAGCGAAAATATTAACCGGCAAAACCCTGTTTTTAATATCGGAAGGAGAATGGGGACGTTTGCTGGGCGAATGCGGTTTGTTGCTGGGGTTGGCCATGATTCTGATTCGCGTTGCTTTGTCCTTCAAAATGTTGAGAAATAGTTACGTAGCCATGACAAGGGGGAATGTATTACCCTGGATATTATTAAGTGTTGGGTTGGTCAATATTTTACAGGGGCCATGGGCACAGCCGACTTCCTTAGGTTTTGCTATTTTTATCGGAGGGTTGGTATTGGCTTCTGGTCAGTCCGTGAAAAGATTAAAATCCAAAAAAGAATTGAAAAAAATAGGAAGTAAATAAATGCAGATTGTTTTCTTTCACTGGAATAAGAATAACGGGCCAAGTATCTCCCGGAGCTTTCAACCATTTATTAATGAATTGAGAAAGAGGCAGGAGGTACAGGAATTTTTTGTTCCGTATAGTGGCAGCAGTCCGGTGAATTTGTTACGGAATATACTTTTTATTCACAGACATCGCACAAAAACAGGCATTAATCATATTACGGGAGATATACATTATGGAATTTTAGGATTAATCGGGGCAAAATCGGTATTGACAATTCATGATGATTATGCCATTGTAAAAGCGAAAGGTGGTATAATCGGAAGACTGTATAAATGGTTATTTTGGATTTTTTTACCCGTAAAATTAGCAAATAAGGTCGTTTGTATTTCAGAATCAACAAAGGTAAAGATTGATAGATTATCCCATAATAATAAAACAATTGTGATCGCACATCATGTTGCAGGGCGTGGTTTTGTAAATACTCCATATCTTTTTAATAAAGAATGTCCTGTTGTTTTACAAATAGGAGCAACTTATCAAAAAAATTTAGAAACAACAATTAAATCACTTCAGAATATTAAATGTAGATTGCGTGTTATAAAGAAAATGACAGAAGAGCAGCATTTGCTGGCAAAGAATCTGGGGGTAGTATATAGTAATGTTTTTGATTTGTCAGATGATGAAATTCTTGATGAGTATATAAAAGCAGATATTGTAGTTTTTCCATCTCTTTATGAAGGTTTTGGTATGCCGATTATCGAAGCTCAAACCATGGGAAGACCATTGATAACATCAAATCTTGCTCCAATGAATTGGGTTGCAGGAAATGGAGCCGTTTTGCTAAATAATCCAGAAGATGCAGCGGAATTTAAAAGTTGTATTAAAAGAATAATTAATGATGATGTTTTCAGAAAATCAATAATAGAAAAAGGTTTTATTAATGCCCGTAGATTTGATATAAATAAAGGAATTGAAAAATATAGTGAAATCTATAAAAAAATTTTATGTTGACATGTTGAGGATTAATAACATCGTTTTTTTGTTAAAAAATAATGCATTCAGAAGACAGGCTATCAAGCAATATAAAAAAGCGCTAAAGAATGAATCTCTTTCATATAAGTGTTTGTCTGAACTTAATTTTAAAAAAAGAAAAAAATTAGTAAATTACGCATATAATAATATTTCATTCTATAAAAAATTTTATGATACGGCGGGTTTTAATCCTGATATGTTAGTTTCTGATAAAGATTGGGAAATGGTTCCTATTTTGGAAAAGGATATGATAAGATCTAATATATATGATATAAAAAATCCATTTGTATTAAAGAAATATTTAGGTGTGGCTACGACAGGTGGGTCTACAGGATTACCTTTAAAAATATATACAGATCTAAGATTTCATCATGAAATTCTGGGTTGGCGTGCTTTTGAATGGTGGAATCTGTCTCCAGCTGCGAATGTTGGCATAATACATAGGAGAACTCCAACAACATTTATAGGAAAATTGAAAAACAGACTTTTGTGGTGGCCTACTCAAAGAATCTATTTAAATGCATCTTCAATAGATGAGAAACAATTAACGGATTTTATTAAAAGTATAGGCCGTAAAAAAATTAGATGGCTACAAGGGTATGTGGGAGGATTAGAACGAGTTGCTGAATATATTATAATAAACAATATAAAAATAGATACATTAAAATTGGTGTGGTCAACATCAGCCCCTTTGACGAAAAGTATTCGTAATAAATTAGAAAAAGCATTTAATTGTAAAGTAATGAATCAATATGGAAGTTGCGAAGTTCCTAATATTGCCATCCAATGTCCGCATAGTCATGATCTACATGTAAACTATGATTATGTTCATGTTGATATAGTGGATGATAGCGGAAAGTTGATTCGCGAAGGTGAGGGAGATATTTTAGTGACGAATCTTGAAAGTTATGCATTCCCGATTATAAAATACAGAATTGGTGATAGAAGTGCTTGGGTCGGGACTGAATGTAATTGTAACATACCATTCCCTTTAATTAGAGAAGTTAAAGGACGGATTTCAGATGCCATTTATACCCCAGATGGAATATATGTGGACGGAAGTTATTTAACTACTATTTTTGATGAATATGTTGATGTAATTAGTAAATTCCAAGTATATCAAAAAAGGGATTATTCGGTAATAATATATGTTATACCTTATAATAATTCTTTCCCGATTGAAGATACCATTTTGAATATTAAAAATACCCTTTTGGAGAAGGTGCATAATAAAATATCGGTAATTATTCAAGTTGTAGATACAATAGCAGATGATAAAGGAAAAATCAGGTATGTTATAAGTGAAGTATTATAATTTTAAAGTTTAACTTATAAATTTATCTTTTGGGTGCAGGTGGTTTAATTTTGACTAATGATGAATTTTGGTTGATAATAAGTTTGTTATAAATATATTTTCCAAATAATCATTTTTACTTTTACCCGTTAGTTTTATAACTCAATGAATTTTTATATCTGGGATAGCATGAATATACTTCACATTATCAGGTCAATAGATAAAAGTACGGGAGGCCCGGCACGTAGTGTAACTCAAATCTGCGAACAGCTTTCCTTGCTGGGTGTAGATGTTGATCTTGTAACCAATGATTCTCCCAGTCCGGTGGTGGTAAATACATCTGCTCATTTTCGTCTTATTTTTTACACTTTCAAAGAGTTGTTTGTTTTTAGCAAGTCACTTTCAAAAACAGATTATTCACTGATACATTTGCAACATATCTGGAATCCGTATATTCATATCGTGGCTCGTGCAGCCCGTAAAAAAGGGATTCCTTACATCATTAGTCCGAGGGGAATGCTAGAGCCTTGGATTATGAACCGTCATCCCTGGAAAAAGAAAATGGCTATGTGGCTATATCAGCGAAAAGACATTGCCAGGGCTGCATGTATTCATGCTACAGCCGAAAGTGAAAAGGATAATATCCGGAAATTGGGTTTTAATAACAAAATAACCGTTATTCCCAATGGCATAGAAACGGATAAGATTCAATTAAAAACCTCATGGGAAGTGAATAAAAAAATTTTATTTCTTTCACGGATACATGTAAAGAAAGGCATAGAATTGTTGCTTGAAAGTATCGCCGGATTAAAAGAACAAATGGCAGGTTATTCTGTAATTATTGCCGGAGAGGGGGAAGAATTTTATATCCGGCAATTAAAACAAAAGTCGGCGGATTTGGGTGTGAGTGATATTATTCATTTTGCGGGTGGTGTTTATGGAGATGAGAAGTGGCAATTGTTGCGGGAGGCGGATTTTTTCGTACTTCCTACTTTTAGTGAAAATTTTGGAATTGTGGTGGCCGAGGCTTTAGCTTCAGGTACTCCCGTAATTACCACAACCGGTACACCGTGGCAGGGACTGAATTCGGAAGAATGTGGCTGGTGGATCGATTTATCGGTAGAAAATCTGAAAAAAGCATTGACAGATGCCCTGAATAAAGATGCAAAACAATTGGAAACCATGGGACGTAATGGTAGAACATTGGTAGAAGGGAAATACGATATTAGGGCGGTGGCGCAAAAAATGTATGATTTTTATAAAATCCTGTAGAGACGTGGCATGCCGTGTCTCTACGTTGGGTAAATCAACAGATATGGGTTTGTCGAACGATATGTCGGGCAAAATAAAAGGATAATTTTTTATATGAATCCGGAAAAATTCCAAAATAAATACCGTGTACCTTCGGCCCGTGCTACATGGCACGATTACAACGGTGGCGATTATTTTATTACCATTTGTACGGCAGGCAGGTTACACTATTTTGGCGAAATAGAAAATGGTGAAATGCATAAAAATGTTTTGGGGCATAAATTAGATGAATTGATACAGGAAACCAAAACGCATAATCCATATAGCGAAATACCTTTGTATAAAATTATGCCTAATCATGTACATTTAATTGTTTGTATTGACGCGGCATGTAGAGACGCGGCATGCCACGTCTTTACGGGTGAACCCGGGAAAAATGAAAAAATGCGGGATATTGCGAATCGATGCGGATTGTTATCAACGGTGATAGGTGGGCTAAAATCGGCATTGACAAAATATGCCAATTTGAATAAAATAAAATTTGGATGGCAATCCCGTTTTCATGATCATATTATTCGCAATCAGGAAGAGATGGAACGAATTGTTATCTATATCGAAAATAATGTTTTGTCATGGGAAATGGATAAATTTTATACGCGTTATACCACGTCAATACAGGGAAACGATTTATTATAAAAACAACAATAAAAAAATATACGGATGGGTGACATCAAAATAGACCTTTCTAAATATAATTCAACATTCAGTCTATCCAACAAACTGGGACGTGTTCTTTGGAATATCTGTTATTGGATTTTATTTCGTCCGTTCAACGCTGGATTTTTAAAGGGTTGGCGTAGGTTTTTACTCCGGCTTTTTGGAGCCAAACTTTCTGCTCATGTTAATATTTACTCCAATGTAAAAATATGGGCACCATGGAATCTGAAAATGGGAGAATATGCTTGTTTGGCACCCAATGTAGATTGCTATAATCAGGGGAAAATATCCATTGGAGCAAATACAGTTATTTCACAAAAAACTACTTTATGTGCATCTGGTCATGATATAACTCAAAGTGATTTTCCACTTATTTGTAAACCTATAAATATTGGTTCACAAGTTTGGATTTCTTCTGAGGCTTTTATCGGTCCCGGTGTAACCATTGGAGAAGGAGCAGTGGTAGGTGCCCGTTCAGCAGTATTTAAAGATGTTGAACCGTGGACTGTTGTAGGTGGAAATCCGGCAAAGTTTATCAAAAAAAGAGAGATAACAGTATGAATAGAATTCCGGTGACGGTAATAGTCCCTGTTCGTAACGAAGAAGTAAATTTACCACGTTGTCTGGCATTGTTATCAGATTTTGATCAGATAATCGTTGTCGATTCAAACAGTACCGACCGAACCCCAGAGATATGTGGTAAGATGGGGGTGGAGTACGTGAATTTTGAGTGGAATGGGCAGTTCCCCAAAAAACGTAATTGGGCGTTGCGCAATTTAGTAATAAGCAATGAATGGGTGTTGTTTTTGGATGCCGATGAATATATTACCGATGAATTTAAAGCGGAATTGCGGGAAAAAATTCAGAATAAAGCGATAAACGGCTATTGGATAAAATTCCACAATCATTTTATGGGTAAACAGCTCAAATATGGTTATCCGTTGCTGAAGTTGCCATTGATCCGGAAAGGAAAAGGTGAATACGAGCATATTGACGAAGATCATTGGAGTCATTTGGATATGGAGGTGCATGAACATCCGGTTATAGAAGGCAGAACCGCTAAATTTAAATCGGGGATTGTTCATAATGATTTTAAATCAATGGAACATTATATTGCCCGGCACAACGCATATTCATCCTGGGAGGCGCATCGTTTTATCGCGTTGCAAAAAAAAGGCTTTTCTGATATGACTGCTATGCAAAAAATAAAATACGGCCTGATGAAAACTTCCTTTTTGCCAGTGATTTATTTTATAGGAGCTTTTTTTCTCAAATTGGGATTTTTGGATGGTAAAGCCGGTTTTGCCATAGCCGTAAATAAAGCCATGTATTTTTATCAGGTAAAACTTAAAATAGAAGAACTGGAAAGAATTAGTTAATTGAGAGTTGACAATTGATAATAACCGTTTTGTCTTTTTCATTTTCCGGAATGCCTTCCATTGGGGCACACCCGCAAATATCGGTCGAAATTAATTCCTGCATACTCCTCGGGCTGTTGATAAGTTTTGAGCCAGGTTTTTCGGGCTGCTCCCTGATTTTTGATTATCTTTATTATCTTTGTTGTCCGAAAAAAATTTAAGCAATATATAAATCATGGAAATCTCAGGAAAAATTATTGCCGTATTACCTCAGGCAAGTGGTCAGGGTAAAAACGGTTTATGGCGTTCGCAGGATTATGTGTTGGAAACAGCCGATCAATATCCTAAAAAAGTATGTTTCAATCTTTTTAACGATAAAATAGACCAATTTCCAATGGCCATTGACGATGATGTAAAAGTAAGTTTTGACATTGAAAGCCGGGAATATAACGGACGTTGGTACACTACAGTACGCGCGTGGAAAGTAGAAAAAAATGTAGCAGCATCCAATGAGCCTCAACCGGTGGTAAGCGCACCGCCTTTTACCGCGGCTCCTCCTGCCGGCGAAGGCAGTGACCTGCCGTTTTAATTTGGTTCGGTCGGTTCAAAAGAATTTGTATGTTTTAAAGTTCACTGGACAGCAATGCTTTATAAAACTAATGCAATGACCAATTAAATATGGGTAATATTAAAAAACAGAAAATACTTCTTGGAATGAGTGGCGGCACCGATAGTTCGGTTGCTGCCATTCTTTTAATGGAGCAGGGCTACGAGGTGCTGGGCATTACCTTTCGTTTTTGGGAGGAGGGTGTGAACTCTCACCTGCAGGATGCCCGGAATTTAGCCCGGCAACTTGGCATTGAGCATTATGTTTACGATGCCTGCGACATTTTTCGGGAAACAGTGGTTCGTTATTTTACTGAAGAATATCTGGCAGGCCGGACTCCTTTCCCGTGTGTAAAATGCAATAACGAATTAAAGTGGAAGTTGATCCTTGAAGAAGCCGACCGTTTAGGGTGCGAAAAAGTGGCTATGGGACATTATGTCCGTATGGAAAAAGACAATGGCCTGTTTTTCCTCAGGGAAGGAGTCGATCCGGATAAAGATCAGTCATTTTTTCTGTGGGGACTGACACACAGTCAATTATCCCGCATTGTTTTTCCATTGGGTAAGTATTTTAAAACAGAAATACGCCGGATAGCGGCAAAAAACGGTTTTAAGCAGATGTCCGAAAAAAAAGACAGCCTTGGCGCTTGTTTTTGTTCCGGCGATTACCGCCCCTTTCTGAAATCACAACTTGCAGAACCTCAAAAATATATTTATCCCGGGAATTTTATAGATGAGCAGGGACAAATACTTGGAACGCATCAGGGCTATCCGCTTTATACAGTAGGGCAGAGACGTGGCCTGATTCATCTGAACCGCAGGACTTTTGTGAAAGAAATTCGTCCGGAGACCAATGAAGTTGTGCTCACTTCTCTGCAAAATATGTATAAGACCGTTTTTATGGTTTATAATGTAAATGTTGTTGACTCAAAGTTGTTTGGTCCCGATTTCAATACGATTATTCGCATTCGTTACCGCAAGCAAAACACTCCGGGACGGGTTGTCCTGCTCGAAAATAATACGGCCCGCATTGAACTTGCAGCACCTCTCGAATCCGTTGCTCCGGGGCAGACGGCTGTTTTTTATCGAGATGGACGTGTTCTGGGTGGCGGATTTATTGTATAAAGTCAATCGGTTCACCGGAAAAACAGGTAATTGTTCCGACCTCTATCGAAATGACAATTGGTAATAGCTATTGTTATATTCATTGACTTTTTTTCTGATTTGTCTACGTTAATGAGAAGATTGTGATACTAAAAGGTGCTAAATATATTAATTTTGCAGACTTTAGTAAATATGAAGACTGTATTTGCAAAATTTGAGAAAAATTTTATTCATAAATGGTTTTAAACGTATTTGTTAAAGTATGAATAATATAAGCTCAAAACGGAAGTAGTCTGTTAGAACCTGAATATCAACAAAAGTAAACATTCTCGGATTATCCGTTTTTTTGATATCTTTTTATAAAATGACCTTATAATACATAAATAATGCAGCGAAAAATATTGGTGATTTTCACATTGTTTTTATCTTTTTCTTCTTTTAGCCAGATTTATATTAATGAATTTATGGCGGCAAATTCTTCGGTTGTTAAAGATCCTGATTTTAACAATGATGCCGATTGGATTGAGTTATACAATGCCGGTAACTCAGCTGTAAATCTGAATGGTTATTATCTTACTGACAATCTTGATAATCCCGATAAATGGCCCATCTCCAACGTTACTATTCCGGCTTTAGGTTATGTTATTTTTTGGGCTGATGGTAAAGATACTTTACAGACTCATACAAATTTTAAATTAAGTGCCGACGCAGAACAAATCGGACTGTTCAGACCCGATTTAAGTGTTGAAGATTCAGTGTCTTACAGCGTTCAGAAGTCTGATGTTTCGCAGGGACGAAATATGAATGATATTACTCTTTGGGGATATTATAATGAACCTACTCCTGGAGCCGTCAACTCAACGGAATTTTATAGCGATCAGGTGTTCAACGAACCCATGTTCAATATTCGCGGGGGAATTTATAATAGTCACCAGACCATTACATTATTTACAGATTTAGGCGGTGAAATTCGTTATACGCTTGATGGTTCTCAACCAACATTAGACTCACCTGTTTATACGAATCCTGTGCAATTAGGTACAACAACAGTGGTACGTGCCAGAGTTTTCAAGGACAATATGTTACCGGGTCCTGTAATTACAAATACTTATTTTATCAATGATGGCATGGAAAGCAGAGGTTTGCCGGCGGTCTCAATATCCTCCGAACCTGCTAATTTTTGGAGCGACTCCGTCGGGATATATGCCCAGAGTTATAAACCGGATTGGGAAATTCCTGTCAATATCGAACTTTTTGAAAATAACGGAGCAGACCGGGCTGCCTTTAACGAGGAAGCGGGAGTGAAGATCAATGGTTTGTATTCCTGGCAATTGCCTCAGAAAATGCTGGGTGTGTATTTCCGTAAAAAATATGGTTCAGGCAGTCTTGATTATTCAATTTTTTATGATACAAACCGTTCAAGTTTCAGCACATTTGCTTTACGGGCTTCCGGAAATGACTGGAGTAACACGCTGATGCGCGATATTCTCGGACAGCAGATGACCAAGCTGAATATGAATCTGGATATTTCCGCATGGCGCTGGTGTACGGTATATTTCAACGGGGAATATATGGGTATCCATAATTTCCGGGAAAAAATAGAAACAGATTATATTGAGCAACATTACAGTATGGACGCAGGAACTTTTGATATGGTTGAAAATGAAGACTATGCTGAATGCGGTGATTTGGAACAATATAATAGCCTTAAAGTGTTGTTTAATAAGAATTTATCTATTCAGTCGAATTTTGATGCCGTTGCCACAGTTATGGATGTGGAGGAATTTACCGATTTGGTGATTACCGAAATCGAATCAGGAAATTCATCTATCAATCACAACGTTATGGCCTGGAAACCTAAAGACTCGGGCAAATGGAGATGGATATTAATGGATCTTGATCGCGGGTTCTATACGACAACTTCATATCTTACAGCTTTCAGTGTCAGCCAGACTTCGTATCCGTTTTCCAGGCTTATGGCCAATGACAGCTACAAATCATATTTTGCCAAACGTTTGGCCGATCATATTTATACCAGTTTCAATCCGGCTTTGATGCGCAGTTACATTGATGGACATCATGATGTTTTGGCTCCGGAAATCGAACGTCATGTTGCACGTTGGCTGGCAACTACTTCGGATTATGGCGACGCCATGCCCTCGGTCTCATATTGGGAAAATGAAGTTGCGCATTTGAGAACATTTGCCGAGGAACGTCAGTTTGTGCTGTACAACGATCTTGCTAATTATGGCCTGACAGGAGGAACCGCCCAACTGACAGTGGGTGTTTTTCCGGAACAGGCCGGAACGTTGAAATTGAACGATTTTAAAATAGCCATGAACAGTGCTTCCGGTCCTTATATGAAATCGCTCGATTCAAAGTTAACCGCTACTTCTAAAGCTGGATATACTTTTAAAGGCTGGTCGATAGCAACAAAGCACGACCTAATTGCCAAACAGTCCGTTTGGAAATATCTGGACAATGGGACGGATCAGGGAATTGCGTGGTATGTCACTGATTTTGATGATTCCGCATGGAAGTCGGGGCAGGCGGAACTGGGATATGGAGATGGCGATGAAATAACAACTGTCGGATACGGATCTTCTTCAAATAAATATGTAACTACTTATTTTCGTAAAAGTTTTACAGTCAATGATTCCGATCTGAATGGTTGCGATTATTGGATTCGTTTAAAACGCGATGATGGTGCCGTTGTATATATCAACGGGCAAGAAGTGGTGCGCGATAATTTGCCCGGCAATGTGGATATAAATTATAATACGCTGGCATCATACGCCACGGGTAGTATGAATGAATCTGCATTTTTTAGTTTTCATATTGATAAAAGCGTGCTAAAGTCCGGAACAAACGAGATTGCCGTGGAAATGCATCAGGAAGACGTTACAAGTTCTGATATAAGTTTCGATCTCGAACTGTGCTATTACAACTCCACGGATGAGATTATTTCAACTGCGGCCGAATATCCGTTTAATATGTCGAATGATTTAAGTTTAGTGGCTGTTTTTGAGTCTACATCCGATTGTGTTGTTCCTGGAACTATTTCCCAAAATATGACTTTGTACAAGGCCTGTTCACCTTATATTGTTCGTGGTGATGTCACTGTCGGTGACGGAGTGACATTGACTATTGAGCCCGGAGTTGAGGTGTTTATGTCTCCCGAAAGTAACTTTTATATTCATGGAAATATCATGGCTGAGGGAACAGCGACCGACAGCATTTCATTCCGTATCAATCCGGATTATGACGGGCAGGGGTGGGGAGCACTCAATTTCTGGAATTGTAGCGCCGCTTCAACTTTGAAACATATTTATATTGCCGATGGAACGCGGGGCCCGATACCTCAGCGGGTTGGCGTTATTTCTGCCTTTAACAGCGATTTGAATATGGACTATCTGCGTATTGATAATACGTTAATGAATCCGATAGCAACCCGTTATTCCGATGTCGTTCTTACCAATAGTTATATCCATTCAAATTATACAAGCGATCTGGTGAACTTTAAATATGGTCATGCGCGTGTAGAAAACTGCGTGTTTGAAGGAAATCCGGAATTCGATTCGGACGCTATTGATTATGATGGTATTGAAGATGGTGTAATTAAAAATACCCGGATTCTGAATACCCTGGGGAATAACGGAGATGCTATTGATATTGGAGAAGAAACCAAAAATGTGCAAATCGACAGTGTAATTATTGTTAATGTTTATGATAAAGGAGTCTCTGTGGGACAGCGTTCAACAGTAACCATGACAAATTGCTTGTTGGTTAATTGCGATATGGGAGCGGGTGTGAAAGATTCCAGCAGTATCAGCATAAATCATTGTATTTTCTATGGAAATGGTTATGCGGTAAATTGTTACGAAAAAAATCCGGGAAGAGCCGGCGGAAATGCGAAAGTCTATAACAGTATTCTTTCAAATGCCTTTACCGGTACATTTAATGCCGATAGTAAATCTACCATTCTGTTTAATAACTGTTTGTCGGATAACGATTCATTACGTAATACTGTTAATACTGTTTATGCCGATCCGGAATTTATCAATCCGACATTGTATAATTTTGGTCTGAAAAGCACTTCGCCTGCTGCAAATGGTATCGGAACAGGATATGCCGGGTTTAATATGAAACCCGAAGCATTGATTTGCGGATTGTATTTGAAGCCTCAAAATGGTACACGACCTGAATATATTACTATTACTAATCCGGGTTCTGAATCTTTAGATTTATCCGGCTATTATATTGATAAAGGTATTGTAGCAACGATCCCCGATGGAACTGTTCTCAATGGAGGAGACACATTGTTTGTGACATCGGACGCTTCTTCGTGGTTGACAGCCTTACATGTTGTGCAGTGGGATGAAGGACATTTGTCAAATGATGGAGAAGATGTTCGTCTTATGAATAATTATGGTTTGGTAGCCGATTATATCAACTATGCTCCGGAAACAGGTTGGCCGGCAGCGGCCTTTACTGATGCCGGAACAGCCATGAGGTTGATATCCAACAATGTTGATAATCATTTTGGCAAAAACTGGGTCGGAATTCCTGTACTGAATGTTTTGAGTGATACAATAATTGATGGAAAAACAAGTTTGTTGATTT
The DNA here is from genome assembly GCA_028690665.1 of Paludibacter sp. Taxonomy (GTDB): domain Bacteria; phylum Bacteroidota; class Bacteroidia; order Bacteroidales; family Paludibacteraceae; genus Paludibacter. The sequence continues at coordinate 146,691 of JAQVAV010000006.1, forward strand.
ATCCGAATCCTGTGATTTCCACTACTACTATTCAGGGGAATTTTGATGCCGGAACCCCAATCTATATCCTCAATTTGATGGGCCAGAATATAGCTGTTTATACTGCAACACAAGGTGGAAGAACGACGGTGGATTTGTCTGATTTACGACAGGGTATTTACATGGTGCAGGTGGCCGGACAAACAAGAAAAATTGTAAAGAGATAATGTCTTAATAATACGTCATGGTGAAAGAGGATTCCAAAAGGAAAAAGAACGTAAATCACGTAAGTTTCTACAAATCAACACAAATTATAAGTGATTAATATTGAAAATGAAATTTGCGTAAACTTGTGTGATTTGCGAAATTCGTGTTCAGAATAGGCACTTATTGGATACCCTCGTTTTTAATATAAATGATTGATGTCTGGTAAAGTTTCCCGGAGTATAATACACTTTTGACTGGACTTATATTAGTTGGTATTATTTTTTTTACCGGAGAACAATCAAAACCTGAATAGTAAACCGGCTGATGGTGTTGTGCTTATCAGATAATCAGGTACAATAATATATTTGTTGACAAATTCTAAATCAACATCTAATTTAAAACCAATGTGATTGGTCAGCATAATATTGGCTCCGGCATGAAAACTGTCAAAGATACCTGCGGACGGATAAATATTGCATCCCGCTCCGATATACACACCGGATTTTGTTGATGATAAGTTATACTCGAGGAATAGTGGAATTTTCAGAGATACTACCACCGGAGTATTTCGTAAATCACCGGATGTTATAAAAGCGCTTATTCCGCTCTGCATGTAGAAATTATGGCCTGTACTTATAGCCATTCCGAGGTTTAATAACGGGTAATTTTCTTTAGCGTATCCTTTTGATTCATTTCCGGTAAACATAACTCCGCCTCCAACGATCAGATCAAATCTGGATTTATCAGAATTTGATAATGAATTTTCGGAGTTTGTGACAGAATTGTATTGTGTGGCGATTTGAACCAGATTATAGCGATTCAAAACGGTTAAGTTGTTGATGTTGACCTGTAATTGAGGTACATCGGACGTAAGTTCAGTAAGTGTTTTTTTAAATTCGGCAGAACTGCCTGTTTTTTTGTAAACATCATCATTATTACTGTATTCAGGCTGCACTAAGTCTACAAGCCCGTTGTTTTCCTTTTCAGCATAGAATTGATTCCCGATACTGTCTCGGTAATAATATATGCTGAGTCGGCCTTCTGTCAGACATTCTAGAAATGCTTTAAATTTATGTCCATTGGCTTGTATTTCGCGGCTGACAAATTTTTGTCCGTTTTCAAGCCTGTATGATTGAAGTTGTTCCGGTGAAAATTCTTCTCTGTCGGCATATTCGCTGGTATGGAAGATGCAGCGGGATGAAATTTGGTTATCTTTGATATGAAGAATTTTTCCATTAATAGTTTTTCCATCTTTGGTAACGACAGAGCCTCTCAAAAAATACCGGGAATAGGTTGGCTGTCGGCTTCCCTGAGGCTGTGCCGTAGATATTGTCGGAAGAAGTAGTAGTGTAATGATCAGTAAATTGATAATTTTTCTCATAATTATGTATTTGATTAAACTTACACAGAACAAGAGATTTATAATCCTATTTAAATAGAATTCTGTCTTTACAGGTGTGTTCAGAATAATTTTAAGGCTTCTCCGACTATAAAATTACTTCCTCCGATGAATATAAAATCATCCGGTGAAGCTTCCGACATGGCTGCATTTACAGCTTTCTGAACAGTATCGAAAGTTTTTCCTGTCAATCCGGCCTGATAGGCTTTTTCAGATAACTCTGTTGCCGGTAGTGCCCGTGATACCGAAGCCTGTGTAAAGTAATAACGGGCATTTACAGGCAATAATTTTAATACGTGGTCGATATCTTTGTCGTTTACCATGCCGATAACGATTCTCAGATGGCTGTATATCTGATGTTTAAGCTGCTCGACAACGAATGATAAGCCTGCTACATTATGTCCGGTATCAGCAACAATGGCAGGAGAGGAGGATAGTTGTTCCCAGCGTCCGCGTAAGCCTGTAAGTTCAACAACATTCGCAATGCCATTGAAGATCGCCATATCGCCTAATTGTAAATTGTCTGGGCAATTCTGCCGGAATACCTCAACTGCTTTAAGTAGTGTTGCAAGATTAAGCAACTGATATTCTCCGGTAAGTCCGCAGACGAATTCCGTTCCTGAAACCGTTTTGCACCACATTTTTCCTGATTCGTATTTTGAAAACCGAATATTCTCATCGGCAAAAAACAACGGACTTTTATTTATGTGAGCCTGTTTTTCGAAAACAGGTTTTGTTTCCGGCAAGGTTTCTCCTACAACAACAGGAACTCCAGCTTTTATAATGCCGGCTTTTTCAAAAGCAATTTTATCCAGTGTGTTGCCTAAAAAAATAGTATGGTCAAAACTGATATTGGTAATAACCGATAGTAAAGGAGTAATAATATTGGTGCTGTCTAACCGGCCTCCGAGGCCAACTTCAACGATAGCAATATCTACTTTCATATCGGCGAAGTAGCAAAAAGACATGGCCATTGTCGCTTCAAAAAAAGACGGTTGTATTGTTTCAATCAGCTTTTTGTTACTCTCGACAAAGTCAATAACATATTGCTGTTCAATCATCTGGCCGTTTATGCGAATGCGCTCGCCAAAATCGACCAAATGGGGAGAGGTGTAAAGCCCTGTTTTATACCCTGCCGACTGAAAAATGGCTGAAAGGATATGGGACACAGATCCTTTCCCGTTTGTTCCGGCAATGTGTATACTTCGGAATTTTTTATGAGGATTTCCTAAAGCCTCTAATAGTTTGATGGTATTATCTAAACCGGGTTTATAAGCTGCTGCGCCAATCTGGTGAAAAACAGGAAGCCGGACATAAAGATAATCGAGTGTAGCTTCGTATGTCATAGGTAAACATAAAAAGCAACCGGAACTTTTTGTTGTATTTTGTTCCGGTCGTGAATGTTTTTTTAGGCAGTTTTTACTTTGTACTGGGTTGCAGTTTTTCCTTTTACGATATTCGTAAGTTTCGATTTCAGCAACTGGCGACGAATCGGAGATACTCTATCGGTGAAAAGATTTCCTTCGAGATGATCGTATTCGTGCTGAACAACTCTGGCTTTGTAGCCTTCAAATTCTTCGGTATGTTCCTCAAAATTTTCGTCCCAATATTGGATACGTATTTTTTGTGAACGCATTACAGTTTCATGAATGCCCGGAATGCTCAGACAACCTTCTTCTCCGGAAACTTTATTTTCACTGAATTCGAGCATTTGTGGATTAATCATTGCGATTTTAAAACTTCCCAGTTCGGGATCTTCGTCTTTAAATGGAACAAGATCGATAACTAACAAACGTATCGGGAGGCCTATCTGAGGTGCAGCAAGCCCGACACCATCTGCATAATACATGGTTTCGAACATGTTTTGAATAAGCTCGGAGAGACCCGGATAGTCTTTACTGATTGGTTCAGCTACTTTTCGTAACACCGCTGTACCATAAGTATAAATAGGGAGAATCATTTTTTGAAATATATTTTTTAGTTTATAACGTGTTTTTATCAGGATTAAATGTCTAAATATTGCTCGTTAAATAGCTCTGTAATATAATGGTTGCAGATATTTTATCCACCAGTTCCTTGTTTTGGCGGTCTTTTTTTTTAAGTCCGGCATCCCGCATTGTTTGATGAGCCAAAACCGAGGTAAAACGTTCGTCGACATAGATTATTTCAATATCGGGAAATTTTTTTTGAAGCTTTACCGCAAAAGGTTTTATGTACTGCATGGATTGAGAATCCTGACCATTCATTTGTTTAGGCAGACCAATAACAAATTTTTCAACCGGTTCTTTTTCTATGTAGCGGCCTATATAGTCAAGCACTTCATGTGAGGCAACAGTGTCAAGTCCGTTCGCTGTAATTTGAAGCGGATCCGTTACTGCTAAACCAACGCGTTTTTGACCATAGTCGATAGCCAGAATTCTTGCCATTTTATATTGTTTTCAGAATCTGCAAATATACAAAATTTTAAGTGAGCATGAAAGTATGAAGAATGATTAGTTGGTTAATATTTCTATGCTTTAAAATTAATATTTGTATTGTGTACTAAAAAATATGACATTTTAAATGCTATGAACATGTAGCTTCTAATTTTTTGTTTGACGCAATTTGCATTGTAGTTTTAATATATACTCTATTATACAGTCAAATAATCAGACTTAAACCTATAACATTTTATATTCTGAATATTTTCTATAATTAATTATTCTTTTTTTGTAGAAATTATTAAATATATTTTATCTTAGTGCAGTGTATTGTTAATTGAATCGTAATTTCTATTACGAGAGGTTAATTTATATTTGTTCTTATTTTTATAATCTGGTTTAATTGACTTTTATATTTGTTTAGCTACTATCCTTGATTGTTAACATAAAGAAGTATGTAAATGAAACCGATTTTTGCAAGAAATAAAGTAGATTTCATCCATAAGTTAGATGAATTCAATAAAGCTGTAAATTTCCAATCAATCATTATTTTAATGGCTGAAAATAGTGATTGTATGGATGAAGAAATTCAGCATGCAATTAAAAATAGCTCTAAAACGATACTTGGAGGAGTTTTTCCACAGATAATATTCGAATCGGAATTGAAAGATACCGGGGTGGTGCTTATTCCGGTAGAAAATAAAATTGATGTTTATGAGTTTGATTTAAATTATTCTATTATAGAATGTTATGAAACAATGTGTGGCCATATTCCCGGATATTCGGAAGAAAATAAAACACTATACGTCTTTTTGGATGCAAGAGGTAAAAGAAAAGATGAATTTATCGAATGTTTGTTTAATTATTTCGGTATAAGTGTGAAATATCTTGGTGGAGCTTGTGGCAGCAAATCATTTCGGTCAATTCCCTGCGTAATTAGCAATAAAGGGATTAATTCTAATGTAGCTTTATTTGGTATATCTCAAAGATCAGTTTCATTTGCAATAGCCAATGGTTGGAAAAGTATATCTTCTACCCTTAAAATAACAGAAGCAGTTGATAATACTGTAGTCACAATAAACTTGAAACCGGCCTATCCGGTTTATAAAAATGTTATCAGGGAAATTACCGGCAGAAAAGATATTGATAAAGAGTTTTTCAGGACGTATAAATCTAATCCTTTCGGAATTCTCAAAATAGATGGAGATTATACAATCCGTGAAGTAGTTGATGTTAATGACGATGTGCTGATATGCAGTGATAGAATAAATAGTGGAGAATATGTTTCTGTTATGCAGGCTACTAAAGAGGATTTGTGGAATGCTGCACGGGAAGCAATGGAAATGGCCCGTTCTCCGTTCGAAGATTTTAAAACCGAAGACTATTGTACGTTTTGTATCAACTGTGTCGCCCGCGCATTGTATCTTGGAGATGATTTTAATCAGGAACTGAATATTATTGGAAGCGGAACCAAAGTTTTTGGTATGTTGTCATTGGGGGAGATTGCTAACCGGGGCGATCATTTTTTAGATATTTACAATAATACTGTTGCAATTGCTGTATGGAAGAAGAACATATAAATAAAGAGATTTTGCTGGAACTTGTTTATGCTTCAGACATCAAGGATGACGAACAAAGCATACTGCGAAAAGTTTTAATGGCTTATTTGAGAAAATTGAATTGTTTTCTGGCCGGGATTTTTGCGCTGCAAGGTCAGAATTTGGAAAATAAGTATATATTGCCTCACATGTTTTTAACTAATCCTTTGTGGGATACCCTCAAATTTTATATTGCAACCCATAAACGGGAATTTGTTGATAAGGCATTTCTTAAATATACAGTTAACGATGATATATTTTATATATTTAAAATTAATGATTATGGCTTTCTTATATTAGGGAGGAAGAAACCATTGTCTGATATGTTTATTAATGATCTTACACATGTAATCAGTTATTCTGGCAAGGTGCTGACTCAGTCTGTAATAGAAAAAGAAAAAGAAGAATTTGAAAAGGCAATAACCCGGGAGAGACAGTTGCTACGTACTATTATAGATAATATCCCTGTACGTATATACGTGAAAGATAACAAGTTACGTAAAACATTGGTCAATAATGAAGAACTGGGATTTCTTGGGGTAGAGAGTGAAGACGAAGTTCTGGGGAAAACAGATTATGAATTGTTTGACAGCGAAATGGCCGAAAAGTTTTTTATAGAGGATGAGAAAGTGCTAAATGGAGATACTTCGATACTCAATGAAGAAAATTATCTTGGCAATAACAGATGGGGAATTATTTCAAAAGTACCTTTAAAAGATGTAGATGGAAATATAAACGGGATAGTTGGGCTTGGTATCGATTTTACAGAACAGAAAAGAAACCGGGAACAATTACAAATATTCAGTGACTTATTTGATAACCTCTCTGATTCAGTGCAAATTGCATTCGAAAATGGTCAGATGTTTTATATTAATCAAGAGGCTGCCGAACGGTTTGGAGTAAACAAGGATGATGTCCGAAACTATAAAGCGTGGGAGTTTGAGCCTAATATAGAAAATGTTGCCAGTTGGAATTCTTATGTTGAGCAGTTGAGACTGAATAAGTTTTTTAGGACAGAAGGGATGCAGATTAACCGCAAAACGGGAAAATCTCTTCCTGTGGAAATGACCGTAAAATATTCTGTTATTAACGGACAAACTTATATTACCGGGATTGCACGGGATATTACGGAACGGAAAAGATATGAAGAGGAGTTGAAAAACAGCAACAATCGTTACGAACAGCTTGCAATACAGTCAGGAACAATTGCCTGGGAGTTAGATGTAAATGGTATGTATACTTATATTACTCCAGTAGTTGAAAAGGTGCTTGGCTATTCACCGGGCGAACTTGTCGGAATAAAATATTTTTATGATATGCTGACAAGTGAAAGCCGGAGTAACACAAGAAAGTTACTGCATAAAATGATGAAACAGCAGCAGCCAATTGTAAACATGGAGATGCAAGTATATCATAAAAATGGGCATACAATTTGGCTTTTAACGAACGGATCACCTATGTATAGCCCCAATGGGGAATATATTGGATTCAGGGGAAGTGATACGGATATAACAGAAAGAAAACTGCAGGAAAAAATTATATTGCAAAATGAAGGCTATCAACGTGCTCTGCTTGAAAATCTTTCGTTGGGAATTATGATTGTTGATCCGGTTACCCGTATTGTCGAAACTGTAAATAGTTTTGCAGCTAAAATGTTTAATGCTCTTCCTGAAGATATAATCGGAAAGCAATGTCATAACTTTATATGTCCGGCAAAATATGGAGAATGTCCTGTTTGTGAAAGATTTAATATAATTGACAATTCAGACAGGGTTATGTATGATATAAATGGAGGTGCAGTTCCTGTTTTGAAGACAATTAAAACCATTCATATAAACGGGAAGGTAAAATTACTGGAGAGCTTTATAGAAATAAGAGAACGTAAAGAAATAGAGAGACAACTAAAGGAAAGCGAAGAGCGAAAAGCTGCATTAATTGCAAGTATGAATGATGTGGTTTTTGTTTTGGATGATCAGCTTAATTTTATAGAATATCATTATCATCGGAATTTTGATTTTTCAGTTAATTCGATAGATAGTATTTTATATAAAAAATTTCAGGATGTAATAACTAATAAAGAAGTTACAGACGAAGTTATCCCCGTTTTTTATCATTGTCTGGAGAGTGGTGAAACTTCTAAAATAGAATTCTGTGTTAATCATAAAAAAGGGCAGAGATGGTACGAAATAACGGTTACACGAATGACCCTAAATTCCGAAAATGCGCTTACCTGTGTTGTACGGGATATCTCAGAAAACAAACAGCATGAATTGATTATTAATAATCAGATAAAACTCCAGGAACTATTAATCAAAATATCAACAACTTATATTAATATAGATGTAAAAAGCACAGAAGATGTTATTAACCAGTCACTTATGGAACTGGGTGAATATGTCGGTGCCGATCGGTCTTATATTTTTGATTATGACTTAGACAATAATACATGCACTAATACATACGAATGGGTCCGTACCGGAATTTTTTCCGAAATAAAAAATCTTCAGGAAGTGCCTCTTGATACGTTAGCTTATTTAGTAGAACAACATGAGAACGGTTTACCTTTTATAATTAAAGATATTGACGACCTTGCTAAAGATGGTCCAAATGGGTTACGTGCACATCTTGAACCTCAAAATATTAAAAGTTTAATAACTATTCCGCTTATTGATGAACGAGAATTAATCGGATTTGTTGGATTTGATTATGTTAGTCATATTCATCCATACTCGGAAATAGAGAAACAGTTGCTGCAGATTTATGCAGAAATGCTGGTTAATCTCGAAAACAGGAAAAGAGGTCAGAATTTTTTGATTTCTCAGGAAGAGAAATATCGTAATATTATATCCAATATGCAGTTAGGATTTGTTCTGATGGACAACTTCAATAATGTTCTGGATGTTAATAAACAATTTTGTAATATGTCTGGTTACACGCAGGAAGAACTCAAAGGAAAAAATGCTGCTGAATTTGTGATACCAGGCAAAAAAAAGGATTTGTTGAACTATAAAAGGAGTTATCTTAAATCTATTAATATACCGGCCATTGAGATGGTCTTCAGAAAAAAAAATGGTGAAAAAGTTTGGTGGTTGATAAATGGTGCACCACAATATAATGATAAAAAAGAGCTTATTGGTACGATATCGGTATTTCTGGATATAACTTCCCAGAAGAAAATACAATCAGATCTTGAATTGTCAAAGAATCTTGCCGAGGATGCAGCAAAGGCAAAAGAACTTTTTCTGACTAATATGAGCCATGAAATCCGGACTCCACTTAATGTAATCATAGGAATGATAAGAGAGTTGAGCAAAGAGAATCTTACAAAGAATCAGCGGACATATCTGGAACACTCTGAAGCTGCATCATATCATTTACTGTCAATTGTAAATAATGTGATGGATATGTCAAAAATAGAGGTTGGAGAATTTGTATTGGAGAATATTGATTTTAATATTTATACATTGGTTGCTAATGTAAAAAGCATATTATCTTCGCGTGCACAATCTAAAAAAATTAACATGACTTTTGAGGTTGATCCTCAAATTTGTCAGGCTCTTGTTGGAGACCCGGTAAGACTTAGCCAGGTGTTGATTAATTTTCTTGGTAACTCGCTAAAATTTACCGATGAGGGTTTTATCAGATTACATATAAGCTCTGTTGCTAAAACAGATACTTACCAAAAAATAGAATTTTCAGTGCAAGATTCAGGAATTGGAATGAGCTTGGATTTTCAGCAGAAGATTTTCAATAAATTTACTCAGGAAAACAGTCGGTCGAATCGTATATATGAAGGTACCGGGTTAGGATTGAGTATCTCAAAGGAGATTATAGAGTTGATGGGAGGCACGATTACTTTTAGAAGTGAGAAAGGGAAAGGCACTGAAATCACTTTTGATGTGAGTTTCCCTATCGGAAATCAAAATAAGCTTGTTAATCTGGATAAAACAACTAAAAGCTATGATATTTCAGGCTCTCACATTCTGATAGTAGAAGATAATGACATGAATCGGTTTATTGCCCGCCAAAGCCTTAAACAGGCACAATGTATTGTTGCAGAGGCTTCCAATGGCATTGAAGCTGTTGAGAAAATTAAATCGGGGCGGTTTGATATCATTCTTATGGATATACAAATGCCTGTTATGGATGGTGTGGAAGCAACTATGAAAATTCGGAACGAATTAAAGAAACAGACTCCTATTATTGCCTTAACAGCCAATGCTTTTAAACATGATGTAGATCAATATCTTAATTCAGGAATGAATGACTTTTTGATTAAGCCCTATAAAGAGGAAGATTTATATATGAAAATAGAAAATAATTTGCGGCAGATGAATCGGCCTGTAATAAATTCCGAAATTGACAATATAAATAGTGAAAAAGAAAATATGAAATCAAAAAATGTAAATCTATACAGTACCAAACAGATTGAAACACTGGGTGGTGGAGATAAATCTTTTGTAAATAGTATGTTGGAACTATTTGTAAAATTAGCTAATGAAACAGTTGAACAGATAGAGCAATCTATAAAAATAAATAATATAGAGATTATAAAAAGGGTTTCCCATAAGATAAAGCCAAGTTTGGATAATTTAGAAATAAGCTCGCTATATGAAGATATAAGATACCTTGAAGCGTTAGATAAGGATGGTCAGATAAATGATGATGTGAAATTAAAGGCCAATAATGTAATCGTGACCCTGAAATCAGTTGTTGATCAAATAAATAAGGACTCAATATAACATTTTATGAATCCCAGTGTTTTAAGTTTTATATATCTCATATCTGCGCTGATTTCCGTTTTTTTAGCAGCGTTATCTTTTCGGCGTAAGAATGATGCGATTTCCAGAACATTAAGCTTGTTATTATGTGGTGCTTCTGTCTGGTCTTTTTTTTACGGATTAGAAATTGCGGCCACTGCCTTTTGGGCAATCAGGATCTGTCTTACTTTAGAGTATGCCGGAATCGTTTCTATTCCGGTGTTGTACTTATTTTATGTTTTGCGTTATAGCGGAAATGAAAATAAGCTAACTAACAAATTTAAGATTTTGATTTCTATTGTTCCTGTATTGACTTTTTTGATACAGGCTACCAATGATTACCAGCATTTATTTTATAAAAGTTCTGATTTAGGTTATGCTTTTGGTTATTGGTATCATCATTTCTCTCCGGGTGTTTTTTATTATATACATCTCGTTTATTCTTATTCACTCATATTTATAGGAGTTGTGATATTATTCAAAATGTATTCAAAAGTACAGCGAGAAGCCAGACATGCGGTAGGATATATTTTGTTTGCTTCCCTTATTCCTTTTCTGGTAAGCCTCATATATGCTTTTGGATATCATCCTATGGGTTTTGTCGATTTAACTCCCCTGGGATTTTTGGTAATGGGTATTATTTTAATTATAGGTGTGTTTAATGAAAATATATTTAATATAAAGCCTCTGATTCTTAATTCTTTATTTGAAAGCATTCCAGATGCAATCTTTACACTTAATTTAAATTCGGAAATAATTAGTTTGAATCCTGCTGCTGAGAAGCTAATGAAAACGGATTCATTCCGGGGAAAAAAGAATATAAAAGAATTGTTACTCGGAAATTCAGACAAAGATGTTAAATGTCCGTATTGTAATACCGAAGCTGATATTGAGGGCAAAACATATACTGTAACATACAATAAGTTATGTAATAATGCCGGAGTTATCATTGGAGAAATATTTATTTTGCATGATATCACAAGCCGGATTATTACCGAAAACGCTTTAAAAACTAGTGAAGAAAGATTTAAAGAACTTACTGAAATTTTCCCGGAAGTAATTTATGAAGCAGACAGATACGGCAATCTGACTTATGTCAACAGGCATGGATTTGAAAAGTTTGGTTTTTTTGATGGCGATTATCATGGACTCAATATATTGGATTTCATAAGTCCTGGAGATAAAGTTAAGGTACTAGCCCGTTTGAATGAACGTTTTGATGGGGGAAAAGGTACTTTTCACGAATATACAGCTGTGAAAAGTAATGGCGAAGAGTTTGATGTTTTGTCATACACTGCCAATATCATGGATGCCGATAAGAAGATCATAGGTATCAGGGGATTTATTCTTGATATTTCAGAAAGAAAGAGGATAGAATCATCGTTAAGAGAAAGTGAAATAAATTTTCGTTCTTTTTTCGAAACTATGAACGATATGGTTTTTATTTGTAACGGAGAAAGGCGTATTATTTTTTCGAATAGTGCAATGTGTAACAATATGAACATTCCCATGGAAGAACTTACACAGTTGCATGTTTTAGATCTTATTCTTAAATCAGAACAACGTCAGGCCTCAATTACTTTTAATGAAATATTACGGGGGAAAAAACAATCATGCACAATTCCGTTTGTCAGAAAAGATGGCTCTGTTATTCCCGTAGAGACCCGTATCTGGAGAGGAAAATGGAATGGAGCAGAGTGTGTTTTCGGTATTTCAAAAGACCTGACAAACGAACGGGCAGCATTACAAAAATTTAATAAAATTTTTGACAGTAATCCTACTCTTATGGCCTTACTTTCTATTGAAAATCTTCAGATTGCAGAGGTAAACAAAGCATTTCTACAGAAAACCGGTTATACCGAAGATGAGTGTATTGGAAATACCGTATCAGAATTGAATTTGTATCCGGATTGGCAAAATACGGATTACCTAATGGATGTACTTTGCCAGAGAGGGCGGGATGGTAATTTTGAATTAAAGATGAAGACTAAAAATAATCATCTTTTATCGGGAGTTTTGTTTTGCGAAGTCATTGAAAATCTTGGGAAGAAGTTTATACTTACGGTTTTTTCCGATATTACCGAATTGAAACAAATGTCCTCTCTTCAGGAATTGTTGGTCGAAATTGCAGAAAAATACATTAATACATCGATTGAAACTCTTGATAATGAAATCAACAAATCATTAAAAGATGTTGGTGTTTTTGTCAATTCTGACAGAACATATATTTATGAAAAATCAGGAAAAGATAATAGCTATATCAATACTTATGAATGGTGTCGGAAGGGAATTCCCACTGAAATTGGAACACAGCAATCGAATTTTAATGATTTAATAAAAGCTCATAAGAAGAATATGCCTTATGTAATTGAGGATGTTGACAAAATTGAGTCTGACTCTCAAATAATCAAATACCTTAAAGCTAAACAGGTGAAAAGTTCAATCTGTATACCTCTTTATTTGGAAGAAAAATATATGGGTTTTGTAGGCTTTGATTCAATCAGGCTTGTGCACAGATATTCAGAAAGAGAAGTGACCCTATTACAGGTGTTTGCTCAAATGATAGTCAATGTGCGAAACAGAAAAATAAATAATGATTTGCTGAAAGACCAAATTCTTTTTCAAAAACTTATCAGTGATATATCATCAGACTTTGTTTCAGCGACAAATAGCAATATTGAGCAGAAAGTAAATCAGATGCTCAAACAAATGGGCGAATTTTTTAATGTAGACCGCAGTTATCTGTTACGATATACCAAAGATACGGAAAAGGAAACCAATACACACGAATGGTGTGCATCAGGCATTAGTTCTCAGAAGGACTCGATCAAAGATGTTGTTATGAATGATTTTCCGTGGTGGAAACAGCAGGTTATGTCAAAGAAAATTATTCAGATTTATGATATAAATGAACTGCCTAAAGAGGCTACCGCCGAGAAAAAAGATTTTATACGTCAGGAAATTCAATCGATTATTTGTTTGCCGATAATATTTAATAACGACCTTATCGGGTTGATTGGTTTTGATTCGGTGAGAGAAAAACGGCATTGGGATAATGAACAGATTGCACTTCTGAAAGTTATAGCCAATACATTAGGCGATGCTTTAATGAGGGCGGAAACAGAGGCTGAGTTAATAAGGGCAAAAGAAATGGCTGAAGCAGCAAACGTTGCAAAAACAGAATTTCTCTCAAATATGAGCCATGAAATCCGTACTCCGTTAAATGGTGTTATCGGATTTACTGATTTACTTAGAAATACTCCGCTTACCAAAGTTCAAAAAGATTACCTTGATAATGCTATAACTTCGGCAAACTCATTGCTTGGAGTTATCAGCGATATTCTTGATTTTTCGAAAATTGAGGCAGGTAAGCTCGATTTAGAACTTGTCCAGACCGATATTATTCAGTTGTTACAAGATACTACGGATATTGTAAAAGTTAATGCAGCTAAAAAGGGTTTGGAGTTGTTACTAAACATTCAGCCTGATATGCCAAGATATGTTAAGGTTGATCCAATTCGGTTTAAACAGATCTTAGTAAATCTGATTGGAAACGCTGTGAAATTTACAAATGACGGGGAAGTCGAGCTTGTCGCTACTTTCCGTAAACTTTCAGATGTAAAGGTTCAAATTACAGTTGGAATACGTGATACAGGTATTGGTATTAAAGATGAGGATAAGAATAAACTCTTTAAAGCTTTTTCCCAGGCTGACACATCCACTACACGAAGATATGGCGGTACAGGACTTGGATTAATCATTTCAAATTCACTGGCTCATAAAATGGGTAGCTTCATATCATTTGAAAGTACTTATAAAAAAGGTTCTACTTTTCGCTTTACCATCGAAACTGAGTATGAAGTGGAAGATTTGGAGATAAATAAGCAAAAGTTAGATAAAATCAGAAAAGTGATGATTGTTGATGATAATGGTAAAAATAGAATGATTTTGGAACATAACTTTAAATTCTGGGGAATTGAAACGGTTGGTTTTGAAAGTGGGATGAAAGTGATGACATGGCTTGATTCTAATCCGGCAAATGATTTTGATCTTATGATAGTTGATTATCACATGCCTCATTTAAATGGGATTGAAACGATTAGAGCTCTGAGAAATTCGGATATAAAAAAAGCCAAAAGTTTGCCTGTCATTTTGCTTCACAGTTCAGCTGATAATCTTTCTGTATACAAAGAATCGAAAGAATTGAATATTAAATTCATGCTGACTAAACCAGTGAAAGCAGATGAATTATTTCTTTATTTATACAATATCAACAACAAACAATCTGGAAAAAACACTGCCAGATTAGAATTTTTTAATGAGAATAAAGATACTGTTGTTTCAGAAAAACCTGTAAGCATTATGGTTGCTGAAGATACGGATATTAATATGTTGTTGATTACTAGAATTTTGAAAGATATATTGCCGGCAGTTCATATTTTTAAGGCCGTGAATGGAATGGACGCACTAAAAATATTATCGGAAAATAAGCCTGAGCTTATTATAATGGACGTGCAAATGCCTGTTATGGATGGTATTGTTGCAACCAAAGAAATAAGGAAGATGGAGCATCTTAAAAATGTACCTGTTATCGCTCTTTCGGCAGGAGTAACTAAAGAAGAAAGAGAGGTTTGCTTCAATGCCGGTATGAATGACTTTTTAGCAAAGCCGATTGATAAAAATGAACTTCAGAGTAAGTTATATCAATATTTACAAATTTCGGATGTTCAGGAATCGGCAATAAATCCGGAAGCAGAAGAGAGTGAACATTTCAGACGCGAAATTCTTCTTGAGAAGACCGGAAATAATAAGAGTGTTGTAAAAAATATGCTTTTACTTGCAGAAACAGAATTTCCTAAATACTTACTTGAAATTGAAAAGGCTTTTATCGAAAAGAATCAAGATCAGATTAAAAAAACGGCTCACAAAATTAAGGGAAGCAGTTTGAATCTAGAGTTCTTAAATTTAGCAGAACTAGCCTCTAAAATAGAATCAAATTCAGAAAATATGAAAATAATACCAAATTTACTTACAGAATTAAAAAAAGAATGGCAGGTTATTGAAAGAATAATTATTGAAATATAATGTTAAATAGAGACAACTTTAAAATATTATTGATAGTTTTGCTAATATTTTTAATTAACAGAGAAATGTCAAGTCAGAATTCCGTTCAGAAAAGTGGAAATCGTGTCACAGTCGGTCTTGATATAACCAATGTTGATGGAAATATTTTTGACATAAATCCGGGTGATACGATTTGTATAGTTCCAGGGGTTAGAGACCATTTGCGCTTTGCTAATATTCATGGTGATTCTATTCGTAGAATTTTTATAGTTAATGATGATGGAATCGTAAATATTAATACGGTTGAACATTATTTTGGGATTCAGTTTTATAATTGTTCTTTTTTTAGAATTACCGGTACTGGAGATACGGCAGTTGACTATGGTATTAAAATTAATGAAACACCTGTAGGAACAAATGGTATAAGTTTCGATGGACTATCTACTGATTTTGAAGTCGATCATGTTGAAATATCCAATACTGGCTTTGCCGGTATCTTTTCGTTGACACAACCCGATTGTGAGGGAAAGTCTACACGAGATAATTTTGTGATGCGCAATACATCGTATCATGATAATTATATTCATGATACTTATGGCGAAGCATATTATATCGGGCATTCATATTACACCGGTTACACAATGGAATGTAACGGAAGAGATACGGTAGTGTATCCACATGTTCTTAAAGGTGTAAGAATATATAATAATTTGATCGAACGTTGTGGCTTTGATGGAATTCAGATTAGCTGTGCCGACGAAGATTGTGAAGTTTACAACAATAAACTGTACAACTATGGATACAGAAGTGTTACTTTTCAAAATTCAGGAATTCAGTTTGGGGCCGGTTCTACCGGAAGATGTTATAATAACTTGTTGGTGAACGGAAGTGGAAACGGAATCAATATTTTTGGCCTTGGGAATATTACGGTCTCAAATAATATCATTGTACAGCCCGGTTATAATTTTACCGATTCGGTTCCTAATGGCAGTGCCTATGGCATTTTTTGTGATGACAGGGCTACAATAGCAGGCGAATCGTTTTATTTTATAAACAATACAATTATCCGTCCGGCAACCGATGGCATCCGGATTTATAGTGATGAATCTGCCAATAATAAGATATATAACAATCTTATTTTAAAACCCGGATCAATCGGCAAATATAATACTATATACAATAGTTACGTGTATTATAACACAAATGTAGACGTTGATATAAGAAATAACTACTTTAGTTATCATTTATCTCCTTATATCGATTATTCAGATCCGGAAGATATATATGATTATACTTGTACTCTGGACGTTTTTGATAAAGGGATAGATGTAAGCGATCTGGGGATTTATTATGACTTTAATAATAATGGCCGGGTTCTGGGAAGCTGTACAGATATAGGAGCTTTTGAGATTGAGGAACAGGATAATAATTCGGAAGCCCGGCGAATGATTAAAGTATATACAAATTCCGATAAATCAGGATTTGTTATTGATAATAGTTTTGGAGATAAAATAAACAAAATACAGGTTTATTCAATTAACGGACAACTTTTATTTCATGATGAAGATGTTAATTCAACAGAACCTGTGCTATCATATCCGTTAGAAATGAATTTAGGTGTTTATATTGTTTGTATTTCTACCGATTTTTCAGATCAGGCTTATAAAATGCTTGTAAGATAAATTGAATTGCCAGCTAAAACTGAATTATTTATTCGTTATATATGAAAAACAAAGGATCAATAGAATTAGAATTATTGGATATAATAAGCAGGTTAAAGAAAATTGTCTTTAATGCAAATATTGATTCCGGAAATTCAGTATATGATGAGTTAATTAATGTTGAACATGATCTGTTGCTAACAGGAAAAAGTGGTTCGTTGAATGAATTGTCAACTCTTGGTTTTTCAATAGAGTCGGTCATTTTTAATCAGTTGGGATTTATCTGGATTAAAGATATTGATGGAAGATATGTTGTTGCTAATAAGGCTTATGCCAGTTTGTGCGGTGTTGCAGATCCTGTAAAATTAATTGGAAAATATGATGGAGATGTTTGGACCGAGGAAATTGCAAAAAGACATATTGATGAGGATAATATTGTTTTTCGGACCGGCAAAACAGTAACTACAGAGGAAAAAATATCGGTTAATGATAAATCAGAAAGATGGCTTGAAACTTATAAAGCTCCGGTTTATAATGCAAATTCAGAAATTATTGGTCTTACAGGATTTTCACGTGATATAACGAGTAGAAAAAATGCATTAGATAAAGTCCGTAAATTATCTCATGCGGTGGAACAAAGTTCTGTTTCTGTTATTATTACAGATACTGAAGGAAATATTGAATATGTAAATCCGAATTTTGTCCAGGTTTCAGGATATCAGAAGAATTTTGTTTTGGGTAAAAATCCTCGTATTTTAAAGGGAGGAAATACTCCACCGGAAGTTTATCATGACCTTTGGACCACAATTACGGCTGGTAATGACTGGTATGGTGAATTTTGCAACAGAAAAGCCAATGGAGATACTTATTGGGAAAGAGCGGTAGTTTCTCCCATAAGGAATGAATCTGGTCTGATTACCAACTATGTGGCCATTAAGGAGGATGTAACTCAATTGAAACAAAAGGAAAGAGATATCCAAAACGTTACCCGCCAGTTACAAGATATTACTGAAAACATAAGTGAAATATTTTGTTTGTTGGATGCTAATTGTGAGAAATTTCTTTATATCAGTCCAGCTTTTGAAAAAATAACCGGTTTGACACCGGATATTATTTATCACGACTCTAAATCTTTTTACAATATAATTCATAAAGATGATGTCGATGATTTATTGTATAAGTTTAATGGGTACAAACAGAATTTGGATTTTGATGCAGAATTCAGGTTAAAGAAAGTGAATGATGCGTACCGTTGGATTCATGCACGCATTTATCCGGTAAAAAATCATGATGGGAAAACAGAACGGCATATTGTTATTGCGGTTGATATTACAAAGCAAAAGGAAACAGAAGATATTCTCCGAAAAAGTGAAGAAAAGTACCGCTTAATTACTGAAAACTCATCTGATGTAATTTGGGTTTACAACCTGAATAAGAAAAGATATACATTTATAAGTTCAGCTGTAAAGTCGTTGAGGGGAATTACAGTTGAGGACGCAATGTCAGAGAAACTGAGTGATAGTCTTGATAATGAATCAATTGTAACGATGAATAAACTGATTTCAAGTAATGCATTAAATTTTTTTGCATTAGGAAAAGAAACAGTTTATAGTATTGATGAAATAAGGCAAAAACACAAAGATGGCCATTTTGTTTGGGTAGAAGTGTCTTCCATGTTACAATACAATCAGCAGGGTGAGTGCGAGTTAATTGGAGTTAGCCGTGATATAACCAAACGGAAAAGAACGGAAAAAGAGCTGGAAAGTCTGACACGTTTTCAGAATGTCCTTGTTAATATGTCGCTAAATTACATTAACATGAAAATAGGCGATATAAATCAGAATGTGTTCTTTTCTCTGAGGGATCTGAGCCAGTTTATTGATGCCGAGCGAGCTATGATTTTTAGCTATGACTGGGAAAAGAAATGCTGTAACTGCGATTTTGAATGGCGAGATCCTGCTTTGATATCCTTGCAGGAAGAGCTGAAAGTAATTCCTTTGGAAAATATGCCGGAATGGGTTAATCAGCATATTCGGGGAAAAATATTTGAGATCAGAAATGTTGAAAATTTTGAGGGAGTATCTCGTTCTGACTTAATATTACATGGCGTTAAGAGCATGATATCCATCCCATTAATGTTGGATAATAAATGTATTGGATTTATTACTTTTGATTCAACGAAAAAAAATCATAACTATATTGCTGCAGAAAAATCACTCCTGACTGTTTTTGGACAACTTTATATCAACCTTATCCAGAGAAAGAATCTGGAAACGGGACTCATCCAGGAAAAAGAAAATGCCTTAAGTGCCAATAAAGCAAAGTCTGAATTTTTAGCAAATATGAGTCATGAATTAAGAACTCCACTTAATGGGGTTATCGGATTTTCGGAACTTCTGACTCAAACATCTTTGACCGATGTGCAAAAACAGTATACTAATGCGATTACAACCAGTGCCAATGCATTATTGGGAGTTATAAATGATATTCTTGATTTTTCTAAAATAGAAGCTAACAGAATGGAGCTTGAAATCGTTAATACGGACATGGCGAAATTGTTAGGTCAATGTGTTGAAGTTATAAGTCCGGCTGCTGAAAAAAAACAACTCGAACTGTTGTTAGATGTTCCAGCTGATTTACCTGAATTTGCTTACGTTGATCCTATCCGGTTAAACCAGATTCTTGCTAATCTTTTGAGTAATGCCGTCAAATTTACGGCTCAGGGAGAAGTTGAATTAAAGGTTGAATATCTACCTGTAACAGATAAACATGGTAAATTTACTTTTACTGTAAGGGATACAGGTATTGGTATAACGGAAGCTCAAAGGGAAAAATTGTTTAAAGCATTCAGCCAGGCAGATAGTTCTACCACACGGAAATTTGGAGGAACAGGACTCGGTCTGATTATTTCAGATATGATTGCCCGGAAAATGGGTGGAAAAATTGAACTTCGGAGTGAAAAAGATAAAGGAACAGAGTTCTTTTTTACAATTGAGGCAGATACCGAATTCTCTAAAAAAGAATTTGTGAAATTTCCAGATGAATTTGGACAGATATTAATTATTGATGATAACAAAAAAAGCGGAACGATTATTTCTGAAATGTTATCAGAAATGAATATCAAAAGTGAATATTGTGAAAGTGCACTTGAGGCCATAATGATATTAAAATTAAATTATGATTTTAATATCATATTGATCGATAATAATATTTTTAATACTTCCGGTGTTGATGTAATAGACATGATTTGTTCCCGACTGAGCATTTCTCCCTTGGATAAACAGTTTGTCGTTATGCACAATTTGACAGAAGATTATCTGTTTTATGAAGAATGTAAAGATCTTGGGGTGAGTTATTTTCTTACAAAGCCAGTTAGTTTTGACCAATTATACAAGGTACTTCTGGAAATTCAAAATATAGCAGATATTTCAAAAACGGAGAAGAAAGTTCTATCAGAAAATAAAGGTCACAAAGATAAAATGTTCAGAATTCTGATTGCAGATGATGACATGTTTAATATGATGCTTGCAAAAGCTATGATTGGGAATCTTTTGCCAAATGTGGAATTTACAGAAGCACGTTCGGGAACAGATGCCTACAATTTTTTCAGGGATAATGAATATGATTTGGTTTTTATGGATGTACAAATGCCAGAAATGGATGGAAATGATGCCACTTGCTTAATCAGGGAATTTGAGCAAAATAGGGGAACTCATGTTCCTATCATTGGATTGACAGCAGGTGCATTAAAAGAGGAGAAGGAAAAATGTCTTCAATCGGGAATGGATGAGTTTCTAACAAAACCAATCGATTCAAATAAACTGAAAGAAACAATCATTAATTATTTAAATTTATAGGCTTAACTATATATAATTAGACATGAAAGCATTAGATCAATATCTCGTATTAATAATAGATGATAATCCTATGAATTTGTTGGTGGCTGCGAAGTCTCTTGAGAATTATGGGGTAAAAACGCTTACTGCAGAAAGTGGAAAAGAGGGTTTGGAAATGCTGAAAGTTCATACTCCATCATTAATTCTTTTAGATATAATGATGCCAGAAATGGATGGATATGAAGTTTGCAGAAAGATAAAACAAGAGGACAAATGGAAAGATATACCAGTCATTTTTCTTACAGCCAATAGCCATATGGAAAATTTGGTAGAAGGTTTTGATGCTGGTGGTGTGGATTACATAACAAAGCCATTTAAACAGGAGGAGCTTCTTGTTAGAATCAAGAATCATATTGAATTAGCCGAATCAAAAAAGACAATTGTTGAAATGATTCGGTCGAGAGACAAATTATATTCGATTATTGCACACGATGTCAGATCCCCGCTTTCAGGTATTTTACAAACTATAGATGCTATTGATCAAGGTTTTATAGATGTTAATAGTGAAGACTTTAAGGAAATAATGCATCACTTGCGTATTCGTACCCGTGAAACTAATACGCTCCTGACTAGTTTATTACAGTGGACCAGATTGCAGGCGGATACAATTGTTTTGGATTTTCAATTTGTAAATATAAAACAAGTGTTGCATAGTTGTATTGAGCTACTTGGAGCTAATGCGCAAGATAAAAAAATACAAATTAATCTGGCTGTTGATGAGGATGTGTATGCTTGGTGTGATGAAGTTTCAGTACACACGATATTCAGAAATATTATTTCCAATGCTATAAAATTTACTAAAGAAAGTGGATTTATTGAAATAAAAGTAATCCGAAAAACCGCAAGTGTTGAAATCTCTGTTGCCGATAATGGGGTCGGGATGGCTGAGGAAACAGTTCGGAAAATATTTCGGGAAAACCAACATTATACAAGCTCTGGAACTGCTAATGAGCAAGGAACAGGGCTTGGCCTTATGTTGGTAAAAGATTTTATTCGAAAAAATAACGGGCATATCGAAGTTTCAAGTACTTTGAATGTCGGAACAAAGATTGTTGTTAAATTACCTCTGGAAAAATAGTTATGTACGAATCTAAACAAAATTTATTAATTATAGATGACGACCCTGTATATCGTAAACTTTCCAGTTCGATATTGAAAGAGAGGTTTAACGTCTTTACAGCCGATGCTCCCTCTGCCGGCTTATTAATTCTCCGAACTAAAAAGATTCATTATGTGATTTGTGATTATTTGTTACCTGAGATGGATGGTCTACAGTTGATAGAGTTAATAAAAACGGAATTTTCTGATGTTATGATTATTGTCGTCAGTGACTCTGGCAATATGGATACAGTTATTGAAGCGATGAGAAAAGGAGCTGTCGACTATTTTAGAAAACCGTTTACTCCTGCTGATATTTGGATGTCTATTGAAAGGTCAGGTAAAATTGCAGAACTTAATAAAACAATTGATTTTGAAAGAAACAAAAATAAACAGCTCAAAGATTTTGTAGATAAGGAATTTGGAGTCGATATTGTTGGAAGTTCTTCTCAGTTGCAGGAAATAAAAAATCAAATGAGGCTGGTTGCACAAACCCCGGATACTTCTGTTTTGATTTTGGGGGAAAGTGGAACTGGAAAAGAACTTGTTGCCAGAGGAATCCATAATTTAAGTGATAGAAAAAATGAACTTTTTGGTGCTGTGAATATGTCTGCAATTCCGGAAGCATTATTTGAAAGTGAATTTTTTGGACATAAAAAAGGCAGTTTTACCGGAGCTATTGCAGATAAGTCCGGTTGGTTCGAAACGACAAATAAAGGAACCTTGTTTTTAGATGAAATAGGAGAGATGTCGCAAGGGCTACAAGTGAAACTTTTAAGGGTATTAGAGGATCGTACTTTTGTGAAAGTAGGAACCCAAAATGAACAAAAATTCGATATAAGAATAGTCGCTGCAACCAACAAACAGATACAGGAGATTACAAATGGGAGTATATTCAGGTTAGATTTATTCCATCGCATAGCCACTTTTATTATTTATTTACCTCCGTTGAGGGAAAGGCCCGAAGATGTTGTGGAACTGGCTGATTATTACGCAAAAAAATATTCAAATAAATTATCTAAAAATAATATAACCTTACATCCCGAAAGTGTATCACTCCTGAGAAATTATAGTTTTCCCGGCAATGTTCGCGAATTAAGAAATATGATTGAAAGAGCTGTGATTTTATGTGACGGACATGAATTATTACCTTCCCACTTCTTTTTAATTAACAATTCCGTAGAAAAAAAATCTGATATAACCGTAGAAAAGGAAGAAATTTACAATTTAGAAGAGATAGAAAAACAAACTATATATAAGGCACTCAGAAAATGTAATTTTAATAAATCTGAGGCCGCCAAACTGCTCAATATTGAATGGAATGCTTTATATCGAAGAATTCAAAAATATGGGATATTGCTCGAAAATGAATAAGTGTCTCAGGGTAGTTCTTCACAAATGAATAAATAAAATTTTGTTTGATTTTGTAAACCCTTTATTTATAGTATATAAATGTAGTATATTTCTTATGGCATGGGAATTGATTTTATTAAAATCTAAAAATTATTAAATATAAATAATATGAGATTTGTAAGAAAAATTGTCCCTATTTTGGCTTTGTTAATCTCGATACTTGGTTTTAATTCATGCCTTAATAAGCTAGAAGAAATTCAGGTGGGTTTTGTAAGTTCTGATTTTGATTACAAGACCATTAAAGAATATAGTGTCAGTATTCAGGCTTTAGACGCTAATAACGATGCATTTAAATCTGCTTATATCGAACTGTACACTTCAAATCCTTTGAATGAAAACGGTACTTTATCTGAAAATAGTGCTTCTAATTTGATTTTTAAAGGAGTAACTGATGCTTCCGGCAAGATGGAATGTAAAATATCTCCTGCTACAACAGTAGATAGTTTATATGTGCTTGCCCGACAAATTGGATTGCCCAATTGTACTGTTTCAGCTCTATCCTCTACTGATCTTACAATTACAATTGGAGGTAATTTTGTAGAAAAACAATCATTAAATTCTGTCGCACAAAAAATAAAAGCAACAACAATTCCTTCTGTTGCAAAAACTAATGATCACAAATATTATGTTCTGGGATCATGGAATACATTGGGTGTCCCCAATTATCTAACTACAGATGACGTGATCAGCCAATCATTATTGGATGATATAGATGCAACACTTCCTGAATATAAATCATTGCCAACAACACATCCTGAATATTTTCAAAGTAATGATGATTCAAAAATTGTGTTAGTAAAGGATGCTGAAGTTTGGGTGACTTTCGTACACGAAGGGGCTTCATATAAAAATAGTTTGTTGTATTACACCTATCCTACGGGTAGTGAACCAAGTTCTACAAATCAGATTTCCAATGCTACTGTTATTTTTCCTAATGTTTCTGGAAATGGTAGTGGACTGAATGGTGGAGGCGGTCTTTATGCCGGCAATAAAGTTCAACTGTTTTACTATAATAAGGCAACAAACACATATTCGAATATCTTTCCGGCAGGAACAACAGTCGCATGGATGTTTAAATCAAATGCATGGAGTAACTATACTGTTGGGAATGGATATAATACATTTTATTCTGATTTGAATTTAAATCCGGAATCGAATACAAGTCTTAAAAAACATAATGTTGTCTTGAAAGATGATGTTCGTAAACTTTTGCTTTTAGGTTTTGAAGATATTCGTAGGGACCAAAATTCAGATAATGATTTTAATGATGCTGTTTTTTATGCGACAGTTACTCCGTTTACTGCTGTTTCGGGAGTTTATCAAAAGATAGTTTCAACATCGGATACAGACAACGATGGTGTTGGTGACGAATATGATGAATATCCAAATGATCCAGATAAAGCGTTTAACAATTACTATCCTTCAGAGAATGGTGTAGGTACGCTGGCTTATGAAGATTTATATCCTTCTAAAGGTGATTATGATTTTAATGATATGGTCATTGATTATAATTTTAATCAAATTACAAATGCCAACAATAAAGTTGTAGTTGTTGACATGAAGCTGAATCTAAGAGCTATCGGAGCCTCTTATGTGAACGGATTTGGAATCCAGTTTAATACAGATCCTGATAATGTAAAATCAGTGACAGGCCAAAATTTATCTGAAAATATTGTTAACTTGTTATCTACGGGTGTAGAGGCCGGACAATCAAAAGCGGTGGTAATTGCATTCGATAATGCCTTTAAAATTTTACCACATCCGGGTAATGGTATTGGAGTTAACACTACTATTGGAGCAACCTATGTTGAACCTCAGGAACTTGATTTGAGTATAGAGTTAAACTCTCCGGTAGCTGTGAACGATTTAGGAACTCCTCCATATAATCCTTTTATTTTTATTGATAAAATAAGATCTAAAGAGGTTCATTTGCCGACTTATGAACCTACGGATTTGGCAGATGAGAGCTTATTTGGAACCGAAGACGATAACTCAAACCCAACAGCAGGAAAGTACTATGTGTCGGATAAATATCTTCCTTGGGCTATCAATCTTCCGGTACAATTTGATTATCCAGCCGAAAAGGAAGATATTACAAATGCTTATCTTTTATTTAAAAACTGGGCGAATAGTAATGGGGCTGAAAATGTGGATTGGTATTTAAATATATCAGGATATCGAACAGAAAGTAAGATATATAAACATTGATATCTAAAATTTTAGTATTAAAATGCTGGTGAAATTTTATTTTGCTGGCATTTTTTTATTTTTATGATATTCTTAAGGTATTTAGCAATGTTTTTTCATCTTTGCTGGCTAGCTTGTATGTAATAATTTTTCTTACTTATGTAATTGGAAATTATATATATGAATATGATCGAAATGGTTTGCTAATGAAAAGTTATAGCGGTTGTTTGTTTTTATATATACATGATTTTTAGTTGTGTATAATGTTTTAAGGCCAAGCAAGGAAAAAATGACAAAAAAATGTTCTATATTTTTTAAATATAATTATATTTGAACAATGTGTTTTTCTTGGGGGTCGGCAATTTGGATAAAGCGCATTTGTTTTTGATATTTTGAAGGTTCTTTGTAAGAGTATTTGCTATAGGGTGCTAATTCAGGTAATCAATTATAGTGTTTTGTTTGCAAACCGGAGGTAGTAACAAGCAGCTTATTAAAAAACCTTTAATTCTTGCGATTGTCGGATAATACAAATCCTTTATCTTTGCTTGTCGAAATTAGAAATATTGTAATATGTTATTTCACGCTAGGGTATCTTTATGATTAATCTATATTTGTCTTTTTGAATTTCTAACAATAGAATTATAATAATTTCATATTATGAAAAAGAAGATATTAATTATTGATGACAAGACAGAGTTTAGACGGTTAACAAAAACTATACTGTCAAGCAAATATGAAGTTCAAAGTGCTGAAAATGGAATAGAAGGGCTTGCGCTACTCCAAAGTGGTTTTATGCCCGATTTGATTGTAACAGATTTAATGATGCCTGTGCTCGGAGGAAAAGATTTTGTTGAACAAGTAAAAAGCAGCGGGGCATTTAGTCATATTCCGGTAATTGTGTTATCAAGTATTGATAAGAGTGATGAAAAAATAAAACTTATCAACTTAGGAGCCAATGATTATTTGGAGAAGCCATATAATCCGGCAGAGTTATTGGCCCGGATTGAAAATCTTTTAAAATTAAAATAGGATAAGGATAATACAGATTCTTATTCATCTTATAATGTCTTTGGTATGAAGTATAAAGCTATCTATATTGGTACTGATCACGAACTGATGGAGAGACTAAATGTGGAAACAGATGTTCTTGATCTACAGGTTACTGACAGACCTCTTGGTTTTTGGGGTAATATCTCGGAAATAGACTTGATACTTTTTGATATTGCTGACGATGTGAAAGACATAGCCTTGATAAATAATCTTAAAGAGGAAATAGAAAAAAATAAGATAGTCGTTTTTGCAATTAATCGATTGAAACGGCCCAATGATTATTTGAAATATGGTATCCACGATGTATTTGATGCGGATTTTGATGTTGAAAAATTGCTCAAAAGATTTGAGTTTATAAGATTGAATTACGATAAGCTTTTAAGTCCGGATGCAGAACAGCTTGTGTTGTTTAAAGTTCCACATTGGAAACGTGTGTTTGATGTTGTCTTTTCTTTAATTGTTTTGATATTATTATTCCCATTTTTTATTTTAATTGGGCTCGCAATAAGGTTAGAGTCTAAAGGTAAAGTGTACTATTCGGCGTCGAGGGTAGGTACGGGTTATAAGATTTTTGGTTTTCTTAAGTTTAGAAGCATGTATATTGATGCAGATAAAAAAGTCGATACTTTATTAAAGGAAAATCAATATACAAGTTTGGAAGCAGAGGATACAAACATGCATGAAGAGTTTATAGATAACGGACCTGTGCTAATTTCGGATGATGGACTGGTACCGGAAGGAAAAGTAAAAAAGCAAAAAGCAATAAAACGTGAGAATGCATTCTTTAAGGTTGCTAATGATCCACGAATAACCAAAGTTGGGCGTCTTTTGCGTAATACGAGCATCGATGAATTGCCACAGTTCATTAATGTTTTGAAAGGTGATATGTCTATCGTTGGCAATAGACCATTACCATTGTATGAAGCAGAAATGTTGACGACAGATGAATGGTCAAAAAGATTTTTGGCTCCGGCTGGTATTACTGGTTTGTGGCAGGTTACTAAAAGAGGCGGTGCTAAGAAAATGTCTGCAGATGAGAGAAAACAGTTAGATATCGAATATGCTGAGAAATTTTCATTTTGGTTTGATATGAAAATTTTAATAAAAACTATACCGGCTATGCTTCAACACGAAAACGTATAATAAACATGAATAAGCTTTGTAGGAAAATAATATATGCACTTTTATTTTGTTTGATAAATAGTAGCATTGTTTCTGCCCAAACAGATTCTTTATCAGCGATTACTACCTTACAAAAAGATACAACTAAAATTGAGAACGAAATTCCTGATTTAAATTTCTTTTTAGAATCAGCAATTACAAATTCTCCTTTGTTACATGCGTCAGACAGACAAATAGAGATAGTTAAAGAACAAATTAAGAAAGAGAAGAAATCTTGGACGGATTTTGTGTTTTTAGATGCGAATACAAAATATGGTTTGTATAATCAACTAACAGTCACTGATCTCTCGACAGATGGTATAGACCAGGTGGGCGTTCAGTCAAATAAGGAGCAATTTAATTATTATGCAGGCATTACTTTCAGAATTCCTATTTCAAAATTTACAAGCAGAAAAAACGATCTGAAAATTCTAAATAAAAATCTTGAAGATAAAAAATTTCAGAAAGAAGAGGTGAAAAACCAGTTGCAACAAATGGTTGTTGAACAGTATTATACTGTAAACTACCTGTATAAAGCAATGAAAATAAATCAGGATATGTTACAGGCATTCTCGTTAAATTTGCAAAAATCGGAGAGAGATCTAAAGTTAGGATTGATAGGATTGGAAGAATACAATGCCATGATTGTTCAGAAAGGAAAAGTTGAAGACAGTTTTTATAAAATTCAGAATGAGTTTTATGGTCAATATAAAAAACTTCAGATTATATCAGGCATTAATTTAGACGATAAAAAATGAATATTCTAAAATTTATAGGGTTACTTGTAAGTAAATTAAAATACTTAATTATGCTTCCGGTTATTGCCGGACTTCTGGTTTTTTTGTTTACTATGAATATTCCCAAGCAATATACAGCAGATACGACAATTTATACGGGCGTGACCTCTAATAGTGGATTAGATGTTAGTGCTGCAAAAGTAGATAAGCTGATTACTCAGAATGAATATAATAACATAATGAGTATTTTTAAGTCAAGCTCTTTGTTTCAGGAGGTCAGTTTACGATTGCTTGCACAACATTTATTGCTAAAGAAAGCTACTCCGGAAATTATTTCAGAAGAAAACTTTCGAAAAATACAAAAAGAGATTCCGGATGATATTAAGAAACTAGCAGTGAAAAATAATGAGCAAAAAACGTATGAAAATTTATGTAACTATATAAAACAAAGTGATGAAAATTTTTTATACAGATTGTTGAATTATGAACATCCTCTATATAGTATAAAAGCAATTTCAAAAATAAAGGTAGAGCAGGTAAACTCAAGCGATATTTTTAAGCTTACTTATCAGTCCTGTGATCCGGGAGTTTGTTACAATACTGTGAAAATAGCTGCAGATGTATTTGTAAAAACTTATGGACAAATTAAGCGCAATTTAAAAAGCTCTGCTGTCGATTATTTTCAAAAAAAACTTGAAGAAATTGCCGGTAAATTAGATGAGACAGAAAATCAGTTGTTGAGTTTTAATGTTGACAACAATATTATTAATTATGATGAGCAGACAAAACAAGTAACTACACAACATGAAGAGATTGAATTACGGCTTCAAACAGCTAAAATGAATTATGAAGCTTCTGCAGCTGTGTTGAAAAAACTTGAAGCAGAAATTGCAAAAAGATTTGCCATTAACCTTCAAAATATAAATATTCTCAGGATTCGGAGTGAACTCGTTGACTGCAATAATTCAATTGCGACATATCAGGTGAGTCCAGAGAAAAATAAAGAAATTAATGCCGATGAACTTTATAATCGGAAAAAAGATCTTGAGCAAAAACTTCAATTATGTTTAGATTCTATATATAGTATTGAAAGTACGAGTCAGGGTGTAGAATCTCAGAAAGTATTGAGCGATTGGCTCGATGCCGTTACAAATTTTGAGACCAACAAAGCTATGTTTAAATCTATGCAGGATAGAAATGCCGAATTTATGCTGCAATTTAAACGTTATGCTCCGCTTGGTGCAACTATTAAGAGAATCGAGAGAGAAATTAATGTTTATGAGAATGAATATCTGAATATTCTGAATAATCTTAATGCAGCCCTTCAAAATGAGCAGAATACAGATATTATTTCAAATATGCGTATTATAGATCCGGCTAAGTTTCCAATCAGTTCCATTCCTTCAAAAAGGAAACTCTATTTAATTATAGCGGTACTGATGACTTTAATTTTTTATATAGCTGGATTGTTTATTATAGAACTGCTTGATAACAGAATCAAATGCCCTTCGTTTTTAAGCCGTTTAACCGGTTTGGAAATAGCTGGTGCTTATAGTATAGAAAATAATAGAAGATATACTTCAGAGATGCAGGTAGCTGAAAAGGCAAATAATTTTATTTTTGAGAAAATAAGAAATTTGTTTGATGATAAGGAAAAATATTTTGTTATTCAGTTATTTAGTAATTGGAGTGGAGCGGGTAAGAATCTGGTTGCTGTAAATATCTTTAAAGACATGAAAAACAGAGGATATTCAGTAGGTTTAATTGATTTGGCAACTCATGTTTTAGAGAATGTGCAATCAGAGAAGCTTGATTCTGTCAGGGATTTGAGAGCTTATTATGATGCTGAAAATTATGATGAATATCTTTCTGCTGAGGATAAAAAGAACGATTTTGTTATTGTGGTTATGCCTCCGATTTCGAAAGGGATAGATAATAGTAGGTTAATAAAAAGTGCTAATATAAATTTTGTAGTATTTGATGCAAATCTTACATGGACAGCTGCCGATCAGTATAATATTGATAAATTAAAGTCTATTATTGGCCAGCAACTTTATCCAGTTTTGACAAATGCAATCCCTGAAAATTTAGAAGAAATATATGGCGAAATCCCTAAAAAACGCTCTAAACTCAGAGTCTTAATTAAAAAACTACTCCAAAGGTTTGTGAGGTAGGTTTATTAACGAGCGATAATTTCAGAATATGTCTTTTGAGGGAACAAAATATAATGGTGAATTTGATTATCGAATAATGAAAATTATTGTGATAATCATATTTTCCTTATTAATCTGTACTTCAATTTATTTTTTCTCAAAAGATAATTTGTTAGCCGGATTGGCTGTTTTAGTCGTTCCGGTGCCTGTCTATTTTTTATACATGGTTTTTAAATATCCACGTATAGGTTTTATTTCAGTACTCTTTTGTAATTATTTTGCGGTTGGTTTGTCTCGTTACATTCCTGCCCCTGTCGGGTTAACCGTTGATGCAACTCTTGTTCTGACATTGATTGCTGTTATATTCAGTCAGTTTAATACAACTGTTTTATGGAGAAATGCAGCGAAAGATTATACCATTTGGGCTATTGTATGGTTTGTTCTGACTTTTATGCAGTTATTCAATCCAGAGGCAGTGAGCCGTGAAGCCTGGTTTTATGCTATGCGTGGACAGGCTTTATATGTTTTTTTTACGGTACCCCTAGTTTATCTTATCTTTAATAAACCACGCGATATGGATTTGTTTATTAAACTTTGTGCATGGTTTACCTTATTAGCCGTCTTGAAGGGGCTTGTACAGAAATTTATCGGAGTTGATCATTGGGAGCAACAATGGCTTAATATGCCTGGAAACAGGACGACACACATCCTTTTTGGCCGACTCAGGGTATTTTCTTTTTATTCGGATGCTGGAACTTTCGGGGGATCGATGGGATATTTTGGAGTATTATATATTATTCTTGGCATACACGAAACGCTTAAAAAAAGAAAATACTTTTATTTTTTTGTTGGAATAATGTCATTGTATGCTATGTTGATTTCTGGAACCCGAAGCGCAATCGCTGTTCCATTGACCGGATTCGTTGTATATACATTACTTACAAAGCGGCTTAAAATCATGCTGACGGTTGGATTTGCTGTCTTTGCCATTATCTTTTTTCTTAAATATACAACGATTGGTCAGGATAATTATGATATAAGGCGAATGAGAAGTGCTTTTTCCGAAAATAATGCTTCATTTAATGTTCGGGTTGAAAACCGTAAATTGATTGCCGATTATCTCAAAACGAGGCCATTTGGTGGAGGAGTAGGGGCATCGGGTAATTGGGCTGACCGTTTTAGTCCTGGAACATTTCTGGCTGATACACCAACAGATGGCTGGTATATTCAAATATGGGCAGAACAAGGTATTGTTGGTTTGCTGGTTTATTTATCATTGCTTTTATATTTTACCCTAAAATCCATATATTTAATTCTTTTCAAATTGAAGAGTGCCGAAAATCGTTATAAAGCAATCGCTTTTACTTCGGGCATGTGTGGGCTTCTGGTGTCATCGTATACAGCTGCAAGTCTGGGGCAAATGCCAAATACAATAATTGTTTTTACGAGTCTTACGCTAATTTCCATGATGCCTGGCTGGGAAAAAGAAAAATTGACTAATGATGTAATCAAAGCTTAATTGTGAAGATTTTATGAAGAGAATTGAAATAATTGAATTTTTAAAAGGATATTCTATTTTTACAATAGTTTTGTTTCATTATTTACAGACTTTCCATTGGCAAAATATCGCCGGAAAATTAATTTTTTTCGGAGGAACGGGTGTTCATTTATTTATATTTTTGTCTGGATTTGGATTATACTATTCCCATTTACATAAACAACTGAATTTCAGTGCATTTATTAAGAAGAGAATGTCCAAGGTATATTATCCGTACATTATAATTGTAATAATATCAGCGTTAATATCATTATTTATTCCGATATATAAAAATTCATGGTACGCTTTAGGAGGACATATATTTTTATATAAAATGTTTGATGAGTCCATTATCGGGTCTTACGGTTATCCTTTGTGGTTTATTTCTATGATAATTCAATTTTATTTAGCATTTTATTTAATTTTGAAGCTTCGAAAAATAACTGGGGAAAAATATTTTTTTATTGTCAGTTTTATCATCAGCTTGTTGTGGACAATAATAATTATTGTAACCAATAAAGATATTTACAGAGTATGGAATAGCTTTTTTCTTAAATATCTGTGGGAGTTTGCTTTGGGAATGATACTGGCAGAAACATATTATAATAATGAATATAAATTAAATTTAACAATTAAGCGTTATTATTTTCTTTTGATTGGTATTGCTAATTGTATACTGTACGCATTTTTGGCATTGAAAGCCGGCGTAACAGGTAAGATGTTGAACGATGTCCCTGCTTTGATAGGTTATTCTTCCATTGCAGTATGGATATATTTGTTGCGAATAAAACCATTGAACAGCGGATTAAAGTACATAGGAAAGATTTCGTATGCATTTTATCTTTTACATACTTTGGTTTTATTGCTGGTAGCTCATTATTGTGGAGAGATTTACAGGCCGCTTCTTCTGACAATCTCTTTGTTATTAAGTATATTAATCGCTAATTATTATCAGAAATTTATAGCTTATATTTCTGTAACATATATGAAAATAAAACAAAAAGAAACATATAACAATCAAAAATAAAAAATTATGAATATTTCAATTGTAGGGACAGGTTATGTCGGATTGGTTTCAGGGGCATGTTTAGCCGAAACCGGAGCTGTGGTTAATTGCATTGATGTAAACCAGGCAAAGATTGATAATCTGAATAATGGCCTAATGCCTATTTATGAACCGGGGCTTGAAGATATTGTCAAACGTAATGTTCAAAAAGAAAGATTATTCTTTAAAACAAAGCTTGCTGAGGTCGTGAATGACAGTGATGCCATTTTTATTGCAGTTGGAACTCCTCCTGACGAAGATGGAAGTGCTGATTTGAAATATGTACTTGGTGTTGCGCGTGAAATCGGGCAGCATTTGAATAATTACACTGTAGTTGTTACAAAGAGCACTGTGCCTGTGGGTACTGCCAGTAAAGTGAAAGCGGCTATTCAGGATGAACTTGATAAAAGAGGCGTACAGGTAGAGTTTGATGTAGCTTCTAATCCTGAATTTCTTAAAGAAGGGAATGCTGTGGATGATTTTTTGAAACCCGACAGGATTGTAGTCGGTGTTGAAACAGAAAAAGCGGAAAAAGTGCTTAAACGGCTTTATAAACCATTTGTACTGAACAATCATCCGATTATTGTTATGGATATTACTTCTTCGGAAATGACAAAATATGCCGCTAATTCAATGTTAGCTACAAAAATCAGTTTTATTAATGACATCGCTAATTTGTGTGAAATAGTCGGAGCAGACATTAATTTGGTGAGAAAAGGTATAGGGTCTGATACCCGGATTGGGTATAAATTTCTTTATCCGGGAGCAGGATATGGAGGTTCCTGTTTTCCGAAAGATGTGCAGGCTTTAATCAAAACAGCCAAAGAATATGATTATGAACTGAAGGTGCTGCAAGCGGTGGAAACTGTAAATAAATACCAGAAAACGGTGTTATACAATAAAATATTTAGTCATTTCAAAGGAGATCTGAAAGGAAAAACAATTGCGTTGTGGGGACTTTCGTTTAAACCTGAAACTGACGACATGCGCGAAGCTCCAGCTTTGGTGCTAATCGATAAACTTTTGGAAAAAGGTGCAATTGTAAATGCTTATGATCCGATTGCAATGCATGAAGCTGAACGTATTATAGGTGCGAAAGTAAAATACTGCAAAGATATGTACGAGGCTTTGATCGGAGCAGATGCCTTGGCAATTGTTACTGAATGGAGTGAATTCCGCCTTCCAAACTTTAAGGTAATGGCAAAACTAATGCAGGAGAAAGTTGTATTTGACGGAAGAAATATTTTGGATGTTGAACAGCTTGTAGAATTTGGATTTGCTTATTACAGTATTGGTAAGAAACCGGTAAATTTATAAAGAATCAGAAATCAATATCAGTTTTTTACTATATACTGATATTGGTTTTTTATTATTTGACAGTTATATGATTATTTCAATAATTACTATATTACAATTGTTTCTTTTAATCATTTTAGGACTGGCAATTATCTATATTTTTATTTTTGCTTTTGCCGGTTTGTTTTATAAGGAAATGATTTTATCTGAAGCTTTATTGAACAGAAAAATGGCCGTCTTGATTCCCGGTTATAAAGAAGATGCCGTAATTCTGGAAGTTGTCGATGAGGCCCTGAAGCAAAGTTATGCTTCGGAAAATTATGATGTAGTAGTTATTGCCGATTCTTTTCAATCTGACACTTTGGAATTATTGAAAAAATTACCGGTAAAACTTATTGAAGTTAGTTTTGATAAGAGTACCAAATCCAAAGCACTCAATAAAGCTATGTCGCAATTGCCGGATATTTATGATATTGCTGTTATTCTGGATGCTGATAATTTGATGGCTCCGGATTTTTTGGAAAAGATCAATAAATCCTTTGAAAAAAATATTATCGCCGTTCAGGGGCATCGGGTAGCCAAAAATTTAAATAACGGTTTGGCTGTGTTGGATGCTGTAAGTGAGGAAATTAATAATCATATTTTCAGAAAGGGACACAGGGCTTTAGGTTTGTCTTCCGCAATTATCGGGTCGGGAATGGCCTTCAGGTACGACTATTTTAAGACAATGATGAGTGATGTTAAAGCCATTGGCGGTTTTGACAAGGAAATTGAACTGAAAATGCTCAGTGAGAAACAGAAAATTGAATACCTGAATGAAGCTTTGGTATACGATGAGAAGGTACACAAAGCCGAAGCCTTCACTAATCAACGAAGACGCTGGCTTTCGGCTCAGATTCATTATTTTCAAAAAGATATAGGCAAAGCTGTAACAGAACTGATAATTCATGGAAATGTTGATTATTTTGACAAGGCAATGCAATTTATCCAACCTCCGAGAATTCTTCTGTTAGGTATTTCAGTGCTTGGAATGGTTTTATTTGTCCTTATAAATTATTGGTTGAATATTCAGCCAATATACTCTTCTGCATGGATCATTGAGTGCACTTTGTGCATTTTGGCTCTGTTAATGTCGGTGCCGGCTTCTTATTACGATAAAAAAACTTTTTGGGCTTTATTGGAACTTCCTAAAGGTATGTTGCTAATGTTGAGTTCTCTTTTGAAAATAAAAGGAGCGAACAAACAGTTTTTACATACACAGCACGGAACAAATAACAATAAATAGTTTAATTGGCATGCAAAAAATAAAATCATTTAATTTTACAACATCAGCTTTTCAAAAGAGTGATTATTCAGCACTGAATGAGTTCCAACTAACCGAAGTGGGAGCTGATAAAATGTTTCTGAATGGTCGCTTATATAATATATCTGCTGCCGAACTACTAAACAGTTATCAGGTAGAAGGTATTCGGGCATTGAAAAAAGTCGATGGCGATTTTACTTTATTTGTAATTAGTTCTCAAAAAATTGTCATTGTTCGTGATCGCCATGGAGTCGGAGCGCAGGTTTTTTATAACCGGGATTTTATTACGTCTAATTTGTCAGACTTTACAAAGCTTGAAAATTTTGAATGTAAACCTAACATAGAAGCGTTGTTTACTTTTATGAGTATCGGATATATTCCGGCTCCAATGTCCTCTCTCGAAGGCGTAAAAAAATTGCCCGCAGGACATTGTCTGACGATTGAAAATGGGCAAACTACTGTAACCGATCTTTTCCCGTCTACAGAATATTTTGCCCGAAATAACACTTGTAAACTGGCATTGGATGAAGCGGTGGTTGAATACGAGCGTTTACACAAGAAGGCTATCAGTCAGCGAATCGAGAATGCGTCGAAGGTAGGACTTCTGCTTAGCGGAGGATATGATTCGGGAGGAAATATTTCCGCATTGCGAGATGTGTATGATGACTCAATTACCTCTTATTCAATTGGTTTTAAAAACAATCAATGGACCGAACTTCCTTTGGCAAAATTACTTTCGGAAAAGTATGGCAGCAAACATTATGAGTATGAGATAGACGGTTCTGAGATTATGAATTTGCCGCAAATTTTGTCAGTTACCGGAGATCCTTTTCAGGAAGGCGGATTGTTGGTAAACTATACAGCAATGGAACTTGTCCGGCAAAGTGGTGAGGAGCCTGATGTAATACTCGGAGGTGATGGTAACGATCAACATTTCGGAACTTCTGGCAAAGAATTGGCTTTACACTGGAAAATGAAACAAAAGAGATTGCAGCCTTTTCAAAAAATGTTTGATTATGTCGGAAATCTGGGCGTGTTCAATAAAGATAATATCCTGTTTCGTACTGAATTTCATAACCGGAAAATACTGTATATTCAGCAGAGTGATATTTTTGGATTTACGCCATACGAGATTAATAAATTAAATTCTACAGGATTGAAAATAGATGGTTTTGAATATCTGAAATCTCATCCTGAAAAATTTGAGAATTTTGATGCATTCTTTTTCAACCGGAATTTGAATATTGATATAAAACAGGTTATTAATGAAGTAATTTTATATAAATCTTCCCGAATGGCGGAATTGTTTGACAATTGTATGACATTTCCGTATATGAGTACTGATTTGTATGAGTTTTTGAGCACCTTGCCTGTTGATTATAAATGCCATGGAACGTTCGATAAATTAAGCAGTGGACAGGGAGTTTCTAAATATCTTCATAAAGAATATCTGAAATCAAAATTGCCGACAGAGATAACTGATCGTAAAAAACAGGGCGGTTTTGCTCCATTACCAATTTTTTTGAGAGATGATAAGCAACGGAAAATGTTGTTTTCGTATTTGAGAAAGTCGGATATGGTAAAACTTTTATTTAAGGCTCACGGAATAGATAAACTCCTGAATCATTATGAGAATTCTTTAAAATCGAAACCTTATTGGTTCTGGTTTCAGCAGGTAAAATCAAATCAAATTATAAATTTACTGACTGTTGCTGTTTGGTGGGACATGGTTATCAATAAAAAAAATATATCTTCAATGAATGAATTGGTTTGATAAATAAGATTTTCGTAAACTTAAAAACTGTTGAATATGAAGATTGGCATTGAAGGACAAAGACTTTACCGAAAAAAGAAACACGGTATGGACATGGTGGCGTTGGAGTTGATTAAGAATCTTCAGAAAATAGACCATGACAATGAATATGTGATTTTTGTGAAACCGGATGAGGATAGAGGCTGTATACCGGAAGCTGCCAATTTCAAAATAGTGGAATTAAAAGGAGGCCCTTATCCTCTTTGGGAACAAGTAGCTTTACCGAGAGCTGCAGAACAGGAGGCTTGCGAATTACTTCATTGTACCAGCAATACTGGCCCTGTAAAATGCAACGTACCTTTGATTACGACTCTTCATGATATTATTTATCTCGAAAGTATCAGCCTGTTCAAAAAATCCGGAACATGGTATCAGAAGTTCGGCAACATGTATCGTCGGTGGATTGTACCTCCGGTAGTGCATAAAAGTGTGAAAGTAGTTACGGTTTCTGAGTTTGAAAAGAAACGCATTCGTGATTTTATGGGACTTGGTGATAATCTCGTTGCCATATACAACGGAGTGGGAGAGCATTTTCGAAAAATTGACGATCAAACTATGCTTGATGCAGCAAAATCCAAATATAATTTACCTGACAATTTTATATTTTTTTTAGGAAATACAGATCCTAAAAAAAACACTCCCAATGTACTGAGAGCTTTTGCCGATTTTAATGCAAATTCAGATATTCAGTATAAATTAGTGATGCTGGATTATGAAGAGAATGCTTTACAGCAGGTACTGAGTGATATTGGACACTCTGAAATCCGGAAAGATATAGTTATGACAGGGTATGTACCTAATGCCGAATTACCGGCTATTGTCAACCTGTGCAAGGTTTTTCTGTATCCGTCATTGCGTGAGAGTTTTGGAATTCCTATTCTCGAAGGAATGGCCTGTGGAGTTCCGGTAATTACTTCAAATACGTCTTCTATGCCGGAAATTGCCGGAGATGCAGCTTTGTTAGTCGATCCGGCAAGCACTGTTGGAATTACAGTGGCTATCCGAAAAGTGCTGACGGATGATAACCTGAATAAATCGTTGCGGGAAAAAGGGTTGAAACAGGCTCAGAAATTTTCATGGAAAATTATGGCTGAAAATTATTTAAAGCTCTATAAAGAAATAATTTCGGCAAAAGGAAATGAGGAATGATTAAAGAACAAAACATTGTTTGCATAGCTAATACGAGTTGGTTTGGTAATTATGCCAAATCAACAGTTCAGATTTTGGAGCGTCTTGCAAAATACAATAAGGTTTTGTTTGTAGAATATCCTTATACGATAAAAGATGTTTTGGCTACCTGGCAGGGAAAGCAAAATGCTCCGGTAGTGCGCATGCTGGGTTTTGACGATCGTTTGAAACAAATTGAAACAAACTCCGGAAGCAAAGTTTGGAATTTAGTTGTTCCACCGGGATTGCCCTTGTATTTTCTGAAAAATGAATCTGTTTTTAATTTATTATTCAGGTTTAATATATTTATATATAGAAAAATACTGAAGAAATATATCAAAAAACTACAGATGGACTCTCCCTTGGTAATTACCGCCTACAATCCATTTTATGGTTTGTCATTGCTTCACAAACTGAACGAAAAAGCGCACATATATTATTGTTATGATGGTGTAGAATCCGGATATTTTGGAAAACGGATTTTTGATTTTGAAGATAAGTTTTCGGCTCAGGTTCAGGCTGTTATTACAACGTCGGATTTTCTGAATAGTCAAAAGCTGAAACTAAATAAGAATAGTTTTGTTGTAAAAAACGGAGTAGATTTTCCTGTTTTTGTGAAATCAGCTAAAAAGGTCGTCAGTACCCGGAAACGAAAGAAAGTGGGATTCATTGGCAGTCTTGATCCACGTTTTGATATCGAAACTGTTGAATTTGCTGTCAGGAACTTACCCGGTTTTGATTTTGAGTTTATTGGGGATATGCGGAATGAAGTTTTGAAATCAAGATTGAGCAATTATCCCAATATCAGTTTTGGCGATCCGGTAAAACCTAATGATGTTCCTGCATTGATGGCAGGATGTGATGTCGGAATTATTCCGTATATTATGAATGAGGTGAATAGAAATATTTATCCATTGAAAATAAATGAATACCTTTCGGTCGGTGTGCCGGTTGTTATGAACGCTTTTGCTACGCTTCCCGAGTTTGATGGAATGGTTTCCGTAGCCAGAAATAAAAGCGAATTTGTGGAAAAAATTCAATGGGAAATCATCCATGATTCGGAGGAAAAAATCAAACAAAGAATAGATTTTGCTTCCGGTAATTCGTGGGATGCCCGTACTGAAAATTTTAGTGAAATACTCGAAAAATTTATTTAATTATAAATTTATATTTAGTAATATAAATATCAATAAATTAAAAAGTTATGTATTATAGAAACGTTGCGGATATGAACCGGATAATTATCAAACGCTTGTGCATTTTGCCTCGCGATTTTGATCTTATTGTTGGTATTCCACGTAGCGGTATGCTACCGGCCAATCTTCTGGCTTTATATCTCAGCAAACCATTTACCGATATAGATTCTTTCCGGAACGGACATATTTACAAAGCTGGAGAGCGGGGACAATTTATCGACGTAAAAAAATTTAAAAAAATTCTTGTTGTTGATGATAGTATTGCCTCCGGTTCGGCCATGAATAAGGCCAAAGAACAGATTAAAGAGGTCGGGGAGGATTTTGAAATCAGTTTTTGTGCGGTTTATGTAATTCCGGGAAAAGAGAAAATGGTGGATTATTATTTTGAAGTTGTTCCTCTGCCGAGATATTTTCAGTGGAATATATTGAATCATACAATTTTAGAAAAATCCTGTTTTGATATTGACGGAGTGCTATGTGTAGATCCCACAGAAGAACAAAATGATGATGGCCCGAAATATATTGATTTTATTTTAAATGCAGCTCCTTTGTATATTCCTACCAGCCAGATAGGAACATTGGTAACTTCAAGACTCGAAAAATATCGAAAGGAAACTGAAACGTGGTTGAAAAAGAATAACGTAAAATATAAAAAGCTTGTTATGCTTGATTTGCCGGATAAGGAAGCTCGTCAGAAAGCAAATAACCATGCTTCGCACAAATCAACTACATATAAATCAAGTGAATATGCGTTATTTTTTGAAAGTTCGTTAAATCAGGCAATTGAAATAAATCATATAACCAAAAAACCGGTATTTTGTACGGAAACTTTTGAAATGATTTATAATGACCAGTCTGTTATATATAATCTGAAGAGTGGAAAATATTTTCCGGGATTGAAAAATCTGGCGTTGAAACTCAGAAACAAACTCAGAAACAGATGAAAAAAATCGGAATTCTTACTATTACCGATTATTTGAATTACGGTAACAGATTACAAAATTATGCGACTCAGGAAATTTTAAAAGCGAGAGGTTTCGATGTTGTGTCAATTGCGAACGTAACAATTTCTCCAAAAGAAGAAGGCTTCAAATTTTTGATGTTCAGGATAAAAAATGCGTTGGGGAAGTCTCCTGCTACCTTACTGAGAAGTTTTCAGGAGAAATTAAGAGAAAGACAAAACAAAGAAAAGTATGTTGCGGGCCAGAGGAACAAAGAAAAGTCTTTCAGAGAATTTTCGGCAAAACACATAGCAGAAACCGGCTATGTTATATCTCCAGAGAATCTCCCGAAAAACCTATCGGAAGAATTTGACTATTTCGTAGTCGGGAGTGACCAAATCTGGAATCCGAATATCCGATACGGTTCTTCTGTTGACTTTTTGACTTTTGCTCCTGTTGAGAAACGAATAGCATTTGCTCCGAGTTTCGGCGTATCACATATCCCGGAAAAATTTACAGATGATTATCGTTGTTGGCTGAATAAGATGAAGTGCATTTCGGTACGGGAAGATGC
The DNA here is from genome assembly GCA_028690665.1 of Paludibacter sp. GTDB lineage: Bacteria > Bacteroidota > Bacteroidia > Bacteroidales > Paludibacteraceae > Paludibacter. The sequence continues at coordinate 188,346 of JAQVAV010000006.1, forward strand.
TGGTGCTGATATTGTGAAAGAACTCACAGGTAAGGATGTCCCGGTGCTGATTGACCCGACCTTGATGCTTAGTGAGGAAAAATGGCTCCAGGTTTCGGAAAAGGCAAGGAAAAAACCTGAAAAGCCATATATTGTGACCTATTTTATTGGAACAATGTCGGGTGCTCGTAAGAAATTAATTCATAAATTAGCGAGTGATAATAATCTGGATTTAGCGATGCTGGCAAATCTCGACGATATTGACAGATACGATGCGAATCCGGGAGAATTTATCGATTATATTCATTTTGCCGAATTGGTCTGTACCGATTCGTTTCATGCAATTATTTTCGCTATACAAATGAAGCGTCCTTTTATTGTGTTCGACCGGGAAGGAAAAAGTGTTCCAATGTCGTCACGTATCGATACTTTGCTTCGCAAATTTCATTTTGAGGATCGAAAGTATTCCGAAAAAAAAATAAGCAGAGACTACTTTGAAATAAACTTTGAACATGTTGATAATATATTGAAGGGGGAAATAGAAAAAGTCAACAATTATCTTGATGCAGCATTTAATTAATGAAAATAAATCAGTTAAAAGCCGGAGCCTTACTATCATATATTAATATCGGGCTTGGAAGTCTGATTTCTATTGTTTATACTCCTGTCATGCTTCGTCTTCTCGGGCAGAGCGAGTATGGGTTGTATAATTTGGTTGCGTCGGTAGTTGCATACTTAGGTTTGTTTAATTTCGGGTTTGGAAGCGCTTATATTAAGTATCATTCAGCCTATAAAGTGAACAACGATGAAGATGCGATTGCGCGGCTCAACGGAATGTTTTTGCTTATATTTTTGGTATTGGGGGCACTGGCGTTAATTTGCGGAGCTGTTCTTACTATATATTCCGATGCTGTTTTCGGTACAAAGCTTTCACCTGCTGAGCTTGAAAAAGCGAAAATTCTTATGGTGCTGATGGTGGCGAACATTGGCATAACATTTCCTTGTATTGTTTTTAATTCTTATGTTACTGCAAACGAGAGATTTATATTTCAAAGACTTTTGCAGATTGTAAAAGTAATAACCAGCCCGTTTCTGATATTGCCTGTGCTGATTATGGGATATGGTTCGATAGGTATGGCAGTGGTGACGACGGTAATTAATCTGTTGATCGAATTAATCAATATTTATTACTCATATAAAAAAATTCATATTAGTTTTTCATTTAAGAGACTTGATATTCACCTCGTAAAAGAATTGTTTATTTTTTCTTTTTATATATTTATAAATTTGATTGTTAATCAGATAAACTGGAATGTGGATCGTTTTATAATCGGACGGTTCAGAGGAACAGCAGAGGTGGCTATATATAGTGTGGCCGGACAGTTAAATTCTTATTATTTACAATTATCTGTTGCCATATCTAATGTTTATATTCCCCGTGTAAACGCTTTGGTGGCCCAAAACAACGGTGATAGGGAATTGTCTGAATTATTTACAAGGATAGGACGGCTTCAGTTTTTGTTGCTTTCAGGAGTTCTTTTAGGATTGATATTTTTTGGTAAATTATTTATAATGCTTTGGGCCGGAGCTAATTATCAGGATGCATATCCTATTGCTTTATTGCTGATAATACCTACGACTATTCCATTAATTCAAAATCTTGGGATTGAGATTCAGCGAGCTAAAAATATGCATAAATTCAGATCGTGGGTATATTTATTTATTGCAGTATTCAATGTCTTGCTGTCTATTCCGTTAGTTAAATTATATGGAGGTTTAGGAGCCGCATTGGGCACAGCTTTGGCTCTTATTGTAGGTAATGTGTTGGTAATGAACTGGTATTATCATAAAAAAGTGGGGCTGAATATCGTTCACTTTACGAAAGAAATAATTAAGATACTTCCAGCTTTGATTTTACCTGCCATCGTTGGTATATTATTAATTTTGTTGAAGTTAGAGGGTACTTATTTGACGCTATTGATACAAGTTCTGATTTTTGTCTTTGTTTTTATATTTTCAATGTGGAAATTCGGGATGAATAATTATGAAAAAGATTTAGTGTTGAATCCTTTAAAAAAATTGTTTGGAAAATTAAAAAAATAATAGTTTCTTTTAAAAATTATGGGTTCTCAGAAAGAAAAACTGAAAAGTATGTTGCCTCAAAGGGTGTTATACTATTTTTATTTACTAAAATCTTTTAAATCTGTATCTTACGATTTGAAAAGACGGGTGCGTGACAAAGTATATGATAACTCTGAACCTGAAAGAGTAAAAAGAAATCTGACATTGGCGTATCATATTGTGGAAAAAGGACTTACCATGCCAGAACCCCGGCCCGGGTTTGGTAAGAAAGTGGTTTTAGGATTGATCGACTCTATCTTTAAATATGAAAGAATGAATCTGCCGAAAGATGTTATTGAGTTTAAACAGGCTGTCTCAGTTTTAAGGGAATACCGTGATTTTCATAAGAACCTGAAATTTACTTTGGATGAAGACGTCAGTGAAAAATTAGATGCCATGTTGGTGAAGTTTGATAATGTTCACGGAGAAAAACAATTTCGTATAAGTGCAGAAGAATATTTTAAGGATATAAAAAGCCCTTTTGATAAATTTTGCAGATCAAGGTATTCAGTACGGAATTATTCGTCAAAAGAAATACCGCTATCCGTTTTGTATGATTGCATTGATTTGGCTCAAAAATCACCATCATTTTGTAACAGGCAGCCAACCCGTGTTCATATTGTGAAATCAAAAGAACAAAAAGAAAAAATCCTGAATCTTCAGAATGGAAACAGGGGCTTTGGTTATTTAGCGGATACTCTTTTAGTGATTACTTCTTTAATTTCCACAACAAAGGATATTTACGAAAGAAATGAAAATCATTTAAACGGTGGAATGTTTAGTATGACTTTGCTGAATGCATTACATTTCAATGAAATAGGAGCCTGTGCCTTAAATTGGAGTGTAGAAGCTGATAAAGATATGTCACTTAGAAAAATTTTAGGTGTTCCGGAAAATGAAGTTATACTTTTGATTATTTCGTGTGGATATCTGCCTGAGATTGTATCATTAGCCGCATCTCCCAGAAAAACGGCCCGGGAAATATCATACGAACATTTATAGGCTATGATTTATCAACGTGTAGTTAAATTTGCTATAATATAACGTCATGATACTTTGTTAGTCAGAATTTTATTTGTATCTTTGCCCCGCTTTAAAAAAATAGATATTTACAAATTTTAAAAAAGTCAGTAAACAGTATGTTAAATCATTATGAAGCCGTTTTCATTTTAACTCCCGTTTTGTCTGATGTTCAGATGAAGGAAGCGGTAGAAAAGTTCAAAGCCATTCTTGTAGAAAATGGTTCGACTATTACAAATGAAGAAAACTGGGGATTGCGTAAATTGGCTTATCCAATCCAGAAAAAGTCTACAGGTTTTTATTCGTTACTTCAGTTCGATGCGGAACCATCAGCGATCGCTACTTTGGAAACAAATTTCCGTCGCGATGAACGTGTACTTCGTTTCTTAACTTTCCGTTTGGACAAGTATGCTTATGAATATGCAGAAAAAAGAAAAGGTGTTAAATCTAAAGAAGTAAAGGAGAATTAAAAAATGGCAGCAAATAACGGAGATATCAGATATCTTACTCCTCCCACAGTTGATGTAAAAAAGAAAAAATATTGTCGTTTCAAAAAAAGCGGGATAAAATATATTGATTATAAAGATCCTGAATTTTTGAAAAAGTTCCTCAACGAACAGGGAAAAATTCTTCCCCGTCGTCTTACCGGTACTTCGTTGAAATATCAACGTAAAGTAGCTCAGGCAGTAAAAAGAGCACGTCATTTAGCGTTGCTTCCTTACGTAACCGATATGATGAAATAATAAAGAAGGAGGAATTAGTATGGAAATTATTTTAAAAGAAGATGTAATCAATTTAGGTTACAAAGGTGATATAGTAAAAGTTAAATCTGGTTACGGCCGTAACTACCTTATCCCTACGCAAAAAGCTGTTCTTGCAACTGATTCAGCAAAAAAAATGCTTGCTGAAGACTTGAAACAGCGTGCACACAAACTTGAACGAATCAAAAACGAAGCTGTTGAACTGGCTGAAAAAGTAAAAGATTTGGTTCTTACAGTTGGTGCTAAAACCAGCACAACAGGTAAAATTTTTGGTGCAGTAGGTCCTATTCAGATTGCAGATGCATTTGAAAAAGCCGGATACACTGTTGATCGTAAAGTAATTGTTCTTAAAGAACCAGTGAAAGAAATCGGTTCTTATAAGGCGACTCTTAAACTTCATAAGGAAGTTGCTGTAGAAGTAGCTTTTGAAGTTGTGGCTGAATAAATTATCGTTCAATTCAAAATCATTGAAAACCCGATGCATTTTATGCGTCGGGTTTTTTTATTATAATTTGCTAAATTGCAATTTTATTGCTATTCACTTATAATTTTAATCCTTTTACTGAATTTCCTTTGTTTTTCATATCAACTAATTTATTTTTGTTTAGCAAAAGGGATTTAAAGAAGAATCAATAATTACGTTTAAATACTCATAATAAGAATTCTGTAAAATAATATATGAATGAAAAACTTAACTAAGAGTATTTCTAACTTTAAAATAATAGAATTTGTTATATATCTGATAGTCTGGTTGACGGTATTTGCTTTTCCATTTTTCCGTTTCAGGGTTTCCGGTGCTGTAAACTGGGAAAAAGTGATTCCGGAGTGGATTAAAATCACGTCTTTTTTTATCATTTTCATTATAAATGTTTACGTATTTGTACCTGAATTTCTGTTTAAAAAAAAATACCGGCTGTATTTGACTACAGTAATTCCGATGACAATATTAGTCATAAGTTTTACTGTTTATATTCAGAATCAAATAGAGGTTCATAATGTAACTAAAATGCCGCCTATGGAAATTGGTCCTGGAATGCCACCAATGGAATTAGGTACATCTATGCCGGCTCCCATGGGATATCGTCCGGCAGATCAAATACAGAAGAAATCTGTATATCTTGTAATTGCCGATTACATGATTATCTCAATACTTATTTTGGGAGCAGGAACCACTTTGAAAATTGGTTCGCGCTGGTTGAATGAAGAAAATCGGAGAAAGGAACTGGAAAAGGAGCAGATGAGAACCGAACTGGCTTTGCTAAGGCATCAGGTAAATCCCCATTTTCTAATGAATACGTTGAATAACATTCATGCTCTGATAGATATCGATGTAGAAGTAGCAAAGGATGCGGTTATTAAGCTTTCTGTGCTAATGCGTTATCTGTTATATGATTCTGTCCAGGGCAAAACAACGCTGGCCAAAGAGGTGGAATTTATGGAAAGTTATATTGAGCTTATGAAATTACGCTATACAAAAAAAGTATCGGTAAAATTTTCAGTTCCTCGTAAAATTCCGGATGTACAAATTCCGGCTATGTTGTTTATTTCATTCCTTGAAAATGCATTTAAGCATGGTGTAAGTTATCAGGCAAAGTCATTTGTGCACCTTAAATTAGATATTATGAATGACAAACTTGTTTGTATGATAAAAAATAGTAAGCATAGCGGGCAGGAGAGTGGCATTAAAAAATATTCAGGTATTGGATTGGACAATGTAAAGAAGAATCTTGAGCTTTTGTATCACGACAGTTTTGATCTGACCATTCGTGATAGCGATAACGAGTATGAGGTCATTCTTACGTTACCTTTATAATGAGTGTGCTGGTTTTCACATATTATAACCTGAAAAAATCATAATAGTTCCAATGCTATAAATCAATACACGTATGAAAATTAAATGTTTAGCTATTGATGATGAACCTCTTGCATTAAAACAAATTAGTGCATATATTGAAAAAACACCTTTTCTTGAAAATGCGGGACTTTGTCAGAGTGCATTCGAGGCTATGGAGATCCTGAAAAATAATGAAATTCAGTTGATGTTTGTTGATATTAATATGCCAGACATTAGTGGTTTGGACTTTGTCAAATCGTTATCGGTACGTCCACAAATAATTTTTACAACAGCATATAGCGAATATGCTTACGAAGGCTTTCAGGTGGATGCTATTGATTATATTCTGAAACCAATTAATTATGCCACTTTTCTGAAGGCTGTGAATAAAGCTAAGAATTGGTATGAATTAATGCAGAAAAATGCTGAAAGCAAGGCCCATAAGGAGGAAACTCTTTTTGTAAAATCGGATTATAAAATTGTCAGAATTCATGTTGACGACATCAGGTATATTGAAAGTGCTAACGAATACATTAAAATTTTTCTGGATGATAATGATGTAATAACTACTTTATTGCGTTTGAAAAATATTCTGGAACAGCTGCCGGCAGACAGATTTATGCGAATTCACAGATCATTTATTATTAATCTGACTAAGATTAAGGCTGTTGATCGTAGTCGAGTTATGATGGAACCTAAAACGTATATTCCTGTCGGAGACCAATATAAGGATGATTTTCAGGCTTATGTCGATAAGAACTTTATAGTCTGACCACGGATCTTAAATCATTGAAAATACCTTAAAATTAATATTATGCGAAAATCAATTTTATTTTTATAACTTTATCAATTTCTCTAAAGGTTAATTGACGATTATGCTTTTTATAACTGTGAGAATATAAGTGGTACAATTAATATCCCGGCTGCAGTGTATCATATTGGTGGATATGTTTTCTGGGGGACAAAGCAAGTTAGTGCATATAGCGTAAATTCTGCAAATGCTTATTTTGTAGCAGAAAATGGCGTGCTGTTCAATAAAATCAAAACTCAGTTGGTAGCTTGTCCGGGGCAAAAAACGGGTAGTTATACTATTCCGGAAAGTGTTACTCAGCTTTGGCCCGGAGTATTTAATAATTGCACGCGTTTTTCCGGTTATATTGATATTCCTGCATCGCTCAGTATTATAGGTGATTACAGTTTTTATAATTGCAGTTCAATTGACGGATTTACTGTAAATTTATCCAATAAGGAATATTCTGCTATTGATGGAATTTTGTTTAATAAAGCGCAGGATTCTTTATATATTTGTCCGTTAACTAAATCAGGAAAATACACAGTGCCTTCATCGGTCAACTATATAGGTTATTCTGCATTTGATGGTTGTTCTCAACTGACTGAAGTTATTTTACCTGCCACAACAAAAAACATTGATGATTATGCATTTGAATATTGTACGGGATTGATACGTATCAGGCTTGGAGAGAATATTTCTGAAATAGGTTCGGCTGCATTTTATAATTGTAGTAATCTGCAACGTTTTGAGATAAAAACTACATCTCCACCTGATGTTGATTATTACACCTTTAATTCTATTGATAATTTAAATTGTACTTTGTATGTTCCTGTAGGTTGTACCGCTAATTATGCAGCTAAAAATTACTGGAAGGACTTTTTTATAGAGGAAAGCTCTTTTGATGATACGGCAGCCCCTATAGTTTATACATCGGATGTGAAAATCTCAGGTGTGAAAGATCATATTGTTATTGAAGGTATCAGGCGCGGACAAAATATAGAAATATATAATGTTCCCGGACGGTTATTGAAAAAAATCCAAGCAGAAAATAGTTTGATAGAACTTACTCTGCCAACAGGAACAGTGTACATTGTAAGAGCCGGGGATACGAGAACGAAGGTTTTATTGACAAAATAATTGTTGGTCATAATGTGAGTTCGGCATGAAAAAACAGGATAAATGTCTTATCTAAGGATCAGAAATTTCCCGATTTTAATCGGAGAAATACAGAATCTCTAATTCTGATATTTGTTTTTAAATACTGTTCCTGTTTCTTGTATTTATTTATGAATTTATTGTATTTATTGAAGATATGTATGTTTTACCATGAAATTATGCCTGTTTACTGAAATTTATTTTCAGATATATTTACAAATATTATTTTTGAATTGTATTAATGCACAGTGACATATTTCCGGTTATTACTTAAAATTAAAAACTATGAGAGTACGTAAAAATATAGCAACGAGCGATGAGGGTTTCCTATTCAATCCTACCACTGGCGATTCGTTTTCGACAAACCCTATAGGAACTGAAATAATCTTATTGATGAAAAAAGACAGAACCTCAAAGGATATAGTAGATGCAATATGCGAAAAGTATGATGTTGATAGAGCTCTTTTTGAAAGAGACCTTGACGATTTTACATTGCAACTGAAAGAATTCAGTTTGTTGGAATGAGAGTGAGAATAGAGAAAATTTCTTTTAGAAAACACTAAAATGCAAACAAGTACATTAAGAGAAAAATTTAATCGCCCTTTGGTAATTGCTGTTACCGGACTTAATGCGATTGACAGCCCGGGACCGGGTGTAGCGGTAATCAGAGCAATTCGAGAATGTAAAGATTTTGATGTCAGAATAATAGGGCTTTCTTATGAATCATTGGAACCTGGTTTATATATGCACGATATTGTCGATAAAACCTATCAAATTCCTTATCCTTCAGGCGGAACAGACAGTTTATTCAGTCGGTTGAAATATATACACGAAGAAGAGCAACTGGATGTTATCATTCCGAATTTTGATGCCGAACTTTATAATTTCATGAAGTTAAGTTCTAAACTTAAAGAAATGGGTATCAATACATTTCTTCCTGAAATAGAACAGTTTAATGCCCGGGACAAAATGAGACTGAGTGAATTTGGTAAAAAATACGGCATGTTTGTTCCTAAGGATAAGATTATCCACGAGAAACGGGAACTGCAAAAGTTAGAAGATGATTTTGATTACCCCATGGTAGTAAAAGGCAAATTTTATGATGCGGTCATAGCCCGTTCAAAAGATCAGGCTGAGAAAGCTTATGAAAAGATTCTTGCCAAGTGGGGACTTCCCATTATTGTCCAGGAATTTATCAAAGGCACTGAAATTAATATAGCTGCGCTTGGGGATGGAACGGGAAATGTAATAAGTATTATACCAATGCGTAAACTGTATATTACCGATAAGGGCAAAGCCTGGGCAGGAGTAACACTCGACGACGATAATTTGATTGAGCTGGCCCGGAAGTTTATCGAAGTTACCAAATGGCGTGGTGGATGCGAGCTGGAAGTGATGCTGACTTCCGATGGTAAACCTTATATCATGGAAGTGAATCCTCGTTTCCCTGCATGGATATATCTGACTGCCGCAGCAGGACAAAATCAGCCTGCAAGTTTAGTAAAAATGGCTTTAGGTGAAAAGGTGGAGCCGTTTACAAAATACGAGGTTGGTAAAATCTTCATACGTTACGCATGGGATTTGATTACTAATATTCGTGAGTTTCAAATGATTTCAGCTAACGGAGAACTTTAATAAAATCAGTAGTTTATACTATTTACTAAATGAAAGATATTATGGAAAAGCAAAGATATGAACGGCCTGTCATTTTAAAAATGAACACAGGTCTCATGAATAAATTTGGAACTAAAACAGAAAATGAACCGGTGACACATATTGAAAGTGTTCCTGTAAAAAGTCTGTTAAGTGAATATGGCTCTCCGCTGTTTGTTATTTCGGAAAAACAAATCCGGAGAAATATGCAGAATGCCAAACGCATTTTCAAAACCAGATATCCGAAAGTACGGTTTGCCTGGTCTTATAAAACAAATTATATGAATGCCGTGTGCCGCATTTTTCATCAGGAAGGTTCCTGGGCCGAAGTAGTTTCCGGTTTCGAATATCAAAAAGCGCTGGGAAATGGTGTGCCGGGCGAAAAGATTATTTTTAACGGTCCTGATAAAACAGATGAAGACTTGATAGCTGCTGCCAAAAATAATTCATTGATTCATATCGATCATTATGATGAATTATACAGTTTGATCCGCCTGAGTGAAGAGCTGGATTTACATCCTCGGGTTGCCATCCGGGTAAATATGGATACAGGGATTTATCCTAAATGGGACAGGTTTGGATTTAATTTTGAAAACGGACAGGCATGGAATGCCCTGACAAGAATTCTAAATTCGAAAAACCTCGATTTGGTAGGATTGCATTGCCATATTGGAACATTTATGTTGTCGACAAATGCTTATGCTACAGCTACCCGTAATCTTTGCGAACTTGCCTGGGCTGCTAAGGAACGTTATAACAAAATGGTAGAATATATTGATCTTGGCGGAGGTTTTCCTTCTACAAACACTTTGAAAGGGGCTTATTTGCCCGGAACAGATACCGTTCCATCTATTGACCAGTTTGCCGATGCCATTACCGATGTGGTTCTTACTTATGGCTTCCGGCAGGAGGAAATGCCGACTCTTGTACTCGAAAGTGGCAGAGCTTTGATTGATGATGCCGGCTATTTGTTGGGAACAGTTTTGGCAACCAAGCGGCTCTCGGATGGACGCCGGGCAACAGTTCTCGATTTTGGACTGAATTCATTGTTTACTTCATTGTGGTACGAACACAAAATCAGTCCGGCAAAACAGCATGGTTCTCAGACAGAAGAAATGGTACTTTTTGGACCATTGTGTATGAATATCGATGTGGTGAGGGAAAGTGTTGTATTACCATTACTCGAAAAAGGAGATCAGTTGGTAGTGCATAAAGTTGGAGCTTATAACATGACACAATGGATGCAGTTTATTACCATGAGGCCTAATATTGTGCTGATTGATAAGGATAACAATACACATATTATTCGCAAAGCGGAAACGCTTGAATATATAGAGCAACTTGAACAAATCCCCGATCATTTAAAATAAAAGTGTGACCCTATAACCCTTAATCAAACAATTATATATTTTTTACACTATCACAAAGACCAGGAGTTGCCTGTTGAACGGCAGGCGCTCCTGTTTAAATCTGAAATTATTGAAAACCACTTTACAAAATATTAAAACCACAATCTTACCGGGGGTACTGAATAGTTATTCCATCATATTCTTTCTCAATAACCGCGTTTTGGCTATTGTGTTGATGGTGGTGACTTTTTTTAATTTTTATGCCGGATTAAGCGGGCTATATGCTGTGGTGCTTACCCTGTTATTAGGAAGCAAAATGAATTTGGATAAAACCGTTTTGCGCAATGGGGTTTATAGTTTTAACGGTTTGTTGACCGGACTCGGCATGGGAACTTTTTTCGATCCGTCGTTAGTTTATTTTGTTTTACTTACTCTGGTCACATTCCTGGGTATGTTTTTATCGGTTACTCTTGGCGGATGGCTCTATAAATACAAATTACCACATCTGAGTATCCCCTTTGTGTTGTCGTTTTGGTTCGTATTATTACCGTCGGCTCAATTTGAACATTTAGGGCTTACACAACGGAATATTTACTGGATGAACGAAATGTATGCTTTGGGAGGAAGTCCTTTACTTAATTTTTTTCAAACAGTAGATTCCTTGCCGCTACACCATGCTGTTGATATTTACCTGCGTTCGCTCAGCTCAATATTCTTCCAAAGTAATTTGCTGGCCGGATTACTTATTGCGATAGCGTTGTTGTATAGTTCGCGCATATTTTTTTCATTATCGGTTGTCGGCTTTCTTACTGCCTATTTTTTTGCACAATTTACAGGTTCTGAAACAGCCAGCATAACTTACTATAATATAGGTGCCAATTATATGATGGTTGCTTTTGCCATCGGTGGTTTTTTTCTTATTCCATCTAAGCAATCTTACCTTTGGACTGTTATACTTATCCCGATAACATCGCTTGTGTTGTTGTTTTTTTATAAACTTTTTGGATTCATACAATTACCGATATTTTCATTGCCATTTTCATTGGTAGTTATAATATTTGTATATTTTTTACAAATGCGTACCGGCAATACTTCTAAATTACAATTGACACCTTTACAGCATTACTCTCCTGAAACCAATTTATATACTTATAATAATAACAAAGACCGGTTATCAAGACTTTTGTTTTATCCTTTACACTTGCCATTTTGGGGAGAATGGACTGTTACTCAGGGTCATGACGGTGAATATACTCATCTGGGAGAATGGGGGAAAGCATTTGATTTTATGATACTCGACAATGAGGGAAAAACTTATCGCAAAACGGGCATGAACCCGGAAGATTATTATTGTTTTGGAAAGCCAGTGGTGGCTCCGGCAGATGGAACGGTTGAATTTGTTGTAGATGCTATTGAAGACAATGAAATAGGAACAGTGAATACTGTGAATAATTGGGGAAACAGCATTATTATCAAACATGCCTCCGGACTTTATTCCCAGGTTTCCCATTTGAAAAAAAATTCAGCGCGTGTAAAACTGGGCGATTACGTAAAAGCAGGTGATTTATTGGCTCTGTGCGGAAACTCAGGACGCTCTCCCGAGCCTCATCTGCATTTCCAGTTACAGGCATTTCCTTCGTTGGGTTCCAAAACATTAGATTACCCGTTATCTTATTATTTTAAGCGAGAAAATAATCAGTCTGTGCTTGCACAGTTCGAAAAACCTCAACAAAACGAAAAAGTCTGTAATGTTATTTCGAATCCATTGTTGAGAAAAGCTTTCGATATAATTCCGAATACCCGGTTTGAGTTTAGTTATAAAACCAAAAATGGGGAGGTGAAAAAAGAAAGCTGGGAAGCATATACAGATGCATTTAACTATAAATATCTTTGGTGTGAACAGACTAAGTCTGCGGCATATTATGTAAACGATGGTTACATGTTCTATTTTACCGCATTTTATGGCGATAAAAAGTCATTGTTGTATTATTTCTTCTTAGCTGCTTATAAAGTCTTTCTGAGTGTTGATGATCAAAATACAATAACCGACCATATTCCGTTAAATGTATTGAATAAAAATAATCCGATCGACTGGTTGCAGGATATTATAGCTCCTTTTTATAACTTTATCAGCATAAAATTTACATTAAATACATTTTTATCAGAAAATACTTTGTCTAATACTACTATTGCCTTAAAATCTGACATACGGATGAAAACTCCGGGAAAAGAAAAAATAATAAGTAATGCTGTAATAAGAGTGGACAGTACAGGTATCTCAGATTTTGAATATAAATCCGGAAACAATTTTATACAGGCCACATGTTTAAGAAAATAATTTTAGGTGTAATGTTGCTTGCAGCTACACAGGCATTTACACAGGAGATATATGATTATGCTTCTGCCGATTCGGTAACATTAAAACTTTACCTCGAAGGAAACTGGAGACAACTTATCCGTTCAGGGAAGCAAATTCTGAAACAGAATATTGAGTTTAAAACGCTTGATCAAAGAATTGGTTATGCTTACTTTAAATTATCGGATTACTATAAATCTAAAAAGTATTATGAGAAAGCATTAGCCTTTGATGCAGTCGATGAAATTACCTTGTTATATTTGTACTATAACGGGTTGAATACAGGGAATAAAACATACGCCCGCTATTACGAAGGAAAACTGCCTCAGGCAACAAAAGGTTATCTTAAATCTTCGCAGATAAGGCCTGTAGATGCGTTTGATTTGGAATACAATTATAAAACGGCCAGCAATGATCTTTTGGAAGTACGTTCTGCTCCCGATTACAAACGTATGGGAATAAATTCTCAGCTGGGTTACAAATTGAATTTGTATCAAACATTATCTGTTTATAAACAGGATGTTACGGCCTACGATGTTTACATGTATTCTACCAAACAAACAGAATATTTTGCGTTATTAAATATTACCTTGACTCCGAAATTAAACATATTGGGCGGGTATCACTATTTGCATACAAAATTGGATTCTGTTTTATATCCGGGGCATATTTTTCTGGGTAAATTACGTTACAACTCAGGGCGTTGGGCTGCAGGTGTCGGAATATCTCAGTTTAATTCCTCATTTAATAATACATTCCAGACTGAAGCTGAAACCGGCTATATGATTCCTACCAATCCCGGTATTTATATGGGAGCGAAAGTAACTATGCAAAATGAGCCGGATTCAGTAAGATGGACATATACAGGGTCTGCCGGAATAATGTTGTTGAAAATGTTTTGGATCGAAGGAAAGGTGACATTAGGCGCGATAAAAAATTATGTTGACATGGATGGTTTGTATGTGTATAATTCTATAGATCCAACGTATTTTAGATCCGGTATCAGCCTGTTTTGGTACACCGGGAAAAACATAACTTTGTATACTAATTATACTTATGATAAAAAACATTATATAATAGCAACAGATGCTGTTTTTGATGATTTACAACATTCATTTACAGGAGGAATAATATGGAAACTTTAAAAAAAGTATTAATTGGAGTATTTGTGTTGTTGGCATTTCAGCTTCACTCTCAAAAATCATATCGAACCGCTTTTTATAAAAGTTATGAGTATGAAAAGGCCGGTTCGTATGCTTCTGCTTTGAAAGAGCTGATTTCGGTATATAATGCTAATGACTATTTCACAAATATTCGGATGGGCTGGCTTTATTATCTGAATAAACAATATACAGAGTCTGTCAAATATTACGAAAAGTCCATAGCTCTGAAACCTTATGCTATTGAAGCCAAGTTTGGGTTAGTGAAACCTCTGAGTGCCACTGAAAACTGGGAGCGGGTAAAGATTCAATATCAGCAGATTTTGAAAATAGATCCTCAGAATACGCTTGCAAACTATTGGCTGGGAGTAATTTATTATAATCGTAAGAATTATTTAAATGCCGTAAAGTTATTCGAAAAAGTGGTTAATCTGTATCCGCTTGATTATGATTCGGTGATAATGCTCGCATGGACCAAGCTCAATTTGGGAAAATCAGGAGAAGCCAAAATTCTTTTCAATCATGCACTGACCCTTCGTCCTAATGATAAATCTTCGCTCGAAGGTTTGAAATTAATAAAGTGATTTAAAATATCATAGATAAAGTCACATAAAAAAGTTGATTGAAACAATTGGGGTATTGTGACCCAAATTGTTTCAATCAACTTTTTTATGCTTCCGTTTTTAATATAACGGGTTTCTCTTAATATTCGAAAATATTGTCCGGATTATTTTTAATTTTCTTTTTTAATCAGATCCATTCCGATACGGATAGCCTCTTCATTTTTTCCTAATAAATGATGATGCCGTTCCGGAAGTGATTTTTTCAATCCTTTCAGTACATTTTCAATTTCAACGATTGGTCTTACTTTAAGCAATCCTCCGAGAATAATCATATTCATGGTTTTTACGGCATTGTTGGCATAAGCATATTCAATCGCATCAATCCTGTAAATATTTATGTCTTTCCGCGTTGGAAATTTATGGAAACCGTTTCCGTCGTAGATCAAAGTTCCTCCCGGTTTTACCTTGCTTTCAAATTTTTCTAACGATGGCTGATTTAAAACAATTGCCGTATCGTAATGGTTTAAAACCGGAGAGCTGATTCTTTCATCACTGAGAATAACCGTAACGTTAGCTGTTCCGCCTCGTTGTTCCGGTCCGTAGGATGGCATCCAGCTAACTTCCTGCCCCTGCATTAAACCTGAGTATGCGAGAATCTTTCCCATCGATAAAACTCCCTGTCCGCCAAATCCTGATATAATGATTTCTTCTGTCATTTCTACTGATTTTTAGTGTTGATTAAATGTTTTTTAAATCACCCATTGGATATTCCGGAAACATATTTTCCACCATCCATTTGTTGGATTCGTCAGGTGTCATTTTCCATCCGGAATTGCAGGTCGAAACAATTTCAACAACAGAAGTTCCTTTATTCTGCATCGAATTCTCAAAAGCTTTTTGAATTGCCTTTTTACATTTACGAACGGATGCAACAGTATGCACTGCCTGCCGTGTTACATAGCACGTACCATCCATCTGAGCCAATAAATTAGTAATGTTCAACGGATAACCATTTAACGGAATTTCACGTCCATGGGGCGATGTTGACGATTTCATGCCTTCCAAAGTCGTTGGAGCCATTTGTCCTCCGGTCATTCCGTAAATTCCGTTGTTAATAAATATTATTGCAATATTTTCTCCACGGTTGCAGGCATGTATTGTTTCGGCTGTACCGATGGCAGCTAAATCTCCATCACCCTGATAGGTAAATACATACCGGTCTGGAAGAAGGCGTTTTATAGCAGTTGCCAGAGCTGGGGCACGTCCATGAGCGGCCTGTTGCCAGTCAATATCCAAATATTTATAGGCAAATACGGCACAACCAACAGGCGCAATGCCAATGGTTTTATCCTGAATATCCATTTCTTCAATGATTTCAGCAATTAATTTGTGCACCACGCCATGACTACAACCCGGACAATAGTGCATTGGCGTATCGTTCATGACGCTGGTTTTGTCATAAACAAGGTTTGACGGGTTTATTATATCTGTAACATTCATTTTGTTTTATCTTATCTGAGTTAAACCAACGATTATTTAATTAGTTTTTCTTTTAAAGCATCCAATACTTCATTCGGAGATGGAACAATGCCTCCCATGCGTCCGTAAAATTCTACAGGAACTTTTCCGCAAACCGAAAGTTTTACGTCTTCTACCATTTGGCCGGCACTCATTTCTACGGTCAATATTCCTTTTATTCGTGAAGTATACGACATTAAAATTTCTGAAGGATAAGGAAATAAGGTGATCGGACGGAGTAAGCCGGCTTTTATTCCTTCTGCACGTGCCAGCTCTACGGCTTTTTGGGATACTCTGGCTGTGGTTCCGAATGCAACAATAATATATTCAGCATCCTCGCACATTATTTCTTCGTACCGAACTTCATTTTTTTCCATTTCCCGGTATCTTGACTGTAGGCGAAGATTTATTTTTTCCATTTCTTCCGAACGCAGTTCAAGAGATGTAATTACATTGGGCTTACTGTTTTTTTGTTTTCCCAGAGTCGCCCAGGGTGTATTTTTTCTGATTTCTTCTTCGGTCCATCGTGGTTGGAATGGTGGAAGTACTACCTTTTCCATCATTTGTCCGATAATGCCATCGGCTAATACCATTGTCGGATTACGGTATTTAAATGCCAGATCAAAAGCCAGAACTGTAAAATCGGCCATTTCCTGAACCGAAGCAGGAGCGAGGGTAATCATTTTGTAATCGCCATGCCCACCACCTTTTACTGTTTGAAAATAATCGGCCTGGCTGGGTTGTATGGTTCCTAATCCCGGTCCTCCACGCATTACGTTAACGATTACTCCCGGAAGCTCAGCACCTACCATATAGGATATTCCTTCCTGCATTAGGCTGACACCGGGGCTAGACGATGATGTCATGGCTTTTTTCCCGCAACCTGCAGCACCATATACCATATTAATTGATGCAGTTTCACTTTCTGCCTGAAGTACAACCATACCGGTTGTTTTCCATGGCTCAAGCTCTACAAGGGTTTCCAGTATTTCAGACTGAGGTGTAATCGGATAACCAAAATAACCATCGCAGCCACAACGAATAGCTGCGTGGGCTATCGCTTCATTGCCCTTCATTAACCGAACTTCTTCTTTATGTTGTTTTTGTGAATTACTCATTGGTTTGTTATGTTTTTATTCAACTTTTACTTTATAAACAGTGATGCAGGCATCCGGACATACATAAGCGCAGGCCGAACAACCGATGCAATTCTCCGGTTCTTCCATGTGAGAAAAATTAAATCCTTTTGAATTTGCTTCTGTAGAAAGCGCCAATACCGATGAAGGACAGGCTACAACGCACAAATCACATCCTTTGCACCTCTCGGTATTTACAACTACAGCTCCTTTAAATTTTGCCATATTACATTTTTTATTGGAAAATAAAATTATAGTTCTGCACATAAAACACAATTTTGTGCAAAATGTTGTTTCTGTTTTATCTTTTTAGTTTTTAATTAAAATTATTTTTTAGATTTTGAAAATAGCCAACTCAGAAAGTCTGGTTCGGCAAATGCACTCGTCCAGCTATCATGGCCGATGCCGGGATATATTTTTAATTCAACTTTATCTGAACCTAATTTTTTTAATGTATCATAAACTTCTTCGGAGTGTTTGGGCGAAACAATATTGTCTGCCGATCCGTGATAAATTCTGATATCCATCTTTTTTACTTTTTTCAAACGATCGGTGTTAACTCCGCCACAGATAGCAACAGCCGCTGCAAATAAATGTGGTTTTCTGCATATTAAGTCGTAAGTTCCCATGCCGCCCATCGATAGTCCTGTGACATATACTCTTTTGTTATCAATAGCTTCAGTCTTTTTTATAGAGTTTAGAAGTTTGATAACTAATTGCATAGGTTCTGTTGCTTTTGCCGATTCCGGATAGCTGAATCCATCTGCACGGGAATTTATCGGAGCCCAGTATTCTTTTTCCGGACATTGAGGAAAGACAACTATTGCAGGATACTTTTGGCGGTTTTCGGAGTTAGTGAAAAGGGTAGAGCCATGTATAAGTTGTTTTTCATTATCATTACCTCTTTCTCCTGCACCATGGAGAAACAGAACTAACGGATATTTCTTTGTTTTATCGTAATTTTCAGGATAAAGAATCCTGTACTTTAATGTGTCATTTTTGTAAATGAATTCTTTCTTTTGAAAAAGATTGTTTTGACTAACTGCGCTTAGCATAGAAAAAACTAAAATGCCAAAGAATAAAAGTTGTTTTTTCATTATAGATTTATTTTGAAATTATGATTAGTAAAAGCCTACAATCAATTTTTCGAACGCAAAGGAATAGGTTATATGCACAAAAATCAAAAAAGTGGGAAAAAAACTTCCAGTTCGGGATAAAATTAGACTATTTGGGATAAAAAAGGCGAATATCAGGGCCTAAGTTTGATTTTATTTATGAATAATATTGCATATATATACTATTTATGGACAAAAATAAAATATAATTTCAATCTAATGCCAATATTTAAAAGGATTTTTACTGATATAAGAATTATAATATCTTTTATCTCCTGTAACTTCTTTTCCTATCCAATCCGGTAAATTTACAGATTCATTCTCATCTGTTAACTCAAGTTCGGCAAGTATTAAACCTTCATTTTCTCCATGAAATTCATCTACTTCAAAAGTTTTTCCTGCAAAATCAATTTCGTATCTTGTTTTTTCGATAACTCCGACTTCGCAAAGCTTCAAAAGTATTTGTGCATCGCTTACCGGTATTTCTTTTTCCCATTCAAACCGGCTCAATCCGTTATCGGAGCTTTCTCCTTTTATAGTAATGTAAGCCTTGTCCTGTTTAATTCTTATACGAACTGTTCTTTCAGGTACAGAAGATAGGTAGCCTTGTGCGATCTGGTATTCTTTTTTTATATAATCTTTATATTCGCTTTTAATCAGGAACTTCCGTTCAATTTCTTTATTCATATTAAGATATTTATAACCAGTGGTTTATCTGCTTTGTCGATTGCATATACAGGCATAAGGACAGTATTTGCAGGGTGCTGTACTGGTTGTTTGAAAAAATGGCGTTCGCGGATCAAAAATTTCTTCCAGACAGTTATCTAAGCGTTCTCTGAATTCCGTTTCGTACTCCGAAAAATCGTCTATTATAATATTGGTTTTAGCATCCGGTCTGAATTTGAGTTCGGTGACGAAAGTGTCCTTGAATACATCCTTCATATAATATATGCCCGGAACCAATTTTGTGTTAGGGGCTTCATTTTGATATAAAATACCATATAAAAAAGTTTGAAGTACGTATTTGGGACGTTTGTCATTGTTATGTTCAAATACTTCGTCCCAGCTTTTAAATTCAAGTTTTCCACTTCCGGTTTTGTAGTCCAGAATTCTTGTCGTTCCGTCTTTTTCATCAATGCGGTCAATGAAACCTTTGATGTTCACATTCCCTTTCGAAATAGGATAACTGATTCTGCAACGTTTTTCCGAGTCAATGTACCTGAAAGGTGCATGTTCCCGATCGGTTTTCAGAACCTGAATCACATATTTCCGAATGACGTGTGCAATTAAAAGGTTGTTACCTTCGAGCTCTGTTTTTTCATCGTATTTTTTGTGGAAGTATTTTTCGCAAAAGGCCTGAATAATTTTTTTATCGATGTTGAGCGTGTTTTTTATCAATTCATCAAAGTCTTCTTTATGAATTATTTCACCGCAATATGGTTTGTAAATATATTCCATAGTAGCATGAAATATATTCCCGAACATACTTTCTTCAATCGCTTCCTGAACCTCATCTGTTTGTTCAACTTCCTCAATACGAGTGAGATAAAATTGTAACGGACAATCGATATAATCTTTTATGGCACTGGCCGATAGAGCTTTTGAATTTTCTCCTGTCGTCAGAAACCGGTTGAGTTTATCTATTACGTCAGGTGTTTTTACAATAGAAATATTTTGAGAGTCATTGAATGAAATATCATATTTTATGTTGCGTTTTCTGATATTTAATCCGTAATGATAATACAGTTGATGATAAAAGCGGCTTACTTCTCCGGTTTGCAGGCCTTCGGTGCGCGAATCGTACAACAAAAATATTTTTTTTGCCCGATGAATTAACCTGTAAAAATTATAAGAAGTAATGGCATCCTGATGTTCATAAGTAGGCAATCCGAAAGCCCGGCGCAAATTATAAGGTATAAAGCTGTTCGACTGGGTTTTCTTCGGGAAAATACCCTCATTGAATGAGCAGATAATCAGATTATTGAAATCAATACCGCGGGTTTCGAGTACACCCATCAACTGCAATCCTTCAAGCGGTTCTCCAACAAACGGAATGGTAACTCCTGCAATAATCTGGCGGATTAATTTCATGAGTGTCTCTAAACTCATTTCAATTTCGTCCCGGGAGTTTTTCAGCATATCTGCCATCCTATTGATTGTAATATAATATTGATATAAAAACTCGAGTTCAATATCTTTTGTACGGTTTTCTTTTTCCGATTTTTTCCAGAAGTATTGAATCTTATTCAGGATATTTAATAAATAATGCGGAAAATTGGCAGGTTTCTTCTGAATATTAAAAATGGACGATAGCAAATCATTGTTTGTAAATTCGGCTGCATCAACATAAATCAGATTATATTGCGACATTTTGTTTAAAATCCGTTCAGCATCTTGTTTGCATAAATAGTTAATATACTGATGATTTAAAATATTATAAACCGTTTGATGATAGAAACTGTATTGTTCTCCCGAAATTCTTATTCTTCGCTGTAATTCGAAAATATGTTCCAAAAGCCCTGAGAGTGGCGTTGTTGCCAACGGGTAACCCATGGTAACATTGACTTTCCGTATTTGTTCGGGTAGCGAGTGAAGCAGGGGAATCAGTAAATTTTCGTCAGGCAAAACCACTGCTGTGTCTATCCATGAAGTATCTTCAGGAGTGTAAAGTCTGTTCAGAATAGCGTAGGTTTGCTTTGCCATACCAACAGACGATGGAACGGCAATTAATTCAATTTCTTTTTCAGCCAGATTTTCTTCCTGTGTTTTAATTTCAAACTTAGAAGGAAAAATATGGATGTTTTCAGCATAAAATCGTGATGCCGGATTTTCCGGATCCCGTAAAACACGAGCTTCATAGTCCCAGTAGAAATCAGCCATTTTTTTTTTCTGAAGTTCGACCATAAGCATTTTTTCACAGGGGTTTAATGCATTGAAGCCAACGAAAATAAATTGTTTATCGTGCCATTTTTCTATATCGTTTTTGTTGCGAAGTTGTTCCGCCACCTCGCGGCTGATCATTCCTTCAGTAGCTAATCCATTATTTATAAGCTCATTTCTGAAATCTTCGTATACTGCATATAATATTTTCCAGGTAGCAATAAAATCTTTTTGGGTTTGTTCTTCTGTGTATGGAATAAAGTTTTTCCAGAACATCCTGATTGCTTCCAATTGCCTTTCGCTAAAGAAATTGAAAATTTTTTCAATTTCTTTTAATTCGGTAATGTTCGTAAATAACTGTCTGGCATCGACCAAATATTTGTCCACTTCATCAAAATCAGCCAAAAGCATTTCACCCCAGTAGACGAAAGAATCAAAGCTTTCCTCGCTGCCACTGTGTTTGATAAATATCCTGTAAAGTTTAAAAAGATTGCTAAGGCGGTCGGCTGGTTGGAGTTCGGATGCCGAAGCAAAGCATTCGTTGATAGTAATTATTTCAGGGGAAAAAATAGCTTTTTTCGCAATTTCGGCTAAATATTTTCTAAAAAATAAACCTGCTCTTCTATTAGGGAAAACAAATGTAAATCGTTGTATGTCTGAATTATATTCCTGAAAAAAATTATCTGCTATCCTGTAAAGAAAAGAAGTGTTTTCCATTTTTAAAAACTGAATATTAAAAAGCTGAATTAATCAGAAGAACATTCTTGAAAAATATTTTTAAACGAATTTGAATGCTAATGTACGAAACAAAGTATAATCCTCAAAAGTATTCAATGATAAATTACGAACAATTCATTTTAATAAAGTTTAGAACAATAATTTTTTAATTCAGTATAATAATTAAATTTGCGGTTCAAATTATAAATCATGGTAGGAACAATCGTAAATACAATAGCAGTCATTGCGGGTGGAAGCATTGGCTTGGTTTTGAAAAAAAATATGCCCGAAAGGATTTCCGGTATCTATTTTCAGGCAGTAGGACTGTTTACGTTGGCCATAGGTATAACCATGATTGTGAAAATGGAGCAAATTCTGATTATTGTTGGAAGTTTGGCTATCGGTTCATTGTTAGGTGAATGGATGAGGCTTGAAACAAAAATAGAGAAACTAAGCGATCGTTTGAAATCAAAATTTCGGATCGTCAATGAGAAATTTACAGAAGGTCTGATTACGGCTTTTCTTCTTTTCTGCATTGGTTCGATGACGGTGCTTGGCACCATTCAGGAAGGAATGGGCGGATCGTCAGATTTGCTTTTTACCAAATCGCTGATGGACTTTTTCTCAGCCATGATTCTGGCATCGGCTTTCGGCATTGGAGTCGTTGTTTCTGCGGTTCCGCTATTTATTTTTCAGGCATTGCTGACATTACTGGCCATGTATGCCAGCCGTTTTTTTAATGCCGAAATTATAATGGGCCTTACAAGTTTAGGGGGAATTTTGCTGATAGGCCTTGGAATAAATATTCTGGAAATTAAGAAGTTAAGAATAATGAATATGCTACCGTCGTTATTAATTGTTGTTATTTTATTATGGATATTTTAATTCCAACGATATACCAAATCAGGAGACGTTCAAATAATTGAATTTTGCAACGATTTTTTTTCAACCATATTTTTGTATTTTTGTGTTAGGGTTTAAAAGTACCCAGCTCAATTTAAAATTCAAAAAAATAACTCTGAATAAAAAAACAGTGATTGAAATTATTCCGGCCATTGATTTAATCGATGGAAAATGTGTCAGACTATCGCAGGGTGATTATGCTCAAAAGACCATTTACAATGAAAATCCGCTCGAAGTAGCCAAGATGTTTAGTGATGCTGGCATTAAACGACTTCATTTGGTTGATCTCGATGGAGCCAAAGCCCACCACATTGTGAACCACAAAGTTCTCGAAACCATAGCTACAAAAACAAATTTGATTATCGATTTCGGAGGCGGACTAAAGTCCGATGAGGATTTACAGATTGCATTCGAATCCGGAGCGCAAATGGTAACCGGCGGAAGTATTGCTGTAAAGAGTCCGGCAGTTTTCGAAGGATGGATTTCGAAATATAGCGGAGAGAAAATTATTCTCGGAGCAGACGTGAAAAACGAAAAAGTGTCTGTGGGTGGATGGCTTGAAACAACAGATCTTGAACTGCTGCCGTTTGTACATAATTATATGCAAAAAGGAGTTTCGAAAGTAATATGCACTGATATAAGTAAAGATGGAATGCTCGAAGGACCGTCGGTTGAGCTCTATAAAAAAATGTTGGAAAAAGAACCAAAAATGTATTTGATTGCAAGTGGAGGGGTGAGCAGTATGGATGATATTTACCGCTTGAATGAATATAAAATATCGGCTGTAATTACTGGAAAAGCAATTTATGAAGGTAAAATTACCATGAAACAGATAAGTGATTTTATACTTTTGTAAATCAATGAAATATATTTGCGAATATCGATATATTATATTTGTATATTGTTGTTCGCGAAGAATAAATACGATTATACCATAAAATATTTTACGTAAGAATTTTTATTAAAAAACACAAAGTTATGTTGAAAGAAATTTTGTCGATTACCGGCAAACCGGGATTGTTTAAATTAGTAAATCAGGGAAAAAATATGTTGATTGTTGAATCGCTGGCAGATGGGAAAAGAATACCGGCTTATGCGAGAGATAAAGTTGTTTCTTTAGGTGATATAGCCATGTTTACCGAAACAGATGAAATTCCTTTGGCTGAAGTCCTTGAAAAAGTGAAAACAAAGGAAAATTCTGCGATTGCCTCTATTGATCCAAAGTCAGATAACGAGGAGTTAAAAAAATACATGGCGGAAATTTTACCAGATTATGACCGTGACCGGGTCTATCCGAGTGATATTCGGAAATTAATTTCCTGGTATAATATCCTCATAAATCACAACATTACTGAATTTGTAGAAGCTGAAGTAAAACCAGAACAATCAGCTAAAGAAACCGAATAAGTAAAGGATAAATTTTATTAACACCCGGATAATTATAGTTATGAAAGTTTCGGAAATAACCACAATTATAGAAGATTTTGCGCCATTATCTTTACAGGAAAATTATGATAATGCGGGATTATTAACAGGAAGTTCTGACATGGAAGTATCGGGGGTGTTAATAACTATTGATGTTACAGAAGAGGTTGTTGAAGAAGCTATTCAAAAAGGTTGTAATCTGATTGTAAGCCATCATCCTGTAATATTTGAAGGACTAAAAAAATTAAACGGTAAAAATTATGTTGAGCGAACAGTTATAAAAGCTATCAAAAATGATATTGCCATTTATGCCGCTCACACTAATTTAGACAATGTTGCCCGTGGCGTAAGCGGGAAAATGGCAGATCTTTTAAACCTCAGAAATCAGAAAGTTTTGTTGCCTCAAAAAGGCAATTTGTTGAAGTTGGTTGTCTATGTTCCGAAGCTTCATGCCTATAAAGTGCGTGAGGCTATTTTTGAAGCAGGTGCCGGGCATATCGGAAATTATGATTATTGCAGTTTTAATATAGAGGGAAAGGGTACTTTTCGGGCCAATGAACAGGCTAATCCTTTTGTTGGAACTGTAAATGAGATGCATACCGAGAATGAAGTCCGTATAGAAGTTATTTTACCCGCTTTTCTGAAAAACAGAGTGAAAAAAGCATTGATAACAGTGCATCCTTACGAAGAGCCAGCTTACGATTTTTTCAAATTAGAGAATAACTCAGTTATTACCGGTTCTGGTATTATAGGGGAATTAGATGAAGCTGTTGAAGAAAAGGCATTTTTGGAACAGGTAAAACGAATTTTTCAATGTGATGTAATTCGTCATACAAGGCTCATCGGGAAACCAGTCAAGCGGATTGCTTTGTGTGGCGGAGCAGGTAGTTTTCTGATAAAGGAGGCAATTGTTCAAGATGCAGATGCTTATATATCAGGAGATTTTAAATATCACGAATTTTTTGATGCTGATAATAAAATTATTTTGGCAGATATTGGCCATTTTGAAAGCGAGCAGTTCACAAAAGTCGTTTTTTATGAAATAATTACAAAAAAAATGCCTACATTTGCAATCCAAATTTCAGAAACAAAAACAAATCCCATAAATTATTTGTAATCAATATGGCTACAGACCAAAAAATAGAAAAAGAAATTACCGTTGAAGAAAAGCTTACAGCTTTGTATGATCTTCAAAAAGTAGTTTCCAAAATCGATGAAATAAAAATTCTGCGCGGAGAATTACCTCTTGAAGTTCAGGATCTTGAAGATGAAATCATTGGATTAACTACGCGTTTGGAGAATTTTGGTAAAGAAATTGAAAATATTGACGCAACTATTACCAGCAAAAAGGTAGAAATTTCAGAAGCCCAGACCAAAATAGAACGTTATAAGGAACAACAGGATAATGTTCGCAATAACAGGGAATATGATAACCTTTCAAAGGAAATTGAATACCAGTCTCTAGAAATAGAACTTTGCGAAAAAAGAATTCGCGAATTTTCTGCATTAAAAGAATCTAAGATTGCTGAGCAGAAATCAACGACAGAACAACTTGCTGAGCGCAAACTTGATCTGGACCAGAAAAAAGGAGAGTTGAATGAAATCGTTTCGGAAACGAAACAAGAGGAAGAAAGACTGAGAGAGCAGGCGAAACAGATTGAATCTTTAATAGAACCAAGATTGCTTACTGCTTTCAAACGTATTCGTAAAAATGCCCGTAATGGTTTGGCTGTTGTTTATGTACAACGTGATGCATGTGGAGGATGTTTCAACAAAATTCCGGCTCAACGCCAGTTGGATATTCGTTTACGTAAAAAAATTATTGTTTGCGAATATTGTGGGAGAATTTTAGTTGACCCAGAACTTGCCGGAGTAGTGCCTACAGCTGAATAGAAATATTTATAATAAAAAATAATTAGCCTGATGAATTTTTTCATCAGGCTTTTTTTTGCTCTGAAATTTGAATATTTATGGTTTCCTATAAAGGAACTATTGTTATATTGAATTCTCATGAAGTATAAATTGTTCTAAATTATTGATAATTAAATAAATGTATACATACTCTGCTTTCATTGTTTTTATTTGAAATAGGGAAATATGTTAAATAGTGCTTTTTTATTTTATAATAGAAAGCGTTTAAGTTCAGCAAATGGAATAATGGGGAAGGTTGTTCTCTGGTGGATATATTTATGAATTATTTTATAATTTGATATCTATGTAAAATTACATTTGTAATTATACTAATGTGAATATTACAGATGTATTTGATTGCTATTGTAATAATTAAAAGATATTATTATACGTTTGTATAAATAATTATTGGCTATTATTCACATAAATGCGCATAAATATGTTTGTAAGGTATACAGCAGACATAAATTCATGTATAGGTATTTTTATAATTAATATACTGTTTATTAGATTTTTATAATTAATATATTAATTTATAGTTTATCAATATAATTACATTTGTCATATATAATTTATTTTTGGACGTATATTCGTATTAAATACATATAAATATTTAATTATCAGTATATTTAAACATCTATATATATATTAAAACTTTATATATAGATATAATTGAATTTAAACATATATATTATTTATTTACAGGTATTTTATATAATAGTATTTCTTTTTTGATAGTATATCTATAATTCACTTTTGTATGATTACATAAGTATATATTTACACTTGTATTTTGTTTGCATATGTAAATTAATTCACATATATTTGTATCACTATAATATATTTGTAATTTTACATTGATACAGTATTTTAGATGGACGAAAGAGAAAAAATTGAAAAGATTATGCTGAATGAGAAAATGAATTCAGTTCAATTTGCCACAGAGATAGGCATTCAGGGATCTACCCTTTCCCATATACTTAATGGAAGGAATAAACCAAGTCTGGATGTTTTGAAGAAAATCCTGAACAGATACAGGACTATCAATCCAGACTGGCTTATTTTGGATGTTGGTACTATGTATCGTCAGGAAAAACATTCTCAGACACTTACATTGTTCGATTCTGAAAGTGAAAATCAAAGTGTATCAGATAATTATACTGAGAAAATATCTGAAAAAAAAGAGCCGCAATTATCAACCAAAGAGAATGAAATTGTTAATATTGCTTCCCAGCTTAAAAATTCAGACATAAATAAGCCAGTAAGTGTTGAAACAACAGAATCACAACCTTTGCGATCGGTAAAAAAGATTATTATATATTACACCGATAACACTTTCGAAGAATTTGAGTCTAATCGATAGGTTAATTCGTTGACTTTCGTTTCCATTTTGTTTATATGGGGATATTTCGCTATTTTTGCAGGACTAAAATAATTGTATTCTTTTTTTGAGAATTCAATGTAAAGTACTGATAAACAATAAATATTTCCGATGAAGAAATTCATGCTTGATTTGATTGTGAAGGAAAACAAACAACTGAACAATCAATATTCTCTTCTTATTCTTACATCGAATGACGATTTGCCGGAAATGCTTCCCGGACAGTTTGCCGAAGTTCGTGTAGATGATTCTCCCAATACCTTTTTACGTCGCCCTATTTCAATCAATTTTGTTGATTATACCACCAATGAATTATGGTTATTGGTTCAAATTGTGGGTGATGGGACACGCAAAATGTGTAGTTTAAAACCGGGTGAAATATTAAATTTAATTTTACCATTGGGTAATAGTTTTTCATTGCCGGAAAACAAAACCGATCAGCTTTTATTGATTGGTGGTGGAGTTGGCACTGCCCCGATGCTATATTGGGCTTCGTATTTGAAAAATAAAGGCTTTGAGGACATAACAGTATTACTTGGTGGCCGTTCTATTGATAATCTTCTGCAATTAGAGGATTTCGCCCAATATGCTAAGGTAATTACAACTACCGAGGATGCTACCCATGGAGAAAAAGGTTTTGTGACACAACATTCGGCTTTACAAACTGAAAAGTTCTCGGCAATATATACTTGCGGACCAACCCCGATGATGAAAGCTGTAGCTGCTTATGCTACCGAAAAAAATATCTTTTGTGAAGTCTCGTTGGAAAATACTATGGCTTGTGGAATAGGTGCTTGTTTATGTTGCGTCACCGATACAAAAAAAGGTCATGTTTGCGTTTGTACAGAGGGTCCTGTATTTAATATTACAAAGTTGAAATGGTAGATTTAAGTGTAAAATTAGGAAAATTACAATTGAAAAATCCGGTGATGACTGCATCGGGTACATTCGGCTATGGTACAGAGTATTGTGACTTTATAGATATATCGCGAATTGGCGGTATTATTGTAAAGGGAACTACACTTCGACGCCGAGAAGGAAATCCTTATCCACGTATGGCCGAAACACCGTCGGGTATGCTGAACGCGGTGGGGCTTCAGAATAAAGGAGTGGATTATTTTATCGAAAAAATAAACCCTGTAATCAAAGATATTGATACCAATTTTTTGGTAAATGTATCCGGATCCACTGTGGATGATTACGTAATTACAGCTGAAAAAATAAATGAACTCGATAATATTCCGGGCATTGAACTGAACATTTCCTGTCCCAATGTGAAAGAAGGAGGTATGGCTTTCGGAACAAGTTGTCCGTCGGCAGCAAGTGTTGTGAGAGAAGTTCGTAAGGTTTACAAAAAAGAGTTAATGGTTAAACTTTCGCCAAATGTTACAAATATCGTTGATATTGCCCAAGTTGTTGAGGCAGAAGGAGCAGATTCTATCTCTCTGATAAATACTTTGCTCGGGATGGCTGTTGATGCCGAAAAAAGAAAACCTGTACTTTCAACCATTACGGGAGGTTTGTCAGGGCCAGCTGTAAAGCCTGTTGCACTGCGTATGGTATGGCAGGTTGCACAAGTTGTAAAAGTGCCGGTAGTTGGTATGGGTGGAATAATGAATGCGACTGATGCCATTGAGTTTCTGCTGGCCGGGGCAAGTGCAGTTCAAATTGGAACTGCTAATTTTATTGATCCAACAGTTACCGTTAAAGTGATTGAAGGCATTGAAGAGTATTTAAAGAGACACAATTTCAGTTCGGTTCAAGATATTATTGGTGCTTTGGAAGTTTAAAACTATATTTACAGAATTGTAGAAACCATAAACTGCTTAATATCATTTTGTTATGAAAAAAAATATATTTTTATTTATTGGTTTGTGGTTATTCTGTAGTTTTTTATCGGGTACAAGCTCTGAAATCCGTTCGGATTCTATTCCTGAAGAAAGCGTTTCTTTGATTTTTGCAGGAGACATTATGGGACATTCTCCTCAGTATAAGGCTGCATACAATGCTGAAAATCAAAAATATGATTACGAACCATGCTTTCGCTTTATAAAAAAGTATGTTGAAGAAGCTGACTTTGGAATTGTAAATCTTGAAACGCCTGTTGCTGGTAAACCTTATAGTGGATATCCCAATTTTTCGAATCCAGATGCTTTGCTTGATGCACTAAAAGATGCCGGTTACGATGTATTACTTACTGCTAATAATCATGTTGCCGATAGGGGAAAATCGGGATTGGAAAGGACAATCAGGCAAATCAGCAGGAGAAATCTTAAATTTGCAGGAAGTTACTTATCGCAAGAACAACGGGATACTGTTTATCCGGTAATACTCACCAAAGATAGTTTTAAAATAGCGCTTTTTAATTATACTTATGGAACAAATGGTCATACTGTTTTAGCACCGGATATTGTAAATATGATAGATACCAATCTGATTAAAAGTGATTTGAAGCGTCTTGAAAATAAAAATATTGATTTCCGGATTATTTATTTGCATTGGGGTACAGAATACCAGTTGCAGGCAAACGAACAACAACGGCAACTTGCAGCTTGGCTGGCGAATTTAGGATTTGATTTGGTTATAGGAAGTCATCCTCATGTGGTACAGAATGCCGAATTTTTACAAATTGGCGATCGAGTAGTGCCAGTTATTTATTCCTTAGGTAATTCCATTTCAAATCAGAGAAAAGAAAATACGAACGGAGGCATAATGTTGCAGGTAAGTATTGGAACAAAAAACCATAAAGTGAACGAAATCAGTTATATGCCGGTATATGTTTATAAAGGTTCATTGTTCGGTAAATTTCAGTATTATTTGATTCCTACTGTTCATTTTAAGAAAAATACTCAACAATACCCTATCTCGGCGCAGGATAGCCTAACTTTGTTACGATTTGACAGTCTGACTACGGATCGTTTACAGAATCTACAATTACTCCAATACTAAACTACATTGATATGCAGACGGTTGAAATTATTTTGGAAGAATTAAAATCCATGTCGAACGATGCTTTTAAGGAAAAACTAAAGCATTTCGGTATTGAAAATGAGCAAGCTTTAGGAATAAGAATTCCCGAACTCAGGGCTTTGGCCAAAACGATAGGGAAAAACACTGATTTAGCTCAAGAATTATGGAAAATCAATATCCATGAGGCTAAATTGTTGGCAGCATTCATAGTTAATCCTAAGGAGCTGACCGAAGCTGATATTGATCAATGGGTACAGGATTTTAATTCATGGGATATATGTGATCAGACATGCAATGCTATTAGTGCAACTCCTTTAGCAGAAAAGCTTATATTTAAATATGTCGCAAGTGAGGAGGAGTTTGTACGCAGGACAGCATTCGTTTTGATGTGTACACAGGCTGTTCATAACAGGGAACTGCCTGATAATGAATTTTATAAATATTTTGCTTTGATTGAGCAATATGCTTGGGACAATCGTAATTTTGTTCGTAAAGCTGTAAATTGGGCTTTGCGTCAGATTGGAAAACGAAATCTCCACTTACATGAAAAGTCAATAGAAACAGCTGAAAGAATCAAATTACAAGATTCCGGTTCAGCCAAATGGATTGCCGCAGATGCTTTAAGGGAATTGAATGACCCTAAAATTATACGCAGAATGACGAATAAGAAAATGTAAAAGCAAACGTTTGCGGAGTTTTATTGTTGCTACTGTTGTTTCTGATTTGACAGAGAGGTCAAAAATTAATAAAATTGCAGATTATAAAATGATTTGCAATTTTTTTATCTAATATTATGCTAAACATCCAAAAAAAATTAAGTAATCCTTTTTTGGCATTACTCGCTTTACCCGCTACGGCTGTCGGATTTGCTCTATCAACGCAGATTGCCGCGCTCAGCTGGATTCTTTCCAAAAAATACGGGCTAGACATACATGAAGTTGCATTTGTATGGCTTGCAGGCCCTATTGCGGGCATTTTCGGACAAATTATCGTTGGAATGATCAGTGATAACGTCTGGTTTATGGGAGGCCGCAGAAGACCTTTTATCATGATAGGCGGAATGGTTAGTACTATTGCTTTTTTGACTTTACCTCATATCAGAGGTATTTCGCACATAACGGGTATTAGCGATATTATAATAATTTCCTCAGTTATAGCACTTTTCCTGGATTTATCCATCAATGTAACTTTTAATCCGGCCCGCTCTATAATTGCGGATTTGACTCCGGAAGGGAAGGTGAGAACTGCCGGATTTGTCTGGATGCAAATTATTTCAGGCTTTTTCGGTGTATTTGCTTATTTTCTTTCCATGGTTTTCGGAAACGAAATGTTGCTTTATATTGCTTCCGGATTGGTATTGCTAACAGCTGTTTTTCCTATTTTGTTTATAGAAGAACCTCGAAAATTAAATATACAAACAGATGCTGCCAATGAAGAAAAATTTGGTGTCAAACAAATTCTGATAGAAATTTATCCGCTTTACGGATTTTTGCTGTTTGGTGTTTTTAGTCTTTTCAATCATTTCATACCCGAACTGAATAAAGTACACAATTTTGTGCTGATTTTGTCGCTTGTTTATTCTGTTGTAATTGGCGCGATAACTATTATTAAAGGCCTGAAAAAAGAATCGAACAGCAACGAATTTCATAAAATTATGCTGGCTCATTCTTTTTCGTGGGTGGCTTTCCAGAGTATGTTTATTATGTCCGGATTCTTTATCGAAAAACAGATTTTACCTCATGTGGATATGGGGAAAATCGCTGCTAACTGGTTTGCCGAAAGATTGACCGGAGTAACTCAGACCGCAGATTCATCCATTGGTAATATAGTTTCACTCGGATTCCTGATACTCAACTTTATAGGTGCTGTTTTTCCTCTGCTACTGCAAACTGTTGCAAAAAGAATAGGGCGCGTTCGCACGTATGTTTCGGCATTGTTGTTTTCGGTGGCAGGTTATTTTTATATAGCTTTTGCAGCCCATCTGGAAATAGATTTTTATATCGGGATGTTATTAGTCGGAATCGGTTGGTCTGCCTTAATTTCTATTGTTTTTGCCATTATGAGCGAGCGTGTCAATCCGGCCAAAATGGGTTTGTATATGGGAGTGTTTAATTTAGCAGTTGTGTTGCCCCAAATGATGAGTAACGGGGTAGCAAATGTGATTAAGGAAACCGGAAATTATCAACTTTTATATATTTTATGTGGTGCTTTTGTAGCAGTTTCGGCGCTATTTTGGATTTTTGTCAGGGAACCGGAATCTACAGCTCATGAACAAAACGTTCCAAAAGGAGGCCATTAAAAATATAATTAAATATTATCTTTGCAGTTACTTGACCGCAAAGTTTGAAACCGCGGGATTCATCCCGCGGTTTTTTAGTAATATATTTTAAAATGAAATCAAAAACACTATATTTTTTCTTATTTATTATAGCTTCAATAGCAGTATCCTGTAATCAAAAAGCGAAGAACGAAGCAGATAAAACCTTAACCGGCGACAGCCTTAATATTATTTATGCCAAAGGTTTTAATGTGTTTTATTATCCTGATTACAAAGAAGTTGTTGTATATAGTCCTTGGGTAAAGGGGAGTATTTATGCAAAATATTACCTTGTTGACAATACTTTAGTTAAAATTCCGACAGATGGAGAAAAGGTGATTGTACCTATAAAAACAATAGCAGCAACATCGGTTACTCATTTTGAATTTTTGAAGCTTTTGGGCGAAATAAATTCGATTAATGCTGTGTGTTCTCCAAAAATTATTTACAATCAGGAAATTAATAAACGTTTTGCTGAGGGAAAAATAACTGATCTGGGCGATGCTTTTAATATAAATGTGGAAAAAACACTTCAATTAAAACCGGAAGCAGTCATGATGAGTGGCTATAATCAAAATGATCCTTATGCACAGCGGGTTTCGCAAGCGGGAATTCCTGTGGTTTTTAATAATGAATGGATGGAAAATTCGTTATTGGCACGTGCCGAATGGATCAAATTTGTAGCTGCTTTTTATAATAAAGAACAAATGGCGGATACCATTTTTGCCGGTATTGCTCAACGCTATAATGATATAAAAGAAAAAGCTCAAAATGTAGCTGAGAAACCTAAAATTATGGCAGGTTCCAATTTCAGAGGAACATGGTACGTCCCATCCGGAAAAAATTTTATGGGACAATTGTTTAAAGATGCCGGAGCCGATTATTTTTATGCCAATGATACGACTGCCGGAAGCATTCCCCTGAATGTGGAAACGGTAGTTAAGAATTTTTCAAATACAGATTATTGGCTGAATTGTAACTTTCAGTCAATCAGCGAACTGTTAAATTCGGATTCCAAACATTCCCTTTTCAAACCGATAAAGACAGGGCAGGTTTATAATTTCAACAAAAGACTTTTGCCATCTACGGCCAATGATTTTTGGGAAAGTGCCGTTGCTCATCCCGATTTGTTGTTGAGTGATGTTATTTCAATTTTGCATCCTGAGCTTTTGCCGGGATATGAAACGGTATATGCAGAAAAATTAAAATAAAAACAAACACTACTTCCTTCTTTTTAAAATGAAGTGCCGTTACCCGATAATATTCACTTTTTTGACTGTGCTTACGGTATTGCTTTTTTTAGCTGATTTGGCTTGGGGAAGTATTCATATTTCAGTCAAAGAGATTTTGCAGGTTTTCTTTGGAAATGTTTTTGCCGACGATACAATCAACCGGGAAATTTTACTCAACTTTCGCCTTCCTAAAGCCATTACTGCCATTTTGGCCGGGGCTTCTTTATCGATTGCCGGTTTAATGATGCAGACCTTATTCCGGAATCCATTGGCCGATCCGTATATTTTGGGTGTGAGTTCTGGTGCCAGTTTGGGTGTTGCACTGATAACCATGGCTTCCGGATTATTGCCTGTACTGATTGTAAACAGTGGCTGGGCTATGATTATTGCAGCTGTTGCCGGGGCGGCTTGTGTTTTATTTCTGGTGGTGGTAGTTTCGTTCCGGATTCAGAATTCAGTTTCACTGCTCATTGTCGGAATCATGTTTGGTACCATCGCAGGTTCAATTGTAAGCGTTTTGCAGAATTTCAGTAATCCAGATGCGATTAAATTGTTTGTAATGTGGACATTCGGAAGTTTGAGTTCTGTAACATGGACTTATATGAAGGTACTTTTACCTGTTTCGTTAATAGGAATCGGGATGGCTTTTTTTCTGCATAAACGACTTGATGGTTTATTGCTGGGTGAGAATTATGCACGCGGTTTGGGAATTTCCATTTTACAGACAAGATTTCTTATCGTGATTGCAACCGGATTGCTTGCAGGAGGCATAACGGCTTTTACCGGACCAATTGCCTTTGTGGGTGTGGCTATTCCTCACATTGCACGTGGAATTCTGAAAACATCTACTCATAGATATCTTTTGCCGGCAAGTTTCCTGTGTGGTGCTTCGTTACTACTTCTTTGTGATATTATTTCCCAAATACCGACATACACTTTGCCCATCAATACAATCAGTTCGCTGTTCGGTGCACCGGTTATTTTGTGGATTATTCTTAAAAGGAAATAAATGGCTGTATTAGAAACCCATAAACTAGACATTGGTTATCAACGTAAAGGAAAACAGGCAGTTGTTCAATCCGGTCTTGATCTCGAATTGAGGGCAGGGGAGTTGGTGTGTCTGATCGGGCCAAACGGATCCGGAAAGTCGACTCTACTACGTACACTAGCCGGGCTTCAGAAACAATTGAAAGGCTCAGTTCAGATAGATAAAACCGATATTTCAAAGTTGTCTCAATCTAAAAAAGCGCTGAAATTTGCTTTAGTTTTGACAGATAAAATTGAGGTTGATAATGCGACGGTTTATGATATAGTGGCTTTTGGACGTCAACCGCACAGCAACTGGTGGGGAAAGCAGAATAGAAATGATGAAACGTTGATTCTCGATTCAATTGACATGGTGCACATGTCAACATTTAAAGAACGTTTTTTTTGTGAATTGTCTGATGGTGAAAAACAGCGTGTTATGATTGCCAAAGCACTTGCCCAGGATACGCCGATTATTATGCTTGATGAACCTACTGCTCATTTGGATTTACCTAATCGTGTCGAAATTATGTTGTTGTTACACCGGCTAGCTCATAAAACTGATAAAGCAATTCTGCTTTCGACCCACGAATTGGATTTGGCATTGCAGGCGGCTGACAGAATTTGGTTGATGAGCAAAAACGGATTGGAATGTGGTGTTCCGGAAGATTTAGTCTTTGACGGAAGCTTCAACCGGGCTTTCGAAAGTCAGTATTATTTTTTTAATGCCTCCAACGGGAATTTTTCCATGAATTATCCGATGACTAAAAATGTTTGGGTAACAGGTAATAAAACCCGGATGTACTGGACGTTAAGAGCTTTAGCACGTGCAGGTTATATGGTTGTTCAGGGTGCTGAAACTGAAATTCAGGTGGATCAGGATTCATGGAAAATTGACGATATGAAGTTTACCTCTATTAAAGACTTGCTCGAATATCTTGAAAATAAAAATGCAGTCTGAAAATTTTCAAACTGCATTTTTGTTATGTTATTTTTAATTTATACTCCCAATGAAGCTCTTACAGCTTCAACTTTAGCATTAGCAGCAGCATCGGCAGCATCATATTCTTTCCGTGATTTCATTTTGCCACGCACTTCGATGTAGAATTTAATTTTGGGTTCAGTTCCTGAGGGACGAACTGAAATTTTGGTTCCATCTTCGGTGAAATATTGAAGAACATTTGAAGTTGTAGGCATATCCAGATTTATGGTTTCTCCGCTGGTCACATTGGTTTGCTTCAAAGTTTTATAGTCTTTGATAACAGAAACTTTTGACCCTGCAATTTCCTTAGGAGGATTAGCCCGGAAATCAGACATCATTTGGGCAATTTCTTCAGCCCCGGATTTTCCTTTACGAACCACCGAGATTCCTTTTTCTTTGCCATAGCCAAATTCAAGATAAATATCCTGAAGCAGTTCAAAAAGAGTTTTACCGTTGTCTTTTGCCCAAGCAGTAATTTCAGCCATTAAAGCACAGGATGAAACGGCATCTTTATCGCGAACAAATGTCTCAGGAAGGAATCCATAGCTCTCTTCGCCACCACCTATATATTGTTTAATTCCTTCATTTTCACGCATTACCGCAGCAATCCATTTAAATCCGGTATAGCAGTCGTAGCATTCAATATCGTTGCGTTCTGCAATTTGTTTGATAATCTCTGTCGTTACAATTGTTTTGACAATATATTCTTTCCCAGTAATTTTTCCCAATTCTTTCCAGCGGCGAATCAGGTAATAAACGAACATCATAGCTGTTTGATTTCCATTGACGAGAATCCATTCTCCTTTGTCATTCTTTACCGCAATACCCATACGGTCAGCGTCCGGATCCGATGCCATTACAATATCAGCATCTTTTTCAATAGCTTTTTTTACGGCTAAATCCAAAGCTGCGGGTTCTTCCGGGTTTGGTGATACAACGGTTGGAAAATCTCCGCTGACAACATATTGTTCCGGAACCTCTATAATATTGGTAAATCCATATTCTTTCAAAGCTCGTGGTATAAGTTTAACTCCTGTACCATGAATTGGAGTATATACGATTTTTAAATTTTTGTTTCTTTCGATGGCTTCCGGTGATAATGAAATAGTTTTTACGGCATCGATAAATGCTTTGTCAATTTCTTCACCGATTATTTCAATTAATTCAGGATTACCATTGAATTTAATGTCGTCTACATTTTTGATTTTCAATACTTCGGTAATTACATTTTCATCGTGTGGAGCAATCATTTGAGCCCCATCGTTCCAATATGCCTTGTATCCGTTGTATTCTTTAGGATTGTGGGATGCAGTCAGAATAATTCCGCTCTGGCAACCTAAGTGACGAATGGCGAAAGAAGCCTCCGGAGTCGGACGAAGAGAATCGAAAAGATATACTTTGATTCCATTGGCAGAGAAGATATTCGCAGATATTTCAGCGAAAAGGCGACTATTATTACGACAGTCGTGGCCAATAACTACACTTATTTGCGGAATATCAGGAAATTGAGATAAGAGATAATTACTAAGTCCCTGTGTAGCAGATCCAACAGTATAAATGTTCATCCGGTTTGTTCCGGCGCCCATAATTCCCCGAAGACCTCCCGTTCCAAATTCCAAATCGCGATAGAATGATTCTATAAGTTCGGTTTTGTCTTCAGCATCCATCATTCTTTTGACTTCTGCCTTGGTTTCTTCATTATAATTACCATCGAGCCAAACTTGTGCCCTGGCAATGACTTCATTTAATAAAGTGCTATTATCCATATATTTATAGTTTGATGATATTTTTAGTTTTGGAAGTGCTAATATACATAAAAATCCTCTATCTATATGTAGGTTCTTCGGGAATAAAAAAGAGTTGCATATTTGTGCAACTCTTTTGTGGAATTAGTCAGTCATTGATTTTATTATTCTACAACGTTAGGAAGTTCCAAACCATAACCTTTGCGTTTATCTTCTTTTTTGAGTAAAAATGCGAACAAAATTCCTAATACACCAAAACAGGCAAATATCAACATTGGAAGGGTGTAATTGTATTGTGAAATGTGTTGTTCAGTACCATCGACGAATTTAGTTACAGTTCCGGTGATACAATATTTTTCCAACACAGTACCAATTAAGAGCGGAACCCCCATTAATCCCCAATTTTGTACCCAGAAAATCATAGCGTATGCAGTTCCTAATTTGCTATGAGGTATGATTTTAGCTACTGCCGGCCACATGGCCGAAGGAACAAGCGAAAATGCGATTCCCAGCAACATTACTAAGGCAATGGCTACAGGAAGGCTGTTTAACGAAGGTATAGAGAATAATAAATGAACAACAACTAATAATATTGAACCAATCAGCATTATTGTTGCTGCTTTCCCTTTTTTGTCAGAAATTCCTCCGAAAAGAGGAGTAAGGAATAAGGCACTTGCAGGTAATAAAGCAGGAATATAACCGGCCAATGTATCGGAGACTTCAAATTTTTGAACAATCAGGTTTGTAGCAAATTTGATAAAAGGAAAAACTGCCGAATAAAATAACACACAGAGAATTGCAATATACCAAAATGCTCTGTTTTTAGCTATTCCGATTACATCTGAAAATTTAAATTCTTCATCGCTTTGAATACCGGCATTTTTTTCTTCTTTGTCTAGTTTTTTATCCATAAAAATGAAGAAAATAAATACGAGTAAACCTATGCATAACATAAGCATTGAGACAATCACCGGGGTACTGACATTTTTAGTCAGATTGTAGAGCGGAACTGGTGTAAACATTGCCAATGCCGTTCCGATACGGCCGGTTGATGTATTTAATCCGATTGCTAATGCCATTTCTTTACCCCGAAACCATCTTACTACAGCTTTATTGGCTGCAATTCCGAACATTTCACAACCAACGCCAAAAATTCCGAATCCGAATCCTGCTATAACTGCCGATTTAGCAGTCGGTCCAATTATGACCCACGAAGCTATTTTTAAAGTATACATCCCTTCTGCAATATGTCCAGAGATGGCCCAATATTTTACAAAAGCACCAATCAACATAATGATAATAGCCAAAACTCCGGTGAAACGGGTTCCCATTTTGTCTAAAATCATGCCGCTGAAAACTAACATAAGCAAAAATACGTTGAACCAACCATAACCACTTGTAAATAAGCCGTAATCTGAGGCAGACCAATGTAAATTACCCTGAAGTTTTTCCTGAAGAGGTGCCATTGCATCCGTTAGGTAATACATACAAAGCATCGTAAATGATACTAAAAATAAGACAAACCATCTGGCTGACTTAGAATCTCTGAGTGATTTTGAAATATTTTCAGGCATAAACTATTTAATTTAGAAACTGTTTTAATAAGTAAAAAATTGTGTTTTTATAGTAAGTCGCAAATCTAAATAAAAAAATTCGTTTTTTATTAGTTCTGCCAATATTACAGTATAATTATACTAAAAATAGAACGGCATTTTTTTTGATAAGAAATTGCAGATTATTTCTGATTTTTTTGACAAAAACAGAGCGTAATTTTAAAGAAAAAATTTTATTAGATTTGTCTAATCAACAAAGGAGAAAAAGATATGACGATGAATTATTCAGAACAACTACATAATGTATTGCTATACAGTACTCAGGAAGCTGAACGGCTGGGGAATAACTATGTCGGACCTGAACACCTTTTATTGGGGTTATTACGAAATGGATCCGGTAAGGCCATAGACATTCTGAATCAGTCACATGTAAATATTCTGAGAGTAAAGCAAATTATAGAAAGCCAGATCCGGACAGATAATGAACCTACTGGGGA
Organism: Paludibacter sp.; assembly: GCA_028690665.1. Lineage (GTDB taxonomy): Bacteria > Bacteroidota > Bacteroidia > Bacteroidales > Paludibacteraceae > Paludibacter. The sequence continues at coordinate 228,398 of JAQVAV010000006.1, forward strand.
AAATATTCCGGTGCTAAAAACTACTGAAAGAATAAAAAAAATAATGGAACTCGAAACCCGTTCATTATCGGCAGAAGTTGCAGATACGGAACATTTATTATTAGCAATATTGAAAGAGAAAAATAATCTTGCCGTAGATGTTCTTAATGCGGAACATCTTACTTATGAGCATGCCAAGAGTTTATTGGAAGCGCCTAAGGACTATCCAACTATGGGGCAAAGTTTTCAGGATGACGATGAAGAAGATGATGATCCAAGAAGACGTCAAAAAGTGCAGTCGGCAGTTGGAAAACAGACAGATACTCCGGCTCTTGATACTTTTGGAGTGGATATAACCAAAGCTGCCCAGGAAAACCGGTTAGATCCAATTGTTGGCCGGGAGAAAGAAATTGAACGTTTAGCGCAGATTCTAAGCCGACGCAAAAAAAACAATCCGGTTTTAATAGGTGATCCCGGAGTTGGAAAATCGGCCATTGTCGAAGGACTTGCTTTACGTATTATCCAGCATAGAGTTTCGCGTGTGTTGTTCGATAAACGTGTGGTATCATTGGATATGGCTTCCATTGTAGCCGGTACAAAATATCGTGGACAGTTTGAAGAAAGAATTAAAGCGATACTGAATGAATTGCAGAAGAATCCGAATATAATTTTATTTATTGATGAAATCCATACTATAGTCGGAGCAGGAGGGGCCCCTGGGTCTTTGGATGCAGCAAATATGTTAAAGCCTGCTTTGGCTCGAGGTGAAATTCAATGTGTCGGAGCTACGACATTGGACGAATATCGCCAGAGCATTGAAAAGGATGGAGCTTTGGAGCGTCGTTTTCAGAAAATTATGGTAGATCCGACGACTGCCGATGAAACACTTCAGATTCTTCGGAATATTCAGGACAGGTATGAATATCATCACAATGTGCGCTATACTCCGGAAGCAATTGACGCTTGTGTTCGTCTGACAGACAGATATATTACAGACCGCTGTTTCCCGGATAAAGCTATAGATGCTTTAGACGAAGCCGGTTCTCGTGTTCATATTGGAACAGTTTCAGTTCCTGTAGAAATTGAACAACTTGAAAAGAAAATTGAAGAACTCAGAGCTGAAAAACTAAAAGTGCTGGGCGAGCAAAAATATGAACTTGCAGGTCCTATACGTGATCAGGAAAAGCAAACTCAGTACATGCTTGAGGATGCCATTAAACGTTGGGAAGAAGATGCACAGAAACATCCGGAAACGGTTGATGAAGAACAGGTTGCTGAGGTGGTAGCAATGATGTCGGGTATTCCGGTTCAGAGAATTGCACAAGCCGAAGGTCTTAAATTGCGTCAAATGAAAGAAGCGCTTGTTGGCAAAGTTATTGGTCAGGATGAAGCTGTCAATAAAATTGTGAAAGCGATTCAACGAAACAGAATTGGTCTGAAGGATCCGAATAAACCAATAGGATCGTTTATTTTTATAGGACCGACAGGTGTTGGTAAAACTCATTTGGCCAAGATCTTAGCCGAGTTTATGTTCGACAGTGTTGATGCTCTGATCCGGGTAGACATGAGTGAATATATGGAAAAATTCAGTGTATCAAGGCTTATCGGAGCACCTCCGGGATATGTTGGATATGAAGAAGGTGGACAATTGACTGAAAAAGTTCGGCGAAAACCTTATTCTATAGTCTTGCTTGACGAAATAGAAAAAGCGCATCCGGATGTATTCAATCTTTTGTTACAGGTAATGGATGAAGGTCGACTAACAGACAGTTTGGGGCGTAAAATTGATTTTAAGAATACTATCATTATTATGACCTCAAATGTTGGAACTCGCCAGCTGAAAGATTTTGGCAAAGGAGTCGGTTTCAATTCATCAGCCAATAATAAGGATTCGTTAGTGGATTCAGAATTTTCAAGAGGTGTTATCAAAAAAGCTCTTAACAGAACTTTTGCTCCTGAGTTCCTGAATCGTGTGGATGATGTAATTATGTTTGATCAATTAAATAAGGATGCTATTAAATCCATTATCGACTTAGAGCTAAGAGGCTTGTTTGGACGTGTTACTGCTATGGGATACAAACTGGAACTATCGCCGGAAGCAAAAGATTTTATTGCAGAACGAGGTTATGATGTCCAATTTGGCGCACGTCCATTGAAGAGAGCTATTCAACATTATCTCGAAGATCAGTTGGCAGATATAGTTTTGTCAGGAGAACTTGAAGCCGGAGACACTATTTTAATGGTTTTGGATGAAGAAACCAAAGAAATAAAGGCTAAAATTATTAAGCCTACGGCAGCTTTAATAAAGTGAGAATATAAAATAAACAAGTATAAAAAAGGCTGATTTTTATAGGAAATCAGCCTTTTTTGTGTTGATAATTATTTTTATTGTCAGAATTGTACCATAAAAATGAAAAAGATTCCACAATTGTAGGATGATAATTAGTTATATTTGTTGAGACTAAAGATATTTATGTTATTTGAAAAAGAGGTTAATTATAAAGTGAAATCTTAAATTTAATACCCGTATAATGAAAAAAATAATGCTGATTTTTATGCTGTTCCCGCTATGGATTTTTGCTCAGGAACATGCTGTATTTCAACATTTTTCAGTGGATAATGGTCTTTCTCAAAATACAGTAATGGCTATTATGCAGGATAGCAAAGGATTCATGTGGTTTGGAACCTGGGATGGTTTAAATAAATTTGATGGTTACGAATTTACTGTTTATAAATCGCATCCCGGTGACCAAAGTACGATTGCCACCAATCGTATCGATTATATTCATGAAGATAAATTCGGATATATCTGGTTCCAGACATACGATGGGAAAATACATCGTTTCAATCCGAGAACCGAAAAGTTTTACAGCTTACCTTATGCTACCAATCGTTATACTTATGGGGTAGAACGAAGCAAACGTTTTATCGAAGCTTCAAATGGAGATTTGTGGATTGCCACAAATGATTTGGGAGCAATTCGGGTTGTCACGAATCCGAAGAATGAGGAGGTGAGTGTTTACGAGTATTCAACTTTTTCGGACCATTCAATTAATAGCAATTATGTGAATTTTGTGCAGGAAGATAATCAGAAAAATATTTGGTTAGGTACGAATGATGGATTGTATTGCGTTGCGCCTGAGACCAATCAGATTAAGTCTTATCAGCCCAATGGAGATAACAGAGCAAATGCATTTTACGCATTTTTTAACAATAACGGTTTTCTGTGGTTTGGAGATAGTAATGGTAATTTGTGGAAATTTTCAGATAGTCAAAATAAATTTAATCTGACACATTTTGCAGACAAAAATAAAATTACGGATATTGCTGCTATTGATAAAAATCATTTAATTGTAACATCTAATAAATCAGGATTTTATGTGTATTCAATATCTTCTAAAACTTATCAACAGTTTAGTGAAGTCAATTCAAAGGATATTACTACCAATAATTTTATTTCCGTAAAAGTTGATTCTTACGGAATTGCATGGCTTGAAGCAGATCAGTCTGGGGTTTTCAGATACCGTTTGAGAGATAACTCGTTGAAGCTATTTAGATTAAAAATAGATGATATTAATAAGGTTTCTGTATTACCTAATTTTATTGTTACCGAGGATGTAAATAAAAAGTTGTGGATAAATCCACAGGGAGGCGGTTTTTCGAAATATAATCGTCAAACGGATGAACTGGAATATTTTTATGATGAACCAGGTTCTCCACAGTGCAGATTTTCTAATGTTATACATTCGTTTTATTCTGATAGAAAGGGGAATATCTGGTTATGTTCTTATAATAAAGGGTTAGAGAAGATTAGTTTTTACGATTCTCAATTTAAACTCGGAAAAGTAAATAAATCGGTTAACTCACTAACATCCAATGAGGTGAGAGCGTTTCATCAACTGACAAACGGTAATATACTTATTGCTACAAAAGATGGAAGTATTCGGTTTTTTGATGAGAAATTACATGATTTAGGATTTCTGTCGAAAAACGGTTCTTTAAATTCCGGAGCAAAATTGGTTGATATGGCCTATTGCTTTCTCGAAGATAGTAAAAAACATATTTGGATCGGAACTAAAGGAGGAGGAGTTTTGAAGCTTATTCAAAAAAATAACGACCCGTTAAAGCCAGTTTATGACATTCAACGATTTGTGAATAATCCTATGGATAACAACAGTTTATCTAATGATAATATTTATAGTATTATTGAAGATAATTCAAAAAGGATACTGATTGGAACATTTGGAGGAGGATTAAATGTTGTAAATGAGGATAGCGGAAAAATTAATTTTATTAATTATAAAAATCAATTGAGTGCTTACCCGATCAATAAATGTTCAAAAATCAGATTTTTATTACAGGACAAAGAGAACACGCTTTGGGTAGCAACTTCGAATGGGATGGTGCAAATAGATAATTTTCTGACTCCGAAGATGAGAATGTATTATATTGAAAAACTTCCGAATGTAAGTAATAGTCTGAGTAATAATGATGTACATTATTTTCATATAGATAAAAACAATCAATTCTGGATTGCTACATTTGGAGGCGGGCTTAACAAGTTGCTATCAAAAGCTTCAGATAAAAAGCCTGCGACATTCGAGAATTATTCTATTAAGAACGGAATGCCAAACGACATTGTGTTGAGTATTCAGGAAGATAAGAAAGGTAATTTATGGTTAAGCTCTGAAAATAGTATTTCTAGATTTGATACTAAATCGGGATTTTTTCAAAATTATGACAGAACCGCCGGTATTGAGAATGCTCATTTTTCAGAAGCTGCCAGCCTTTTTACAAGAAATGGGGAGATGCTCTTCGGGAGCAACAAAGGGTATTATTATTTTCTTCCTTCGAAGATTAAGCAAAGTGATGATGTTCCAGCAATTGAATTTACAAAATTTCAACTTTTCAATAATGATGTGAAAATTGGAGAAACAGGTTCGCCACTGAGCAAGAGCATTGGTTGGTCAGGCGAAATAGAACTTACTCATAAGCAATCTGTTTTCAGCATTGAATATGTTGCCCTGGATTATTCGAATCCCGAGAAAATTCAATATGCTTTTATGCTTGAAAACTTTGAAACCGATTGGAACTATGTACAAAATCAACGCAAGGCTACATATACCAATTTGCCCAAAGGAATTTATTATTTTAAAGTAAGGTCAACAAATAATGAAGGTGTTTGGATTGATAATGAGAAAGTTATAAAAATTGTAATTTTACCATCATTCTGGGAAACACCTTTTGCATACTTCATCTACTTTGTCATTTTTGCCTTAGCACTTTACGCTGTTTATTACCTTACAAGCATGTATTCTAAGCTTAAAAATGAAGTGGTGATTGAGCAAAAGGTAACAGACATAAAATTGCAGTTTTTTACCAATATTTCCCATGAACTCCGTACTCCGTTGACTTTGATTCTGGGTCCGGTTGAGAATATATTGAAAACCGAAAAAATTAGTGAATCTGCGAAAGAGCAACTGCATATTGTCAAAAGCAATGCCGATAGAATGTTGCGTTTGATTAATCAGATTCTCGATTTCAGAAAAATACAAAATAAGAAAATGAGGCTTAAAATTCAGCCTGTACGTTTTGATCTACTTGTAGAGGAGGTGAGTTCAAACTTTACAAAAGAAGCTTTGGATAAACACATTAATTTCAAAGTAAAAAATAATGCGGGAGAAGCGATTCTTTGGCTCGACAGGGACAAGACCGATATGATTCTATACAATTTGTTGTCGAACGCCTTTAAGTATACTCCTGAATACAAAGCAATTTCATTAATTATAGATAAAATTGGCAATAATGGAGATATTCAGATAAGGGTTATAGACGAAGGTATGGGAATTCCGAGAGAGAAAAAAAGGTTTCTCTTTGAACGCTTTACATCAGCTAACGAAATTCAGTCTATCAGTAATCAACGTGGCTCTGGGATTGGACTTAGTTTGGTCAAGGAATTAGTAGATCTTCACAAAGGAGTGATTGAAGTGGAAAGTGATGCCGGTAAGGGAACTACATTTATTGTTACTTTCAGAAGTGGTAAAGAGCACTTCGGGAATGATGTTGATTTTATTATTGAGGATGAAATTTCGACCAAAGAAAATGTGAATATTCAGCCCCAATTTGCTTTAAATGAAGTAGAATCTCATTTGGCTACAAAAGAAGCTCCGTTAATACTTGTTGTTGAAGATAATGATGATATGAGAAATTTTCTCCAAAAAATTCTCAATAAAATATATCGTGTTGAAACTGCCAATGATGGAGATGCTGGTTGGGAGAAAGCCAAAAAGTTAATTCCAGATCTGGTAGTTACGGATTTGATGATGCCCAATAAGGATGGATTGGAATTGACAGATTTGATTAAACAAAATGCAGAAACAAGTCATATACCAGTTGTTTTACTCACTGCCAAATCGGCTGTTGAGAGCCGTTTGCAAGCTTTGAAGAACGGAGCCGATGATTATATTACCAAACCTTTTAGTCCGATATTGCTTGAAGCGCGTATCGAAAATATTATTGAACAGCGCAAACGGCTTCAGGAAAGATACAGAAAGCATTTGCTTGATCTGGAACCAACAAAAGTTGAAATGGCTTCGCAGGATGAGGTATTCCTTGCTAAGTTGCTCGATTTTATGGAACGCAACATTGATAACAGTGAGCTTACAGTGGAAGATATGGTTTCTGAAATGGCTTATGGACGCACTGTATTCTTCAATAAACTCAAAGGATTGACCGGATTGGCTCCAATAGAGTTCATTCGGGAGCTTCGGATAAAACGGGCTGCCCAGCTTCTGAAATCGGGAGAATATAATGTTTCTCAAATCACTTATATGGTTGGTATGAGCGATTCAAGATATTTTAGTAAATGTTTCAAAAAGGTTTACGGTGTAACTCCTTCGGAATATAAACGAAATCTTGAAGAGGAATAGAGGGGATGATTCCTCCATAATTCATTATTGAGACTGTTTGCTTCGGGTAAACGGTCTTATTTTTTATTAAAATGATAATAATTAAAGAAAGATGGATAGAATTTTATGCAGGATTAATTAGATTTGTAAATGTAAAATACAGTTATAACTAAAATTTTAAATAATACCATGAAAATAAAATTTATAGGTGCGGCCCGTCAGGTAACTGGTAGCAAACATTTAATTACGACTGATTCCGGTAAAAAGATCCTACTGGATTGCGGTATGTATCAGGGTAAAGGACTTGAAACAGATTCTATGAACCGGAATCTCGGAGTCAATCCAGAAGAGCTTGATTATATTGTGCTATCTCATGCTCATATTGATCATACGGGTTTGATTCCATATATTTATAAATCAGGATTCGAAGGCTCTGTTATTTGTACGAATGCAACAGATGATTTGTGTTCGATTATGCTAGCCGATAGTGGTCACATTCAGGAACTTGATATAAAGTGGTTTAATAAAAAAAGGGCAAAGCACAACCAGCCACCAGTAGAACCTATTTATCGGGTAGAGGATGCGGAAGCTTGCATGAAAAATTTTATTGGAGTAGGCTATGATAAACGGTATAAAATAGATGAAGGAATTTTTGTAACTTTTACGAATTCCGGACACATGCTTGGTAGCTCGGTTGTCAATCTTGAAATAATAGAAAATGGAGAAACCAAGCGAATTGCCTATACCGGAGATATTGGAAGACCCCGTAATCGTATTTTACATCCGCCTGTACCTTTTCCCCAGTGTGATTATCTAATCACAGAATCTACTTACGGTAATCGTTTGCATTCATCAGAAAATGAACGGGACGAAGATTTATTGAATATTGTGGTCGATACCTGTGTGAAAAAAGCCGGAAAACTAATTATTCCGTCTTTTTCGATTGGACGTACACAAGAAATTATATTTGTACTTAATAATCTTTATAATGAGGGAAAACTACCTCATATCGATGTTTTTGTTGACAGTCCACTCTCTGTAAATGCAACTGATATTTTCAGGATGCACCCGGAGTGTATGAACGAAGACGTAAAAGATGTTTTGAAATATGATCCTGATCCGTTTGGATTCAATTCGCTCAAATACATAAAAAAAGTTGAAGAATCCAAGGCCCTGAATGAGTATGATAAACCCTGTATTATTATTTCTTCATCAGGAATGATGGAAGCTGGTAGAATTAAACATCACGTTGCCAATAACGTTTCTAACTGGCGAAATACCATACTTATTGTCGGTTATTGTTCTCCAACTTCCTTAGGAGCTAGAATTCAGCAACCAGGATTACGTTATATTTCAATTTTTGGTGAAATGCATGAAGTGAATGCAGCTATAGCTAAAATTGAAGCTTTTTCGGGTCATGGAGATTATAAGGAAATGATAGAATTTTTAGACTGTCAGAACAAGAATCTTATAAAAAAGATGTTTTTGGTTCATGGCGATTATGATGTGCAGGTTGATTATAAAGGAAAGCTTGAGGATGCAGGCTTTCATGATATAGAGATTCCTGATTCGGGAGACGAATTTAAATTATAAAAAAAACGGCATTGATTAAAAAATCAATGCCGTTTTTGCTTGAGAGCGGAAGACGGGGCTCAAACCCGCGACCCTCAGCTTGGAAGGCTAATGCTCTATCAACTGAGCTACTTCCGCAAATTTAATGTGCCAATTTTAAAATTCACCAATATGTCAATCTCTAAAATTGACCGAATTAATATTGGCACATTGGCATATTAATCCATTAGCAAATTAGTAGTGGGCAGTGATGGATTCGAACCACCGAAGTCGAAAGACAGCTGAGTTACAGTCAGCCCCATTTGGCCACTCTGGTAACTGCCCATGCTTTTTCAAAAGCGGTGCAAAGATATGATTTTTGTTCGGAATTACCAAATAATATTGGCCATTTTTATTGCGGTTATTGCGGCCTCAATCCCTTTGTTTCCGTGTATTCCGCCAGCTCGATCAAGAGCTTGTTGTAAAGTATTGGTAGTGAGTACTCCAAAAATCACAGGACACCCATTCTTTTTCGCATTCAATTTTGAAATTCCATAAGTTACCCCCTGACAAACATAATCAAAATGAGGAGTGTCTCCCTGAATTACGCATCCGAGTACAATTATTCCTGAATATTTTTTTGATTTTTTGTCCGATTTCTGGCTGATAAATTCTTTAGCGGCATAAGTCAACTCAAATGTACCGGGAACATGGACGACATTAATATTTTCTTTTTTTACTCCATTGTCGATAAGAGCATCGATAGCTCCCTGTAGTAGGGCATGGGTTACTTCTGAGTTCCAGTCGGCGACAGCAATTGCATATTGCTGGGTTGAGACAATTTCTTTTGCCGGCATTGTATCCGGATTATATTCTGAAAGATTTTGATATTGTGTAGCCATGTTGAATTTGGGAAAAGCTTAATATATTATATTTAAAAAAGCTACTTCCGAAGTTCAGAAGTAGCTTCCTGCGTATGTAAAATAAAATTAGTTATTTCTGAATTCTCGCGATATATTTATCTATATCCGAAGCTTCTGAACTTTTAGGATAATCATTTTTGATTTCATTGTAAAGTTTCAGAGCTTTGTCCGCTTTATTTTGAGATTCGTAGATTACTGCCGCCTTTTTTATATATATCGGGCTTATTATTTCATTTTTAGTATCCGCTGCTTTTTCAAAATAACTCAAAGCCTTTGATTTATCTCCAAGTTCAACATAGGCATCCCCAGTTAGACCGATAACTACAGTAGACATGTAGCTATCGTCGCTATCAAACTGAGAAAGATAATTTATAGCATCATTGTATTTGCCTAATTTATAATAACAAATACCAGCATAAGCAGCAGCCAGATTTCCTGATTTGGTTAAGCTATATTCAGATACAATTTCTTTAAATCCAATTGAGTTTGCATTTCCTTCAACTGCAATTTTAAATGAATCAACTGTAAAAAATGATTGAGATTTGCTCATTTCATTTTCAGCTTCAATTTCGCGGGGTTGAAGATAATAATTTTTGAAACCCAGAACAACCAATACGATGAGGATAATGACGCTTACTCCAATAATAATCTGTTTTTGATTTTTCTCAATGAACGCTTCAGATTTGCTCAAAGCTTCCTGTACGTTTTCCAGCTCATCTTGTTTGATATCCGCTTTTTTCGCCATAATAATAAAATATGTGTTTTGTTAATTCCATTTGTATAGAGTTCGGCAAAAGTATAAATTTTCTTTCAGATTACGAAATAAAATGATTAGTTTTTTCTAAATCCTGTTGTGTATTCTGATAATGGTTATACTAATGTATTTTTTCTTATAAAAAAGGCCTTGGGGTAGTACAATATCAGAATAATATCATTATATTTGCATCAAAGAAAAACGACCGCATTGTTCTGAGATTGGAAAACTCAACACTAAAAAATTAACGAGTAATGTTGGTGTTCAATGGCGGGCTGCACCTTCGGGTTTCGTCCTAGACGAACGGCAGATTACAAAGATATCCGGCACCTCAAATCCTGATTTTCAGGAGTTTTCTCAATATACAACAATGCGGTTTTTTTTTTATGTTGGGTGACCTAAGAAGATGGCCACCTTTTTTATTTAATATGGTTTTGCTAAAAATTTATAGGATCAATCGGAACGAGACACAATAACATAAAAAAACGCTTACGAATTTTTTATCGTAAGCGTTTTTTTATGTCGGGGTAGCGGGATTCGAACCCACGACCCCCTGCTCCCAAAGCAGGTGCGCTAACCGGACTGCGCTACACCCCGTTTTTTCAGGTTTGTTATATTTCCCGAAAAGCGAGTGCAAAGATAGACCTTTTTTCGATTATGGCAAACATTTTTATTGTATTTTTGTTTCAAATAATTCAAAAAAAAGCTTCGACTAATTTTATATTATTGATAAACTGCTATTTATATTATGGCTGGAATTTACCTGCATGTTCCTTTTTGTAAACAAAGATGTACTTATTGTGATTTTTATACTCAGGTATTACCGAATTTAATACCTGATTTTGTAACATCTATACAAAAAGAAATGCACATCAGAAAAGATTATCTTAAAGGTGAAACAATTGAGACAATATATTTTGGAGGAGGAACTCCAAGTTTGCTGTCAGTTGATCAATTTCAGATGATTTTTCAGACGATTTTTTGCCTTTTTAAAGTAGAAGATCATGCTGAAATTACTTTTGAAGCGAATCCGGATGATCTTTCTTCTGACTTTCTTGGTCAAATCAGAAAACTGCCCTTCAACAGAATTAGTATAGGTATTCAGGCATTTGACAACAATTTATTAAAATCAATAAATCGTCGTCATTCAGCCGAACAAGCTATTGAGGCCGTAAAACGTTGTAAAACGGCAGGACTTGAAAATATTAGTATAGACCTTATTTATGGCCTACCGGCTCAAAATATGGAGAACTGGAAGGCACAGCTAAAAGCGGCATTTGAGCTAGGTGTAAAGCATATTTCGGTATATGGATTAACTTACGAGCAAAATACAAAATTGTGGAAACAGCGGGAGCGGGGAGAAATAATTCCTACAAACGATGAGGAAATGATTGCAATGTACGAAGCATTGTTAACCGGAATGTCTGATCACGGTTATGAAGCCTACGAAATTTCCAACTTTTGTAAGCCCGGATCCCGTTCGAAGCACAATAGTGCATATTGGAAAATGAAACCATATCTCGGACTTGGACCTTCAGCTCATTCATTTGATGGAGATTCCAGGCAGTGGAATATTTCAAATATCCGAAAATATATTCAGGCTGTGGACGAGTCAAGTCCTTTTTATGAAGTGGAACTACTTAGCGAAAGAGACAAATACAACGATTATATTATGGTTTCTTTGCGCATTTCTGATGGAGTTTCCGAAATATATTTGAAAGATAATTTTGATAAGAAATACGTAGATTATTTTATAAAAAGTGTATGTATATTTATAGATCAGTCAGATATAATTCATGAAAATAGTTGTTTTCGTTTAACCCGAAAGGGCATTCATATTTCAAATTATATTATCAGCGAATTAATGTTTGTGGATGATTAATTATTCATCGAAAGTCTGTAACGATTATTCCTGAATAATCAAAGTTTCCGATATATATTTTTAACTAAGAATCTACCGTTCTATGTTTTATTTTTTTCGTAAATTTGCGACTTTGAAAAATTAAAATTAAAAAACATATCAATCTTACATTTATGGCTGTTATCAAACCCTTTAAAGGTATACGTCCACCTCAAAATCTGGTAGAAAAAGTTGCTTCACGTCCCTATGATGTTTTAAATTCAGAAGAAGCCAGAGCCGAAGCTGCCGGAAATCCAATGTCGCTTTACCATATTATCAAACCTGAAATTGACTTTGAACTGGGAACCGATGAACATGATGAAAAAGTTTATGAAAAAGCGGTTGAGAATTTCAGAAAATTCAAATCGGAAGGCTGGTTAGCGCAGGACGAAACCGAAAAGTATTATGTTTATGCACAGACTATGAATCGTAAAACCCAGTATGGATTGGTTGTGTGTGCATCTGTTGATGATTATATGAAAGGTAACATAAAAAAACATGAACTTACACGCCGGGATAAAGAAGAGGATCGCATGAAACATGTTCGTATTAATAATGCGAATATAGAGCCTGTATTTTTTGCATATCCTCATAACGATGAACTTGACGCTATAGTTGCAGACGTGATAAAAAGTGAGCCTGTATATGATTTTGTTGCTCCTGACGGGTTTGGACATCATTTTTGGGTTGTTGATGGTGAGGACAGAATTGCCCGTATAACTGAAATTTTTGGTAAAATTCCATCTTTATATATTGCAGATGGTCATCACCGTAGTGCCGCTGCTGCTTTGGTGGGAGATGAAAAACGTCGTCAAAACCCGAATCATAAAGGAGATGAGGAATATAACTACTTTATGGCAGTCTGCTTTCCGGATAACCAATTGAATATTATCGATTATAACCGGGTTGTGAAAGATTTGAATGGACTTACCAATGAAGAATTTCTTGCAAAACTCGAAAAAAACTTTAGTATTGAAAAAGTAGATGCTGAAGAATACAGACCCAATAAATTACATAATTTTTCGTTGTATTTGTCGGGTGAGTGGTATTCTCTTACCGCTAAAAAAGGAACTTACGACGATAATGATCCTATAGGAGTTCTTGATGTGACGATTTCGTCCAATCTTATATTAGATGACATTTTAGGAATCAAAGATTTGAGAACAGACAAAAGAATCGATTTTGTAGGGGGAATACGAGGATTGGGAGAATTGAAAAAACGTGTGGACAGTGGCGAGATGCGTGTTGCTTTGGCTTTATATCCCGTTTCGATGAAACAACTTATCGACATTGCCGATACCGGAAATATTATGCCCCCAAAAACTACATGGTTTGAACCTAAATTACGTTCTGGCCTTGTTATTCATGAATTGATTTAAATATATTACGAACAGCTAATTTTATTTCGACTGAGAAGTTTTTATACGAATGAGGAAATACCTTTTATATTTTTCGATTATAATTGCAGGAACTATTTTATTACAGAGCTGTAGTGTTAAAGCTCGTGTAAAAAAGGCTGATAAACAGTTTGCTATAGGAGAATATTACAGTGCAGGCGAAAAATACAGAAGGGTTGTTTCTCAAATTCCGGCAAAAGACAAACCCTTGAGAGCCAGAGTCTTTTTTAATTTGGCCGAATGTTATCGCATATTGAATTACCGGAATGCAGAGCAAATGTATGGCAATGCCATTCGCTTCGGGTATGCCGATTCCACTGTATATTTGAGATATGCCCAAGTACTACAGCGCAATGGAAAATATGATGTTGCAGCAAAAAATTATGCTATTTTTCTTGAAAGCAATCCGGAGAATGTATTTGCTAAAAACGGAGAAATTTCGCGTGATCAGGTAAAAATTATTAATGAGCAACCAACCAATTATATTGTCAATAAATATGGTGCTTTTAATGCCCGACGTTCATATACATTCAGTCCTGCATTTTTGAACAACGATGGGGATGTCTTGTTTTTTACATCCAATAAATCAATAAACCGGAAAGGAATAAAAAAAAGTTCTGCTATAACCGGTTCGGGTTTAAATAAGATATATACAGTGAGAAAAAATGCTGCCGGCAAATGGGAAAAACCAGAAATTGTTGAGGCCGAAATAAATACAGCTTCTACGGATGATGGAGCCTGTTGTTTTAACAGCGATGGAACAATCATGTATTTTACACGGGCACGTCAGAAGACCGCGACCGATACCGGTACTGAGATTTATATTTCAAATAGAGCAGGAGGGACGTGGAGCACTCCCAAGAAGCTTGAAATATTCAAAGATTCAACAATTTCAGTAGCGCACCCGGCATTATCTCCTGATGGGCAGATTCTTTATTTTACGTCGGATGCTCCCAATGGTTTTGGTGGAAAAGATATTTGGAAAGCTACTATCGATGGAACAGAGTGTAAAGTAATAGAAAATCTTGGAGAGGATATCAATACTCCGGGTGACGAAATGTTTCCATCGGTTCGCGTAGATGGAACTTTGTACTTTTCGTCGAACGGACATGTCGGCTTAGGTGGACTTGACATTTTTAAAGCGACGAAAAATGCTGATGGAAGCTGGATTTTACAAAATATGGGAGTGCCGATTAATTCAAATGGAGATGATTTCGGTATAACTTTCGAAGGCAAAAATGATAAAGGCTTTTTTTCGTCAAATAGGGGAGAAACCAGAGGATATGATGCTTTGTACACTTTCGAATTACCGGTTTTTGAATATGTAGTGGAAGGAAAGATTATGGATGATAATTCTAATCCTATACCGGATGCTATCGTTCGTTTAGTAGGTACAAATGGCCTGAATGTAAAAGTGCAGGCGAAAAAAGATGGAACATATAAAATTAAACTTGACAAGGACATCGACTGTGTTATGATGACTTCGGCCCGCGGATATCTGAATTCAAGCAAATCAGTGTCGACGCAGGGGGTGAAAAAAAGTGAAGTTTATACACGCGATTTTAAACTTTCTACTATTTATAAACCGATTAAACTTGACAATATTTTCTACGAATTTGGCAAATGGAATTTGACCCCAGAATCGGAAACCGGACTTCAAGCTTTGATCAAAATTTTAAAAGACAACCCGAATATCACAATTGAAATTAGTGCCAATACCGACCACGTAGGCAATAATGAGTCGAACAAAATTTTGTCTGAGAAACGAGCAAAATCAGTTGTAGATTATCTGATTGCCAATGGAATAAAAGCAGATCGTCTTTCTTCTGTAGGAAATGGTGAAGATAAGCCTGTCGTTGCTGATGCTGCGTTAGCCGGGAAATACAATTTTCTGAAAGAGAATGAAGTCCTTGACGAGGCTGTGCTTGATAAACTGACTCCGGAGCAACAGGAAATCGTAAATCAGATAAACCGTAGAACAGAGTTCCGCGTTTTGAAAACAACTTACAAATAAAGTTTCCCCGAAAGAGGAATAAAAATATTCTGAGGATAAAATAATGAAACAATATCTTGACCTGCTCGAAAGAGTAATGACCGAAGGTGTCAGAAAAGAAGACCGTACAGGAACCGGAACAATTAGTGTTTTCGGGCATCAGATGAGATTTAATATGGAAGATGGCTTTCCCTGTCTTACAACTAAAAAATTGCATCTTAAATCAATTATCCATGAGCTATTGTGGTTCTTGCAGGGAGATACCAATGTAAAATATTTACAGGAGAACGGAGTCAGAATCTGGAACGAGTGGGCAGATGAAAATGGTGATTTAGGTCATATATATGGTTATCAATGGCGTTCGTGGCCGGATTATAATGGTGGTTATATTGATCAGATTACAGAAGCTGTAGACACCATTAAAAACAATCCGAATTCACGGAGAATGATTGTAAGTGCCTGGAATGTAGCTGATCTACCTAATATGAACCTGCCTCCATGCCATGCGTTTTTTCAGTTTTATGTAGCAGATGGGAAGTTAAGTCTACAACTTTACCAACGTAGTGCCGACATATTTTTGGGTGTCCCATTTAATATTGCGTCCTACGCTTTACTACTTCAAATGATGGCTCAGGTGACCGGATTAAAAGCAGGAGAGTTTGTCCATACTCTGGGAGATGCTCATATTTATACTAATCATTTCGAACAGGTAAAACTCCAGTTAACACGTGAACCACGTAAATTACCGCGTATGCTGATTAATCCGGAAGTGAAGAGTATTTTTGATTTTAAGTATTCTGATTTCGAACTAGTTGATTATAATCCGCATCCACATATAAAAGGTGAAGTTTCAGTCTAAAAACGAAACAAATACCTGAAAAATGTGCAATAATAGTTTGTATTAACTAATATTTACATATTTATCCGTCAAATTTAATTAAATTTGCCATTCTGTCTGTTTACGATTTTCATGTTTAAAAAGATTCAGATTTCAATTTTTTCGTTTGAATATTATTGTTTCAGATAATGAATTTTTTTATCCATTATCGTAAATTTATATATAATTATGTCTGAAATATCTATTATTGCAGCTGTTGCTGATAATTATGCTATTGGCAAAGCAAACAAATTACCATGGCGCTTACCCGCCGACCTGAAACATTTTAAAGAACTTACCACAGGTCATTCGGTATTAATGGGTAAAAGAACTTACGAAAGTTTACCTAATGGTACTCTTCCTAATCGCAAAAATGTTGTACTTACTTCTATCTTATCAGAAGGAATAAACGAAGGCTATTTTGAAGCAGTCTCTCTTGAAGATGCTTTTGATTTGTGTGAACATGAAGAAAAACTCTATGTAATTGGTGGAGCCGCAGTCTATCGTCAATGTATGGATAAGGCTGATAATCTTTATATTACATGGGTTCATGGAGAGTTCCAAGCCGATGTATTTTTTCCTGAAATTGATTTTAATGTGTGGAAGGAGGAATCAAGGGAAGATCACAATGCAGACGAAAAGAATCCATATCCCTATTCGTTTGTGAAGTACAAAAAAAATAATTAAAATGGTTGATTCTAAAAAATCCGGTTATAGAACTAACCGGATTTTTTTATGCTTAATAATTTGTGCCAGAAGATTGCAGGATAAGAGAAAACAGTTATTTTTGTTTAAACAACATTAAACTAAAAAATATATGAGTTATTTGATTAAACCTGCTAATTATAAGCCACTTTTAAATCTTCAGCAAACAGAGCTTGCCATTAGTAAAATAAAAGATTTTTTTCAGGCTAATTTGTCTGCTGAATTAAAATTGCGTCGTGTTACAGCTCCTCTTTTTGTGTTACGTGGTACCGGTATCAATGATGATTTGAACGGAACAGAACGTGCCGTAAATTTTCCTGTTAAGGACATGAATGATGCCATAGCTGAAGTTGTTCATTCCTTGGCAAAATGGAAACGGGTTATGCTGGCGGACTATGGCATTGAACAAGGCTATGGTATTTATACGGATATGAATGCTATCAGGGCGGATGAGGAATTGGGAAATCTTCATTCGTTATATGTGGATCAGTGGGACTGGGAACGCGTAATGTCAGAAGAAGAACGTAGTCTGGTATTTTTAAAACAGATCGTCAGAAAAATATATGCAACGTTTTTACGTACAGAATATTTAGTTTCTGAAAGTTTTCCACAAATTAAGCCTGTTCTGCCCGAAGAGATTACTTTTATCCATGCCGAAGAACTTCGTAAAATGTATCCTGATTTGACCCCGAAAGAAAGGGAAACCGCTTTTGTAAAAAAGCACAAGGCTATTTTTATTATTGGGATTGGCGGACCTTTGGGTGACGGAAAAAAGCATGATGGTCGTGCTCCGGATTATGATGACTGGTCAACGATTGCTGAAAATGGATTACCTGGCCTGAATGGAGATATTATCCTTTGGAACCCGGTACTTAAAGTTGCCTTTGAGGTATCCTCAATGGGTATTAGAGTGAATAAAGAAGCTTTAGTGCGTCAACTTGATCTTGAGGGTAAAAACGAACGGCTCGAAATGTATTTTCACAAACGTCTTATGAATGATACACTTCCACTTTCTATTGGAGGGGGAATAGGCCAGTCTCGTTTGTGTATGTTTTTCCTTCGCAAAGCCCATATTGGCGAAATTCAGGCCAGTTTATGGCCAGATGATATGCGTATGGAATGTAAAAATCTGAATATCAGTCTTATTTAGAAATTTCGAGGCTGTCTCATGATATAACAGAGACAGCCTCTTCTTTTTTTATATTATTCGATAACTGTTTCTTCTTTTTTGTTAACATCATCTTGTCCTTCAACCTTTTTTTCATCTTCTTTTTTTCCGGTCAGGTAATTTGGCAGGTTTAGACCAGCCATATTAAATAAATCGTTGAGCGGAGGAACTGTTTTCATCATTCCTGATACGAAATTGGCTGTAGTGCTATTGCCATTTTCGGCATTGTTTCCTGAATCCCAAACTGTAATTTTATCAATTTTAATATTTTTAACAGCTTCAACCTGAGTTTTGACAAGTTCAGGAAGTTTTTCAATTAACAATAACTGGAATGCTTTGGTTGGATCTCCTCCGGCAGCTCCTACAACTTCGCGATAACCTTTGGCCTGTTTGGTCAGAATTTCGTACAAACCTTTGGCCTCGGCATCCATTTTGGCAAATATTGCATCGGCTTCTCCTTTAGCTTGAACTCTGGCTTTTTCTGCCTGAGCCTGAGCTTCAATAATAGCTTTTTCTTTAGCTATTTCAGCAGGAACGACAATGTTTGCATTTTGCGTGGAGCGTTCCCGGTCAGCACGTGCAGCTTCAGCCAAACGTTCAGCATGATAAGCTTCTTCAAGAGCTTTCGCCTGTTGTACTTTTTCAGAGGCTGTTGCAACTTTCAGGGCTTCGGCTTCTTTTTCACGACGATGTGCATCTGATTGGGCTATCGAAACTTTGGCTTCATTTTCACCTTTAATAGCCAATGCATTGGCCTCGGAGGTTTTAATACGCATATCTCTTTCGGCTTCAGCTTTACCGATAGATTCATCTTTTAATGCAGCGGCAATGCTCACTTCACGGTCTTTTTGAGTAATAGCGATTTTTACGTCACGGTCACGATGTGTTTCTGCAATCTGAGTATCCTTTTCCCTGTCGGCCATCGCTTTACCGGTTTCTCCGATTTTTTCCTGTTCGGCAACACTTATTTTGGCTTCGTTGATAGCTTTTGCAGCAGCTTCTTTTCCAAGAGCTTCTATATAGCCAGATTCATCTTTAATATCTGTTACGTTGACATTAATCAGTTTCAATCCTATTTTCTTTAGCTCCGTATCAACGTTTTTTGAAATGTTTTCAAGGAACTTATCGCGATCGGAATTGATTTCTTCAATAGTCATTGTAGCGATAACCAAACGAAGTTGTCCAAACAAAATATCCTTGGCCAAATCCTGCATTTGTTCTGCATTGAGCCCCAAAAGGCGTTCGGCAGCCGTATTCATGTTGTCCTGCTCTGTTGAAATGGCAATGGTAAAACGGCAGGGAACATCTACACGAATATTTTGCCGGCTTAAAGCATTAGTCAGATTTGCTTCGATGGATAATGGTTTTAAATCAAGAAAAGCATAGTCCTGAATTACGGGCCAGATAAAAGCACCTCCTCCGTGAATACATTTGGCCGATGAACCTCCCGTTTTCCCGTATACGACCAGAATTTTATCCGAAGGACAACGTTTATAACGTGATACGAGTGCCGATATAGTGACAAATAGTACTATTACAGCTACGATAATAATATAAATAGGTGAAATCATAATAAATAAAAATTTGTTTAATTAGATTTTAGTATTCTACAATTTTTCAACAATCAATAATTGGTCATTTTCAATAGCAACTACTTTACACATAGCCCCGGATGGGATTTTTTCGCCATCGGTTATAGCATCCAGTTCATGTAACGAACCATGTACACTAACTAAAACTTTTCCTTTCCCGCTTCTTTGAGCCGGTATGGTTAGGTATACGTCAGCAGATTTGTTGATTGTTTTACTTATTGAAAAAGAGTTATCTTCAGATAATTTTAGTAACTGGGAAATAACTAAGAAAAATATGTATACAAATAATGCCCCTATAACGACAGATACGAAAATCAGAAGTGCTTTACCTTCGATGGATTTGTATAGCGAAATACCAGACCAGCTAAAACCTAAAAGAAAATTGATCAGATTTCTGAATGAAAATAGCTGAAAAGGAGCATCGGAGCCGTCAAAATCTCCGTCGAAATCAGCTTCAATTCCATCGGTTGCGTCTGATCCCGTAAAAGTAAGAATTGTTTGTACAATGAAGATGAGGCTTGCAATAATAGCGATAAACCAATATACACGTAGTAGTGGTTCCAGATTTAATAATGTTTCCATAATAAAATAGTGGTTTTAAATGTGTGAAAAAATCTCGACAAAGATTAAATTTTTTTTTGGATTTACAAAAATATCCAAATTATTTTATTGTTAAATATAATAAACGTATATCAGAACTTATATTTCTATTTATGCTTTTGACTGGCTTCTTTTCCAAGCCATAAAAAAAACGATTTCATTCTGGTCAAGGATTTCACTCAGAATTTTTGTAACAGAAGCTGCATTTTCTCTGTTTTCGAGGAGTTTTTCGGCTTTTGTTCTTTTCTCCGGAGATATAAATTGATCCATGTTTAAAATTCCGTTTATGGCATATCCGGCCAAATGTGAACAAATAGTTGAAGGCACAAGATTTCGTTCATGAGCAATATCCTCAATACTTTTGCCTTCGTTATACATAGTGAGTGTAAGTCTTTTGGAATCACCTTTTTGCTTCTTTTCCTTTTTTTCTTTTTGTTTAGGTTCAGGAATTTCTTTGAACAGCATCTGAGTCGTTAAGTGATATTTTTCACAAAAATGTTTTATAACTTCTATGAACTGACTTCCATATTTTTCAACTTTTGCAGGTCCGAAACCATAAATTTTCAACAGATCTTTTTCCGTTTGAGGTAGCATTTCTGACATTTGAAGCAGCGTTTTACTGCCTGCTACTAAATAAATAGGCAGGTTATCGGGTTCGCAAATTCTGTTCCGGACTATAGTTAGTTCATGGTATAATTCCGGATTCTTAGAGGAGACTTTCGTTTTTACCTGAGCTGACTTTGCGTATGATGACGTCCGAAAATCCGGCAAAAGAAATGTATTTTTTAGTATAAAATAATCTTCAACATCAAACGGAGTTTGTAGATTTTCAAGTATATGGAATTTTTGAGTCGCAAATCCGAAAATGTTTTTTAATTCCCCGTCGTATTCGCGGGCATTATCCCGACTGTCAGTTGTTGCCGGCGATTCTTTCAGCGTGTCAATCAGCAAATTTGTTTTGTCTCTGAAATAATGGGAAGCCGCTTCTAATCTTTCATTTAAGTAGTCTTCATTTACAGGGTAGGAGGAAAGCAATTGCTGGATCTGATTTTCAAATTTGTCGGCAACTGATTGTATCTCCTGCAATTGTTGAATAATATTTTTTAAAAAAGGAATGGTGTCTTCGTTGAAAGAGGATTCTGCCGATTCAACGTTTCTGAGTAATCTGGACGCGAGTCCGGTTCCGGTACGAAAATCAAACAGTTGATTCAGTATGTATTGCCGAAACTCCGATTTTGATTCATTCAGCTGTTTTTCAAGTTCGGATAATTGTGGCTTCGTGCGTTCATGTTCAACAATAATCTTATCATTTTCAATGCTTTGAGGGTTTATTTTGCTCCATAGTATCATGCCGCTCAGGTTTCGGCACCGGCTCAATGCAACATAAACCTGCCCCGGTGCAAAAGCATCTCCTGCGTCAATAATGGCCTTGTCAAAAGTCAGGCCCTGACTTTTATGAATAGTAATTGCCCAGGCAAGCCGAAGCGGGAATTGATTGAATGTCCCGGTTGTTTCTTCTTCTATTTGCTTAGTTACCGAATTTATGGTGTATCGTATATTTTCCCAGACCATACGACTGAGTTCTATCGGTTCGGAATCTTCCGGACACTCAATAATGATGGTTTCGTCATCAAATGATTGTATGGTACCTATTTTACCGTTGAAAAAACGTCGTGGAGTTTCTGTGTCGTTCTTTATGAACATAACTTTGGCTCCTTTTTTCAGCTCAAGAACTTTGTCGGTAGGATAACTTTTTTCAGAAAATTCTCCTTTGATCTCGGCTTCAAATTTATGTACGGAACTATGAATACTGTTTAGCTCTTCTGCGTTGATTTTATCCGCTTTGTAGTTATGCGTTGTAAGTGTAATGTAAGTGTCATCACGAGGTGCCACAAAAAAAGGATTATACCTATCTTGTAACACAGATAAAGACTTATTACTAAGGCAATTATTGCGGACTTCGTTCAATACACGAATAAATTCCGGATCCGACTGGCGGAATATTTTATCAAGTTCGATATAAACGGGTTTTTGTTGTTCAATCACCTGACTGTGAAAAAAGTATGGGCTTTTATAATACGGTGCAAGGAGCCTCCATTCACCTTCTACTGCAACCGGTGACAGCTGAAACATGTCCCCGATAAATATTAGCTGCACGCCTCCAAAAGGTTCCGTAAAACGATAGCGAATATGTCGAAGAATTGTATCAATTGCATCGAGAATATCGGCGCGTACCATACTTATTTCATCAATAACAAGTAATTCGAGTTCCTGAATAACTTTGCGTCTCGAACCATGCATTTTTATTTTCTCAATTAATTCCTTTCGTCCTTCAACGGTAGGAATAAATGGTGTAAATGGCAGTTGAAAAAAAGAGTGAATGGTTGTGCCTCCTGCATTGATAGCTGCAACTCCGGTCGGAGCAACAATAGCCATTTGCTTTTTGGTTTCGTGCCGGAGGTTATGCAAAAAGGTTGTTTTTCCGGTTCCGGCTTTTCCGGTAAGAAAAATACTCCGATTGGTTGATAATGCGAATTCGTGTGCAAACTGATAAAATTCCGATAATTCCTGCATGGTATAAATACTTGAAATATAAAAACGTCTTACAAAGATGTGAAAATATTTTGGTTGGTAAAACCTTGTTCTTTATTTAATTTA
Source organism: Paludibacter sp. (assembly GCA_028690665.1). GTDB lineage: Bacteria > Bacteroidota > Bacteroidia > Bacteroidales > Paludibacteraceae > Paludibacter. Next base: position 251,403 of record JAQVAV010000006.1, read on the forward strand.
AAAAGACGAACTGAAAAATTCAATCCGTCTTTTTAAATAATGTCTAAATAATTTGAATGAACTAACTAAAGTCCCAATGACGGCTGTGTGAATGTTCTTGAAGCCAGTTCAGTGTCGAGCAGATACAGACCTTTAGCATCGGTGCCAAATAAATCGAAACGTTTGCAGAGATCGTCAACATTCTTTTCTTCTTCACCTTGTTCTTTTACAAACCAGTCAAGGAATTGCATGGTTTTGAAATCTTTGAGTTCATAAGCTACACCATAAATCTCATTGATTGATTGGCTTATAAATAACTCATGTTTATAAGCTTCATCCAGAGGTTGTTTGAATGAAGTGTATGTAATGTCCGGCTTTGCGATTGAATCCAATATTATTTTAGCATCGTTGTTTTGCATATATTGAATAAAAAGCATGGCATGTGCATATTCTTCCTGAGTTTGAACGCCGAACCAGTTTCCAAAACCATTTAAACTATTATCGTAATAATAGTTAGACATGTCAAGATACAAATACGATGAATAAAATTCACGGTTGATTTGTCTGTTAAGTAATTCGCTGATTTTCGAGTTTAACATAAGTCTGATTTTTATTTAGAAGTTATAATTAATTCCCGTTAAATACGTTGAATATTGGCTCCGATAGCGTTTAATCTCTGATCAATATGCTCATAGCCCCGATCAATCTGATCGATATTGTGTATTGTACTTGTGCCCTCGGCAGCCATGGCTGCAATTAAAAGCGCTATACCAGCACGAATATCCGGTGAACTCATTGTTGCCGCTCTTAAATGTAACTGCTCTCCCAAACCGATAACCGTTGCCCGGTGCGGATCGCAAAGAATAATTTGGGCACCCATATCAATCAGTTTGTCGACGAAAAAGAGACGGCTTTCAAACATTTTTTGATGAATCAGAACACTTCCTTTGGCTTTGGCTGCAATTACCAGAAATACACTAAGTAAGTCGGGAGTGAGCCCTGGCCACGGAGCATCGGCTATTGTCATGATTGAACCATCTATGAAGGATTCAATTGTATAATTTTTTTGTGCCGGAATATATATATCATCATTTTTTTGTTCAACCTGAATACCTAAACGGCGAAAGCTGTCGGGAATAATTCCTAAATCATTGTACGATACGTTTTTGATCGTAAGTTCGGAACCGGTCATGGCTGCCATTCCGATAAAACTTCCCACTTCAATCATATCCGGTAAGATTACGTGATTGCAACCTCCCAGCTTTTCAACTCCTTCTATTGTGAGCAGATTGGAACCGACCCCTGAAATTTTAGCACCCATAGTATTCAGCATCTTGCATAGTTGCTGTACGTATGGTTCGCAGGCCGCATTATAAATAGTTGTGATACCCTTTGCCAGTACTGCTGCCATTAAAATGTTTGCTGTTCCTGTTACTGATGCTTCGTCCAAAAGCATGTAACAACCTTTTAACTCTTTAGCTTCAATGCTATATTGTTTTTTAGTCGCATCATATTCAAAATCAGCCCCAAGTTTTTGTATTCCCAGAAAGTGGGTATCTAAACGGCGACGGCCTATTTTATCTCCTCCTGGTTTAGGAATAAGCGCTCTGCCAAAACGAGCTACCAAAGGTCCGACAATCATGACTGAACCGCGTAAAGAGGCACTTTTGTTGTAAAATTCTTTAGTTTCGAGATAGTTCAGGTTGATATTTTCTGCTTTAAATGTGTATGTTCCCTTCGCAATTTTATCAACTTCGACACCCATAGCACGTAATAACGAAATCAGATTGTTGACATCAAGAATATCAGGGATATTGCTTATCTGGATTTTTTCGGAGCTAAGCAAAACTGCACATAAGATTTGTAAAGCCTCATTTTTAGCTCCTTGAGGTGTTATTTCCCCAAACAGTTTTCGTCCTCCTTCAATTTTGAATGACGCCATGTGTTTTCGTTTTTCGTGGTTTAACAGGATTTATTTTTTCTTGTTTTTATTTTTCTTATTGTAAAGTACATCACGTGATTCGATTAATTTAAAGTACTCTTCGGAAATATCAAGTTTTCCATTCGAAAGTTCTCTCAAATCGTCGAATATCTTTTTATCGTCGACAACTTCTTTATTCCAGGTAAGGAAACATTTTTTCATCTGGTTAGCTATCAGTCGAAGTAACTCGTTTTTTTCTTCTCCATCGGGATATTCAGCTACTTTTTCTATCATTTCTTCCAAAGTACGACCATAGTGCTGATATTTGATTCTGGAATTTTTGTAAGGGACTGTTTCCGGTCGGGTGTAAAGATTTTCGGCTTTTACAATTTCATACGGATAGTCAATATCCAATTTAAAATCCGACATAATGGCCACATGATCCCATAGTTTGTGTTTAAAATCGTTCACATCGCGTAGGTAAGGAAACATGTTCCCCATAATATTGATGATAGTTTTTACGCATCTTGTGCGCTCTTCACGGTCGTCGATGGTAAGTGCATGTTCGACCATTTGCTGTATGTTCCTGCCATATTCCGGCATAATTAATTTTCCGTTTAAAGTTGGATATTCCATGTTCTGTTTGAATTTTTTCAGATTAGATACAAAAATAACTATTTTTCAGTAATTATTCATGCCGAATGAGATTCTGCGGTTAAGAATATTTTCGGTCGGTTGGCAAAAAATAAAAACAGGAAGCTGTTTATAAGAGAACTTCCTGTTAATTAATGAATTATTTTAGCTCTTTTATCAGGTAAATGAGTGTTGGAAGATGATCACTATAGCCATTCAGCCAAACTCCTCCCGCGTGAGTTCGCAGAGGGGAACCTTTGTACGGTCCGTCTTGCTGAATTAGAAAATTTCGGTAAAAAACTTCCGATTTCCAAAGATGGAGTTCCGTTGTAGGTCCGTGTATAAGCTGGTCTGAAAGAATTATCTGGTCGAAAAGATTCCATTGGCCTTTGTATGAAAGTGATCCTATACCTCTATCCAATGTTTTCCAAAATACATTATATAATCCGCCGGGTTTTACTTCATCCTGCTCTCTTTTAGCATCGAGTACTTTAGCACAACTTTCATTGGTCGGATCATCGTTCAGGTCACCCATGACAATGATTCTTGCCTTTGGATCAACCTTATACAACGAATCGACAATTGATCGGGTAAGAGCAGCAGCCGCATCTCGTTTAGGACGTGATCGTTCTTCGCCACCATAGCGCGATGGCCAATGGTTGACGATTACGTGAATTTTTTCGCCTTGCAGATACCCACTTACCATGAGTTGATCGCGGGTGCGAAATGCAGTATCGTTTGGAGTTACCAAACGGTACGATTTACTGTTGGTAACGGTAAAATATCTTGGGTTATATAATAAACCTACATCAACGCCACGTCTGTCAGGGCTGTCGTAGTGCACAATTTGATACGAACGGTCGGCAATAGATGGTTGTTTTACCAAATCTTCAAGAACTCCTCGGTTTTCTATTTCGGAAACTCCGAGAATCATTACACCTACAGGTGAATTATCCAGTCCTATTTGTGAAATGGCGTATGACATATTGTGCAATTTTGCATTATACTTCATCGATCCCCATTTCATTGGACCATCAGGAAGATATTCTTCGTCATTGTTAGGTTCATTGATCGTGTCGAATAAATTTTCGAGATTATAAAATGCAATGCAACTCAATTGTACTTTTACATCCTTATTGGATGCAGAAAGTGAAGATATATTTGATTTTGCAGCGCAAGAACTAAAGCCCAGTAGAAGAAATAATAATACTGTGATTTGAATTTTATAATTCATGATTGAATAAATTAAAATTTGAAACTAATTTTTATTTTTATGTAAAAACAAGGAAACAAAAGTGGGAAAAATTTATGATATATTGAAATTCAATTTTCGTAAATTATTTAAAACTGATTTTATGAAACGTATTTTTAATATCTGTTGTTCCCTCTTTTTTATGTACATTTTTTATAATATGTTGTAAAACAGTAGTAAACAAATATGTGTTGAACTGTTTTATTTAGAGATATATAAAATTGTTGAATAAAAATTGAAAAAATAGAATGTGATTTTCTGTTTATATGGCAAAAAGATGCTAAATTGCGTCCCATTTTTCCTTTTTGTAACAAAACAAAAAGATTTTTTGTAAATTTTTATTTCAGGTAATAAAATATGAGAAAACTATCGTTGATATTTTTTGTATCACTATTGGCTATTACGAGTGTTCTGGCTCAAACGAAGCTAAAAGGAACAGTAAAAATTGCCGGAACCGAAAATCCTTTGAAAGGAGCTAAAGTCACGTTACTTCAGCAGAGTATATCTTCATTAACTAATCAGTCCGGGGAGTTTTCCCTGAGTTATATCAATGATGGTAGTGAAGAAGTCAGTATCTCTTGTCCTGGATATTTTACTCAGATAAAACTGGTAAATATTGTGAAAGATCAGGAAACTGATATGGGGGTTGTTTATCTTGTGGTCGATGCTCATGCCGAATTACAGCAGGAAGTTGTAATGCAACTTAGCGAAAATCAGCTTGACGATGATGATGCAAAATCAAATAATATTTCCGGTTCAACATCTGCCCAAAACGATGTATACAATTCTCAAACGAGTTATAACTTTAGTGCAATGCGTTTTCGAACCAGAGGATATGATAATAAATATGAAACAACTTATATAAATGGTGTAATGTTTAACGGGTTGGAGCGCGGGAATTTTAATTATTCGGCTTTGGGAGGATTGAACGATGCCATGCGTAATCAGGAAGAGATTCTGGGACTGAATGCCAATTCATTCAGTTACGGGAATCTCGGCTCAGTGACTAATATTAATACCCGCGCAACATCTTATGCTGCCGGGTCGAAGGCAAGTGTAGCTTTTAGTAATCGTTCATACAAAGTTCGTGGACAATATACTTATGCTACCGGGTTGCAGTCTAATGGTTGGGCTTTTGCTGTTTCGGCTGTTGCCCGTTGGGCTGATGAAGGGATTGTTGATGGAACGTTCTATCGGTCAGCGGGATTGTTTCTTTCTGCTGAAAAAGTGTTCAATACAAAACACAGTCTTTCGCTTGTAGCTTATGGTACTCCAACTCAAAGGGCTCAGCAGGGAGCAGTCACTCAGGAAGTATATGATCTGGCCGGTTCCATTTATTATAATCCTTATTGGGGTTATCAAGATGGAAAAGTCCGTAATTCGAGAATTGTAAAAAGTTTTGATCCGACAGTAATTCTTTCTCATGATTTTAAAATTGACGAGCTTCAGCGGTTATGTACCGGAATCGCTTATCATTACAGCATGTACAGTAATTCTGCCCTGACTTTCTACAATGCGCCTGATCCCCGTCCTGATTATTACAGGTATCTGCCAAGTTATCAGACGAACGAAAGCTTACAAAATCAAATTACAGATATGTGGTTGTCGAATGATTATTCCGTGTCGCAAGTTAACTGGGATGCATTATATCAGGCCAACTATCGTAATAACGTAAACAACCCAAATGGAAGTGCGAAATATTCGGTAGAACGTCGTCATAATAATCTTGCTGAACTTGCGTTCAATTCCACTTATACTAATCAGTTGAATAAGTCCTTGAAATTGACTGCCGGTATAATGGCAAAAACATCGAAAGGTATGCACTATAAAACCATGGATGATTTGTTGGGAGGGAATCAGTGGATTGATATTGACCAGTTTGCTGAGCGTGATTTTCCTTCTGATCCTAATATCATTCAAAACGATCTGAACAATCCTAACCGTGTAATTCAGGTTGGTGATATTTTTGGATATAATTATGATATTCATGTACATAACATGAGTGCTTTTGTTCAGAACGAGTGGGTTTTGCCACAATTTGATATTTATTATGCGGCCAATGTCGGTTACACCGATTTCTATCGCTATGGTCGCATGCTCAATGGACGTGCGGAAGCTCAGGGCGAACAATCTTACGGTAAAGGCAAAACATGGTATACAACAAATCCTTCGGTGAAAGGTGGAATTACTTACAAAATTGACGGTAGAAATAAATTGTATGTAAATGCAACTGCAGAAACCCGTGCACCTGACGTTTCCAACTCTTATGTTTCGGTTCGTATCAAAGACACTGCGGTTCCCATGCAGGATGAACTAATTTATTCAGAAGATATAAACTATGCATTTATTTATCCGAACTTCAGAGGACGTATTTCTGCTTTTCACACTGATATTTCAAAAAGTTCTGATTTATATGGATATTATGATGACGAAAATCAAACCTATGTAAACTTTATGTTGTCGGATATGAGTAAAGTTTATCAGGGTATTGAAGCTGGTTTATCTTTTAAAATCAATAAAAGTTTCTCTGTTTCAATGGCAGGAACTTATGCTGATTATCATTACACAAGCAAAACTGCAACTGGTATTAAGAGCGCAGAAAACGGCTCATTTGATGATGTAAAAGAAGATGTGCTTCTGACAGATTATAACGGAAACAGTCTTAAGATTGCTTCCGGTCCGCAATTAGCAGCTAATGTTACTTTGGATTATTTTCATCCTAAAATGTGGTTTGCGGATGTTACTCTAAATTATTTTGATAATAACTATTTAGATTTTGCCCCGAACCGATTCCTTGAATCAAATATTGCTCTGTATACAACTGATAAAATGAAAGCTACTTTTCAGTCACAGGAAAAACTTCAGGGTGGATTTATCCTGAATGCCTCTGTTGGTAAACTTATTTATCTGAAAAACCGTAAATCAGTCAATATCAATTTAAGTGCAGGCAATATACTGAACAATACCAGCATGATTACCGGAGGGTATTCGCAGGCCCGTTTACCTCTGAACGATGGGGCTATTGATGTAACCGGTTTAAATCGCTTCCCTAACAAATATTATTATGCATGGGGATTCAATATGTTCCTCAATATTGGATACAAATTTTAATTAGATATGAAAAATAATTTGAAAGATATGAAAATTAAGAATATAGCTGCTGCATTTATGTTGTCTTCGGTCGTACTGTCTTCGTGTGTTGATACCAATTACGAGGCAATTGATATGAACTCACTGTTGGGGGACTCATTGGTAGCAAACACAACCATAAAACAATTGATTTCTACTTACGCTAAAGATACTGACGAATATACTTATATCAAATATGATGCTCCCAGTATTAATGCCGGATTATTTACCTGTGACTCTATCGGAGCTGCGGGAGATGTTGTGATTAAAGGTGTTGTAACCTCGACGGACGTTGAAGGAAACGTGTACAAATATATGACAGTTCAGGAATATGGCGATAATGGCCGGGCAATCAAAATCTCCATTGATGCTTCTGGTTTATCAGGAATTTATCCCTTGGGACAAAGAGTCTGGATAAGATGTAACGGACTTTATATAGGTAAATATGCTCAATCATATCAATTAGGCGTTCTTTACTATAATTTGGATAAAACAGTTAATAAAGATGTTGTTACATCAGATACTACTTATATTGATAATGTGATGACAATCAATTATGATACTACAGTAGTAACTGTTTATCGTAAAGAACCAGGACGCATTCCGCTTCCGGTAGCTAAAAATGCAATACATGCTTTTGGCTTGCCGGATGTTTCATTAGTCAGAGTAGATACAATGACTATCGCTCAAATAAAAGCCGCCGGGGATTCTATAAACAATAAATTAGTCTGTATCAAAAATGCATATTTCACAGGAATGGGCGCCGATTATGGTGTGGCAGCTGATTTGACAAATGATGAATTGATTTTTGCTCCTTCTACAAATGGGGTTGGTTATCCTCAATCACGTGAGATTAAAGACCCGACGGGTTCTATTTTTATTTCTACCAGTGAATATGCCAAGTTTGCAGATTATGCATTGCCATCAAGTGATAATATAGGAAATATAACAGCTATAGTCGGTTGGTATAATGATAAAAAACCAACTGTTACACCAGCTTCGTCAACAACAGAAATTTATCATCAGTTGACTCTGCGCACTTTGAGCGATTTAGGTAAAGGCTTTGAAGCATATCATGAACAAATTGGTTATTAAAATTTATTTCGCAGAAAAATGAAAAAAGTATTTATAAATATATTAAGTATTATTGCATTAGGTGCACTGATGTCTGCTTGTTCAAATCTTGATGAATCGGTATATAATCCGGCACCCGCCGAAGAATCTGTTATTTATTCAGAGACATTTGAATCGAGTCTTGGCGATTTTACAGCATTTAGTGTTACCGGAGATGAAAGCTGGAGTTATTATTCCAGCGGCTATGCCATTATTTCTGGTTATGTCGATGGCTCTAATTTTGCAAATGAAGATTGGTTAATTTCTCCTGAAATTGATTTAAGCGATGTTACCACCTCACATTTGACTTTTGATCATGTTGCACGTTATTTCTCCAATTTGGCAGATGAAGCTACAGTTTGGGTATCAGAAGACTATACTGATGGAGAGTCACCTGCAGATGCAGGCTGGACCAAACTTGAACCCAAAGCATTTTCTGATCCGGGCGACTGGACTTTTTCATCTTCAGGAGAAATCAGCTTAACTCAATATGCCGGAAAAAAAATACGTGTAGCGTTTAAATACTTGTCGACTACAACCAAAGCCGGAACATGGGAATTGAAAAATTTCCTGATTAAAAGAGGAGAAGCCACTGTTGATGCTGTTTCTTTATTTTATAATTCTTTTGGTGGTTCGAAAGGTGATTTTACAGCTATCAGTGTCATCGGAGATCAACAATGGACATATTCTTCTCAATATTCGTGTATGGTTATGTCAGGATTTAGTGGGTCGCGTTATGCAAATGAAGACTGGTTAGTTTCACCAGAAATAGATCTGACTAGTGTTGAAAATTCCTATGTAACATTTGATCATGCCGGAAATTATTTTGGAACACCGGCTAATGAAGCTACAGTTTGGGTTTCAGAAGATTATACCGACAGCACCAACTTTGCTTCTGCAACATGGAGTCAGTTGAATATTATGAATTATTTTTCAAACAGTTCATATACATTTGTCAATAGTGGAAAAATGGATTTATCTGCTTATGCAGGTAAAAAAGTCCATGTAGCACTAAAATACACTTCGACATCTTCTGTATCTGGTACATGGGAAGTCCGAAATTTTTATGTTTACGAAGGAAAAGTTGATGGGAATGAAGAAAACCCCTATACTGTATCACAGGCGATATCTTCTCAGTCAGGAGCTTATGTCTGGGTTGAGGGTTATGTTGTTGGTTATGTCTGGCCAGATGCTGACATTCCATACACAATGAGTGCTGATACCTGTACACAAATGACTAATATTCTGCTGGCCGATTCAACTATTAATGTTTATGAAAGTAGAATTTTAGCAGTTCAATTGCCTCGTGGAGGAATCAGAAATGGATTGAATTTGAAGTCAAATCCGTCTATCCTTGGTCAGAAAATTAAAATTAAAGGGACCTTGTCTTCTAATCTGGGGATAGCAGGAATTCTTAATTCGACCAATTACATATTGCCGAATGGTACAACCGGTGTTTCGACGACCACAACTTTATTTAGCGAAACATTTGATTCTTCCTTAGGCGACTTTACGACCAATAATGTTGTTGGATCACAATACTGGAAATATTCGAGCGGATATGGAGTTGCTATGTCAGGATATGCTAATTCTACAAGTAATGCAAATGAAGACTGGCTGATTTCACCCGAAATTGATATGACGTTGATCAGTTCTGCAGGATTGTCATTTGACCATACAATCAATAAAGGCGTTGTGGCAAATATGCCGACAGAACAAACATTATGGATTACTACAGATAATGGCGCAAACTGGTCACAACTATTTATCCCGACTTATCCTGCAGGTAGTAACTGGACTTTTGTAAATTCAGGTGAAATTTCACTAGATGCTTATGCCGGTCAAAAAATTAAGATTGGATTTAAATACATCAGTACAAGCAGTTCGTCTGCAACATGGGAAATCAAAAATATTTTAATCTATTATTAATCACGATTTTTAAATAATAAAACAAGGGTGTCTAAAAATTTTTAGACACCCTTGTTTTATTATTTAGGTTTTTGTTAATCAGAGTAAGTACATCTCGCTGATTGATTTGTGTTCTAATATACGTTGGATCGTATCTCCAAACATTTCGGCAATAGAAAGAATAGTTACCTTTGCACATTTGGAGCAATCAAACGGTATGGAATCGGTAAATACAATTTCGCTTAAAGCTGAATTGTTGATGTTGTCCACAGCTTTTCCCGACATTACTCCGTGTGTAACAATAGCTCTAACACTTTTAGCACCGTTAGCCATGATTAAATCGGCTGCTTTACACAGAGTTCCGGCAGTATCGGCCATATCATCAACGATGATAACATTTTTGTTTTCAACATCTCCGATAATACGCATTTCACTGACTACATTTGCTTTTTCTCTTGTTTTATAACCTAAAACCATTGGGACATCAAGGTGTTTGGCATAAGATCCGGCACGTTTTGAACCTCCGACATCCGGAGATGCAATTACAATATCTTTGAGTTTCAAAGATTTAATGTAAGGTACAAAGATGGTTGAACCGTAAAGGTGATCAACGGGAACGTTGAAGAATCCCTGAATTTGATCGGCATGTAAATCCATGGTGATAATGCGATCGACCCCGGCAACACTAAGCATATCGGCAATAAGCTTTGCACCTATTGATACGCGGGGTTTGTCTTTTCTGTCCTGGCGAGCCCAGCCAAAATAAGGAATTACTGCTATGATTTTGTATGCGGATGCGCGTTTTGCAGCATCGATCATAAGCAGGAGCTCCATTAAATTTTCTGAACTTGGGAAAGTTGATTGAATTAGAAAAACATATTCTCCACGGATCGATTCTTCGTAAGAAACTGAGAATTCACCATCGGAAAAATGTTCAACCTTTAATTTACCAAGCGGACAACCAAGACTTCTACATATTTTTTCGGCCAGATATTGACTGTTTGTGCCTGAAAAAACTTTAAATTGGGCAGTTGGTGATGACATGAACTGAATCTGTTTTTTTAGTTTCCAGAAATTTTTTGCAAAAGTACGGAAATATCTGAAAATTGACCGAAATTTTTGTACTAAAAATGAAATGAATATTTATGAAAGAATAATACATAAAATAAATTTGTTTTTTTATTGTTTTAAATTCACTCTTTCTGTTTTTCAGGTATACAATAACTAAGAGGTTCCTTGAAATCTCTACGTACAGAACTTCTTTTTTGTCCGCAAACGTTTGAAGTTTATTTTCGGTACATTTTTAAATAATGAAATTCGTAATTCTCCAAATAACCGTACTTTTGAATTGCAATCACAACGTTTTGCCTTGTAAATACCTGATCTTTAGATTTATATGAAATAACCACAGATAGGGTCGAAAAGATATTTTTATAATTTAAAAGTTAAAAATGAATTAAATTTATATCTCGCCTACCCTTTAAACTAATTTGAGACACATGAAAATTCATTTCAAAATTTCGTATTATACACATTGGGGACAACGGATATTGGTAAGCGGAAATATACCGGAGTTGGGAAATAATGATTTTCAAAAAGCATGGCCGTTAAATTTTCAGGATAAAGAAGATTGGTCTGGAGAGGTCGATATTGCTGAAACAAATGCAGCAAAGCTCAGATACAGATACATTTTATTGAATGAAAATGATGGTCAGTTTACGGAAGAGTGGGGAGAGGGAAGAATACTTTCAGACACAAATAATGATATAAACGAATTTTATTGCTTTGACCAATGGAATTCTCCGGCAACGGTTGAAAATACATTTCTTACAGCTCCATTTGCAGATGTTTTGTTGCGAGATGAACATGAAGTTGTTGTAAAAAAACCGTTGAAAACCGTTACACATGTATTTAGAGTTAAAGCTCCGTTAATGTCATTGAATCAGGTTGTTTGTCTCGTGGGAGATTGTAAACCGCTTGGTAATTGGTCCACTTTGAAACCGGTTTTACTCCATAAAACTGCAGAAGGTTTCTGGGAAAAGGAAATAAACCTGAGTAGAGGAAATGGAGCTACCCATTATAAATACGGTGTATTCGATATTAATGAGCAAAGGTTCTGTTATTTTGAGGCCGGGCCGGATCGTACTGCGCCTGATATAAAATCAAAGAAAACACTTGTTTTGTTAGATGATGGTTTTATCAGAATTCATTCTCAATCATGGAAGGGAGCCGGAGTAGGGTTGCCGGTATTCAGTATACGTACAAAACAAAGCTTTGGAGTGGGCGATTTTGGTGATTTACGCTTGCTGACAAATTGGGCTGTAAAGGTTGGCCTGAAACTTATTCAGGTTTTACCCCTTAACGATACGATCGGTACACATACCGAG
>JAQVAV010000013.1 GCA_028690665.1 Paludibacter sp.
AATATCTCTAAAGGAAGAATCAGGGAGGCTAAATCGTATTCTAAGGGCATGAACTTTTTTATACAAAGATAAAAAGACACTTTATCAGTTACAACTACTCCACCTACTTTTTACATTGATCCTAAATCATGGCTCAATTATGCCTATTTTATGTTGAAGAACATAAGCTGAGTTACAAGGGGTTTAAATTCTTTTTATTTAAAATTCTGTTTCAGGCAATTTCATGTTTATAATAAAAAAAATGCTATATTTGCACCTCGTTTGAAAAAATTGAAATAATTAATGTTTTATCTTTAAATAAAAATTTTCCATGCAAAACAAAGGACTAATCAGGATTTTTGCAGTTGCACTCACCTTAGTGTGTTTGTTTTATCTGTCCTTTACTGTTGTTACAAGTACGTATAATAAACAAGCGAAAGAATATGCAGCAGGGGACAAAATGAAGGAATACCAATATTTGGATTCTATTGCAAATGAAAAGGTTTGGCTGGGTTATACCCTAAAAGAATGCAGAGAAAAAGAACTTAATCTTGGCCTCGACCTTAAGGGTGGTATGAATGTTACACTTGAAGTCTCGGTTTCAGATATTCTTCGTTCTCTGTCTGGTTATAATACCTCAGTTAACTTTAATAAAGCTATCGAACTGGCTACCCAGCGTCAAAAAACTAATAGTCAAAAGCAATATCTTGATTTGTTTATTGAAGCATATAAAGAACTTGATCCAAATGCGAAGCTTGCAACAATATTCAGTACATTCGAGTTGAAAGATAAAATATCTTTGAACTCTTCCAACGAAGATGTGAAGAAAGTTTTGGAAGAAGAGATTGACGCTGCAATCAGTAATTCTTTTAATGTGTTGCGTACACGTATTGACCGTTTTGGTGTTGTTCAGCCTAATATCCAAAGAGACAATAATAATACAGGCCGTATCCTTATCGAATTGCCAGGTATTAAGGAACCCGAACGTGTTCGTAAGTTGCTTCAGGGTTCTGCAAATCTTGAGTTTTGGGAAACTTATGATGTTCAGGAAATTGCACCATATCTACAGGATGTTAATCATGTTTTGGCAGAGATGAATAAAGGTGTAAAAGCCTCTGCAGACTCTACAACAACAGAACAACCTGCGGCTGCAAAAGCCCCTGATACTTCTACCGAAAAAACTACAGCTACCGGACTTGACAGTTTGAAAGCTGCTATGGCTCAAAAATCAGAAAATGCTGTAGATTCAATCAAGATGAGAGAGCAAGCCATCAAGGATAATCCTTTGTTTGCAATTCTTGATACAAGATACGCCAACGGTTGCGTTGTTGGGGTTGCTTTAAGTAAAGATACTGCAAAGATTGATGCTTATCTTGCGGCTAAACAGGTAAAAGAGGCATTGCCTCGGGATTTGAGTTTCCGTTGGACTGTTAAACCTCTTGAAGGGCAGAAGGTGGAAGCTTATCAGCTTATTGCCATTAAAGTTACCAACAGAGATGGACGTGCTCCGCTTGCCGGAGATGTGATTACAGATGCCCGGGCTGATTTTAGCCAAACTTCTGCTTATGCAAATGTAAGCATGAGCATGAATGCTGAAGGTTCTAAAGTTTGGGCTCGTATGACAAAAGATAATATTGGTAAATCTATTGCCATTGCTTTGGATGGATATATTTATTCGTTCCCAACTGTAAATACTGAGATTAGTGGAGGAAATTCGGAAATTACCGGTCATTTTACGGTAGAAGAAGCGAAAGACCTTGCTAATACATTAAAATCAGGAAAAATGCCGGCTCCGGCCCGTATCATTCAGGAAGACATTGTAGGACCTTCTCTTGGTCAGGAAGCAATTCATAGTGGCTTGATTTCGTTTATTATAGCATTTATACTGGTACTTATATACATGGTTGTATATTATGGAAAAGTGCCCGGTCTTATCGCTGATATGGCATTGTTTGCTAACGTATTCTTCCTGATTGGTATTCTTGCCTCTTTTTCTGCTGTTCTTACGTTGCCAGGTATTGCTGGTATCGTTTTGACTTTAGGTATGGCTGTCGATGGTAACGTAATTATCTACGAGCGTATTCGTGAGGAAATGCGTGCTGGTAAAGCTATGCGTCGCGCGATTGAAGATGGTTTTAAAAATGCTATTTCAGCAATTGTCGATGGTCAGGTTACGACTTTAATAACAGGTATCGTATTGGCCATATTTGGTACAGGGCCTATTAAAGGTTTTGCAAATACCTTAATTATCGGTATTATTACATCGTTTATTACGGCTGTATTCCTAACTCGTATTTTGTTGGATACTTATGCAAGACGCGAGAAAGCAAAAGAACTTCCATTTACAACTTCATTTACTAAGAATTTCCTTCAAAATGCACATTTTAATTTTATTGGAGGGCGTAAAATTGCATATATTATATCAGGTTCATTAATTGCAATAAGCTTGATTTCCTTCGCTACACGTGGCCTAAATCTTGGTGTTGACTTTAGTGGTGGACGTAATTATGTGGTACGTTTTGATGAACCGGTAAAAACCGATGATGTTCGCCAAATGCTTGCAAATTCATTTGATGGAACCAATGTACAGGTTATTACTATTGGTTCAGAAAATCAGGTACGTATTTCCACTAAATTTAAAATTGATGATAATTCTGAAAATATTGATGATGAAATTGAGGGTCGTCTCTATAATGGTGTAAAACCTCTTTTAAAGGCTGACGTTACTAAAACACAATTTGTTCAGGAATATATTAAGAGTTCTCAGAAAGTAGGTCCGACGATTGCAGATGATATTAAAACTTCTGCGGTTTGGGCAATTATTTTTGCCATTATTGCTATCGGTCTTTATATCTTTATCCGCTTCCGTGAGTTAGGTTATGCTTTAGGTGCTACAGTCGCTTTGGCTCACGATGCTTTAATTACAATAGGAACGTTCTCATTACTATATAGTATAATGCCATTCTCTATGGAGATCGACCAGTCGTTTATTGCGGCAATTCTTACCGTTGTCGGATATTCTGTAAACGATACAGTGATTATCTTCGACCGTATTCGTGAAAATGTAGGATTGTATCCTAAACGCGAACGTGGTGAGGTAATGAATGAAGCTATTAACCATACATTGAGCCGTACATTCAGTACATCTTTTAGTACCATTGTTGTGTTGATTGCCATCTTTATTTTTGGTGGAGAAACTATTCGTGGATTTATATTTGCAATGTTGTTTGGTATTGTGATTGGTACTTATTCTTCTGTATTTGTTGCATCTCCAATTTCATACGAACTGTACAAAAGAAAAGCTAAAAAAGCAGAATCCCTGAAAAAATAATTCTCAGATACGTTTTATAAAAGCAGAAAGAGCCTTCCCGGTTTATCCGGGAAGGCTCTTTCTTTGTTTTTGAAACTGTGTAATATGTATTAATTGATAAATTGGGTTTTGTCATGGTTTGTTTATAGTTGTTTCTTTTTAGTTCACCCCGTTGCAACAAAACTGTAACCTCATAAGGATAATTTTGCGCCCGAACGAAATATAAGCAATTGTAATGAGACGGGTCCTTTTAGTATTTTGTATTCTGTTAAATGTAGAGTTGTTGTTTGCTGCTGATATTGTGGGCGTTGTGCGTGATGCTCAAACCGGTGAAGTGTTGATTGGAGCAAGCGTTTATGTAAAAGGTCAGAAACAGTTGGGAACGACTTCCGGATTGGATGGAACATTTGTTTTAAATCATATTAATGCTTCAAAAATAGTTTTGGTTTGCAGTTATATCAGTTATCAAACATTAGAAAAAGAAATTACTGTAAAACCGTTCAATAACGAAAAGATATTACTCAAACTTGTTTCGTATGAAACCGAACTCAGAGATGTGACTGTAATTGCAGCCGGGAAAACAACTGATTTTGGGGTTCGTAATATGGAACGCCTTTCTAATAAAATCGTTAATATTGTAGGAGCCAGAAGCATTGAAATTTCTCCAGACTTGACCGTTGCCAATGTTTTGGGGCGAATTTCGGGTGTGACTATGGAACGTAATAGTTCAGGTGAAGCTGAATATGCTGTTTTACGTGGAATGGACAAACGCTACAATATAACACTTGTAAACGGAGTGAAAATTTCCAGTCCGAATAATAAGCAGCGCTTTGTTCCTTTGAATATCTTTCCCAGTGAATTACTTGATCGCCTCGAAGTAAGTAAAACCCGTAGTGCAGAAACTGAAGGAGACGCAACCGGAGGTGCTGTAAATATGGTTATGAAGGATGCTCCTGCAAAGTTTTCATTCAGGGCAAATCTATCGGTGGGTTACAGCACTATGTTTTTCAATCGTCAGTTTTCAAAATTCGATAAGAGTGATGTTATACAAGTAGCTCCTTATGAACAATATGGTAAGGATTATCTGGCCACAATGGATGATTTTGGCAATAAAATTTACGGACCGAAAAATTGTCAGCCTTTGCCCAATCTGGTTGCCGGTTTGTCTTTCGGAAATCGTTTGCTGAATCGAAAATTCGGATATGTTTTTGCCTTTAATTATCAAAATCAGAATAAGGGTACTAACAGCACTTATTTTGAAGATAAAATGACCCAACAGGTGGAAACCGTGAAATTGACTTCATATAAAATAAGAGATTATTCCGAGAGTCAGATTCAATATGGAGCGCATGCAAAGTTCGATTACATATTTTCTCCCAACAATAAAATTGAATGGTACAACTTTTTGGTTGCCAATGAAAATGCCCAGATACGTCAGTCGGTATCTACCAGCTTGAATTTGTATTATGATCCTGAAAGCGGAAATTTTAATAAATCTATTCAAACTCGTATGAGAACAACAGATCAACAGGTTTTTGCTTCAACACTTCAGGGTGAACATAATATCGGTAAGAAATTACAATTAAACTGGACTGCAATATATTCAAAAGCAGGTCTCCAACACCCTGACCTTGTTTATGTAAATCTCGATAATTTAGTTACGAATTATGCAGATGACATAACTGTAGACGGAGATGGCTCTACAAGGGAATGGCAGCATAATGCCGATCGGGATCTGTCTGCAAAGTTTGATTTGAAGTGCCAGTTGTTGTCGGGAAAAAATAAGCTGAATTTGCAGACGGGTGGTTTATTTCGGCAGAAAAATCGGGATAATTTTAAAGTTTCATATCGGTTTCAGCCACCAAAAGATACTTATCAGGAATATGAAAGTATTGATCAGTTAGTGTGGAATTTGTACAATCCGAAGGGAAGTGTGGACCAGACCACCTATACTGCATTTGAGAAGATTGGGGCAGGATATTTTCAAACACGTTATGAACGTGGTAAGGCAGAAGTTATTGCCGGTGTCAGGGTTGAATATACCGATCAGGGTTATCACATGGATTTTCCTAACTATAATGAGGATCCGGATGGAAGTAAAATTTATACGGACATATTACCTGATTTGCAGCTGAAATATTCGCCGAATTCCAAAATAAACTGGAGAGCCGGCTACTATCGTTCTATCAACCGTCCCGGTTTTTTCGATATTGTTCCCTATACAATTATGGAAGAAGATAATACCGAATATGGAAATAAAGATTTGGAAAGAGCGGTTATTGATAACGTGGATGTTCG
This sequence comes from Paludibacter sp., assembly GCA_028690665.1. Lineage (GTDB taxonomy): Bacteria > Bacteroidota > Bacteroidia > Bacteroidales > Paludibacteraceae > Paludibacter. The sequence continues at coordinate 5,588 of JAQVAV010000013.1, forward strand.
ATGGGAATTTTTCCCGAAGCCCATCGATCAACTGCTGATAGGCGCATTTTATAAGTATGTGAGAAATCCTATTGAATATGTTTATACTTCGGTCAATAACAGGCAATACGGTTATTGGTACGATAATCTTGGAAATGCCAGAAATATCGGGCTTGAAGTGAATTTTATCAAGTTCGTAAGAGCTTTTGGCATTAAAGCAAATTATACTTACACAAATTCTGAAATTACTACTCCTAAAGTTTATTACAACTTAGAAGAAAACGGGAAAAAGTATACAAAGAACCAAACCCGGCCTTTGGTCGGACAGGCTGCTCATGTAGCTAACATTTCTTTATTATATAAGGATACAGAACATGGCTGGAACGCTCAGCTGGCATCGTCCTATGTCGGAGCTCACATCGTTACTGCCTCGGTTTTTCTGAACTCCGACTATTGGGAAAAAGGGGCTTTTCAGATGGATTTGTCGATAGAAAAAATTTTCAACAATGGTTTGTCTTTGTTTATGAAAGTAAACAATCTGTTAAATACGCCTTCGGTAGAATATATACCTACTCATAACGACTATAACGATAAGTTTCCTTTGCAATCAGCGACATCTGGAGAGACTTTGATCCGTAAAGATTATTATGGACGATTGGTACTTATTGGAGCAAGGTTTAAATTGTAAAATCAATTATTTATTAATAGAAAATCAATTATTTGACAAAATGAAAAAACTTTATTTTTTCTTTCTTACATTATTGGTATTACCGTTGTTTTTTTCGTGCGATCCGAAAGAAGATATTGAAACGCCGGATGGAACTACCGATTCTACTGCAACAGACTCAACGAGTAAATACCCTGTTAACGCAATTGTATGGCCTAAAGACACAACAGTTACGCTAACCAATCATTATATCGTGCCTGTTGATTCTTCGTTGTATATTGAAGAAGGAGCTACGATAATAATGGATGATACGATTGTTCGACCTGAGTTTATTGTGCTCGGAAATCTCTATTGCCATGGAACTAAAGCAGATCCTATTACATTTACTGTGGCCGAAAAATATAGAAATGAAGCTCATCGTTTTGGCCGGTACTGGGGTGGTATCATTTGTGGATATGAGTCGAAAGAAGTCTTATTAGACTACGTTACTGTCGAGTATGGAGGTGCTCAAACAACAGAAGAATCTGCATCTTTCCAATATCAGTTATTTAAAACAGAAACAGGCGAAGGAGTTCCGGGATTTCATTTTTGTAATACCGAAGGGAAATTTGTGATAGAAAATTGTACGTTCCGTAACAATGCAGAAGATCAGATTTATATTACAGGAGGACAATCTATTATAGCTAACAATAAGGTTATAGCTAACGGATATGATGGAGGTGATGCGATCAACTATAAATCAGGATGTTTGGCCGATGTGTGTTATAATGTAATATATGATGCAAATTCAAACGGGCTGAAATTATCTAATAATGGAGCATTTGACCCACAGACACATATTTTCTGTTACAACAATACTTTGGTCAATTGTGGCTGGCGTCGTCCGAAGGTTAAAGGTGGCTCTATTTGGTTAGAAATGAATGTTTATGCCGAACTTTATAATAATTTGATGTTCGATTGTCGCTGGGCATGTAAACAGGATATTTCCGATCCTCAGGATTCGCGTTCTGTGATTACTCCTAATTATTATTTTGCTTCAACCGAAACCGGAGTTACACAATATCAGGGTGATGAATCAAAAGGTCAGTTGGTAGGTGCAAGTGATATAGTAAGTGCCTCTGCCGGAGATAAAAATCCGAATTTTGTAAACTTTACAATTCAGAATAATGTTGATGTTAACGCTGGCTCAACTAAAAGTGGAAATGTCCCTCAAACATTCAGCAGTAGTTGGGATTTTCATTTGTCAGCAGGCTCTCCGGCTCTTACAGGTGGCACAACTAATTTTACCCGCCATTTTGGAACAAGCGGACTAACTATTGATGGTGTTGAATATAAATCACCCGATCCGGCTGTTTATTTTGGAGCATACGGAACAAATTAAAATTTTCATGTAGTTTTCCTAAAAGGAGAATGTTAATTTCGCAAAAACGATTTTATGAATTTGCGTTCTAAAAAACTTTTGGGACAACTTCGTTTTTTATTCAATTATGAGACATATAAAATTATTTATACTGGGTGTAGCTACTTTGTTAGCTGTATCGTGTTCAAAAAACATAAAGAATGATGTTCATTCTCCGGATTTAGGTGAATTGAATTTTATTGTAGCCAACGATTTGGGTCGGAATGGTTATTATGACCAGAAAACTATTGCAGCTTCCATGGGTAAATGGGCAGATTCCGCCGATATTGAATTTGTGGCAGCTCCGGGCGACGTGCATCATTTCAACGGAGTTGCTTCGGTGAACGATCCGCTTTGGATGACAAACTACGAATTGATATACTCCGATCCGTCTCTTATGCTTGACTGGTATGCAACACTCGGTAATCATGAATACAAAGGAAATACTCAGGCGTGTCTGGACTATGGTAAAGTAAGCCGTCGTTGGGTGATGCCATCGAGGTATTATACTATGGTAAAGCAGGTCGATGATAAAACTAATTTGAGATTAGTGTTTATTGATACAGCTCCGTTAATCAGTAAATACAGGGAAGATAGTATTAATTATCCGGATGCCTGTAAGCAGGACGATGATGCGCAGCTGCATTTTATCGATAGTGTATTGTCCGTTTCGAAAGAAACATGGAAGATTGTGTTAGGTCACCATCCTGTGTATGCTTTTACTCCGAAAGACAGCAGCGAAAGAGCAGATATGCAGAGACGTATAGATCCTATATTACGTAAATACAAAGTCGATTATTATATTTGCGGACATATTCATAATTTTCAACATATTCAGAAGCAAAATTCATCGGTAGACTATATAGTTAATAGCTCTGCTTCTCTTTCCCGGAGTGTGGAACCCATGGATGGAACAAAATTTTGTAGTTCACTGTCAGGTTTCCTGATTTGTGCTGTCGATTCAGTTCATTGCACCATAAATATGATGGATAAAGATGGAAGTTGCATTTATAAATATACCCGCAATAAATAATTAAGATGTATGAATTATCGTAAGCATTCATAAATCAATTACTTGGGAAAATCTCAGGCCTCGGCAATATTGGTGCCGGGGTCTTTTTTTGTAAATAAAGGTTGCTTTGCCACGGAATACTTCATTTGAATAATTTTCGCTACCTTTGCACCCGGAAAAAAAGATTGTATTAAATGCAGAAAATCAGAAACATTGCTATTATTGCTCACGTCGATCACGGTAAAACCACTTTGGTGGATAAAATGTTGATGGCTGGGCATTTGTTCCGCGATAATGAAAATGCGGGCGAATTGATTATGGATAATAATGACCTTGAACGTGAAAGAGGTATTACTATTCTTGCTAAAAACGTATCTATTAATTATAACGGATACAAAATAAATATTATAGATACTCCGGGACACGCCGATTTTGGAGGAGAAGTTGAACGTGTGTTGAATATGGCTGACGGAGTTTTATTGCTGGTCGATGCTTTTGAAGGTCCTATGCCTCAAACTCGTTTTGTACTACAAAAAGCTTTGCAAATCGGATTAAAGCCGATTGTCGTCATAAATAAAGTTGATAAACCGAATTGCCGTCCGGATGAAGTGCATGAGATGGTTTTCGATTTGATGTATAACCTTGATGCAACAGAAGATCAGCTTGATTTCCAAACTCTTTATGGTTCCGCCAAAAATAATTGGATGTCGGAAGACTGGAAAAACGAGACAAATACCATTCAACCATTGCTTGATGCTATTATTAAATATATTCCGGCTCCCGAAGAATTGGAAGGAACACCCCAAATGTTGATTACTTCTCTTGATTATTCTTCCTATGTCGGACGTATTGCTGTTGGTCGTGTGCACCGAGGTACCTTACGTGAAGGTATGGATGTCAGTTTGGTAAAGCGGGATGGAACGGCTGTAAAATCACGTATAAAAGAACTTCATACATTTACAGGACTTGGACGTACAAAAGCTACGTCAGTCAGTTCTGGAGATATTTGTGCTTTAGTCGGAATTGAAGGATTCGAAATTGGAGATTCTGTTTGTGATGTGGTAAATCCTGAACCTCTTAAACCAATTGCTATTGATGAACCTACCATGAGTATGGTTTTTACAATCAACAATTCTCCGTTTTTCGGTAAAGAAGGTAAATATGTAACATCACGTCATATTCACGATCGGCTTGTTAAAGAATTAGATAAAAATCTTGCTTTGCGGGTCGAAAAAAGTATTGATTCCGACACATGGAATGTTTACGGACGTGGAGTGCTTCATTTGTCTGTTCTTATCGAAACTATGCGTCGCGAGGGTTATGAACTTCAGGTAGGACAGCCTCAGGTGATTTTCAAAGAAATTGATGGTGTGCGTTGCGAACCTGTGGAGCAGCTTACAATTAATTTGCCGGAAGACTGTTCTGGCCGAATCATTGAAATGGTGGCTATGCGTAAAGGAGAAATGCTGAGTATGGAAGTTGTCAATGATCGCGTTCAGCTGGAATTTTCTATCCCATCCCGCGGAATTATCGGTTTGAGGAACAATGTGCTGACTGCTTCGGCAGGAGAGGCTATTATGTCGCATCGTTTTCTTGAATATCAGCCATATAAGGGTGAAATAGAGAAAAGGGCCAATGGTTCCATTATAGCTATGGAAACCGGAACTGCTTACGCCTATGCAATTGATAAACTTCAGGATCGTGGACGATTTTTTATTTATCCTCAAGAAGAGGTTTACGCTGGTCAGGTTGTCGGCGAAAATGCCAAAGAAGGTGATATGGTGGTTAATGTTACAAAATCTAAGAAACTGACTAATATGAGGGCATCCGGAGCTGATGATAAAGTGCGTCTTATTCCGCCGGTTGTATTTAGTCTCGAAGAAGCCCTTGAATATATAAAAGAAGATGAATATGTGGAAGTAACCCCGAAGAGTATCAGGTTGCGTAAAATATATCTTGACGAAAACGAAAGAAAACGTATGTCTAAAAAATAATGGCACGTTTCATGCTATGTCACGCAGAAACAAAATTTTTTATATCTTCTAAGTTTGTATTTATCATGAAGAATAGACGTCTGATAAGCGCTCTGATAATATTGCTGATTACCCGTTCTGTGTTTGCTCAGTTTGGTATCAGGGCCGGAGTAAATTTAGCCAACGAAATAAAATCATTCAGTTCGGAAGATATTGCTGCCGGTTTTAGCACGAATAACCTTACAGGGTATCAAATAGGAGTTGTGTATCAGGTTATGCCTGAAAAATCAGGACTTGGAGGCGAGATTGGATTGATGATTTCTCAAAAAGGGTACACATTTACCGACAGTACATCACTTGCAGATGCTGTACAAACCGGTTATCGGGAGATGTATTATTTAGAAGTGCCATTAAATTTTCGTTATCGTTTATCTTTGGGCTTTCTTGGAGTTTACGGATATGGAGGCCTGTACGGAGGATACACACTAAAAGGGACAACGGTTCTTGAATCGGACAATACTGCCACAGATATGACTTTTGGAGAATTCATTGACAGAGTAGATTATGGATATAATTTAGGGCTGGGCGTAGAATTTTTTAAAAAAATTGAAATTGGAGCCAGTTGGCAACAGGGGATAAAAAATATAGCGGTTGCTACAGATAATGCAGATGTTTCAAAAAATAAAGTGTTCTCGGTGAATATTACATATTTGTTTTGAAAATGAACATACAAAAATTCGAAAAGTGATTTACCTGCGTAAATCACTTTTTTAATGCTCACTTATCAGGAAATTTTATGACAGCTTGTAAATGATTGTATTTCAGTGCAACAACAAAAAAATAAAATTAATGTATCTGTGTCGGATTTCGCTTATTTTTTGTAACTTTGCAGCCCAAAATTGACATAAATAAAAGCCGTTCGTGCTTTTTGTAAATTTTCTCATAATTGTGTGAGATTCAAAATTGTATAATTGGAAATAAAATAAATTATGAACATCGTCAGAAAAGACATCGATCAGAGTAATGTAGTTCTCACATTGCAGGTAGCAAAAGCCGATTATAGTGAGAAAGTGGATAAAACTCTCCGTGAGTACCGTAAAAAAGCGAATATCCCGGGTTTCCGGCCTGGTATGGTACCTGTTGGCCTTTTGAAAAAAATGTACGGAAAGGCTGTTATGGCAGAAGAAATTAATAAGTTGGTTTCGGATGAGCTTTATAAATATATTCATGAAAACAACATTAATATGTTGGGAGAGCCTCTTCCTAACGAAGAGCAAAAAATGATTGATTTTAGCAACGAAGATGATGATCTTGAATTTATATTTGACCTTGGAATTGCTCCTGAGTTTGAAGTCGAGCTTTCGAAAAAAGACAAGGTGAAATTTTACGAAATTGCCGTTAGCGATGAAATGATTGATAATCAGGTGAAATCATACACTTCCCGTTTTGGCAAATATATTCAGGAAGAAGTTGTTGAGGAAAAAGACATGGTGAAAGGTGAAATCCTCGAACTTGAAGACGGAAAAGTAAAAGAAGACGGTAGAAAACTTTCGGATGCAGTTTTAACTCCGGCTTATATGAAAGACGAAGCGCAGAAAGCTGCTTTTGTAGGCACTGCTAAAGGAGCTGTTGTTGTATTCAATCCTGCCAAAGCTTTCGAAAACGAAACAGAAGTCAGTTCCTTGCTGAAAATATCAAAAGAAGAAGCAAAAGAAATTACTTCTGATTTCCAGTTTACGATTGATGGAATTACCCGTTATTATGAAGCAGAAGTAAATCAGGAACTTTTTGATAAAGTTTACGGTGAAGGAATTGTTAATAATGAAGAAGAATTTCGCGCAAAAGTTAAAGAGAATATAAAGGATAGCCTTTTAGGCGATAGTGAATACAAATTTGGTCAGGATGCCCGCGATATGCTGATTGCAAAATATGAAAGTCTGGTTTTCCCTGATGTATTCCTGAAACGCTGGGTACTTGAAACCAACAAAAATATCACTCCAGAAACTCTGGAAGAAGATTACCCGAAGATGATTGCCGATTTGAAATGGCAGTTGATTAAAGATAAGGTAGCTAAAGCCAATGATGTGAAAATAGAAAATGCCGACATAGAGGATTACGCGCAAAAGATTACGCGTGCACAATTTGCCCAATACGGCATGGTAGGTATGGACGATGAGTTAATTGCCAATTATGCAAAGGATATGCTGAAAAAAGAAGATACCGTGAAAAATATCATTGAAAAGGTTGCGGAGAATAAAGTTTTAGAAATAGTGAAATCGGCAGTAAAGCTTGATACGAAAGAAATTTCGATCGAAGATTTCAATAAAATGTTTGAAAACTAATTTGTTATATATTTATAACGTTTAGAAAAGGCTTTTTTGCACTGTTTGATTAAACAAAAATTTTATACCTTTGTTTGATTTTAATATGGCGAAAAGCCTTTTCTGCATCCGATTAATAATAAATTAAAATAGCAATCTAAAAATTATTGAAATATGAATAATGAATTTCGTAACTATGCAACCAAACATCTAGGACTGAATGGCTTGGCCCTGGATAAATATATGGACGTAACGAGCAATTATATTTCTCCATCAATTCTTGAAGAACGTCAGTTGAATGTAACCCAGATGGATGTGTTTTCCCGTTTAATGATGGACCGCATTATCTTTTTGGGAACACAAATAGATGATTATACAGCCAACGTTATTCAGGCACAACTTCTTTATCTTGACTCCTCAGATCCGGGAAAGGATATTTCAATTTATTTGAATTCGCCCGGAGGTTCGGTTTACGCCGGACTTGGCATTTATGACACCATGCAGTTTATAGGATCGGATGTTGGAACTATTTGTACAGGCATGGCTGCATCTATGGCTGCTGTATTGTTAGTTGCCGGCGAAAAAGGCAAGCGTTCGGCTTTGAAACATTCGCGTGTAATGATTCATCAACCTATGGGGGGAGCTCAGGGACAAGCTTCGGATATTGAAATTACTGCCCGTGAGATTCAAAAGCTAAAAAAAGAGCTTTATACAATTATAGCAGATCATTCAGGTAATCCGTTTGAACGCATCGAAAAAGATTCCGACCGCGATTATTGGATGAATTCGCAGGAGGCACTTGACTATGGAATGATTGATAAAGTACTGTTTAACGAAAAGAAAAAGTAAAAGAATACTTTATCAGTTCTGAGACCTGAAATAAAATTATCGTATAAATAAAATGTGGACGATTTCATTGACAAGTTGAAAATGTCCTGAAAAAGTTATGGCAAAAACAACTAAATATTGTAATTTCTGTGGCAGACCGGAGTCTCAGGTTGATTTTTTTATTATGGGGCAGGGTGGAGTGCACATTTGTAATGAGTGTGCTTTGCAAGCGGCTGAGATTGTGCGGGAGAATACTCAAAATAAAGCTGAAACGCCTGCCCTGCATCGCGATCAGGTGCCGAAACCTGTTGAAATAAAGAAATATCTTGACCAGTATGTTATCGGGCAGGATGAAGCCAAAAAATTTCTCTCTGTGGCCGTCTACAATCACTATAAACGTCTGATGCAGGAAAATTCGGGAGATGATGTCGAAATTGAAAAGTCGAATATCATTATGGTCGGATATACCGGTACCGGAAAAACATTATTGGCCCGTACCATTGCTAAAAAATTACATGTCCCTTTTACGATTGTAGATGCAACGGTGCTGACCGAGGCGGGCTATGTAGGTGAAGATATAGAAAGCATTCTTACGAGGCTGTTGCAGGTGGCCGATTACGATGTAAAAGCAGCAGAACGAGGTATTGTTTTTATTGATGAGATTGATAAAATTGCGCGTAAGGGAGATAATCCGAGTATTACGAGAGATGTGAGTGGTGAAGGGGTACAACAAGGTTTGTTGAAGTTGCTAGAGGGCTCTGTAGTCAATGTTCCACCTCAGGGCGGACGTAAGCATCCCGATCAGAAAATGATTGCAGTAAATACTCAGAATATACTGTTTATTTGTGGAGGCGCATTTGATGGTATTGAGAAAAAAATTGCTGCCCGTCTTAATACAAGAGTAGTAGGATATGGTTCTGCTTCCGAAAATGAACAAATCGATAAAAAAAATTTGTTGCAATATATTGCTCCTCAGGATCTGAAGTCGTTTGGTTTGATCCCCGAAATTATCGGGCGTCTGCCAATACTTACCTATCTTGAACCACTTGATCGTAAAACTTTACGTCGGATCTTGGTTGAGCCAAAAAATTCGATCATCAAACAATATATAAAATTGTTCAAAATGGATCATATTGATTTGATTTTTGATGACGATGTTTTGGATTATATTGTCGATAAAGCGATCGAATTTAAATTGGGTGCCCGCGGTTTAAGGTCAATTACCGAGACAATTATTATGGACAAGATGTACGAAATGCCATCGACTAACGATAAAATTCTTAATATCACATTGGATTATGCGCGTACAAAAATTGAAAAAGCGAATATGAATAGGCTCAAAATTGCATAAATTGCATATATTAAAATGCTGTATGTCAGGATATTTGTCAATGTAGTTGATAAATATCCTGATTTTTTTTGTGAAAGGACTTGTATATTTGAAATCTGTTTATAATTTTGTTTCTATATAAAATGCTGTTAAGGAAATTTGATTGCTATGAAATATTTAGAAAGAGTGAATTAAAAATGGCAAAAAAAAATCTTAATTAGTAGATAATTCGACAATAAATACTACTTTCGCAAACCATTTTTGAAAAGAGACTGAGATATGGCTACTCATTCTGCACTGACAGAACAATTAAAAAGGAATTTTGGCTTCGACAGTTTCAAAGGAAATCAGGAGGTGATCATTCAGAATGTTCTAAATGGTAAGGACACATTTGTTTTGATGCCAACCGGAGGAGGAAAGTCTTTGTGCTATCAATTACCTTCTTTATTATTGGAAGGAACGGCTATTGTGATTTCTCCGCTTATTGCCCTTATGAAAAATCAGGTTGATGCCATGAGGAATTTTAGCGAAGAGGATGGGATAGCACATTTTATTAATTCATCGCTTACTAAGCAAGCCCTTGAACAGGTAAAAAGCGATTTGTTATCGGGCAAAACAAAATTGTTATATGTTGCTCCGGAGTCTCTCACAAAGGAAGATAACATTGAGTTTCTGAAGCAATTAAAAATATCTTTTTATGCGGTGGATGAAGCTCATTGTATTTCGGAATGGGGTCATGATTTCCGACCGGAATACAGAAGGATAAGACCGATAATAAATGAAATTGGCGAAGCTCCGGTCATTGCTTTGACCGCGACAGCTACTCCCAAAGTGCAGCATGATATACAGAAAAATCTGGGAATGTTGCAGGCAGATGTTTTTAAATCCTCGTTTAATCGGCCTAATTTGTATTATGAAGTCAGACCGAAAACAAAAGATGTTGACAAAGAAATTATAAAATATATCCGTTCCCAGACCGGCAAATCAGGTATAATATATTGTCTGAGCCGGAAAAGAGTCGAAGAGCTGGCGGAAACGCTTAATGTAAACGGGATTTCCTGTCTGCCTTATCATGCAGGTATGGATTCCGCGCAGCGTAGCGAAAATCAGGATAAATTTCTGATGGAAAAAGTTCAGGTGATTGTTGCGACAATTGCGTTCGGGATGGGTATTGATAAACCAGATGTGAGATTTGTAATTCATTACGATATGCCTAAAAGTCTTGAAGGTTATTATCAGGAGACCGGCAGGGGTGGACGTGATGGAGGAGAAGGGCAGTGTATAGCGTTTTATGCTTACAAAGATCTTGAGAAACTGCGTAAGTTCATGCAGGGAAAACCTATTGCAGAACAAGAGATCGGAAATCAGCTGCTGCTGGAAACTCAGGCCTATGCCGAATCATCGGTTTGTCGCCGGAAATTGTTATTACACTATTTCGGTGAAGAATATGAAAAAGATAATTGTGCATGTTGTGATAACTGTATGAAACCACGTAAATTTATGGAAGGGCAGGACATTTTACTGTCAGTATTGGAAACAATTGTAGAAGTTCGCGAAAAATTTAAAGCAGAACATATCGTAGACATACTCAAAGGTAAAGAGACTACGGATATAAAAACATATCAGCATGAAGACCTTGAAAGCTTCGGATCGGCGGCTGATGAAGATGAAAAACTTTTGCATGCCGTAATAAGGCAGGCCATGATTGCCGGTTATATTTCGAAAGATATTGAGAATTATGGCCTTCTGAAACTTACACCGGCAGGTAAAGCATACATCAAAAAACCGGTATCGTTCCCTATTGTACAAGATAACGATTTTGAAGATGAAGATGAGGAGCCAACAGCCAAAAGTGCAGGAGGAACCTGTGCTGCCGATGACGTATTATTTTCTATTTTGAAAGATCTTCGAAAAAAGCTTTCGAAGAAACTGGAAGTTCCTCCGTTTGTGATTTTTCAGGATCCATCATTGGAAGCTATGGCTACGACATATCCCATCACTATGGAGGAATTGCAAAATATTCCCGGAGTAGGTGCAGGTAAAGCAAAACGTTATGGTGAAGAATTCCTGAAAGTGATTAAGGAACATGTGAAGGAAAATGAAATCATTCGTCCTGAGGACTTACGTGTACGTACTGTTGCGAATAAATCTAAATTAAAAGTTTCCATAATTCAATCAATTGACCGGAAAATAGCTCTCGATGATATTGCTTTGGCTAAAGGACTTGATATAAGTGAGCTTTTAGATGAAATTGAAGCTATCGTTTATTCCGGAACTAAAATAAATATTGATTATTTTTTGGATGAAGTAATGGATCCGGATCGTATTGACGAGATTTTTGATTATTTCAGTACAGCAGAAACAGATAAGATTGAACCTGCATTGAAAGAGCTTGGCGAAGATGAATACAGTGAAACAGAAATTAGGCTTGTAAGGATTAAATTTTTGTCTGAAATTGGCAACTAAACTAATCAGATTTGATGATAAAAGCTAAAGGTTGGATTCTATAATCCGGCCTTTTTTTATGAATATGGGCTACAGGTAAAGGTCGGTTTTTATGTTTTATGACATATCATGTGTATTTATATACATAAATTCTATGATTTTTCGATTAATCCCGTTATCTTTCTACCACTTTATTTTGTAAGAAAATAAATCTATCTTCATTTTATAAATAATACCACTTCAAAAATGTAATTATAACAAATAATTATTATTTTTGTGAGATTAATTTAGTTGTTATTTTTTTAATTATATAAATAGAAATTGTATGTTTAAAAAATTGTACCTTTTTTACAGGGATGGTTTCAAAAACATGACTGTAGGGAAAACATTGTGGTTAATAATAATTATAAAACTATTTATAATGTTCGCTATCCTGAAAGCTTTCTTTTTTCCCAATTACCTGAATACCCATTTTGATTCAGATGAAAGCAAAGCTGATTTTGTCAGACAGGAATTAATAAACAGATAAAAATACAACCTTTTTATTTAATACATTAATTAAACATTTATGGAATTATTAGATGCGTCTTTATTAGGATGGTCGAGAGCACAGTTTGCTTTGACTGCCATGTATCACTGGTTGTTCGTGCCATTGACTCTTGGATTGGGTGTAATCATGTCGATCATGGAGACACTCTACTATAGAACAGGAAACGAAGAATGGAAGAAAGCCACCAAATTTTGGATGACATTATTCGGTGTCAACTTTGCTATAGGAGTAGCTACGGGTATTATTCTTGAATTTGAATTTGGCACTAACTGGTCCAATTACAGCTGGTTTGTCGGCGATATTTTTGGAGCACCGTTAGCCATTGAAGGTATTATGGCATTCTTTATGGAAGCTACCTTTATTTCAATTATGTTTTTTGGTTGGAATAAAGTGGGGAAAGGCTTTCATTTGGCCTCAACATGGCTGACAGTAATTGGTGCTACTCTTTCTGCTTTATGGATTCTGGTGGCTAATGCGTGGATGCAATATCCGGTAGGTATGGAATTTAATCCGGATATGTCGCGAAACGAAATGATTGATTTCTGGAGTATTTTATTTTCTCCCGTGGCAATGAATAAATTTAGTCATACAGTCCTTTCCGGTTGGGTGCAGGGTGCTTTATTCGTTATTGGTATCAGCGGCTGGTTCCTGATTAAAAAACGCAATATCCAGTTTTCTCTGAAAAGTATGAAGGTCGGAGCTGTTTTTGGTCTGATAGCCATTGTGCTTTTGATTTATACAGGTGATGGTTCTGCATTCCATGTATCTCAGAAACAACCGATGAAACTTGCTGCTATGGAAGGCCTTTATAAAGGCAAGGAAAAAGCGAATATTATTGCAGTTGGTATGTTGAACGGAGATAAAAAAGCATATAATGACTCGATTGATCCATTCATTTTCAAAATTGATGTGCCGATTCCCGGTTTATTGTCGTTCCTCGGATATCGAGATATTAATGCTTTTGTCCCGGGGATTCAGGATATAATTGATGGTGGTTACATGGTTAAGGATGCTTCCGGTAATGGGAAACCGGCATTGTCCTTTGTTGAGAAACAGACAAGCGGTATGAAGGCTAAGGATGCTTTGGCCGGGTATCAGCAGGCTATGGCTGTAAAAGATACTGCAACTGCCGAAGTTCATAAGGCTGTGCTGAAAGATAATTATTCTAATTTCGGTTATGCTTATCTTGAAAAACCAGAAGATTTGATTCCGAATGTACCGATGGTTTTTTATTCATTCCATATTATGGTTGGACTGGGTATGTTCTTTTTATTGTTATTTGCTGTTGTACTTTTCTTTGTGTATAAAAAGAAAATAGAAAATATGAAATGGCTGAACTGGGTGGCTGTGTGGAGCATTCCGCTTGGTTATGTTGCGGGTCAGGTAGGCTGGATAGTTGCCGAAGTAGGACGGCAACCCTGGGCTATTCAGGATGTGTTGCCGGTTCAGGCTGCGGTATCAGACATTTCTTCGGGTTCTGTTATTATAACATTTTCCCTGTTTGCGGTATTGTTTACAGCTTTGCTTGTGGCTGAGCTGAGAATTATGTTCAAACAGATTAAGAAGGGTCCGGAAGCAGAACATTAGGCGGGTTTGCGCATACAAAGATTTAATTTAAAACTTCAAAAACGATATTATGATAACATATTCATTTCTCCAGCACTACTGGTGGTTTATTATTTCATTATTGGGAGGTATATTGGTGTTTCTCCTTTTTGTTCAGGGGGGACAGTCGATGCTTTTTTCATTGGCTAAAACCGATGATGAACGTCGTTTGCTTGTAAATGTTCTTGGAAGAAAATGGGAATACACATTTACGACTTTGGTGACTTTCGGAGGTGCATTTTTTGCATCATTTCCATTGTTTTATTCAACAAGTTTCGGGGGAGCGTATTGGGTTTGGATGGCTATACTGTTTTGCTTTATATTGCAGGCCGTGTCTTATGAATTTCAGTCGAAACCCGGAAATGTTTTTGGAAAAACGACTTATCAGGTGTTCTTGTTTATTAACGGGCTGTTAGGCACTATTTTGCTGGGTGCTGCCGTTGCAACATTTTTTACCGGGTCTGATTTTGTTGTTAACAAAGGGAATATTACTTCTTCCTTTCAACCTGTAATTAGCTCGTGGGGAAATTCGTGGCATGGTCTGGAAGCATTGCTGAATGTTCGTAACTGGCTACTCGGACTTGCTGTATTTTTTCTGGCGCGTACTTTAGCTTCATTGTTTTTTATAAATCGTTTAAATAACGATGCTCTTGAAATCCGTTCACGTAAAGCGGTAGTTATAAATGCAATTCCTTTTCTGGTGTTTTTCCTTTCGTTTGTAATCTGGACATTGCTGGCTGAAGGTTTTGCTGTAGATCCTACGACAGGAGTAGTGACGATGGAAAAATATAAATATTTCACCAATCTAATCGAGATGCCGGTAGTTCTAATTTTGTTTCTACTTGGAGTTGTTGGTGTTTTGTGGGGAATTGCAGGAACGGTGGTTAAGCCCGGATTTAAAAAGGGAATCTGGTTTGCCGGAGCAGGAACCATTCTGGCAGTATGTAGCTTGTTTTTAGTTGCAGGATATAACAATACTTCTTTTTATCCTTCTACAGGCGATTTGCAAAGTTCGCTCACTATATTTAATTCCTCATCGAGTGAATTTACACTGAAAGCCATGTCTATTGTTTCAATTCTTATTCCGTTTGTGGTGGCATATATTTTCTATGCATGGAGAGCGATGGAAAAGAAACGGACTGATATTGAAGATATAAAAAGCGATGGACACGCTTATTAAAATTAGAAAATAGTTGTATAAATAGAAAATTCCGAGGAGTTGCTCTTCGGAATTTTTGTTTAAAGTAACGTGAATTTGACGTAGGAAATTAATTAGATATTAGAGCCAAGAATCAAGATATTAGATGTTTATTTATTAACTTATTGGCACCTTGAACACCATGAACTTGAAATAAACGGACTTTATAAATTTAGGCACTGACAGATTGTTTCTATATTGCACTCACGTTAGAGTGATGTTTAAATTGAATGAATAATTTTTATATTTTCACTTTGACTAACTTGGACGCCACATTAGCCTGATAAATTTCCAATATTGTAAATAAAAGGGAAAAAATGATAATTTTGAAAATGAGATTCATTATTTTTGTTCAAACAACTATTAAATATCATGACCCACAAAGATTTTGAAGTAGAAGAACTTGGAGAGAAAATTTTTGATTCTCCATTATTGCCTGTATTACAACCGTATAAAACAAAAACACGGTTTATTGAAAACGACAGGGTGTTGTTTGAATCATTGTTTAACGAACTCGAGAATTGTCAAACAAGAGGTGAAGTCCCATTTTCGTTCGAAAAAGCGGGTCCGCACAAAAAAATATTTTTTAATCCCGCTTCTACAAAAGTGGCTTTGGTAACTTGTGGTGGATTGTGTCCTGGGCTGAATAATGTCATTCGCAGTCTTGTAAATCAATTGTATTATCGTTATAATGTAAATAACATTATTGGTATACAGTATGGTTTTGAAGGTTTCATAAAAAAATACAATCATCCTATACTTCAACTGACTCCTGAAAGTGTGGATCCCGTTCATCTGTTTGGAGGTACTATTCTCGGGTCGTCACGAGGAAACCAGAATATAGGAGAAATAGTTGACAGGCTTTGCGAATTAGAAGTGAATATTCTTTTCTGTATTGGGGGTGATGGCACGCAACATGGAGCTCATGCGATTTATGAAGAAATAAAACGCAGAAATCTGAAAATATCAGTGGCCGGAATTCCAAAAACCATCGACAACGATATAAACATGATTGATAAGTCGTTTGGATTTGAAACTGCTTTTGAAAAGGCGGGAGAAATTATCCGTTTTGCCCACAACGAAGCCAAAGGAGCATATAATGGCATTGCTATTTTGAAACTTATGGGACGAAATTCCGGATTTATTGCTGCTTATGCGGCTCTCTCAATTCAGGAAGCGAATTTTGTACTGGTTCCCGAAATGGATTTTGACCTTGACGGTAGAGGTGGTTTTTTAGAGGTACTGAAGCAGAGGCTTGAAAATCGTCACCATGCACTAATAGTAGTTGCCGAAGGTGCCGGACAAAAGTTTTTTGAAGGCGAGAAATTTGAAACAGATGCTTCCGGTAACAGAAAAAATAAAGATATTGGTCTCTATCTGAAAGAAAAAATAACAGAATATTTTCACTCGGAATCAATTCCCGTTAATATAAAGTATATTGACCCGAGTTATATTATACGAAGCGCTCCGGCTAATGCCAACGACAGTATGTTTTGCGGCCAGTTGGCCCAGCATGCAGTTCATGCGGCAATGGCGGGAAAAACGGATTTCGTTGTCGGGCACTGGAATCATCATTTTACCATCCTTCCTATTCCTATTGCCATTTCCAAGCAAAAGAAAATCGATGTCGACGATGAGTTGTGGTGGAATGTGCTGGAAACAACGGGCCAGCCGGTTTCTATGGTATCAGATCGTCAAAAGTAGTTGATGTAAAATTACATTGGATCCACATCCAGACTAATCCGGACTGATTTAAATTGCGATTGAGTCAATAAATGATTGGTAGTTTCACGGAGTAATTCCTTGGCCTTCGAAGGAGAGGCTTCCGTTTCGAATTTTAGAATAATTTGTTTGATAAACAGGTTTTGAATCCGGCTAACAGGAGGGTCGATGGGGCCAAGCACCCTGTTCCCGAATATTGTTCTCAATTGCCGGCCAAGTTCCGATGCAGCCTGCTTGACAATATTTACTTCCCGGTGTTTTATCGTAATTTGAATCATGCGGTAAAACGGGGGATATTTAAACATTTTCCGTTCTTCAATTTGAGTGTCGAACATAGCCAGGTAATCGTTCCGGAGAACTTGTTCTATAATTTTATGATTAGGAGATGCTGTTTGCAGTACCACTAAGCCGCGTTTGTTTTTCCTTCCGGCGCGGCCGCTTACCTGTGCCAGTAACTGAAAAGCGCGTTCGTGTGCTCTGAAATCAGGAAAATTGAGCAGGTTGTCTGCATTGAGAATACCTACCAGACTTACATCTTCAAAGTCAAGTCCCTTGGTTACCATTTGTGTCCCGATAAGTATATCTACTTTATGCTGTTCGAAATCGGTAATGATTTTTTCGTAACCTTTTTTCGAACGGGTGGTATCTAAGTCCATTCGGCTGACACGAGCATCCGGGAAAAACTGTTTTATTTCATCTTCTATTTTTTCAGTTCCGAAACCTTTTGTTGAAAGAGACGGCGTTTTGCAAGCCGGGCAAACGGACGGAATCGGAATTGTATAACCGCAGTAATGACACGTAAGTGTGTTGAACGCTTTATGAACCGTCAGACTTACATCGCAGTTTTTGCATTTCGGAACATAAGCACAGGCTTTACATTCGATGTAAGGAGCATACCCGCGTCTGTTTTGAAACAAAATAATCTGTTCCTTGTTTTGCAAAGCCTTGCCGATTTTTTCAAGCAGAACGTCGGAGAAATGCTGTTCCATTCTTTTTTTGTGGTAAGCCTCTTTTGTGTCAACGACGAGCATCTCGGGGAGTTCAATTCCTTCGTGTCGTTTGTTTAGCTCAACAAGTCCGTACTTGCCGGTTTGTGTATTGAAATAGCTTTCGATGGATGGTGTGGCTGTCCCCAAAAGTGCTTTTGCACCATGCATCTCGGCCAGTACAATAGCAGCATTCCGGGCATGGTATCTTGGGGACGGATCGTATTGTTTGAAGCTTGATTCGTGTTCTTCATCAACAATGATAAGCCCTAATTTGCGAAACGGGAGAAAAACTGAGGAACGTACCCCGATAATTACTTCGTAACTTTTATCGTTCAGAATATTGTTCCATATTTCGACTCTTTCGGCATCGGAAAATTTAGAGTGATATACCCCTAATTTATTCCCAAAAACTTTTTTCAGTCGGGAAGTCAGTTGTGTTGTCAGTGCAATCTCCGGAACTAAATAAAGTACCTGCTTTCCTTCGTTTAATGTTTTTTGTATCAGGTGAATGTAAATTTCGGTTTTACCACTTGAAGTTACTCCGTGCAACAGCACCACTTGTTTGTTGATGAATTGCTGTTTGATTTCGTTTAGTGCTGTCTGCTGAAATGTGTTTAAAGAAAATACGGCATTAACCTGAACTGCACCCGTATCAAGTCGTCCAACCTCTTTCCGGTACAATTCCAGTGCGCCGCGTTCAATAAGACCGTTTAGTGCAGCTGATGTTGCATGACCTTTTTCGAGTAAGTCCTTTTTTGAAACTTCCTGCTGATTATTGGGAGTCAGACATTTGGATAGCTCAATGTACAGCATAAACAGTTCCAGCTGTTTTTTTGCCCGGTTGAGTTCATCAAAAATTCTTTTCATTTTATCTTCGCTGCGGGTGGCATCAGTCAGGCGGACATAAGTTTCTGTTTTAGGTCTGAATTTTTCGGTAAGTTGCTCATTGACTTCAATGGCACTTTTTTCCAACAATACTTTGAGTGTAGGCAAAACATCCCGCATACCCGAATTTTTGGTAAGTTCGGAGATGTTGGTCGTTTTACCATCCGATAAAATGTCCAGAATCAATTGTTCTTTATCTGACAAACGGATCTCGGCTTCAAAATCAGGATTGATGCGTATCTGAGTTTCACTTTCCAATTTTAATCCGGCGGGAACTGCAGACTGATAAACATCTCCCATATAAGCCTGATAATAGTCAGAAATCCAGTTCCAAAATTTAAGTTGAGGAAAACGTAATACAGGCTGGTTGTCTAACAGGCAAATGATTCCCTTTATTTCATAAATAGTTTCCGGTTTATGAGTATGAATTACCGAAATGATCGCGGTGTACATTTTTTTTTTGCCAAAAGGAACTACCACGCGCATACCGATGCGTATATCATCACTCCATTCATCCTGAACGCAGTACGTAAACGAATCGCCCAATGGCAGTGGAAGAATGACATCGATATATTTCATGACTCCGAATTAAAAACACAAAGGTAAGAAAGAATAAAGGAATGGCAATTGAAGCCAACAGAATCAGAAAATTTTAATCACATACCGAAAGTGAAAAATGCGTACGAGATAAGAATAGTTCAAACAAAATTTAAATTTGATTGTTCAGATTTAAATGATAGTTTCACTTTAAAACTAATGTGCATGACATTTTCTCGCTTTGTTCTTCCGTTTATTTTTGTATTAGCTAGCATTCAGATAGTTTCACCCCAGAAAACCGATTCTGTTAAACATACGTTCTGGCAAAATAAATCATTTACACTTGGCTATCAGTATGGTTATGTGTTTCCAACGAATGATTTTGTGAAAGGACTGAATGCAACAGCAGCTCAACTTGACGAATATCAGGATTTTTCATTGAAATTTTCGAAACAAACTACCGGTGAAAAATTGTGGGAGCAGCTTTACAATTATCCTGAATGGGGAATAGGTTTGTATGCAGCAGATTTTTTTAATTCGGATGAAGTAGGAACGCCATTTGCGTTGTTTGGCTTTTTGAAAGCGCCTTTTGTACGTTGGAATACCGGATCGTTTAATTATGAACTTGGCTTTGGAGCCAGTACCCACTGGCGCTCTTTTAATCCTCTCACAAATAGTTATAATACGGCTATCGGAGCGGGTCAGGCGTTTTTTATTAATGCAGGACTGAATCTTGATTTTGAGATAGACCGACATGTTGACCTGATAACCGGATTTAGTCTGAACCATTTTTCCAACGGTGCATTAAAAATTCCGAATTCAGGAATCAATACTGTGGCTCCTCGGATCGGAATCAGATATAATGTAGCGCAAAGACCTAAATTTATAAAGCAAATTGTTCCAGGGTTTAAACCTCATAATGAATGGGAAATAAGCGTTTTTGTCAGTGCTAAGAATTTAATTTTCGACACATTGACCAATGTTGATATTCTGGAAAAATACGAAGGTGTTTATTTTACTGTAACCGGATTTACATTAGCTTATAATCGGTGGCTGAGTCGTAAATCAAAAGTCGGCATCGGATTAAATTTTGCTTATAATGAATCGGTGAACGGACAAATAGCCATACAAAATAATGATGTTGTAGATGTCGATGGCCCGTTTATGGAAAAGTTTGAACTGAGCATTTTTCCATCATACGAGCTTGTTGTGCATAAAATGTCGCTTGTGCTACAGCCGGCTTTTTATCTTTACAGAAAAAAGTTAGATAATCTTTCACCTGTATTCCATCAGCGAATCGGTTTAAAATACCACTTTACGGATAATATTTATGCCGGCATTATTCTCCGTGATTACGCTTTCCATGTTTCCGATTTTATTGAGTGGACAGTGGGCTATAGTTTCGAAACAGAAAAATAAAGTTTTTATCTATAATACGGCTAAGTCGATATGTGATTGTGAGTTATAAAGGCTTAGCCGTATTAAAAATTTTGTTTTAGTTGTTGTATGTAGAGGTTATATCCGCCTCATTTTTTGTCCGAAATTCCTTCGGAGTGCAATTGTATTTTTTGTGGAATGCTTTAAAGAATGTCACTTTGTTTGAAAAACCGGATTTATACACAACCTCATCAATAGTCATTTTTGTTTTTAATAATAAATCGGTCGCAAGATGTAATCGACATTCTTTTATCAGGCTTGCTAAGCTTTCGTCGCCAACTTCCTGCATTTTCCGATATAAACTTCTGGATCCTATTCCTAACTGATCTGCAATAAACTGAGTCGAAAGATCCTTGTTGGTGATGTTTTCGTTGATTATATTTAAAACAGATTGCAGAAATTTTTTGTGCTCAGTATGAGTTAATTTTCCTTCGGCCATTTCATACGAACTGATCGGAGAACTGAAGTAGTTTTTAAGTTTTTCTTTTCGTTCAATGATTTGCTGAACGGATATTTTTAGATATTTTGTGTTAAATGGTTTGTTAATATACATTTCAGCACCGGCTTCAAGCGCTTCTATTTGTTGTTCAATTTCGTATTTCCCCGAAATCAATATTACAGGAATATGATCTGTTTCTGCTCTGGACTTTATTTTTTGTGTTAGTTCTACCCCGTTCATACCATTCATCATTATGTCGCTTATAATAATATTAGGGAATACATCATTCAAGATTGAATCAAGTTCAAGAGGGTCATTCAATGGTATAATATTAAACTCATCAGAAAATATCTCTCCGATTAACCAAAGAATTTCAATATCATCATCGACAATCAACATCGTTGGTTTAAGTTTATTGAAATCGTATTTAGGAAGTTTAATTGTTTTATGTTGTATTATTTCAGGGATATATGTCCGGGTCGTTTGGATCGTTTGGTCTTGATGAACTGTTTTTGCATCCATTTTAATAAATGGTAATTTTACGGTGAATAAAACGAAATCGTCACAAGTCGTTGAAATTTCAATTGAACCATTAAGTAGCTTAACCATATTGTATGAGATGGCTAATCCCAGACCGTTTCTGGAGAATGTTTGATTGTTTTCCTGATTTTCAAAATTATCGAGTATGGTATATCTGTCGAATACCCGTTTCGAGTCAATTTTTTTGATTGCATTGCCTTGGTTGGCGATGGCTATTGCCAGATAATTATCAGATACAGAAAGGGTAACTCTGATTTTTTTGTTATTGGGCGTATATTTAAATGCATTAGAAATCAAATTAGTAATAATGGTGGTTAGGAATCCTTTGTCTGAGTTCCATTTTATTGTTTGTTCCGGGCTGAATTCTATGCCGATTTGTTTAGATTCCGCCATGTTGGAAAACATAGCCAGAATTTTTTCTAACATATCGGATATATTCAATTCTTCAATAACGAGTTCCCGGTTGCCGGTTTCAATACGTCTGAATTCAATTAATTCCTGAATTAAACCGTTGAGTCTTTCAGCATTTGTTTGAATCATCTGTACATAATTTGCCACGAATTTTGTAATTCCCTGTTGGGCCAGAATTCGTTCGCATGGCCCGGATATTAATGTCAACGGGGTACAAAATTCATGAGCGATATTGGTGAAGAATCGTAATTTGGATTCAAATACTTCTTTTTGATGTTTTTTTTCCAATTCGTTTACTAATTCTTGTTTACGCCTTTTTTGTTTCTGAATATAATAGCGTATCACCATGATAATGATTGATATGCTAATCAGAATATATATTAAATAGGCCCAGCCGGACAGATACCATGGAGGGAAAATTTTAATTTTCAGGGAATATACCGGACTTTCTTTTTCGAGAGTCCGGTTATAATATTTTACCAGTAAAGTATAGTTCCCGGGAGATATATTGGTAAATGAGGCGACGTTAGCCGTTCCATTATTAATCCATTGGTCGCTAAGGCCATCTATTTTATAATAGTAAGTGTAGTTGCCTCCGTTTATATAATCAATAGCAGTAAAAGATACCGCGAAAAAATTCTGTTTGTATTTTAGTTCTAAGCGGCTGCTTCCTCTATAATTATTTATGTTTTCACTTATATTATGGTGCTCTCCAAAGATGGTGAGTTTGTCGAAGTAAATTCCAGGCATATAAGTTTGCTCAGTGCCCCTGTCTTTTTGTATGGAAACAAATCCATTGACTCCCCCGAAGAAGATAGTACCACTCTGATTATCTCTGAAAGACGCTCCATCACTGAATTCAGTAACCTTAAGACCGT
Organism: Paludibacter sp.; assembly: GCA_028690665.1. Classification (GTDB taxonomy): domain Bacteria; phylum Bacteroidota; class Bacteroidia; order Bacteroidales; family Paludibacteraceae; genus Paludibacter. Next base: position 28,733 of record JAQVAV010000013.1, read on the forward strand.
CTATTTTATCAAAAATACGGAAACCTTCCCGCTTACTGTTGAATTGAACAATCCCTTTGTTGGTACTCAGCCAAAATGTGTTATTGTCTTCTTTTACTATTGCGTGAATTGAATTATTGAGAAATCCGGTGTAAGAGTTGAAAATTTTATGCTCTTCGGGATTCGTATATTTGATTAATCCATATCCGGTACCAAAAAGCATATTACCCGAATCGTCTTTATTAATAACAAATACATCATTTATCGTCTGGTTTGAATATTTGTTGTAAAAATTTACAGGATCAAGATTCTCATTTTTATTATTGAAGTGAAACGGTCCGTAACCCCTGTTTGCAAACCATATTGAGGAATCGGTTTCGGCGTAAATAGAGAAAAAGTAGTTTGATTCAAAATCGCCGTTATTTATGGTATAATGGCGAATATTAGTAAGTGTCGGATTATCATCTGAATCTGTAATATCGGCGCAAACAATGCCCAGCCCGACACTTGCAAGCCATAATTTCGAGTCTGCAGTCTCGTAAATATCATGAATATAGCGGTAGTCTAATCCTTTAATATTAATTTTTACCTGCTTTATTTGTTTTGTTTTGTATGAGTAAAAGTTTAAACCTTCTTCGCTGCCTATCCATAGTATATTCCGGTTGCTTTTTCTGAAAGCATATATAATATTGTCTGAAAGTTGGCTGTTTTTAGTCGAAATGGCCTCAATACGGCAGTCATGTATGCTCTTGTTTACATTATAATCGTAAACTTTGAGAATGCCATCTCCTTTACTTCCAATCCAAAGTGTATTCTGATTGTCAAGAAATAATGCTCTGACGGGTCTTTCAATTTTATTAATCAGATTATTGAGTACGTTTGATCTGATTGAATAGGCGGTGTTTGAAAAAATATATACTCCTTTTCCATCAGTTCCAATCCAGACAATATCCTGTAGTTTATCTCTTTTTAAACAAAAAATTCCGCTATTTACTTCTATTTCTTTTTTGAGGTAGGTGTCCTCTTGTTTTTCCAGAAGGAGCAATCCATTTGTTAAGAATCCGATAAAATAATTATCATGATGTCTTATAATAGCAGAAACTTTGCCTCTTTTCAGAATTTCGTCTTTCAGATTGTAAATATATGTTTTTTTATAGGATACTACATTGTAGGAGAACAGGTCGTAGTCTGTATCAATATAGTATATAGTATCATCGTCGTCGTAAAAGCAATTAATGATTTTTTTAGAAAAGTTGAGCTTATTTTTTACCGGAATAAGAGATAGTTCGTCGTTCTTATTTACAATTTTATAGGTCAGATTGTAACCTTTGTTGGTAATAATCCACAAAATATCATGGCTGTCAATAAAAAATTTTTCAATGTCAGAAAAAATTATGCCTGAAGTTAGAAGTTTCTTGAATCCGGAATTTCCTTTCTGATAGTAAAAAATACTGTTGCTTTCACTAATAATAAAAAGATTGTTGGATTTATCTTTTTCGATAAAAAATAATTTTTGGAACTCATTAAAATGAGTAACGGTATTTGTGCCGGCATTAAATTTATTTAAGCCATAATAAGTCTGAATCCAAAAAGTATTGTCGCCTGTGTAAACTATCTTATCTATAATATTGCCCGACAAGAAGGTGTTTTTATTATCGGGTTGAAAGGCCTCAACATCTCTGCTGTTGTAAATATTTAAGCCATCGCAGGTACCTATGAATACAACACCTTTGTCATCTTGACAAAAGTCTGTTATAGAACTGTTTGATAGATTATAATTGTTGGTAATCTGTTTTAAATTATAGGCAAATGAATTTACCCCCGAGATGACAAGGCACACAAAAGGTAAAAGGATTTTAGTGATGTTTTTCATAAGATATCCTTATTGTTGAGTAATAACAAAATTAGCAAAAAAGGTAGACATATAGATATTTTTGTATTTCTATAAGTAATTATAAATGACATTTTGGTTAATTATAGTGCCATTTAGGCGGGGCTGCCATTTGTTGTATTCACAGGTAGAATAATTAATTTAATTTCGTATTGCAGAACGTAAGAATGCGGAATGTTTAGTTTGTAAAAAATCAATTTAGTATCAGATGAAGAACTCATTTTATTCTTGGCTACTTTTATCTTTTTGTATAGTTTCTTTCCATTTGTCAGCTGCAACTGACCCTGTTGATTATGTGAATATACTTGTTGGGACGCAATCAAAATTTGAATTGTCAACAGGGAATACTTATCCTGCAGTAGCTCTTCCCTGGGGGATGAATTTTTGGTCTCCTCAAACAGGCAATATGGGAGATGGCTGGATGTATGTGTATACTGCGGATAAAATAAAAGGATTTAAACAAACTCATCAGCCAAGTCCGTGGATGAATGATTACGGACAGTTTTCAATTATGCCCGTAACAGATAAGCCTGTATTTGATCAGGATAAACGGGCGAGTTGGTTTTCGCATAAGGCTGAAATTGCAAAACCATATTACTATAGTGTGTATTTGGCCGATCATGATGTTACTACAGAAATAGCTCCTACCGAACGTGCAGCCATGTTTCGTTTTACTTTTCCGGAGAATGATCATTCTTATGTTGTGTTGGATGCCTTTGACCACGGATCTTTCGTACAAATTATACCGAATGAAAATAAAATTATTGGTTACACAACAAAGAATAGCGGCGGTGTCCCTGATAATTTTAAAAACTATTTTGTCATCGTTTTTGACAAGCCGTTTACTTATGAAGCTGTTGTTGGAGATAACGAAATCAGAAAAAATGAATTGGAAGCCAAAGAAAATCATACCGGTGCTATTATTGGTTTCTCAACTCAAAAAGGAGAACAGGTCTGTGCGCGTGTAGCATCTTCTTTTATTAGTCCGGAACAGGCGGAACTGAATCTGAAAGAGTTGAAAAACGATTCTTTTGATAAAGTTGTGGCAGAAGGAAGAAAAAAATGGAATGATGTTTTGGGCCGGATTGAGGTTAAAGATAACAATATTGATAATCTCCGTACTTTTTATTCTTCGCTTTATCGCTCCGTGTTGTTTCCCCGTGCTTTTTACGAAATTGATAAAAGTGGAAAAGCAATGCACTACAGTCCGTATAATGGAAAAGTTTTGCCCGGATACATGTTTACTGATACCGGATTTTGGGATACATTCCGAAGTTTGTTCCCGTTTTTAAATTTAATGTACCCTTCCATGAATGTAAAAATGCAGGAAGGTTTGGTCAATGCCTATAAAGAGAGCGGTTTTTTGCCGGAATGGGCAAGTCCGGGACACCGAAATATAATGATTGGAAATAATTCTGCATCAATTGTAGCCGATGCTTATCTTAAAGGGTTGAGAGGTTATGATATAGAAACACTTTGGGAGGCGCTGAAACATGATGCCAATAATGTGCATCCGACCGTCCCTGCATCCGGAAGAGCTGCTTATCAGCAATATAACAATTTGGGATATATTCCTAATAATATAGGAATAGGACAAAATGTTGCTCGCACGTTAGAATATGCTTATGATGACTGGACTATATATCAGTTGGGGAAAGCCCTTAAAAAACCGGCATCAGAAATAGATATTTATGCCAAGAGAGCTATGAATTACAAAAATGTTTATGATCCGGAGCGTAAATTAATGGTTGGACGGGCCGATAATGGAACCTTTGATAAAAATTTTGTACCAGAAGACTGGAGTGGTGAGTTTTGTGAGGGAAATAGCTGGCACTGGAGCTTTTGCGTGTTTCATGATCCACAAGGTTTGATAAATCTTATGGGAGGAGATAAAGGGTTCAACCAAATGATGGACTCGGTATTTATTGTTCCCGGAGCAAAAGGAATGAAAAGTCGTGGCGTGATTCATGAAATGCGCGAAATGCAGGTTATGAACATGGGGCAATATGCACACGGTAATCAACCGATTCAGCACATGGTTTATCTTTATAATTATTCCCGAGAACCATGGAAATGTCAGTATTGGGTACGTCAGATTATGGATAAACTTTATAAGGCAACCCCGGACGGATACTGTGGAGATGAAGATAACGGACAAACATCAAGCTGGTATGTACTTTCTGCCTTGGGATTTTATACCGTTTGTCCTGGAACTGACCAATATATTATTGGTTCTCCGCTGTTCAGTTCCGTAAAACTTCATTTGGAAAATGGAAAAACCGTTTCAATTACAGCTGAAAATAATAGTACGAAAAATTATTATGTAAATTCACTGAGAGTAAACGGGAAAAAATATGATATAAATTACTTTACACACGAGCAATTAATAAAAGGACCGAATATCCAGTTTGGAATGTCCGGTGCTCCGAATAAATACAGAGGAATAAGTGATGCGGCTCGTCCTTATTCTTTTACAAATGATAAATAGGTTTTGGGTATAAAAGGGTTGTTAACAGATGGGAGGGGATGAATAATCGTACTCCCATTTTTAAATTTTTTATTATGAATTTCAGCAAATATGTATTTTTAATTTTAGTCGGTGTTGTATCTATAAATACTAATGCCGGTACTGCAAAAAAATTATCCCGGGAAGTTGATCCTTATATTGGAACAGGTGGACACGGACATACTTTTTTAGGAGCTACAACTCCCTTTGGCGCAGTTCAGATTGGGCCAAATAATATAAACAAAGGTTGGGACTGGTGTTCCGGATATCATTATTCCGATTCTATTGTAGTTGGATTCTCTCATTTACATTTAAGTGGAACCGGTTGTACCGATACCGGAGATTTAATGTTTATGCCGTACACAGGCAAATTGCAGACGGCTCCCGGAGGGCAGGATAATCCTGATGCCGGATATGCATCCCGTTATTCCCATAAAAACGAAAAAGTTGGTGTCGGGTATTATTCTTTGTTTTTAGATGATTACGGTGTAGAAGTAGAATTAACTGCAACAAAAAGAGTTGCTTTTCACCATTATACATTCCCGGTAGAAAAAGAGCAGAAACAAGTGATGATTAACTTGAAAGACGCTAATGGAGATAGAGCTACTGATACTTTTATGGAACAAGTGGATGAATACACTATCAGAGGTTATCGGTTTTCAGCAGGATGGACACCTAGTCAACAAATTTATTTTACAGCAGTTTTTTCGGTTCCAGTAAAATTAGTTCTTTACAATCACGATAGGAAAGTAAGTGGTACCAAATATAGATCAACAGGAGTTAAAGCTAATGCCTGTTTGCCTGACGATGTAACCACCGTTGATGTGAAAGTAGGAATTTCTCCTGTAAGTACAGAAAATGCCTTAAAGAATATTCAGTCCGAGTTAAACCATTGGAATTTTAAGAAGGTGGTCGCTGAGGCCAATTCCGCATGGAATGAAGAATTGAGTAAAGTCTCTGTCAAAACAAAAGATAAAACCGCTAAAACCATTTTTTATACTGCACTTTATCACGCGTTTATTCAGCCCAATACTTTTAATGATGTAAATAACGACTATCGTGGTAGTGATAAGAAAGTGTATCGAAATGGGGATTTTACCAATTATACAGTATTTTCATTGTGGGATACTTATAGAGCAGCCCATCCTTTATACACGATTTTAGAACCCGAACGTGTACCGGATTTTATAAATTCGATGCTTGCCATTTATGATCAACAGGGATTATTGCCTGTATGGCATCTGTATGGCAGCGATACGCATGAGATGATTGGAATTCAGTCGATTCCGGTTATTGCCGATGCTATTCTCAAAGGCTTTAAAGGTTTCGATTATGAACGTGCATTTAACGCAATGAAAGCATCTATGTTGAGTGATTATAAAAGTCTTTCATATCTTAAAACCAATAAATACATTCCTTCTGATAAAGAAGGAGAATCTGTTGCTAAAGGGTTGGAATATGCTATTGCTGATTGGGGAATAGCTCAGGTTGCCCAAAAACTTGGTAAAATGGATGATTATAAATTATTCTCTGAACGCGCCTCTTATTATAAACTTTACTGGGATTCTAAAACCCATTTTTTCAGGGGCAAAAACATGGATGGTAGTTTCTCAACTCCATTCGATCCTGTTCGCTCAACACATCGTAACGATGATTATTGTGAAGGCAATGCATGGCAATATACCTGGCTTGTGCCAGAAGATGTTGAAGGCCTTATAGGTTTATTTGGTTCAGAGTCAGCTTTTGTCAATAAATTAGATAGTCTGTTCCATTTGGATCAATCTCTCGGAGATAATGCTTCCCCGGATATTTCCGGCCTGATCGGTCAATATGCACATGGAAACGAACCGGGGCATCACACGATTTATTTGTATGCGTTTGCTGGGCAGCAGTGGAAAACTGCCGAAATGGCTCGTCAGGTATTAAAAACCATGTATTTTAATAAACCAAATGGGTTGGCAGGAAATGAAGATTGTGGACAGATGTCATCATGGTATGTTTTTTCTGCACTGGGTTTCTATCCGGTAAATCCTTCGAACGGAGTGTATGTGTTTGGAAGTCCGTTGTTCGATGAAGCTAAAATTAGTTTGCCCGGGGGGAAAACCTTTAAAATTATTACGAAAAATAATTCGGATAAAAATATTTATATCCAGTCGGTGAAATTAAATGGAAAAGATTATCCATATAGTTACATAAAGCATACGGACATCATGAAAGGTGGTAAATTGGAATTTGTTATGGGAGAAAAACCCAATAAAGAGTTTGGAAAGGAACCGGAATATCGTCCAAAATCAATTATAAAATAATGAATTAATGATCTGATAAACATATTTTTAGTATATATGAAAAGGTTAATATTGTCGTTGTTGTCAACAGTATTTTGTGTTATGTCTTTTACACAAAACTCTCCAGAGAAAGAAAAAGCTTATATCGTGTCGGATGCCCATTTTGATTCGCAGTGGAATTGGGATGTGCAGCGTTCTATTAGTGAATTCATCCCGAAAACGATGAACCAGAATCTTATGTTGTTGCAAAAGTATCCGGATTACATTTTTAATTTCGAAGGAGGAATAAAATATGCCTGGATGAAAGAGTATTTTCCTTTGGAGTATGAGTTGGTGAAAAAATACATTAAAGAAGGTCGTTGGCATGTCGCCGGAAGTACCTGGGATGCTACTGATACGAATATACCTTCCCCCGAATCTTTTACCAGAAATATACTATATGGCCAGATGTTTTATGAGGATGAGTTTGGGGTAAAAGGAACAGATATATTTCTTCCCGATTGCTTTGGGTTTAGCTGGATTTTACCTTCCATTGCAGCCCACTCCGGTTTGATCGGATTTTCTACCCAGAAATTAATGTGGAGACATAAACCCTTTTATGCAAGTGGTAAAACCCCTTTTGAAATTGGATTATGGCAGGGGATTGATAGTTCAAAAATAATGTTGGTAGCTGATGCACATAATTATACTACCAAATGGAGAGATGAAGATTTATCAGAAAGTAAATACCTTGAAGATATAATTAAAAAGAGTCCGATCAAAACAGTATATCACTATTACGGTACCGGTGATACAGGAGGCGCGCCTACTATCGAATCTGTCAGAGCTGTAGAACAAGGGGTAAAGGGGGATGGCCCTGTCAAAATAATCAGTGCCACAAGCGACCAACTCTATAAAGATTATTTGCCGTTTGATAAACATCCGGAACTTCCTGTTTTCAATGGTGAGTTGTTGATGGATGTACATGGAACGGGATGTTATACCTCTCAGGCGGCTATGAAACTGTTCAACCGTAAAAACGAATTGTTGGCCGATGCCGCAGAACGGTCAGCTGTTGTTGCCGACTGGTTGGGAGCTTTATCTTATCCCAAACATACTTTGGCGGAAGCATGGAAAAGAATTATATGGCATCAATTCCACGATGACCTTACAGGCACAAGTATTCCGCGCGCTTACGAATTTTCGTGGAATGACGAACTGATTTCATTGAAACAATTTGAAGATGTTATGACCAGCTCTGTTGGCGCAGCATCACGCTTTTTGGATACAAAGGTAAAAGGAAGTCCGGTTGTAATTTATAATCCGATGTCGATGCCCGTATCTGAAATTGTAGAAATAACCATACCTGAAAATCGAAAATCAGATGAGTATGCAGTGTATGATGATCAAGGAAAAATGGTTCCTGCTCAAAAAATATCTTCTGCTGATGGAAAAGTAAAATTGCTCGTTGCTGCTCATCTGCCATCTTGTGGTTATGTCGTTTATGATGTTAGAAAAGGAAGCTCTAAAGTAAATAAATTGCTGTCGGCAAAAGTTGATAAGAACGAAATTGAAAATAGTGTATACCGGGTTACTGTTGATAAGAACGGAGATATTTCTTCTATTTACGATAAGAAAAATCAGCGCGAGTTGGTAGAAGCCGGAAAAGCTGTTCGCTTGGCATTATTTCCTGAAAATGAATCATTCCATTGGCCAGCCTGGGAAATTATGAAAATGGAAATTGATAAAGAACCTGTAGCAATTTCCGAAAATGTAAAAATATCTATGGCGGAGAGTGGTCCGCTAAGATCTGCATTATGTGTTGAACGCACTTATGGTGACTCGAAATTTAAGCAATATATACGTTTGAACGAAGGAGGACAGGCTGACCGGATAGATATTGTAAACGAAGTAAACTGGCAAACTACGAATGCTCTGTTAAAAGCGGAGTTCCCCCTTACAGTCTCAAATCCGCAGGCTACTTATGATCTGGGGCTGGGAACTGTGAAACGTGGAAATAATACTGATATTGCTTATGAAGTGTATGCTCAATATTGGGCTGATCTTACAGCTAGAGACAATTCGTATGGAGTGGCAGTAATGAATGACTGTAAATACGGCTGGGATAAACCGAATGATAATACTTTGCGACTGACCTTGTTGCATACGCCTAAAACTCTTGGTGGATACACATATCAATCACAGCAGGATTTTGGAAAACATTATTTTACATACTCTATAGTTGGTCATACGGGTGATTATAATCAGGCTGGTATTGTTGAAAAAGCTGAACTTTTGAATCAATCTCCAAAGACTTTTATTGTCGACAAACATCAGGGACCTTTGGGCCGGAATTTCTCATTTGTCAGAAATGACAATAATCATGTTTTGATCAAAGCGTTTAAACAGGCTGAAAAATCGGATGAATATATCATACGTTTATATGAAACTACCGGAAAGTCTAATCAGTCAGTTACTCTGACTTTTCCGGCGGAGGTTCTTTCTGCCAAAGAAGATAACGGAATTGAAGAAGATTTGGCCGATGTAAATTTCTCCGGAAAGGATGTGAAATTTGAAATAAAACCATACGGTATAAAAACATTAAAAATAAAGTTGTCCGGGTTGAATCTGAATGTGCCGGTTTCGCAATCGGAAACTGTTGAATTGCCTTATGATACTAAGGCCGCAACATACAACGCGTTCAGAAGTGATGCGAATTTAGATGGGAAAGGAAATTCTTATGCGGCAGAAATTTTCCCGGAAGAAGTTGATTATAAAGGGGTGAAATTTCAATTAAAAGGAGCAGATGTTGCCAATGTAGTGAAATGTCGCAATCAGGTAATTCGTCTTCCGCAGGGGAATTATAATAAGCTGTATCTGTTGGTTGCTTCTACCGGAAAAGATGTAAAAGTTCCTATTGAAGTTGACAATGTAAAAAAAGAAGTGGTAGTGTCCGGATATTCTGGATTTATCGGGCAATGGGGCCATATCGGACACACTCAGGGCTTCCTGAAACCAGCCAATGTCGCATTTGTAGGCACGCATAAGCACAATATGTTATACAATAAAGATGTCCCGTATGAGTATACCTATATGTTTGCAGTAACAATAGATATTCCGGCACATGCAAAGCAATTGATTTTACCCGATAATTCAAAAGTAATGATTTTTGCTGCAACCATAGTAAATGATTTAAATAATACAATTCAACCAGCTCAGGATCTTTTGAAAGTGAATTTGCCACAAAACGTGGATTTATCCGAAATGCAATACGGTAAGAATTTACTTTTTGGGAAGTCAGTTATCCGCAAATCCGGAGAGGTGAATGCTCTTGAAAAAGCTGAATTTGCAACCGATGAAGATTCTAATACGAAATGGTGTGACACAAGCATGAATAAACCCAAATTCATAGAAATTGATTTGGAAAAAGTTGAAGATATCCATGGTTGGTCGGTATTCCATGCAGGATTAGAAAATTTGGATTATATAACCAAAGAGTACAGTTTGCAGGCAAAACAAAATGTAGATGATGAGTGGCAAACGATCGATGCTGTATTTGATAATACCCAAGTAGAGACAGATCGGTTGTTAAGTCGGCCGGTAAAAGCACGATTTATTCGTCTAAATATAACAAAACCTGACCAAAGTGAGGGCGAAGTTTCGCGTATTTATGATTTTCAGGTTTACTGATAAGTGTTGTAACACAGAATAAAGTTATCTTTGTATAAAACACCATTTACGTAAAGCTAAAAAAATTAAAATAACAGAGTCGCGTTATAAATTTATGCAGACTGTTATATGCGGTATTTATGAATAAAATAAGATTTATTAAAAGTTTTTTTGTAGCTATTCTTTTTTCATTTTTGTGTTTTTTTCCAAAGGATCTTTTTGCAAAAGAGGATAGCAACTTAAAACGATCAGAAATTACAATAGATGCAATATATCGACATTATGGAATAAAAGGGAGTTCGTTGTTGCGGGAAACGTATCCGTATGATGAATCGAATAAAGTGACTTATCTGGCAGATACGGATCAGGCCCAGAAAAAGAATTTCTGTTCTTACCTTTGGCCATATTCGGGAAGTCTGACAGCAGTAAGCCTGCTGCTAGAGACCACCGGAAAATGTAAGTACAAAAGACTACTTACAAAGAAAGTGATACGGGGTCTGGAGCAGTATTATGACATATCCCGGACTCCGGCAGCCTATGCTTCATATATTAAAACAAGTGCTTCTGATCGTTTTTATGACGACAATATCTGGATTGGTATAGATTTTACTGATTTGTATTTATCGACAGGAACAAAAAAATATTTAGAAAAGGCCCGGACTCTCTGGAAGTTTATAGAGAGTGGAACTGATGCGGTTTTGGGTGGAGGTGTTTATTGGTGTGAACAAAAAAAAGGCGGGAAGAACACCTGTTCCAATGCCCCGGCAGCCGTTTATGCCTTCAAACTGTTTGAAGCCACAAAAGACAGCAGTTATTTTTATCAGGGATTAGGCCTGTATAACTGGACAAAGAATCATTTGCAGGATCCTGAAGACGGATTATATTATGACAATATCAATCAGACAGGAAGAATTGATAAAGCCAAATATGCATATAACAGTGGGCAAATGCTCCAGGCAGCAGCATTGCTGTATAAACTGACCGGGGAAAAAACTTATTTGGAAGAAGCAGAGCAAATTGCCCAATCGGCATATCATCGTTTCTTTCATGAAACAAAAGACAGTCAGGGAAATGCATTGCGGTTGTTGAATAAAGGCAATATCTGGTTTTCGGCTGTTATGTTTCGTGGGTATATCGAACTATATGAACAAACAAAATCAGCCGTTTATATCAAAACTTTTCAGCAGAATATGAATTATGCATGGGAGCACATGCGAGATGAGAATGGATTGTTCAATACAGATTGGAGTGGAAAAGAAAAAGATACTTCCAAATGGTTGTTAACACAGTTTGCCATGGTAGAAATGTATACCCGCCTGAGTCGTTTAGAGGTTAACTGATTAATCGAGAATAATAAAAAATGAAGAAAGACTTAAAAAGAATTGGATTATTGGTGGGTTGCAGCCTGCTTGTGTCTGCTATGACATATTCGGAGGTAACAATGCATACGGCCCCCCTGTCAAAAGACAAAACGAATGTATACGTGTCGGAACGTCCGGCTAAAAAAGATCGTTTGTTTGAATCACAGGCCGTTGAGCGTAAAATCAGAGAAATCACCAATTTGCTTTCAAATGCCAAACTTCGCTGGATGTTTCAGAACTGTTTTCCCAATACCATTGACACAACAGTTAGGTACTATAATGAAGATGGAGACGATGACACGGTAGTTTACACGGGCGATATTCATGCCATGTGGCTGCGTGACTCCGGTGCACAGGTGTGGCCTTACCTTCAACTGGCCAATAGTGATCCGGCTTTGAAGAAAATGATTCGCGGTACCGTGCTTCGCCAGCTTAAATGTATAGAAATAGACCCGTATGCGAATGCCTTTCTGGATCCTCACGATCCGAATCCGGACCATAATTGGATGAGTGATATAACCAAGATGAAACCTCAGTTGCATGAACGCAAATGGGAAATAGATTCTCTTTGTTATGTAATTCGGTTAGCTTATGAATATTGGGTTGTAACAGGCGATGCTTCTGTTTTTGGGAAAGACTGGGAGAAAGCCATGGCTTTAGTACTTCAAACATTTAAAGAGCAACAGCGCAAAAACGGCCCCGGTCCATATTCTTTCCAACGAAAAACAGAACGCCAGTTAGATACCATGTCGAATAACGGTCTGGGAAATCCGGTCAATCCGGTAGGGCTGATCGCCTCAGCTTTTCGTCCGTCGGATGATGCCACGACTTTCCTTTTTTTGATTCCTTCGAATCTATTTGCTGTAACTTCGTTGAGAAAATCAGCCAAGATACTGACAGAAGTCAATAAAAACGAAGCCATGGCTAATGAATGCTTGTCCTTAGCCAATGAAGTAGAAGAAGCCATAAAGAAATACGCCACGTTCAATCATCCGAAGTACGGTACCATTTACGCTTATGAAGTAGATGGTTTTGGCAATAAGCTGTTGATGGATGATGCCAATGTTCCAAGTTTACTGGCATTACCTTATCTGGGAGATGTTGATGTCAACGATCCTATTTACCAGAATACCCGGAAGTTTGTATGGAGCAAGGATAACCCTTATTTCTTCAAAGGCAAGGCAGGGGAAGGTATTGGTGGCCCACATATCGGTTATGATATGGTTTGGCCCATGAGTATTATGATGAAGGCTTTCACCAGTGAGGATGATGAAGAAATCAAAGAATGTATCGAAATGTTGATGAACACTGATGCCGGTACAGGCTTTATGCATGAGTCCTTCAATAAGGATGATCCCACGAATTTTACCCGCAAATGGTTTGCTTGGCAGAATACGCTTTTCGGAGAACTAATTATTAAACTGGTGGACGATGGTAAATTGGATTTGTTGAATAGTATATAAATCAGGTTGAATTGTTATTTTGGAATGATAGGGTAGTCTTTGCTACCCTATTTTTATTTTTGAAATTCATAAAAACTTTCCTCTGATTTTTATATTGAATTTATGTGATCAAACTAAGATAATTAGTTTGCTAAACGGTTGCTTTTGTACCTATGAAGTAAATATTCTTGTCATTGTTGTTTGTATTCTTGCCATACGTGTATTCTTCAAAAAAATTGTATGAACTTTTAGAAAGACTATTTCTATCTTTATTTTTCGTTCTGGAACGACATGGATTGTATTGCCTGCAATTTGAGTTATCGGAAGTATATAATTTAAGATATAGGCCGAACTGATGAGGAAAAATAACGAGGCAATGTCAGAAGAAAAATATAATCCACATAAATTATCGAAAATAAAATTAAACTTATAAATCTATATTTTTATGAAACGTCTATTTACTCTATTTCCTATTTTATCGCTTATATGTTTTGCTCAAACAGTTATAGCCACGGATTTAATTTCGGGCAATGTATATAAAATCACGACAGAATATACAGGTAACAGAGTTCTTACAACCAAAAACTCTTCTTTAGATGATAATACCGAGGTACATGTTTGGACCGAAACCGGAACAAACTCTCAACGTTGGAAATTGACAGATGCCGGAAATGGAAGTTTTTATATAGATAACGCATATACAGAAAAAAAACTTTATCCTCAGGGAACAACCTCTATAGTCCAGTATGGTCAGGAAACTTCTAATTATGCCAAGTGGACATTAACTCCGGTAGACGGATATGCCAATTGTTATTATATTGTCAATGTTGCTAAAAATGGTTATTTGGAACTGGTAAATGGCAGTGAGCTTGATCAGGATGGAGCACCTCTGCGTTTAAACTCAAAAGCAGATCCGGCAGACAGTCGTCAAATATGGAAAATAGAAACGGTTGAATCTGTTCCTAATGTACTGACCCCTGAATTACGTACTACCATGATGCAATCATGGAAAGATCGATTTTATGCAGGAGAAAAAGTTTCGACAGGATTTTGGGGGCTTGCCGAAAATATGGAAGTTATACTCGACGCTTATGAAACAACAGGAAAGGAAGAGTACAAAACAATGTTTGAGGAGATTTATGCGAATTTTATCTCGAACAAGAGTACGAACTGGATGGGTAATGATTTTAATGACGATATTGCCTGGGCGGTATTAGCCAGTATTCGTGCCTATTTTATGTTTGGCAACGGTGATTTGAATTATCTGAGTATTGCCCGTACTAATTTTGACAATATGTACCGCCGTGCTTTATATAAAGTTGATGGATTATATTATCTGCTTCGTTGGAAAGAAGGTCAGGGTGGGACAACCTCCTGTGTAAACGGGCCTGCTGAGATTGCTGCTTGTTACTTGGGAATAGCGACAGGAGAAGAACTTTATTTCTCAAAAGCGAAAATGTTGTATGCAAGCCAGAGAATCCATTTGTTTGAACCTAATACAGGTCATGTGTATGATACTTTTAACAGTGGTTGGGCTTCAACATACAATCAGGGAACTTATCTGGGAGCTGCGGTAATGCTTTATAATCATTATGGCGACGAGATGTATAAAAACGATGCTGAAAAGATTATGAAATATACGGCGGATAATCTTTGTAACAGTTCCGGTATCGTTTCGGTTGAAGGTGGGGAGACCTCAGATTTGCCCGGGTTCAAAGGTATTCTTATGAGATATGTCCGTCGTTTTATTGTCGATTTGCAGGAGACTGAATATGTTTCATGGATGCAGAAAAATGCCGTTAATGTATTTAATAATAGGAATTCTAATGGTATTACGTGGACATCGTGGAACGAAAAGGCAAAAGAAAAAGATTATACAGATGCTTTTGGCTGTTTCACTGCGGTATCGGCAGTAATGAATGCCCCGATGGATGTAAATACAATAGAAAAGAATGCTTTTTCTACAATCCAGGCAGGCAGTTTTAATTATATTAGCAAAGTGGCTTCCGAAAATAATATCGTGGGAGAAGAAATGGAAATCACTTCCATAAAAGATGGTGCATATCTTGGGTATAATAATGTTAGTTGTGGAAATAAATATGCTAATAGCATTGAACTAAATATTTCGAATGACGGGACTGCCCGAACATTGGAAATAAGATTGGATGCACCTGATGGAGATTTGATTGCAACAATACAGATTCCAGCATCGGATAATTCATGGAAAACTATTACCAGGAATTTTGATATTCCGTTAGATGGGAAGCATAATGTATATTTTGTTTTCGGTGGAACTGAAAATGCCCTGAAGCTCAAATCATTCAAATTTATTGAGGGAGGTTCTGTTTTTTCTGATATTACCGATAATGGGGGAACGCTGAGTTCAACATTAACACAAACCAATTTGTCGAATCTGACAGATAACAGGTTAAGTACTGACTATCAATCAGCCTTTACCACTGGTAGTACATTAACAATAACTTACGATGCTCAAATCCCGTCACATATTATAGGGTATGCCGTAGCTTCCGGTTCGGCTAGTTCTGATTATGACCCGGCTGTCTGGAAATTACAAGCTTCTGAAGATGGACAAAACTGGATCGATATGGATACGCAGTCAGGGCAAACTTTTGGCAGTCGAAATCTAATAAAGAAGTATTCAGTTACAACTTCCGGCTTATACAGATATTTTCAACTTGTAATAACTCAGGCAGCTACTGGGTCAGGAAAATTAGTCCTTTCCGAGTGGCAATTATACGGATCGTCCATTGCAGAAAATGATATTACAGCTGACGGTGGAGATCTTTCTGTTCAGTACACAGGAAATGAAGCCAATCTGATTGATAAATCAGCCGATACAAAATATGCGGTTGCAGGCCACACTGACTTGTGGATGCAATATAATGCTACAGCGAGGTATAAACTGACATCATATACTCTGACGAGTGCAGCGGATAATTCTTCCAAGGATCCTGTAAGTTGGACTTTATATGGCTCTGCTGATAATGGTACGTGGACAGTCATTGATGAACAGGAAGATCAGATTTTTGCAGATCGAAAAAGTACTCAGACATATCATTGCGGTACCGATGCCGGTTACAAGTATTTTAAATTGAATATTCTGTCTTCGAATGGAAGTTCGGATATTCAGGTTGGAGAATGGCAATTGTTCGGGGATTTGTATTTTGATCAGTATTATCAGGATTTTATACAGACAGGAACTTTATCTGCGGATGGAGTCGATTCAACAATGCTTTCGAAGTTGAATGACAATAATCCTGAAACGTTTACTAATATCAAATTTACAGAATTGCCTGTGGTAATTATTTGTAAAACGAAAGTTCCGGTTCAGATGTTTGGATATGCTCTTTCGTCATCGGGCAAAGATGCCGGAACCGATCCAAAATCTTGGATTTTATATGGATCAAAAGATGGTGTAACTTGGAATTTTATGGATAGAAGAACTACTGAAACTTTTGATGTAAGGTATTTCAAAAATAATTATGACAGGTCAAACTCGAATGCCTATAGTTACTTTAAACTGACTATTAACGAGGTGAACAGTGCCGCAGCAAAAGAAGTGAATATAGGAGAATGGGAAGTTAACGGGGTTTCTATAAATAATTACGATGTAACTTCCAATCCGGGAGGAACGCTTTCTGCTCAGTATGACGGAAATTATGATACCGATGCAAGTGTAGATGAAAGATATTTTAACCTCATCGATAATGATAAGACAACCAAATATTTCATAAGCTACCGCAAAACGTTTTGGGCGAAATATCAATCTGCACGTCCTGTGAAATTGTTTGCCTACAGTGTAACCGCAGCCAATGATGCTCAAAGCCGTGATCCTCAGTCCTGGACATTGTATGGATCGAATAACAACAGTTCCTGGATCAGCATTGATAAACAGGAAGGTCTTGTTTTTCCGTATCGTTATGCAACTTTGTATTTCACTTGTTCCCCGACGACAAAATATACTTATTATAAACTGGTCATTGATGATAATTGTGGTGAAAAAGGCGTGCAGTTAAGCGAATGGCAGATGTTCGGAGAATTTAATGATTACACGTCGGATATTACTGAAAACGGTGGTGTGTTGACAACATCGATTGCAGATGTTACTGAGGATGATTTAAATACTTTGATTGATGACCGCGAAACATCCGGTTTTTATCAGAATCTTTCTTCCACTGATTTCGGAACAGGTATTTGGTTTGATTATGAGTCTACTTCTCCTGTAATTCTTACATCATACACTTTGACGTCAAGCAATGATAATCCGAATAATGATCCGAAAAACTGGACATTGCAGGGTTCTAACGATAATACAGAATGGACAGATATTGATTCGCAGACTGAAATTTCGTTTGACAGCCGATGTGAACGAAAAGAATTTCCAGTATCTCTGACACAGGCTTACAAGTATTTCAGATTATATGTAACCGCGAGAAAGTCAGAAAGTGTACGCGGTTTTCAGTTGGCCGAGTGGGAGTTATTTGGAACAGTACAGTCGGCATTAATTCAGGTAAAACAAAATACATTGGCTCTGTATCCTAATCCTGTTGACAGGTTTGTTGTCGTAAATGCTCCTGAAGCAGGACAGATTGAGATTACTAATATAGATGGAAAATTGATACTAAACTGTAAAGTCAGTGCAGGCAATAACACGATAAATCTTGATTATATACCAAGCGGAATGTATCTGGTGAAAATAGAGTCCGATGATGCCGTTTATACAGGAAAAATGATTAAGAAGTAATAATACAAATTTACTACTATTGTTTAACCTAAAGATAGGAATGATTTGAAAATGATCATTTCTCTTTTTGGTATATGCGAAACATTGATTGTAAAATAAAAAAAATATAATTATAATAGTCTTGAATTTAACATATTATGCTGTTAATTAAAAATCACGTAAAAAAATCAGGCATGCTGTTGTTTGCCGTATTTAATTGGATGTTTTTATACAGCCAGACTACCATTTCTGATGCAGCAGGCCTTATAGCCATTTCGAATAATCTTAGTGGCAGTTATGTTCTTACTGCTGATATTACACTGACCGATACATGGACTCCGATCACAGGTTTCAGTGGAACTTTTGATGGAGGCGGGCATATTATCAAGGGTTTGTCTTATAATAATACGGCAACTGAGAAAGTAGCCTTATTTGCGACAACAACTGATGCCACAATTAAAAATTTAGGTATAGAAGGAGCCAATATTATTGCAAAAAAAGATGTTGCAGCAATCATTGGAGTCATGACAGGTGGAGTTCTTGAGCAATGTTATGTGTCAAACAGCTATATACAGGGAGGCGACCATGTGGCTTCACTGGTTGGGCAGGCTGTGGCAGGAACATCCAATGCTGTTGTTCGAAATTGCTATGCATCGGCTTATATTTATGCAACAACGAATAACTCGGGAGGGTTAATTGCCAGTGCGAAAGCATGTACATTATCAAAATCTTACTTTTCCGGGGTTGTCAGAGGGATCGGAAGTGGTCAGCAGGCAGCAGGTCTTGTAGGTTTTATCGAAAATGGATATACACCAACAGTTGAATACAGTGTTAATCTAGCCCCGTTCATTATTTCGAAGGGAGGTACTGCGATGCGTATTATTCCGAATATCGGGAGAAATGCAACTCTGACTCAGAACTATTCAATAAGTACCAGTCTTATAGGAACTTCATATTCATTATCCGCATTATCAACTGTGGAAACCACGAATACCTATTATGGTACATCGGGTAAAAACGGAGCAAATCTGCCAAGCGATGAAGATGCTTTGTCCGGGACGTTTTACGCTAATACCCTTGGATGGGATTTTACGGATGTGTGGAAAATGTTGGATGATGGTTATCCTGTTTTGAAATGGCAAAATTCTCCGGTAAATGTAACAGTCATGAATTCCAATTCACCTGCCGATCTCAGTATTCTCGATGTAACGGCTGCTGGATTAAGGAGTGGAAATCAAATCGACTTCTCAAAACTCATATCAAGTCATGGCATAGATTTAAATATAAGTACGGATAATGAAAAGGTTCAGATTTCGGACTCGAAAATTGCCACGTTAAAAGCTGATGTTACAATAGAGTCAAAAGAAGAGGCTACATTTAATCTGACAGCTGTCAGCTCGCAATTTATGCTTACCAATCCGGTCGCAACAGTAGAATTAAATCCGGGAATTCCGTTCATAGAGTTGGCTGCGTATTCTTATCCCGATGGTATTATTAGCGAAATATATAATTCCGGACCAGGTCTGGCTATCGATAAAACTTCAGTTACTTCGGAAGACTCAAAAATGGTGGTAATAAGCTCTACTACAGAAACATCATTTAATACTTATATTCAAACACTTTTAGATAACGGATTTACACAAATATCTACGAATACAATTGAAGATAATGTGTTTTATACTTTGATAAAAGACAATAAGTTATATTACATATATTTTACCGCGAGAACAAAACAGGTGCGAATTATTCAGGATAACTCAACAAATACATTGTTGACGGATCTTGATGCAAGCGTTCAGGGTAACGGGAAAACAGAGTTCTATCTTTATAGCCTGGACTATACACATGGCGAAGGGCAGACTTCTAAAACAGATTATTGGAAAATAGATTGTGGTACATTGATAATCATTAAACTAAAAGATAATAGTTTATTCGTGATTGATTCGGGACATGAACGGCAGTCCAGCAAGGCCGCTATGGAAGGATTATTGAATTTTATGTACAACATTACAGGTCAGGAAACCGGTACTGTGCTTGATATCAGAGGTTGGTTTATTTCACACTTTCATGGAGATCATGTTTATTTAATATATCCATTCCTTACCAAATATCACGATTTTATAAATGTTGAAAGTGTATTGTTCAATATACCATCATATCAGACTATGAGTTCGGGCTATGATTCCGGAACATTTTTAATGAAAGAAACTTTTAATACATATTATCCTAATTGTAAATATGTAAAACTTCATACCGGTCAAACATTTACCTTCCAGGGCGTTGAATTTGATGTGCTGCATACTCATGAAGATGCAGCATCTACAAACGGAAAAACCACTATTGGTGACGGAAATGATACTTCTACAATACTTAAAATGTTGATGGATGGCAAAACATTTATGTTGCTTGGAGATGCCAGTTCTGTCTGCCAGTCGGA
Organism: Paludibacter sp.; assembly: GCA_028690665.1. Taxonomy (GTDB): domain Bacteria; phylum Bacteroidota; class Bacteroidia; order Bacteroidales; family Paludibacteraceae; genus Paludibacter. The sequence continues at coordinate 49,026 of JAQVAV010000013.1, forward strand.
CATGCTGTCCATGTATAGTGATGCTACATTGAACAGTAATTGTGTTCAGACTGCTCACCACGGATATAACAATCTGACTTCGCTATACAACCTCATTAAAGCCCCGTTAGCGATATTCTGTAATTCTGAGGAGAATGCTGTTTCAAATACAGCTGTATTTGCAGGAGTGACAGGAGCAACCAGAAATGTAAAAGTATGCTATGCTGACCCTAACACAACAAAAATATATGTTGAGAATGGAAATTTACTTACAGAAGATATTCCAAGCTATCGGTCTTATTTTAAAACAGTAGATCTGCCTGAACTAAATGTACAGACAATTAGTACAAGGGGCAACAGGGTCAATCTTTCAACAGTTCTTAGTATGCCATCTTTAGCCGATAGTGTTATTGATAAGTCCGTAACAGGAACAAGATCGAAGGTTACAGGAGAATCCTGCTCATTAATTTTGGACGGATCTACTTCCACAAAGTATTGTACGGATACTATTCCTGTTACAATAGCATGGACCATGAAATCTTCTGTTTTACTCAAATACTATGTAATTTATAGTGCGAATGATAACGCATCATTTTCCGGGCGTAATCCTGATAAATGGGTAATTAGCGGATCGAATGATGGCATCAGCTGGCAGAATATCGACTCAGTTGATAATGCAAATTTGCCAAATACAAATTATACCGGAAACGCGTTTGAAATAACTAATTCTGTTCCATATCAGTATTATGCAATAAAAGTGTTTGCTACCGGAGGTGCTGAAGTTTTACAGTTTTCCGAAATAGGGCTATATGGCAGTGAAAGCACTGGGCTTAATAATCTTGTTGATGAAGAGAGTCCTGTAACTATAGTTTCGGGTGAACGTAATAAACTAACAATAAACTATAAGGGAATAGTTGATAATCATACAGATGTTTCAATTTGTAATGTGTTAGGGCAGACGGTTGTCAATAAGTCTCTTTTGAAATCAAATACCACATATTTTCTACCCCAGGGAATATATATTGTAAATATTCGGAATTCAAAAATAAACTTTTGTCAAAAAACACAAGTAAATTAAAATGTAAGTGATGAGTTTTCAGATGGCGTTAAAAATATCATTAAACACACAAGAAAGCAAACTACATGGGCTTTTATAAATTATAATTTTATTAAAGTCTCTATATACAGATGGATATTGTTTGTGAGTATTTATGTTTTGATTCTTTTAATGCCATCCTTATTTTTGAAAAATATATAAGATTAGCATATTCGGTTAAGTGACTGTTTATATAATAATTATCCGGAATTTATCTATATTTATGTAGGAAAAGATATTCATCGAGGAAAATTAATTTTTAAATAGCATTAACCACTAAATCTAACAAAATGAAACAAAAGTCTATTGCACTGTTAAGTCTTTGTATTGTCTTTTTTTTAGGTGCACAAGCATCGAAAATTATTAAAAACCCTTACTATAAAGTATCTAAGTCAGGAGTGTTTCATGTTGCACAAATAGAAACAAACCGGAAGGAAACCCGTTTGACAATTCATGCAACCATTGTGCCTGATGGTTGGGTGAAATTTTCGGATGCGGCATCTATTGAAATAACAGAAACCGGTAAAAAAATATATCCGAAAGCTATCGAAGGTGGAGAGTTTAATAAAGAAATTCGCTTACACACAGGAGATTCAACTTTTGTATTGATATATCCGAGACTGTCGAAGAAGGTCAAAAGCATTACTTATGATGATACGGTTTATGATATTTCATTGGACGAAAACCATCCGAACCATCCGGAAATAAATAATACTAATCCGGAGGCAGAACAATGGATAAAAGAACAATTGGATAAAGCGGCCATAAAAACTCCGGCAGACTTGGATGATTCCACACAATTTTTCAACAGTACTTCTGCTCGGTTGATTGGTTACATCAAAGGCTATGACTCCCGTTTGGGAATGCTTTCGGGCTCTCTCGATATTATAAATCCTTTTACAGGAGATTATTTCTCAACACCATTGGATATTATGTCCGATGGACGTTTCGAGGCAAGCCTGTCTCTTTTAAACCCGATTTGTACTTCTGTAAACATCAATGATCAGAAAATCGATTTCTATATTGAACCGGGTCAAACACTGGCTATGGTGATTGATTGGAACGAGTTTTTGATTGCCGATAGGCTTAAAGAACCTTCATATAAACTCAAAGAGCTTGTGTTTGAGGGGCCTTTAGCTGCTGTAAATCAGGAATTGCTGAAAATTACAGTAGATGTGTCGAAACCCAAGGTTGATAGTTGTAACACTTTATCTCCTTTAGATTTTAGAGATAAAGTTACGGCGGTTTATAACCAGTATGAAAAAAGACTTCGGGATTATTGTAAAGATAATGACTTTGGACCTAAAGCAAAATCATTAATAGAGGTGAATAAACAGATAGATTTTGCAAATGTTATGTTTGGTTTTGAACAGAGTATGTTGCATCTACCTAAAAGAGCTAATCTGCCGTTAGATTTTTACGATTTTCTTCAAACAATTTCTTTGAATAATTATAAATTGTTGTCTGGGACTGATTTTAAACAATTTATTCAGAATTTTGAATACTGCGATGTTTTTTCTAAAGCTGATCACATGACATTTAATTTGTACTATTTTTATAAATATTTGAAAATGAATGGTGTATGCTTGGCTGCTGAGGACGAACAAATATGGTCAAAAGCTGATAATATAAATACATTGATACATAATGGATGGACTTTTGTGCAAAAATATATTCAGTATTATCCTGATTTCCAAAAGCAATATGATACAACAGGTAAGGATGAAAAATATATAAATTTGTGGAAGGGCAGAGATTCTCTTATGATAAACGATTTAAAACTGGAACCGAACCTTATGCAGCAAATAGTGAAGTTCCGTTCTTCTAAATTTTATTTTTCAGATATGAATAAGGATGAAGCAACTCGTTTTTTGAATTTCATCCAGACCGGAGTTTATTTGCCGATTTTGAAAGATGAAATGCAGCAAGTGTTTTATGAAAATTTTGATTCAGTTGAAGATAGCCTTTCTAAGGAAGATATAGAAGATTTCTTTAAAGCACTTATTTCTCCTTTGAGAACGCGGTATTTGGTGGTCGATTTCTGGAAAGAAACTTATGATTATTGTCTTTCTAATATTGAATTAGAGAAACCATTAATTGAAAAGTATGCCGATAACCGTGATGTTGCATTTTTGTTTCTTAGTCCGCAAAATGATTATTCATTGAAAGAATACACTAAATATGTAATGGGGGATCATCTTACCGTTTATGTTCAGATTCCTGCTGAAAAATATAATCAGATTCAGGATTTTTATCATATTAATGGGTCTGCTCATCAAATGTTGATTGGAAAAGACGGCGAAATTTTGGAACCTAATTTGGGTGCTGTTATCAATGAAGCATTCGTAAATAATTTAATTAAAAAAATGGCGGACGAAAAAGAGCAAGATAGTATATAAGATAAATTATAATATGTTATTTAAGACGAAAAGAACGATTTTAGTTTTATGGCTAACTTTCATTGGTCAGCTGGCTTTCTCAGGGAATGTATGTGATTATGTAAATCTTTTTATGGGCACGGCAGGCGATCACGGGCAAGTGGATCCTGCTGCCTGTGTGCCTTATGGAATGGTTCGAATAGCCCCTGATTGCAACCCGCGTAGCCACAGCGGTTATGACTATAATGTGACTGAGGTAACGGGATTTTCTATCAACCGGATTTCAGGAATTGGTTGTGATGGTGCGGGAGGTAATCTTTGTATTCGTCCGGCAACCAAAGACGAGAAAGTAAATATGATTAAGAAAACCGAAGAAGCTTTTCCCGGATATTATACCGTGGAATTAGACAATGGTGTTCGAACCGAATTTACGGCAACTGATCACGTCGGTTTTCAACGGTATCATTATCCGAAAGGAGTGGAACAAAATATGAATATTGATTTTTATTCGTCTTTCGGTGGCATGGTTGAGGCTAGTTATGAAGTAATCTCTCTGAATGAAGTGGAAGGTTATATTCACGCTAAAAATACCTGTGGGCATGGAGCCTATAAATTGTTTTTTTACCTAAAAACAAATGCTGATTTTATAGTAACTGAGAAATCTGATAAAAGTTTATCAATTCGTTTTTCCGGGAAAGATGCTAAAACTGTAGAATTGCGTTTAGCATTGTCTCCTATTGACGAAAAAACGGCTCAGGATGAATTCCGGAATGTAGCAGACCTGTCTTTTAAGCAGGTGAAGAATAAAGCTGAAAAAGATTGGCGAAATTTACTGTCGAAAGTAAAAGTTTCAGGTTCGAAGGAAGAGAAAACTTTATTTTATACATCATTATATCGTGTCTTTCTTACGCCAGCCAACGTAACTTCCGTAGATGGGCAATACTTGGGTACGGATGGAAAGGTTTATGATCAGAAAGATTTTACGTATTACAGTTCATGGTCGATTTGGGATACATACCGGACCAAATTTCCGCTTATGACCCTGTTAGATGCCGGAAGAATGAAAGACATTGCCTCTTCGTTATGTAAACTGTATGTAAATGGGAAAAAGGACTGGGCGACAAAATTTGAATCAACGCCAACTGTACGTACCGAACATGCCGCTACCGTTGTTTTGGATGCATACAAAAAAGGTATCAAAGGCATAAACCTGGCAGAAGCTTACGAAGGTATAAAGTCGGAGGTGGAAAATTGGCCTATGAATCGTCCTGATCAGATATTGGAAGGCTGTATTGATATATGGACTTTATCGGAAATAGCCGGAATTCTTGATAAAAAAGCCGATTCAATACATTACGCAGAAAAAGCCCGGGAAATTTTTCAGAAAACATGGAATCATGATTTTAAAACAATAGATGAATCTTTTTCGAAAATGAGAGACAATGGACTTTATCAGGGAACTCGTTGGCAGTATCGCTGGGCTTTGCCTCAATATCAGGATATTATGTCGGAAAGTATTGGAGGAGAAGATAAATTAGCCAACGAACTTGATTATTTTTTTCGAAATAACTTGAATAATCAGGGTAATGAACCAGGTATTCATGCACCATTTATTTTTAATAGATTGCATCAACCACAAAAAACGCAACAATATGTCAACCATATTTTACATGATGAAAATATAAATCTGTATGGAGGAAATGCAGAATACCCGGAGCCTGTTATCCGGCAGATTTTTAGAAACACTCCTGACGGCTATCTGCCCGAAATGGATGAAGATGATGGAACAATGAGTGCCTGGTATGTATTTTCGACGCTTGGAATTTTTCCACTGGTAGTAGGTGATCCTGTGTATGAATTGACATCACCTTCATTTAATCATGTAACAATACGGTTTTACAACGGGCACATTTTAGACATTGACACAAAAAACCGGAAATCAATTTACAGCCCGGCCAAAGAAGTAAAGCTGAATGGCAAAACGCTGACTGATTTTGAGGTAAATCATGCGGATTTGATACAAGGAGGTAAACTCGTATTTTATTATTAAAACGCGCTTTGATAATACATATCCGTTTTGATAATTTTAAATAAAATAGTTATTTAAAATTTGTCCTGGTTGCCGTGAATGTTCTAACCGGGTACGTTTATGCTGAATTATATACCTTAAATTATTATGTTGAAAAAATTAAATTGCTTTTTTGCTTTTATATTCCTGATGGGAATTATGAATGCTGGTAATGTTGTTGAAAAAAATGTTGTAGTAGATAATGTAAAAAAAATGCCGATGACTGAGAATGAAAATATTTTGGCTAAGACATTTCTTTATACAGCATGGTTGTCGGTGCCGGATATTATGTCGAAGCCGTATAGCGATTTACGCAATACTTTAATCACGCAAGTGAAGAACAGATGTAAAGACTCACTTTCTTCTCTTCAGGCATTGAGTGACGATGACTTAGCATGGTCGGCTTTAATGTGTAAGTTTCTACGGGATGCCGGTAGAGACTCTGTTGACCTGAGTAACCTAACCTTAGATGATTATCGGAATACCGTCATTACGCTGAATAACCAAAATACAGACCGAAGTATTTCTACTTTGCAATCATATTCGAATGCACGTAATTTGAATATTGCTTATCAGTGGTGGTTTGAGCAAAATGAATTCATTCAATTTAAAATTGATCAATTAAACTCAATTACCGCCTCCAATGCATTTTTTGACATGAAAGATAATCAGTCAACAGGAATGGATGTGCTGAGAATTGTTGAAGCGGATGAAGCTTCCTATAAGTATTTGGGAGTTTACCATTCACAGATAAGTTCTAACCATTTTGTATTGAGGTTAGCGGGAAGTAATGATCTTAAGGTTTGGCATTATATAACAAATTTAGGCGATCGTTCACATCAGGGTGATATTAAAAAATGGGGCGATGGCTACTTGGTTGCCAATGAGCAGGATCCTGTTGAAGGTTCTAATAATATACGGATACGCTTTTTCTCCAGTTATGCTAATCTAATTACCAATAATGCAGCAAATGATATGTCTGTTCCCCATACTTTTTCATCAACAGCAGAAGGAACCCCCGACATCCGGACAATTGTCGGAGATGATCCCGTTACTTCTCATATCGTCATTGGCTTTCATTATTACGATAATGGAGTGCATGATCAGAATGCTATCGGTATTTTGTATCATTTTACCAACTGGAGAGCTTGGAAAGATGTCATTTCGAACTACAATATTCAACTCATGGGTTATAATGGAAATATTGGTGGACGAAGTAGCTTTTATTCGAATGGAAATTATGTATTGCAGGAAGCGCAGATAACATCAAATGATTGGAGCAGTTGGCGTTTTTTGTTTGGTGACGGTGCATTTTACTATACACTGAACCCGGTTACACCCAAAGGCTCTACCTCCTTTGCCAATCCGGGAATAGCTCCGATAGGTTCCGATAAATTTGTGGTAACAGCATTTATGCCTACGGAAGGAAATCAAAGTGGAGAGCGAGGTGATCTTTTGTATCTTGTTGATTTTGCTGATGATCCGGCGTCATTGGATAAGCCGGTAATTAATTCGACGAATAATGATGTTAAAGTATATTCAAAAGAGGGTCTCATTCACATAGCCAATGCAGAAAATTCTCAAATTACTATTTATGATATAACTGGAGGAGTAAGGACTCGTGTCGCAGCTAAATCATCTCTTGAATCTTTCAATCTGAAAGGAGTGTTTGTTATTTCTGTGGTTAGTGAGCAGAGTCGAAAGAATTATAAGGTTATCAACTTATAGAGATGACAAATATCTTTCATTTTAAATATAGTATTTTATAGGTTTATTGTTGAAGTCTGATGTGATTATGACGGAATTTATAAAAAAAACGATTAGTAAATAATTTGCATGGAATGTTTGTCCTTTAAATGTGTTGGCATGTTCAAAAGACAACATCCAAACCATGGTTCCACTCTCAATAAAAACTTAATATGAAATTAAAACCATTTTATTTAAGTAAGTAATCAAAATTAAGCGACATAATGCGAGTAATTAATGAACAGTGTATTTCCAATCGCCGCCAACGCTCTGTTGGTTGCGTAGAAAAGCATGTCTGTACTCACATAGTCTTGAGGTCTGATCCATTTTCCTTTCAATATCCTCCAAAGTGTTTCCGCAATATTCAGGTGCGGAGAATATGGAGGCAGATAGAAAAGAAAAAGCCCTCTTTTTTCCCATACCAGACGCAACTCCCGTATTTTATTATTACGATGAACCGTAGCATTGTCAAGCACCACAAAGGTGTTTTTGCGCACACGCAAGGAAAATGCATCGAGGAAATTCACGACCTTGTCGGCGTTGATACTTTCGGTGGTGGCGAATCCCTGATATTGGTTCTTTCTGTCAATCATTCCGAAGATGTTGAGCCTTGCGCTTCTTTGAGATACAATGCACACATCCTCACCGGGCAACTGCCAGCCGTAAGGAACATATCCTTCGGTACAGATATGGCTTTCATCAGCATAATACAAGGCAATGCGCCCTTCACGTTCCTGTTGTTCAAGTTCTTGCAACTTTTCGTATTTGTACTCGTAAAGTTGCGGCGAGGGGACTCCCCTTGGGCGTTTTCTTATTCGCTTATATCTTGCGCCAAGGCGGATAAAAAACGCTTGAAGGTCAAGTCGCTTGCCTCTTTGCCTGTTGCCTGTTGCCAAGCCGTTTTAGCTTTGCTTACACTTTGCCTGTCCTGTTCGATGGCTGAACGCACTGCTTGTTCGTCCGAACAATCCATTATTGGTTTTCGACCACGACCTTCACGGGTTTGTAAGCCTGTTATGCCTTCCGAAAGGAAACGTTTTACCCATGCATTAACTGACACCAAACTCATTTCGGTCTGTTCACCCGCTTTTACAGAAGGTAGTCCATCTAACTTGAGAAGAACAGCACGACAACGCATGCGAAAACAGTGGCTCGTGCCATGGCGGAAACCATGCTCTAATTCTAATCGTTGGACGCTCGTTAATTCTATCGTCTTTATTTTTCCCATTGCTAATCGTATTTTATTGAATACTGATAGAACGGAATCTATTATTGAATATTGTATAAACTAAATATGAACACTTACTTACCTCTTTTATTATTTACTGTTTTTATAAGTAATATCTCTATTAGTCATGCTCAGACTACCCCAACCATAGAGACAATAAAAGAGAAATTAAGCTCTGAATATTTCGAGAAGTTATATTCAAAAACATACTTTAGTCTTTTAGACAGGCTGGATTCCAAAGGTTATTTACCCGAGTCGCTAACTGGGGCATATTCAGGAATGTTCCCTCGTACCACAGGGCCATACGTTTTTTTGCTTATAGAAACAGGAAGATATCAGAAAGCTGAACTTACACTAAAATATTTATTGGAAACACTTGAAAAAAACAATTTGGAACGTATTCCCCGTGTGATAGGAGGCACTTTCAATATTGAAGATGACCAATTCCAAATTGACGGACAAGCACATGTTATATTGGCTTGGGCACGATTGGCATTAAAAAGAGGACATACTCAATTTGAAGATGATACATGGGAACAAGTAAGAGCATTAATGAAATTTACTACAAGCCGTGCATTTTTTCTTCATGGACATTGGTATGGACACTGGTCAATTGAACCGGGATTAGTGCGTAATACTGCCATTGAACACTCCAAAGAATCACGAATGTGGGATGCCTTCGATCTCCTTACACAAAGTTTTGTTGGTGCTGCTTTAACAGATATGGTGACAATAGCAGAAAAACATCAGGATAAAAAAATGGTGAAACTTTGGAGTAATCAGCTTGATTTATTGAAAGATGGCTTAGACACAAATTTGACCACAACTTATTATGGTATAAAAACATATCTGGAAATGTTATTGCCAAATGGAGATACGGGTGTTTCATATCCGGGTTTAGGTTGGGTAACACTTTCGCCTGTTGCAGCTGGCTGGGAAGGTTTGGATCATAGCATTATGCAAAATACAGTAAAAATAATGCATGAAAAGTTGCTAAAACAAAGCAACGGAGTAGTATGGATGCCTACTGATGGATATCCTGATGGAACATTTTCAAATGAAATTATAGGGAAAGGAATTGCCTGGGAAATCGCTTTTGCGAACTCCGAAAATGATTTCAATCGTTTGGATGAAATATTGAATTTGATAAAAACTGTGAATGCGGACAACCCTATTTATATGGAGGGTGCATGGTTAGATGGTGATGGATATTTTCAAAATAAACGATTGGTGAATTCTGATATTAACCAAATGACAGATTGTGTGTGGAAAGTAAAGGATGCCGGTAATGGCGAACAAACGGCATGGTGGTGCTGGGCAATAGCTCGTTTGCGAAAGTCAGTAGGTTTATCCGCCGAGCCGAAAAGAATGTAAGGTGTTGTTAATGAATAAATAATTATGAGGTTCAAATTATATTTAATGTCTTGTGTGTTGTCTTTGTTTACATTACAACTGACAATAGCTTCAGATAAACCACAATCAGTTATAAAAGAAGATATAACACGGTTTCTTACGGAAGACCTTGAGCAGTTATATTCTGTTACTTACTCCAAATTAATAAGTAGAATGGACTCATCCGGATATTTGCCGGAATCATTGACCGGTGCCTACAAAGGGATGTATCCACGTACAGTTGGTGCATATGCATTATTGATGATAGAAACCGAACGCTATTCTAAAGCAGAAATCGCTCTGAAATATATACTTGATGCAATGAAAGATAATGAAGAGATATTTGTGCCACACGTAGTAGGAAACGAAGGAAATGACAACGGTGGACGGGCAAATATTATTGATGATCAATACCAAAGCGATGCACATGCTCATGTCATATTGGGGTGGGCGCGGCTTGCTTCTGCAAGAGGGATTACTCAATTTGAAAGAGATACATGGCCACAAGTAAAAGCGTTGATGAATCGTTTGGCAGATAGAACCCTTTTCCAATATGGTAGCTGGTCTATTGAGCCGGGATTATTAAGAGCAGTTACATTTGAGCATTCGCGCGATGGACGAATGTGGGATGCTTATGATTTGCTTACTCAGAGTCTTTTTGGTGCGGCATTGTCAGAAATGGCTAAGATAGCCGATACGATGGGCGAAATAGCACTTGCTTCAACCTGGAGAGAAAAGGAGCGAATTTTGAGCGAAGGTATAAACAAGAATCTGGTAGTAGAACGAGATGGACAGCAGACTTATGCCGAAATGTTCATTCCGAATGGAAATGGCGGTACACCTTATATGGGCATGGGTTGGGTTTGTTTTTCGCCGGTTGCAGCCGGTTGGGAGGGTGTTGACCACAGTGTGTTAAGAAATACAATGGGCTCATGGAAAAAAACTATCTGCAAACAACTGACGGAATACGTTGGATGCCGACAGATGTATATTCTGATGGAGTTTTTGTAGATGAAGTAATCGGAAAAGGTATCGGTTGGGAATTGGATTATGCACGATCTGAAGAAAATTACGATAGAATATATGAAATTCTCCAACTGATAAAGGCTGCCAATATCGGTAAGTCTATTTATATGGAATTTGCATGGCTGGAAGGAAATGGATTTACCCGAAATAGTAAAATAACAAAGAGTGCTGTTGATAGTAAAATGCAAGGAACAACACAATGGACATCAAGAGATGTTGGTAATGGTGAACAAAACACATGGTTTTGTTGGGCAATGGCGCGTTTACGAAAATCAGTAGGGTTATCAGCAGAACCCGAAAAAATACAAAATACAAATAATGAATAAAATAATATGGAGATTCTGTGTGTCGTTTTTGGAAATATAAATAAAATGAAAAAGGAATTAATTTTACTCCTGTTAATGGTTGCGGGAATATCTAATTTTTATGCTCAGGAAGATAATAGTTGCATTTATCAATCCCCGGCATATCGTGTTTATCAAAATCGGGTTGTTCAGGGCGATTTTACTTCCAATATTATATCTTCTGGTGAAATAAAGAGTAATTATCGGAACAATAATTTTCATTGGAAACAACATAAGGATTTGAGCCAGTATCCACTATTTCGTTCAGATTTTTTGATTTCTGACGCTATGTATAATTTGTCGGTAGAAGAGATGACCAATCTGATTGAATCAGATGGCACGTGGCGGACAGGAGAATCGTGGGGCGGAGTCTGGACAAGAGATGTCAGTTACAGCACCCTTCTTGCTTTATCGTATATGCGTCCTGATATTTCCATGAACAGCCTTATGCGTAAAGTGAAAGACGGACGTATAATGCAGGATACCGGTACCGGTGGCTCTTATCCGGTATCAACAGACTGCATTGTTTGGTCTATGGCCGCATGGCAGCTTTATCTGGTTACCGGAGATAAAGAGTGGTTGAAAAATTCTTATGAGATTATAAAAAAATCAATTATTCAGGATGAGCAAATTGCTTATGATAAGGAAACCGGTTTGGTTAAAGGAGAATCGTCTTTTCTCGACTGGCGGGAAGAAACTTATCCGCGGTGGATGCAGCCGGCTGATATTTATGAGTCGGAATGTTTAGGTACTAATGCAGCTCACTTTCAGGCGAATGTCATTGCTGCTAAGATGGCTACCTTGTTAGAAGACAAGGAAAATATTAAACGTTTTGAGTCCAATGCTCAACGTATAAAAGAGGCTATAAATAGCCATTTGTGGATGAATGATAAAGGCTATTATGCCCAATATTTGTATGGGCGGCAAGGTAAAATGGTCTCTCCACGTTCAGAAGCACTTGGAGAAGCTTTTTGTGTTTTGTTTGGTATTGCGGACAATGAACGTTCTAAAGAAATCATTCGTTCGGTACCGCAAACTGAATATGGAAATTCCTGCATATTTCCTCAGATCCCCAATATCGATCCTTACCATAACAATGCCGTGTGGCCGTTTGTGCAGTCGTTTTGGATGTGGGCAGCTTCCAAAGTTGGTAATGAATCTGCCGTGCTGGAAAGTATTGCGGCTATTTATCGTGCCGCTTCGATGTTTGCTACGAACAAAGAAAACTTTGTGGCCGAAAACGGAGATTATTCAACAGACACCAATTCAAATAACATGCTTTGGAGCATTTCCGGGAATATAAGTATTGTACACCGATTATTTTTTGGAATTAATTATACGGAAGAAGGACTCGTTTTCAGTCCGTTTGTGCCAAAGCAGTTTCTCGGAGATAAACAACTGACTGGCTTTAAATACCGAAATGCAGTTTTGGATATTGAGGTGAAGGGATGCGGCAATGAAATAGCAACTTTTACCGTAGATGGGCGGAAAAAGAAAAATGCTGTTATCGATTCTAAAACAAAGGGCAAACATAAGATTGTAATTATATTGAGCAACAACACTCCTTTAGAAGCTGAAATTACCAAAACCAAAAACTATTTCTCACCTGAAACACCCAAAGTATATCTCGAAGAATCTGCACGACTGGCATGGACTCAGATTCCGAATGCTACACATTATATAATTATTAAAAATGGTAAAGAAATAGCAAGGGTAAACAGACAGACGATAAATGGTAATCGTTTTAATATTGAACGTCCAGATTTATATACGGAGTATCAGATAATTGCAGAAGATGCCAATGGCGTACAGGGATTTGCCAGCGAACCACTGGCCGTTTACGACCCGAAACTGGAACAACGTTTTGTTATTTATAATTACACAAATAATTATGTTCAGAGTTATGGTAATATGGGTAATAAAGCTGTTGAAATATCTTCTTTGGAAAACACCCGGATAGATATGAAAATAGATGTTGCTCAGGCAGGTCGTTATGTTCTTGATTTTAGCTATGCCAACGGAAGCAATAGTTTGACCTCTGGAAATACTTGTGCTGTCAGAACATTATCTGTTAATGGACAAAAAGCTGGAGTGGTAGTATTTCCACAAAGGGGAAAAGATATTTGGTATAAGTGGGGATTCTCGAATTCCATAGCTGTTCATTTGGATAAAGGGGTAAATACTGTTTCTTTGTCGTTCGACAAAACAAATTTTAATATGAATAATGAAGGCATTAATAGAGCCTTATTAGATTATATCCGTTTGATAAAAGTTAAGTAGGAAAATTTGCTAAAACGATATAATCCATTTAGGAGGTAATTGTAAATGACCTTATCTATTTCTGAATTTTGTTTTTTTGTAAACCTATTTCAGAAACAGACATAGAAGTTAGTCCTGAAAATAAGATTAATAAAAAAGAGCTAAATTCTCCTAAAAAAAGCAGGTAATGCGTCCAATTTTAAGAAATATGGATTTTTTGTATAGTTACATCATAAAGGACTAAAGATGTAAATATATTTGTGAATCAAGTGATTGTGTAAATAAATATTAGAAACTAAAAATAATATTCTCTGTAAGATATGAAAAGAGTAAATTATAAATCAATTATTTTGTCTATTACACTATTAAGTAGTGTGAGTCTGTTAAATGCACAAGAAAAAGTAGCATCTGATAAATTACCGGATTGGGCGTTGGGAGAGTTTATTCGACCTGACGGAAAAAATCCCATAATTACTCCAAATTCTGAATCCGTATTTTACTGTCCTGTGTATAAAAAGATAGTAAAATGGGAAGAAAACGACACATTTAATCCGGCAGCTGCCATCAAAAATGGAAAGATATGTGTGTTGTATAGAGCTGAAGATGCAAGTGGTATTGGAATTGGACAGAGAACTTCGCGCATTGGGTATGCAGAAAGCAAAGATGGTATTAAAATGAAAAGGCGACATAAACCAGTACTTTATCCCGGAAAAGACATAGCAGAAGAGTTTGATTCTCCCGGAGGATGTGAAGATCCAAGAATTACACAAACAGAAGATGGCTTGTATGTAATGTTTTATACAGGGAATAATAAAAAGAATGCCAGATTATGTGTTGCAACATCCAAAGATTTAATAAACTGGCAGAAATATGGTTTGGCATTCGGGAAGGCGTATGATGGTCGTTTCAGCAATACGTGGAGCAAATCTGCTGCCATTCTTACTGAATTGAAAGATGGGAAACAGGTTATCACAAAAATTGATGGTAAATACTTTATGTACTGGGGCGAATTCGAAACATACGCTGCGACCTCTGATGATTTGATCAATTGGTATCCGGTGCTTGATGATAATGGCAGTTTGAAAGTTATTGCCCAAAAAAGAAAGGGGTATTTCGACAGTGAGTTGGTAGAATGTGGCCCTTCTGCTTTGCTCACAGACAAAGGTATTTTGCTACTATATAATGGAAAAAACAGTAATGATCCTAATGTTGCAGATACTAACTATCCCTTAGGAACATATTCTGCAGGCCAGCTATTATTGGATAAGAATAATCCCTTTAGAGTTATAGATCGTTTAGATGTTCCTTTTTTTTATCCACAAGAGCCTTTTGAAAAAAGCGGGCAGTACAAAGATGGAACTGTATTTATAGAAGGATTGGTATATTTCAAAAATAAATGGTTCTTGTACTATGGATGTGCCGATTCAAAGGTTGGAGTTGCTATATATGAACCCAAAATAGAATAATTAAATAAATAGAAAATTCACCATAAAAGATACTACTGATAGAATCTTTTTGAGGAGTTGACTAAATACAAGATCTTCGAGTGAGGACATGCGCTAAGAACAAGTGGATAATTACAATTTGTTGTATTATAGTTCTTATAAACAAAAAGTTATGAATAAATTAACTTGAATATGAGTAAATATAAATTATTAGTAATTACAATGCTGATGTACAACTTTGTGGTTGCACAAAAAGGTAAAGAAATAGTTGATTACAAATACTCCCTACGGTCGTGACCGTTGGTTCACATCATACCTGTGCGGAAATTATTTCGTAAATTCGGAAGGACAGAGTACAGCAACACAATTTGGAATAACATTATATGATTTAAAATCTTCAAAATAAAATGAAAAAATGAATTACACTTTTTCTTTGTCCTTTTTGTATTGATTCTTTTTGCTATAATAATTGTTGGTAAACTTAGTGGTTTTAGGCCAAAAGAAATAAATCCTATTTCATGGCATGAGTTATTTTCGGATTATTTGGTTGATATTTTGTTTGGGTCGTTAATTGTAAGTTCGATAGTTAGCTTTTTAAAGATAAGAAACAATAAAAAGAAAAATGAGGGTTCTTAAGCCTTATTTAGCTTAGGTTGGTATTAAGTTCGGCGAGAGACTATTTCCAATAAATTTAATAATACTTAAACACCCGTGTCTCAACTAATTCCGGTTTTTCAGGATTTTTACCGTCAAAATCAAGCCTTTTTGTCCAGTTGTTTTTTTCATCGAACTCGATGTACTTATATTTTGTATAAAAACTAATTTCACCGCTTGGCTTTATTTGTTTTTCGGAAATTATGTTGTTGTTTTTATCATATTCATACATTGTTATTTTTGCATCAATAATACTGTTGTTTTTTAGTGCTATACTTATCTCTTTTTTTAGTTTATTCTTTTTATAAAAAACGGTATCAACAAATTTTTTTTGTCCATCGTTGTCAAATATGGAGAAAACTAGTTTGTTTTTAGAAAAGCTTAAAGTTCTTTTGAATATGATGCTGTCTTTTTCATCATAACCGACATCGTGTCGTATGTTTTTTTCATCATGTTGAGATAGTATTTTATAGTGCAGTTGATTGTTGCCATCCACTAATTCTTCTTTATATTCATTTCCCGCTTCATCAAAAAACATTCTTATGTGTCCGCTTGATTTTATTGTGCCGGCATCCCACTCATCAAATTGTTTGATAGGTTCATACCCTCTGATAAGACAAACTTTTACTTTGCCATTAAAACCAATTCTCGTTCTGTCATCGCATTTCGAACAAGAGCTAAATAAACCTACAATCACTATAATTATAAATAGTTTCCAATAAATTTTAGTCATAATATTTGCTTTAAGAATTTAATTTTATTGCTTCTGGGAAATATTCAAGTACATTAGTTGTTTTCGCGCTTGATAACGTCAGTGAATCTGCAAATTTCGCCATCATTACTTACGCCTTCAATGATAAGCCGGTAATTGTGTGCTTTATCAGCCGTATAAAAGTTCAGTTTAAAATTACCGGCACTGTCTGTTTTTATTGAGGGATTCCAGTAAATGGTAGTCCGCAAATCAGAAGTATTGCTTTGTCTTATACTGTCAACATCGTATTTAGGTACATAGAATTTTTCGGGTTTCTGATAACCGAGTGGCTTGAGATGTGTCATGCTGATTAACGGGGCTTTGTGCGCTATATCGCCTCTTTTCAATGTTACCGATATAGCTCCGTTCATGGCTTTTGTCCCGAGAAATGTTGTGCCTGATCCTTTTATCAGTGCTATTTCTGCAATGTCACTTGTGTTTATATAAGTTAGTTCATCAAACTCTACCTGATTCCCGTCCAGCAGAAACAAAGGAGTGCCTTGTCCGCGTATTGAAACACCGTTGCCTGCCGGAACTACTCCCGGAAAAGTGAGCAGAATTGAAAGTAAAGTTGCTCCAGGCATTTCTTTGAGCTGGCCTTCGGATATAATATTGTCTGCTAAACTCGAATAAATATTTAATGGTTCATGTTTTTGGGTGGAAGCTTGTACCGTAAATTCGTTTAAGTCGACGTGTAGTATGCCTCCTTCGGAGTAAAATTTTTCTTTGACGGCCTGAAAATAATTTTTGGAAGTTTGATTTACAGTATCCTGCTTCACAAAAATCTGACTCGTAATTGGAGGAAAATAATCCGAGTCCGGATAAATCTGTACATCAATAAATCTGTTTTTACTGAATGCTCTCAGATAGATGTCCGTGCTGTCGATAAAATCCATTCCCTCTAACAGAAATTGCCCGTTATCGTCTGTTTTTGCAGAATTGAATACTTTTTGTCCCGGTATTACGGCGGTGACATTGATGTTTTTAGCAGGTTTATTTACAATATTGATCACTTTCCCGGATATAAATTGCCCCTGTTCTAAAAAGTATTTTGGTTTATTATCCGGACTTAAATTGCTTTGATGATATTTTCGCCAACCCTGTGTCAACATCAGGATATCTGTTTTTTCGCGGGTAAGCATCGAATTGTCTGCAAAATAAATTTCCGGAGTTTCGATATAGCCTTTCAGGTCAGTGGTTAAGAGTAATCCCGAGCGAATGTTTACCGACAGAGAATCCTGCTGTACTAATTCCATATCGGTCACGCTGGCACACAAGTTCCCGAGAAACGGTTTCCCTGAACAGGAAAGAATATTGAAGTCCAGATTTACCGGTGCTCTTTTGCTGTAAAACTTT
Organism: Paludibacter sp.; assembly: GCA_028690665.1. Lineage (GTDB taxonomy): Bacteria > Bacteroidota > Bacteroidia > Bacteroidales > Paludibacteraceae > Paludibacter. The sequence goes on from JAQVAV010000013.1 coordinate 66,748, forward strand.
TTATCGCTTGTCATTTGGCAGACCGGATGGCGGAAGTTTCTACTGAAACATAGACGCTCGCAGAATATCGTCCCTTTTACCGACATGACCGAAAACGAAATGATGCCTTCAGGAAGGGTGTTTTCTGCAATTTTTCCGACCGGCCTTTGTAGCGGTAAAGCAAAAAGAAATTTTTCTCTTGACCGGGCGACTAATACCAACGAGTCATTGATTGTTGAACTATGATTAATAACCTGATACATAATTTCGCCGTTGCGATTGAACAGTATTTTCAATGCAATTCCTGTTGTTTGAACAGCAGGAAGTTGTACTGTTTTAGACTTTCCCGATTCCGACCGTACAACAGCGTAGTACAATTTTCCGGCCTGAGGCTGGAGTCCGAACTTTCCCATGCCGTTGTTTATGGATTTAATGGTGGTTATTTCCCGGTTGTCGTTATCAAAAATTTGGCCTGAAACTTCAGCCGAAAGTCCGTCGTTACCGATAGCTTTAAAAGCGATAGTCTGCACCTCGTCGGCCAGTAAAACCCCGCTTTCGGGAAAAAACTGAATGTCGAAATCTTTTTTGAATTCGGGGACAATTTCTCTGTGTCTGAAATTTAGTCCATCTGTGTTTGCCGAAAGCAGAATACTTTTAGGGATAGAAGTTGTATCTATCTCAAAACGGATATTTCCGTCGGCATCTGTAGTGTATTGCCGGGCTTTACCCGGTTGTTGGATATTTATCGGTTGTACTTTTATTTTAATGTCTTTTTCCGGAAAATCAAACACATCGGAGAATCGGCAGTTTACAACATATTTTCCTTCGGATGACAGTGTGTATTTAGTTTTACAGATTATTTTTTTATTCAGATCGTTGCCGATATAAACTTGTTTTCTGAAAATAAAATCCTGGGAAAAATTGAGCATCCATTTAGAGAAAGCCCGTATTTCATAGTAACCTTCCTGTAGCTGAGGCGAGAGCTTTATATGTCCGGAAAATCCGGTAGAATCTTTTTTAAGTTTTATGCGGCTGCAAACCGAATCGAACCGGTTGGCAAGTTCCACATAAACGAATTGGCTGCGGCAATTGGGTATAAGAGATGATTCATCCACTAAAAATGCTTTACACCAGATATTTTCTCCGGCACTGTAATAAGGTTTGTCTGTACTTACATATATTTTTTCACTTGGTGGAAATAAAGATGTGGATATTTTATGCTGTTGACCATATACGGAAAATAAAAAAGAAAAGATTGATGTGAAAAATAATATGACAAATATTCTTTGGTTAAATTTAAATCGGGTGATTTTCATGGTGTTTTTATTATAAATTAATGAAGAGAGGTTTTTTATGAAAAATAGTATTTGTTAATAACAAACAAATATAAAACTTTAAAATGGGATTTTAAGTAAATAAAAGTGCCATAGTATTTTACTATTACGCCTTTTATAGATATTTTTAATCTATTTAGTGATAAAATTATGTTTTTGATGTGTTCACGAGTGCGGTGATTTCATGGCTTAATGTTCAATTTTTATTTTTCAGCCCTTAGTAATACGATGAATTTTGAATGAACTTATTTTTGATAAAGTAAATATCACAGACAAAATAGTTTCTTCTTCTGCCAATACCGAAATAAAGGATTTAAATATTTTCAGTGAATATAAATAAACATTAGGTTTGTGAATGTTAACTAATATGATCTGTAGCTTGTTCTTATTTATTAGGCGAAGTTATGGATAATCACAAATCTAATTTACATGTATATGAAAACACTCTACTTTAGAATTTTCGCGTATTTTATTCTTTTTTCTCTAATTTTTTCAGATTGTATGGCAGAATCCGGGGTTTATGTCGGAGGCCATATTCGTCGTGAGAGACCCGGTACAATAACAAAACTAAAAGAGTCCGGATTTACTTATGTAATTTTGTTCAATATCAATGTAGAGTCAGATGGAACTTTGACTACAGATGGAGAAACTATTTGCAGCAACGGGCAATATGTGTTTGGGAATACACAACCCTACTATGTAAGTGATATCACATCACTCAAGACAACTCCAACCAATATTAACCGGATAGAAGTATGTATTGGTGGTTGGGGAAATACATCTTATACCAATATTAAAAATATCATTGCTTCCCAAGGAACCGGTTCAAGCAGCATTTTATATCGGAATTTTCAGGCGTTGAAAAATGCGATTTCTGTAATTGATGCAGTGAATAATGATGATGAATATACATACGATGTAAATTCATCGGCGGCTTTTCATGTTATGCTGTCCGATCTCGGTTATAAAACAACATTGGCTCCCTATACCAATAAGACATACTGGCAAAATTTAGCAACCAGTGTTAATAATTTACGTTCAGGAGCCGTTGACCGCATTCTGTTGCAATGTTATGATGGTGGTGCCGGAAACAATCCGTCCGACTGGCATATCAATGGTATTCCGTTACATGCCGGTCGACAGAATTATGATGATTTTGGCGAATCAAAAACACTTATGCAAAATTGGAAAGATAATGCAGGCGTTGTTGGTGGATTCTTTTGGGTTTATAACGATGAAACATGGAGCCTGAATACATACGCTACAGCGGTCAACAGAATATTTGGTGCCAAAACGACAAATGCGGCTGTCGCAACTTTTTGTAGCGATATCAATTATGGCGGTTATAGTATTGGACTTCCGGCAGGTGCTTTTACTACGGCCGATTTAGCTGCTTATGGAATAACAAATGACGACATATCTTCATTTAGAGTAAACTCTGGTTATAAAGTTACGGTGTACACCGATAATAGTTTTGGTGGAACAACAACCTCTTATACTTCGGATATAAGTAATGTGGGGAGTACTTATAATGATCAGATATCTTCCATAAGGATATATAAAAATGCCTCCAATCCGGTGGCTACTTTCTATCCGGATGTTAATTATGGTGGATTTGCGGTCGGATTACCACAGGGTACTTTTACTGTTGATGAGCTGGCTGCCTATGGTATCAAAAATGATGATATAACATCGCTTAAAGTAAATTCGGGTTACAGGGTAGTTTTGTATACAGATAATAATTTCAGCGGAACATCGGTTACATATACTTCTGATCAGAGCTGGGTTGGTGACTATAACGATAAGATATCCTCCATTAAAATTTATAAGTATGCTGCTGATGCGGTAGCTAATTTTTACAATGCTGATAATTCTCAGGGAGATTTTGTCGGTTTGCCGTTAGGTACATTTACTCTTTCTGCTTTAAAGGAATACGGAATTAATGATAATAGTATCACATCGTTTGATTTGACAGCCGGTTACAGGGTGGTACTTTATAGTGATGATAATTTTAGCGGTTCATCTGCATCATATACATCAGGGCAGGGATGGTTAGGAGACCTTAATGATAAGACATCCTCCATTAAAATTTATAAGTATGCTGCTGATGCGGTAGCTAATTTTTACAATGCTGATAATTCTCAGGGAGATTTTGTCGGTTTGCCGTTAGGTACATTTACTCTTTCTGCTTTAAAGGAATACGGAATTAATGATAATAGTATCACATCGTTTGATTTGACAGCCGGTTATAGGGTGGTACTTTATAGTGATGATAATTTTAGCGGTTCATCTGCATCATATACATCAGGGCAGGGTTGGTTAGGAGACCTTAATGATAAGACATCCTCCATTAAAATTTATAAGTATGCAGCAGATGCGGTAGCTAATTTTTACAATGCTGATAATTCTCAGGGAGATTTTGTCGGTTTGCCGTTAGGTACATTTACTCTTTCTGCTTTAAAGGAATACGGAATTAATGATAATAGTATCACATCGTTTGATTTGACAGCCGGTTATAGGGTGGTACTTTATAGTGATGATAATTTTAGCGGTTCATCTGCATCATATACATCAGGGCAGGGTTGGTTAGGAGACCTTAATGATAAGACATCCTCCATTAAAATTTATAAGTATGCAGCAGATGCGGTAGCTAATTTTTACAATGCTGATAATTCTCAGGGAGATTTTGTCGGTTTGCCGTTAGGTACATTTACTCTTTCTGCTTTAAAGGAATACGGAATTAATGATAATAGTATCACATCGTTTGATTTGACAGCCGGTTATAGGGTGGTACTTTATAGTGATGATAATTTTAGCGGTTCATCTGCATCATATACATCAGGGCAGGGCTGGTTAGGAGACCTTAATGATAAGACATCCTCCATTAAAATATATAGATATTCGAGTAATGCCATTACGACATTTTATTCAGATATAAATTACGGAGGCCTTTCCGTTGGCTTGCCTCTCGGAACTTATACTACTGCGGAATTAGCAAGCTATGGTATCCAAAACGATGATATAACATCGCTCAAAGTAAATTCAGGTTATAAAGTTATTGTCTACATGGATAATAATTTTAGCGGAACATCTGTTTCGTATACTTCCGATCAGAGTAATGTCGGCACAACTTATAATGATAAAATATCTTCTGTTCAGATGTATAAATATTCGGCGGATGCAGTTGCCAGTTTCTACGATAGCGATAATTCTCAGGGGACATCTACAGGTCTTCCTACCGGCTTATTTACCTCTGCAGAAATGAATAAGTACGGGATAGCAGATAACAGTATTACTTCCTTTGATTTACAATCGGGTTACCAGATTACAATCTATGCCGATGATAATTTTAGTGGCAGCTCTGCTTCGTATACAGCCGGACAGGGTTGGTTATACGACTTGAATGATGCGACTTCCTCGATTAAAATTTATCCGGTTTTTGGTTCCGATATTACAGATAATGGAGGTGTGGCAACAGCATCGCACACATCTGTCAGTTCTTCGGAAACTATCGGTGAACTAATAGATAATAGTGCTCTTACAAAGTATTGTGCTAATGCTTCTGCCGGTGCCGAAGTATGGATGCAATATCAATCTCCGGGAGCTGTAATTCTACAATCATACACATTGACTTCTGCAAATGATTTCCAGAGTCGGGATCCTAAAACCTGGACATTACAGGCTTCGAATAATGGAACAGACTGGACTGTTATCGATACACAGACAGATCAGATATTCGCAACCCGATATTTGAAGAAAACCTTTGCAGTAAGTACAGCTAATGCGTATAAGTTTTTCAGATTGCTTGTGACTGAAAGATATGATAGTTCATCTACTGTATTCCAGTTAGCCGAATTACAATTGTTTGGAGATGAGCAGGATGCGACGGAAAGTAGTGCTGGCGTGTATACTGAGGAAGTTACAATAACCGGAATGAATCAGATGAATTTGCCTGATCTGAAAATATATCCGAACCCTGTTGTAAATTTTATAAAGGTGGATATGCCCGCAGAAACATCTGTTTTGAACTATATTGTCTACAATGCATTGGGAGTCTCTGTGACAAATGGAAAATTAAATAATGGAGAAAAAATTGATGTACAATCGCTGACCCCGGGTATTTATCAACTTGTATTGACTGTCAACAGACAAAGAATGGTGCGTCAATTCTTGAAAAAACAATAAATATTTTTATATTCCGGACAGATCAAAGGAAGTGTCTAAAAAGTCCACGAGTTACACGAATTAATACAAGAAAGATAAATTCTGAAATCGTATATGATTGATTTGTATATACATAGAATTTGTGAGAAATTTGTGTAATTCGTGGATAAATTACTTATTGAACGCTCTTTGTTATTTTGATAAATCAGTAACTTAAACATATAAGCATGACAATTAAAAGTTATTATACCAAGTTATCCGTTCTTTTGGTGTTTTTCTTTTCTTTCTCAGAGGTTTGGGGCCAATTGCCTGAAAAATACGCCGGGAACTGGATCAATGAACAAAACAATCAGTGGGAATATGGTTTTTTTGAAAAATTTGCGGTTTATAACTGTGATTTTTGGAACTATAAATCGATTGTTTCCGGGAAAAAAGGTCAGACTCTGGTTACTTTGGAGAAAGGAAATCAATTGTTGAATCTGAAACTTTCAGCCATTGACGAAAAGCATATTGCAATAAAATCAGGGAAAGCAAAGAGCAAGAGTTTTGTGCTTATGGAAAAAACGTATCCTGCTTATCGATACCGGGATTATTCAACTTTTCCGAAACCACAATTTAAGTCCGATTCAGCAACAATTATCGGATATTACCGAAATCTGGATCAGGTTCCGGAACAATTTCGTGATCGGATTAATTTTTCTCCGTTTACAGTAGGTTCTTTCAATTTTACACATGAGGGTGATGAATCTTTTTTTACGGATATTGATTCTTTGGGAAGGTTTAAAATTACTTTCCCTGTAAGAAATACGCAGGAAATGTATGTTGACTGGCGTAGAACTACATTTCCGGTTGTTGTAGAACCTGAAGATACGCTTTTTTTATTTGCAGATATGAACGATTATATTCCTCGGGAGGAAGATCAGAATTATCAGAATTACATCAATCGTCCTAAACAGGTGCTTTTTATGGGGGAAAGTGCCCGGATTAACAATGAAATTATGCAGTGTAAAAGAGTTTGGAATTCTGAGAACTTAGATACTGATGCTAATGTGACTGATATGGATTATTTGCAGGCTTGCGAAAATGTTTACAATAAAAGAATGGCTATTTTGAATCAGTATATAGCTGAGCATCCAACAGTTTCGGAGAAATTCAGATATTATAAACGAAATCAGGAAAAATACGAGTTTGCTTCAAATTTAATGCAACGTCGTTTTCATGCATATAGAAAAGAAAATCATCATTTGGAAGATGGTTACATTCAATTTGTGGAAAGAAATTTTCCGCTGACAGACGAAACTGTGTATACTTTATCACGTGAGTTTATACGTTTTTTGAATGATTATCTTGGGTATAAGAAGGATGTATATGCGTCTCTTAGCAATACAGTTCCATTAGAAAAGATAGAAGAAAGACTTGCAGATAAAAATGAATTGACAGATGAACTAAAAGCTCAATTGGATACATTTATGCAAACCGTTAATAAGATGCAGTCTGCCCCCGAATATGCCTATCTGAAAACGACGGTAGACTCTTTAGGAAAAGAACTTAATAACAATAATGCAGTTGTAAGTATGGTAAACAGAATGTCTTTGGAAAATAGGTTGCTTGATACGAGTGTTGCTGACTCTATTATAACGGATGATAATTTGAAGGAGCTGTGGACAACAAAACAGTATTGTTTGTTTTTTGATCAAATTCACGAACCATTGACCGACGATGAATTTAGCTCATTTAAAGAGAGAGTCCGTAATCCGGATTTGGTTTATTATATCGAGAATATCCAAAATTTCTATAAAAATATATCAGATGTTGATGTGAGATATCAGGCCAGTTTGAAAAATACAGAGCATTTAAAGGAATATAAGGTAGCTGACGATTTGTTTGAAGAATTGATAAAACCGTACAGAGGAAAAGTGATTTATGTCGATTTTTGGGGAACATGGTGTGGACCATGTCGTACAAATTTGCAATATGCAGGTGCTGTTGAAAAACATTTTGAAAATAAGGATGTGATCTTTATGTACTTTGCCAATCGTTCACCTGAAGAGACTTGGAAAAATATTATCAAAGAATTAAATCTTTCAGGTGAGAATATAGTTCATTATCGTTTGCCTACAGATCAGGAGGCCATGATTGAACGTAAATTTTCCGTAACCGGTTTTCCTACCTATATGCTGATTGATGAGAATGGTAAAGTTGTTAATGTAAATGCTGATCCACCTATCAATACTGCCGGAGCTATTGGGCAGATACAAGCGTTACTAAAGCCGTAATAGTTAATAACCCGGTATTTTTATGAAGTCCGTTTTTGTAATTTGCTGATTTGTAACAATAAAACTCCTGTTTTTGATATAACCGGGAGTAGTGCATGAAAAATTCTGGATTTAGATAATGTCTCGGATTTTATTTCTGTAATTTAATATTTTTGTTATGTAAAAGTAAAGATAACTGTCATTCTATTTTACTTTAGTGCCATTCTGCCTGACTTCTAAATAAGTTTTGATATAGATGGGATTTGTATTTTATCTTTGTTGTATATGTAATTGTAGTTTTAATATTTACATTACATTTTATGTTAAGGAATAATGTAGATCATATATAAAAACAAACAGAAAAAATCATGAATTTTAGAAATTTCAATAGTCGAAAATACTTACGACTCAAAGAAAGAATAAAGGCCTTATCTTTTGCTTTACTTGTTTTGCTACCGGAAATAACTCTCACTGCCCAGCAGTATGAGCCTCTCATATTGACGGGTTTCAATGCAGATGTTATTTGTAATTCATCGGATTGCAGTGGTTCCGGAACATTGGATGGAGAATGGTTTTATTATTCTGCAGATAAAAAATCCGAAGGGGCGATTCCTCAAACAATTGTATCGAAATACGGTGTTGAATACGTATTAAATTCTTTTGATGAGAATAATGTGTTGACAATAGGAAGCAATGGAGCAAGTTCAGGTGAACTTACCCTGACTACCCCGAAGGCGGCAAAAGAATTATGGCTTTTGGGAATGTCGGCCAGCGGGAAAAAGGATATTGACGTCGTTGTAAAATATACAGATAATTCTGCTTCTGAAACGCAAAGTATTTCCTTTCCAGACTGGTATCAAACGAGTGGAAATACTGTTTCATATTACGGACTTGGTCGCGTAAAATCTTCAAGCACATACGATGATCGGTTCGAATTTGGTTTGTTCGAACGGGTTATTCCGGTAGATTCCACAAAAACGGTGGCGTCCATAGAGTTCTCGTATACGGGAACAGACAAAACTTACACGAGTATTTTTGCAATTTCGGCATATTCGGGAGGAGCGAGAATGAGTGATAACAATCTTTATATGATTGCCAATGCCCATTTCGATACCCAATGGGATTGGGATGTTCAAACCAGCATTGACCAGTATGTAAAAAATACGCTTGTAGATAATTTCAATTTGTTTGATAAGTTTCCCGATTATGTTTTCAATTTTGAAGGAGCTATCAAATATATGTTCGCAAAAGAATATTATCCTGATCTTTATGAAAGATTGAAGGGATATGTTGCTTCGGGCCAATGGCATATCAGTGGAAGTTCTATTGATGCCAATGATGTTATGGTTCCGTCTGCCGAGTCAATTATCCGGAATTTATTGTTAGGCGAAAAATTTTATGAAAAGGAATTTGGTGTTAATGGCGGTAATGATATTATGTTGCCCGATTGTTTCGGATTTCCATATTCTCTGCCGACTCTCGCGAAATATTGCGGAATAGTGGGATTCCATTCTCAAAAATTATCTTGGGGCTCGGCTTACGGCTATTCTGATTTTCCAAATTACGGGTTATGGCGTGGTGTTGATGGCTCTGAGATTTTAGCTATTTACAAACCGGGAGCTTATGTTAATAAATATAAAGAAAATCTCTCGTATAATAATGATATTTTAAGCGAACTTGTCTCAAATAAAACAGACCTTGGTGCTGCGAAAACAGTAAGATATTATGGAACAGGTGACCGTGGCGGTAGTGTTGACGAAGAAACCGTGGACTGGCTTGAAAAAAGTCTTGCTTCGTCAGGGCCGGTTCATGTAAATTCAGTTACTCCTGATCAGTTCTTCGAGTCAGTCAGCTCCGATGAACGTTCGAAACTTCCCGTCTGGGATAATGAGTTGCCAATGTCTACACATGGAGCCGGTTGCTATACTTCACATACTATCATAAAATACTGGAATAGAAAAGATGAATTGTTGGCTGATGCAACTGAGAAATCTTCGGTGGTTGCAAACTGGCTTGGAGGTTTGTCTTATCAGTCACAAACAATTCACGATAGTTGGGTCAGATTGTTGTGGCATCAGTTCCATGATGACCTTACAGGAACATCGATACCTAAGGCATATACTTTTACCACTAACGATCATGTGGCAGTACAATTGGATTTGGCTAAAACTTTGAATAATGCAAGTGGTGCGGTTGCTTTGCAAATGAATACGCAGGTTCAGGGAACTCCGATAGTTGTGTTTAATCCGTTGTCTGTTCAACGGAAAGATATTGTAGAAGCTAAAATCAGTGTAGCTTCCGAACCTGAGACAATTAGCGTATACGACCCGGATGGAAATGTTGTTCCGACTCAAATTATTAAATATGAAAATGGAACATTGACTTTTATTTTTAAAGCGAATGTCTCATCGCTCGGATATGCAACTTATGATTTGCATTTGAATGATGATGCTTCGGCAGCCTTGTCGTCATCGCTGGTAACAACGGATCATACGATTGAGAATAATTCTTATATTCTGAAAGTAAATAAAAACGGAGATATTTATTCGATTATTGATAAAAAACAAAATAATAAAGAACTATTGGAGAGTCCTGTTCGTTTGGCCATGTTACTTGATAAACCCGGATATTGGGCTTCATGGGAAGTGAGCTGGGGGGATGTTATTCGGGATCCGTTTGCTTATGTGGATGAAAATGTTGAAATGTCTGTTGCTGAAGCAGGCCCGCTGCGTTCAGCTCTGAAGATAACACGTTCAAAAGACGGTTCTCAGTTTGTCCAGTTTATACGAATGACTTCTGGTGTAAATGAGGACAGGATAGATGTTGTAAACGAAGTTGACTGGCAGTCAAAAGAAACTTTGCTCAAGGCTGTTTTCCCGCTGAGTGCAACAAATGAAAAAGCAACTTTCGATTTGTCTATCGGAGCTATTGAGCGGGGTAACCGCGTCAGCAATTTGTATGAAGTTGCCGGACATCAATGGGCAGATTTGACCGATTCGGGAGAATCTTATGGAGTTTCTATACTGAACGATTGTAAGTATGGCTGGGATAAGCCGGATGATAACACATTACGTTTGACCCTGATTCATACCCCGCGGGTTGAAAGTGACCGTCCTTACCAGAAATATCAGGATCTTGGATTGAATAAATTTACATATTCTATTTACAGACATTTCGGAGTTTGGAGTGATTCTACTCAATGGCAGGCTGCAAAGCTTAACCAGCCATTGTATGCGTACGAATCGCCAAAACATGACGGGAATTTGGGCAAAACTTTCGGATTTGTTTCTCTTAATACGGATAAAGTAGCGATTAAGGCATTGAAAAAAGCCGAAGAATCTGATGAAACAATTGTGCGGGTATATGAATTGACCGGGAATGACCAAAGTAATGTGGAAATGACTTTCCCGACCAATATAGTTTCAGCAAGAGCAGTAGATGGCAGAGAAGACTCCATTGATGATGCTGTAAGTTTTAACGGAAATAAACTGACATTTTCGATTGCCCGTTTTCATCCCAAATCTTTTGCTGTAAAATTAAGCGCGCTATCGACCACAGATGCTCAGAAGCCTGTTTCAACCCCGGTATCACTGACTTATAATATTGATGTTATGAGTAACGATTTTCTGAAAAAAGACGGAAAATTTGCTGATTCAAATTATGCTTATCCGGCAGAATTATTTTCTGATGAGATTAATGCTGATGGCATTAACTTTACGGTTGGCCCGCGTGGAAATGGGTTGTTGAATGCCGTACAATGTACAGGACAGGAAATTAGTATTCCTCAGGCCGCTACCAATAAAAAACTCTATATCCTTGCTGCAAGCCAGAATATAGAAGGTTCTGATGTCGATTTCAAAATTGATGGTACCGCATATCCCGTGAGAGTTGAATATCTTGCCGATAATGTTGGTGAATGGGGTACTGTATACGGATCCAGAAAATATAAAAAGGAAAATATAGCATTTATGGCCACGCACAGGCATAATGTTGTGACTAATGCGAATGATTCTTATGCTTATCTGTACATTTTCAAGTATGCTATTCCAATAGCAACGGATGCTGCAAAACTTACATTACCGAATGACCCGGATGTGGTTGTGTTTGCTGTAACGGTTTCCGATAACGAAAATGATGATGTAATTCCGGTTACTACCGTTGAGAATTTGCCTGATTTTGATTATCTCGAACCTGAAAGTGAAGCAGCTCCGTGTGGTGAAATATTGATACCAACATTAGTGACTGCCTCGGGTTCGACAGATGCTTATGAGAGACCGGCTATGGCCGCCGATAATAATCCGTATTCAAAGTGGTGTGATGAGGGAAGTTCAGGTAAATATTTAATATACGGCTTTAATGAACCTGTACAAATTTGTCAGTGGAATGTTGTTCATGCGGGTATTGAAAGTGATGACAATATAGCTTCTGATTTTACATTGCAATATTATAATGGTAGTTGGGTCGATGTAGATGCCGTTACAGGTAATACTGATAATAAAACAGTTCGTACCGTGACTCCGTTTACTGCCGAGAGAGTCCGTCTTAAAATTATCAAACCGACACAGGGTAGCTCAACTATAGCCAGAATATATTCTTTTGATCTGTATGGAAGCCGTTCTACAACGGGAGTCACGACTGTGAAATCGGATGAAAAATCAACTGTGGAAAATTTTCCAAATCCATTTAGTCGTCAAACGACTATCCAATGCAATCTTATCGAAAATGCCGACAGATTATTTCTTGATGTGTATAATGTAGCAGGGGCTTTAGTCAGTCATGATGCTTTTGATGCAACTCAGGGAGTCAATAATCTGGTTTGGTATAATACGTCCGGTCAGGCAGGGGCATATATTTACAAAGTATCAGCAAAAAGCGGTAACAAGCTTAGTCTGATTGGTACAGGGAAAATGTTTGTTGTTAATTATTAATTGGTGTAGCACTATTTGCCTGTAAGTTGATAACTATTTATTGGAATTCGGCTTACAGACAAATGCTTTTACTGAAGTTGTAATTTATATTCTCTGGTCAAGAGTATCTCTTTTTTTGTTCTTGTTTCTAATTTTACTGTTGTGAAATCACACTTTTCTCTTCTTTTGTTTTTTGTTTTTTTGTTTTTTCAGATATATGCATCTGTTCCGTCAGGTACTTGCCGGATAATTCCTGTTGCTGCTACTAATCAGTCTCTTACAGTTCAAAATTCTGCATTGGATAATAATGCGCTTATTGCTATATGGACTGAAACCAATGTAAATGCCCAACGTTGGGATATTTCTGTAAGTGAAACAAATGATTCTTACTATATAAAAAATGTTTATACTGGCAAGAATATTCTGCCTGTTGGAAATGAAGCCAATGCCGGAACTGCAATTGAACAGAATCTCTCCGATTTATCGGAGACCTGCAAGTGGGAGTTTATTCCGGTGCCTGCAAATGTTTGCGAAAATGCCTATTATATCTGTAATGTAGCTTCCTGTAATGCAGGAGATACATTGTGTCTGAGTATAACCAATTCCGGAAGTATTATCAATGATGGAGCTCTCCTTAAATTGGAGGCTTTGAAAAATGATTCTATGCAGTATTGGCGTATTAACCAAACGGATTCGGTTCCGAATGTGTTTACAACTTCTATGCGTAACGAAATAATGATCGCATTCAAGCAACAATATTATCAAAAAGCGAGTGCCGGATATATGTTGGGAGGTGCTGGGCGCTGGGATGATGGCAGTTATTGGTGGCAAAGTGCTTCGATGATGGAAGTGATTCTCGATGCCTATGAAACGACAGGGGATTCACAATATAAGGATATGTTTCAGCAGTTATATTTCAACTTTATTAGTAAAAACGGGGAGAACTGGCTCTATAATAAATTCAACGATGATGTTACGTGGATGGTTATATCCTGTGTTCGGGCTTATTTACTTTTTGGCGTCGAGAAGTACCTTACGCTGGCTAAAAATAATTTTTCGGAAATGTATGAACGGGCTTACCTTACCGAATGTGGTTTGTTGCGCTGGCTTGAAGATAATCCGGATGGCGACATGACGAACTCGTGCATTAACGGACCTGCCGAGGTGGCTGCATGTTATCTGGCTCAGGCAACCGGAGATAATAGCTATTATGAAAAAGCAAAAGAATTGTATATGAACCAACGTGACCGGTTATTCGAACCATCTACGGGGCGGGTGTACGATTGTGTCCTGTGTGGTGTGGATGGGACTCCGTGGAATTGGGCTTCTACTTACAATCAAGGAACTTATCTGGGAGCCGCGGTAATGCTGTATAATCATTACGGAGATGCATTCTATAAGCAAGATGCGCGAAATATTATGCAATATACTATACAAAATCTTTGTGACGGCCAGGGTATAATAAATGTTTGCGGAACAGGGCGGGATAAAATAGGATTTAAGGGTATTCTGATGCGTTATGTACGCCGTTTTATTACAGATATGGATGAAACAGGCTATATTGACTGGCTACATAAAAATATTTTGCAGGGTTGGAATAATCGTAATTCGGAAGGTGTCATCTGGACTGCATGGAGGAATAAAACTTCTGAGGATTTTAAGGCTTATGACGAATCAGGGGCAATGACTGATGACTTTTCCGGAGATGCCTTTGGCCCGTCCACAGCAGTTTCTTTGGCGTTTAATAGTCCTGTAAATGAAAAATCGGTGACTAAAAATGCATACTCTAAAATAGAAGCCGAAAATTTTAATTACATAAAAACAATCTATACAGCTCACGACAGTAATTCCGAAGATGAAACTTTGAATTTGACCAATATTCGTAACGGAGCATGGGCTGCATATTATAATGTTGATTTTGGGAACAGAACAGCCTCCAGGGTTATGTTCAGGTATGCCGCAATATACGATGGAGGCAAAATCGAAATTCGTCTGGGAAACCCTCAGGGAAACCTCGTCGGAAGTTTTGATGTTACGGCTACAGCAGGTTGGGATGATTATCAGTATGGACTTTGCAATATACAGGAGATTTCCGGCAGGCAAAACATATATTTGGTATTTAGTGGCAGTGGAAATATTATAAATATTAATTATTTCAGGTTTGAAACGGATGAAACTTGTGAAGCTCCGGCTGTTACTTCGAAAATAGGAATCCTGAACGCATCGCATGAAGTTGCTGTCGGCCATTCTTTGGAATATGTTTTAGATGAAGATGCGGAAACTTCTTTTTCTACTGGATTGAACTCAGATGATGATTTTTGGATCTCATATCAATCTCCGGTACCGGTACAATTAAAGGCTTATGCATTTAGTGGTTTTAGTACGGGATTACAACCAGAAGACTGGAAAATGCAGGCATCGAATAATGAAACCGACTGGGTTGATTTTGATACCCGTTCAGGGCAGACGGTGGCTAAAAGTGTCATGAACAAATATGAAGTATCGACAGATAAATACTATACATTTTTTCGATTTTCTATTGACAAATTTAAAAGTGATGATAATCTGGACAGTTTGTTTTTAAGTGAATGGCGTTTGTATGGTACTACTTTGCCACAACAGGATATTACGGATAGTACCGGTGTAATAACTGCGGAATGTGATGTTGCCGGCAACCTTATTGATAATCAGCTGCCAACTAATTTTAATATTTCGAAAACTGACTTTTCTGTACAATATACTGCCTCCAGAGAATATGCACCGATTTCTTATACTCTGACATCTGGTAACGACCCTGATAAAGCCCCTAAAGACTGGGTATTATATGCGTCTAAAGACGGAAAATTCTGGATGATTGCCGACCGACGTGAAAATCAGTGCTTTGATGATAATTCTCAGACCGGAGTTTACAGTTGCGATGTTCAGGATACTTACAGCTATTTTAAACTTCATGTTACAGAAAATAATGGAAATACTTCGGAAACGGAAATTGCTGAATGGCAATTGTTTGGAGATGTAAGGAAAGGTGTTGATTTCTATAATGATATAACTTCTGGAAAAGGGGTGTTAAGTTCTTCTTCAAATCAGAATGAATCAGAATTAGGAAGACTCGTTGATAATAATGGAAAGACTGTTTTTTCAATGTCCTTGTCTGGAGAAAACTGGATACAATACCAAACTAAATTTCCGACACGCCTATTGGGTTATTCCATTATGGTTGGGGAAAATAAAAAATGCAATCCCGGAACATGGATGTTGAAAGGATCTACCGATGGTGAACGCTGGGTTTCGTTAAGCAGCCGGAAAAATATTGATTTTGAAAAAACTTATCAGCAAAACAATTATGATATTTCAAATACAGGAAAATACACTTATTTCCGCTTAATTATAGATAGTGTTGCCGATAGGGATACCGATAAAGTAGAGATTGCCGAATTAGAGTTGCATGGAAATTCAATAAGCAGTACATCGGTCACTTCCGGATCTGAAGGAAGTTTATCCGCCCAGTTTGAAAGTTCTGTGGACAATGAAAATTATCCCAATTTGATAGACAATAGTCCTACGACAAAATATTTACTTGCAGGCAGACATCATTTCTGGGTACAATACGAAGTTTCGGAACCGATCATCCTGCAGCAGTATAGTCTGACATCGGCCAATGATTATCCTGAACGTGATCCCGTTGCGTGGAATTTGTATGCATCGAATGATGGCGAAAGTTGGATCCTGCTTGATAGTGTTTATGGTATTTCCTTTTTGTATCGCTTTGAGACGGAGTACTTTCCGTGTGTCTCAGCAAAAGAATACCGGTTTTTCAAATTGGAAGTACTGGAAAGTAAAGCCAGTGAAATGACCCAGTTTGCGGAGTGGCAATTGTTTGCATCTGAATCGGGCAGTGGAGTTTATGTGCCTTATGAAAATAAAAATTATTTGTTGGCTAATTATCCAAATCCTTTTACAGATAAAACCAATATCGTTTGCACTGTACCTGCCGGGACAGGTTCAATTCATCTAAAAGTTTATACTACGACCGGAATTTTAGTTGATTCACAGTTATGGCCGGCTCAGGCAGGCAAAAACCGATTAGTTTGGACTAATTCACATGCTCTGTCGGGCATATTTTTCTATACTGTTTCAGCGTTTTCCTCCGGTAAAATCATTCAGCAACAAACAGGGAAACTAATGATTGAAAAATAATTATTAAAATCTATAATGCTATGGAATATCAATTTATTTCTTGTCTGAAATTTTAAATTAAAATAAATATTTATAGGTGTTAAAATGAAACGAGCATGACAGAAAAAAGGTCTGACATTATTTATCATGACTTATCAGTACAAGTAGCTACAACTAAGAAACAATTATAAACACATGAAAAGAACAAATTTATTATTAGTATTTTTTCTTTCTTTTATCTTCTTGGTCGCTCAGGAGAGAACTATCAAAGTATCGTCATTTAATGTCCGTAACGATAATACGAGCGATGCGGAAAATGGCAATGGCTGGGTTAATCGTTATCCGGTAATAGCTAATATGATTCTTTTCCATGATTTGGATATTGTTGGGACACAAGAGTGTAAAAATAATCAAATTACAGACTTGTTAAGTGTTCTGTCGAAGTTTAATTATAGCTATATCGGACGGGGTAGGGGAACCAATCCTACCGACGATGAATATTCGGCTATCTTCTATAAGACGGATAAATACGAACTGCTTAACTCGGGTAACTTCTGGTTGTCCGAAACTCCCGATATACCAAGTAAAGGTTGGGATGCTGCATTGAACCGGATATGTACCTGGGGCGAATTTGAAGATAAATCTACACAATTTACTTTTTTTGCATTCAACCTTCACATGGATCATATCGGAGTTGATGCGCGCAAATATAGCTCGGAGTTAGTGATTGAGAAAATAAAAGAAATAGCCAACGGACAACCCGTTTTTCTTACTGGAGATTTTAATACCGACCAGTATGCTGAAGGTTATCAAATAATTACTACTTCTTGTTTGCTGAAAGATAGTTATGTCTCTGCACCAATTGTCCACGATTTGAATGGAACGTTTAATAGTTTTGATATAAATAATACTACAAATCAGAGAATTGATCATGTATTTATTAGTGATCAGTTTACTCCATTGCGATATGGAATCCTGACTGATATTTATTGGACTGATGCAGATGGAGAACCTTCACATCCCCGTGATTTCCCCGCAGAAACAACAGTAATTACAGGAACCCCAAGACTTCCATCGGATCATTATCCGGTAGTTGTAGAATTGAAATTTTAAGCAATATGTTTTTCCAAATCTGATCATCTGCAATCCTCCGTTGAGGGTAGTTTATAAGTAAAGGTTACATATTTAAAAAAGGGAGAGTGTACATCAAGCTGGCCATGCATTTCTATATTTCCTTTCGGATAAATACAAAAGGCTTTGCTCAATTTTAAGAACTGAACTTTTCCGGATTTTGTTATTAATAGTTTGATTTCTAAATTATTAATTTGTATTTCGGACTTCAGATATTGTTTTTATTAGACTGTTTGTGTGTTAAATTTATTCTAAAAGTAAATATAAATGACATAATAGTTCACTTCTTTGACAAACAGCTAAACTTCCAGGTTTTGCCAGATAATGGAATCTCAATTTATTTATTTTTGCTCTTGCGATTAAAATAATTTTTGTTAATCAAATTAAATTTTTTTTTATGAAAAAGAATTACTATTTACTAAGAAAAATGTTGGCGCTTGTCATTATTGGCATGACTTCAACATTCATGTATGGCCAGACCTCAATTTCGGATGCGGCAGGTTTGGCTGCAATTGCAAATGACCTGAGTGGTAGCTATGTACTGACATCCGACATCACGTTAACCGGAGACTGGGCTCCTATAGGAACTTTCACCGGGACATTAGATGGCCAGGGGCACATTATTTATGGTATAAAAGTAGATGACAGTTCTACGGCTGAACGGGGTCTGTTTTCGAGAACTAACGGAGCTACTATTCGTAATCTTGGTATTGAAAATGCGAATATTGTCGGTAATGAAAGAATAGGTGCTTTTGCCGGCGTTTTCCAGGGTGGAACTTTGGAACAGTGTTATGTTGCTAATAGTTATATCGAAGGTCGTGATCATGTGGGTTCATTATGTGGCGATGCTACCGGAGCTGCGAATATTCAGAATTGTTATGGCGCAGCTAATATTTATTCCCGTGAATATCAGGCTGGTGGTCTGGTTGGAGTAGCAAATGATAATAGTACTACAATTTCGAAATGTTATTTTTCCGGCATTGTTCGTTGTGCAACCAATAGTCGCCCGGCCGGTATTTTGGCTTGGCGTGATTCAGGAACGCCTGTTGTTCAATACTGTGTTAATCTTGCCCCTTATATATTAGGTAGTGGCAATTTACGTATTGCTGGTAGTAATGATGGCGATGTTACTTTGACATCAAATTATTCTATTTCAAGTTGTAAGTTATCCTCTGATATAAATAATTATGATGGATCCACTGTACCGACTGACGATGCCAACTATGGGGCGGATAAAAGGCATGGTGAAAATATCCCCGGGGGAGATGAAAATGCTTTAACATCAGGTTTTTATGCCACTACCCTGGGTTGGGATTTTACTGAAAGTACTGGTGTGTGGAAGATGTTGGGAGACGGTTATCCTGTATTGCAATGGCAAACAGCTCCTGTTAACTCTTCAGCTTTACGTTTAGCAAGTAGTTATTCATTACAGAATGGAGATCAAATCAATTTGAATGATCTTGTTTCAAATCGTGGTTTGGTATTATCATTTAGTACTACTAGCGATAAAATTACCATAGAAGGTAACATTGCTACTGCTCATGATATTAACACTCCGGAAGATGCTATCATTTCAATTTCAGTGAATTCTGATTTTACTGAAACAGATCAGTTGATCATTCATTTGTTTCCTACTGGTCCAATTACTATTTCTACACCTGCTGAGTTAAACGCAGTAACTCAATTTCCAAATATGGACTTCTTGCTAACGGCTGATTTAGATATGACTGGAATTCCATTCTCAGGACTTTGTAGTTCTTCAAATCCTTTTACCGGAACCTTTGATGGTAATGGTCATATAATTAAAGGACTTACTTATAGTAATACTTCTACTAATAACATGGGGTTATTTGTAGCAACTTCAGGTGCTACAATTGAAAAATTAGGAATTGAAGGGGCCAGCATTGTTGCCAACAAAGAAGTGGGTGCTTTAATTGGTTTGATGAACGGAGGTACGGTAGATCAATGTTACGTAAGTAATAGTTATATCGAAGGTTTGGATCATGTGGCATCAATAGCAGGTAAGATTTATGGAGGTGCAGTAGTTCAAAACAGCTATTCTACAGCCAATGTTTATTCCCGGTCTTCTCAGGCAGGTGGAATTGGAGGAGTTATACTCGATGCCGGCTCGAAAGTTTCGAAATGTTATTTTTCTGGAAAAGTAGCTATACCTACAGCAATCGATCGTCCCGGAGGAATTGTAGCTTTGGTTGATAACAGTGGTGGAATAACCATTGAGTATTGTGTTAATCTTGCTTCTTCGATTATAGGAGGTGCAAATTGCAGGATTGTTCAAAACGGAAATGCCAGTAATTATACGCTAACATCCAATTATTCAATCAGTACAACAATAATGAACCCTAACGGCTCTGTAGCATCAACATCAGATTCTAATGTAGCAACAGATAAACTTCATGGAGCTAATTTACCTTCGGATGCAGATGCTCTTTCAAGCACTTTTTATGAAACAACACAGGGATGGGATTTTACCAACACATGGGCAATGTTACCAACCGGCGGTTATCCGGTACTTAAATGGCAGACATCACCTCAAGATGTAACTGTATTTTCAGCTAATAATGGTGCGCTTGTTTCCACGGGATCTGTTGATTTGAATAAATTAGTAGTAACTAATAATGCTAAAAATGCAATTGCATTTACAACCGATAACAGCAATATTACTATTGATGCTAACAATGTTCTTACAATGAATAGTGCTGTTAGTTCAGTAGAAACAGCGACAATCACGATATCTCCTAAAGCTGATTTTAATCTTACTTCAGGTTCACCTACAAGCTTTACCGTGGCTTTGGTTCCGAATGATGCGGATCCGGTTGAAATATCAACAGTGTCAGGTTTAGCGATAGTTGAAACATATCCGGCTAAGAATTATAAATTGATGGCCGATTTGGATTTGACAGGTGTAACTTTTGATGGTCTTTGCAGTATAGATGTTCCATTTACCGGAACCTTCGATGGTAATGGTCATGTAATATCAAATGTGACTAACACAAAGTGGGCTGATCAGAAAGCAAAAGTAAAAGGTACTGGTTTATTTAATGCAACAAAGGGTGCTACGATCAAAAAATTAGGGGTTGAATCTGCACTTATAACTGGTATTGACCAAAATGTTGGTGGAATTATTGGACAAATGCAAGGTGGTTTAATAGAAGAATGTTATGTGTCAAACAGCCAGATTAATGGTTATGACCATGTCGGTTCTTTGGTAGGGGGCGTAAACGATTATAATAATGATAAATCAGGAGCCGGAGCCACTGTACGTAATTGTTACGGCGATGCAAATGTTTATTCTACAAACTATCAGGCAGGCGGTTTGACAGGTACAGTGATGAAAGGTATAGTTGAAAATTGTTATTTTACAGGAAATGTAAAAGATGCAAACGACCGGGCTGTAGGTTTGGCCGGATATCATGATAACAGCAGTGCAGTAGCTGGCGATGTAATTATTCAGAATAATGTAAATCTTGCAGATTCAATTTTGTCGAAAAATTATGAATTGACGAATTTGGTTAGAATTTTTGATGATAATAGCCGCACTTGCACTATGGCTAATAATTATTCGATAAGTAGTACCGTACTGGGTAAATATGATTTATCTTCATTTGCAGTGGCTACTACAGAACTCACTGTAGATGGTCGTAACGGAGCTAATATGACAGCTGATACCGATGCTAAAACACAGGCATTTTATAGTGGAACTATGGGTTGGAACTTTGCAAGTATCTGGAAAATTAATGAAGGAGTAAGCTACCCTGAATTGCAGGCATTTAGCCCTGTATCGACTACTAATGTTGAACAGTCAGCTCAGAATCAGTTTGTAATTTATCCAAATATGTTGTCTGAAGGTCAGAGCTTTAAAGTAAACAATTCTGAAAAAGGACAGTTGTGCATATATTCTTTACAGGGCGCATTGCTCGAACAACTGAATATTGAAGCTAATGCGACAATTACTAACCGTCTTTCTCAGGGAACTTATATTGTTAAGTTTACAATGGGAACTACTGCCCGGTTTGGTAGATTAATCGTAAAATAAGTTATCAATAATAGAACGCACACACTCTTTTGAATCTTAAAAGAGTGTGTGCTTTTTCAGATTCTGGACGACTTGTTACATATATTTATATGAGTCTATATATTTAAATTCACAAATTTAAACAAAATAAATTGGTAAAATATAGTGTTTATCAGCAATCGTTTTTTTGTAAACATTGATATTTGTTTAATCTGCACCTATGTATATATAAAATAAGTTTTCTGTCTTTTCTCCTTCAAAATAGTAAGTTTAGTGCTTGTTTCGTTTATTTTAAATGATATCGGCAGTAAAGTTTAATGTCATAATAGTTTACTTTCTCGCCATCAAATAAATCAGTTCCCTTATTCTGTTTGTGACAAAAATCATTTGTATACTTTTGCTTCGTGTTAAGATTGATTAACCGTTTTTGTAAAACTGTTACAAATAAAAGTCAAATTCATATATAAAAATCATAATTAAACAATTTTAAAAATATCATGAAAACAAAAGAAAAATATGTACAATATCCTGTCAAAGGATTGTTGTTTTTTTCTATCCTGATTTTTTTATCCTTTAATTTTATTGGATGTAATTCAGGTTCGGATGATGAGTTAGTCGTATCTCCTCCTGATCCGAATGTTGAAACGGCCATTACAAATTATTATCCCGATAGTGGAGGTGTAGCTACAAAGCTGATTTTACACGGAACAAACTTTGGAACTGATACTTCCTATCTTAAAGTTTATGTAAATGGTAAAAAAGCCGCGATCATTGGCTGTGATGGAGAGGCTGTTTATGCGATTGTCCCTTCAAGGGCAGATTCAGGATTTGTGAAGCTTGTTGTAGGCAAGTCACCGGATGTAAAAGAATATGTATATCCTACCCAGTTTAAATATTTCTTTAGCGAAAATGTGAGTACCGTTTGTGGACAAAATGGTGTTACGGGTATAGATGACGGCGATGTTAATACTGCTACGCTCAGACGTCCGTGGAATATCGCGTTTGACCAGGATGGAACTTTATTTTTTATTGATGAAGGTCGTGGACAGAGTTCTGATGGCGGATTACGAAAATATGTCGATGGTAATGTGGAAACTATAATGCGTAATTCAGCAGGTGTATTCCAGTCTCCGACAGCTTTGGCGTTCAATCTGGCGCAGGATACATTATTTATGTTACAGACAATTTTTGACGACAATAATATGTCGACTGACGCTGCTATTGCATATTTTACCAGAAATGAAGGATTTAGTGTTATTAAACCGTATATCAGAGCTACTTTGACATTTAAGGCTACCGGAATTGCAGTTCATCCTACGACTGGTGATATTTTCTTTAATAGCCAGATGGACGGTTATATTTATAAAGCAGATAAGGCTACTATGGGATATGAAAAAATGTTCCAGTTAAATGGCTCTGATACAGAGTTAAAGCTGGCATTCGATCCGCAGGGAGAATATCTATATATTATTATTAAAAATAAACATTGTATTTACCGGGCTCAATACAATAAATCTACCCGTAAGGTTGAAAACCCGACACTTTTTGCTGGACAATGGAATGCTAGTGGATATTTAGATGGAATTGGCCCTGCAGCAAAGTTTGATACTCCTGGGCAAGGAACTTTTGATCCCGATGGGAATCTTTATGTTCCCGATAAATATAATCATTGTATTCGTAAGATCACACCTGATGGCGTAGTTTCTACTTTTGCCGGTGTGGGCGGAACGTCTGGCTACAAAGATGGAGATCCGTTGGAATCACTTTTCAATCAGCCTGAATGTATTACCTATAATCCGGCGGATGATGGATGGTACGTGGCGGACAGGGAAAATAGTTTGATCAGAAAAATTCTTGTTGAGTAAGTTAATTGTCTTGTAATAGTTTAGTAATATGAAAAAAATAAATCATAGAATTATAAGTACTTTATTGCTGATGTTTTTTGTTATTAGCGTAATTGCACAATCGCAAACAAAGACAATAAGCGGAAAAATCACAGATGAAAAAGGCGAACCTTTAATAGGAGTAGCAATTATCGTTAAAGATCAGCCTGGTTTGGGAACTACAACAGATATTGATGGTAGATATACTATTAAGGCCGGTGAATATGATGTTTTGGTTGTTAAATATGTTGGATATAAGGTTGTTGAACTTCCGGTCGTTAAAGGACAATTCAATGTTCAATTAGAGGACGAAAATAAGAAACTGGATGAAGTGGTAGTTTCAGCAGCTGGGGTTATTCAAAGAAAAGCGACTCTTTCCGGAGCAATTACTACGGTTGATGTTTCCAAGTTGAATGTACCTACGGCAAATCTTAGTAATGCATTGGTTGGAAATGTTGCCGGAATTATCGGATATCAAAGTAGTGGCGAACCAGGTGAAAATAAAACGGAATTCTGGGTGCGTGGTATCAGTACCTTTGGGGCTAATTCAAAAGCTCTGGTTTTGGTGGATGGTATTGAACGTTCGTTGGATGAATTAAACTATGAAGATATCGAATCTTTCAGTGTGCTGAAAGATGCTTCTGCTACGGCTATTTATGGTTCGCGTGGTGCTAATGGAGTTATCCTTATTACTACTAAAAGAGGTAGTGCCGGGAAGGTGAATATTAATTTTAAAGCTGAATATGGTTATAATACCCGTTCCCGGACTCCTATATATACGGACGGAATTACTTATGCAGAGATGGCAAATGAAGCTTGTTTGACAAGGTATCAGGAACCAATTTATTCTGATCAGGATATTGAAATCATTCGAAGAAATTTAGATCCGGATTTATTCCCTAATGTAAATTGGCAGGATGTTATATTAAAAAATGGAGCTTCTAATTATCGTGGAACATTATCTTTGAGTGGTGGAGGTTCTACCGCACGGTATTATGTTTCAGGTAGCTATTATAATGAAGGAGGTATTTATAGAACAACTAACGTAAACAAATACAGTACGAATGTTGCTTACTCAAGGTATAACTATCGTTCAAATGTAGATGTAAACGTCACAAAAACTACTTTATTGAAGATGGGGGTTTCGGGATATTTAGTTAATCAGACAAAACCAGGCTATTCTTCAGATTATATATGGGGGTCGCTTTCAAATCTTACTCCCCTGTCGGTTCCTCGCATGTATTCGAATGGATACATTCCAACTTATGGCTCCAATGATGAGATGAATCCTGAAGTTCAGTTAAATAATACCGGATATAAAACGGTGTGGAAAAATAAAGCGGAAACGAATAT
The DNA here is from genome assembly GCA_028690665.1 of Paludibacter sp. Taxonomy (GTDB): domain Bacteria; phylum Bacteroidota; class Bacteroidia; order Bacteroidales; family Paludibacteraceae; genus Paludibacter. The sequence continues at coordinate 91,963 of JAQVAV010000013.1, forward strand.
TACGTTAGAGCAAAATTTAGATTTTGTGACAAAAGGTTTGCGTTTTATCGGAACATTTTCTTTTGATACTGAAAATGAAAATACTATTAACCGTTTTAAAAACCCGGAATTATGGCGTGCTGAAAGAAAGCGCGATAGCGATGGTAATTTGATAATGACCAGAGTTGCTTCTGAGTCGTTGATGAGTCAATCTGGTGAATCAGATGGAAACAGACGATCTTATACGGAGGCCAAATTGGATTATAATACAAAGATAGGTGAGGATCATAGAATTACGGGACTTTTGATGTACTATCAACAGGAGAGAGTAAATACTGTTAATGTTACGAAGGATGTCAGATCGTCAATACCATTTAGAAATATTGGATTATCCGGACGTGCAACTTATGGGTATAAAGACAGATATTTATTTGATTTTAACTTTGGATATACAGGGTCTGAAAATTTTGAACCCGGTGAGCGATTTGGCTTTTTCCCTGCGGTATCAGGGGCTTGGGTGATTTCCGAAGAACCATTTGTAAAACAAAATGTCAGTTGGTTGGATATGTTTAAGATTCGCTATTCTTACGGAGAAGTTGGAAACGATAAGTTGACAGATAAGGATTATGAGTACGAAAAGCGTTTCCCGTATATGTCTTTTATTGATACCTCAAGTTCATATAATTGGGGTGAATATAGTTCTAATTATATGCAGGGGTATCGCATTACAACCATTGGATCTTCAAATCTAACTTGGGAAACTGCCAAGAAACATGACATTGGGCTTGACCTTGTGTTATTGAAAAATAAAATAACATTTACGATAGATGCATTTACAGACCATCGTTCAAATATTTTTATACAACGAAATTTGATGCCATACTCTACCGGGTTGCAGGACTTGCGGCCTTGGGCCAATATCGGCGAGATGAAATCTCATGGTATGGACGGTGTTGCTTCATACTCAGATAAAATCGGTAAAGTAAACTTTACATTGAGAGGTAACTTTACTTATGCAACTACCGATGTTTTGAATTATGATGAAGCAGATAATGCATTGTGGTATCAAATGAGGAAAGGATACCGTTGGAATCAGAGTCGTGGTTTGGTTGCGTTGGGCTTGTTTAAAGATCAGGAAGATATTGACAATAGCCCGAGTCAATTGGCTTATGGAACATATTTTCCGGGAGATATAAAATATAAAGATGTGAATGGAGATGGTATTATTAATGATGATGATATTGTGCCCATCGGAACTACCACTGTTCCTTCATTTGTATATGGAACAGGATTAAGTCTGAGTTGGAAAAATTTTGACTTTAATATTCTTTTACAAGGTGCCGGAATGGTTGATTTCTTCCTTTCAGGAAACAGTGTTCAACCATTTTCGGGAGGGAGTGTAGGTAATATTTTGGAAGCTATGACTAATCCTGAAGATCGTTGGATTTCAAGAGAAATCTCAGGTACCGCAGCTACTGAAAATTCGAATGCAATTTTACCAAGATTATCTTATGGTTCAAGTTCCGGAAGTAAAAATAATTTTCAGCAGTCTACATTCTGGTTGCGTGATGGCCGTTATTTGAGACTGAAAAATTTAGAATTCGGATATAATTTTCCCCGAACATTAGTACAGTCGCTGCATGCTACGAATATGCGTCTCGGGTTTATCGGACAAAACCTTATGGTATTTAGCCCTTTTAAATGGTGGGATCCCGAATTAAGTTCTAGTAATGGTGCAAAATACCCGCTTTCTAAAACTTTCTCATTCAATTTTACAATTAATTTCTAATCTTAAATATATATGAATAAAAGATATATTATGAAAATGCAATTTAAAATCGTTGGATTATTTTTGATAATATCAACGCTTGCTTCATGTCATTATCTTGATGTTGATCAATACTTTGATGATACATTGACCCTGGATTCTGCTTTTACAAAAAGAACTTATGTCGAAGGATTCCTGTCAAACGCTTTCGAAGTAATGTATGTCGATGTTTCAGATATATCTTCCGGAGGGAGGGATGCTTATTACACCGGAGGCTATGCTCTTTTTGCTTCCGATGATCTACTCAAAATGGATGATTATACAAAACGTTATCAGAATGGAGAATATAGTCCTTCCGAAACGCTATTGGAAGATAAATGGAAGCGTGTGTTTGAACCGGTACGTAAAGCCTCGACGTTTATTAAATATGTAGATAAATGTACGGAAATGACTATGGCTGAGCGTTCGGATTTAAAAGCGCAAGCCCGTTTCTTAAGGGCGTATGCCTATTGGGTATTACTACGTCAGTATGGGCCGATTCCTCTTATTCCGGAAGATGGTTTCGATATCAGCATGACTTATTCTGAACTTTCTGTACAGAGAAACACTTTTGACGAATGCGTAGATTTCATTGCAACTGATTTTTTGTTAGCAGCTCGGAATCTGCCATTAACACGTACGGCTAACAATATTGGTCGTCCTACAAGGGGAGCTGCTTTAGCGGCTCGTGCCAGATTATATTTATATGCGGCAAGTCCGTTGTATAACGGTAACAAAGATTTGTTTGAGTTGAAAAACAATGATGGAACGCAATTAATACCACAGGACTATGACGAAAGTAAGTGGGCACGGGCAGCAGCAGCAGCATTGGATGTTATAAACCTGAAACAATATAGCTTGTTGACTGTAGATACAACGAGTACAACAGTTAAGCCTCCATATAATGCTAATTATTCAGATAAAAATTTTCCGGATGGTTGGGCCGATATAGATCCTTTCGAATCATATCGTCGGGTTTTTGATGGTGCCGTATCAGCATCAAAAAATCCGGAAATTATTTTTACAAGGCCTAATGATAATGATTATGGTATAGCGGATCTGGTAAAGCTTTTAATGCCTTATTCCTTAGAAGGAACTAATGCTATTGCTGTTACTTTGAAACAGGTAGATGCCTATTGCATGAAAGATGGTCGTACAATTGATGAAGCAAAAGCTACAGGAGATTATGTTGAAGATGGATTCACAACAACTGCCTCAGAATATGATTTTCTTTCAAGAGGTGTCTCGTTGCAGTATGCTAACCGGGAACCACGCTTCTATGCGTCTATTGCTTATCCGGGTAGTGTATGGGAATGTTCAAGTGCAGGGGAAAAGACTTATCAGAATAAACAAGTTTTTTATTATAAAGATCAGACAGATGGGAAACAATATGGAACTGAGGGTAATTATCCTGTAACCGGAATCGGGTTGAAAAAGTATTATAATCCGGAAGATGCTCTTACTGAGGGCGGATATCTTGTTGAAAAATTCGAACCAGCTATTCGATATGCCGATGTTTTACTTTGGTATGCCGAAGCTGTGAATGAATTAACCCAGACTTATAAAGAAACCTTGTTTAACGGAGATGAGGTTGAAATTAAGAGAGATGTGGAAGAAATGCGTAAGGGCATGAAACCTGTCAGAATGAGGGCTGGTGTACCTGACCTTGCAGATAATGTATATCAGGATCAGGATGCATTCCGAACTGCTCTGAAACATGAAAGACAGATTGAATTATTTGCAGAGTCGAAACGTTACTATGACCTGAGACGCTGGAAAGATGCTGCAATTGAAGAAAATATCCCTATATATGGATACAATATTGAGATGAATCAGACCAATTCTCAAAAACAAAGTTTTTATAAGTCAACGTTGGTAAGTACTTACCCGAAAATTTTTCTTGATCCAAAAATGTATTTATGGCCGATTCCCCAATATGAATTGGTGCGAAATAAAAAGCTTACACAAAATCCCGGTTGGTAATTATTGAAAATTATAAGTTAAGTAAATATGAAGAAAGTAATATATTTTATAGTCATCCTGTTAATAGCTTTTAATTATAGCTGTAGTGATGGCTTGCCCGAGGAGCAGTTTGAAAAACTTGTTTTACTCACGAAAAATGGATGGATTGATCAGGACATTGATGTCTCATCAACGGGAGTGGTTGAGATCCCGATAGCAACTTCTATCAGTGGAACTTCGACTAATAAAGAAGATGTCGTTGTAAATTTAGATTTTGATCCGGATACATTGTCCGAATATAATTTTGAAAAATACAGAAAAGATAGTTTATTGTATTATCAGAGTGTGCCGGATGGTGTCTTTTCTTTTGAAAAGACAGTTGTAGATATAGCAAAAAATAATGATACAGGAGTAACAAAATTGATTGTTGATTTAAATAAAATTACGGATAAATATAAAGATTATGTAATTCCTATTCAGATAAAAAATACTTCCAAGTATGTGCTGGCGGATAATATTTATACAAAAGCGTTATATCATTTACAGTTGAAAAATGATTATTCCGGTACATATTCCGGTACAACGACTGTATTTAAAACCAAAGGAAGTGCTGAAATTAATGATGAGGATCAGAAAGTTACGACGTCTGTCAAAACTTTATATGCGATTTCCGATAGTGTGTGTTATTTTTATGCAGGCATGACCGATCGAAATACTTCTGACCGGGATAAATATATTATCAATATTACATTCCACTCGAATGATTCAATTTCCATGGAAAGTACTAATTCTGATTTGAATTTTGTATTGGAAAAAGCAACCAAGAGTATTAGTAAAATGGAAAATTCAACCGATTTGCGATATGAAAAGGTTACTACTACACTGGATATGACCTATAAATTTACCGATTTGTCATCGAACAGGTTGAGGTCGGAAGGTTTGGTTTCTATGACGCAGCTTGTTCTAAAATAATATTTAATAAATTCATAGTTAGCGTTGTTTTTTAGTAAAGCTAACTATGAAACTATTTTTTGAAATTATAGAATAAAAATAATTACTTAAATTAAAAATGTTATGAAAACGAAAAAACTACTCTCTTTGATTTTTGCGGCAGTAATATCATTGGGATTTCTTGCAAAAGGAGAATCTCATTTGATAAGCCGTATGCCAACTAACGGAGTTGGGAAACAGATCGTGAGCATTCACTCATTTAGTGCACTGACAAGAACAGAAGAAGGAGCAACCAACCTTCTTCTTCCCGATATGTCATCTAATGAGGATAAATGGTGTGATAATAGTTCCGCTCAACCTTGGGTTATTTTTGAATTATCTAATTATTACGATGTTGATAAATTTGTTATTACGGATGCCCGGATTCGGGAGCTTGATAATGGGAATATTGCAGAATATAAAATATTCGTGACAGATAAAGCTTACGATGAAGTGATTGGTGGATGGGAGGATACCGATTGGACCGAGGTTGCTTACAGAACAGGAGAAGGCGACAGTATTATTAAAACAGTGCAATTGGATGCTCCGGTAAAAGCAAGATATGTTAAGTTCTTGGTGCTTGATAAAGGAGTCCGTGCTGACAACGGAAATCCGGAAAATGCAGTTCGTGTTTATGGTTTTGATATATATGGTACTTATGATTCTGCTGTAGACAGAGGAGATCTGATTAGTGTAGGTAAAACAGTTTTAGCAACAGAAGATGCTGTTAGTAAAAGAGAAACCGGAATCAATATCATAGATGGTAATAAAACCAATATGTATGACAAATGGTGTTTTGGAAGTTATGGAGAAGATATTAATCAACGCTATACGATTATTGACTTGGAAGGTTTGTACGATATTTCGGATATTAAAATCTACGATGCTAATTTTCTTGAAACAGGAACTCTCAATATGCAGGGATGTAATATCTATGTAAGCAGATATGCTCCGGATTTAAGCCTGATTAATATGTATAATGAAGACTCTAACGATTGCTGGACAAAAGTTGTAGATTCAAACTATGAAGATGCTGAGGACATCAAAGATTATCCATTGACAGGAGTTATGGGACGTTTTGTGAAAATTGAAATTCCTTACGATAAAGCTGGTGATCCAACTTCAACTTCCCGTATTTTTGAAGCTGAAGTTTATGGAACGCCTGCAACCGTGAGTTCCGATGATGCAACTCTTAGTTTGTTATCTGTTTCTAAAGGTTCGATGTCTCCTAAATTCAGCGGTGATGTGACTGAGTATACTGTAAATGTAGATAAAGAGATTGAAAGTATTACAATTTCGGCTTCAGCAACAAGTAGTAAAGCAACTGTAACCGGAGCAGGAGAACAAACTTTAAATATTGGAGAAAATACATTTGAAATAAATGTAACGGCTGAAGATGGAACGCATACCAAAAAATATACTGTTGTTGTCAATCGGGCTGCAAAGTCTAAAATTGCTACTTTGAAAAGTTTATCATGCAATGTCGGATTTTTCTCTCCCGATTTTGTGACCGATTCTCTGCACTATTTTGTTGATGCCCCGTTCGGAACTGAGAAAGTAACAATCTCCGCTGAAGCAACAGAAGCAAATGCTCAGATTTCAGGTTTAGGAGAACAAACTTTAACAGACACTGAAACTGTTTTTGATATTGTCGTTACAGCTGAAGATGGTACTACAACAAAAACATATACAATGACTGTCGATATTGCACCGGACGGATTGATTAGTGTTAACTATGGTCTTCCTGCAGGTAAACGTATTGTGAATATTCATTCATACAGTGCTAAATCGAATGATACTGAAAGTCCGTACAAACTTTTGCTCGGAGAAAGGTTAAATACAAATGGTAGTACAGGCAATAAGTGGTGTGATAATAGTTCGGCAGAACCTTGGGTCATTTTTTCATTGACTGATATCTATAAAATAAACAGAATCGTTATTCGTGATGGTCAGACTATTGAATCATCAGCTGTTAATATTTCTGGTTATGATATTGCAGTTAGTACAACTGGTACTGCCGATGAAGATTTTGTGACAGTCGCAGGGGAGTTTACAGATGGAGAAAATACAATTGATGTTGATTGGTTAGGTGATAATGCCCGTTACATAAAACTTACATTATATAAGGGGATAAATGATGATAGCAGCACTGCAAGTGCTGTATGGATTTATGGTGTAGATATTTACGGAACCAAAAGCGAAAATGTTGACAGAGGTAATTTGATCAGCGTAGGAAAGACAGTTGTAAGTGCTAGTAGTTATGCCAGCGACCGCGAAACTCCATGTAATCTTCTTGATGGTAACGTAAGTTATATAACCGAAGATCAAACAACCTATGAATTGGATACAATAAAATGTGATCCTTGGGCATTTAGTGTTGAAAACGGAGATGCGTATGCAATCATTGATTTGGAACAAACTTATAGTGTTGATTCATTTAAAGTTTATGATAAAGAAGATTGGCTTAAAGGTTATAAAGTATATGTAAACACTACAGGAAGCGATGCAGATTGGACTGAAGTATATAGTGGAACTTACACTCCGGACTCTTCAATAATTGAAAATGATGATTGGACTTTAGATACCATAGTGGTAGGTCCTGATCCAAAGATTGCAAAATTGGATGCTCCAGTAAATGCTCGTTTTGTTAAATTAGAGGTTCCTGTAGAAATGCAAAGTGATGGTTGGAATCGTCTTCGTGAGTTTGAAATTTATGGAGGAGAACCGGTTAGTGGATTCAACATTATTAAATCAGATGCCGAAAGTTTGGTAGTATATCCAAATCCTGTAAATCAGGGAGGTGTTCTTTATCTGAATGAAACAGGTAATCTTAAAATTTACACACTTCAGGGTAGCTTAGTGTTTGATAAATATATAAGTGGAGCAACCCGTATTCCGACAACTTCGCTTGCTGAGGGTAGCTACATCCTAAAACTTAGAGATAGTAAATCAACTAAACAAGCTAAATTGATAGTCAAGTAAAATCCAGACTATAAGTGGAAAATCCCGGTGAAATTTATTAACCGGGATTTTTTTACTAATATCCAAAAACTCAGAATAATATGAATTAATTAACAATGCTGACTGTTAATATTAATAACTGTTTTTATGAAATTTAGAATTGTATATATTACGTTATTTTGTTTTATTCAAATAAACTTATTCTCTCAGACTTCAGAAAATATACTTCCGGATTGGGCTTTGGGAGGATTTGAAAGACCTGAAAGTGCAAATCCGATTATTGTTCCCAATGCAAACTCGGTATTTTTTTGTCCAATGAATCAGGCCGATGTCAAATGGGAAGAAAGCGATACTTTCAATCCGGCTGCGGTGGTAAAAGATGGAAAAATTTGTGTCTTATACCGGGCTGAGGATAATTCCGCTACAGGAATTGGAAAAAGAGTTTCGCGTGTCGGACTGGCCGAAACAGAGGATGGTACAACTATGAGCAAACGTTCGGCTCCGGTTCTGTTCCCTGATGAGAATAACAAGTATTATGAATGGCCAGGAGGATGTGAAGATCCCCGCGTGGCTGTAACAGAAGATGGAACCTATGTTATTTTTTATACAGCATGGAATCGTAGTGTAGCCCGTCTTTGTGTGGCAACATCTACTGATCTTATCACTTGGACAAAACATGGTCCCGCCTTTGCAAAAGCTTACGATGGCAAATATCTAAATACATGGAGTAAATCGGCTTCTGTTGTTACTAAACTTGTTGATGATAAGTTGGTAATTGCAAAAGTGAATGGAAAGTATTTTATGTATTGGGGGGAGTATAAAACTTATGCTGCTGTATCCGACAATTTAGTTGACTGGACACCGGTAGAAGATGCTGGTGGTAATTTGTTGACATTGGCAAATACACGTAAAGGCTATTTCGATAGTGATCTTGTTGAATGCGGGCCACCTGCAATCATTACAGATAAAGGAATTTTATTACTTTATAATGGTAAAAACAGAACGGATTCCGATCGAGATTATCGCTTTAATGCAGGGACATACAGCGCCGGACAAATGCTTTTTGATGCTAATAATCCTACAAGTTTAATTGACAGATTGGATGTCCCTTTCTTCCGTCCGATAGAAAGTTATGAGAAAAGCGGTCAGTATGTAGATGGAACTGTTTTTATCGAAGGATTAGTTTATTATAAAAGTAAATGGTATTTGTATTATGGCTGTGCCGATTCTAAAGTCGGGGTTGCCATTTATGATCCGTCCAAAACAGTTGCAGCCGATCCGGTACCCGATTATCCCAAAGGCAAAGGTATCGGATATTATCCGTTCAAAGGTTTGGGTAATAAAGTCGTGAGCATCTATGCCAGCAGTGGTCAGGCTAATGATGGCGAAAGCGCATTTAATCTGCTGTATATTGATGAAAAAAAAAAGTGGTGCGAAGATAAAACAGAAAATCCGTGGGTGATATTTGAACTCACGGATTATTATGATATTAATAAATTGGTATTCAGAGATGTTGCTCCTTATGAAGTTGGGAATGGTAACGTGCCTGAATACTGGATTTATACAAGTGCCACCGGGGTGAAAGACAGCGACTGGGAATTAGCAGTTCATAAAACGGATCAGGGAGATGTTGATGTAAAAGTTGATACTTTCAGTACTCAGGTCAGAGCTCGTTATATAAAATTTGTGGCTTCGAGAGGAATCCGTACGGATAATGGCGAAGCCGAAAATGCAATACGTATTTACGGATTTGATATATTTGGAACATTTGCTGAAGCTGTTGACAGAGGCGATGTTGTAAGTGTCGGAAAAACGGTTTTGGGATATTATGATGCTAAAAATTATTATGAGGAACCCTTACACTTGTTGGATGGTAGTATTAATGTTGCAAATCGTTGGGTTTTTGATCAGGCCGGAGCCGATGATTCTCTGAAGTATGTCATCCTTGATTTGGAAGATGAATATGAGATTGAAAAATTTAAGTTATATGATGCCGGTAATTATGAAAGCAGAGCGTATAACATTAGTGGATATAATATCTATGTAAGTACCGAAAAACCTGATTTGAATTTGATTACTCCTCTTGTTGATAGCAATACGGTTTGGACAAAAGTAGTTGAAGCGAGAGATGTGAAAACTCAGAATATAAAGACAGACATAATAACTCCGGTAACAGCACGTTACGTAAAACTTGAGATTCCACGTTCAGAATCGAGTGTACGAAATAAATTGTATCAGTTCGAAGTCTATAAGAGATCTGTTCAGAACGGATTGAAGAAAAAATCGTCCGGTATTAAAATTTGGCCTCAATGCCTTAGAGCAGGAGAATCCATTAAAATATCTCTTGATGAACCTGCTGATATGTCTGTTTATTCAGCAAACGGACGTTTATTAGTCTGTGCCAATTTTAAAGATAATACTAATTATTTTCCGGTGAATCTTTCTGCCGGATGTTATTTTGCTTATTTACATTCACAGAATCATTCACAGAACTTTAAGTTTATCGTGTTCTGATATTATTCTGATCAATTTCCAAAACACCTTTATTTTATACTCGTAAAAGTCTCTATATTATGAAAAACATCAAAATGTATATCCTGTCATCTATGTTATTGGGAATTTCCTTAATGGGAGAACTCAGTCCTCAATCATCGGTGTATGTAGGAGGACATTTTAGAAGAGAAAGACCTGCCACGGTTACTACACTTAAAAATTCCGGGTTCGACTGCGTTATTTTATTCAATGTAAATGTCGAAGAAGATGGTACGCTGACAACAGATGGAGATACTATTTGCTATCAGGGGAAATACATCTTTGATAAGAAGCAACCATATTATATTTCGGATGTAAAGTCATTAAAAGTTCCTCCGACAAGTGTTACCCGGATTGAAATCTGTATCGGCGGATGGGGCAATGAATCTTACGATCACATAAAAAACCTAATAAATTCTAACGGAACAGGTTCTTCTACAGTTTTATATAAAAATTTCAAAATACTCAAAGATTCGCTCTCCGAAATTGATGCCGTAAACAATGATGATGAACATGCTTATGATTCAAATACAGCTATCAAATTTCATGTTATGATGGCCCGGCTTGGATATAAATCGTCATTGGCGCCTTATACAAATAAATCTTATTGGACTACTATTGCCACCGGTATTAATAATAATGTTCCTGGTGCTGTCGACCGTATTCTCATACAATGTTACGATGGCGGTGCTGGAAACGATCCGGCTGATTGGCATATTAATAATATATCTTTACACGCAGGTCGGCTGAATTATCAGGATTTTGCTGAAACACAAACAGTAATGCAGACGTGGAAGGATGAAAAAAACGTTGTGGGAGGATTCTTTTGGGTATATAATGATGAGACATGGAATTTGAGCAGGTATGCTATTGCTGCCAACGGCATTTTTGGTTCGCTGCTCCAAACCCCGACAGACAGTGTTGTCGCTGCTTTTTGTGAAAATTCGGATTATGACGGATATAATGTCAATCTGAAATTAGGAAAGTACAGAACGCTGGATATGGTAAAATATGGATTGGCAGATAATGATATAAGTTCCCTGAAAGTAAAAACAGGATATAAAATTACACTTTACAGCGACGATAATTTTACCGGAGATTCTTTGACTTTTACAAAAAGCAGTAAATGGATTGGAGATGCTTTTAATGACATAACTTCATCCCTGAAAATAGAACAGGTAAACAATACAGCGGAATCGGCATGGCAGAATACCGATATGGTAAAAGTATATCCGAATCCTGCCTGCACATATCTTATTATACACACATTGGAAGCAGAAAATAATGTAACTTTCCGGGATATGTCGGGGAAAATCGTCTTAAATATTAATTTGACACAAGGAGATAATCATATTGCAATAAATAAACTTCCCTCCGGATTGTATTTGATTCAGGCGCAGTCGTTTACTCAAAAGATATTAATCACTCATTAAGATATTTAGTCGAGTCTTAAAAAGGAGATAGACAAAAGAATATCAATAAAATAGAATGTAAAATAGTTATATAATACTGCAAGTTTTAGTATCTTCGATGCGTAATCCTTGCCAATAAATTATGCTACCCAAGAATAAAGAAACAACCCAGGGCAGTATGTTTTTTGGATTGGAGGATACCCTTAACCAAAAACATTCGATGTATATTTTAGCCAATAAGGTGAATTGGCAGTTGTTTGAAGAATCGTTCTCACCCTTATATTGCTCAGACAATGGACGTCCAGCCAAACCGATTCGATTAATGGTTGGCTTGTTGATATTAAAGCATTTGCGTAATATCTCAGACGAAAGTGTGGTAGAGCAATGGAGTGAAAACGTTTATTATCAATACTTCTGCGGTCAGAATGAGTTTGTTCTAGTTGAACCGTGCGAAGCCTCAGAGTTAGTTCATTTTCGTCACCGGATTGGCGAATCCGGGATTGAACTAATACTCAAAGAAAGTATTCGGATAAATGGTAATGACAGCCATGATCCAACGGCCAGTATTGACACTACTGTTCAGGAGAAAAATATCACGTTTCCCACAGATAGCAAATTACACCGAAAGATTGATTATTGACAAATGCAAGAAGATAGCAGAAAAAGAAAATCTTCCGGTTCGTCAAAGCTACAGTCGCACACTAAAGAAGCTAAGTCTGGATCAGCGTTTCAGGAATCATCCACGTAACAAGTGGAAAGCCAGAAAAGCCGATAGAA
>JAQVAV010000026.1 GCA_028690665.1 Paludibacter sp.
ATGTCTCAGTTTTGGACTGATCTACTTTTAATATCTCAAAATAATCTAAAACTCCTTCTGGTAGCAATAACTCAAATCCTCTTATCTGCATTAGTTTTTTATTGCAAAACTAATATTTTATTACATTCCCCCCAACTTTTTGACTTGACCCTAAATTTATTAAATAACGAAGAAGTGTATTAAATAATAATGCCTGAATATCTCTACTGATAATCAGGCATTTATTTGTTGTCTTACTAGGATTCGAACCTAGACAGACAGATCCAGAATCTGTAGTGCTACCATTACACCATAAGACAGTTTTTCGTTTCGAGCTGCAAATTTAATACAATACTAAGAGATACACAATACAGACAAGAAAAAAACTTCTTCGAAAAAATGGAGCGTATGTGAGGCTATAATAATTTTTCCAGAGGCCGAACTAAATATTCTTTAGTATTTATTAAACCTTTTTGACTTTTAGGTGTTTTTTCCTTTAAAGGATATTTGTCATTTGAACAATGACCATACACACAACTCCGCTACAAAAGAACAACAAACCGTTATCAGAGAGCTGATTATGGCGAATTATGGCCAATTGACTAAATATGCCGAAAAAATAAAGTACCAGAATTTTAAGATTATTCAAACAAATACATTAAAAAATTCTCTAATACTAACTTTATTTTTAAGATTATGAAAACATTTTTTACCGTTTTTATGGCTTTGTTTATTGCCATGTTTGCCAGTGCTCAATCTGTATTTGTTGTTCAAAACGACACAAGTTCAAGCGCTTATCTTACTCTTCAGGCAGCAGTTGATGCTGCAATCCCGGGCGATTATATTTATATCCCGGGTGGTAACTTCACTATTGGTGACCTCCAAATAGACAAACAGTTACATATTATTGGAGCGGGTCACTATCCTGATTCCACACAAGCGACAGGAAGAACAAACCTTGCTGGAAATATTATATTTAATACAGGTGCTGATCATAGTACTCTACAGGGCATTTATTTAGAAAACGATATCTCGTTTGGAAAAGACATTGATCACGGAGTGGTATCAAATGTTTTTATCAGCAGGTGCAATGTTAACAAGTTGTATTTTACATATAAGGGCAGTCCCAGTACAAATTGCGGAGCAAGTAATGTATATGTAAAAGACTGCATTATACGTGGAGATCTGTCTGGTGGATATTCATACGGACATGTTGTGGAAAACACGATACTTTCGGGATGCCTGAATTATATAAGTGGAAATTTTCAGTTCAGGAACTGTATTTTCACTAATATGAGTTACTATTTACTTTATAATGTTTCATCCACATTATTTTCTAATTGCATAATTCCAAGTGCGGGATATCTGATATGGAGTAATCCGGCAAAATGCACGTTTAACAATTGCGTTATGAATAATTATTGGGGCGGAAGAACCGAAGCCAATTTTTATGATTGTTTGTATCTTGAAGATGTAAAAACAGTATTTAAAGATGTCCCGGAGTACAAATTTGATTATAAATATGACTTTCATTTGAATGACAGTACAATCGCAAATACTGCCGGTACCAATGGTACGCAATGTGGCATTTATGGAGGTGAAAATCCATTTAAAGAAGGTGGTGTGCCTATTAATCCGCATATTCAGTTCAAAAAAATTCCAAACTCTACCGACAGCCAGGGCAAATTAAACATTGAAGTAAGAGTAAAAGCACAGGAAAATTAATTCGGCAAATATGAGAAAATCTTATTTAACTCTGCTGAGTTTGTGCTCTCTTTGTGCCATCTCAGCGCAGAATAATATAGCCGGATATGAGTATTGGTTTAATAAAAATATAGATGCCAGGACTCAACAACCTGTTGCAAAAATTAATCAGGCGGATTTGCAATTGGAAATACCAACTGATGGATTGCAAGACGGGTTAAACTGGGTAAACTTGAGGTTTTACGATGACAGTCTGAAGTATTCAACAACGCTTTCTCAGTTTTTCTTTAAAACAAAAGCTTCTGAATCGATTGTTAATCGCGTTACAGGTTACCGATACTGGTTTAACAACGACAGCACAACTACTTTGGTGCAAATTAATCCGGCGACAGAAAATGATATTATAGCTCAGGTGGATATTAATTCTCTTAAGCGGGGGATGAATTTATTCCATTTTCAGGCTATAGATGACCATGGCGTGTGTAGTTCGCCTGTTTCGAGGTTCTTTTTTGGAAGAGAAGCCATGTTAATTACCGGATACCGGTATTGGTTTAACGATAATATGGCTGAGGTTCAGGAAGTAACCATACAGGGTGCGCATACTGCCAACATAGAAAATGTGTTGAATGTAGAATCCTTATCCGAAGGGATAAATATGGTTCATATAAGCTTTATGGATGACCAAAATCAATGGTCTTCTCCTGTTTCACAGTTTTTCTACAAAATGAAATCCGGCAGCAGTGATATGGCTACCGTAAAATCATATAAATATTGGTTTGATAATGATATTGAAAATGTAAAAACAGAAACAATTTCGCCAGAAACGGAAATTCAGCTTGCAGCTGAACTTGAAACCGGAGATATTGTGGCTGGACTACATAAGATTAATATGATGTTTGAAGATAGTAAGGGGTTGTTTAGTCAGCCGGTTAGCTCTTTCTTTTATAAACCAACTAATGCTGCCACATCTTCAGACATTCAGATTACGGCTTATGAATATTGGTTAGATAATGATTTTGATCAAAAACATCTGACTGAGTTGACGTCATCGGTCGACCCCATGAATTTAACTGTCAGGCTTAATATGTCAGAAGCAGACATTGCTAATCATCAGTTTCATTTTAGATCGCTGGATACAAGAGGGCTGTGGAGCAATGCAACTACCGATGTGTTTTACAGAGACAGTATACGGTTAATCGGATCTGATGTGGATGAGATTTGCGATAAAGGTATTGTCCAGTTTTACAATATACTGTCTGAAAATGATTATTCGTATCAATGGAACTTTGGAGACGGGCATACATCCGATGCTTTTGAGCCGGAACATTTTTATGCAACATCAGGACAGTACACTGTGCAGCTAAAAGCTACACATAAAACAACAGGCAAAGATACGCTTGGTTACACAATGGTAGCTGTACATCCTTCTTATCATTTTGTGACGAAAAAGAACATTCAGCTTGGAACTGTTTTCGAGTGGAGAGGTAAAGTTTACGAAGAGGCAGGAACTTATTTTGATAGTTTTTTAACTTCTATATCGTGTGATAGTATATATGAATTGAACCTGACAATTACAGATAGTTTGTATTCTGTTCCAAAAGATATTCTGTTGTTGGCTAATACAATAGATGAAAATTTGCCAGAAGGAACTTTGATTGGTAACCTGTCGGCTGTTGATAATGACCAGACGGGAGGACACTTGTTTGCGTTGTATGCCGATACCGTTTCAAATGATAATGCTTTGTTCCGTATCAAGGACAATAGTTTATATTCCGGTGCTGTTTTCAATTTTGAACAAAAATCACAGTATACTATTGCGGTTGAAGTTGTAGACTCACTTGGATACCGAATGCATAAACAATTAAGTATTTATGTTGTCAATCAGAATGAAGCTCCGGTGGAAATGATTTTATCGGATACGATCGTTTCCGAAAATTCTGGGACAGGAGTTCTTATTGGATCAGTTTCAGTAACAGACCCCGATGCTGGTGATCAATTCAGCCTGACTCTTGTATCAGGAACCGGCAGCAATGATAATGCATTCTTCCGTATAGACGGAGATAAATTGTATTCAAAAGTCAACTTCAATTACGAAGAAAAATCCCGTTATCTGATCAGAATTGAAGCAACGGATGCTGGTGGATTGAAAATCAGCAGACCTTACGAGATTTATGTAGAAAATGTGAACGAAGCGCCTGCCGGCATTTCATTATCAGATTACCGGATTCTTGAAAATAAACCTGCCGGAACACTCATCGGTTTATTCTCAGCAGAAGATCCTGATGCCGATAATGTGTTTACATATTCACTGATTTCCGGAGAAGGGGATATTGATAATACGAAATTCCATATTTCCGGTGACAGTCTGTTGAGCGCGGAGTCTTATGATTTTGAAAAGAAAAATACGTATTTTATCCGTGTCAAGGTAATCGATATGGGAGGTGCTACTTTCAGTCGTAGTTTTAATATCGTGATAGAGGATGAAGATGAAAATCCGACTCTAATAACGGATGTTTTATTATCGAACCATGAAATTGCAGAAAATTTAGGCATTAACATGTTTGTCGGTAAATTAAGTACTATTGGAGGTTGGGGTACAGAAAGGGAATATTCATTTGTTACAGGCGATGGCGATTATGATAATCCTGTTTTCAGAATTTCTAATGACTCGGTTTATGCTTCCGAAAGTTTCGATTTTGAAAAACGATCTATATATTTTACGCGGATTCAGGCCACTGATGTGCTTGGCGCTACATACAGTAAACTTTTATTGATTTTGGTTACCGACATTAATGAAAGTCCCTATGCTATGTATATTCCAAACACAGTAATAGATGAAGCTCTGCCGGTAAATAGTTTCGTTTCTACGCTGATAACCTTTGATGAGGACAGGGATGACCAGCACGTCTATAGTCTTATAAACGGCGATGGCGACTCTGAAAATAATAAATTCAGGATAAGTGCAGATAGTCTGTTGACAAATTCCATATTATATTATGAGGAACAACCATCCTGTAGTGTTCGTATACAAACCACCGATAAAGGGGGTGAGGCATACAGTATGAAAGTTGTAATTAATCTGAATAATGTAAATGGAACAAGTAATCCTTACGACTCAAATTTCAATGCTCGTTTTGACGGAGATATATTTAAAATTCAGGCAGCCGGACATATCGGTTCATGGGTTGAGGTTTATAGCACAGCTGGTCAGAAAATGATGAAAAAAGAGATGTGTTCAGAGAATGAAGAATTTATTGTTCAATCTCTCAAAGGGGGAATTTATGTTATAAATCTGATAGAAAATAATATGGTAATTTATCAGAGAACATTATTGAAAAATTAGTTATTAAAATGAAAGAGCCGGTTTTGCCGGCTCTTTTTTAATTTATAGGGTTTCAATGGTGAAATTTTGATTTTTAGTCATTTACCAGAGACTAAAAATGTGTTCCCAGATATTTTTATTGTTGTAGAGTTCCGTCATTAAATTGTCGGTTCGATGAAACCCGTTTCTTCCTTCGTTATAAAGTCGTGGTTTATCCGAATTGATATTACTGTCGCCTACGGACCAGCAGATAACAAGAAGTTGAATTTTATTGATTGAGGAACTGTCGATTAAAGCCGGGTTGGGGCGAATTAATGCATCGGTATTTTCTTTACTGTCATAAGGCACCAACCCTGAAAAATTGTGATATTCATCCATTGCCCAAGCTCCGCCATAATATGCTTGCCGGGTTTTTTCTTCATCGGTCAACCCTGAAAGTTCTTTTCTGAGTAATGCCACCGGATCAATAACGTTAGTCCCGATTTCACCCGTATTGATTTCAGCCTTGAATTTTTCTAACTCTTGCTTGAAATTCTTCGCTGCTTCTTTATCCATTTTCAGTAATTTTTGGTATGCCTGTTCCATTTCGAGGAGTGTTGTCTGATATGCCAGGGCATTGGGTGGAGAGGACTCCGATGCATTGTTTTCCTCCTTTGCAATAAGCGTTTTCAGGTATTCTTTCTGGGAAACCGGAATATAGAGTGGAATTTTTGTTTTAGCAACAATAGTCACTTCATACCCATTGCTTACGTTGTAAATGGGATAGTCATAAAAATTCGCCGTTTTTTGTGGACAAAGATAGATTCCAGGTGCTACAGATAAATCAACTGTTTTTAATGGGTCATTTACATATATACTTAAATGAGTACCGCCTTCTTCGGAAAATCGACCCCCATTTTCTAAAAAATAATTTCGAAAATAAATCTCAAGTCCTTGTCCGTAACCGAAACAATTGACTTCCATGCCCTGTGGAGGACTAATAGAATCCCAGGCCGTAATAATTGAGCAAATTTTGTTGAGCACCTGCGTATAAACACCGGAAATATTCTTTTTTACTTCTCCTTTTGTATAGGGCAGGAGCAAAGTACCATCCTCTGTTTTAATGGTTTTTTCCGAAAAAGGAGGGTGTTGTTGAGCAAGTATTGTGATTGCCGGCAAAAATGATAATACGAATATTAAAAATTTCATTGTTGCTTGTTAAAGTGATTGTTACTCATTTTTTTGAACTCTGTTGCCATACAGCCGTAAAATCCCATTGTAAGTAGCTTTTTCTGAACCATTTTCAGAATCAGAAAAGAAGGAACCGACAATCGGAGTTTCGTAATTACCTACAGGTTTAAATTAATTGATTTTATCACATTGATTTTGGGTATATCCCTTTATTTTAAAATTATATCCGGCAGGGTAATGAACAGGTTTGTAATTATTTTGAGCATAGGAAAACAGAGATGTGACTAAAAACAAAATACCCGATGAAAATCAAAATGGGTCCTTTTTCATGGCATTAGATGTTATATTTAGAAAAGAGAAATCTGTTCAAATTTTCCTACCCAGTATTTATAGGCTGAGGATAAAACTCCGGCGTAACTTTGAATATTGTCAATATACAGAAAATCAGAGTCATCCGGGATGAGAGATGTCCCATATTGCAGTTGCGAAAGTTCATTTTGAATTTCGATAAGTCGTATGTAGTCCGGTTTGAGAATTTTCATATTATCCAGATACTGTTTGATATAGCTCAATTGCATTGGGGATAATTTTTCACAGTACTCTAGTTTCAGATTATAAACCTGTTTTTCGAGCATTCGTGACCGGGCTGCTTCTGCCGGAGTACAAATTCCCATATAGCTGCTTATTTCCTTATTCATGGGGCCGATTTTTGCTATTAATTTGTTGGTTTCAATTGAGTCCTGTAAATCAATATTTTTAAGCAAGTTAGCTTCAATATTCTTTTTATCATTAATTCTGTCGTAAATAGCCATTTGCTCCTTTTGCAGTTTTATGATCCGATTGTATTTCGGTTGATTTTTCAGAGCTTCCTTCGGATTCTGCTTAGCTTTTTGCATTTGTTGGTTCGCGTAGTTTTGAGCCCATTGCTGTTGTTCTGCTTCGCTCATATTTGCAACTTTCGAAACTTCATTCATCGACAGACCATACTGGTTTTTAAGTGATTTGTCTATAACTTTATTTTTCTGTCCGTCGCTTATATTTTCATTCTGAAGATGGTTTGTATCGTTCATGTTTAACCCTAACTGTGCTGCCACACTTGAGAGAATTTTATCGTTTATTTTTTTTAGATCAACTCCGGTTCTTGCCTGAAATCGGTCTATTTCGTCCTGTATGGCTTCTTTTGTCTTATCAATCTGGTTCATAAAATGGTTAACTACAGATGTGTCGACACCGCATACGCTGCTTGGAATCGCCGGAAGCTGCGCAAGAAAAGCTTCGGGAGTTGATTGTGCTTTTAAAACTCCTGCCTGTAATAAAAATAAAACAGGAAGTATATACAATTTTGAAAAATTCATAGTTTTGTGTTTTAGAGTTTTATGAATTCTACACGTCGGTTTTTAGCTTTGTTTTCGCTTGTAGTATTCGGAGCAATAGGTTCTGTTTCGCCTTTGCCGTCGGTTTGAATGCGGCTACCGTCAATTCCGAATTCGGAAGTAAGTACTGTTTTTACAGAAGCTGCACGGCGTTTTGACAGGTCAAGGTTTTGTGGATCATTTCCATCGCTGTCGGTATGTCCGACGATTTTAATATTTACAGTCGGATTTTCTTTCAACACTTTGGCTATATCACTGATGGTTCCATACGATTCAGTCTTGACCACATCTTTATTGACATCGAAATAAATGCCGTAACTTACTAATTTCCCTTCGGTAATGAGTTTGCTTCGGGTATCAGGAGCCGCGGTTGTTACCTTCAGATTGCTTATATATGGATTACATTGAGAGTTATAATTGTCAAAACGAATTTTGTTGAATTTTGCTCCGGAATAGATATTGGTCGGGGCATCCAGCACTTTAGCTCCTTTGTGGTAAATACGGATTCTTCTGTTTTGAATCCATATAATGACGTGGTTCACTTTGTTTATTTCAGGAGGATTGGCCGTCGAATGTGCCTCAAGCCATGGAGAATCGGTTCCTTCACTGTTGTAGTATCCTTTTGTCCACCAACTGTCCTGATTCATGAAAATTTGTATTCCTTTTACCCCCGGATAAAGTTCGCTGTTCATTTCCATACTTTCCTTTTCTTCATACAAACAGAGTGCAACTTCTCCCTGAAAATTTTCATCCGGGATAAAATCGAATTCCATAATGAAGTTTTGAGGAAAATCGATAGTTTTTGTATAGCAGTAAAAACAGCCTTCTTTATTCAGGTGAAACCAATGGCCGGAAGCGATATTGAGTGTCTTTACTTCGCCTCCGCCATCGGTCGACCACAAAGCAGGAAAATCTCCAATAGCATCTTGTGAAAAGTCATCGAAATAAAGTATTTTGTCACCAGGGACAAAATCATATTTCGTATTGGCAATAAAACTTTTATTAGGTTCGGTTTTAATATTTTTCTTGTTTTTCTCTGTTGTTGAAGCGGAATCTTTTTTATTGTTTTTCGAGACTGAGGTTTCGAGTTTGTCTAAAGTTTTATCTACGGCCTCTTCCGACTTTGTTTCTATACGTTCTTCTACTTTCTCTACGGCTTTGTCTTTTACCCTGTTGCCCACTTTTTCGAGCCACGATTGAGCTTTTATTCCTGTTGATACCAATATTGCCAGGCATAACGTTAATTCAAACATTTTATTCATAATATATCCCTAATTTTAAAGAAAAATTATTGATTTATAGTTTATTAATGCCTAAGTGCAATGCAAATATAAATAAACAAGATTTCCTGTAATTGGAAAAAAACGACAAATTAAAATGAGGAATTTCTATTTTCCAGAGAATTTTCTGACGACATTTAAATTCCTTTTAAAAAAGGAGCCCGGAGTTTCTCCTATGACGTTCTTGAAATCATTTATAAAATGCGACTGGTCGAAATAATTACCATCGAAAACCATATATTGGTAGTCAATATTTTCCCCCGCATTAATTTTTGTCCATAAATGATGCAGCCTTACAATCCGGGCTAATGTTTTGGGGTTTACACCCGTCCGTCTGATAAAGTTGCGTTCCAAAGTTCGTTGACTGGCCCAACAATTCTGTGTTACAATATCTTTTAAATGAGTTGTTGTGCCTTTTTCGAGAATGCAGTCATAAAGTATATCGACAGCATCCGGATGATATGGCCGACTTTGCAGATGCTCCGCGAATCCGGCAAAACAGGACATTCTTTCCTGTGATGTTTTAAGTTGGGATATCTGAAGCCAAAGAGGCTGGAACAAATCCCGGGGCAAGTTTATATCATGTTTTGCAGAAGGAGAAAAATCTAATTTCAGAATACGCGATAATACTGTGGGTTTGCAAATAACAATGAAAGACTCCATTTCTCCATCTGAACTCAGATAAATGGAATGAGGAAGAACAGGGGCTAAAAAATAAGGTTCTAATTTTACCGGAGGAATGTCTTCTATAACAGGAATATGTTTGAAATGGAAAATAAGTGCAATATCAGGGCGTGGCACGTACTTTTCCATAAAAAAAGGTTCTGTAAAATTAAAAATCTCAAACTGACGAATCAGCCAGTGTGGAGATTTTGTGATATAATGTTCAACCTGAAACATAGAAGCTTCTAAAATGTGTCGGAACAAAAATAAGAAATAATATTGTGTTAAGAGTGTTTTTCAGTTCTTAATTGAATTTGGAATATGGATATTTTTTTCAATGGCTTTTTATGAAAACAGATTCAATATAAAAAATGAAAGGATGCTTTCAACAGGCATCCTTTTATTTCCAATTTAACTTGTTATAATTATAAACTTTCCCCGAAATCTTCTTTAAATTTGGCCATAAGTTTTTGTGGCCAGTCGTTGGTCGGTTCCAATCCGCCCATAAAGAAACGCAATACCGGCGGTTCGTACACAAATTTCAAACCTCCGATAAGTTGACGATTGTCATACAACCATGTCAGTCTGTCTTCAACATATTTTATTTGCGACAGCGTGAATACACGACGGGGAACTGCCAGACGGAGCAATTCCATATCGGCATAAGTTTCATTCCCGTACTCATCCCTCTGGTTGGAAATAGAGCCGCGTTCCATGCCGCGTATTCCCGAAATCAGAAATAGTGCTGCTGCCAATGATCCGGCTGGATATTCTGTTTGCGGAATGTGTGAACACACCTGCATGGCATCGACATGAACGCCGAGTACGCCCGCGGGTTTAATAACCGGAATTCCTTTTTTGTCCAATTCTCCTACTAAGTATTTGATAAATGTCGGACTCTGACTAATCATGGTTTCATCAAGAGTTTCGTACAAACCCACAGCCATAGCTTCCACTTCGCGAACCGACATTCCTCCGTAAGTGAGAAATCCTTCGTAAAGAGGAACAAATGCTTCTAATTCACGGAATATTTCCAAACTGTCTGTACAGATACCTCCTCCGCGGGATGAACTTAATTTACGGGCCGAGAAGTAGCAAAGATCAGCCAAAGAAGTCATGGTCTGGATGACTGTTTTCATGTCCGAGTTTTTGAACTCTTCTTCCCGTTGTAAAACTAAGTATGCATTTTCGCCTAACAAACTGCAGTCGAGCACCAGACGAATGCCATATTTATCGGCAATTGCCCTTACATCGCGTAAATTTTGTACGGAAAACGGCTGACCGCCGATCAGGTTAGTTGAGGCTTCCATGCGGATAAACGGAATATTCTTCGGTCCGTGATACTTTATGGTTTCTTCCAGCTTTTCAATGTTCATGTTTCCCTTAAACGGATGGCTGGAATTTACCACATAGGCTTCGTCGTAGAGTAATTCTGCAATTTGTCCTCCTTTATCGGTAATGTGTGCCATGGCAGTTGTAAAGTGGTAATTCATGGGAACTAAACTTCCTTTATGAACATAGGCCACTGAAATGATATTTTCGGCAGCGCGTCCCTGATGAACGGGAAGCAGATATTTTTTTCCAAGGACATCGGTAACAGCCTGCTGAAGACGGGCAAAACTTTGTGAGCCGGCGTAAGCATCATCGGCCTGCATCATGGCTGCCAACTGGTTATCGCTCATTGCGTTGGTGCCGGAGTCGGTTAACATGTCGAGAAATACATCCTTGGTGCTAAGCCTGAAAGTATTGAATCCTCCTTCGTAAAGGGCTTCGAGACGACGCTCGATAGGCACGAGATGAAGTTTTTGCACAATGCGTACTTTGTGCAGTTCCAACGGAATATTTTCTCCGCTGTAAAATTTGATTTCCTGCATAGTTATTACAAAAAATGATTTTAGAAGTTAATGATTCTTTTTTATATATTCGGTTTGTCCCGGGATTATTGCCAGATTACAATTCAAAATATTTAAGTCGCAAATTTATGTAATTCTAAATGTATAAAGCTTATTATTTTATGCTTTATAACATGACAAGCGTTTTTGTTGTGTCTATGGTAATGCTAATGGTTTATTTAATAAGGTTGAATATTGTTTTTATTTTATTTTTTAACCCAATAATAGTGCCTTAATATGTAAATACAGTGTCTTATGAATATTAAATGCGGATTTTGTACCATTTCGAATTTAATTATTGATTTCCTGTATTTTAAATAAATTGTACTCATCTTGTTTGTAAGGATAGTCCCAACAACCCATTCTGTGGAAAAGATTTCCGCCAAAACCTTTTTTGTAAACATGTACGCCGTGCAAAGGATGCGATTTGTTCAGGTTCGGAGCAGAGCCAAACATATCATATTCTACGCATCCGTTTTGTTTGGCAATTTTGATGGATTCCCATTGCAGGGCATAACTCGCCTGCATGTTGTGTTTTTCGGTGGACGATGCACCATACAGATAAGTGCCACGTTTATTGGATAATACGAGAAACATGGAAGCCAAAAATTCTTCACCGTTGTCGGCCATGAGCATTTTTATATTTACACCGTTTCGTTGGTCATCCTGATGCTGAAGAATGTTGGCAAAAAAAGTTTCATCCTGAAGAGGCATATTGTGGCGGATTGCTGTTTCAACGTATAATTTATACCAATCGCCGATTTGTTCGATCCCGTATTCTTTAACACGTATGCCGTTTTTGATGGCACGTTTTACATTGTACCGGGTATTGTATCTCATATTTTTCAATAAATCTTTTTCGTTTTGTGATAAATCGAGAAAGAAGGTGTTTTTGGGTAAAATATCGCCGGGGCTTTTTCGCAGGTTCCAGTTCGATGTCTTATAATTGACACGGAATTCCTGTACCTGATTTTGCGGGGGGCCGAGCCAGTTTCCCGAGTTGTCGAAATATTCTTCGTCTTTTGCCCACTGGTTTTGCCATTTCAGATCGTAACGGATAAAAATACAGTTATCAGGTAAATAGGGTCTGATTATCTCGGAGAGTTCTTCCAGAAACAAACCCTGATTTTCGAACACCGGTTCCAACTTTGGTCCGTAAGGAATATAGGCAAAACAAAAGTTTGGGTCAATATTTTTTATCAATACCAGCAGGTCATCATAGGTATGATTCAAAGATTTACCTGAATTGAATAATAAATCTTTCGAAACTGTCAATTCAAAGCTTTTGGGAATAAATCCCTGTTGCTCTTTAATTCTTCCCCAAAATGAGGTCTGAGGCAAAATATTAGTTGGCCTGATTTCTCCAAGTTCTTTTTCGTGTAATTTACAAGTCATTTTTGTTTTTTTGATGGATATTTAGTTGTAAAAAACAAACGATAACACTGCTGCCGGTAAGCTGTGAAATTATCGGAACAATTATCGTGAATCTTTTAAGCAGATTGTTTTTTACAAAATGATGTTGCCTGTAAAAGGGCATTTTTTATGATGTCAGTATAACTGAGTTTTTAAACAGATATTTTTTTCAATGCAGAAATAAATGCAGTTAGGAATAAAACCTATATATAAGGTTCGGATTAGGTTGTGCAAGTTATAAAAAACAGCTTTAATACGAAAATTTGATAAGTGTCGGTTTAAATTATGAACTCGTCTTGACTTTTCGTAGTAATTCTTTGTTTCAATAAAGATTAGAAAAATAAGACAAAAGATTCCTCGATAGAATCAGGATTACAGAAATCTGTAGAGAATAAAATCTGTATTTTCTGTCTGAAAAGGGAATATAATACTCGTTAATTCTGCCTTGATTTAAAAGTCAAGATAAGTTCTATATCAACTTTCCATCGGGTAATTATGATGCCGGCTAAGATTTTATTTAAAAGAAGTTATAAATCTGTTTTTCTTGACAATAGCCGGAGAAAATAGTTGATCTTCGCCGGAAAGATAAAATAATTGCCTAAATTTGTTTCTGTTAATCAAAACCCGTTATTAGGATACCATGAATATAAACGACTTACAATCGGAATTCCGAAACGACCCCATCCTTAATCATTTTGAGGATTTTGGCCTTACAGTCAATTCAGTAGGATATAAGGTCATTACGCCGAATAAAAAAATAGCTACCGGTAACCGTTCGCGTAATTATAAATTCTATTTTAAAAGAGGGAAAATTACTGACGAGTTCAAAATTGTTTATATCACCAACGGAACCGGCTACGTGCAGTTTCAGGATCGGCCCGAAATGGAAATAGGGCAGGGGAAAGCACTCATTATTCGTCCCAATCAGGTATATGAATATTATCATGTGAATGATACAGAGTGGAAAGAGTATTTTATTCGGTTTGAAGCGGACGAAATTTATTTTAAACTGCTGAATGAACTGTTTAATGATAATAATCAGGTGATTGAAGTCGGGTTTAACGAGGAAATGATCCGGCTCTTTACCCGTGCCGTCGATATTGTGCGTAACGGATTAAAGTCATCTCAGGTTTATTTATCGGGCTTGTTGTTGCACATACTCGGCCTTATTACTTTTGAGTCGAACAACAGCGCCATCAACCGCAAGGATTTGTATCTGATCGAAAAATCGAAAATTATCATGAATGAGGATCTGCTGGAAGATATTCAACTCACAGACATTGCCCGGCAGCTGAACATAAGTTATACAACTTTCCGCATCAATTTCAAAAAATATGTCGGGGTAGGGCCGGCCAAATATTTGAACGAACTCCGGCTCAACAAATCGCAGCAACTCCTTCAGGAAACTACACATTCTATTAAAGAAATTGCTTACATGCTGCAATTTTCATCTATCGAACATTTTTCTACGATATTTAAAAAGCAGTTTGGGATGACACCCAAGGAGTTTCGAACCATGTAAAATAAAGAAAGTGTCCCCCAAAGCAGTAATCCAATAAACGCAAAGATGCAAAGTTGGTAAAACACGAAAGAATACACTCTTTTGCAACTTTGCGTTTTTTCCTTTTTTGGATTTCCATGGAGTAAGAATATACTCTCTGAAACTGCATTCTGAGCGACAATGGGGTCTGCGGTTGGGGATGGAATCAAAATGCTTTGATCTGTGTCGATTCAAAGACAGCTGCGATTACCTACACTTCTGAATTTTATGCCGTAAAAACATTACACGCGTTTTGTCTCCGAAGAATCAAAAGTGTTGTCTTCCAAAGAATCTTAAAGTGATAAAACATCAGTGATGATATTACTTACACCCGAAAAGAAACTGCTGATCCTGGCCGGAAATTTCAACAACGAAGTCCGTATAATAAGTGTTAAAATCAATGGCAAATACCTAAATATCCGGATGGGAACACATTCTTTGCAGCCTCTGGTTTCAAAATAATACAGAGCAGGTAAAAGCAAGAGGTGATTAGTAAGTAGATTCTCGGATGATTTGCGAAATTTGGCATAAAATAAGTTTGATTTAATAGGGGTCATTAAAACAATATATGTCTCATGCCTACGACGTTCGGAAAAACTTGTTAAGGTGAATGCTGTTTTTAAGGCTCGACTAATTAGGGTAAAAAAAGTGAAAATATCACCAATACACTTTACAACCATTCTGAGCCAAATGCACTACGGGTTAACTTCCTCTCAGGCTTACTGGCGATATACATAGCCGGATGTATAATAATTTCGAATGGAAAAGGAACGAACTTTCAACTATCATTAAAGCCGCAATACTTCCATAGGTCATATTGTCCTCGTACCAATTCTCAATTTCCGAAACCATACTTGTTGATTTGCACGATGCGGTATCGGTAACAGTTTGAGCAAATACAAAACCACTACTCAGGATAAAGATCATTATAAGAATCCAATATTTCATTGATTTTTAACTTTGGTTTACTGATAAGAATTATACTCTACAAAAGCAGTACGTTTTTGGCTCGAAACAATTTCTCTAAATTATTTTAAGTATATTAAAGCTTAGACTGATAAGATTTTTGTAATAACTGTTTGTAGTATTTTTTTTTGTAATAAAAATATCAAACTATGGTTAAATCTCCAATAAACTATTGTGGTTAAAAAACGCAAGTGTCTTAATATATGTATGTTATGAAAATTTATAAAGGTTAATGTGCTTTTATTTGCATATTCCATTGAGATTAATTATATTTAATAAAACTTTAAATTTAATGCTGTAAAAAATTAAAGTGCTATTTTAATTTGTAACAGATTATATGTCAACTTTACTATTACATAATTTTCAGTTTTTCATGTAAATAATAGTGCTATAAAATTGAAATTAGTCCCACTATTGTTAATGAAATTTAATTAGAAAATGCAACTATTTGATTAAATATAAAAATAGGTGATTCAAAGTTGAATCTTTTTTCGGACGATTCTTAATTAATTTTCACAAGTTTAATATAAACATGTTGAAACTTTAAATTAAAACTGATTTTAGAACATTTGATATACAATTTCATGCAAGAGCATATGGAATGGATTTCAGGTTTAATACCGTTGATTTTGAAGGTTTTAATTTTCACCATGTGACTTCTAAAGAGAAAAATTGTCTTTTATTGAATCTTTATATATTTTTAATTAATTATTAAAACATCTGGTCATGAAAAAAAAATTTACGCTTTTATTTGTTTTGCTACCTACCTGTATGGCATTTGGCATCACAGGTACCGGAACATCCGGAGATCCTTATCTGGTCTCTACAGCAGCAGATCTTGCAACCACGCCGGTAGCTTCAACCTTTTCGGGAACAGGAAACTGGTCTGAAACAGAGAGGTGGAGTGATGGCTTGCCAGGCACAACTACCAACGTAACTATTGACGGTGAGTGTACTGCGAATGATAATTATGAAGTAACAGACTTAACCATTAATTCAAATCACTCAGTAACCGTTAGTGCTGGTAAGGCTCTGACTGTTTCAGGAACTTTGACAAATAATGCAGGAAACTCAGGGCTTGTCCTTAAATCAGATGCCACCGGAACAGCCATGTTGATGAACAATTCAACTGGTGTACATGCTACTATTGAACAGTATCTTGTTAAAGATCAATGGCATTATATGGGGATTCCGGTAAATCAAATTACCGATGTAGATGATGTTTTTCATGGTTGTTACACGTTTACTATGCATGAGTTGGATTTTTTTGATTCAGATTGGAACCCAGATACTACATGGACACCATTGGCACAAGGAGATACTCTGAAGGTTATGTGTGGTTATGCCGTACAGTACAAATTGCCTGGATGTAATGATACAACCATCACATTTTCAGGTATATTAAATACAGGAATCGTTGATACAGTTTTTTTTAGCCAAATGTATGGATGGAACTTTGTAAGCAACCCATATCCTGTTACCATTGACTGGGATGCAAGTGGTGGTAAGTCAAGTACCAACGTGAATGATGCCATTTATTTATGGAATCCTGATCTGACAGGCACAACAACAGAATATGGATTAGATAAATATGGCTCTTACGGATCTTATGTCTCCGGTGGTTCTACCAACGGACAAACACAATATATTGCACCAATGCAAGGCTTTTTTGTACAGGTCAATCAAGTAAATTCCTCTCTTTCTTTCAATGATAATATTAAAAAAACTCAATCAGGAATTATGTTTTGCAATATAGAAGATCCTTCATTAAATAATATACAGTCTTTAGCATATAAAAAAGCTCCATCAGAAGAACTTGCTGATGAACCATATATCAAACTGGCTGTCACCGATAATGGTATTAATTTCGATGAAACCATAATCAGAGAAAACAAACAATCTACTGATTTATTTGATGAAAATCTGGATGCTCAAAAACTAAAAGCAATAGAAACCAGTCTTTCACAATTATATTCCATATCAGTTGGTAAAGAATATTCAATTAACACCATCCCTGAAATTACAAATGGAACAGTCATTCCTTTAAGACTGATGATTAACAAGAGTGGAACTCAATCTCTTCAGGTGAAAGAAAAATTAAATATCCCCAATGACTCTGAGTTAATATTATACGATGATAAAGGCAATGTTTTAGCCAATATATCAGATAACGATTATCATTTTAAAGCAACAAAAGGAGAAACCAAATCATTTTATCTTGGTTTTGGACAAATTAGTCCTGAAGTAATTATTTCCCTGAATCAATCAGTAAATACGGAAATAAACCTCTTCTCACAAGTTGTAATTAAACCTGTTCATCAGGGGGCGTATATAGTACAAACGCCTCGTGATACAAATTCAGATATGTCAGATAAATCAGTATCAATCAACTAAAATTTAATTGTCATGAAAAAGAATTTATTTTATATAATATGTGTATTTAGTGTATTCCCTTTTACTCTATTTGCACAACCGTTACCACCGAAGAATCCTTCATTACTTGCTTATCCGGTTGGAATGACTCCATCCATAGCGTTTACTTCAACCAGTTCAAACGGATTAGAATCCGTAAGCAGCGCCGATTTACAGGTTGACCTTTCATATGCAAGCAGTTTAGATGTAACTGTTGATTATACGGTAAGCGGAACAGCAACAGGTAGTGGTACCGATTATACATTGGCAGATGGTACTTTGACTATCACAGCCGGGAACACGAGCGGAATAATAACCATCTCAGGAATTGTAGACGATGATTTGAATGAAGGCAACGAGACTGTCATTGTTACCTTATCAAACCCTGTAAATGTAACGCTGGGAACAAATACAGTGTATACTTATACCATTACCGATAACGATATCTCAACCAATCTTTGGGATATTTCAAAAAGTAATGTGTTTGTTCAGCCAAATCCATTTGTTGATGTTGTCAGTTTCTATAATTTAAATAGCGATTTATTCAAAATCATTATTACTGATTTATCGGGACGAATCGTCTTTAATACCAGATATCAAAGTGAAAAGAGTATAAATTTAGACAACTTATCATCCGGAATTTATTTATTAGCAATAGTAAATAATGTTGGTGAAAAGCAAGTATTTAAAATAGTAAAGGAATAAATAATTACGTTGGATAACACGCTGTATAGCTAATAAGGGTTTTTGTGGTGAAGTTCATTGTCTGCATCAATGTATTTCTCGATTGATAAGAACGTCGCTCCACAAAAACCCTTATTAGCTATATAGTTATTGTTAGAATTCCAGATATAAAAACTCATTGAGTTACATATGCTACTTTTGATCCCGATAAAATGATCCATAAAAACAAATGTATTAGTTTTTTAATACAAAAAAGCAGACTATGTCGCGCAACAAAACAGAGTATCTTAATCAGTTAAGAGCATTTTTGAAAGAAATATATTAGAAACCAATTCTGGAGAATTTTTTGGATTTCAGGATACTTGATCTCAGAAAAGGCGAAATTTCATATGAATATATTCTGAAAGATTTTCAAACAAACTTCTATGGTTCAGCTCATGGAGGTGTTTTAGCTTCGGTTTGTGATGTTGCCATGGGAGTTTCATGCATTACACTTGGAAAGTAGGTCGTGACCATTGATATGAACATAGGTTATATCAAAAATGTCCCGGAAAGAAGTACTCTGATTGCCAAAGGAAAAGTGATCAGTGCCGGAAAAACAATAAAACTTTGTTTTATGGAATATATTGCTTTCCTATCACTAATTTATCGTTCGAAAGATCGACCTTGAAAAGATGTGGAATTCGAACATAACGTCCGCTTACACTTTTATGGCTGTGGACTGACATCATCTATTGACCATCGAAAGTTTTGAAAAGCATTTCATGTCCGAAGTTGGTAGGAGTAATCGGTTCTTTTTCTTGAATCCATGATCTGTCAAGCGTTCCGCTCTTTGAATAAGCCGCCACTCCTTGAGTATATACATCGTAAAACCAGCTTGTCCAGATAATTCCAAGTTTCCCGATTGCAGTTCTGAAAACATAAGGTCCATCTGTAACTTTATTGGGTTTGTCTTTTCCGTTTTTTTTCGCGACTCCATGGCGAGTCGCTAGACCGGAAAAGGATAGTTGATTTCCCTATTGTTCCACTTAAATCATCTTTCAATTGAATCTTTTCCACAGTTCCGTTCCAGTTTTGTAGCCATTCGTGACAGAAAATCATATAAGGTTTCTGGTCTTTGTCAGCCCAGGGGGTTTCATCGAGTGTTGGCATATTGGCTGGAAGATAGGTTTCATTTTTCATTGAAATATAAGTTCATGCTGCACGATCCCTTGCCAAAACATAACAACAAGCACAACGTTCAATATCATTTCCCCGGTAATGATCGATGATGACTTTGCTATTGGTGAAAGTGGCGAAATTATAATCAGTACAAAAGTCAAGACGAGTTCAATATTTTAGTTGAATAAGAGATCTCAAATCAGTCATAATTTCTTTATGTTCGAAAGAAAACTTAAAGTGTTTAATTTTTCATTCTGATTTTTGTATCTGTATGGTAAAAATTGTAGATTTGTCACATGTTTATTGTATTTAGTCATTAAAATTCAATATGTCGTTTGAAACTCAGGAATCAGATTACGAATATCTTATCAAAAATGAAAATGATAAGAGCTTTGGAATTGTTGTAAACTCTATAGGGTTCCAAACGGTACAACCCCAAAGTTTTTATCCCGATAAAAGACATCCTGCAGGCTATTATTTTAATATTTATACTGGGCGTAAGCTCAAAGAATACCAGTTGGTATATATTACCAAAGGTAGTGGTGAAATAAGTCTTTGCTGTGGTCAAAAAACGAAGGTGGAAGCAGGTGATATTTTTGTTTTGCAGCCGGATATGTGGCATTCTTACCATCCTTCGAACAGCATCGGCTGGAATGAGTATTATATCGGGTTCGAAGGGAAGCTTATAGAAAGTATATTTAAAAATAAGTTTCTTTCGGAGGATAACTGTATTATAAAATTCGGACTGAATGAAGAGTTGGTGACGCTTTATAAAAGAGCGCTTGAGGTTGTTAAGCTGGACCGGAAGGGAATGCAGCAACATTTGGCAGGCATTGTTTTACACATGTTGGGACTTATTTTATACGAAATATCAAATCGCCATAACCTTCAGCCGGAACAACATCAGATCGTGGAAAATGCTAAAATCATCATGAATGAAAATGTGATGAATAAAATTTCACCTGAAGAGATTGCCGGACGATTAGGTGTGAAATACACAAGTTTCCGGAAAAATTTTAAAAAAGTAACAGGTTATGCTCCTGCTCAGTATTTTCATGAACTCAAAATAAAAAAAGCAAAACAACTCCTTCATGAAACAGCCTTCTCGGTAAAAGAGATTTCTTATATGCTTAATTATTATTCTGTAGAAAATTTTGTAACCTTGTTTAAAAAGCATACAGGCTATTCTCCTACC
Source organism: Paludibacter sp. (assembly GCA_028690665.1). Lineage (GTDB taxonomy): Bacteria > Bacteroidota > Bacteroidia > Bacteroidales > Paludibacteraceae > Paludibacter. The sequence continues at coordinate 20,755 of JAQVAV010000026.1, forward strand.
AAATATCGCCAATTTAGTAAATAAATTATATAGAAAATGTTACTGTTTGTGATAATGTATTGATTATCAGTAAATGTGACGTTATTTTCTCCCTCCGTGAATTTATTTTCATCCTGTCCTCCAATTTAGAATCAGACCGATTTCAGTCTAAAGTAGACTAGTTTAACGAATGACTAATTTCAGTTTTATGTTGACGAGTTTCTTTATTTTCCTGCGTTTCTTCTGAATTTATATTTGCATCAATAAATTAAAAACATTCTCCGGAGAGGAGAACAAATGTCAACCTTTATAAATTTACCAGGGGGAACTCACATGAGACAAATTATCGACAACAAACTTCGCGATTCATTGGAACTGTTGGCTCAGTCGAATAAAACAGTGTCTGAAATTGCCTATGCTATTGGCTTTAATGACTCAGGTTATTTTAGTAAGTGCTTTAAACTTAAATTCGGTTGTTCTCCGAGCGATTATCGCAAGCGGGCTTTTTCCAGAATGGGGGAAGAAGAACAAGAAAAAATGACGGCCGGATTTGTAGACGATGTAAAATCCAAGATTATAAATCACATGTCTAGTTCTGATTTTGGAACTATCCGACTCGCCGATTTAATGAATATGTCTACATCTACCTTGTACCGTCGAATTAAGAGTATTACGCGTAAATCTCCGGGCATTTATCTTCGTTCTATTAAACTTGATTTTGCCCGTGATCTTATTTTGCAGGGAAGAAATAATATTGGTGATATTGCTATTGAGGCCGGGTTTGAAGATATTCGTTATTTTAATCGTTGTTTTAAATCCGAATTTGGACTTACCCCTTCGAAGTTTTTACAACAATCGAGTAATTGAAGATTTAAATTGAATAGAGGGAATTCCCTTGTATGCTGATTTTGTGGCATACAAGGGAATTTTTATTTCCCGTTTTTTATTTTTTGTAAATACTCTGTGGGGGTTACCCCGAATTCTTCTTTGAAACATTGTCTGAAATAAGCCGGACTGCTTATTCCTACTTTGAAAATAATCTCGTTAATATTGTATTTCCCTGTCAGAAGAAGTTTCTCGGCATTATATATTCGAATTTTTCGTATAAATTCATTGGCAGAAAGTCCGGTGAGCGCTTTTATTTTTCGGTAAAGTGTAGAATGGCTCATGTAAAGCTGGTCTGCTATCTGAGCTATGTTTAGTTGTTCCGTCTCTAAATTTTCTTCAATAATTTTCGTTAGTTTCTCAATAAAATCATTGTCCAGCTTGCTGATAGCTTCCTTTACAATAGAGTGCTTCATTGCTGTTTGTGAGCTTAACATCTCGGCAATTTTCTTTCGGCTTTCAAGCAGATTATTTACTCTGCTTCGGAGTAAATTACCGCTAAACGGTTTGGTGATATAAGAGTCGGCTCCGGTATCATAACCTTCAGTTTTATCCTGAATAGAATCTTTTGCAGTAAGCATAATCACCGGTATATGGGAGGTTCGTATATCTTCTTTTATTTTCTTACACATTTCAATTCCGTCCATTACCGGCATCATTATATCTGTTATAACGATATCCGGAATTTTTTCCAGACATAAGTTTAGGCCCTGAAGGCCGTCTTCAGCAACTAAAATCTCGAATGAATCTGTGAAACACTCGCTTATGTAGTCCCGGATTTCAATATTATCTTCCACTATGAGGATCATTTGTTTTGTAAATGTATTTATGATTTCCTGCTCCGGTAGACGTGCATTTTTCGGCTCTGCGTGGAGTGCATCGGGATATGAATTGTTGACCAACAGAATGATATTAAATGTAGTTCCCGCATTGACTTTACTTTCAACCGTAATTGTTCCCTCGTGAAGTTCTATAAGATTTTTTACTAATGATAGTCCAATGCCGGTCCCCGAAACTTTTTTATGGCTTTTTACCTGATAATAACGGTCGAAAATATGGTTGAGTTCTTCTTCGGGAATGCCAATACCGGTATCCGAAACTATTATTTTACAATATCTGATTCCTTCAATGGTTGTAAATGCGAGTTTAAGTGAAATTTCACCAGTATATGTATATTTCAGGGCATTTGAGAGAAGGTTGTCCAATATAATGGTAATGACTTCTGGATCGAAATATATTTCCGGGCTTTCATCCGGCAAAGTCACATTAATCTGTACGTCTTTATTTTGGTTCAGTTCTTCAAATTTCAGGCCCGTTTCGTGTATCAGATCAGCAATATTGCCTTTGATCACACTTAGTTTCCGGTTACTGGTTTCCGATTTCCGGAATTCGAGCAACTGATTAATCAGTTCCAGTAACCTAACAGCGCTGCGATGGATTGAATTGATTTTTTTTAAATGCCCGGGCTGCAGACTCTTGTCACTGATTAAATCTTCTATAGGGCCGATGATAAGAGTCAGAGGAGTCCGTAGTTCATGAGTGATATTTGTATAAAAACGGAGTCGTTCATTATTAAGAGATTGTTCTTGCAAATGGTTTTGTTTTTCCAGATAAAGAGAATTTTCCAGATTAAGTTTTCGTTTGTAGAAACGAATAATATAGAGAGAAACCAGTACGATCAGTACGAAATAGATCGTTTTTGCCCACCACGAAAACCAAAAGGGAGGATCTATCGTAAAGTCGAAAGATGTGAACTCCTTCGACCAATCCTGATTACGAAGTCTTGCCCTGATCTGGAAAGTATAGTTGCCCGGTCTCAGATTTCGAAAGGTCAGTTGTTTTTCGTTATGAACATTGTACCAGTTGTCGGATAGGCCTTTCATCATATACGAGAATTCAACTTTACTACTTAGCGAGTAATCGAGAATATTGTAGGCAATTCTTATTGTGCTTTCATCATATTTGAATGAAATGTTATTCTGAATAGGGATGTCGGCTGGTTCACCGGTATGAGTATTTTCATCGCTAATGATGGATATTTCACTGATTTCTACTGCGGGCAATGCTGAATTTTGCTGACTTACGGCAGGGTTAAAGTAGCAAATACCGTTCTGAGACCCGAAGTAAATAATACCATTTTTACTTTTGGTAACAGCGGCTGAAACATAGTCGCCGTAAGGAATTCCGTCCGCCTGGGTGTAATTGGTAATTTTTCCTGTTGCAACATTCAGATTACTAATGCCGGATGTTGTACTTATCCAAATGTCGTCAGCTGTTGTTCCTTCTGCAATCGCTTTGATATTATTTTCAGTGAGCCCTTCATTTAAACCATATTGAACGAATGCAGAATCATTGCATGACTGAAACATAACCAGATTTTCTCGCCGGCCTACCCATATTCTTTTTTTCGAATCCTGAAAAATCTGCGAAATTCCGTAAAAACCGTCATAGTTTCCGTAAAATCTCAACATTTTAAAATTTTTATCAAGAATATCAAGACCTCCCCCCAAAGTCCCAACCCAGTAATTCCCATTCTGATCCTGAATAATACTTCGATGAACATTGTCGGTAACTCCGGAATTGTTTACAAAAATATTTTTCACGCTACCGTCTTTTTTCTGGACATAAAGTCCCCTGTTTGTGCCTGCCAGAATATTATCATCTAAATCTTGTAGAAAAAATTTTATTTGTATATTTTCTGGAATTATATTCCGAAATGGCTTTAATTGAGAGTTCTCGGGGTTTAGAATGTATATTTTCCCGGTTTCTGTCCCTAAAAGTATATTCCCGTTTTTGAGCTTGTATAATCCGGAAATATTATTTGAATTCAACATACTGTTATTTGAATTCAGGTTACCTATGAATTTGTTGTCCGACAAAATATCTACACCACTCCCGTTGGTTCCCACTATAAGATTGCCGGAATTGTTGAATAACATGCAATTAACCGAATTATTGCTTATTGTATTTTGATTTCCTGGTATAGGTAAATAGGAAATTGTATTGAAGAAGTTTTCTTTATTTGCAATAAAATACAACCCGCCTCCCAATGTCCCAATCCAGATGTTTCCAAATGTATCCTGCATGATTGAAGTGATGGATCCGTTAGGAATACCATTCGGTCCGCTTGATACAGGTATATGGTCAAATCTGACTTCATCCGGGTTGTTGAAAAGCTGATCGTTGAAATCAAAAATATTGATTCCACCTCCCACAGTTCCTATCCAAAGCTTGTTATCGCTGGTTTCGGTTATGCATTTAATATTGTTGTTCGAAAGAGAATTTGCTTTGTTGTCAAGTTTCCTGAATACACGAAATTTTTCTGTTGATGGGTTGAAAAGTGCTAATCCATTCCCTGTTCCAAGCCAGACATTTTTTTTAGAATCGATAAATATGCAATAGACAGAATTATCGGGGATGGATTCCGGGTTCGATGGGTCGTGGCTGAAATTTACGGCAGTTCTTTTTTTTATATCGACAATGCTTAATCCGTTTAATACATGCCCTATATATAGATGTCCCTGTCGATCATCCAGAATGGTCCAGTTATAATCTGTTACAAGATTTTTTATGTTGGATTGATTGAAATGAATAAATTCTTTTGTGTTTTTGTTGAAAAAATCGAATCCTTTCTGATAGGTTGCAATCCACAAATTACCGTTTTCGTCGTCTTTTATGTCTGTAATACCATCGGCGGCAATGCTTGATGGATTTTCCGAGTTGTAATTGTGTCCGTAATAATTGAATTGGTGTGTGGAGAAATTATATGAATTCATGCCATTCCTTTCGGTTGCAATCCAGATCTCATCAGCATTCTTACTAATAAAGATCGGATTTAATACATCAGTAGCAATGGTGTTTGGTATAAATGGCGAGTGCTTAAATACTTTAAAATGATTGCCATCAAAACGATTAAGGCCCGATTTGGTACTGATCCAGATAAACCCTTTTCGGTCTTCTATAATGTTGACTATGTTATTATTCGACAGCCCCTGTTCAACACTCAGCCTCCGGATATTATAATCTTTAGCCCCGGCAAAAAATGAAATTAAAACAAAAAACAGCACTGTGAATTTTTTCATCTTATATATAATTTAATCTCAAAATTGTTTTATAGATTATTCAAAAATAAATATAAATACTGATTTTTAGTTCAATTGCAGAGTATTTGCCGAGTTTGTGTATTCCTACTGATTAGAAAAAGTCTTAATATATTGTTTGAAGATTGCTTCTCTTGCGAGAAATGAAATTTTAGCGAACAACCCGAATGGCTTAGTATTATAATGAAAGGAGATAAAGTTAACCGCTTTTTTATATCAATTTCTACCCTAATAAAACCAAAATGACCACATGCTAAAATTCCGCAGAGCTTAATTTTGTAACATCCCCAATTATATGTTATTATTATGAATATTAGTAAACTTAAACAGCTAATTTTATTAGGCTTATTATTCTTTTCTTTTTCAGGTTTTGCGAAAACGTATTATGTTTCTCCGGTTGGAACTTCCTCTGGTGTCGGTAGTTTGGCTGATCCGTTGACTTTTTCTTCGGCAGTTGGAAAATCCCTCACTGGTGGTGATTCAATTATTCTTCGTGGAGGAATGTATAACTATACCTCTCCTGTCTCAATTACAAAATCCGGAAATGCTGATACAAAACTCGTTATTACTGCATATCCGGGGGAAGACCCTGTCATCGATTTTCGAAATGAAACCTATGGTAGTAGTTATCCGGGAATTAAACTTTCCGGGAGTTATATCCATTTTAAAGGGATAACTATTCAGGGTGCAGGGGATAATGGAATGATTGTTACCGGAAGTTATAATCATATTGAGAATTGTTCCTTCCGCTGGAACTGTGACTCGGGTTTGCAAATGAAAACAGGGAGCAATAATCTTATTGAAAATTGTGATTCTTATGAAAACTTTGATTATATGACTGGGGGTACTTCAAGTCCTGATTATGGAGGAAATGCCGATGGCTTTGCAGATAAGCAATATACCAATACGGGTATTAATACATATAAAGGTTGCAGGTCATGGAAAAATAGTGATGATGCTTGGGATAGCTATGAAAAAGTTGGAAATACAGTTTATGATAGCTGCTGGTGTTTTTTGAATGCTCCGGATTCTTATGATATGACCGATCATATTCGTTTCAAAAAAGATAGTGTTAGTTGGTTTTCTCAGTTTAAAAATGCTTCGGGTCGTTATGTCATTACAAATTATGGAAATGGTAACGGGTTTAAATTAGGCGGAAATTATACCGCCAATAATGCGACGCTCCATAATTGTGTTTCAGTTGCAAATCCGGTAAAAGGTTTTGACCAAAATAATAATAGCGGAATAATGACATTATATAATTGTATAGGATATATGAATGCTCCGAATTATGGCTTCTCAAATAGTTCTTATGGAACTTTAATTGTGAAAAATTCTGCGTCTTTAAGTTCGATGGGTAGTAATAAGTTTTCCTGTAAATCTGTAACGCAGTCGAACAATACTTGGAATACAGGATTCTCATGCTCTGCTTCCGATTTCGAAAGTCTGGATTATACTCAGCTCCAAAACGAACGTCAATCGAATGGAAATTTACCGGAAATAAACCTGCTTCATCTTGTTTCGACAAGTAATCTGATTGATAAAGGGGTCGATGTGGGATATTCTTTTTCCGGATCTGCTCCCGATTTAGGAGCATTTGAATATGGACTGTCAACCGCTGTAAAGAATATCATAGAAAATAATTATAAAATTTACTATTCGACCGCGTTAAAATCATTGGTTTTTGATGAAACGGTTGAGACGATATATATTTATAACTTATCGGGTCGACTTATTTATAACTCCCGGGTAGGTGCAAAAAGATTGAATTTGCCAGAAGATATGAGTTCCAATTCACTATGTTTGGTATGTGCGATCTATAATTCGGGTGAAAATTATACGAAAAAAATACTAACAAGGTAAAAAAAACTTTGTGTTTTTAGTTTGTGAAAGTTGAATCTCGGGAGAAATTCAACTTTTTTTATTTTGAATTTTATATCTTTTCTATAGGTTCGAACTGTTTATAAGGTGGAAATGGAATGCATATTTGTTTGAAATTTCATTGTTTTGTAAAAATAATTGCAGATGTTTTTTGTGCTAATTTTTAGTTGAGCCGTTGAATTTTAATTTGTGGTTAAAATATCATTAAAAAATATCGTTTTATAAATATCTGATAATCAAAATATAGTTTATAAAATATGTTTTTTAGCATATTTTTTTTGAAGAAAGGCTTGCATAATAAAAAAAAGTACGTACTTTTGCACCCGCTTTTGAGGAACACGGGGTGTTGAGAGGCGCAGCGGGAGCGCGGAGCCAGAATAAAAGAATAAAAAAAACGCCCAGGGTATTGCAGGAATAAAATAAAGGGTTTACCTTTGCAGCCCGTTTGAGAAACGAAGAAGTGAAACGGCCTACCCAACGGGGCAGGAGAGGCGAAAGCCCGAAGAACAATAAGCAAGTGAAACTGCTAGGTTGTAACAAGAAATAACAGTCAAATTCATATCAAAAGGATCGTGAGGTTTGAGATATGGGTTAAAATAGACAGGAACGCTCTTTGAAAGAAAATGAAACAACTTTAAATGTAGTATAAGGAAAGGTAAAAATGAACTTTATACC
>JAQVAV010000014.1 GCA_028690665.1 Paludibacter sp.
AATAACTAATATCTTAATTTTGAAATAGAATTATCTCAGATTAATAAATATGAACGAAACAATAAATAATGCTGAAGATATTTATGATGTAAAAACATCTCCGACAAATTTGTCAAAGAATAATGATGATATAGGTAATTTCTTTGTGAGATTTCTCAAGGTATTAACTATTCACAAATGGTTGTTTTTGACGATTTTTCTTATTGTTATCCTTTTGGTGATGTTGTATGCCCTGCGTCAACCCGTTTCATATCAATCTAATTATGAGGTTTTTTATAATGAAAATATTCGAGAATTTGTAGATGATAATACAAATAGTCCTGTTGTAAAATCTGATTTCGATAAAAATTACTGGTTGAGAGCTATGCAGTCGGATGAAGTAATGGAGTTGACAAAGAAAAATTCGGGATTACCCTATTCGGCAAGTCAACTAAACAGGATGATTCTTACGGGAGTTGTTGATAAACGGAAGGAAGATCGTATTCCTGTTTTTTTAGTCCAGATAAATAGTCATTATAAAGAACACATTCCAATTTTGATCAGGGCCTATATTAATGCTTTGAATGATTTGTTATATCAGAAGCAAATCAGAAACTCACAAAACTTAATAGCTTATTTAACAGGTCAGATTAATCAGAATAATGCAAAACTCATTCAGTTGAATGTTCAGATTGCAGATGATGGAGGGGGAACTGCTAATAATGAGATTGTTGATTTCGATAAGATAAAAACATCTCTTGATGATTTTCGGAATCAACTTTTAAATGCCCGTGTAAATTTATCATCAATAATATCAGCCAGAAAAAGAACTGAAACTGAGTTAGCAGGTATTGATGGTACCGTAGTTAATGAATCAGCATTTTCAGAACCTTTGAAAGTTCAATTAATGAATCTGGAGGTTGACTTAGCTCGGGCATTGACTAAAAATAAAGAGGATCATCCTGCCGTAAAGCAAATCCGGGCGAATATAAAACAAATCAGTGATATGCTTCGGGACAGTTTGGAACAACGTCTTGAAATTAAAAGCTTAATCCAAAACCCGATTAAAAGCCAATTGATGAGTAAATTGTTGGATTTACAAATTCAGGAAGTTTCTGAAGATACAAGAGTGCGTTCTCTTGAACAGGTAATCGGAGAATTGGAAAAGAAGACTTTGCCGACTTCAGTAAATCAGGATCAGCAGCAACAATTGCGGAACAGAGATATGTTAACTCTTACTATCAAGGGATTAAATGATAAACTGATAGAGGCACAGTCTACCTCTCATGGTAGTTTAAGCCGCTTTGCATACATAGATGATGCGAGCTCCATTAATTTGGCGAATAAAGGTATATTGTTTTATATAATATTGGCAATTCTTGTTGGTTTTTTGATTGCATCTTTGATTGTTTTTATTTACGACTTGTTGGATGATCGTATTATGTTGGTTGAAGACTATGAACATTTTTATAGTTATCCATTAATTGGAATTATTAAACATTATAAAGATGAAGAGGATAATATTGATGCCGGATCGGATTACAGGCAGCGGAGTTTTGGAGATATAGGCGGTCTAATCGTAAATCTGAGGCAGGTAATGAAGCATAACCATATTAAAACTCTGGTTATTTCAAGTCCAGATAGAATGGAGGGTAAATCACTTGTTAGCCTAAAATTAGCCGCAGCATTAGCTATGAAAAAACAGCGGGTTTTGTTGATTGATATGGATTTCTATTCTCCTAAACTTACAAAAAAAATCTATCCGGACTCTCAAATAGGCTTGTCAAATTATATTATGGATGAATGTGGTATTGAAGATATTATCTTATCTACTGATATCCCTGATTTGAATTTTGTTGCAGCGGGTAATGCAGAAGGTCAGAAAGATCTTTTTTATAATGATAGCAGATTAGCGACATTTATTGAAAAAGCAAAGGATAATTATGATGTTGTTATGTTTGACACTCCTGCGGCAATGTATATTCCGGATATAGTTGAATTCTTTGATTTGATGGATAGCATTATTGTGATTGCCAGGCTAAGGCGTACTACACGTAAACTGCTAGATCGACTTTTTAAAACTGTTTCAGATTTTAAATCAAAATATATAGGTGTTATTATTAATGATTTAAGAGCTGATGGCAGAGCTTATTATGATAATTATCAATATGGATATTCTTATAATTATAGTGATTATAAAGATAATTCAACAGACGGAAAAGGAACTAAAAAACGAATTCCGAAAAAATCTGTATGGTTTTCCGCCATTGTCATTTTAGTATTGGGAGGCTTAGTTTATTATTATGGATTTAATAATTCCGGATTTAAATTATTTACTTCTTTACGACAAGCAAAAGATTCTATTCGAGTTGAAAAAACAGATATGAGAGATAAGGAAACTTTTACTCAAGATACTTTATCCGATTCTGTAAATATAGCTACTTCATCTGTATCTCATAAAGATATGGATTCTGTAGAAATTCATAAAGATAGTCGCCTCACCAATATCGCTCTTCAGAAATATGGAAATAAATGTTTTTGGGTCTATATTTATCTTGCAAATAAAACATCAATAAGTAATCCTAATGAACTAACTCCGGGGACAATAATTTATTTGCCAGATCCGACTGTTTATGATATTGATGCAAATGATGTTAAATCTATTAATGCTGCTTTAGATCTTGAAAAGCAAATTATATCTGGATTATAAATGATGAGCTACGGATTATTATGGTGAGCAGAAAACGAAAAAGTACTCGATATTCGGATAAATTTAAAAAACGAAAAGCGCTTTTTTGGTGGGTATTAGGGGTGCTGGTCTTTTTGTTGTTAATTTTGATGTTGTGGTGGAAACTTCCGGCAAAACCTGATCGATATATAAGAGTAGGAATTTGTGGTGCAGTACGTGTGCCTGCGGTGTACACGATGAGAGATGGGGCGGATCTAGGAATGCTGGTGAGAAGAGCAAATGGTTTTAGAGCAAATGCAGATATATTTAAGGTAAATCTCGAACGTTTATTGGAAAATGATACTATTTACCATATCCCAGCGCGAGGAAATGGAGGTAATGATGTGGCATGGTCTCTCAGACTTAACCGGGAGGTGAAGAATTCAATCGACAAATCTTATAGTGATATAACCCAGAAAGTGAGTCGGGAATTCGATAATAAAGAAATTCGAAAATATAGTGTTTTGTATGTAGGTTTACCCGCAGTGTATGTGTTAATTAATTATTATCCGGATTTTAATAGAATAAATTTTATTCATCTTCCACATTCTACCGTGTTCCTTAATAATGAATATCGTTTGATAGATCTTTTTTTTACATTAGATATTTATCCAACAATGAGAATTGTTGAACATACTCTGAAACAAAAAATAGATTATTATCTGATTCAGGATCGCGGTATGTTTGTCGATTTAATTGACAGGCTTGGGGGAGTGGAACTTAATTTAGATGATGCATACGCACAAGCTTATGATTTACAGCCAGGACGACAACTTGTGGATGGATTTCATGCGTGGGAATATATTCGATTTATTGACTGGAGAAATATTGGTATTAAAGTTCGGAGTGAGAAGAAAAGGGATCTTATCCGGAGCGATAATTTTGAAGCTAATCCACGAACATGGGAACGAATTTACGAAATCAGAAATCAAAGGCAACGTTATGTCCTTGAAGGCATGAGACATTCGTTCAAAGTTCTTTCAAAGAATCAACAGATGGATGTAATCAATAACTTTAAAAAAGTTTTTAATACTGATATGGATGTTGACTTTTTAATGAAACTTTATACAGATATTTTGTCGACAAAGGATTTTTCTTTTGGGAATATTCCTGGGTATTATGGCTCATCTGGCAATAAACTATATTTTTATCCTGACCTTCCAAATTTTGAAATGTTGCAGGAACAAGAAATAAGAGAATGGTTGGAAAAAAAATATGGAAAAACTCAAACAGTATATTGAAAATATTATTAATTCTGAGGTTAAATGTTCGATTAATGAAGTGTTTTAATCATACAACGTAAAAAATTTAAATATGAATAATACATTTGTTGCAAGAGGATTATTTTTAATGGCATTTTTGTTCATGCTTTTTATAAATAGCAATGCTCAAATAGACAGTACTTATATTATAAAAAGAGGAGATGTTCTACAGATAGATGTTATGGAACATCCTGAATTTTCATTAGTGGCAGTACCTGTTATGCCAGATGGTTTTGTTCAGTTTCCTGGCTTGGGAAGTATCAGAGCAGCCGGAATGACAATTAAAGAGTTTACAACCGTTATGCAAAAAAATGTTGAGAAATATGTAGTGAATCCTGTTTTAACTGTATTTGTTAAATATATGCCATCTCAGGTTATGAATGTTGTCGGCTATGTAAATACTCCAGGTCAGATACAAATATTTGAACCTACAGATTTAATAACAGCTTTAAGCAAAGCCGGAGGTATTAAAGATATTCGTAGATGTAAATGGGTGACAATTGTAAGGCAAGACCAGAGTTTTGAAAAATATTCTGTGAAGAAAATTTTTAGTAAAAACTTTGACCGGGCTGAAATACCTGTTCTAAACGTTGGAGATACTGTTTATGTGATTGAACCTAACGGTAAGTTTAACTGGTCTTTATTGACATTTATAACACAATTAGCTTATATTTCTGTCTTAATTTGGATTAATCTTAGATAAGGAAAATTTTCTATAAGGAAATTGAAAATTGATTCTTGGAATATAAAATGCTCCTGATTTTAGAGAAATAAATGATGTAAAAGTGAAATTTTCTATAATTGTAATAGAAAATATCGTTTATTTGTAATAAATATTCTTTTATTATAGTTTTTTTGTCGATTTTTATTATCTTTGCTTGTTGTATGTTGTTCTTTTTAAAGAATTTGATGATTTGTACTGTGTGATGTAATATATAAGGGAATACTTCTTAGAAAATAGTCGCTATAGTTTGTTCTAAAAATGAAGGATATGAGAATTTTTACCATGCTAATCAAAAAATTACCAACGGTAATGTTTTTGATGTTTTTGTTTGGAAGTTTTGTGGATATACAGGCCCAAACCGCAATCACTGTTGTGGGGACACCAGTAACACAAGATTTTGATGGCTTGGCATCGTCCGGTAGCGGAAATACATGGACTGATAACAGTACATTGCCTGGTTGGTATGCTTATTCCGGAGGGGTTGTTACTGCTTACTCTGCAGCAGATGGATCTGCAAGTGCTACTGGTCTTTACTCCTTTGGAGTCACTGGAAGTTCTGATCGGGCTTTAGGTTTTGTGCCTGCAGTCGCTAGTTATTTAGGATGGCTAATTGTAAATAACACAACGCAGACTATAGAGACCTTAGGAGTTACGTGGTATGGAGAACAGTGGTCGGCGACTAGTAGTATCTCAGCACAGACTATTCAGTTTCACTACAAAAAAAATCCTACATCCTTGACCGATGCTGATTATACTCAACGTTTGCCCAGCTTTTCTACTTTAGTAAAAGGTAGTGGCGCTTTAAATGGAAATAATTATACTACAAAAATTACTTCATATCTCGAGAATGTTAATTTAGCTCCAGGAGAGACTGTAATGCTAAGGTGGTATGATGCAAGCGATGCTTTAAATATGTCTGTTGCAATTGATAATATAGAGGTTAATGTGGCTGTCTCTCAGACAATAACGTTCTCTGCTATTCCAAATAAAGTTTATGGTGCGGCTTCTTTTGATTTAGATGCAACTGCTTCAAGTGGGTTACCTGTTACTTATTCAAGTAGTAATACCGATGTGGCAACAATAAGTGGAAATACAGTTACAATTGTTGGTGCCGGTCAGGTAACTATAACAGCAGCTCAGGAGGGGAATACTTCATATAAACCGGCTAGTTCTGTTGAACGGGTATTGAATGTATATCCAGATGTGCCTGAATTAGAACCTGCCACGGGTATTTCGCAAAGTGGTTTTACCGCCAATTGGCATGCATACGATGGATTGAATAGTGATCCTTCCGGATCTTCTTATGTATATTATACTTTGTTTTATTCAAAAGACCCCACATTTGCGACATATAATGTTGAGCAGTTAACGGATAATTATTTGCAAGTCTCCGGATTAGAAAGTAATTCTGTTTATTATTACAGATTATATGCTTCTCATACGGAAGTTGGAGATGGCGGATATACAGATGCTGCTATCGTTACAACAGGTACTGATTATATCTCGACTGCAAATGGTACGTGGGATCAATCTTATTGGGATGTTGAACAAAGCCCAGGAGCTGTTGCGAACAAAGTAACCGTTTTGCATGATGATGAATTAAATGTAAACGGAACCCGGGGTAATGTTGTTGTCAATACTCTGGAATTAGGTCCGGGGGCCTCTTTGGATGTTAAACAACAGATTACTGTTGCCGGAACGTTAATTATAAATGTTGATAAAGATGATGATGCAGGACAATTATTGAATAATTCAAATATTATAATGGGAACGGGATCAGAAATTATAATTAAACGAACTTTCGATAATAGTCGGTGGCATTTTGTAGGCTTTCCTTTTGACGTAGATCCGGCCAATATATTCCTATCCGGCACAACAACTCAGGCAACTTGGGGAGACGCCTCTACAGTTGCTGTTCCGTATAAAGATTTTTACGTTAGACAATATAATGGCTATACAAGAGATTTAGAGGGAACGGCTAATTATACAGAATCAGGACTTCATTGGGAAGATGTTTCTCCTCATGGTTTTGTTGCCAATAAAGGTTATATTTTAGCGGTACCAACTTCTAGTGATATAACGCTTGACTTTGTAACTAAAGCTGCGGATGCAAGTGGTATTTTTGGCAGTTTGAAGACAATATCTGTGAATCAATATAAAATAAATGCAGATCCAGTACACTGGAGCTGGAATTTGGTGACACAACCTTTTGCGTCTTCTTATGATTTATTGTATACTAATACACCATCTTATTTCCATATATTTAATTATATTAAACTACAGAACAGAGATTCAGACAATTATGATGATTATTCTGAAAGATTAGTAGATAAATATGTTGTGTATATGCCTGGAGATCAAAATATTGTTGCACCTTATCTCTCGTTTTTTATACAAGCTCCTGGTACAACATTAAGCTTCAATTCAGGAGGGAATAGGGCATTGGCTCCATCTGTGGATAATTCTTCCACCGATTTTGATGAGATAAATTTGAAACTGGAAGATTTAAATACTCATATTTCGGATAATACGAGAGTCCGCTTACAGGAGGGAGCTTCTGATAGCTATATTCTTGGTACAGAAGCTGTAAAAATGTTTAGCGAAAGTAGTCTTGTGCCTCAGATTTATACTAAATTATCAAACGGTTATCCAATGTCTGTAAATATGTTGCCAGCAACCACCACCACTATAGCAATACCAACTAAGATTGGTGTTAAAGGCGAATATTCTATTTCCTTGTCAACTTTGGATAAAGTGGAAAATTATTCTCAGGTTTTACTTGTTGACAATCAGACTGCTACTCAAACAGATCTTTTGATGGAAGATTATACCTTTGATGTTTCGACAACAGGTACAGCGAATAGATTCAAAGTGATCCTTGTTCCCAATGTAACAACTAATTTAGGAAATGTTGAATCTGGAGTAAATGTAATATCTGCTAATAACTCTCTTCAATTTACAGGTTTGAATTCTACGGCTACGGTTAGTATATATGATTTGACAGGTAAAAAAATTGAGCAAATTCAGAATGTGATTTCGCAACAAATGTATCCATTTGCAAAAAAAGGGTTATATTTGTTCGAGATTAATGAAAATAATCAGGTTTATAAGATTAAGGCTATTGTAAAATAATATATTATGAAAACTAAATATATATATGTATTGATTTCTTTGTTGGTTATTTCAACAACTGTTTTTGCGGATGGTCTTCCTACTCAACCGGGTGATCCCGGAATGTCTACACCTGTAGATGGAGGAATTTTAATGGCTATCTTGGGGCTTGGTGGTTTAGCTGCAATGTTATTCAAAAAGAAAAAGGATAAATAAAAAATTTTATTGGTAATATAAGATAATAAACAAACCGGTCGAAATAATAATTTATTTTGACTGGTTTGTTTATTTTTATTGTTCTGTATGAATAATACTATAATCCAGAAATTTGTTGTTGGAAAGTTTAAGTCTGACTATATAAAGCTGTTGGCCTTATTGATTATTAGTATAGGTCTGCTTGTTATTTGGCCTTATGTGGAGCATTTAAACATATATCGATTCATATCGCATGCATTGGCTGGGTTGGGTGGATTATTAGCAGAAGGAATTGGATGCCTTACAGGGAAGTCATTAGTATATCAAGGTAAATACGAAGTTCTGAATTTCGGCAATGAACAGATGAAAATTCTTATGCCTGTAAATTCATATTCATATTATACAATATTACTTTTATTTTATTTGTTAGTTCCTTCAAAAAAGTGGCAGGGAGTTTTTTTTCAAATTATTTTTACAGCGATCTTTATTTCATTTAGAGCTGCTGTTATTGCGTTTATTAAACTGCCTTTGGCAGGAACAGTCCATTCTATATTGTTGAGTTGGCTTGAACCTCTGATATATTTTCCAATGTTGGTGAATGTTATGTTTGTGGTTAAAAATAATAAATTGCTCTTAACCGCTTACCTTTATTTGACTGAATTATTCCGGAATAAGATAAACGTATCTTTAGCCGGAATAGTGTTGCTTCTTATTGTTATACCTCCTCTGCCGAGAGTGATTTTCTATTATATCGACATAAGGATATTGGATGAAATTACCTCGTTCATTCTTAATGGAGCTATGTGGCTATTGGGCGTGTTTAATTATCATGCAGTTGTGTCAGATAAATTCATTCTCTTGGGGAGATATTGGTTGTCATTAGAGCAACCTTGTTTGGGATTGGGAGTTGCTACTATTGTAATTTTACTTATTCTGATTACAAAAAGCAAGCTTAAAAATAAACTGATATTTGTTCCGTTTTTTTTATTGTTTTTTAGTTTTATGAATTCAGTAAGACTGGCTTTTACGTTAGTATATATTAAAAATACGTATGAAATATCCGGTTTGGATAAGCCAATGATTCATAATACAATTACATATTTTATGTATTTGGTTGCTTTCGGATTGTTTCTGCTCTACTATTTCTGGTTTCAGGATATAGATTTTTCTTGTAAGAAGATGAAATAAGACTTGAAAAGGTTGTTTTAATGCGTTATAATTTTTATAAACAGCGAAAGCTTATTTTTAAAAACAATTTCCTCTTCAAATCTATAGGATAGATGTTTGTTTATTCTAATTAGTACTTCGGGTCGAGACAGGAGGTGAATAAACTCTCTATAAGCAGATCTTCTCTTTTCCGTTTGTTTTACCTAATAAATCAACTGATAACTTTTCATTATCTTTGTAACTTATCTCAAATAAAGTTTTTCATGCAATTTTCGGAATTAAATATAAATACGCCATTACTCAATGCCCTTAATGACTTAAATATTCAGACACCAACGACGATTCAGGAGAAAGCTTTTTCTGTAATTATGTCAGGTCGGGATGTTGTAGGGATCGCACAAACTGGAACCGGGAAAACTATCTCATATTTGTTGCCTTGCTTACGCCAATGGAAATACTCAAAAGAAAAGCAGCCAACGATTCTGGTGGTTGTACCTACTCGTGAATTAGTTTTGCAGGTGGTGGATGATGTAGAAAAACTCGCAAAATATATGAACATTCGAGTGGCTGGCGTTTACGGTGGTGTAAACATGATACAACAATCTCCATTAATTATGGCCGGATTGGATGTGTTGGTGGCTACTCCAGGACGTTTACTCGATTTTGTATTGAACGGAACTTTGAAACTTCGTTTGGTAAAACGTTTTATTATCGACGAAGTAGATGAAATGCTGAATCTGGGATTTCGTCCGCAATTAATTCGTATCATTGATTTACTTCCGGCTAAACGTCAGAATTTAATGTTTTCCGCAACAATTACACCTGAGCTTCGAAGTTTTATTGCAGATTTCTTTATCGATCCTGAAGAAATTGAAGCTGCTCGTGCCGGGACTCCACTTGAAAATATAAAACAGGCAAGTGTGAAAGTTCCGAATTTCAACACAAAGATCAACTTGCTGGAATTTTTGTTGAGCACTAATCCTGGGTTTTCGAAGGTTCTGGTTTTTGTTTCGACCAAAAAAATGGCCGACGATGTATATGCTCAGTTCGTAGAAAAATTTCCAGAGCAAATAGGTGTGATCCATTCCAATAAGTCACAGAATTTTCGACTCGAAGCTTATCGCTCGTTTAATGCTAATCGCCTGAGGGTATTGATTGCAACGGATCTAGTTGCCAGAGGTTTAGATTTTGACGATGTAACACATGTTGTCAATTTTGATTTGCCTGAAATAGCCGAAAATTATATTCATCGAATTGGCCGTACAGGGCGAGCTGACAAAAAGGGGGTTGCGTTGACCTTTATCACCAAAAACGATACTGAACTCCGGAAAGAGATTGAATCTTTAATGGATGTAAAGATCCCAATGATGAAAATGCCGGAGGAAGTTGAGATTTCAGATGAACTTACCGAATATGAGATGCCTCTGGTGACAATGAAGAATGTTTTGGTGGATGTTACACGTCCGGAAGATGGTGGTGGAGCTTTTCATGAAAAGAAAGATAAAAATAAAAAGGTAAACCAAAAAATCCGAAGAGCCGAAGCCATGCGCTTGAAATATAGAAAACCCAAAACCCGGGGCCAAAAGAAAAAATCAAAATAATAGGTTTTTTTTAATTTGCAGATCATAATCTACTTAATAATTTAAGTGTGGCTTAATTTATTCCGAAAATTATTATATCTTTGTACAAAATTTTGAGACTATATGAACCGTATCGGTGAAAGGATAAAACGTCAACGGGAGTTGTTGGGTCTCCAGTTAAATGATTTGGCCAAAAAAGTCGGGATTTCTTCAAGTGCCTTATCACAAATCGAAAAGGCAAAATCCTACCCATCAATACTTACCTTAAAGCTAATTGCCGAAAACTTACAAACTACCGTAGGTGAACTTATAGGAGAAAATGAATCGTTGTTCAATAATCCAGTATTTAGACGAGAAGAATATGTGCTGATTAATAAAAATGATTCAGGAACACAGTCCTTTATGCTTTCACAGCAGGACTTATCAAAACAGATGGATACCTTTAAACTCGTGTTTTCTGAAAATTCGGATAGTATTGAGCTATTAAAACATTGTACGGGACAAATTTTTGGATTTTTGCTATCGGGTGAAATCCAATTCGAAATTGACAACAAAAGTTATGTAGTTCAAGCTGGAGATACGATTTATTTTAATGCCAAAAGAAATTTTAGATTACAGAACATATTTAATGGAAATAGTGAATTAATCTGTGTTTCATTACCAGAAAAAAAGTAGAATACAAGTTAAGTATTACTTTATAATTAAATTAGTAATTTATTTTTTTCGCTAATATTTGAACTACTAAGATATATTTCTTGTTTTGTTGTTACAGTAAATCACAAGAAACACACTCTTTATAACTCGCAGTTTAGTTTTTAATAAGAAGTATAAAATTATGAGTCAGTTAATCTCCACATTAGGAAAATCAGGCATAACTCTGCCTGCAGAACTGTTGGAACTATTAAACACATGTAAGAGTTACACTGTTTATGACACTGTAGATCAGCTTGCTGTAGCAGCGCTCGGAGGTGAAGGTAACAACCAGTTTGAAGTGAAATACGATATACCGGGCAAAGGTGAAGTAACCGAAGCTATTGTACATCGTGTAAATAATGGTATATCTGCTAATTATGTAGAACCATATATGCGTCGTCGCGATCCGGACACAATGGTGATTGCTGATAAGTTTCCAACAGATAAAGAAACTTTCAGTGAAAGATTTGGTTATGAATTTGACAGTTTGAAGGCTGAAACTTTTGAATGTCTGAAAAAACAGGATCTTGCTGTTTTTCTCTATTTTGCAGGCCGTGAGGGAATTGGGGTAGGGGGTATTGCTGTTTGCCCAGCAAATGCCGGTTTTTTTGCATTGGGACTTTCTATGCTGCAGATTATGGTTTCTACAAAGAAAATTCCAGTAGATTTCAAAATTGAATCTGTTATTTATGTTGCTCCAACTTTTCGCCATACTCATTTTAACGGGAAACAAATTGTAGTTCATAACAGAACTACTGATCGTCATGATATTTTCTCATACAATCTTTATCCCGGACCAAGTGCAAAAAAAGGTCTCTATGGTGCTTTGTTGACTAAAGGGGAACGTGAAGGCTGGATAACAGCACATTGTTCAACAGTGCAGGCGATCAGTCCTTATGATAACATTACCACATTTATGCACGAAGGAGCAAGCGGTGGAGGAAAAAGTGAAATGCATCAACATATTTTAAGGGAAGCCAATGGGCAGGTTGTAATTGGTGTTAATACGGTTACTCAGGAGCGCCGTTTGATTAATTTACCTTTGTCTTGCTCATTTAATCCGGTTACGGATGATATGGCTTTGTGCCATCCTTCTATCCAGAATGGTAATGGAAAGTTGCGTGTTTTGGATGCTGAAAATTCGTGGTTTATCCGTGTAGATAGTGTGACCGAGTACGGTGATGATCCAGCTCTGGAAAAAATTACGATTAATCCAGCAAAGCCTCTGCTGTTTCTTAATCTGAAATCAACTCCGGATGCAACGGTGTTGATTTGGGATCACATAGAAGATGCTCCGGGTAAAAGATGTCCGAATCCACGTGTAATTCTTCCACGTGAAATTATGCCGAATGTTATTGGTACTTCTGTCTCTGTTGATATTCGTAGCTTTGGAGTGAGGACTCCACCGTCTTC
The DNA here is from genome assembly GCA_028690665.1 of Paludibacter sp. Taxonomy (GTDB): domain Bacteria; phylum Bacteroidota; class Bacteroidia; order Bacteroidales; family Paludibacteraceae; genus Paludibacter. The sequence goes on from JAQVAV010000014.1 coordinate 12,853, forward strand.
AGCTCAAGATCCCAATTACGGAATTATAGGAATGTTCCACTTGCTTCCGCCAGCATTGGCTTGGTTGTGGCGTCTTGTTGCTCCTCGTGGGCATGCTAACCCGAGTATTGTAGGTGGAACAGGTATGGGATCTGAAGGGGTTGGATCGTATTGGCCATTTGCTACAGGAAAGATGGTTCATCATGCCAATATGTTGTTGGAACAAATCATGAATACCCCGAACACCAATTATACATTGGTTCCTAATCAATATATAGGAGTCTGGAAAGTTGGATTTAAGCCCCAGCTTATGATGCGTGAATACCTTACGCGTCGTGGAAATGCTCGCTTACGTAAAGACCAGTATCAGGATTCCCGTTGTCCGCTTTTAGGCTACGAACTGAACTATTTGACTATTGAAGGAGCTAAAATTCCTTCTCGTTTCTTAAAGGTTTACAAGCAGGATGAAGTTGGTTTTGCCGGATACGATGCCGGAGCCGATAAACTCTACAATTTTTTTAAGGACGAATTGCAAAAATACCTTACAGCGGATTTATTGCCAAAAGGACGGGAGATTATAGACGCTTGTCTGAACGGGGCTACCGTTGAAGATTACGCAGCTTTGATACCTGTAGAATAGTTCTTAAGACAATATCATAGGGCAGAAGTAGAAAAATATTTGTACTTTTGCAGCTATAAATCAGAAGTTCACAATATTATTGTTGTGAACTTTTGATGTATTGTAACAATGTAAAAATGAAAATTATTTCTCCTGAGCAGTTAAGTGAAGCAGCTGAATGCCTTCGGAATGGAGGATTGGTTGCTTTTCCTACCGAAACTGTTTACGGACTTGGTGCAAATGCACTTGATCCGGTTGCGGTTGCGGGTATTTTTGAAGCTAAAAAACGGCCTACATTTGATCCGCTGATAGTTCATATTTCAGATAAAAATCAGTTGAATGATTTGTTTCTTGCACCTATTGATCTATTGGTTTTTAGGCTGGCAGAAAAATTTATGCCGGGTCCTTTGACGATTGTTCATCGCAAGTCTCCGGTTGTTCCTGATTTAGTGACTTCCGGAATGGAGAATGTGGCAGTACGTATGCCGGCACATCAGGTTGCCCATGATTTAATCAGGTTGGCCGGTATTCCTGTTGCAGCTCCGAGCGCTAATTTATTCGGGCAGTTGAGTCCTACCAGCTACAAACATGTTGCAAAACAAAAAATGGAAATCGACTATTTGGTGGCAGCAGATGATGTAACTCATTTGGTTGGTATTGAATCTACCGTTGTTCTGGTAGAAAATAATACCTGTACGATTCTTCGCCCCGGCATTATAACGGCTGAGGATATTTCCACTGCCATTGAATTGCCTGTTACAATAGCTGCGAAAAACCATAAAATTAGTTCACCAGGCTTGCTCAATAGTCATTATTCTCCAACAAAGCCACTCCATTTTATTGATAACCTGAAAGTATTACCTGAAAAAACCGGAATTATTCTTCACGCTGCATCGCATGATTCTTTGAATGCTATTCGAACAATTTATACATCACAAAATGAAAATTTGCGTGAAGTAGCTGCTGCTCTTTTTACAAGTCTGCATCAGATGGAAGATGATGAAGAAGTGGAACAAATTTTTATCGAAAGAGTAGAGGAGAAGGGTATCGGAATCTCTATAATGGATAGATTGAAAAAGGCAACTTATCGTTATGAAAAGTAAAGAAGAGGGCATCTGAAAAATTTTTCAGACGCCCTTTTAATGCATTCACTTCCTCAGAAATTTTATTCTATAATGTCTTCCTCATCTTCTATATAATCGGCAGTAGTGTCAATCTCGAAAACAGATAACTGACGACGGAAAATTTCGTCCAATGAAATCTGGAATGTTTCGGTATGAGCAATGCCTTTGACAGGTGTTAGTTTGTCGAGAATAATATGTAAAAGATGACGATTGTCTTTTGCATATATTTTAACAAACATGGAATATTTGCCCGTAGCATAATGACATTCAACAATTTCCGGTATTTTTTTTAATTCATCAACAACATTGTTGAATAGTTTTACATCAGTCAGCGTAATACCAATATAAGCACAGGTTTGAAACCCAACTTTATAAGTATCAATAACAAATTCGGAACCTTTGATAATTCCTGTATTGCGAAGTTTTTGAATTCTTTGGTGGATGGCAGCACCTGAAACATTACACTCACGTGCGACTTCCAGAAATGGAATACGCGCATCCTGCGAAATTAATTGTAAAATTTTCTTGTCTAACCTATCAATTTGATGATGTCCCATGGCTAAATTTAATTATATCTAAAAAGTTGCTTTTTGTTGCTTATATTTTTAAAAGACTTACAAATGTATCAATTATTTTTTTTATTTCATGCAAATATGACTTCAATTTGTATATAAAATCGTAAAAATATACAGTTTAACGATATTTTCCACTATCGCAATCGTTAAGAATACTTAGGTAACTTTGGTATCGGGAGTGGCTTATTTGTTGCCTCTGCAAAGCCTCTAATACTGCACAACCCGGTTCATGAATATGTGTACAATTAGAAAACTTACAATTCTGTGAAATTTTAAATATCTCTTTAAAATAATGGCCGATTTCTTCTTTTTTCATATCAATAGTCCCAAATCCTTTAATGCCCGGAGTATCAATTATTTTTCCACCTTTAGATAAGACAAACATTTCCGAGAAAGTGGTTGTGTGCATTCCTTTATTATGGTATTCTGATATTTTACCTGTTTTTGCAGTTGTATCCCGGGCTATTGCATTTATTAATGTTGATTTTCCCACTCCTGAATTTCCGGAAATGAGCGTTGTTTTGTCTTGTAAAAAGTTGGCTAATTCATCTGTGTTTTCATGGTTCAATGCCGAGATTTTAAAGACCGGGTAATCCAAATAATTGTATAAATCGGCAAAGGCATTCAGATACTCGGTTTCATCTTCGTTATATTTATCGGTTTTATTGAAAATTATACAGGCAGGTACGCGGTATGCCTCGGCAACGGCCAAGAAACGATCGATAAATGTGGTGGAAGTTTCCGGATAATTGATGGTGACCATAAGTGCCACAAGATCAAGGTTGGCCGCTAAAATTTGAGATTGTTTTGAAAGGTTTGATGATTTACGAATAATGTAGTTTTTACGGTCATAGATATCAGATATTACACCCACACTATCATCGGTTAATCCGAATTCCACATAATCGCCTACAGCAATCGGATTTGTGCTGCGTATCTCTTTCAGGCGAAGATTCCCTTTTATTTTACATTCGAATTCCTCTCCCGATTCATTTTGAACCTGATACCAACTACCTGTGTTTTTTATAACAAGTCCTTTCATTACATTTAAATTTTTTTAGAGCTAATGGGAATTTGCGGACATCCCGTGAAACACGGGAGAGTCAAGATGTTAGACAAAAGAATAGAGACAATGTGATAATATGTCGATAAATTTTTAAGAATTAATGATCTATAATAAATAATTGATAAACCTGACTCTGTGAACTTCAAATAAAAGCCATATATAAAAAACCAGTCATTTCGTCAACCTGAAATGACTGATTATTCATTTTTGTTTTTACCGATCTGCATTATACAGTCATGATTTCTTTTTCTTTTGCCAACAGAATATCATCAACTTTCTTGATGTATTTGTCATGAATTTTTTGAACATTGCTTTCTGCATCTTTTTCAACATCTTCCGGAAGCCCGTCCTTAATCATTTTTTTTAGTTTGTCGATAGCATCTCTCCGGGCATTCCGAACTGATATTTTAGCTTCTTCTCCCTCATGTCTTGCCTGTTTTACTAATTGTTTGCGACGTTCTTCAGTCAAAGGCGGAATAGCCAGACGAATTACTTCTCCATTATTCATAGGAGTAATTCCAACTTCGGAATTGAGTATTGCTTTTTCTAAAATAGGTAATAATGCTTTTTCCCACGGCTGAATAGTAATGGTTTTTGCATCCGGAGTCGTGATTGTAGCCACATTTGAAATGGGTACAATTGAACCGTAGTAATCAACCCTGACACCATCCAGAATACGGGGATTGGCTTTTCCTGCACGAATATGTGCCAATGCTTCATCTAAAAATAAGAGAGTTGCTTCCATGCTCTCTTCCGCATCGTTTAATACGGGTTTAATGTCTTGCATAAGTCTGTATAAATTATGGTTTTAATTTCAGTTGTATTGAATTAATTTTTTACTAAGGTTCCGATTTTTTCTCCTTTCATAACTTTTTTCAGGTTTCCGGGAGTATCCATATCGAATACATATATCGGCATATTGTTCTCTTTACACATAGTGGTGGCTGTCAAATCCATTACTTTCAGATTCCGGTTGTAAATTTCGTCGTAAGTAATTTCATCGAATTTCGTTGCAGTTGGGTCTTTTTCAGGATCGGCGGTGTAAATTCCATCAACACGTGTTCCTTTCAGCATAGCGTCGGCTTCAATTTCGATGGCTCGTAATGACGAGCCGGTATCTGTCGTAAAAAACGGATTCCCCGTTCCGGCTGAAAGTATGACAACTTCTCCGTTTTCGAGACTTTGCACCGCTTTTTGCTTGGAGTAAAATTCTCCGACGGGTTCCATACGAATTGCTGTTAGTACGCGAGATTTAATGCCGCTAGCCTGTAAAGCAGAATTTAGAGCCAGACTATTGATAACAGTAGCAAGCATTCCCATTTGATCTCCCTGAACCCGGTCGAATCCTTTTGAAGCACCACTCAACCCCCGGAAAATATTTCCACCTCCGATGACAATTCCAACCTGCACGCCCATTTTCGTAATTTCTGCAATTTGTTGAGCATATTCACCAAGTCTTTTTTCATCAATACCGTACTGTTTTTCGCCCATAAGCGATTCTCCGCTGAGTTTTAGCAGTATACGTTTAAAAGCCGCCATTATATTATTTTGTTTTATGTTTGAACAAAAGTAAATATTTTGTATGGGATTTGCAAATGTGTTTTACGCCCGTTTAATGCAGTAATACTTTGCTTGTTTATGCATTTTGATTATTATTTTTCATGTAATATATGTTACGTAAATAAGAAAACAAATAAGCTTTTTATAATTCTGTTAGTTTGATTTTAAATTTTTATAATCTTTTCATATTTAATTGATTGCCCGTTTTTCTGGATGAGGCAAATATATATACCTTTGTTGAGATTTGAGAGCAATAGGCTGTTGTTTTTAGAGTCAACCTTTTGTTGTAACAATATTCTTCCCCAGTTATCATAAAGAGTTATTTCAATAGGCTCATCTGTTTCGATTTGTATAATATTCGTCGCAGGATTCGGGGATATTCTAAATGACTTTGTTTGAGGTAGTTTAGAATGACCTAAGGTTAAAGGAGCTCCCCACTCCAGGTTCCCTTTTTTGAAATAAACGAGTTCTCTTTTCTGATTGTCTCCCATAAATCCTTCACAAAAATAGTACGGACCACCGAGACCTTTATAGTAAAAGTAAGTTGGGAAACAACCATCAGCAATTATTTGCTGCCAGCAACTATTATCGGTGCTCATAATATCTTCAGCGGCATTGGGCAGTGCTTTTTTGTCAAATGTTCCTACATACTGTTTTATATAGTTTGCTGTGTTTCCAGAGATAATTGGATCGTTGGCAAGCCGGTCAAATACGCTGTCGGATTTGATCATTCTGCACAAAGTATCATGTGTTACTATGGCAGAATTGTTGGTTTCAACAAATTGGTCAAACTTGTAGAAAACAGAATCTGTATAATCTATTCTTTCAATGCATTTTTGAACCTCATCTATTGAATATGTATAGTTATCATATATATATCCCAAAGGAGGAGTTTGCCGAGTTGTGACGTGGATTTCATCTCCAATCTGAAAGTCATGTACCTGAAGCCATGTGAGGTTTTGAGTTCCTAATGCAGGGGCGGAAATTCCATTTAGCGTAAGATTGAAGCTGCTTCCTCGCTCGTATCTAAACTGATAATCGGGAAAATACGTGAAGTTGAAAGTTTTTATTAAACCATATTGCCGGCTTATGATGATTGTCGTATTGTCCAGAATATGTGAAGTCGGTTTCATTGTTTGGTCAAAAACATTTAAGATGATTGTTTTTACCGAATCTGATATTCCCAAGAATGACATGGTATCTATTTTAGTTACTTTAGCAGTTATAGTTGTGGTTTCATTTTTAAAAAGAATCCATGATTCATTAAGTTTTGCTTGTGTATTTATTTTGATAGTATCGTTTTGATTGTTAAAAAAGAAGTTAAATACAGGAGTTATAATAATTTTACTCCCCAAAAGTGATGCTCCATTGGGTATGTAACAATTATAATCAATTACCTGAAAATTTTTGAATGGATACATGACAGAGTCATTACCGGTAATTTTCACAGAATCAATTCTTAGTGAAGATAATTCTGAGTTTTCCATGAAAAACAGTATTCTATTAGAATATGTTGCCTGATAATCAAACGGGAATATAGCTGTACATAAAAATAAAAAAAATATAAAAATGTAAATTGTTTTTTTCATGCTATTTGACTTGTGTTTAGAGGCTAAAGTTAATTATTTCTGGTGAAGATTATTATAATTTGTATTGAATTTATTAGATATAATTTTTAATTCGTCCCTAATTTTAATGGGACACTAATGACAACAACTCATCAATAAATTTTCAATTTGGTATTGGAATTACTTTCAATTTTGAAAAAAATCTGTCATACAAAATATGTCCTTGATAAATGAGGAAAAGCCCTGCTGCCGCACGAATCCTTTCGTGTGGCATGTCTCTAAATAAACAAATATCGATATGGGAGTAGAAATTATAAATTATATCATCCTCCTGAAAAAGATAGTATTCATCAAAACTCTTTTGAAAAGGGGGTCGCATTTTAAGCTAAAAATATATGTATAGTAACGCTATCGATTATGCAGGTGTAAATTACTCAAGAATGTATTAGTTGTAAAATAATGCCACACGAAAGGATTGTGCAGTAACGGGGTGTTTAATATTATATCCATAATGTGTATTACCGCGTGAACAAACAATCTTTTTTCTCATATAAGGATGATTTGGCTTAAACAATTTACAAAGATACAAAATATCCCATTAACACGAATAAAAAAATGCTTGTTTTTTACAAGTATTTTTTTAGATAGTTATTTAATTATTTTTTATTTCTTTGTGATTTAAAGAAATCTTGATTGTTTATAAATAGAAGCAAGACAGCTATAACAGTTAGCTATAAACATAAAAAAGCGGAGCCGGAATCCCTGTTTGTTGGCGCAACCAAATTCCGGCTTCCGCCCATACCCAAACTTATAAAAAGAAAGGAGGATACATACATGGATACAAGCTAATCAATTAATAAAAACTGAATAAAGTATAACTTCAACATTGAGTACCAATGCTTTTAGTAACAATAAAGATTTATAGTTCTCAAGAGATGAGTCTCAATATATATCAGACTATTAAAGATGAAAAGTCAGAAAAAATATAATAACAAATTCGAATGTTTCGATTTACATGCCAATCGAAGACATTTATAAAACTCCATTAAAATGAAAAAAATAATTTATTTAATAATAATTACAGCATTTTTCGCATGTACTTCTCAATCCGAAAATGAGGAGTTAACGGAATCTGATGTTTTAACCGAATTCACAAACACACGGATTAATAATTTTGAAGAATCCCTCATAAATTCATTATCAACAAATACAGATATAGAAAAATTCCAAATTTCATTAAAAGAGAATTTAAAGCAAAAAGATGAATCTTTAGTGTTGGATTTAGAGCAAAAAATGAACAAATATAAAAGAGCAAAATCGACATATAGCCCGGAAGAAGACTCAATAATCATTGAAAAATTAGATGAGTTGAGAAACAATGTTATCTCTTTCACCCCGGACGATAACGATGATGATGAAACAATAAAAAGAAAATTCTTGTCAAATTTGAATATAGAAAAAATTTCATTTATCGCGTCCGTTAAATCAAAGTGATTTGACTGAAACCCCCAAAGACATCTTAATCAATCAAGCGATTTATGAATTAGGTGTAATATCAGTTTTATCAGAATATTCAGAAAGTTTAGAACAACTTAGCAATAGTCAGCAAAACATCAGTGGACAACAAAAAGTATCTACCGGCTGTAATTGGTGGTGCAGAAACCAAAAAGCAATTGTATGTTCCGGCATGTCACTCGGAGCAGCGGGTTGTTGGGCTGGCGTAGTTTATGGGTGTGTACCTTGTGTTGAATATTGCACCGGATTAACCGTTTTAGCAGTACTTTGTTGGACAAGTTATTAATCAATTAAACAATATAATTTTATGAAATATATTTTATTTATAATGCTCCTGTTTACTCAAACAGTATTTTCTCAAAAAGGCCTTTACAGTAGAATTGAAAGTGATTTTCCAAGTGTTGATTTAAATAATTCAAGTGTTGTATCACAACTAATTCGATTGGGATTGGGATATTCGTTTACTGAAAATATAGGTACATCATTGAATATCGGGAGCGGATTATTGGGAAAAAACGCAATTCAACTTTCAGGCACAAATAAATATTTTTCTTTTGGTATCAGTGCCGATTATATGCCTTTGAAATTTAAAAACAAATACAAACTGGGTATTGAGGCATTAAGTGATTACAACATAATATTTGTAGATAATAATGATGATGACCATTTATCAATAACCGGAGCTTTAAAGTTACAGTTACCGTCAAAAACGTATTTAAGAATAGGGTTGCAAAACAGGTTTATGCAAAATAGAGCCGCCTTGCTTGTTTGTACGTTTGGTTATAGGTTGCATTGATATCGAATATAAAAAACATTGGCCGGCATTTACTAAAAAATAGCTACCAAATGTTGTAAGAAACTAAACTGATAGAGGTTTACTTGGTCATCATTAAGATGCAAAATAATAAAATAAGCGGAGCCGGAATCCCTGTAATTTGTCTGATTTAAACAATAATATCCCCAATGGTTCACAACGCATCAAAGCAGCAGCACCAATATTATATGGTCAAAATGTTAGTTTTACCCTTTCAAGGAATATTCCACAGAATATAACGGGGTTACAAAAATCCAATTCGACAGTTTCAGCTGACACTACTGTTACAATGTATATACCTGAGTTGGTCGAAATAAGTTCACCAAAGGTTGAAACCAGCAAAGATCTAATGCCATACTGTTTTTATAAAAATTTCGTATTAAAATGGAACACGGATACAAAGAATGAAAATGGATTGGTAGTTGTTGTGGAATGGTCGGGCATGTATGTTACCGGACAAAAAGAAAACAAATATGTAAGAAATATTGATATAATAACCGATGACAATGGTAGTACAACACTGAAAAATGAAATTTTCAATGGTATTTCTGAGAATGCGATTGCATTTATTACATTGCTGCGAGGAAACATTGCTATTGTTGATGATTATTATAGTAAACAGGAAATTATTGACCCTTATAGCTTAATAGCAGAGACACATGCTATTTTACCCTTTATTTTAGTCCGCAATTTAGATTAACAACACTTTTCACGAGGGTGTCTCAAAAGAAAGAAGAACTCAAATTTCGCAAATAAACTCAAATTTTTACAAATCATAATTATTTCTATTTCAATAATATATTAGATTTATTAATCTGTTTTATTTGTGAAAATTTGCGGAATTTGCGTTCAAAATTCTCTTTTTGGACGCCCTCGTGAAAAAATAAACAACATATCTTCTTTTTATTGTATTATGTATATCGTGTACTGACGATATTGTAGTAAAAGATAATCCTGAAAATGTATTTCGGACATTCTGGAACACAATGAATGACCATTATGTGAATTTTGACATCAAACATCTTGACTGGGATTCTGTTTATCAAGTTTATTACCCTAAAGTGCAAACAATGGAGTGCGACACGGAGCTTATCCCTGTTTTTCAGGAAATTATTGATTCGCTTAAAGACCAACATGTTGCAATTTGCTTAAATGACAGGAGATGTATTAATTACCACAAATCTTTCAGCGATAGCATTTTTGTAGGTTTTGATGGGTATAAATTTAAATTAATCGAACCATGTGAATATAAAAATGGCTATTTACTATATCAAAGCCAATTGAAAGACTACGCATGTATCGAACTTCTTCATTTCAGCTCAACTTTTGGCATCCAGTAGTTAAAATCAAAAGTTAAAAAATTAAATTATTCAAAGGGTATTATTATTGATGTCAGAACCAATGAAGGAGGGTATATAAAATTCCCATTTGAAATCTTAAGTTGGTTTTACAAAGGGGAAAAAACATTGTTTTACCAAAGCTACAAACAAAGCCCGTCTAAAGATGATTTTAGCGAGAAGAAACCTTTCAAATACAAGGGAAACGGATATATTCCGGATTCTATACCATTGATATTATTGACTAATCCAAATACATACAGTGCCGGAAATTTCTTTGCCTATATTATGAATGAATTCCCCAATTGTATTTCCGTAGGATTGCCAACCGGAGGAGGTGATGAACCTATACAGATTCATTTATTGCCAAACGGCTGGACATTTTCATATCCATATTTCAGAAATTATTCGCTACAAGGAGTCAGATTTGAGAATCATCTGGTTCCTGATTATATGGTACAAAAAGAGGGCTCCCTATTAATCATAGGCGGAAAATATAGCTCTTATCATGATGAACAATTTATAAGAGCACTTTGCCTGCTCAATAGCATTAATGAATACCCTTACATTGATTATACGAAAATATGGGAGTAAAGTTAAATCTAAAAAAAATATGGATTTATGCATATAGTTTTTTATGTATGCATACGCTTTTTGCACAACATCACGATAATTTATCGTACAATAAAGAATGGTCAATTCGGTTGGGTTATATAAAAGTGGACTGCCTGGCATAAGCACTGGTGTAGATTACTACTTTCATAAAGAATTATCAAACGCATATCCGGTCAATTATGAATTTCAAACAAAGCTAAACTATGGACTTTTAATGAAGCCGAAAGATGACAATGGATTTATCAAACCATACCATCATGCAGAAATTTCGGCTGGAGCAATCTGGTCATATAGTGTTCCTGTCTCAAAACTAAACATAGATATGGGAGGAGGTATGTTATTTCATGTATTGGTCGGTTATAATTCCGGATATAAATTTGATGATAATTATTATACGCATTTACAACCTTATGGAAATTGGCTGGCCATGCCATCCACTGCTCTAAAACTACAATACGAATTTGAAAATATAAAATTACGAACCAAATTAATTATCCCAGTTTGTGTTGGTGGTTTTTTTCGGGAATACCAATATTATCCATATCTTGAAAAGGAATTTTTATCGTATATAATAACTCCTAATACATTGGCCTTTTGCAATAAGTATACAGCTGTTTTTGCTGAAGCTGATTGCATCATTCCTCTAAATTTCCCCAACAAAAGAAAACGTGATTTAAAAATCGGGCTTTATCTTGATTACACAAACAGCAGTATTCATTATATAATCGAAAGGAAACGAAATATTGGGCTTACATTGGGCTTACAACTAAATTGAAGATTACTAATGCCCGAATACTTTCGCGTGGGAAATCCTCAAAATAAACAAATATCGATTTATGAGTGAAATTATAAATTCCATTATTTTTGTTAAGTGTAGCTTGGTTGAAGATGTTGAGCGATGCGTTTTTCGCTTCGTTCGAGCTAAGAGCAAGTCTTCGGACTTGCGTGTTTGTAAAGTTAAATAAATATATCTATTCACAAGGATAGAATCAGTTTGCTTAGCCCTGGCGCGAAGTAAAACTTTGAATTTGGAAAGCCGGAGCTTTTCTTTTAGCTATGACGAAGGCCGGAGCCTTCGCCAAACATCGGATTTGGCTTAAACAATTTGCAAAGATACAAAATATTCCATTAACACGAATAAAAAAATGCTTGTTTTTTACAAGCATTTTTTTAGATAGTTATTTAATTATTTTTTATTTCTTTGTGATTTAAAGAAATCTTGATTGTTTATAAATAGAAGCAAGACAGCTATAACAGTTAGCTATAAACATAAAAAAGCGGAGCCGGAATCCCTGTTTGTTGGCGCAACCAAATTCCGGCTTCCGCCCATACCCAAACTTATAAAAAGAAAGGAGTTGCAAAGATAGCAACAACTATTGTAATTATCTTATTATGCGGGAGAAAGAAAGCAAAAATAACACTCTCGAAAGCCAACAAATGTTGATAAAAACACGCTTTACACAAAACAGTTTAAAACATGAACACTTCAATAATTAAATCGAAGTGTTTCTACAATATTAACCTTATGGAAATACGAATCAAAGAGCATTTATTAAAAACAATAATCAGCAATAAAATATCCGAAAAAACAGCAATATTGACTTTTGCCTTTTTGGCTTTATTTTTTCTAAACTCATGTAATAAAGACACAACAGAAATTTCAAACTCTAAAGTTGAAAAAGGAGAATTAGCTGTAGAAATTTTCACTCACTCTCAATGTGTAGATAAAATTGAACTTCTAAATGAAACAAAACATCTTGATTTTATCTCTCCTGAGATAATTTTAATGGTTCAATCAAACAAACAGGCAATGATGCGTATATCTAAAAGTAGTACTAATGAAATTGATACATTATTTTCTTTAGAGGAAATACCAATATATAAAGAGAAAGTTTCTACGACACGCATTTATTCTTCTGGTACAATGGAAAGTGAAAGCGAAGACATTACTCCTGATAACATGAATCCCATTAATACATTTACCGCAAATCCATTACCTGCAGAGGCTACTATTAGAAAAACAGTACAGGAGGATGGGTTAATTAAATCATATAATGGAGAAGGTAAGCTAATTCAATCAGTTCCTTATGAGGAACAAAATATGAAAAGCTTTTTAGATACGCTAAAATACTACGTAGCTATAACTGAAGATTCAATAGCATTACAGCAAGTAAAATCATCACAAAGTCAATTAAGGAAAATTAAACAACAATCAATTTCTAACGGTTTAAAAATTATAGAATTATCAAATGGGAATATCGTTCTCGAACAATTAATTGAAAGTGGTTCTATTTCTAATTCCATAAAAATCAAGAGTAGTCAATCACCCCTTAGATCTCGAACAGAATTAAATGCTGAAATGAATAAAACTATCAAGTTTGAGATATTGCAGGGTGATCAGTTGTTACTTCGCAGATCCTATTTTTACTCAAATAAGGACGCATTAAAAAATTCAAAATACACATTAAATATTCCAAAAGAGAATCCGGAATTAATTAAATCAGAAGCTTTATTTTTTAACAACAAAAATATTCCTATGATTAAAAGTACTCAGGAGTATTATCTTCGTAATCAAATGGTATTTCATTTTTAATAAAAAAACAATTTACAAATAATCAATATTATGAAACTAAATAAATATATTTCACTTGTTGTATTATTGATTGCAATAACTACAAATGCTCAAAAGAAAGTTGTATGGCTTCATGGATTACAAGGAGATCAAACTCCAAGTACATGGGATATGTATAAAGCATATTTTACCCCTTCTAATGGAGAGGTAGTAAAATATACATCAATTTTCAACAGCATAAAAAGTGCGGCAAATGCTCTTACAAATACAAAAATAAACCCTGCCAATCAGGATCTTATTCTTGTTGGGCATAGTATGGGTGGACTTGTGAGCCGTTCAATTTTGCAGAATAATACAAAAGTAAAAGGTATTATCTCGGCAGGCAGCCCAAATCAAGGCTCTCAATTAATTGCAAATGCAATGAGCGGAAAAGTCTTTAATGTTTTTGAAACAGGAATTAATAAATCAAGTAAGGCCATTGACAAATCTTTGACAGCAGCAGTTTTTTGTGCACCTCCAGTGTCCATAATAGCAGCTCCAATAGCTTTAAGAATATTAATATTTAAAAATGTAGCACTTATTGGACTTGGTGTTGTAAAAAGTGGGTTGCAAGAAGCAATAACAATTTATTCTACAATTACGCCATGTACGCAAGATCTATTGTCAAACAGTACTTACATCAAAGAATCACAAAATCAGTATATTAATGTTCCGTATATAAATATTTATGGTGCCGAAGATTATTGGCAAGTGGTTAGAATTGCCGGCTCTTTTCTTAATATGGACAAAGTGAAAAAGATGGAGAATGTTGATAAGAGTTATGATGAAACATATTTTCCAACAATGCGTTCTGCTCTTTCTATTATCAACCTGATACAAATAGCTCATAATGATGTATATAAAGCATTGTTTTATCCGGCAATATTGCAACCCTGGATATGGGCAACCAGAGAATTGGTTTTAAATGCCCGCTATGATTGGATGGTGTTTATCGTTATCTTGAAACAGATATGCATAATAATTTTGCAGGTATGGTGGGTGCTAATTCGTATGAATTACAAACATATTGTGTAAAAGAATGGGTCAGTGATGATCCTAATCTGCCATTAGAAAGAGCAAATGGTATAAATAAAATTATTTCTCCGAATCCTGATAATGGACATTGGGAAACAGTATGTTACACAAAATACATCCCTGTTACCTTAGAACATGATGGGATTCTAACTTCAAAAGCCGTAATTGTTCCCGAAAGCAAAGGAGTTAAAATAGTAAACAAAAGAGTGCCTGGAGTTAATCATCAGGAAATGGGTAATAATATTGAAATGAGAAAATTGTTTGATGTAATTTATAAAACAAACACATATGACAAAGTTTTTAATTTATCAAATTAGTTCTGTCTTTGTAATATTTCATTTATTGGGGTGCAGTTGCACCCCAATTTCTCAACTTCCTAATGAAGTAGAAGGACTAAAACCTCTTTGGTGTACAGAATTACCAGGAAAAGCGGGAGCTTACAATGATGGCCTTATTGGCCTGCCTATATACGATGGGAAAATACTATTTCATTCAACATATTTTACAAATATTGATGCAGAAGATAATCGTATTCATGCTTTAGATATAGAAAACGGAAATATTGAATGGACTTTTCCTGCTATGTATAATAAAAAAAATTCAATGTTTTTTTGGGGTGTTCCATACTTAAACAATGAATATCTTGTCGCTAAAATGCCGAAATTTGGAAATATATTATTAAATGATAAATTGATATGTATAAACTTATTAACACAACAAGAGGTGTGGCAAAAAACTATGCCTATATCTATTTCATATAATTCAAATGATAATGTCGTTGGGAAAAATGCTGATTTCTTTTTTTTACAACAATCAGATTGGAATACATTAATATACAAAGGAAATTGTCAAACAGGAGACACCGCTTTGTTAGTAAGAGTAAATACAGGCGTGCCTGAAAATTACAATAGATCATCTTCAGGGTTACAATATTTTGAGACCGAAAATAATAACAAATACCTTATTGTTGGAGCATTAGAAGAGAAAAAAAACAGTGATGACACTTATGCATATAAAACCTACTTATATATCATTGATATTGAAAAAAAAGCACTTTCGAAAAAACTTTTAATTCAGAGACAAGATGAAGGTCAGACAATTAATGATATAGCTTGTGCCATAAATAAAGTATTTTTTGTTTGTGGAAGAGAAACATTTTGCTATAATCCCAATAACGAGAGTATTGAATGGTCCTTTTATTCACAAGAGTCATATAATTATATGGCAAATCATATTTTGACTAATAATAATATCGTTTTTTTATATGGTGATAATCGTTACATTGGACTTGATGCACAAACAGGTAAAAAACTTTATCAAGGAGAAATCCAATGTGGAAATGCAAGCATATATAATGACTTTGTTTATATAATAGGTAGTGATGCCAAATTATATATCATAGATGTTAATACAGGTAAAGTTAAGGTTCAAATAATATGTCCGGAAAAAAATGTAACAAATACAGGTTTCTTAACAGGTTGTAAGCCTCGTGTTTTTGGAAATAAACTTTATGTTTTTGGAAATTATCATGCATATTGCTACGATGCAGTACCAAAAAATGAATAGAAATTATATAGTGAAAAATTATAGCATAGTATTAATTATTGTACTTTTTATTTTCAATTATACTGCAAATGCAACTTACAAAGTATATCTGATTCATGGTTATGTCGGTTCTACTATAGAATTAAAATTGATTTGAAATGCAATTGAAAAAGAAGGTTTTGTGTATGAAGTTTACACCTATCCAAGTTTAACTAAAGACATTGATTCTGTGAGTGTTGAACTATTTCGGAAAATTCAAAAGGAAAATTATGATACAATTTCGTTTGTTACACATTCAATGGGAGCACTTGTAGTTCGTTCTTTATATGAGCACATTAATCTTCCATTAACGTTTCCATTTATTTATAGAATTGTAATGATAGCTCCGCCAAATAATGGTTCTCCTGTTGCAGATTTCTTTGCTCAATTTTCATTTATAAAATTTATTGTTGGCCCCAATATAAACAATTTAACTACTAATCCATTAAGTGGAGCAAGTAAGTATCCAATACCAACTTGCGAAGTTGGTTTAATTGCAGGTAGTTATGGTAAAAATAGAGGTTTCAACATCTTTATAAAAGAGGACAATGATGGGTTGTTAATCCCAGAACAAACAAAACTTGGAATTGAAAAAGATATTGTTTTTATAAAGTCATGGCATGTCGGACTATTGTACAACAGAAAAGTCAAAAAATATGTAATCTCATTTTTGAAAAATGGACAATTTAAATAAATCAAGACTTATTGCATTGACAAACAGAAAATTAATACGACTGGAATAAATAACGAACCCTTATATCATGATGAACAATTTATAAAGACACTTCCCTTATGATTGTGCTCCTAAATAATATCATATCATCATAAGTTTCTGATTAATTCTCCAAGCATCAAAAATGCCGTCTGAGTAGTGCGTTCAATATTGGCCATACGGGCAGAACCATATCTGAATTGACGAGCGACGGTATCGTCAGCCGAACTCACTGCAATCCCATATTTATAACTAATCACATCCATAATGTATATTGCCACGTGAACAAACAATCTTTTTTCTCATATAAGGATGATTCGGCTTAAACAATTTGTAAAGATACAAAACATTCCATTAACATAAATAAAAAAATGCTTGTTTTTTACAAGCATTTTTTTAGATAGTTATTTAATTATTTTTTATTTTTTTGTGATTTAAAGAAATCTTGATTGTTTATAAATAGAAGCAAGACAGCTATAACAGTTAGCTATAAACATAAAAAAGCGGAGCCGGAATCACAGCTTGTTGGCGCAACCAAATTTCGACTTCCGCCCATACCCAAACTTATAAAAAGAAAGGAGTTGCAAAGATAGCAACAACTATTGTAATTATCTTATTATGCGGGAGAAAACAAAATAAAGGCACTAAACTTCCGAAAGCCAAAACAAGTAAATAATGGCAAATAAAGTGCAAAGTTATCAATTTGCTGTATTTTGATACAACACTATAAAATATCAAAACGAATAAAAATGAAAAAAATAATTTACACAATTTTCATCTTAGCATTTGCGTTATCATCTTGTGATAACAATGAAATTCAAATAAGCAATTCTAATAAATGGGTTAATCTTGAAAGTAACGAACAGTTAATGTCGTTATTAGACCAAATAGACGAAGGAAAAGACATTACTAATGTACTTCCAAGCACTAATTTTGTCTCACTATGGGATATTTATGAAACAATTTGCACTTCTGAAGAAGCAAAACAAAAAGAATTAATGGAAAAGTATCCCTTTGCGGTAAAAATTACAGATGACGAATCCGGCAAGGAAGTTAAACTTAATTTGAATGATAAAGCGTTAGCGAAACTATTAACAGCTGATGGTTTCATTAAAATTGGAACTCGAATTATAAAAGTAGAGGGAGATGTTTTTAAAGAAATATCCAATGGAGATGAAGCATTAATCCCAACACTTTCGAATGTTTCAGAATCTAATCCAGATTTACATATTGTAGTAAAAAAAATAATAAGTTATCAGGTCATGACTGAGTCAAATGATAATAGACAAAAAATGATTGAAACTTGGGCATATTGGAATGGCTATGAATATTATAATAGTACAACAAGATGTAATTGGAATAAATGGATAGATTATAATGCTGTTTTTAATTATACTGATGTTGGAGCTGAGGTAACTAACCAGCATAAAGGATGGTTAGGCTGGGTCAATTGGTTTAGTAGTTCTTCATATATGTATCTTCATTTATACTCCGAATATCTCTATTGTCCAAATTTTGAATATGACAAATGGTCTGAATTAATGGGAGACACACCAAGATTAGATCTAACAAAAAGTGGAACAACAAACAACATAAGAGTAAATAAAAGGTTCTCTAACACAGATACTCCTTCAGCAGGACATGTTCAAATAGATTTTATATATAGAGGTACCTCATATGAACATTAACAGGAGATGGTCAAAATTGATTTAATTCTGTAAAGCAAAAAAAAACTTGCAACCTGATTGACAGTTCAACACACAACCAATTGCCTTATATGATTCAGTAAATTCACTTTAGTCTATAAGGCAATTGATTTTCACTCTCAAACTATATCTATTAAATGAAACCATTGATGTTATTTTTTATGCTGTTTTTCTACCATATTGGAATATACTCAATGAATGCTCAAGTGTTTACTGTATCAGGGCAAATTGTGGATAGCACAAACAATCGTACAATATCACATGCCAACATTTACGAACTCAGCAATAAAAAAGGAGTAAGTACTGATATCAATGGAAAGTTTGAAATCAGGTTAAAACAAACAGATAAATTTAGATTTGAAATATCTCACATAGAATATAAAAAATGCTCTTTTAGCATCGATATACACCGGGATACGACCCTAATTATAGCTCTTCTTCCCCAAATAATTAATCTGGAAGACATTACAATTACAAGTTATTCTGGGATAAAAAACGTAAGTAAAACACAGTTTGGTGCTAAACAAATCAATGAAATTCCTGCACTAGCCGGCGAAAAGGATATTTTAAAAGCTTTACAACTTAGTCCGGGTGTCCTGAGTGGTAACGAAGGTACTGTAGGCTTAAGTGTCAGAGGTGGTGGTGAAGACCAAAACTTGTATCTTATTGATAATATGCCCATATATAGCCCTTCTCATTTATTAGGATTTTTCAGTACGTTCAATCCAGACATAATACAACAGACAGAGCTTGTTCGTGCTGGTATCCCTGCCAACTATGGAGGAAAATTATCATCTGTCATTAATATTCAAGCAGCAGAACCCTCTTATAAAAAAATTCAAGGCAATATCTCATTGGGACTTATTTCAGCAAAAGCTTATGCTGAGATACCAATCATTAAAAACAAAAGTGGACTTATGATTTCTGCAAGACGGTCCTATTTTGATCTTCTTTCCTCGATACAAGCCGTAATGACTGATGCTGACGATTTAAAGAAAATCGGATTTTTTGATATGGACATCAAATATCAACATACTTTTGACCCAAAAAATATACTTTCGCTGCAATATCTTTACAGCAATGATTATTACTATAATTTATTTGGTGATAATGAGAGGGAATACAAGGACAAATCAGGAATTGACTGGGCTAACCAGACATTATTCGTGAATTATAAGCATATTGCTGAAAAATATGGAACGATGTCAATCTTGGCGGGAATCAATGACTATAATTATAACTATCTAAATGAAAACTATAACGGTGAAGGAACTCTCGAAAACGGATATCAGAAAACCAGCTCCATAAAGGACTATGTCATCAAATCAGCATGGAGTTATAACATCAATCAACAAATTGACTTTGTGGCAGGAGTCTCCTACACATTTCATCAAACAGTACCGCAAAATCTGTTAATCATGAATGTTCAAAAAAGTCAAATAACCGAATCTTCAAATGAAGTTGCAGTGTTTTCTCAGTTCAATTTTAATCTGAAAAATAAAGACATACTTTCTTTTGGCTTACGTCAAAACATTTATCTGCATGATTCTGTGGCAGATTTTCCCATAGAACCACGTTTCTCCTACATTAAAGCTATTAGCAAATTTAGTACTATTAAAATATCTTTATCCAGAAATATCCAGTTTGTACATCGGGTCGAAGATTTCTCCACCGGCTTGCCCACTGAACTATGGTATATTGCAAACAACCGATTGAAATACGAAGAAAGTTATCAGTCGTCGATTGAATTAAACCATGCAATAACTAAATTCAACATTAATATTGGTGCTGCTATTTATTATAAATGGATGAATAATCTGGTTGAGCATGGAAACTATTATGCCGACTTACCATTGCCAGAGGGTATTGATAATCATCTGACAGAAGGAGGCGGAAATGGTCGGACTTATGGATTAGAATTATTCTGTAACAAGCCTTATGGCAACCTGACATATTCATTGAATTATTTGATTTCAAAGTCAGAACGAAAATTCCCCAATATTAACAATGCTGATTGGTATCCCTCGTCCACAGATAGATTACACAATTTCAACACGACAATTAGTTATAAACTCAATGAAAAACTCCTTTTCACATTAGCGTGGATTTATTCTACAGGGAAACCGATTACAGTACCAGAAGGTAGATATTATACTATGAATGAAAATGAAACTACCAGATATTTTATTGGCGACAGGAATAATTATCGTTTGGCCGACTATCATAGATTAGACCTCTCAGTTCAGTACAAAAAAATTAAACGACATGGAACAAGCACTCTGGAATTTGGTCTGTATAATGCTTATAACAGAAAAAATCCATACAGTATAGATTTTGAAGATGAGAAAATTCTTGTTGAAGGGAGTGTTGTAAAAACCGGAAAAGTAATCATTAAACAATACAGTCTTTTTCCAATTATTCCATCAATTAGTTATAAACGAAATTTTTAAAATTCAACTTATTGCGATGTTTAAACTCAAAAAGATTCTGTATTTCTTATTGCTGACCTGTATACTTCAGGCCTGTGACTCAACCGAGATTGATTACATTAAACCAGACAATGTCAACAGATTGGCAGCTTTTTGTTTTTTCAACCCGGATAGTGTCTGGAGTGTACAAGTTAGTAAATTAGCAAATGTTACGGATATTAGTTCTGATGATTTACTTATTCAAAATGCACTTGTTATCATAAAAGACGACACCGAAATGATTGATACTTTATCCTTTATAGATAAAGGCATATATAAAAGTATAAATAACATGAAACCAGAGTTTAATAAAATATATAGCCTTGAAGTTTCGTGTCCGGGATATGAAACATTATACTCAACAAAGGAATCACTTCCTTCACCAGTTGTGATTTCCGGAAATACAGTTTATTCTTTTTTAATTGAAAACACTTTTCCATCGGAAACATATAATGATACTTTATGGTATAAACAAAAAACGGTTGAAACTAACATCTCTGTCAAAAAAGGCCAGTTTATCAGAGTTTCTTCAACAGAAAGAAATGGTAATATTGAATGGGGAATAGCAGTTTCATTAAAAAATATGAATAATTTAATCGCTTATGATTGTTTGAATGCTAATATTTTTGAAGTAAAAGAAAATCAATTGATGAAATTACAATCAGCAGTTTATGCAAAAAGTGATGCATTAAATATCATGACAATTTCGGCTGATTATTTACTATATGAAGTAAGTTCTGCTGAATATGATTTCGTAGTAAATACAACCAGAATACTAACTCCAAACAACATATTTTCAAATATCTCTGGGGGAGGTGGTTTATTTGTTGGATATACATTAGACATTATTTCGATTAATATTATAAGTAAGTGTTCATAATTAGTTTATACAATATTTAATTGCACTTTTCGTTCTACCAGTATTCAAGTAAATACGATTAGCAATGGGAAAAATAAAGACAATAGAATTAACCAGAGTCCAACGATTAGACTTAGCGCATGGTTTCCGCCATGGCACGAGCCACTGTTTTCGCATGCGTTGCCGTGCTGTTCTTCTCAAATCAGATGGACTGTCTTCGGTAAAAGCAGGCGAATTATCAACCGGAAGGTAACCAAGGTCATTACAATATTTATAAATTAGCAACCGGAGTACGTACCTATTCTCCAGATTGTTATTGGATAAGATTTAGCCCAAATCCTATCGCCAATTGGTAACGAAATGATCACACACTTATCCAAATCACAATTCTGTTCACATTTTAAATAATAAATTCAAATAAGATAGAATCATGATTTGGATAAGCCTAAAAAAATAAAAATGGCATTCTATCATAAAATAATAGTTATTATCATATTATTAGTAGCGACAGCTTGTACAGATCTAAATATTGTTCAGGTTGATATTTCAGAAAATTTCAATCCGGACATAACCGTAAATTCGTTAATGCAGCCCGACTCAAACATTATTATCATAGTTTCACCAACTCAGGCTGCATTTTCAAATAAAACAGAAGTAAAACCTCAGATATCATCTGCATCACTTGTCGATATATTAAATAACCAAACATACAGTTTGGAAATATATACCTGGGATAATTATATCGTCCTCAAAAATCAAGACTTTTGTCCTATACCCGGAGGAGAATATTGTATTAAAATCCAGACAACACAGCCAGCAAAAACTTTGATTGCCAAAGACAAAGTCCCTGAGAGGAGTGCCAATATTTTAAATTTAAATATCAATCCGGTAAAAGGTTCTACTGCTTATCTTGGAAAAATAAATTTCACTTCCATTGGAACGGATATTTACTACGAGTTATTAATTTACTCTCAGGAAGTAGTTAACGACACAACACAAACTATTCCGTTTTACCAGACATCACTGAGTACTACAAATCCGCTAATTACGCGTGAAGATTACTATCCATCACTAATTGTGCTATCGCAGGAGTCGCCAAAATCGTTATTATTCCATATTGATAACCCCAAAGACACAGTGTGCATCGATTTTGAATATGACAACGGAGGAATATATACCAATGGAAAGACCGGAACATGCAATCATAATCTGAGAATAGAATTACGAACTGTCTCAGAATCATTCTTTTTATATAAAACATCTCTATATAAACAAATGTATGCCGCTGCAGGAGATTTATTATACGGGATAGCCGAACCGGTAAAAGTTGTCTCGAATATTGAAGGCGGAGTTGGGCTTTTCGGTTCTTATATTAAAACTGACACTACGGTTTTTGTTGCCGGCAGGAATGATATTATATATGAATAATTACATTTATAGAACAGTTCTTATATGGATATTTTTTTCTTTATTAAATGAAAGAAGTGTTCAGGCTGGTAGTCACCTAAAATTGTTATCCGGTACAATATCAGACAGCCAAAGTGGAGAACTACTGATCGGAGCAAGTATTTTTGATCAGGCAACAAACACAGGGACTATAACAGATACACACGGACATTATGCTCTGTGGATTTCTCAGAATTGTGATTCAAGTGTACTCGAAATTTCATATTTAGGATATTCTGTAAAAAAAATAAAGCCAGATTGTCATACAAATATAATTAATATCAAATTAGAACCTTTATTTTATAATCTACCGGAATTTGCCATCAACGCTTACGAGCAAACCACCTCAGAATCTGTGCATTCATCTTTCAGCATGAATAAAAAAGAATTAGACAATTTTCCCGGAATTGCAGGGGAAAAAGATTTATTGAAATATCTTCAGTTCAGTCCGGGAGTTCAAATGACAGGTGACGGCAACGCAAATCTCTATGTTCGGGGAGGGAGTTCAGATCAAAATTTATTTTTATTGGATGATATTCCTCTTTTTCATGTCAGTCATTTGGGGAATATTACTTCTACATTTAATTCTGATATGATAAAAACGGCAGAACTATATACCGGTGGATTTCCGGCAGAATATGGAGGCCGCTTATCGTCAGTCCTCGATGTAAGAACAAAAGATGGAGATATCTACAATCACCATCAACAATTCACAATAGGGCTACTTACCTCGAAAATTTTGGCAGAAGGGCCAATTTTAAAAGGAAAAGTATCTTACGTTGCCTCAATCAGAGTTAATACTATGCCTTTACTAAAATGGCTCTATAATTTGAAGGTTGATTTTTCGATGTATGACATCAATCTGAAACTAAACTACATTATTTCTCCGGAAAAACGTTTATATTTTAGTTTTTACAACGGGAATGACCATATAAAAACAAACATTGATGGAAGTGACGGTAATTTTACATCAGCAGTTTTCAACTCATGGGGAAACTCAGCTTTTTCACTCAGATATTATAATCAAATCTCACAAATCTTACAGTTAAATCTTACCGCAGGAAAAACTAAATATCATTATCAGGAGAAAAATAATATTGTTTATTTTAATTATCAGGAAAATCCGGCAGATGAGTTTTACAGTAATTTCGTTTCTGAAATCGCAGATAATTTTATAATTATAAAAACAAATTATTCTCTTAGCAACAAAATGAAGTTGCAATCAGGCTACGATTTTTTTTATCACACCTATCAACCAGGACAAACTATTATAAAACAGTCCGGTATCGACTTTAGCGACATTAATATCCAGAAAGGTTACGCTTCAACCAACTCATCTGAGCATAGTTTGTTTGCCGATTTCAATATTTCAGATTTTTTGGGATTTAGCCTCTACACTGGATTGCGGGAAAATATACTAATTTCTCAAACAAAGACATTTCATGATATTCAACCCCGCATTATTGTTTCAAAAAAGATTCATTCTAATTTAATATTTAAATTTCTCTACTCCAAACTATGGCAACCTTTCCATTTATTAACCAACAACGGTGCCGGGGTTCCGGCGGATTACCGCATCCCGGCTATGGAGATTGCCCCCCCTTCGGAAAGCCGACAGGAAGGAGTAAATCTAAGTTATTTTTCACCAGACAGACAATATGAATTTTCAGTTGAAATGTATTATAAAAAAATGGATAAACTCACCGATCTGAAAGAAGGCGTTGCTTATACACTTAATTACGACAACTGGAGCGACATACTGGCAACAGCTGGTAAAGGAATCTCTAAAGGTTTAGAATTGATGCTCCGAAAAACAGGTGGCAGATCAACAGGCTGGGTTGGAATAACTTTATCCAATTCAACGAGACAATTTCCAGATCTGAATAGCGGATTAAGCTATCCATACAAATATGATCGATTATTAGCAGTTAAATGTTTATTTCAACAACAATTAACGAACAAAATGAACTTTTCCGCTACATGGGTTTATGGTTCAGGGACACCTTATAATATTCCACAATCGCAATTTAAAGATATTGAAGGAAATACAGTTCTCATATATGGCAATTTAAACGAATTTCGGCAAAAATCATATCATAGGCTTGATGTGGATTTATCATACAAAACGAAGGTGAAAAAACATGAATGCACTATTGATTTGAGTATTATTAATGTTTATAACCGTCGCAATCCATACATTTACACTATTATTAATCAGGATGAAGGCGCAGAGTTATATTCATTCACACTTATTCCGGTTTTGCCTACGGTTAGTTTTGAAATAAAATTATAAAATCAATATTCACATAAAATTATTTCCTTCAGCATCAAAAATGCAGTCTGAGTAGTGCGTTCAATATTCGCTATACGGGCAGAACCATATCTGAATTGACGAGCAACGGTATCGTCAGCCGAACTTACTGCAATCCAGACAGTTCCAACAGGCTTTTCCGGAGTTCCTCCATCGGGGCCGGCAATGCCCGATGTTGCTACGGCAAAATCCGTTTTCATCAACTTTCGAACTCCTTCCGCCATCTGTTTTACCACGGCTTCGCTCACAGCTCCATAATTTTCAATATCTTCGGGTGAAACTCCCAAAACATTCACTTTAATTTCATTGGCGTACGACACCACAGATCCTTTGAAATAAGCAGAACTTCCGGGAACAGTTGTAATCTTATGAGCAATATTTCCACCCGTACAGCTTTCGGCTGTTGCAAGAGTTTTTCCTTTTTCTTTCAGGATATTTCCTATCTGCACTTCCAAAGGTAAATCCTCATAGGCCGTAATTGCATTGCCCAGAATCTGAGTCAGACTTTCTACCTGTTGGTTGATTGCAAATTCCAGAGCCAGACCATCTTCGGATGCACCACTCAAACGAAGTCTTACGATACCATAATCGGGCAAATAAGCCAAATGGATATTTTTAGGCAGTGCGTTTTCCCAATCCGCAATTTTTAAAGCCAGTTGCGACTCGGGATAACCATGAACAATAACCGTTTTATGAATAATCGTCGGAGTATCAAAACGCTTTTGAAGTCTCGGAATTATCTCGCGGCTCATTACATGTTTCATTTCATTAGGCACTCCGGGCATCGACACAACCACTTTCCCGTCTTTTTCGAACCATGTTATCGGAGCTGTCCCTGCAAAATTCTGAATCACCGTACAGTTTTCCGGCACATAAGCCTGAGAACGGTTCAGTTTGTTAAGTGACCATTCTCTATTTCTGAACAAATTTTCGATATTCTTCAAAACCTCGTCACTAAAAACTAATTTTGTATCGAAATACTCACAAAGCGTTTGCTTGGTAATATCATCTTTAGTCGGCCCAAGTCCTCCCGTAAGTAAAACTATATCGGCACGTTCCAAAGCATCCGTTAACGATGCAGTAATATGATTAGCAACATCATGTACCGAAGTCACCTGAGCTATTTCAAATCCGGCCTTATTCAGCTCCGACGCCATCCATGCCGAGTTGGTATCTACAATCTGGCCTATCAGAATTTCATCCCCGATAGTTATAATCTCTACTTTTGGCATTACTATTCAAAATTTATATCTATAAATTAAACTTATTTTTAGCATATTCGCCGGCGGCAATTTCCAGTTGTTCGTACCATTCTTCTCCAAACCGGCGTTTCAAGGGTTCTTTCAGAAAACGATATACAGGTACTTTCAACTCTTTACCCAAGGTACGGGCACAACTGCAAACATTCCAACGATGATAATTTACAGCCAGGAAACCATTATATTTTTGTAAACGCACGGGATAAAGATGACAGGAAATCGGCTTATAAAAATCGGTTTTTCCTTCCTTGTAAGCCTTTTCAAGCGCACATTTATAAATGCCGTGCTCATCCGTATAGGTAAAAACACATTCAGCTCCATTTACAATAGAAATGACAGGCTCTCCTTCCCTGTCGATATATGAAATGCCCTGCTTTTCGATAATTGCTTTCGAGGCATCGGATAAATCATTCCAAACAACAGGTAAAATTTCTTCAATCTTTTCTTTTTCGCCAGGCTCAAGTGGCGCACCTTCATCTCCTTCTACGCAACAAATTCCCTTACAAGTTGCCAGGTCACAAACAAATTGTTCCTCCAGTACATCAAAGCTTACAATACTCTCTCCGATCTGTAACATATATTTTTTATATTCTGATTTATAAAAATAATCTTTAGTTTTCTCCTTTTAAAACGGGTAATCCTAAATGAAATTTCACAGCTACAACACGCATAATTATGACTGAAAGCGCTGCTATAAACTGCGTGAATTCAGCATTCAAATGTAATATTGTACAAAAATAAAACACAATACCTCCAAATACACAAGCCAAAGCATAAATATCTTTCCGGAATATCAAAGGCTCTTCATTAATAAGAATATCACGGGTAATACCTCCGACTGATCCGGTTATCATGCCCATCACAATCGCAACCCAAAAAGGAAAGCCTGCTTCAAGACTTTTTTCAATTCCGACCACTACAAACAGTCCCAACCCGATTGTATCGAATATGAAAAATGTATTCGAAAGGCGTATCAGCCATTTACCGGAAATTAAAACAAAAATCAGGGCCAGCCCGGTAATAATAAGATAGGATGGCTGAGTCATCCAAAAAGGAGTCACATCGAGCAAAAGATCACGTGCCGTACCTCCTCCGATAGCTGTTACAAAACCGACAACATAAGCACCAAACCAGTCAAACTGCTTTGCCGACGCCAACCGTATGCCACTTATTGCAAATGCAAAAGTCCCGACATAATCAACTATTTGAATGAAATTCATGCTACACTATAAAAAGAAAGCGCATCAAATAAACTTTGATACGCTCCGAATTTTTTTCTGATTCAAAAAATTACTTCTGACCTCCGTCTTCCTGTTTCTGAGCAGCATCTCCCGTTTCTCCAAAACCAGGAGCAACAGCGCCGGGAACTTCTTTTTTGATATTATCAAACTGATTTTTTATCTCAGATTCGTTAGTTGCAACTGTTTTTTTATTTACTGCCGTACTGGCAACTGAAAATACAATAACAACAGCCACCAAAGTCCATGTAGCCTTTTCAAGAAAATCTGTTGTTTTTCGCACACCCATAATCTGGTTTGAAGAAGAAAAACCGGCAGCAAGTCCGCCTCCTTTTGAATTTTGCACCAAAACCAGCAATATCAATAATACTGAAGCAATAACAATCAGAATTGTAAAAAGAATGTACATAATATATTTATTTTTGTGTGTTTACAAGAATTTTTTCTAAAAAACGAATTTGGTCTGCAAAGTAAATACTTTTTTTTGGATTTGTCAAGATTAATTTCCGCAATATTTCAATAGCACGTTCGTATTTTTTTTCTTTTATGAGCTTTTTCACATTATCCTCCGATATTTCATAAAATTCTTCCTTTTTATCATTTAAAGCGGAAAAATAATCCGGAGTTGGTATTCGGACTGATTTTGGAGCTATTTCGTTTTTATCTTTATCCGGCTCTGAAGTTTCTTTTTTATCCGTATTCTTCAAAAGAGTTCTTGCCGATTTTAATCTTTCGGCCAAATTCTTCAACGATTTTTCAGGATCGCCTCCTTCTGCTTCCACCGCATCAATCAAATCAAAATAATTACCGCTGTAACGGGGTGTCCGTTCAAAATTCAGAGGCTCGTTGCTGAGCTTCTTTTCCGGATGAAGAAAATAATATAACTGACGTTTATCCGATGCATATAAGACAGACTGCTTCAAATATTTTTTTGCATGAATATCCCCGGAATCATTGGCCACCTTCGCCAATAAAATTCTCGGAAATGCAAAATACGGATAATATTCAATCATCTCTTTAATATCATGAATATTCTGCGGAGTCACCGTATCCGGCATTTTAAACAAAACTGTCAAATCATCTTTATTCATACAAAAAACTCAGAAACATAAGAAACTACCATTTTGCAACAGTGTCATTATATATATTATCAGTTATATCCGAAATCATTGTTTCATTTAGCTCATCCTGCACATCCGTCAGTAAGGTACTACTATCAAAGGTTTGATATGCAGTATATTTTTTTTCGAAATCTTCCTCCGGATTTTTTACGTTGATAAATCTCACATTCACTGTCATGGTCAGCTTGGTTTGTGAGGCGTAAGTATTTGCTGTAATCGCCATTGGGGTAAGCTCATACCCGACAATTTCACCTTCAATTTGCAAATCACCACTTTTTTTCAAAATCTGCAAACGTGTGCTTTTGGAATACACATCGCGCAACTTTTCGGAGAATGTCTGAGCCAAAGGCGCATACACAAGAGTAGCGGTATTCTGAAAATCTGCAATAGATATAGATCTTATTTTTGTATAATCGATTGAAGCTCCATTAAACTTATAAGAAATAGAACAGGAATTTCCGGCAACAACAATAAATGCAAGAAACAACAGCTTAGCAACTTTTAGAAGCAAAGCCATTCTAATCATTTTCTTTTTATTCAATTCCATATTCTTTTATTTTCCGGTATAAAGTTCTTTCGGATATTTTTAATTCTTCGGCAGCCGCTTTTCGCTTGCCTCTGTGTTTCTCAAGAGTTTTCTTAATCATCTGTTTTTCCATATCTTCGAGGCTTAATGGCTGCTGCGTTGATTCAACTTCATGATACTCTTCTGCATCCTGAAAATCATCTAGATCATCGACAGATGACGCATACGAAGATGAATTATCCCGAATAGTTTTATCATTTACAAAGTCAGCTTTTTTAGTCGCAGGAGTAAAAAAATTATCGTTATGCTGCAAATATGAATTCGAAAAATGAACATCCTTGGCATGATCAACAGGCGCCTGACCACTCATAATTTCATTTACAAGCTTTTTCAGGTCATTCATGTCTTTTTTCATATCAAACAACACCTGATAGAGAATTTCTCTTTCGCTGCTGAAAGACTTATTGTTATGTTCGCCAACCGAACCAAAAATAGCCGGCAGCCGCTCCAGTTCATCTTTGGGTAAATATGAACGAAGAATTGTAGAATTAATTTCGCGCTGTTGCTCAATAACAGAAATCTGCTCCGTAATATTTTTGAGTTGCCGGACATTGCCATTCCAATAGTAATTCGTTAGCATCATTTTGGCATCGTCGGTAAGTTTTACAGTCGGCATACGGTATTTTTCAGCAAAATCGGAAGCAAATTTTCTGAATAACAGCACAATATCTTCTTTTCGTTCACGCAAAGGCGGTACTGAAATAGGTACTGTATTCAAACGATAAAACAAATCCTCCCGAAAGCGGCCTTCCCGGGTAGCCTGAATCATATTCAAATTTGTGGCGGCAACAACACGAACATTCGTTTTTTGAGTTTTTGAGGAACCAACCTTAATAAACTCGCCGGTTTCCAGAACACGCAGCAACCTGACCTGAGTCGAAAGCGGTAACTCTCCTACCTCATCCAAAAATATAGTACCGCCATCGGCTACTTCAAAATAACCTTTACGATCCGCAGTTGCTCCTGTAAAAGAGCCTTTTTCATGTCCAAACAGTTCGGAGTCAATGGTTCCTTCCGGTATTGCGCCACAGTTTACCGCAATATACGGCCCATGTTTCCGGTGACTGTAATAATGAATAATCTGAGGAAAATTTTCCTTACCGACCCCACTTTCACCGGTAATAAGTACCGATAAATCTGTCGGAGCCACCTGCACTGCAATATCAATGGCCCTGTTAAGCAAGTCCGATGTTCCGATAATTCCAAACCTTTGTTTTACTGCTTGTATTTCTGCTGATTGCATAATTCTTTTTTATTTATTCTGAAATTTTGGCACGTACCTGACAAAAGTAACAAAAAGTTTGTTCTCCTCATGTTTATAAATTAAAATTAAATTAAAATAAACTGAGGAAATTTTGGCAGTTAACCTGTCATTACAAACCTGTTTGCTCCGGCTCCATAACAATGGTTTGGGTCGGGAAAGCAAAGTTCAATCCGGCATTATTAAAGGCTTTCAATATTTCCATATTAACTTTGGAAGGAGTTTCCATAACATCCCCCGATTTTTTCACCCAATAAATAAATTTAATGTCTAACGAATAGGCTGAAAAATCAGAAAATACAACTAAAAAGTCTTTCGGATCAATTTCTTTTATAGTTTTAGGCATTCCTTTCAGGATTGCCATAGCCTCAGACATTTTCTCCGGAGTAGTGTCATAAGTCAGTCCCAAAGTCATAACTACCTTACGCATTGGTTCTTCAGTAATATTTTCGATAGAAGCTTCCACAATTTTATAATTAGGAATAGTCACCAAGCGACGTTCAAGTGTCCGTAAACGGGTACTGCGAATGCCAATATCTTCAACAATGCCATCGAAGCCATCCACCTTAATTCGATCGCCAATCCGAAACGGACGATCGGTAAAAATAGTTACTCCTCCAAAAATATTTTTTATCGTATCCTGAGCAGCCAAAGCAAAAGCCAACCCTCCGATACCCAGACCAGCGATCATGGCTCCGACATCGACTCCGACATTTTTTAAAGCCATAATAACACCAATGGCCCAGATGGCCCCCAAAGTTCCACGCCGGATAATAGGTATCAGCGTATTATCTAAATATTTATGCGTATTATCCTCGGCTATCGGGACTAAATATTCCTCAATCAGAGCATTCACAAAACGAACAACAAACCAGGTTACATTGATGACGATAAGGAATTGATACGATTTTGAGAAAAACTTATCTACGGATGTCCCCAATTCAAGCCTGCTACTTGCAATCCAGATGGCAAGCAACATAATTCCGAGCATTACAGGGGCTTCAAGCATTCGGAACAAAATATCGTCCAAACGACTTTTTGTTTTTGAAGTTATCTTATGGACAACTTTTTTATTCACCAAAACAATTATCTTATTGAGCAAAACAGCTCCAACTATAATTAGCAATGAAATAAGCCATTGTGTCAATGAATTTCCATAATATACAGTATCAAAAATATGCATAAATAAATCTGCTAGAGGTTACAATTTTCATGATTCGAGTGTGAATGCCACGGCATCGCTCGGCATACGCCAATCGCCACGCGGAGAAAGATTAATTGAACCGACTTTAGGACCATCCGGCATACAGGAACGCTTAAACTGCTGAGCAAAAAAACGACGCAAAAATACTTTCAACCATTTTTCGATGACCTCATCCTCATACATTCCTTCAAAAGCATTCTTTGCTAAAAACAAAATTTTTTCAGGGCTAAAACCGAACCGGACAAAATAATACAGATAAAAATCGTGTAACTCATAAGGCCCGACAAGATCCTCGGTTTTCTGAGCTATTTCTCCTTTATCATCAGCCGGTAACAGTTCCGGGCTTACCGGAGTATCAAGCACATCCTGTAGAATTTCATACGAATGTTTGTCTAACTGTTGCGATGCCCAATCCACTAAATAACGAACCAATGTTTTAGGCACTCCACTATTTACAGCATACATCGACATGTGATCGCCATTGTAAGTTGCCCATCCCAAAGCTAATTCCGAAAGATCTCCGGTTCCGATTACCAATCCGTTTTGCTGGTTAGCCATATCCATCAGAATCTGCGTTCGCTCACGGGCCTGCGTATTTTCATAAGTTACATCATGTACGGATGCATCATGCTCTATATCTGCAAAATGTTGTTCACAAGCAGATTTTATCGAAATTTCTTTCAACGTAACTCCAAGAGATTTTATCAAACTGACAGCATTATTATATGTCCTGTCCGTCGTACCAAAGCCGGGCATGGTAATTCCGGTAATCATTTTTCGATCATACCCAAGCTTATCAGCAGTTTTTACGCATACCAATAAAGCCAGTGTAGAATCAAGTCCTCCCGAAATTCCGACAACTAAAGACTGTGCATTGGTATGCTTCCAGCGTTTTGCCAAGCCGCCCATCTGTATAGAAAATATCTCCTCACAATTAGCATCCCGTGTTGCAAGTGGAGGTACAAAAGGATGAATCTCAAATTTGCGCTTCAATTTAAAATCAAGGAAATGAGCATCTTCTATTTTTATATAGCGATATTCTGTCTCAGACTTATCCCTGAAATAATTTGAATTCCGGATACGATCGGCCTGCAAGCGTTCTACATCAATTTCCGAAACTACAAGTTGTGGCTCAAATACAAATTTTTTTGATGCTGCTACAATTTTTCCGTTTTCCGTAATTATTCCGTTTCCGGCATAAACAACATCCGTAGTTGATTCTCCATAGCCGGAAGAGGCATAAACGTAACCGGATATACAACGGGCAGACTGCTGTTCAATAAGTTGACGTAAATAGTTATGTTTGCCTATCAATTCATTTGTTGCAGAAAGATTAAAAATAATATCCGCCCCATGAAGCACATGTTGTGAACTCGGAGGAATCGGCACCCAAAGATCTTCGCAAATTTCTATCGCAAAAGAAAATACGCCATCAGTAAAAATCAGATCCCGGCCAAAAGAAATTTGTTGCCCGTTTACCAAAACGGTTTTCACATTCGTTTCCGTGGAAGATGTAAACCAACGTTTTTCGTAGAACTCATTATTGTTTGGCAAATGCGTTTTGGGCACAATTCCAAGAATATGCCCACCCTGCAACACCACCGCCACATTGAAAATCTGCCCGTTTACATGCAACGGCATACCAACAATTGCAACTGCAGTGGTGCTGAAAGTTGCCATTTGCAACTCATTTAGAGCCTCTAATGCATCATGTAGCAATTGTTGTTGAAAAAACAAATCTGCACAAGTATATCCGGTTATAGAAAGCTCCGGAAAGCAAATAACCTGCACTTTGTCATTTTCAGCCTGTTGCAACAATTCATTTATTTTTAAAATATTATAGCTGCAATCTG
Organism: Paludibacter sp.; assembly: GCA_028690665.1. Taxonomy (GTDB): domain Bacteria; phylum Bacteroidota; class Bacteroidia; order Bacteroidales; family Paludibacteraceae; genus Paludibacter. The sequence continues at coordinate 46,879 of JAQVAV010000014.1, forward strand.
CTACTTTTAAATCCGGAACAGCTGCCGCAACCCGGACAAAACCTTTATTCATTTATCTAAAATCTAAGTTTTACATTAAATCCATTGATTATTTCACGCACCAATCTCCATTTTCTCCATATCACTCAAATAAATTTTAAGAGATCTGACAGAAATTCTTATTTCGAGCACTGAAAGTATAAGAGAAATAATCAACATTATCAACGCAACGGCAAATACATAAATCGACACCATTTGCAATCCTATATAAATCAAAAACATAGTAGCAACGCAAAGCAACAAACTCCCCACGCCCAACATTTGCATATTTCTGGTTAGTGACAAACGTTTATGCAAATTCATGATCTGGGCCTTTGTTAAAGCTGAATGATCTTTCATATACTGATCCTTCAGCACTCGTACTAATTGGGCATAAGAGAGGAAACGGTTTGTATAAGCCAACAGCAATAAAGAAATAGCCGAAAATAAAAATGTCGGAGTAATAAGCGTCAGTTCTTCCATAATGATATTCAAAAAAATTAGCTATTACAAAGATAGTAATTCTTTAGTAACAGAAGTATTCTAACAATTAACAATTAATGGTTGATAATTGCTAATTGACTTTTGATAATGAAATACCCGGAATGAACCTTGTTATTCAATCCGGGTATCTTGTGTATTGTATTACGTTTCAGAAGTTTAATTAAACTTTTCTACATGAATCTGACCTTCTTCTTTACGTGTTTGTTCTTTGTAACCTTCAGTTTCAAGCATTTCAACCATTCCGCCTACCATTCGAGGATTTCCACACAGGAAAATATGTGTATTTTCAGCCGTTGGTTTAAATCCCCATAATTTTTCAATCGCTCCTTCTTTCCAAATGGCTTCGATAAATTCGGTACGTCCGTGCCATGCAACATATTCCCTTTCCGGGTTTGTAATGGTAGGAATATACTTGAATTTAGGTGACAATGCCTGCAACAAATTCAGTTCAGAAGAATAGCCCAAGTCCCAAGAATTAGCTGCACCATGTATAACAACGATATTGCCTTTGCGGTGAAGCGCATCTGTACGAAGCATACTCATGTAAGGAGCAACACCGGTACCGGTACCAATAAGCACGATATTCTGATCTTCCTGAATTTTGTCCATAGTGAACATACCCACGAACTTGTTGCCCAACCAAATTTTGTCGCCGATATTCAAATTAAACAAACGGGGAGTCAAAGCTCCGGAATGTACCAGGGTAATATAAAACTCAACATAATCTTTTGATAAACTTGATGAAGCTATTGAATACGCCCGTTTGATAAGTTTATCCTGATCCGGTTCAACCGGTTCTTCAGTTGCTTCAGGACATTTGGCGTTTGTTGGAGGTAACCCGATAGCCACAAATTGTCCCGGTTTAAAGTCTGGCAACTCCCAACCCAGCGGAGCAATTCTAAACACTTTCATAATAGGTGACACCTGCACAACCTGTTGTACTATAGCATTTAATTCTTCCATAAAATATTGTTTTATTTGATTTGTCTTAATTTAATTGTTTTACGTATAATCTTATCACAATGAAAATCATTACAATATTATTTTCAAAGTATTTTAACGGCACAAAGATACAAAAACTCCCGTACTCTCTGCCATATAGTCAGCTGTTTTTTTAATTTTATGTCTTTTTCTGTTATCTATAAAAATATAGAAAAAAACTATTTTACACCGAACTACCATGACTGCAAATGATAATTAGAAACAACAAAGCTAACCAGTTCCAAATAATCGCAAAAAATAAGTTTTTATCACAAACGTCCAGAAACAGAAAGAATTAATAAAACTATTCATCAAAAAATATTTATTTGAATTTATTTATACAAAATAGTTCAATTATCTTTACATTGAATTTCTTTAAATTCATCTGCAATATCAAAATGTCGTATTCAAGTCTGAATCTAAATGGCAGATTTGATAAATACAAATCAGACACAACTCTTAGTGTCAAAACCTGATAAAACACAATATATTATATAGTTATGGTTTTAAAATATGGAATGAATCCGTATCAGGATTATGCGGAAGTGGTGGACAATGCAAATGCTTTGAAACTACTAAATGGAAATCCAAGTGTTATTAATGTGCTGGATGCCCTGAACTCGTGGCAATTAGTAAAAGAAGTAAGCACTACTTTGGGCATTGCCAGTGCTACATCGTTCAAACATGTTACTCCTTCGGGAGTGGCAGTAGCCAAAGAGCTCAATGAAAACGAAAAACAGGCTTATCTGATCAAACGGCCCTTATCGGTCTTGGCCAGTGCTTATGCCGGTGCACGCGGAACTGACCGATTGGCTTCGTTTGGAGATTTTATCGCTTTGAGCGAATGTGTGGACGAGAGCACAGCTTTATTGATTAAATCAGAAGTATCGGATGGTGTGGTTGCACCCGATTATACACCTGAAGCACTGGAAATTCTGAAAGCTAAAAAGAAAGGTGGCTATGTGATTTTTCAAATTGATCCGGATTATGTACCTGCCGAAATAGAATCGAGGGAAGTATTCGGAATTACTATCAGACAAAAACGCAACAATTTGCAAGTGACAGATGACTTATTTGCCAACATCGTAACACAACCAAAAACTTTGTCGCCGCAAATATTGGCCGATCTCAAATTAGGCATACTGACTTTGAAATATACACAGTCAAACTCTATTTGCGTGGTAAATAACGGTCAGGTAATAGGCGTTGGTTCTGGGCAACAATCCCGTATTCTGTGTTCGAATCTGGCATTAACAAAAGCAAACATCTGGTACCAGAAATCGCGTCTGAACTATGACTTTCTGAAAGAACATGCCGATATGAAACGAACTGAACTTGATCAATTGATTGAACTAAAACGTGAAAAAACTTTCGGAAATAAAATTATGCTGAACGAACTGCCCGGAACATGTCTGCTTTCTGATGGCTTCTTTCCTCAGAAAGATAATATAGAGTTAGCTCACCAATACGGAGTGAAATATATTGCTTCACCTATGGGTTCTATCCGCGATAAGGAAATTATAGAAACTGCTGATAAATATGGGATTACATTTATTAATACCGGAGTGAGATTGTTTCATCATTAAAGTATTTTTATAAAAAATGAGCCGTTGATTTTTCATTCTCCGGCTCATTTATTATTTATCTGATATTTTTCTTATTTTTCAATAGCGTCAACCACTTCCGCTAAAAATTTAGGATAATCGAAATCTCCTTTTTTAGAAAAACCGGTTCTGACTACTACCAAATCAAGTGATGGAATAATGTAAATATATTGTCCATCGTGACCGCGACACATGTATAAATCCGATGGAACGCCTGGATAATCTCCCGATTGATTTAGCCAGAAGAATGATCCGTATTCCCCTTTAGAACCAGCCGCAGGTTGCATGGTATAATCAGTCCAGCCTTCAGGTAGAATCTGATTTCCCAGCCAGTTACCTTTATGAAAATAAAGCAGTCCGAAGCGAACATAATCCCGCATAGTGGCATAAATATACGATGAACCTGTAAATGTTCCTGAAGGATCAACTTCAAACACAGCGCTCCTCATCCCGAGCGGATTGAAAAGTTCTTTCCTTGGAAATGCAAAATAGACCGAATCGTTATTAAGAATCTTGCGTATCAGATAGCTGACAATATTAGTCGCTCCCGAATTGTAGGCCCAAAGAGAATCCGAGCGAACAACAGCTTTTTTCAAATAGGTATAAGCTGCCATATTTTTTTCTTTGTGAAGCATAATGGTTACATCCGACAAATTGCCGTAATCCTCGTTCCAGTCGAGGCCACTGTTCATGTGCATCAGGCTTTCGATGGTAATTTTAGAACGTTCATCGTTTTTCCATTCGGGAATATCTGCCGGCTTCTTGATGTTGAATAATCCTTTTTTGACCATAATGCCCACGAGTGCCTGCGTGAAACTCTTGGCCATCGACCAGCTCAGAAAACGATTTTCAGCAGAAAAACCAGAAGCATATTTTTCGGCTATCAACTGATCTTTGTAAGCAATAGCAACCGCAAAAGTTCCTTTGCTGCCCACAGTGTCTTTGAATGCATTTTGCAAAGCATCGTTTAGTTTAATTAAATCAATGCCTGTAGGAATACTGTCCGAAAGTTTGTTTCCGGCAGGCCATGCTACTGTATCAGGATCAATGTCGGGCTGCTCTACTTTTACATACGGTCGGTTCCGAATTTCGTCTTCATTTCCACGAACCAACACACATCCGAATCCATCGATATAAATAGCTTTGGAGGTAGCCCAAAGAAAACGGCTGGTTACTTCTTTTTTCTCATAATCAATTGTATTGCTGGTAAATTTGATAAAAGAAAAATTCAGATCAGTTGCTTCCACACTTTCCTGTGTTCTGTTACCGACGAAAACATCCGATGCCAGATTCTTGGCTGCATATCCTGTAATAATTGGTGTCAATAAATGAATGTAGTAAATCCCTCCTGCAAGCGCAAGTAAAAGGACAATCCCAATAATTCGTAAAATTTTCTTTTTCATGTGTTTGTAATTTAGAATCGAGAACCAAGATAATGGGCTGATATGTCATAACACATTTTTATTGATCCTTCTCGCAAATATAACCTTTTTTAAGTAACATGGGTTTTCTTATCCATAAATTAGAAATTCCGAACCGTTGATTCATTAAAAAAATAGTTGTAACTATTTATTGTTTTTTGTCTAAAAAAGAAATAAGACATTTTTAATTCCATCTGATTTAAAAGTCAAGATAAGTTCAACAAGTATTAGTTAAATAATTGCTGATTATAAATACAAAATAATTAAAATGAAAAATAAAATGTTAAACAATTCAAAGAGTTTATTATTAGGAAGTTTTCTCTCTATTTTCAGTTCTATCCATTGTAAAAGAGAGACCAAATGTGTTATTCATTCTTTCAGATGATCAAAGTGTTCCTGATTTAGGTTGTTACGGTAATCCTGATTTACATACGCCAAATCTTGATAAATTAGCAAAAGGAGGAGCTCTCTTTAGACAGTTTTTTACAGCAGCATCTCAATCAGTTCCATCCCGAGCATCTCTTCTCACTGGTCGCAATGTCTTGTCTGTTGATGTGTTGCGCTTTTCAAGCCCTCTCCCACGTGAATATGCAACTTTCCCTGAGATATTAAGAAAAAATGGTTATTATGTTGGGGTATTGTAACATGATTAAATTCTAACCTCCCCATTGCCACAAAAGTACACCAATAAAAGTTCCTATCGCACCACCTGAAAAGAATTATGTCATGTAAATAGTATACAAACCATTGTGATTACCTGCTATTGGGTTTAATAGAGCTAAAGGTAAACCCTGTATGTCTGACAAATACAACGAATTGGTTGTCTTTCTTTTCTTTCGGCCCTGATAAGCAACTTGCTCGCCTCCGCGAAGTATTGTAGCGTGGCTTCCATCCAAATTGGCACTTGACAAATTCAGAAATGATTTATATTTTTCAAAGATTTTCTTTCAACAGAATTCTCATTCTCCATTCTTACACCATTTACGAAAATGGCCAAAAACGGTTTTATGACTAAATACAACTTCCGAAAACAAACTTTTTACAGGCGAAATTTGCTGTTACTGACTCGGAATAAAATAAAAAACCATTCCAAATTAATGATTTAGAATGGTTTTTCTTTTGATTGTCGTTAAACGATTTTCTTTTTAGTGACTCCGGAGGGCCTCGAACCCTCGACCCACAGATTAAGAGTCTGTTGCTCTGCCAACTGAGCTACGAAGTCATTTTTTAGTTTTCGGAATTACATTATTGTAAATTTTTCCGAAAAACGTGACAAAAATAATGAAAAAAATGGAGCTAACGATGCTTTTTATGAAAAAATATCGGGTGATTTCCGGTCTGACTGGAATATATGATTACTTATTGATTTGATAACACTTCAGAATCGTTGTGTCAGATTGATATATAATCTTTCGGACATGTTGTCGTCGGAGTCTATAGAACCTTCAAAATCGGCGGACAGCAGTAGCTTTTTAGCAATTTGCCAACTAATGCTGATATCTCCGATTTGTTCATTCAGAATTTTGCTGGAAGTAAATGTATAATCTACTTTGCGGTACGATAATTCGGTGTAAAACTTACCTTTAATAAAATCGCGTGACAGAGTTCCTCCGTATATTAAGCCGGAAGTATAATCGGTTTTCAACCAGGTAAAATCACCGGTTAGTGACGCTCCTATCCACGGCAATTGTGTGTAAGTGAGGTAGGTGTTTGCATTTTGGGAGACTCCGCTATATGTTGTAGCCATTCGATAGCCGGCAGTTCCACCCCAGTAAAGGAAACGAAGTGGACGATAATTGAACTGAAACCGAAGTCCCTGACGGGTTTCTTTATCAAGTAAACTGTCGATATAATTTTTGTATGTTTCGTAGTAGTACACATTTTTACGGGCATCGTAAGTCAGTGCTGTTGATAGTTTCTTTATTGGACGGTAACGTAACGAAAGATAAACGCTTGTCAGGTCGAAAGTTGTTGTTAGTTGATTATTGACTTTGCCATATAAGTCTATTTCTGTTGAACCGAAAAGATCCAAATTGTGCAACAACGAATTACTGTGTTGGATATAGAGAAAACGGCGGTCGGTAACCAGATTGTTGGTTTGATTGAAAATGGCTGCTGTTGTATTCATACTGCCACCTTTCGAATTTTGGAAATGATGTCCGATAAAGGCTCCTGCCTGTAAGAGAGTCGGATTGAAGCTGTAGTAATAAGTGTCCGGACGTGATCCGATCAGAGCTCCGTAAGAAAATGCTTTGCCTTCGTGTTGATACTGAAGACCGTCCACCGCTCCGATATTGGCCATGTTCGGATTAATTTTTCTGCCCAGTATCAAATTGTTATTTCCGAGTTCGTATTTCAGTGCTAAATTATAAATTCGCAGATTTTCCTGCATTGTAGCACTCTCTCCAAGTTTGTGGGTGTACGAAAGGTACGTTTCTGCTGATAAGCCTGTATTGGCAATTTTGTTTATGTTCAGCGAAATATTGTATTTCAAACGTTCTGTCGTTGGCACTAATGAATCATTGGAACTGACCGTATAAGATGAAACTGAGATCCGACCGTTTACCTTTGCTATGGGCAATCTGCCATTTTTCTGTTTTTGGATATTTTCTATGGCCAGATCGTTGATAGCAACTGCCTCTTTTGATTTTTCAATTTGAACTTCGGGAGTTGAAAGTTGTTTTTTGTGAATGATGGCAACAATTTCCGAGTTTTTCACAGGAATATACTTTTCTAATTTAGTACAGACACATGAAATTGACGACAGGTTACTGACTGTCATTACCGGGACTAATTTATTGTTTTCTGACAAAAAAAGTGTATCTCCGGTATGAATTCCATTCGTACTATTGAATCTGACATAAACGTTTTGTGAACTAATGTAGGAAATAAAACCCTTGTTGGTTTCTCCGGTAGTATTTTGCCCGAAAACTGAAATTACGGTCAATAATGTTGCTGCCAATAATTGTAATATTCTCATTCCGTGTGTTAATTGATTATGGCAAATTACCGGTTGTAAATTTGTGGCATTTGTTACATTTTGCCTGATAGGTCGCATCATTGATGTGACAATCGTTGCATGACGACCATTTTCCTTTGTGTTTGCCAGAATATATGCGTCCCCAACTGTCGTGTTGCTTGAATTTTATACCTCCATCCCAGGCTGTGATGTTGTGGCATGCATTGCATTCATAACTCTGATAAACAGTTGTATGAGCAGGATAAGTTTCGTTAGCCGGACCCGGAGAATGGCAGGAGGAACATTGAGGAGATAGAGTTACGCTATAATCGTTGTCGTAATGGCAACTTTCACAGTCGATGTTATGTGAACCTGTCAAAGGGAAAAAGCTATGATCGAATCCTTTGCCCGTTCTTGTCCAGTCGCGTCCGGCGGCACTGTGGCAGCGGGCACAATCGGTGTCGAAGCTCATTGCAGCGTGATTTGGATTCGTCGTACTTTCATATTCGTATTGATGGCAGGCGTAGCAATCTGAGCGAATATTATCAAATCGTAGTTTCGAAGCTGTTGTATGGCAATAGCTGCATTCGGCCGTAGCATGTGCTCCCATCAAGGGAAAGCCTTTTTGACGGTGAATCTGGCGAACATTGGTTACAATCCACGAATTGGTATTGTGGCAACGGGCACAATCGTCGCCAAGTGTCTGTTCATGAACATCGGTATGGCAGCTGACACATTCTGTTTTGGCTTCTTCAAATTTTAAAGAGCTGTGACATTTACGGCAGTCGACCATCCTGTGCTGTCCTTTCAGTGGGAAATGCGTTTTATTGTGGTTAAATCCGTTTGGTTTAATCACATTCCAGCCGTTTGTAGTGTGACATACCGAACATTCTGTTTTCAGTTTGTTGCCGTGAGGCGATTTTTTCGATTCGGCATTTATGCCTGCAATCAAAAAAAACAAACTTATGAAAATGAATAACTTAAAACGCATATACAGGTTTTTATAATTTACTTAAATCCTTATGACATCTTGAACATCCAATGTTGTCGAATTTGTATTCAACATAAGTTCCTTTTTTATTGATGACAGTTTTGTGACAAGCTTCACACTTTACACCAACATGTTGACCATCAATTTTAAAGCGGGATGTGTTATGGTCGAATTTCGAATTGTGCCAGTCGTCAACTCCGTGACAACGGGTGCAGTCCGTTTGGCCGTTTACGGCAAATTGTCCCACATGATTATCTTTGTGGCAGGCACTGCATTTCTGACTTAGTCCATTGAATATTTGATTTTTTACACCTTTTTCATCTTTCGGATAATGGCAGGCATTGCATTTCTCTTTTGCATGAGCGCCTTCTAATTTAAATCCGGTTTTATCGTGATCGAAAACCGGAACATCCCAGCTTTTGGTGCTATGGCAAACGGTGCAATCTTCATTAGGCATGAATTTTTCATCCATTTTATCCTTATGAACATTGGTATGACAGTCGACGCAGCGTTCTCCGATATTGCGGAACGACCATTCTTCACCTTTATGATGACATTCGAAACAGGAAGTAGCTGCGTGAGCATTTTCAAGTTTAAATTTTGTTTTGTTATGTCTTTCGATGGTGAAGTCGCTCGGCTTAAATCCATAAACACTGTGGCAGGCATTGCAATCAGGCGATACGCCGTTTACTGCAAATTGTTTTTTATGATAATCTTCGTGACAATCGGTACAGTGAGCGTGTTTCAACGGTGCTGTCAGGCTCGTTTTGTGGCATTCACGGCATTCGACTAATTTATGTTTGCCGACTAATTTATAGCCGGTGCGGTCATGATCGAAAGTACTCATTCCCTTAATGTCATGGAACGAAGATTCCTGATGACATTCTTTACAATTCTGTCCCAACCGGTTATTGTGCACATCTTTGTGGCATGCATTACAATTATCGAATTTAAGTCCGGCAAAATTTTGTACTTTTTTGCCATTAATTCCGGTTGTTTTGTGACATTCGACACAACCTACAGTCTGGTGCTTACCAAGCAGAGGAAACCGCGTTTTTTTATGGTCGAATCGTTTGGCATTTTTAAAAGTATTGAAGTTGTGGCAATCCGTACAGTTTGGTAATTTCCCCTGGTGAAAATCCAAATGACAGGTGGTGCATTGCTGATTTAAACCAAGGTAGGTCCCGGATTTTTTCTTTAGTTTCGGGTTTTGTATAAATTCCGGTTTATGACAGGCTTTACAATCTTGTTTGGCATGTTCGCCCTGCAGTTTAAAGCCCGTTTTGGCGTGGTCGAATTTGTCTTTGTTGAAGCGAATAATATTAAATGTTCGCCCGTGATGCTCGTTGTGGCAGGCAGAGCAGACTTTCCCTTGCACATCGCTTGATGCGTGATAGCCTTTTCCGGCAACGATATTATCTTTTATTTCCTTATGGCAGGCCAAACATTTTTCACGCGTAACCTTACTGCCTACAGTGTGACATTGGGTACAATTGCTGATTCCTTCAAGCTGTGCGTGAGCCTGACTTAGTTCTCCAGGAGAGATCTGAGCCGACAGCGGTACGGAAAAAGAAATCCACACGAGCGTAAAAAAGATATGTCTGAATAGTTTCATCGGAAAAATATCATGTTTTTTATAAAAAGCAGTGGTTATTCGTCGTGTTTCAAAACAACCTCACCTTTTTTTGTATTCATTTGAATGCCTGATTTTCGTAAAAACTCTGTCGGAAGTTCTCCTCCGGCAAATATATAAACAAGGTCGTTTTCTATTGGCCGGATTTTGTCATTTTCTTTCAGATAAATACAATTTTTTTCGATTTTCGTAAGATTGGTGCTGAATTTTACATCGATCAAACCGGCTGCCATAGCCGACTGTATTAAAGCCATGTTTTTGGATTTCAGCCTACTGAACTTGTCTCCCCGATAGGAAAGCATAACTTTATTTTTATTGGCCAGCAATAAAGCCGATTCAACGGCAGAATCACCACCACCTACGATTGTAACTTTTTTGTCATGAATTAATTCCGGGTCGAGCAGGCGGTAGGCTACGTTTTGTCCCATTTCTCCCGGAATACCAAGCTTTCGCGGAGTGCCCCGGCGCCCCAATGCTAAAAGAACTTTGCGGCTGTTATATTTTTCACCGCTTAAAGTTTCAATTTCGAAGGAACTGTTTTTTAATTTACGAATTATCTCAACTTTCGATTTTTCTTTAATGACAATATTGTTTTTGCTGAGGACTTCATTCCACAAACTCAGCAGTTCGTCCTTGGAGGTTTCTTTTAGTTTAATTTTACCATACAGGGGCAATTCTACCGGATGAGTCATAATTATTTTTGACCGGGGATAAGTATAAACGGTTCCACCCAAAGTATCCTGCTCCAGAGTTAATACTTTTAATCCTGCTTTTGTTGCCGCTAATGTTGCCGAGATGCCTGCCGGCCCTGCACCAATGACAATCAAATCATAATCGGCCTGTACCGTTTTATCTAAAGTTTTCACCAGGTTCTCAACAGCTTCGCGCCCCTGAGTCACCGCATTGCGGATAAGTCCCATGCCGCCAAGTTCTCCGGCGATAAAAATACCCTGTACGTTGGTTTCAAAATTTGGCTGTATGTGAGGTAATTCCACACCACGTTTTTCTGTGCCGATCCATAGCGAAACAGCTTCCATAGGGCAGGCGTGGAAGCAGGCTCCGTGACCTATGCACTGCGATGCGTTGATAATGTAAGCTTTCCCGTTGCGAAGTCCGAGTATATCATGTTCCGGACAGGCTTTGATACAAGCGCCGCTACCGATACATTTGTCCGTGTCGATTACGGGGTAAAGCGAAACCGGCTCGTAAGTACCATTTTCGTGTGCAGAGATAATTTTTGTTTTCACTGTTTTGGCCTGTCTTAATTGTTTCACTATATAAGCTGCCAAAACTGCAATAACTAATAATATCGCAAATCCGTAAATTAATATTTCTTCGAAAGCTACTTCGTTCATAATGTCAGAAAACCCATTTATAACCGAAAAACAATACAACGCTTACATGAATAACCAAAATGATCAGCATGATTAGCGCAAATGGCAAATGTAATACATGCCAGTAATTAAACAGTTTTCTCATTTTATCTAACTGGTTAATCCGTTTTTGCAGAATTCGTTCCCGGCGGATTAATTTGCGAACTTTTGAAAAGTCTCCTGCCGGAATTTTATTTTCTATAAGTTTCAGTTTTATGTTAGAAAAATTGTTTTTACCAATATTTGAAATGGTAATTCCGTATCTTTTTTGAAGATCGTTGTCCATTTCATTTTTTAGTTTTTGTAATTCATTTACAGAGAGTTCGCGACCTTCAATGGTTCGTGGAATCCGAATGTAAATAAATCGTCCGGCAACTCCGCTGATCCATACAATGGCTAACGACCAGAAACCTACCGAAACGATGCCGCCAAATTTGAATGAAGTGTGGAAAAGAATCAGTACGGTTCCGAGTGTACACATGAAAATGTGAAATTCGAGCCAATATTTTAGTTTTCCCCATTCATAGAAAATGCGCATGCGTTTTCGCACCATATAACTGAACAGCCCTATGAGAATGAAGGCAGTTCCCGCAATTCCGAGTCCGTGGCCAACGAACCCGCTTGGTTTAAGCAAGTTATACATTGGATGCTCAAAACGCAACTCTTCGGGTAACTGGTAGTATGTTCTTCCGATATATGTAAAAGAAATACCCGCTATCATTATAATAATGATATACAGTAGAATACTGATTCTGTGAGTTGTTTTTGTCATATTATTGATGCACTGCTCCCGGATTGATTCAAATTTACAGGTAATAGTTTAAATACTGTTTATTTTTCAGTAAATAGTCCGTGAAAATCAGTAGATAATTTATTTTGTAATTGTTGATTTATGACCGGTGTTTTTGAGCAGTTTTATTCTTTGTTCCGAATTATAGGCTAAAAATACGACTGCAATTATTATAAGTATCAAAATATAGACCCATTTTGGAACCGGTGGCGGATTTCCCTGACCGTATGAATGCATGCCCGAAAGATAATAATTTACACCCACAAATGTCATGATTACACTGCCAAAACCTATGAGAGAAGCTGCACTTAAAATGAATGAATTGTTCAGTTTTGGAATCATACGAAGATGCACTATAATGGCATAAACCAGTACGCTTACAAGCGCCCATGTTTCTTTGGCATCCCAGCCCCAGTAACGTCCCCACGATTCGTTGGCCCATATACCTCCAAGGAATGTTCCGATAGTCAGCAAAAATAGTCCTACGATCAATGTCATTTCTATAATGTAGCTGATTTCCTGAATTATGCCGTTCACACGTTCCATGTTTTGGGGCTTTCGTAGCGGCATGAGACTCAGGTTAAGGAGCCCGAGGATAGCTCCCATAGCTAAAAAACCATAACTCGAAGTAATTACGGCTACATGTATAACTAACCAGTATGACTTCAACACCGGAACAAGATTCGTAATTTCCGGATTCATCCAACTCATGGCCGCTACTGAAAGTGCAATGGCTGAAAGTAAAGCCGTAACTGTAAAGGCTAAAAGAGACTTACGCGAAAATGCCAATCCGGCCAAACTGGCTGCCCAGCCGACGAAAATCATACTTTCGTAACCGTTACTCCAGGGGGCGTGACCTGAAATATACCAGCGTAACCCGAGGCCAGCACAATAAAGTACGAACAGAAATCCCAATGGATAAATGGCCAGATTCAGTATCTTCTCAAGTTTTTGAGTCGGTTTGAATATGTAAAAAAAATGCAGGGCCAGCAGGAGCAGCCCGACAATTGCGTAAGCAATCATCAGATTGATGAATACGTTCAGTTTGTTGTAAAGAAGTTCGAGTTTAATTCTGGTGTCGGACGGAAGGTTATTTCCGCCGTATTTTTTCTGATATTCACTGATTTTATTCAGTGTTTCGTTAGCTGGTTGCCAGTTGCCGTTACCTAAAGCGGTTTTTACTGAGGATAAATAATTTTCAAACAAATTTTCACCGGTATTGCCGCTCCGCATTCCCTGATGCGGATTGTTTACATCGTTGCGTGTACAATGTCCGTCTGTTGTTGCCGGGAGCATGGTCGTTTCGTCAGAATCGTCGTTCATTTCCGTTCCTTCGTTGTTGCCAGAGTCTCCTGTTGCCAGCATGTCAGCCATTTCCGGATTATTTTTCAAATCTTCCATGGTGCCGCCGGTTGCGCAAAACGGGCAAACACTGTCGTTCATATTTGAAGAGTCTCCTGATGTCCCGGAATCAGAGGTATTCCATTTCAAATTGCTACTGTTCTTATCCGGAAAAAGCGAAAGAAAATTGTGCATGTAAATTTGAGTACAGATATTTACACGTTCATCTACATTAATAACTTCTTTATCGTATTTGTTGCGTTGCGATTCCTGTTTGCGGTATGCCTTGTCTACCTGTTCTGCCAATTTATAATTGAAATTATTATCGAACATTTGGTTATACGAAACGTAACCGTTAATAGCTCCCAGTTCGTTTGCCAGTCCTTCGTGTGCAACCTTAATCATGAGTTCGTTTTTCCACAGTGATGGATTAACCGACATTTCGATCAATACCTGAGTAGCTTTCTTTCCTTTGTATGAATTATGTTTCGATATTTTACGTACCACATCCGATGCATAAGACCCGAATGGCTCCACCCGGCCCTGAATACCATCCTGAATAAGTAAATGTTCTAACTTTTCGAAGTGGTATTGTTGTTCGTTCTGTGCAGTTATAAATCCGGTCGAAGCTAAAACTATGGCGATAATGACAGTCGTGATTTGTTTCCGTTTTTCGTGCATCTGGTTCAATTGATTCATTAATGTTCTGAACCTGCTTTTCTTGCTGAATAAGGTCAGTACCATTCCCAAAAACATGAAAAAATATCCGATATATGAAACCAGTGTTCCCCAGTAATCATGATTTACCGAGAAAATTGTTCCCAGTTCATCTTCATCGTAGGACGACTGGAAGAAACGGTATCCTCTGTAATTCAAAATATTATTCATGTAAATACGGTAAGGCAAAACGCTTTTCATTTCATTGTCGGTGACAGTGATTTCGCTTGCATACGATGATGGACTCATTGAACCCGGATAACGGTCGAGCTCAAATTTGCGAAGCGTAATGCTGAAAGGCAGTTCTTTTTGCATTTTACCGTAAGAAATGCTGACTTTTGTCCCGCCAATATTACATTCCACCGGAGCCAGATCCATATTATCTGTAGCAAATATATTCACCTGCCGGCTGTTTTTTCCATCTGTAATGCTGATAACGCAGGCATCCTGCCCGATTTCTGCCATTTCATTGCTTATAGTGTGGGCCGGGGTTAATGTCTTACTTGCTTTGGCATAATATCCTCGAATCATAAAAACAATGCCTCCTACACGGTAAACTGTGTTTTCTTCTCCTTTACATAAAGTATGAGCCGGGATGGTAACGGCATTTTTCCGGTCGATCATCCCGGATGATGCTGTTCCGGTCTTTGAAAACGCTGTTTTTGATTTGAAGTATAATTCATTGTCGACAATAGAAAAGCTGACGTCGGCATCATTATTTTTGTCTGCAAATCCGAAGGTAATATTATTTATAGTATTGGTTTCGTCATTAAATAACGTGAAATCTGTGCTATTATCAGTTCCGTTCATAACGAAAATACCTACCGCCGGTTCTCCGTTCTGTGTTTCTTCGAGGGTTTCTATGGCTTTGGGTACAAAAAGTTTGTTTTCAATATGAATGTCCTTGTTACCGACAGGAATGTCGGCGGCAAATTTGTTGGATTTGCCTGCCCCGAAGTTTACCTCGTAGTTTTGATATATTGTATGAGTTCCGTCCTGAATGTCTATATGAATTGCTTTTTTGTCCATAGCTATTGTGTTGGAAGTTTCTCCTTCGCGGATGTGCATATAGCCTTCGTAACCAAAATACCGGGTAATGGCCGAACCTAGCAAAATGCAGATAAATGCTAAATGAAACATGAGCACTGTCCATTTCTTTCGCTGGATAAGTTTGTATTTTAGAATACTGCCCGTGAGGTTAATAACGAGGAGAAAAAGCAAAACTTCAAACCATTTTGCATTGTATACAAGTTCCTGGGCCTGTGCTGTTCCCGAGTTGTTTTCAATAAAAGTAGCGTAACCAATACTTACGGCAAAGATTAAAAGCAAACATACACTCATAACCATTGAAAACAATAAGTCTTTGATTTTTTTCATTTTTCGATAAACTGATTTATGCGATGGTTTGTATCTGGGACAGTGATTTATACTGTAATTGAACTATGATTTTTTTGTATAAAATCCAGACAAAGGTATGTGATTGTTTTCTAAAAATATTTGTGTTTGGAGTAAATTAAATGTTGTAAAGATTACAAAATTAGAAGGAATCGCTTCTCTGTAATTTGTTGATTGGTTGTAAGATGCTGTTAGTAAATTTATTATCCTATTATATTGGTAGGATGAGAATCTATATGTAAAAAAACGTATTAGGGAAAAATAACAGTTATAGAATATAGATAAAATAGATAAATAATAATTGTAATTGAAATAGTCCTGTATCTTAGTTATAAAGAATCTTTCGAAGTGGACTCTTCCGGCATAGGCATACATTCTACCACTGTAATATGGAAACATGCTTGTTTTCGTTCTTTCACGGCAAGCAGTTTACATTCTTCGCGCATTTCAACCAAAGTTTGGGTCAAAGCCTGAATTAATTCCCACTTAGGCTCAATAGAGTCGTTATCTAAATTGTAAAAATGTTTATACGAAATGTCAACTGTTGTGCCATAAAAATGGGTTGAATGTTCTGCCGCGTTGCCATTTCTTCTACTTAGTTTATTTTGAGTTTCTTCAGTTCTGAGCAATGATGTCAGGAAAAAACAATAGTTACCCAGCTTTTTTTCTTTTTGCTTTTCCTGAAACCTGACGGCGATTTCATTGAGCATGTCCACCGCTTCAGGAATCAGGTAGGGCTGTGAGTGCTTTAGTTGTTTAAGATGGTATAAGCGGCAATCTTTTACTTCAACCAAAGTATAATTTCTGGTCAGTTTTGTGATTGTGCTGTCAAACTCAGCATTTGTTGCGAATGGCTTTTTCAGACCGTTTGTCATTGCATGAATAAGCTGCAGATCATTTTTGTCTTTTAATAATTTGCTTGGTGTAATCGGTGCTGTCGGATTTTTTACGTGGTCACATTCGACGTATTTGTTTAAAATCCGGACACTCTGTTTCTTAGGGGGCCAAAGATATATTGTGATTAAAACTATGAAAGTGAGTGCGATAAATATGTAGAGATATAAACGTTTTTGACGGTTGAAGAGCGTTGAAGTCATGAAAGTTAAAAAATAATTTAAACTGCAAAGATAAAATTATTGTTCTTTCGGGGCAAATGAAGTCGCTGAAAGTTTTCAACAAAAAAAGAGTTGTAATTTTAAAACCTTTAGGTACAAGACTGTTGAAAAGACTAAGAATTTACTGTCATAAAAAATTCATTTTTTCAAAACTAATGAGTAATTTTGCGGCTTAAAAACAAAACCCATTTATATGAAACCAACTTTATTTGTATTAGCAGCAGGTATGGGTAGCCGTTATGGTGGCCTGAAACAGCTCGATGGACTTGGTCCTAACGGAGAGACAATCATGGATTATTCAATTTATGATGCAATCAAAGCCGGGTTTGGAAAACTTGTTTTTGTTATCCGTAAGAGTTTCGAAGCTGATTTTAAAGATGTTGTTGTAAACAAATTTAAAAATCTAATTGACGTTGAAATCGTTTTTCAGGACATAACTACAGTTCCTGAAGGATGCACTTACAACCCTGGAAGAGAAAAACCATGGGGAACGAATCATGCCGTTCTAATGGGTAAAGATGTAATTAAAGAACCGTTTGCAGTTATCAATGCAGATGACTTTTACGGTCAGGAATCATTTGCTATTTTGGCTGATTTTCTGCGTGGTGTAGAAGCAAAAAAGAACGAATACTGCATGGTGGGATATCGTGTAGGAAATACTTTGTCTGAAAGCGGATCGGTAAGTCGTGGCGTTTGCGTGGTTGATGAAAACAAAAATCTTCAAAATGTAGTTGAACGGACAGACATTGAAGAAAAAGGTGGTGCAATTATCTATCTTGATGAAAAGGGAGAAGAAGTGTCTATCCCAGCCGAAACTCCGGTTTCGATGAATATGTGGGGGTTTACTCCCGATTTTTTTGAATATTCGGAAAAAGCTTTTGTTGAATTTCTGAAAGAAAACGGAGATAAATTGAAATCAGAATTTTATATTCCGTTGGTTGTGAACAATCTTATTGTTGCAAAAACAGCTACATGTAAAGTGCTGGATACTCCTTCGAAATGGTTTGGAGTTACTTATGCCGAAGACCGCCCTCAAGTGGTACTTAAAATCAATGAGCTAATTCGCAAGGGGATTTATCCTAATCAGTTATTCAAAAAATAAATTATGGCAAAAGTTTTAGTGACCGGAGGTACCGGATACATAGGTTCACATACGGTAGTTGAATTGCAGAATGAAGGTTTTGAGGTTATTATTATTGATAATCTGTCCAATTCAAATATCGATGTGCTGAATGGTATCGAGAAAATTACCGGTGTTCGTCCGGCTTTCGAAAATATTGACTGTGTTGACTACGTCAGCATGGATAAGATGTTCGAAAAGTATAATGATATCGATGCAATTATTCATTTTGCAGCAAGTAAAGCTGTCGGAGAGTCGGTAGAAAAACCCTTGTTGTATTATCGTAATAATTTGGTTTCCTTAATCAATATGTTACAGTTGATGCCGATACATAAGGTTAAAAATTTTGTATTTTCATCTTCATGTACAGTTTATGGTCAACCGGATATTCTACCTGTAACGGAGTCAGCTCCGATTAAGCCGGCTTTGTCTCCTTACGGAAATACGAAACAGATTGGGGAAGAAATCATTCGAGATACTATACATGCAAATCCTTCAGCATACAATAGTATAATTCTTCGGTATTTTAATCCGATTGGAGCTCATCCTTCGGCTGAGATAGGAGAGCTACCTAATGGTGTTCCCAATAATTTACTCCCGTTCGTGACTCAGACTGCTATCGGTATTCGTAAGCAGTTGTCTGTTTTCGGAGATGATTATAATACCCCTGATGGTTCTTGTATTCGTGATTACATTCATGTGGTTGACCTTGCAAAAGCTCACGTAATTGCTGTAAAACGAATGATTGAGGAAAAAAATAGTTCGAATGTCGAAATCTTTAATCTCGGAACAGGCCGGGGGCTTTCAGTACTTGAAATCCTGAGAACTTTTGAAAAGGTAAATAACTTAAAATTGCCTTATAAGATTGTCGGTCGACGTGAAGGTGATATTGAAAAAGTTTGGGCCGACCCGACTTATGCTAACGAGGTACTTGGCTGGAAAGCTACCGAAACTGTTGAAGAAACCTTACGAAGTGCATGGGCTTGGGAGCAAAATCTTGCCAAAAGAAGTAAAGAAGAATAATTACTGAAAAAATAAGTGTAAAATGAATAGTTAACGTAGTGTGTAAATCAGACCGTTGATTGTTCATTTTTTATTTTAAGAAAATTGCTGAATTCTAAAAACACTAAATGCTAAATCATTATGCTTTATCCATTAAAATTCGAACCACTTTTGAAAGATAAAATCTGGGGAGGTTCAAAACTTGAAAAATTATTCGACAAAAAAGCTCAATCAGATAAACTTGGTGAAAGTTGGGAACTTTCCGGAATAGAAAATGATGAATCGGTGGTAACTAATGGTTTTCTTGCTGGTAATAGTCTGAGTGAACTCATTGAAATATATATGGGAGAGCTTGTTGGTGATAAAATATTCGACACCTACGGTTTGTCCTTTCCTTTATTGTTTAAGTTGATCGATGCCAACGAAAATTTATCCATTCAGGTGCATCCGGGTGACGAAGTTGCTGCCGAAAGACATAACTCATTCGGTAAAACAGAAATGTGGGTGGTGCTTGATGCGGATTCTGATGGTCAATTGATCATTGGCTTTAAAGATGATTGTAGTAAAGAAGAGTACCTCGAGGCACTTCAGTCTGATAAAGTAGAGGATTTGTTGCAACATGTTCCGGTACGGAAAGGCGATGTGTTCTTCATTCCGGCAGGTCTGGTTCATGCTATTGGTAAAGGTGTTGTTGTAGCAGAAATACAGGAGAGCAGTGACATAACTTATCGTATTTACGATTACAAACGTGTTGATGCTCAGGGTAAAGAACGAGAACTACATACAGAGCAGACTTTGGATGTTATTAACTTTGCAGCATCAAAAGACCCGAAAACTCAGCATGAAGATAAATTGAATGCCATTAATGAATTGGTTTCGTGTGATTATTTTACAACAAACCTGATTCCTTTTGATGTCCCGCTTACTCGTAATTACGGGACTATAGACAGTTTTGTGGTTTATATGTGTCTCGAAGGAAGTTTTGTGATTGAAACCGAAACCGAAAAAACGACAGTTTGCAAAGGTGAAACTGTAATGATTCCGGCAATGATTAATGAAATCGGCCTGATTCCGGATGAAAAGTCACAAATTCTGGAAGTGTATATCAAGTAAGTAATTAAGAACGATTTTTATATTTAGCCGGGTAGAAAGAATGTTTTGACTTGTTTCGATCCGGCTTTTTGTTGAGTTTTTATATTTATAATTTCTTTTTTTAGATTCGTTTTAATTGATTATTTTTGCAGCTCGATTTGAAATCAAATCGGAAGTTTTGGTTACGAAATAAAACGTAACCGCAAAAAACAATTTATTATTTAAAACTGAAATGCCACACACTTCGCTACGTGGGCAGGCAATGCCCGAGTCTCCGATTCGTAAACTGGTTCCACTTTCGGATAAGGCTAAAGCCCGTGGAATCAAAGTATATCACCTGAATATCGGTCAGCCCGATTTAAGAACTCCCCGGGTGGCGATGGAGGCGATTCGTAATATTGATCGCACAGTATTGGAATATAGTCCGAGTGATGGTATTAAAAGTTTGAAATCAAAACTTGCCGACTACTATCAATCATTTAATATCGATGCAACCGAAGAGGATATAATTGTTACAACAGGAGGTTCTGAAGCTGTGAATTTTGCTTTTATGAGTTGCCTCGATCCGGGAGATGAGATTATTGTTCCGGAACCTGCTTATGCCAATTATACCGCCTTTGCTATTGCCGCAGGCGCTATTGTCCGGCCGGTGGTTTCTTCTATCGAGGAAGGATTTGCATTGCCTGCTGTTGAAAAATTCGAAGAGCTGATTACTCCGAAGACGAAAGGGATTCTGATTTGTAATCCGAATAATCCGACGGGCTATCTTTATACCCGTTCGGAGATGAACAAAATTCGTGATTTGGTGAAAAAGTATGATTTATACCTTTTTTCGGATGAAGTTTATCGTGAATTCTGTTATACTGGTGCACCATATATTTCTGCTTTTCATTTGGATGGTATTGAAGAAAATGTAGTGCTGATCGATTCCGTATCAAAACGTTACAGTATGACCGGTGTTCGTATCGGAGCTATTGTGACTAAAAATAAGGAAGTTCGGAAGAATGTGATGAAGTTTTGTCAGGCCCGTCTGAGTCCTCCTTTGTTGGGACAAATTGCTTCTGAAGCTGCCATGTCTACATCTCCCGAATATATGCTCGAAATGTACAACGAATATGTCGAACGCCGTAAATTTCTGATTGATGGATTAAATAGAATTCCGGGTGTTTATTCACCAATCCCGATGGGTGCTTTTTATACGGTTGCCCGTTTACCAATCGACGATGCCGATAAATTTTGCGCATGGTTGTTATCCGATTTTGAATATGAAGGTCAGACGGTTATGATGGCTCCGGCTTCTGGATTTTATACTCTTGAAGGTGTCGGGAAAGATGAAGTCCGGATTGCTTACGTACTCGACAAGGAAGATCTGAAAAAAGCTTTGATAGTATTACAGAAAGCTCTTGAAATTTACCCCGGAAGAATATTGAAGTAAGTGATTGGTTGTTTGATCCGTTTTTAATCTATAAGGTTCATTGGTTTTTTATGAAATAAGTGGAAATATTACAATGAATTATTTACCTGATAATAAAATCAAATTGATCAGATAATTGATGAAAGGACGAAAATTAGAATGGATTGTAATGACTTTGCATAAACCGATAGAGCTAATCTTTATAAACTTTACAAATTAATTAACTTTGCGAACTAATCACTAATTAATAAGCAGTGTCTGTCGAATATTTTATAGCCAAACGTATTCATTTTCAGCAGGGCAAGAAGAATATCTCTCGTCCTGCTGTTCGTATTGCCACCATTGCTATTGCACTCGGAATGGCGGTGATGATTTTGGCTGTGAGTATCGTACTTGGATTTAAACAGGAAATTCGAAATAAAATTATTGGGTTTGGTGGGCATATACAAATTACCAACTACGATAACAATGACACTTATGAGATGCAGCCTGTCCGGGTAGGAGATGCTTTTCTTGCCGATTTATCTAAAGTTCCCGGAGTCAGCCATATCCAGTTTTTTGCAACGAAACCGGGCATGATCAAAACAAAATCTGATTTTCAGGGGGTTGTCATTAAGGGAGTTGGGCCTGATTTTGATTGGAACTTTTTTAAGGCAAATATGGTCGATGGCGATATTTTGCATTATAACAAAGATTCGCTTACAAATAAAGTAATTGTTTCAAAAACTCTGGCTGATATGTTGGGGCTGAAAACAGAAGATAATTTTTTAGCGTACTTTATTCAAGCGCAGACAGTCCGGGCACGTAAGTTTCAGATTGCCGGAATTTATTCCACCAATTTTGTGGATTACGACAAACTGTTTGTCCTGACGGATATTCGTCATATTCAGTATCTGAATGGTTGGGATGAAAAAGAATATGGTGGTATTGAAATATTGACCAATGATTTTAATAAATTGGAGGAAACTGCTTTTGAAGTGGATAAGCTTGCGACGAAGGAATTAGTTCATAATGTTCAGGCTTATTTTACGCAGACGATAAAGCAACTAAATCCTCAGGTCTTCGGTTGGCTGAATTTGCTGGATATGAATGTGTGGGTGATTTTGGGTTTAATGCTTGCTGTGGCAGGTTTTAACATGATTTCCAGCTTGCTTATTCTTATTTTGGAACGTACAAACATGATTGGAATTTTAAAATCAGTAGGTTTTACCAATTGGTCGATACGCAAGATATTTTTGTATCATTCATTTTTTCTGATCGGTAAGGGAATGCTTTGGGGAAATGTAGTTGGGTTATTACTTGCAGCCGTTCAGTATTATACACATGTTATTCCTCTTGATCCTGAAAGTTATTACGTGTCTTATGTTCCTTTGCAATTCAATTGGTACTGGATTTTATTACTGAATGCAGGAACATTTGTTGCTTCGGTATTGATGATGATCGGGCCATCTTACCTGATTACCAAAATTTCTCCAGCCAAAATTATCCGGTACGAATAAACTTTTCGCGGAAAACAAAAAACGCTTTGGCCTTTTCCGTTGTTTACTTACACGCTAATGCTTATTTTTGTATCAGCTCTTTCGGAATATTTATTTTGAACTGAGTGTAATTAATAACAAATATGAAAATCCAGGAAAAAATTGAATTGCTCCGCCGTGAACTTGAACAGCATAATTACAACTATTATGTTTTATCACAACCCACTATTTCCGACTTTGAGTTTGATACAAAACTTCGTGAATTACAAGAGTTGGAATCTGCTCATCCGGAGTTTTTTGATCCGAATTCTCCTACTCAGCGAGTTGGAAGCGATATTTCCGATGGCTTCCGGCAGGTTACGCATGTTTATCCGATGTTGTCGCTCGGAAATACTTATTCCGAAGGAGAAGTTGCTGATTTTTATGAGCGTGTCCGCAAGGCATTAAACGAAGATTTTGAACTGGTCTGTGAGTTGAAATACGATGGAACATCCATTTCGCTTACTTACGAAAACGGTTCATTACTTCGGGCCGTTACCCGTGGTGATGGTGAAAAAGGAGATGATGTCACGGCTAATGTAAAAACTATCCGTAGCGTACCTCTGCGTTTGCATGGCAATTTTCCGGTTCTTTTCGAAATTCGTGGTGAAATTTTGATGCCATGGACTGTGTTCGATGACCTGAATAAAGAGCGGGAAGCTCAGGAGGAATCGCTTTTTGCCAATCCGCGCAATGCTGCTTCGGGAACATTGAAGCTGCAGAACCCGTCTATAGTGGCTTCGCGCAAACTCGATACTTACCTTTATTATTTGCTGGGGAAAAAGTTGCCCGCAGATAAACATTACGATAATTTGATGGCAGCAAAGTCGTGGGGATTTAAAATTTCGGATGCGATGAAAGTTTGCCGGAGTTTGCCGGAAGTTTTTGATTTTATCAAATACTGGGATGAGGAACGGAAAAATTTGCCGGTAGCGACCGACGGTATTGTTATAAAAGTAAATTCTCTAATTCAACAAAAAAATCTTGGATTTACCGCCAAATCGCCCCGTTGGGCTATTGCTTATAAATTTCAGGCGGAGAAGGCTCTAACCCGGTTGAATTCGGTGTCGTTTCAGGTGGGCAGGACAGGGGCTGTTACGCCGGTTGCCAACCTTGACCCGGTGCAACTTTCCGGAACAACCGTGAAAAGAGCCTCGCTGCATAATGCCGATATTATTGAATCGCTCGATCTGCATATTGGCGATATGGTTTATGTTGAAAAAGGAGGCGAAATAATCCCTAAAATTACGGCAGTGGATTTGGATTCCCGGGTTTTGGTCGGAGAAAAAGTGCAATTCATAAAAAATTGTCCTGAATGTGGAACACCTTTGGTACGTTTCGAAGGAGAGGCTGCCCATTACTGTCCGAATGATAATGCTTGTCCGCCTCAGATAAAAGGAAAGATGGAGCATTTTGTGAGTCGTAAAGCTATGAATATTGATGGTCTTGGGTCTGAAACTATTAATCTCCTGTATGAAAATAAACTGTTAAGTAATGTGGCGGATATTTATGAGCTTAAGGTTGCCGATTTGGCTCGTTTGGAACGATTGGGCAATAAATCGGCTATGAATATCAGAACTTCCTGCGAAAAATCGAAGAATGTTCCCTTTGAGCGGGTCATTTTTGCTTTGGGAATTCGTTTTGTAGGTGAGACTGTAGCTAAAAAACTTGCAGGAGCATTTAAAAATATAGAAGTGCTCGAAAGTGCTACTTACGAAGAACTGATTGCTGTCGACGAAATCGGTGATCGTATTGCACAAAGCGTGTTGAAGTTTTTTGCCGATGAAAGAAATATCCGGCTGATTGAACGTCTGAAAAGTTATGGTCTGCAAATGGCGCTTTCGGAAGAGCAGATGCGGAATGCCGGCGACTCTCTTGCCGGTTTGTCGATTGTTATCAGCGGAACTTTCAATAAGCATTCCCGGGATGAATATAAGGCTCTGATAGAGCGTCATGGAGGGAAGAATACAGGAAGTGTATCTTCGAAAACTTCATTTATTCTTGCCGGAGAAAATATGGGTCCCGAAAAATTGAAAAAGGCAGAAAAATTGGGTGTGAAACTTGTTAATGAAAAGGAGTTTCTGGTTATGATTGGAGAATCAGAAAATCAACAACAAGCATTTACAGGCACCTTGTTTTAATATCCTAGAAATAAAGGCAGAACCGGAAAATTAAAGTATTTTTGTAGAAAAGTACACAACAATACATTTGTATGTTTGAAAAACTCATTACTTATACATTTCGGAAAAAAGTAAAAAAACTATCAGGGGAGGGGGCTCGGGAAAAAAGATTCGTAAGTTATAAAGCTGCTAAATCTGTTTTACTCTTATTCGAAAGTGACTATACTGAAAAAAATCCTGAAATCCGTCATATTATCAGTCTTCTTCAGGCAGATGGAAAGAAAGTAATGGCTTGGGGCTTTGTTGATAAAAAGGAAGTTACTACGGCCATTTTACCCGATTTTAGAATTTTACATCATAAAGACACTAATTTTTTTCGGAAGCCGAATGCGGGTTTTATGCATGAACTGGAAGAACTTGAATTTGATCTGATGATAGACCTGTCTGTTAAAGAGGTTATTCCTTTACAATATCTTGGCTTATACGCAAAATCCTCTTTCAAAGCCGGGTTACAAAAAAGTCAAACAGGTTATATGGATTTTTTATTGGACCTTAATGCAATTGTTAATCAGTCAGAAGAACAACTGTTTGAGATAGATGCTTCTTTTATTTACAATCAAATAATTTTTTACCTCAAAAGCATACAATCAAGCGATTAAAAGCGTATTTTTGCAACAAATTAGTATTTTTCTCTTATTTAATGATAAGTAATAAACTGACAGGTATGGGTGTGGCTTTGATCACGCCCTTTAAAACAGATGAATCAATAGACTTTGATGCTTTGGCGCGATTGGTTGAGTATCAAATAAAAAATGGTACGGACTATCTCGTCGTGTGTGGAACAACTGCAGAAACGCCAACTCTGACCGAAAAGGAAAAAGAAGATGTTACACGATTTGTACTTGATGTGAATGCAGGCCGTTTACCGATAGTACTTGGTGTTGGTGGAAATAATACCAAAGCTGTAGTTGCGAAACTTAAAACAGACAATTTCGCGGGAGTAGATGCCATCTTATCAGTCACTCCATATTACAATAAACCCTCTCAGGAAGGTATTTATCAGCATTATGCTGCTATAGCGAAAGCTTCGCCTGTACCGGTGATCCTGTATAATGTTCCGGGACGTACCGGGGTTAATATGCAGGCTTCGACGACCCTCCGTTTAGCCAACGAATTCAAAAATATTTGTGCCGTAAAAGAAGCTTCCGGAATTTTTACCCAAATAGATGATATTATTAAAAATAAGCCGGAAGATTTTGTGATAATTTCTGGCGATGATGGAATTACTTTTCCTCTCATAACTTTAGGTGCTGTGGGAGTTATTTCGGTAATAGGTAATGCTTTTCCGAAGGAATTCAGCCGGATGGTGAGACTTGGGTTAGAAGGTGATTACGACAGTGCACGCAGTATCCATCATCGGTTTACGGAACTGATTGAATTGTTGTTTGTCGAAGGAAATCCGGCAGGTGTAAAAAGTATGCTTGCAGTTATGGGATTTATTGAAAATAAACTTCGATTGCCTTTAGTGCCTAATACAATTAAAACTTACGAAAAAATCCGTTTGGTATTGGAACAATTGAGATAGTAATTCATATATTATAGATGTAAAAAGCCCGAAAGTTTACTTTCGGGCTTTTTACATCTATTTATGTTTTAAAAAATTATTGAAATACAACGGTTCGGTTTTTATAAGCCAGTATTTTACGTTCAATATGCTTTTCAACTGCATGTGATAATACAATTTTTTCGAGATCGCGACCTTTTTTGACTAACTCATCAACGGTGTCTTTATGTGAGATCCGGACTACATCCTGTTCGATAATCGGACCTGCATCTAAGTCGCTTGTAACATAATGACTTGTAGCTCCGATAATTTTCACACCACGTTCGTGTGCAGCATGATATGGTTTTGCACCGGCAAACGCAGGTAAAAAGGAATGATGTATGTTTATTATTTTATTGGGATAATTATCTATAAATTCCGGAGAAAGAATTTGCATATAACGTGCAAGTACACAGAATGTTATATTGTTTTTCTTTAAAAGTTCCAATTCTTTGGCTTCCTGTTCCGCTTTGTTTTCCTTATTCATAGGGAAAAAATAATAATCTATACCGAAACGTCTGGCGACAGGTTCCATATCGGGATGATTACTTATAATCAATGGAATTTCAACATGCCATTCACCGGCAGCATATCGTGCCAGCAGGTCATACAAGCAATGAGACATTTTAGAAACAAAAATGGCCATACGAGGCTTTACATCAGAAAAATACAGGCGGAAATCCATTTCATATCTTATAGCGAGTAAAGTTTGGAAGTATTCGGATATTTTATCTTTGGGAATCTGAAATTCATGGAGATCCCATTCTACGCGCGTAAAGAAAATTTTTTCTTCGCGGTTTACATATTGATCTAAATAAAGAATATTTCCTTTGTGCTGATTGATAAACTCTGTTACGGCTGCAAGAATTCCCGGTTTATCGGGACAGTGAAGTAATAATACGGCTGTATTTTCTTTTGTTTTCATTAATTGTTGAAATTCGTTTCTAAATATATTATGTTTGTTTTTCAGAGGATAAGTTCCAATTTGTTTACAAAAAGAAAGATATTGAATTGAAAAGCCTGCTTTAAAACGATATTTTAAAGAACTTGCAAAGATAATATTTAAATTTGAGGGGCTGGTTACATTTTCGATTTTGATTCTTCTATATCTTGATATTCAGTAATGGAAGTTCTGAATAGGCCGGTGTGTCCCTGTTTTAGAAAATAATATTTCTTGAAAAATATATATTTTGTATTCGGAAATGTTGCAGATTCCAAAAAATAAAGTACCTTTGCACCGCATTTGAAACCAGTGCGACAAAATTAAAAATGGTGTGGTAGTTCAGCTGGTTAGAATACCTGCCTGTCACGCAGGGGGTCGCGGGTTCGAGTCCCGTCCATACCGCCAAAGCAGCTCATTTTTTGAGCTGCTTTTTTATTGATATATATTTTTTTGAAAGTATTGCAAATTAAAAAATATGGTGTATCTTTGCAATCCTTTTGAGAAATAAAGGTAACACAAACTCCAAATGGTGTGGTAGTTCAGCTGGTTAGAATACCTGCCTGTCACGCAGGGGGTCGCGGGTTCGAGTCCCGTCCATACCGCCAAAGCAGTTCAAAAAAAGAACTGCTTTTTTTATATGTCATTTTATGTTTATATTTTGCAATCTCTTGTAGACGATAGTTATTATAAAGGTTTTACAGAGGATATAGAGCAGCGGTTATCCCGACATAATCGGGGAGAAAGTCGTTATACCCGAACGAAGAAGCCTTGGCAATTGGTTTATTTGGAAGAGTTGCCCACAAAACGAGAGGCATTGATTCGGGAAAAACAAATCAAAAGATATAATTCGGTTTATTTGAAACAATTAATTGAAAGCTATCATAGTTCAGCTGGCTAGAATACCTGCTTGTCATCTCGCCACGGGCGAGACGGGTTCGAGTCCCGTCCATACCGCCAAAGCAGTTCAAAAAAAGAACTGCTTTTTTTATATGTCATTTTATGTTTATATTTTGCAATCTCTTGTAGACGATAGTTATTATAAAGGTTTTACAGAGGATATAGAGCAGCGGTTATCCCGACATAATCGGGGAGAAAGTCGTTATGCCCGAACGAAGAAGCCTTGGCAATTGGTTTATTTGGAAGAGTTGCCCATAAAGCGAGAGGCATTGATTCGGGAAAAACAAATCAAAAGATATAATTCGGTTTATTTGAAACAATTAATTGAAAGCTATTATAGTTCAGCTGGTTAGAATACCTGCTTGTCATCTCGCCACGGGCGAGACGGGTTCGAGTCCCGTCCATACCGCCAAAGCAGTTCAAAAAAGAACTGCTTTTTTTGTGTCTGAATATTGTGTTATAATTCCTTCGCTATTTTTTTGAGTGCAGAAATTGGTAATAATATAAATGCCAGCCGGCAAATTGTATGAACTTTGTTTGGAAAGTTTACTTCCTGAATAAACAATTTGTCCGTTCATATTGCGGATGACTATATTTTCTCGCGCTGGCAAAATAGAGGTAATGTCAGCTCGATTTATTTGATAATTCGTGTTTTCCTGACTGTTCAATCCGGATATTTTATTATTATAATTTGTTGTTGCGCTGTTGTTTTCGGAGCTTGACTTAGCCTGTGACCTTTCCGGAACTGAGTTGTTGTACTGAATAGCCCCTATATCTGGGTTTCCTGATACCGGACACTCGTTGTTGAATAAGTCGAAAGTAATTCCATATTCAGCTACATTTGTTCCTTGTTCATGGATGTCGAGCGTGTTACAATAGTCGTAAATTTGTTGTATGTCGTCCGAAGTAATGTCATGAGGCCAGTCTGATACAAAATAATTGGTAGCTAATACGGCATCAACTCCTTTAGTTACGCAAATAAATCTGCTGGACATATCGTAGCGGTACATAAGAGAGTCCGGACCTATAATCAGGTTGTTATAGATTAAGTCATTAGCGCTTTCGTCACTGTAGATACGAATGCCATCTATTTTAGGGCGAATAATCGTGTTATTGATGAAGTTGAAAGATTCACCCGGAATTGTAGTACGATCGTCGCAGAAGATTCCATAGATTTTTTTAGTAAGATCTTCCGGATAATAATTTTGACCGGCATTACATATCAGATTGTTGAAAATGAAATTGTTGCCTAACCCGAAGACCATAATTCCCGAACCGCTTCCATTCATGATAATATTGTTGTAACATAGTCCGGTGGTTCCACCGCCTATTTGTATTCCGGTATGTTGATCTGCCACTTTTTTTGTGCCGTAATTAGTTACTACATTATTGTAAATGGCACAATCTTCTACTGCACAGCCGGCCTGTATGCCGTCATAGCCACAGCTGTCAAGTATATTATTGTAAATTTTAAGTCCTTTTAATTCGTGCGGATATAATATTACCGTGTCGCCATCACAGATTTTAGTATATCCGGAATAAAATGAATGTCCGATATACATACCTTCTCCTCCTGTATGGTGAATGTAATTGTCATGTATAATGGTATTGTATTGAACAAAGTTTCCTCTGTTCGCACTGCCATCACAAGTAGGTTGATTTACCGAAAAAATTCCGGCAAAACCGGCATGTCCGATTTCTATGTGGTCAACTTCTACGTCGGAACTTAAATATCCGATACTTAGTCCATTATGGCCCCCACTTTGTGTCTCCAGAACCCGAATGCCGTATTTATAATCCGGATTGCCACTCCCGGTAAACCGGATGTGTGAACAACTTACAATGTCGATACCGTAAGCGAGATTCTGATTGGCAATTTCAACAGCTCCGCCATAATTTTTAAATATAACGGGATTTAATGAATCGCCTTTAAAATTAGCTATACGCAGAATTCTTCGTTTCCCGGCAGCTAGCAGTACCGTGTCTCCCGGTTGAATGATTTTGTATCTTGTGCTTTTGGCATCAATATTTGTCACTGTCGAATCAACAACAATTGTATTTCCCGCCAGAATAGCATTCGGGTATAAAAAAAATATACACAAAATAATTGTTGCCAGTATTTCCGTAATTCTGAACTGTTTCATAATGATTCTTTTTTATAAGTAATAGCTTATGTTTGTTGATTCAAAGCTATAAAATAAAAATACGGAAATTTGTATTGAAATGTTTGTTTTTAACGTTGTATCAATTTTTCAAATGATCTTTTTAGTAAGTGATTGATATGTATTTGATTGAAATTTTGTTTGTCTCAAATAAAATAAGTTTTGTAATGGCTTTGTAGCCGTATTTGAGTTATTTCTCTACTGGTAATGTTACTTTAAAAGTGGTTCCTTCCCCCACGCGGGAGGTAAAACTAATAGTACCTCCGGTGGTTTCTATAATATTCTTGGTGATAGTTAGTCCGAGTCCCATGCCTGTGTTTTTGGTCGTAAAGTTGGGCGCAAAAAGTTTTTCTGCCACTTCATCTGTGATGCCACTTCCATTGTCACTTATTTCTGTGATAATATTTTCTCCGGCAACGGAAATAGTAACATTTATTTTTACGTGACGATCAGAGGGTACAGACTGTATGGCATTTTTCAGCAAATTGTTGTAAACCTGAGTGAGTTGTTCGGGATCGGCAAAAGTGAAAATATCATGTTGCGGACCATTGAATGTAATAGTTGTTGATTCGTTGTTGTGTGCGAAAAGTTGTACTACAGAATATAGTCTGGCTGCAATGTCAACAGTTACAAACCGTGCTTCGGGCATGCGGGCAAAGTTTGAGAATGTGCCGGCAATACGCGAGAGGTTGTCAATCTGTTCAATCAGTGTAACTGCCGATTTTTTGAAATAATCGTCGAAACGTTCATCCTTCATTTGATGGGTACGTTGCAACTGTTGAATGGTCAGTTTCATCGGAGTCAGAGGATTGTTAATCTCGTGCGCAATTTGTCGGGCCATAGTTTTCCAGGCCGACTCGCGTTCTGATTGGGCCAACAATCGTGCGCTTTTTTCAAGTTCGTCGAGTGTACGGTTATATTGCATGACCAAGTGCCCTATTTCGTCGTTGTATTGATACTCAATTTTTTCATTGCGATGTCCGAAACGCATGAGTTTCAGTTTGTCTTCTATCATTTTGAGCGGAGCCGAAAGCTGTTTTCCGATCAATAAACTCAGAACAATAGCCAAAATGATAATAATGAGATAAATATGAATAATGACAGCCAGAAAACTTTCTATTTCATTGTTTATCTCTTCCTGACTCAGAAATTGAGGCACGGCGATATAACCGATTTGGACAAAATCACCATTATAAAAATCTGCATATCCTGTTAAATATTTTAGTTCCCCGATATGCTCCTGCTGATTAATATTGGTATTGTTTTTAAAAAATGGTTGCGGTGTAATAAGTTTGCTTATGAGGTTTTTGCTGAAAATAAGCGGTTGTGAACTTCCGACTAATTCTCCCTGGTTGTCATATACGAGAATGTCTGTCTGATAAGTGTATGACAGTTCCTGCAAATCAAAGTTAAGTCCCTGTTGATTAATCAGCGACAAATCCTGATTCCAGTAATACATATCCTGAAGGGCGTTCTGAATATAGGTCTTTTTATGTTCCAGATTTGAAATTTGTTCTTCGCTGTATTTTTTACGGATAAAATCTACTGAAACATAAAATATCCCGAGAAAACTTATGATTAGCAGAGCGATAAAGGCATACTGGTATTTTGCTGTAAATCCGAGACTGAATCCCGACTTGCTGCGCTTGTTGTAATAAATTGTGAAAATCAGCCAGCTTAAACTGTAGAAGCACAGAAAAACATACGCAAAATAAATCAGATAAATATCTTGTCCGTATTGATTTATGGCACTGATTACAATCGTGTCGTTCTTGTCGGGCCGGTAAAAATAGTATTTTCTGCCATGATAGGTGGCACTGTAGAAAGGTTTATCTTTTTTTGTAATCCATTCATCATTTTCAGGATAATCGGACTTCGATGAAGAAAAAACGAGCTTCCCATTATCATATTTTCCGACAGTAATTTTAAGTTGATTCTGAATATCCGGAGACGAAGAAATTAAAAGATTCGGGAAACTGTAACTGCGGTAATTTTTTCTGGGATAAAACTCCATAAACAAGTATGAATCAGTATCTGCTACTCTATAAGGAAAAATTCCCAGGTAGGACATATCGTTGTATATTGCCGGCACCGAATAAAAATGAGTGTGCTTAATTTTTGTGCCAGCCCTGTTTATGAAATCGAAATACTGGTTATACATTTCGGAACCAACCGGAGATGTATAAAGTCTGATACTGTATTTATTCCAAAATCCCCGTGAAAAATTTTCGTTAATATATGCTGATGCCACAGAGAGAGAATCTTCCCGGGTAAGAATTTGCCTGAGATAATTGTCCGATTCTATTTGCTTGTCTAACTCTTCGAGTAAAATATCTGCTACGCGGTCATATTCGGTATTCCCGTTGATATAAATGTTTTCTGCAAGAATCCGGTATTTGCTACGCATTTTTTGATTACTGATGAGTATTGAACTGACCACAAAAAATAATGTATAAATCAAGACCCAGATAAATGAATAAACGCTGGCTTTTTTCCTTTTCCTGATAAAAAGAGGAATGTAGAACGCTATATAAAGTAATGCGAGTGAAAAACCTGTTTTATATATATCCCGGGGCTGGAACAGATGAAAATATAATACAGTTAACAGCAACAATACTATGTCTATGATAACTGCTTCGGGTAATTTCGGGGTACCTTTTAAATTACCGTGTGTTTTATAAAACAAAAGGGTAAGCGAAACTCCCCACAAGAAAACAAGCAGATGGGCCCATATCGCCATAAACGAAAAATCACTGAACTGAAGTATGTTTAGCTGAAACGCCGAATGGATGACGATTCCTTTTAAAATATAGAAAAGTAAAATATAGAAAAGTGTAAAAAGTACTTGTAAAAATATTTGTACGAAAGGAGTGCTTTTAATTTTAACTCTGAAAAAAAACGAATAATTTATTGCCAGTACCAGTAAGCTGAAAAGAGTAAGATGGCCCATCGAAGCAAGCAGATCATTCGACGAGTATTCATACGAGGAAAATAAATGATCCCAAAAAAGCAGGCGGGGAAAGTTGCAAAACAGTCCTAATGCTGTTATAGTTACGAGAATGAGAGAATTTAATATGAATTGTTTTGGAGAAATCTGTTTTTGTCGGTCTGTTTTCCCAAAATTGATATAAATAAGAAGAAGTAATATGAATGCTGCAAACTCTGCCGCAAAACCAATATATCCTGCTGTCTTGTTGTAAACCGGATTTAGGGGAGGAACTAATGTAAACAGATAATGCTGGTTTTGGTCGGTTATAGCAAAATGGTCAGCAGGTTTCCCTATGCTGATGTCTACTGTTTTGTCTGTTTTCAGATCGATATTGTAAGTGTTCTGAAGTTCTTCATTTTCATAAGGATATTTGTTTTTTATGAAAATAATAGCGACTATTTTGTAATCTTCATATTCACTGTTTTTTATTAAACAGTAAGCGTTATTTAGTTCTTTGTATTGCCAGTTTTCTGCAGGGAGCTGCTGTATGTCGTAGGTATAATCAATGTGATTATCAGACCAGAAAACAGGAAGATTGTCCGAAAATACATAGAAGGATAAATCTTTTTCTTTAAAAGTAAGCTGTTTCAGAGAATCGAAGGTGTTGTGCAATAATATTGATTTGATTTCCTGAATTTTGTGATCGGCAGTATTTTCTTTGAGGTTAATGACTTTTTCAAATTTGTCCGTATTAATTACGTGGTTTGGCGATTTTTGGTAAATAGTCTCGACTCCTGCCGCAATAAGAATAGCCACTGTCAGCAGCAGAAAATATATTTTATTTTTATGATTTATCCTCATTTTTGAATTGCCATTTGGTTCCGGTTATCATTCAGTTTATGGAGTTTATCAGTTCGTAAAGTTAATTAGCTTGTTGAATATCCTGTGAAGCGGGATCTCCCCTGCGTTACGAATCGCACAATTTGTTCCGATTACCGGAATTGGCATATTGACTCATTAATATAGTTCATTTTACTTCTGATTCTTGTCTTATATTTATTCATGGTGATACGGTTCACCCTTCAATATCGTAAAAGCTCTGTAAAGCTGTTCTGTAAAAATCAAACGAATCATTTGATGAGAAAAAGTCATGGACGAAAGAGAAATTTTGCTACCGGCTCTTTCATAAATTCTTTGTGAAAATCCGTACGGACCCCCTACAACAAAAACCATGCGTTTGTATGACGAAAGTATTTTTTTTTCAATGAATTGGGCAAATCCTACAGATGTAAACTCTTTCCCTTTTTCATCCAACAGAATTACTTCGTCATTATTATCAATCGATTTTAAAATTAAATCGGCTTCTTTTTCTTTTTGGTCATTTTCATTCAGACTTTTGGTATTTCTGAGTTCCGGTATCACAATATATTCAAAATTAATGTAATGTTTAAGTCTGTTTTGATAATCATCCTGTAAAATGATCAAGTTTTTATCCGTCGTTTTTCCTATAACTAAAAATGCGATTTTCATTGGTTTGTGTGAATTTTATATTGCTTTGGTGCGTTATTTGTTGCAAAATAAAAGTAATAAAATATTTGGTTGTAACACATTAAAAAATGTAATTTTGCAAAACCATGCAAAATAAACTCAAAAACAGAATATTACGGATTTAAAATAAAATCTACTGTTTTATAAAGAAATAAATTATGAAAACATTTAAATTTATTCTGATTGGTGCTGTTTTAGCTTTTGCTTTGCCGTTCGCTTATGTAATTGCGCAGTCGTCGGACGTTCCTTCCGAAATTGTTTCGGCTCTGAATCAGGGTGATGCTACAAAAATATCTGAATATCTGAATAGTAATGTTGAATTAGTGATTGGAAATAAAAATGATGTTTTTAGTAAACAGCAGGCATCCGGTATTATTGCGGATTTTTTTAAAATAAATAGAGTATCCTCATTCAAAGTATTACACAAAGGAAATAAAGAAGCGGCCAGTTTTGCGATAGGAGAACTCAAAACAAATACAGGAATGTACCGTGTTTATGTTTTAACCCGAAAAAATGAGAATCAGGCCGTAATCCAACAATTAAGAATAGAACCCTCTAATGACTAACGATTTCGAACAGCTTATCAAGTTGTGGTTTGCAGAAGATATTGGTGATGGCGACCACACAACACTTTCTTGTATTCCGGATTCAGCCCGGGGAAAATCTCAGTTAATAATTAAAGAAAATGGTGTATTGGCCGGAGTCAGAGTGGCCCGGGAAATATTTCGGGCTTTTGATCCTGAATTAAAGATGACCGTTTTTATAGAAGACGGAGCCGATGTGAAAGTTGGCGATGTAGCTTTCGTGGTTGAAGGAAAAATTCAATCATTATTGCAGACAGAGCGTCTTATGCTTAATGTCATGCAACGAATGAGCGGTATTGCTACCCGTACCCGCCAGTATGTAAAACAACTTGAAGGAACTAAAACGCATGTGCTTGATACCCGTAAAACAACTCCGGGTTTACGTCTGCTCGAAAAAGAAGCAGTGAAAATAGGAGGGGGAGTGAACCATCGTATTGGCTTATTCGATATGATTTTGCTAAAGGACAATCATGTGGATTTTGCCGGAGGCATTGATAAAGCTATTCTGAGAGCCAGAGGATATTGCCGTGAAAAAGGCAAAGATCTGAAAATCGAGATTGAAGTACGTAATTTTGATGAATTGGCTCAGGTCATGGCTATTGGCGGGGTTGACCGTATTATGCTGGATAATTTTAGTGTTGATAATACCCGAAAAGCCGTGGAAATAATTGCCGGTAAATTTGAAACGGAATCATCCGGCGGAATTACTTTTGATACTTTGCGCGATTATGCAGAGTGCGGTGTGGATTATATCTCGGTCGGAGCTTTAACTCATTCCGTAAAAAGCTTGGATATGAGTTTTAAAGCAGTGGAATAAAGTCTATTTTATAGCGATAAAAGGCTGCCCTGTTTTTTGAGGCAGCCTTTATTGTTTTTCGCCGAATGAGAATTTATGGTTTGTTGAAAACCTGATTCTTTACCATCTTTTCTACATCATAAGGTGCTGGATCGCCCCCAGATACTTGTAGAACCAATCGAGATGGGCATCATAATAAAGCGGCATTGACTTTACATTGTTGGGCCAGTGTCCGTCATTCTTCTGAATAATCAGATAGCAAGAAAATAATCAATCAGAGAAGACTCTTGAAGCTGAAATCATTTGATAACAGAAAATAATTTGAAGTTGAAGTCGTCTTGACTTTTCATAATAATCCTTTATCTCAATAATGTTTAGAAAAATAAGACAAAATTTACAGAATTGACAGATTTTATATCTTACAAATTTCTGTAATTTCTGTATCTTTTGTCTAAAAAAAGAAATATGACATTTTTAATTCTATCTAATTTAAAAGTCAAGACGAGTTCGTTGTAAAAAATGTAAATTAAAATAGATAAATGATTTATACGTTATAATTTTATAAGATCAAAACGTTAATACCATCTCATTTAAAGCCTTTAAATGCACAAGAGTATGAAAGATAAAACATATCGGATACTAATAGCAGAAGACGAACCTTTAAATATAAAATATTTGTTTGATGCTTTATCTGCTAATAATTTTCAGATAATTATCGCCCCCAACGGAAAAATCGCCTGCGAACTAAGCAGGAAGCATCTGCCTGACGCTATAATCATGGACTGGGATATGCCTGTTATGAACGGACTGGATGCAGTGATATGCATAAGAAGTTTCACTGAAACAAAATTCACTCCCATCATCATGGCAACCGGAAAAATGACAACTACCGAAAATCTTGAAATAGCATTGAATGCAGGTGCAAATGATTTTATTCGAAAACCATTTGATGAAATAGAAATTATTGCCCGGGTAAAATCAATGATTCGATTAAATTGCGAATACAGAAAAAATACGGAATTACAACAAATCATTAGAGAACAAGAGATTACATTATTAAAACAAAAATTAGATTTAAACGCTTCTGCCCTGATTGCCGCCAAGTTAAAACTAATTGAAAATGCACAGTATTTAGCCGAATATATTCATGAATTGCAGCAATTAAGGGACTATGTTAGCGAAGAGGGGAATAAGTTAATCACCGGATTTATTTCTAAATACAAATCCAATATTCAACGCGTAAACTGGAATGAATTCGAAGAAATATTTGAAAAAGTACACCCCGCTTTTTACGAACAACTGCAAAAGGAACACATGTCACTTACTACTAATGAGCGAAAATTATGCGCCATGATTAAACTAAATATGAATACAAATGAAATCTCAGCGATCAGTGCACAAACTATTGAAACTGTAAAAAAGGCCAAATACAGATTGAAAATAAAATTAAAGTTAGATACTGCCGAGTCTGTTTGTCAATATATCCAAAATATCTGCTAATCAATCAAATACTTATTATTGTGAAACAGTTAGTTTACTTGTTACTCTTATTGTTGGCTTGCGTTTTCACGTTTTTAAGTCATCGGCTAATACCCGAAAAAAGTTTTGATTCCTATATATTAAAACTTGATTCGGTATGGCCAAAACAAAAAAACGAACAAGAATACTTTACAGATATTGACAACGATTCTGTTTGCGAAACTCTCATTCATCACAATATAAACATACCAGGACATTCCATAGAACTAAAACAAAAAAACAAATTACGCGAGATTTATATATTTCGGCACGATGAAATTTTTGTTAGTTCCAATATGCAATTCGCTGATATTAACGGAAATCACAATAACGAAATTCTTTTTGTTTCAGCAGATAAACACGCAGCATATTTAAATATTTTAACCTACATTTCCAAAAACAAACTTCTTTATCCCGTCGAAAAAATCAAAATAGACAATATAAGACTGTATGGAGGGAAAGCTGATGTTGTAAACAATTTTATTATAGCCAACAAACATGAGATTTTTCTCGATCTACAGGGTGGATACTCGGTTCAGCCCCGTAATATTTACAAATATGATCTTCAAAGCAAAACGCTTATTAAGACACAGTTAAACAGTCTGGTTAATCCCGAAGCTACTTTGTTTAACTATCAAAATCAAAGTTATTTGCTTGCCAGTTATGTAAAGTCTACCGGGAACACTCTTTGTCATAAAGAAATACTTGAATTAAAAAACTCAACCAATAAAGACACCATTGAGGCTTTCAAATCAATCAAACATTTAGAATATGATTATGGCGATTTTTCATCCTATATTCTACTCTATAACCATGAACTTCAGTTTGCTTTTCAACCTATTGAGTTTTTTGGGTGGACAAACTTTACCAAATCGGCAATTATTGATACCGATACTATGCCTTGCATTATTTCATTGACCAATGCGCAGCTCAGTGAACCGGAAAACCTAATATGTAAACTGATGACTGTTTGCAACTTGCAAGGAAAAATTTTGAATCAGAAAGCTTTGCCGCATAACTTTACTCACCTTTATACCCACAAGAACAAAGCAGTTTTCTGGGGCGGCAAAAATCTTTGCGAGTATTCTTCCAATTTAGATGAGATCACAAAAGTCGATAATATTACCGCAGCAAGTGGTTACTATAACATTAGCCCCAATAATAATGTGGTTTTTATTGCTTTTGCCAACAATACGCTCAAAGTATTATCAGTTAACGGGCTCAAAACTCTGGCCAGTTTCAAAATTGAGCACGAGTTTGCCCCATATCCTGTCGACAATCATATATACTCTGTCTTTTTTAAGGGTCATAAATCGTTCATTTTCAATACAGAGTTATATTACTACCTTTTTAGTCTTTCAAAAAACAACTATGCTTGGCTTGAGTTTCCGGTTTTGGTTTTAATATTTATATTTTGGGCTTCAGTTTTATTTTTCATCATCAATATCAACACAAAAAGATTAGAAAATGAAAAACGAAAACTGGAAAAAATTGTAGATGAACGTACCCATGAACTCGGAGAAAAAAACAAAACTTTAATCATTCAAAAATCAGAGATAGAAGTTCAGGCCCGACAACTTGAAACTCAGAACAAACATTTGGAAGAACTGGATAAATTTAAACAAACATTTATTGGCACAATAGTTCATGATTTAAAAAATCCTCTCGGGCAAATACTTTCCAGTTCAAAAGACAATGTTATTCAACAACTGACCAGAAGGATGCTGTTATTAGTCACCAATCTGCTGGATGTAGAAAAGTATGAGCATACCCAACTTATTGTTAATCGCGAAATACACCCGCTTAACGCGATAATAAAGCAGGTAGTTGAAAATTTTGATGTCAGTTTAAAAAATAAAAATATTTTTGTACAAATCAAAGGCGATGGGATTGATGTGTATGCTGATCAGGAGATTCTGATTCGGGTATTGGAAAACCTGCTTTCGAATGCGATTCGTTTTTCACCGGCTAACGAAACGATAGAAATTGATGTACAAATGACAACTGACAGCACAGCAACTTTAAGTATTATAAATCATGGCGAAAACATTCCGGAACAGTTATTAAGTTCAATTTTTGAGAAATACTCACAATCCAGGATACTCAATTCTTCCGGCTATCATTCTACCGGACTCGGACTTACTTTTTGTAAAATGGCGGTTGAGGCTCACGGAAATACAATAAAAGCTGAAAATTTAAACGGAGCCGTTCGACTTTCATTCACTTTGGACGCTAAATTAATAACATCACGGCAATCAGTCCAAAATATAAAACCTTTCTATTTACCTCAATTTTCAGAGGAAGAGCGTCGAAACTTAGTTCCATTCATAGCTCTTTTAAAGGAAAAAGAGATATATCAAATATCCGATATTTTCTCAATTCTGGAAAATATAAAAATTGATAGTCATAATATCATGCTCTTTAAACAGGGAATCAATAATGCGGTAATAAACTCAAATACCCAATTATATATTCAGCTTCTTGACACTGTAATAATCGGATAATTTTCACAATACCCCCAAAATACAATTATTCAATTTTCTTTTTTTATTTCCGAATTTTAACCGAAATAATAGATTTTCTCGTGTATAAATTCAGAAATGTCCTCTTTTTGTCCACTCCTCTTTCTTGGTGTCTGCTGTCAACACTATTAATTTTGTGCTTGTCCAATATAAATCCCAAGCAAAAACATGGTACAGCAAAAATACATCCGATTACAAAAGAACAACACCTTTATTATCTTTCCTGAACACATTAGCCATGCCGATTTTGAATTCATGCATCCAATCTCTGCCGGCTTTTGCACATTTGAACAAAACGAAGTTAAATGCTTTGGTCAATCTGTATCCCTCGGCTTGAGAGCAGATAAAGACGACTCTTTTCTTGCTACATTACAAATTTATGGTATCGAGAATCTGTTCGTCAGCACTGAATCCAACAATACCGGACAGAACAAATAGCTGCTTTAAACTAAAATATATCAAACCTAATTAAAAAAAAATCACAAACTTATGAAGTACAAACTTATCCAACGGGCAAACCCGCAAGACCGCAATCAAAGTAAATGGTATGCACAACCTGTGAATGAGGGTAAAATTACCCGCAAAGAAATTGCTGCCGACATCGTGAATCAATCATCATTATCGCGTGGAGATGTGTCCAACGTCATCGAATCACTGATCGACACGCTGCCTAAATACCTATTAATGGGCAAAAGCGTATCATTAGAAGGATTCGGAACATTCAGGCTTTCGTTTTCAAGCGAAGGGGCGGAAACCACCGATAAATTCAATACCAGCCAAATCACAAGTGTAAAAGTAGTATTTACGCCCAGCGTGGAACTCAAAGCTGCCATCGACAAGATAAGCTTCGAGAAGACCGAGTAAACAAGACCTGCCGTACTTCGATTTTACAATAATCCAATCGCGGTACGCAGACAGTCCGATTTACATACGTGTGGCGATAAATTTCCATACGGGTATAAATAAATTTACACCCGTATGGAAATAAATTTATACACGGAAGTAAATTTCCGGACAAACAAATTTTTACTTTACTATTACAAAACGTATAAATACAAACATCATTATGAAACGAAAAAAAATCACATTATTATTTTTGTTGCTATGCGGCTTGTATAGCTTTATTATTTCTCCGGTTTATGCGGCTACTTGTACAAGTGGATTTTATTATAACAGCACTATGAGAAGATGTGTGCCTTGTCCTACTGGAATGACAGGAATTGGAACTGCTGCCGCTCCTTATACTGTATCTACCCTGGCACATTTACAATTTATTGCATTGCAAGTAAAATATATTGGATCCGGATATTTTATCCAAGTTTGTGACATAGATGCTTCAGAAACTGCTGCTTCCACTTATAACAGTGGTGCCGGCTTTGCTTCAATTTCTGGTTTCTCAGGAAATTACAATGGTAATGGGTATGTTATCACCGGTTTGTATATTAACCGCTCTTCTACCGATAATGTAGGTTTGTTTGGCTCAATGTCGGGAACGGTTGAAAGGTTGGGAATAACAAATGCAACTATTAATGGTGGAAATAATGTCGGCGCTATTGTTGGAAACAATACGGGGTCTATTAACTTGTGCTATTGTTCCGGGAGTGTAGTAAATGGCACTTCTTATGTCGGTGGGCTGTCTGGGTTTAATAACGGTACTATTAGTAATTGTTTCAGTTTTGTTCAGGTAACTGCCACAAATATAGTGGGTGGTTTTGCTGGGTACAATGCAAATTCTGTCACAAATTGTTACAGTACCGGTAATGTTGTTGGATCGTCCGATATTGGAGGTTTTGTTGGATATAATACTGCAACCATTACATCTTGTTATTACGATAACAGTACATCCGGTTGTTTGTCCGATCCGGGAGCTACCGGATACAGCACTGCCCAAATGAAGGTACAAAGCAACTATTCTAATTGGGATTTTTCCACAACACCTATTTGGAAAATAAGCGCAACTAACAATGATGGCTATCCCTATCTGGCATGGCAAATATTTGAAGCGGAAAAAACCACTCCCGTCATTACCTGGAGCAATCCAGCAGATATTACGTACGGTACTGCTTTAAGTGCTACTCAGCTCAATGCCACAGCCGATGTACCGGGAGAATTTGTGTACTCGCCGGCTGCTGAAACGGTGCTCAATGTGGGTGACAACCAAGAGCTAACAGTAGCTTTCACACCAACTGATGCTGTAAATTACGAAACGGCTTCGGATACCGTATATATCAATGTAAAATCCGGAGTATTTACAGCATTTGAAAGTATAAAGGGAATGTTATACACCATTTTTCCAAATCCGGTAACTGCCGGATTCAGTATTAGTGGAATAGTAGGTACTACCTCTATCGTGCTAACAGACCTAAACGGCAAAACTGTTTTGAAGAAAAATATTTCAGATATATCCTATATTCCTGTAGACAATATCTCTTCGGGTATGTATATTTTACTCATCCAGAATAAGGAGCATTCTGTGAGATTAAAATTAGTAAAACAATAAACTATTCTCGGCAGAATAGTAAATTCAAAAAATAAACGACATTAATAATA
Source organism: Paludibacter sp. (assembly GCA_028690665.1). Classification (GTDB taxonomy): domain Bacteria; phylum Bacteroidota; class Bacteroidia; order Bacteroidales; family Paludibacteraceae; genus Paludibacter. Next base: position 90,038 of record JAQVAV010000014.1, read on the forward strand.
TTGTGAAAACAAACATCGTTGTGAAAAAATCAATCTTTTTACTTTTTACGGTCTTGCTGACCATGCTGTCGGCTACCGCCGCAACCTACACGGTAACCGAAATTACCGACAACGGCACAGGTGCCACTTCTGGTAGCCTGAGCTGGGCCATCAACGCATCCGCCGATGGCGACATTATTGCCTTTACCCTCAGCAGCGGCGATGTGATAACGCTCAGCGCCGCTCTGCCTGTTATCGACAACACCCTCACCATGGAGGGTATCAACACCGCTACCGGCAACCCCGTTACCATACAGGTAAGCAGTCCAGGCGTTTCCACCTACCGTGTGTTTAAATTTCAAGCCACCGGAAAAACGCTAACCCTGAATGACCTTATTATGCGGGGTGGCGATGTGAGCGGGCTTGCCAATACTGATTATTATGGCGGTGTAATTTTTTTCGTTGGCATTGGCGGCACATTGGCCTTAAACCACTGCGTGGTAAAAGAGGGGAAAGCTGCCTTTGGTGGAGGAATTTGTGCATCTTATAGTACTTACCTTTTGTTGGACGGATGCACTGTGAACAACAATACAGCAACTTCAACTGGAGGAGGAGGAGTTTATGTGTTGTCGTTGAACGCAACCATCCTCAATTCGACCATTACCGGAAATACTTCACTAGCTGGTGGTGGCGGGATTTATCAGCGTTTCGGACAGGGTATGGCAAGACTTCAAATTATTAACACGACCATCAGTGGCAATTCTGCGGTGAATGGTGGTGGCATTTATACTGTGGGAGCACCAAGTCATTATGCAAATTGCTATTTATTAAATGCTATTGTCATTAACAATACAGCCACCTCCAACCCTGATATCTTTAAGACTTCTACTTATTGTAATATTTATCCTTATTATTTGTGGAGCTCATATACAACCGCTACCGTTAAAATAACTTATACCACTGGAGATCTTGGTGACCTGGCCGACAACGGCGGGCCAACGCCCACCATGGCACTTTCGTCTTCGGCTCCGGCTTATCAAACCGGCACGTCTGCCTATTACAATGCCACCGACGGGTATTACTATTATAACGGGACGGCTTATGTAAAAATATTGGGAGGAACACCCACCTACAGCGAAGCCGACAAAATCCTCACCGACCAGCGGGGGGCCACACGGGCTGTTTCACCATCGATGGGTTCGTATGATGGGGAGTTGACTCCGCCTTCTCAACCCATGCAGTTGGTATTTACCACTACCGATGTAAACCAAAGCATTGAACTTCCTTTGTACACATCAGTAGACTGTACTGTAAACTGGGGCGATGGCTCGGCACCTGAAAGTTTTACTACCGAAGGAAACAAAGCACATACTTTTGCTACTGCCGGAACTTATACCGTAAGTATTAGTGGTTCCTTATTTCATTTTGGGCAAAATACTAATGGTAGTTCGTGGATTGGTAAGGAATATCTGACCGAAGTTGCCAGCTTTGGCGATTTGGGGTTAGGTTCACTTGCCAACGCATTTTTTGCCGCATATAATCTGACCAGTGTGCCGGCAACACTGCCTTCGACTGTAAATGATCTGTTTTATACTTTTTCGGAAATTGAAGCTACATCAATTACCAATCTTGATTTGTGGAATGTAAAAAATGTAACTACAATGAGTGGTATGTTTAGTTCCACAGATAATTTTGATCAGGATATCAGCGGTTGGGACGTAAGTTCAGTTACAGATATGTCAAACATGTTTAAGGGAGCTGGAAATTTCAATCAGAATATCGGAAACTGGGATGTAAGTTCTGTAACCAGTATGTCAAGAATGTTTAGTGCAGCCAGAAAATTCAATCAGAATATTGGCAACTGGCAGGTTGATAATGTGACTGATATGGGCGGAATGTTTGGAGGCAGTGATGGAAAAGGTTCAATATTCAATCAGGATATCAGCAACTGGAATGTCAGCAAGGTGACCAATATGTCGGGCATGTTTTCAATGAATTTTTATTTCAATCAGGATATCGGCAATTGGAATGTAAGCAATGTAGAAACTATGAGTAGTATGTTTTCATTCGCGATAGCTTTTAATCAGGATATCAGCAAGTGGAATGTGAGCAAAATAAATGATATGAACGCAATGTTTGCAATAGCGTTAGCCTTCAATCAAAATATCAGTACCAAAACAATCAATGAAGGTGCAGCCAATGAATATATTGCATGGAATGTAAGTAATGTTCAAGATATGGCATATATGTTTGCAGGTGATATATATAATATGATGGAAGGAGCATCATCTGCTTTCAATCAGAACATCAGCAATTGGGACGTAAGCAACGTCACCGATATGTCGGGCATGTTTAACCTCTGTGCTTTCGATCAGAATATCGGAACGTGGGACATCAGTAAAGTAACCACTATGGAAAATATGTTCCTTGGTGACACGCTGACCACAGCTAACTACAACGGCATACTCACAAGTTGGGCAGGTAAATCGGTACAATCGAACGTTACTTTCAATGCTGGCAACAGCAGATACTCAGCCGAAGGTCCTGCTTCAGCCCGTCAGGTACTGATCAATACTTATAACTGGACCATTACCGATGGAGGTTTAAATATAACCACCAATGCTGACAACTCAAAAATGAATTCTTTGAGTATTTTTCCCAATCCGGTTAAAGATTACTTACATATCAAAGGACTGACAGAAAACTCGACAATTTCAGTGTTGGATTTATCCGGAAAAATCATTTTGAGTAATTTGTGTTCAATGAATGGAAACATCAATTTGAATAATTTGCCTACGGGTTTGTATATTCTTCAAATCAGCGGAAATGAATTCACGACCAGAATGAAAATAACAAAAGAATAATAAGTTACATTTTCTAATTGCAGAAAGCAAAAAAGCCAACTTTCCTTTGATTCGGAAAGTTGGCTTTTTATATTTTATCATGGATTGAAAACCTGATTCTTTACCATCCTTTCTACGTCATAAGGAGCCGGATCACCTCCCAGATATTTGTGAAACCAAGCCAAATGTGCATCATAATACAGTGGCATTGATTTCACATTATTGGGCCAATGCCCGTCATTTTTCAAGATAATCAGGCGTGAAGGAATTCCCAATGTTTGTAGTGTTGAGAAATACTGTAAACTCTGATTATACGAAACCCGGTAATCAAGTTGCCCGGTAATGATTAAAGTCGGAGTGGCAAAGTTTTTTACGTATTCAGATGGAGAGAATTTTTTGTACAAATCCGAATTCCACGGTTGACCCTGAAGGTCGAAATTAGGAAACCATAGTTCTTCGGTTGTTCCCCACATCGAACGCAAATCATAAAGTCCCATCATCGAAGCCAAACATTTGAAACGTTTGGTTTGAGCCTGAAACCAGTTCATCATGTATCCTCCGTATGACCAGCCCATCGCACCCATACGTGTTGAATCAACATAACTCAATTTCGCCAACGCATCGGTCACTTTCATCAGATCTTCGAAGGGTTTTCCTCCCCAGTCACCAGAGATTGCACGGGTATATTCCTGCCCGTAACCGGTCGATCCGTGAGGATTAGGATAGGCCAACACATAACCTGCACCCGGATAAACCTGCCAGTCGCCACGGAATGAATTCATCCACTGACTTTGCGGACCACCATGAACATTCATAATCAAAGGATATTTTTTGCTCGGATCGAAGTTATGCGGTTTTACAATAAACACTTCCAGCTTTTTACCCTCTGCACCAGTCACCCACATGGTATCAGCCGGACGAATATCTACTGTATTTTCCAGTTCTTCATTGAATTTGGTCAATTGCTCTTCCTTACCCAAAGGTAATTTCATTTTATACAGAGCCACTGGTTTTCCGGTAGTGCTGGCGGTGAAATACAGATTTTCTTTTTTATCAATATCGAATCCGAAAATTGTTTTTTCACCACTCATGGGTGTAATTTTCTGAGTTGCGATATCAATTTTATACAATGGCTGACGACCAATCACTTCACCTACAAAATAAATCGATTTTGAATCTGTACTCCATTTGAAATCATCCACCCAATTATCGAACTTTTCCGAAATCATGGTGCTTTTACCTGTTTGTCGGTCATAAATCGTCAGTCTGAAAAGATCCGATTCGTAACCCGGAATCAACTGACGACGAAAAGCAATGTATTTTCCATCCGGAGAATAAACAGGCCAACCATCCCAGGCTTTATTATCAGCCGTAATATTGACTGCTTTTCCGCCATTGACCGAAACTAAGAACAAATCAGCATTGGTCGAGGCTTCCGGGTGTTCGTCATGATTGGAAACATAACAAAGTTCTTTGCTATCCGGCGAGAAGTTGTAACCCACTCCACCACCCAGCATGAACACAGGCGAAACATAATCATCGGGAGTCAAATCTGTATAAGTCTGTTTGGCAATATCGTACAAAATAATGTGCGAAGCTTTTCCTGCCGCATAGTCGGTCCAGTGACGAAACAAAAGTTTATCGGCCAGATAAGCCTGAGTTGGTCCGTTATTCGCCAGTGAGTCAGTAATTGCATTGGCTTTGCTATCGGCCCCACACTCAGGATAAACTTCTGACGAAAATACAATCAAATTGTTATCCGGCGACAAAACGGGAGCATTTAGGCCCATCGAAAAATCAGTAATTTTAGCACTACTTTTATCTCCGAAATTATAACGATAAACCTGAGGAACCCCATCCACAGTCGAAGTATAATAAAGAAATTTTCCGTCTTTTGTCCACGTTGGATCATAATTACTTTTGCCATTTGCAATAATTTCAGTCTGATTTTTCCCATCTACGTCCATCACCCAAATAGAAGTAGCAGATTTACCTTTTACTAGCGTATATTTGGTAAGTGAAAAAGCAATTTGTTTTCCATCGGGAGACAGAGCCGGTGATCCTGTATTCTGAATTTTATAGAGATCCTCAATCGCAAATGCTTTTTTTTCCGCATTTACCCGACTAAAAACTGTTGCAAGTAACAGTATTAATGCTAAATAAAATGTTTTTTTCATCAATTATAAATTTATATTGAAAATAATTTACCTACCGCGAATTTACATATAGAAGTCGTTTTGACTTTTAGAGGAGGAAACAATATTAAAAAGAAGGGAACGTTTTGTATACGACAAAACAAAAAAACAATTCCCTTCTATGTTGTACCAAGTACTTGACAAAGATACAATAAGAACAGAAATATTACCTTATTTTTCGGTAGCAAAAAGAGGATTTCTGACAAAGAGTTGTCTGATAGAAGTAATAAACAGCATTTTATATAAACTCAAAACAGGCTGTCAATGGGAAATGTTGCCTGTAAAGAGTTTGTCTTCAGAAGTAGTGCTAAGTTATAAAACAGTTTTTGGTCATTTTCGTAAATGGTGTAAAAAACGGAGAATGAGAATCATGTTGGACTAAAATACTGAAAAAATACAAATCATTTCTGGATTTATCCAGTGTCGATTTGGATGGTAGTCATGCCACAGCACTTCGCGGAGGCGAGCAAGTTACTTATCAGGGACGAAAGAAAAGGAAAACAAACAACTCGTTGTATCTATCAGATAGACACGGTTTACCTTTAGCTTTATCAAACCCAATAGCAGGTAATCATAATGATTTGTATGAAATTGAAAAATCTTCGGGAGAACTATTTTCAGCATTAACTTAAGTAAAAATTCGTACTGATGGACTTTTTGTAAATGCAGATTCTGGTTTTGACTCCAAGGACTTTCGTTCGATTTGTAAGAGGTGGGGAGTTTATTCCCAATGTGGCTTTCAATTATTGCAACGAAGAGAATAAAGAGGAGTTCCTTTTGGATGATTTGCTTTATAAACAAAGATATGTTATTGAAAAAACAAATACCTGGCTGGATAGTTTCAGATCATTGCTGAATCGATTTGATGTTACTGTTTCAAGTTGGAAAAGCTTCAATTACATAACATTTATATTTATTCTATTTAGAAAAATTAAAACTAACAAAAAGTCAAGATGACTTCAATTTAAGGTATCTTATTCAACCATTGATTGATTGAAAATTTCTTTTAGCAAAAATATACAGAAAAAGAAAATTGCATTTTTAATTTCGTACAGTTTGCTTTTAGATCTGTACGCATTCATTCTACTATTTTTAATTCAATAACGCAAAACTCACAAAACACAAATTGCAAAACAGCGTGCTATCTAACCAATATTGAAAAGAATCTACTTGTCATAAACAATTCATTATTTGACAGTTGAGTATACTAAGTTTCAAAATGAATTGGATAAAATGCTGTAGATACCTAACAAAACAAGTTTTTTTATTCGTTGCCGAATCGCAAAAGCAATTTATCTCATGAGACAACTCATTGAGATAAAAATAATTATCCAAAGTCATGATCACTTATAAAAAAATAAAGCCGATTGAAAAATCAACAGGCTTTATCAAAATATTACAACAACATCAATTATTCACTCACTTTCACTGCTTTAGGATCACTCTGCCACAATCCGTGTTTGGTGCAATACGCCATAGCCACGAGATTCAAATCTTTTGAAGGAACAATATGGAAATCAACTTCGGCATGTCCGGGTTTATTTCCAAGAGCTCCAGGAGGGAAGTTTGTCTCAGCCAACAAAGTCTCTCCGTTCCACAATTGTATGTATTTAATGTAGTGATCAAAATCATCGGGATGTACATATTCATTCCCCATTGTTACATTTACGGTTAGTTTTTCACCGGCTTTTGCTGCATCGGCAACATGAATAAAAGGTGAATGACGATCAATAAAATCTTTTTTCGACTCTCTTTCGATCTGACTGATGTCCTGATAAGTATTTACCTTTGGCATAATTATTAGTTTTATTCGTTAATATAAAGTATATTTAATTCGCAATTTTATCCCACTAACAAATCTAAAGCAGAATTTGTTTCAAAGTAAAATTCAAATTTCACATAAAATATTCATTTTATTGAGTATGAAAGTTCCGAAGTTCTTAATTATCTAAGAAATAGGTAAAAGGTAAAAAATTGCTAAAAGGTAAAAAATCAATCCAAAACAATTTATCTGCACAACAGATACAACTTTGAAGTACTAGCATTCTTTGCATCTTGTGATTTTTTCCATTGTCCGTTGTGTATACTTTCACTACAAAGTAATTTATCCATGACTTTCCCATTAACTATTTTCCAAAAAAACAGTCAATATTATCCAGTATAAGCGCAAGGTAGCAAACTTTCATTTTTAAATATTTATGCGACATATAGTTTAATATTAAAACTACAAATGCGAATTAATTATCAAATAATCACATTTTAATTATTACTACAAACTCGCGCTTATTCAATTCAGCAGAATATATTTTAATCCTTATTTTTGTATGCTAATTAAATTTTACCTGTATGAAATTCACCAAAATGCATGGAACCGGAAACGATTATATTTACGTAAACGGTTTTGTTGAAACAATTGAAAATCCGGCCGAATTTGCCATCAAATACAGCGACCGTCATAAAGGAATAGGTTCCGATGGACTGGTAATGATTATGCCCTCCGAATCATGCGACTTTCGTATGCGGATGTTCAATGCCGATGGTTCTGAATCGGAAATGTGCGGAAATGCCTCTCGCTGTATTGGGAAATATGTTTATGACAAATGCCTGACCAATAAAACATCGGTAACACTAGAAACATTGGCCGGCATAAAAGTACTGGAGCTCTTTATTGGAACAGATCATAAAGTAGAAAAAGTGACTGTTGATATGGGCGAACCTATTTTGGATGCGGTAAAAATTCCGACTACCATTCAAAAAGACCGGGTAATTAACGAACCGGTTAATTTTGAAGGAGGACTGAGGTACAATATTACCACTGTTTCTATGGGGAATCCTCATGCCGTAATTTATGCAAATGGAATTCATAATATGGACTTAACTGCAATAGGTCCTAAAGTAGAAAATGCGGTAATCTTTCCACGTCGTACTAATACTGAATTTATTGAAGTCGTAAATCATGAACTCATTAAAATGCGCGTATGGGAACGCGGTTCCGGCGAGACCATGGCATGCGGTACCGGAGCTTGTGCTGCTGTAGTAGCCGGGGTATTAAACGGAAAGAATGCCCGCAAAACAACTGTTGAATTATTGGGAGGTGAACTCTCTATTGAATGGAAAGAATCGGATAACCACGTATATCTGACAGGCGGGGCAACAACTGTATTCGAAGGAGAAATCTGAGTTGGTTGATAGTTAATAGTTTGTAGCAAGGGATAAATATGTAATAAATTATTACTTTATAGTCAAGTCTAAAATCATGACTTATTAACTCTTGTTTGAAGTCTATTAGTTTATATCATTGACTTTAAACTTTCGATAATGAACTTTTACTAATAATATCTAATATCTTGGTTCTATAAAATAGAAAACTTAAAAATATAAAATGGCACAAATAAACGACAATTTTATTAAAATTCCAGCCACATACCTATTTTCTGAAATAGCAAAACGTGTGGCACAACACAAAGAAGCTTATCCCGAAGCAAAAATTATCCGTATGGGTATTGGTGACGTAAGTCTTCCATTGCCAGATGCATCTGTAGATGCAATGATTAAAGCGGCAGAAGAACAACGCCATGCAGAAACTTTTCGCGGATATGGTCCAGAACAGGGATACGAATTCCTTCGGAATGCGATTATTGAAAATGATTATAAAGCCCGGGGACTGAATATCGCAGCAGATGAAATTTTCGTAAGCGACGGAGCCAAAAGCGATACCGGCAATATCGGGGATATTTTTAGTGTAAATAATCGCGTAGCTGTAACCGATCCTGTATATCCCGTTTACGTTGACACAAATGCGATGGCTGGTCGCGCCGGAGAACCTAACGAACAAAACGTATGGAGTAATCTGGTTTATTTGCCCTGTAATGCCGAAAATAATTTTGTACCGGAACTTCCGAAAGAAAAGGTTGATTTAATATATCTCTGCTATCCGAATAATCCGACAGGAACTACTCTTACAAAAGATGAGTTGAGAATTTGGGTGGATTATGCTAAAGAAAACAATTCCATTATTCTTTTTGATGCTGCTTACGAAGCATTTATCACAGAAGAAAATGTGCCACACAGTATTTATGAAATCGAAGGCGCCGATGAAGTAGCATTAGAATTTCGCAGCTTTTCAAAAACAGCTGGTTTTACCGGCACACGTTGTGCTTACACTGTAGTGCCTAAAAAAGTTACAGCTTTCTCTGAAAACGGAGATAAGATACAACTAAACCGACTATGGAATCGTCGCCATAGCACCAAATTCAACGGGACATCTTATGTTGTACAACGTGCAGCAGAAGCCATTTACAGTCCGGAAGGGAAAAAACAGGTAAAAGCCCTGATCGACTTCTATACTGAAAATGCACGCATTATCCGTGAAGGCCTTGAAAAGGCAGGCTATACAGTATTTGGAGGTAAAAACTCACCTTACATTTGGGCTAAATCACCGGATGGCATGGGAAGTTGGGAGTATTTTGACTACTTACTGAAAGAAAAAAATATCGTAACTACTCCGGGGGCAGGCTTTGGTCGGAGCGGAGAAGGATTTGTTCGTTTCTCTGCTTTCGGTAGTCGCGAAGCTACTATTGAAGCAATGGAACGACTCCGTAAATAATTCTCTATATATTATTATACTATCTCAAAGACAAGAGGATGCCTTCAAAACGAGGTATCCTCTATTTTTTTATTATATCAATTAAACAAATTGTAGCCTTAATACAATCAATAATTACACATTAAAAATCAATACAACCGTCCGATAAAAATTCAATTTAAGTAAGTGTTCATATTTAGTTTATACAATATTCAATAATAGATTCCGTTCTATCGGTATTGAAGTAAATACGATAAGCAATGGGAAAAATAAAGACAATAGAATTAACGAGCGTCCAACGATTAG
>JAQVAV010000007.1 GCA_028690665.1 Paludibacter sp.
CGTAAGTCATTGACAGTCAAAAGACGCTCTTTTTAGTATATTTCCTAATTCGTACCCCATAGGGGCATACAGACAGGTAAATAACTGAATTACAATAGGATATGTAGAGAGGTTCATAAACCTCTCTTTCCGCTTTTATGGCCGCGAATCAACAGGTTTGCGGCTTTTTATTTTATTTGTAAAATATAATCCGGTTTTTGCCGTTTTACTATCGTTCATAAAATTTGTCCCATAGTTTCAATGAAGTCCAGACAGACTGTTTTAAGTGTTTTTTTGATGTTTTTTGTTGCAGCTTTTGCACAAAACAAGGTACGTGTTTACGGCTACGTCATTGATACAAACAATCGGGGAGTTGAACTTGCCAATGTCTACATTGAAGGAACTTCGGTCGGATCTGTCACCAATATTAATGGATATTATGATATTTCAACTGAAATCAAAGATTCGGCTGTTGTCGTCTATTCAATGGTTGGTTATCAAACAATTAAACATACTTTGTATCCAACGCAGAGGGTTTTTCAGATTTCGGTAGAGCTGCCTGTGTCAACCAGCGAAATGAAGGATTTTGATGTAGTAGCTCAACGTCGCCAGACTTCCACTATGGATTATATGGATCCGTCTAAAAACCGGCTTACTCCAAATGCGTCAGGAGGAATAGAATCGTTACTTATTACTTTCTCAGGAGTTAGCCAGAATAATGAACTTAGTTCACAATATAATGTCCGTGGAGGTAATTTTGACGAAAATATTGTTTATGTAAATGGTATTGAAGTCTATCGTCCGTTACTGATTCGGGCCGGACAGCAGGAAGGCCTGAGCTTCATTAATCCGGATATGGTGCAAAGTGTTGGTTTCTCAGCGGGTGGATTTGATGCGAAATACGGTGATAAGATGTCGTCGGTGCTTGATATTCAATATAAAAAGCCGAAAAATTTTGAAGCTACTGCGACACTTGGCTTGTTAGGGGCTTCGGCTTATGTCGGAACAGCCAACGGAAAATTTACCCAAATGCACGGAATTCGTTACAAAACGAACCAGTTATTACTCGGTACGCTTGACACAAAAGGTGAATATAAACCTTCATTTGTTGATTATCAGACATATCTTACCTATAAACTTTCTCAGAAATGGGAAATGACATTTTTAGGAAATTTCTCACAAAATAGTTATGATTTTTATCCGACAGAAAGAGAAACCAAATTTGGAACGTATCAGACTTCACGTAAACTGACGATTTATTATGATGGATCGGAGCAGGATTTGTTTCGGACATCTTTTGGAGCTTTGTCTTTCAATTATACTCCGAGGAAAAATCTGAAAATGAGTTTTATGGCTTCGGCATTTCACACGAACGAAAATGAAACTTATGATATTTCGGGAGATTATCTGCTTGGAGAAGTTAAGGATGATGCTTCGGATACCGAAGACCAGAATATCGGGGCAGTTTTAGGTATTGGACGGTATATGGAACATGCGCGCAACAGACTCAAAGCCTCTGTGGCCACTGTCTCTCATTCGGGAGAATTAAAGTTAGATGGTCATAACCTGAAATGGGGAATAAGCGGTCAGTACGAATATATCAAAGATAAACTCAGCGAGTGGGAGTGGAGAGACTCGTCAGGTTATTCTTTGCCATACAGCGATACTTCTGTAGATTTATATTATAACTTGAAAGCTGAAACAGAATTACCTTCCTTTCGGACTCAGGCATATTTTCAGGATACATATAAAGCCAATCTGAAAGCCGGATATTTTACTGTGACCGGTGGATTACGTGCTAACCATTGGACGTTTAATAAAGAATTGTTAATCAGCCCTCGTTTTTCAATGTCGCTGATTCCTCATTGGGAAAAAGATTTTGTATTCCGTTTCGCTACCGGGGTTTATTATCAGGCACCGTTTTATAAAGAATTGCGTGATACAGTCACCGATGCTAACGGGAATGTTTCGGTTCAATTGAATTCCGACATAAAAGCGCAACGTTCGCTTCATTTTGTTTTGGGTGGCGATCATTATTTCCGGGCATGGGGACGGCCGTTTAAACTAAGTACCGAGGCTTATTTAAAACTGGCCGATCGGGTAATTAGCTATTCTGTCGATAATGTAAGAATTCGTTATTCCGGATATAATGACGCTAAGGCATATACCGCTGGTGTAGACTTCAAATTATACGGAGAATTAGTTCCGGGAACAGATTCATGGATAAATCTTTCGCTTATGGATTCGAAAGAAGATCTGCTGAATGATTCATACATTAAATATGAATATGACGATGATGGAAATGTAACATCTTCTGAAACTGTTTATCCCGGCTGGATGCCGCGTCCTAACGAACAACGTTATGTTTTCTCTATGATGTTTCAGGATTATCTCCCGAATAATCCGAAATACAAAATGAATCTGAAGTTAATCTGGTCCGATGGAATGCCTTTTGGTGCTCCCGGGAGTGTTGCTTACCGGGCAGTTTTCCGTATGCCGCCTTATCGCCGGGTTGACATTGGGGCGTCGCGTATGCTCATGAGCGGTTCGGATAAATGGCTGGACAAAGCCTGGCTCAAACACGTAAAAACAATTTGGTTGAATCTGGAAGTATTTAATCTCTTAGATTTCAAAAATGTAAATTCATATTATTGGGTAACAGATATTTATAATCAAAAGCTGGCTACTCCCAATTATCTGACTGGACGTCAGCTAAATTTCAAGCTGATTGTTGATTTTAAATAATTATTCTCTAAACGGCTCGGTGTGGATGCTGGTAATGGTTTGTGAACCGAATCGGCTTCGCAGATTTTTTTCTAACCTCGTGGCAATATCGTGTGAATGTACGAATGTAATGGTTGCATCTAATTTGATATGTACGTCTATTGCGAATATGTTGCCGATTTTTCGGGTCTTAAGATTATGAAACGCTTTGATTTCCTTGTCTGAAGATATAATTTGTTCTATTTCTTTTACCGTTTCTTTGGGTAGAGAACGTTCAAGTAATTCGTGCATGCTCGGCATGCCCAGTTGTACAGCTACTTTTATGATGAAAAAGCTGACAATGATTCCGGCTAACGGGTCGAGTATTCTCCATGATTCTCCCAGAAAAATGGCGCCGGATATTCCTAAAGCCGTGCCAATCGATGAAAAAGCATCCGATCGATGGTGCCAGGCATTTGCAATAACAGCCTGACTCTCTAACTTCTCACCCGCCTTTTTTGTGTACCAAAAAATAGATTCTTTGGCAATAACAGATATTACAGCGGCAATCAGAGCCAAAATTCCGGGTTGTTCAATGGTTTTTCCATGAATAACATCAATAACTTTCGAAAATCCATTCCAGAAAATACCTATACCGACAATAAGCAAAGCCATGCTAATCAACATAGTAGCGAAAGTTTCGTATTTCCCGTGTCCATATTGATGATCGCTATCCCGCTCTTTACCTGATACTTCAATAAAAGCAATGACGATAATATCTGTTACAAAGTCGGAAAGTGAATGTACTCCGTCGGCAATCATAGCCGTACTTTTTCCCAGAAATCCGGCTATGAGTTTAAATATTGTCAGTCCCAAATTTACAAAAAAACCTACCCATGTTACTTTTTGGGCTTGTCGTGTTCGTTGATCTTTCATATCTTATAAAGTTTAAAATTAAAAATCACTCCTTATATGAGGAATGATTTTCATAACAAAAGTATTGTTTTTCTTTTAGAACCAAGAGTCAGAAACCAAATTTTTAGAATAAAGATAACGAATGTATGAATGAATCAATAAAGAGCAATGACAAAGAATGAAGATATTTGGACAAAAGACAATGGATATGTTAATAAGCCAATGAGTTGATAAACTCTATAACTAATGAACTTTATAAACTAATAGACTCTATGAACAGATAAATTTCAAACCGGAAGCATTCTTTCTCTAGCAACATTTTTCATAGCTGCAATCTTCATTTTTATTTTCAAATTCCAAAGTGGCATGTTTAATACCTTCTTCAGCAAGTTTTTCCCGGATAATATCTTTCAGAATTGCAATTTCTTTCATATTATATTCTTTGTCCAACACAATATGAGCCGTCAGGATATTTAAGTTGCCATCTATCGACCAGATATGCAGATCGTGTACATTTTCTATTTTGTCTGTGGATTTGATTAAATTCGTTATTTTAGCAAGATCAATTTCGTCAGGAATTCCTTGTAAGATAATATGAAAACCTTGTTTCATGTTCCTGAAAACATTATAAAGAATAAATACGGAAATAGATAATGACATTAACGGGTCAAGAATTGGAATGTCGACAAAATACATAACAATAGATCCAACCAGAATAGCTGCCCAACCAAGAACATCTTCAAGCAGATGCAACGATACTACTTTCTCGTTAAGCGAATCTCCTTTTTTCAGCCGGAAAACAGCAGCTCCATTGACAATTACGCCTACAATTGCCAGTAAAATCATCCAATCGGCCTTGGGCTCCTGAGGCTCAAACAGTCTCGAAACCGAGACAGTAATAATCAAAACACTTCCAACGAGTAATACAAAAGAGTTTATAAAAGCGCCTAACAATGAAAATCTTTTGTAACCATACGAGAAGTGTTTGTCGCTGCCTTTTTGCGACAACTTTTGAAAGTACCATGCTAATCCCAGCGAAAGGGAATCGCCCAAATCGTGTACTGCATCGGATAAAATAGCGATACTGTTAGTGAAAAATCCTCCGGCTATTTCAATCAGAGTAAAGCCAAGATTCAGAAAAAATGCGACTTTTATATTTTTTACATCATCGTAATGATGATGGTCGTGACTGTGATTATGTGAATGAGAATGCGACATAATTTTATGTTTTGAATGAAACAATTCAGAATTGATTAAGTTATTTCTGAACAACTGCAAAACTAAAAATTATGTCGATGCAACACTATTGCAAAGTTTGTTTTTTACATTCGGGGCATAGACCGCTGATGGTCATTTCTGTTTTATGAACTTCGTATTTTGATGCGGCATTGTGCTGAAACAGTTTATATGAGAAGTCATTAGTGCAAATGATTTTACCACATTTTTCGCAGAAGAAATGCGGATGGTCGTCGATGTGAGTTCCGTGTGTACATCCTTCGGGACAAAGAGCGTAAACCGAACCTGTATGCTGATGCTCGATAATGTGGGCAATTCCGTTTTTTACAAATGTTTGCAAAGTACGGTAAATCGTGATTCTGTCTGCCGGATATAGCAGGTTTTCCAGATCAGAAAGCGAAAGACTTCGTTGTTGCACAATCATTTGTTCCAAAACCAACATACGAACGGGAGTGGGCTTTACAGCATTTTTTTCGAGCGTTTCTATAATTTTGGCATTCATTGTAAAAATTAGTTTTTAAACCATTTTCTGACAGGAATATCGAATCCGGTGCCATTCATATAATTATAGGTTGCCAGATTAAGTCCTCGTCCGTAATAATCCAGATCAATCGGATTTTCTGTCGAAAAAGGCACTTCATTATTGGCAAAACGGTTATATTGGTTCTGACGTTTAACCGCTCCGAATTTTTCCGGTTCAATACCCGACGGACTGTGAATCGTCATGGCGTAACGATGCCAGAAAGCCGAATGCAGATAGCCATTTTCGAAAAGACCACGTACAACTTCCAGCGAATCAATGGTTTCCTTAGCAGTCTCCGTAGGAAATCCGTACATCAGATAGGCATGGGTCATGATGCCCGCATTAGTCAGATTTTTCATACATTCCGAGGCGGTTTCTATAGTTATGCCTTTATTGATCATTTTCAGAATGCGTGGCGCCGCAACTTCCAGACCTCCCGAAACCGCGATACATCCCGATTGAGCTAAAACATAGCAAAGTTCGGTATCGAATACTTTGTCGAAACGAATGTTGGTCCAATACGAAACCGTAAGTTTTCGCCGGATAATTTCTTCGGCGAGCTTTCGCAAAATAGCAGGAGGAGCTGCTTCATCTACAAAATGAAAACCTGAAATTCCAGTTTGCTCCATGATACTTTCCATGCGGTCGACCAGCAGGCTGACAGGAGCCGGTTCGAACCGTTTGATATAATCGAGCGAACCATCGCAAAATGCACATTTTCCCCAGTAACAACCATGAGCTAAGATAAGTTTGTTCCAACGTCCGTTACTCCAAAGAGAATGCATCGGGTTGGTCATTTCTATCAGATTGATATAATTGTTTCCCAGCAAATTTTCGTAATCCGGAGTCCCGGTTTTAGAGAAACGAACGTTTTGACGGCTGTCGAAGTTGTGACGAATAATTTCATCGTTTTCACAAGTCAGAGTTCTGATAAGTTCTCCATTTTGGATTATTCTCAGTAAAGGTAGTTCCCCATCATCAAAAGTCAGATAATCAATATATTTAAAAATTTCTGCATCGGAGATTTGCCTTAATTCGGTATTAACATAACCTCCGCCGAAAATTATTTTAATATCCGGATGGTTGTCCTTTAGCCATTTGGCACATTGTAGAGCACTTAGCAGATTTCCGGGAAAAGGAACACTGAAACCGATAAATTGAGGCTCATGTTTTTCGATTTTATTTTTGAATATCTCAAGCAGTCGGTCATTTATGAAACTTAGAGGTCTATGCAATTCTGTTTCTAAAGGTTCAAAGTCGGGTAAATGCTGACACAGTGATTCGGCATAGCGAATAAGTTCGAAATGAGGGTCTATGTATTTCTGAATTATTTCTGCAATATCCTTTATAAAGAGCGTGCAAAGATGGGTTGCCCGGTCATGATTACCAATGGTGCCAAAGGCCCATTCCAGATCGTCTTCGCTACCTATGCGGTTTTTTACTGGCCAGAAGTCTGACTGACTGAATTTCTTGGCCAATGTGCTGTCCCGGTCACTCAGAAAACGCATTACCGGCTCAATATTTTGTACGTAAAAATTGGTGTTCTGGAGTATAATACGGTGCTTTTTCTGTATTTTATTCTGCTGAGAAATTATATCGAAAACTTCTTTTAATGTTTTTTTGTTGAATATACTCGCTATCAGTTCTATACTCAAATCAGCCTGAACTACATCAATATTTTGTGACTTCAGAAATCCGGTTAACTGTGTCGTTGCAGGATATGGAGTGTTAAGTTGTGTCAGTGGAGGAGTGACAAGAATTATTTTCATTTGGAGAAAGTAACATTTTTTATTTCATTCGTACAAACATAAATAAAAAAGTTGAGACATGGAATTATAAAAATTATTACAAACCGAATAACTTAATCATGTTTTTCTGTTTTATGGCAGTTTTTTTTATAAAAAAAGAATTTTATATGCTATTTTTGTTCTCTATACTTCATGTAATATTAGTGTCTTATTATGACTCCTAGAACAAAAACCTTAAATAAAATTTTATATAAACCATCTGTTTGCATCCTGATTGTTGATTTGCTGATACTCATTGCCGGAGTATTTATTGTTTTAGAGTGGTTCCCTTTAAAAACGCATACCCCTTATGCAAAATACTATAAGGCAGCAATCGTATACGTGTTTTTTTGGTATGTTATTTCTTACCTGCTGGGCAGATATAAACCGTTTAAGAATCAAAAGTACTTAAAATCCTTTTTCAAATTGTTGTATCTCTCATTGATTATCTTTGTTTCAATGTGGTTGGCGTCTTCTTTTGTGTTTAACGGATATTATTCTGTTTACGTGATATTTACGTATACAACAATACTTTTTTTACTTACGTTTGCATTTTATGCTCTATATTTCGCAATTTTATATGCTGTTGATTATCAGGAAGAACAATTGCCTTTTCAGAAACGGGAAAATGCTACATTAATTCCGGCGAAACCTAAAGACGAAGAAAGTTTAGCCGAATTGTACGCTTCAATTACGGCACATTCCGGGAAAATATTGCTGGATAAACTTTTGAAAACCATAGACCTGAGCAGTGGTAATACTTATGTGAACTTTTCGACGAATTACCTTGATTTAAAATCAAAGCCGAATTATAGATATTCTTGCATTGTGAATATGGAAAGACTCAATGATGTAAGAGGTATTAATAAATTATTTGCAACAATTAATTACAAATTGCCAGATGATGGCATAATGGTTTGTTGCTATGAATCGAAAAGTACACGAAAAAGGAGGCTTCTTAAAAAATTGATATTCCCGTTTAATTATGTTTTGTATATTATTGATTATATAATTAAGCGATTTATTCCAAAGATATTTATAACCAGAAGATTATATTATGATCTTACCGGCGGTAAGCACCGGATATTGTCGAAAGCCGAGGTGCTGGGACGTCTGTATTGTTTGGGATTCGAAGTGTTTCGCGAGATGAAAGTTGAGCAGATTAATTATGTTTATGCCAGAAGAGTGAAATCTCCGGAACCATATTCTAAAAAAGTATATGGTCCGTTAATTAGATTGCACCGGAAAGGTTTAAACGGAAAAATGTTTGATGTATATAAATTTCGAACGATGCATCCTTTTTCAGAATATTTACAAACCTATATTTACGAAAAAAACAGTTTAGAGGTCGGAGGTAAATTTAAAAGGGATATAAGAATTACAACTATTGGCGGAATAATGCGTAAATACTGGATCGACGAATTCCCTATGATTTTTAATGTGATAAAGGGAGATATGAAGTTAGTCGGTGTCAGGCCGTTGAGCAATCAGTATTTTAGCTTATATGACAAAGATTTACAGGATTTAAGAATTCAGTTTAAGCCGGGACTTTTGCCTCCTTTTTATGCCGATATGCCCAAAACTCTTGACGAGATACAGGCTTCGGAACGTAAATATCTGCTGGC
Source organism: Paludibacter sp. (assembly GCA_028690665.1). GTDB lineage: Bacteria > Bacteroidota > Bacteroidia > Bacteroidales > Paludibacteraceae > Paludibacter. The sequence continues at coordinate 8,769 of JAQVAV010000007.1, forward strand.
ATGTAAAAACAACGGAACTTTTATAACTGATTTTAAATATATTCTTCTAATTTTGAAAAATATTTTATTTAGAAAGGCCCGAAGTGCATAATCCTGCATTAAAAGTTCTGCATGAAAAAATTATTTTTATTGTTTTTGATAAGTCTGCTCGTATCTAATTTTTTTGCTCAGGATATTCCTCAGCACATTTCATATACAAGAATTTATGATTTTCTGGATGAGTTGGCTGCGGATGGTCTGATAGAGCTTAATTCTGCCATAAAACCTTATAGCAGAAGTTTTATTACTCATAAACTTATTGAGTGCCAGCAGCAAAATGATAAACTTTCTAAACGTCAACAGGAAGAGATTACCTTCTTTCTGAACGATTACGCTCCTGAAACGGATAAACTCCCGGAAACCCGCTGGAATATCTGGCAAAATGAGCATTCTAAGGCAGCACTCATTCAACCTGCTTTTCATTATCGCGATTCTCTTTTCAGAGCCCGTATTACTCCCATTTTAGGTATGCAGGTAGTTTACAACTCAAAAGGAAATATCCTTCAGCGTTGGTATGGTGCCGAATTTCAGGCTATGATAGGTAAACACCTTTCTGTGTTTGGAAGCCTGCGGGATTTATCGAATGTGGGTGATTCTTTATCTTATCAGACTTATCTGAATCTTGCTCCGGGTTATCAGTACAAGGAGGCTTCGTATGGCTTTGATTACAGCGATTCCCGGGGAGGAATAAAGTATGCGAACGACTGGGGATCAATCGGTCTTGTAAAAGACAATATAGTTTGGGGCGATAACAGTCACGGGGCAAATATTTTATCGGGAAGAGCACCATCGTTTCCAATGATAACATTGCGTTTAAAACCTGCAAAATGGTTTGAATTAAATTACTTTCATGCCTGGTTGGTGTCGAATGTTGTTGATAGCACTTATTATTATGTTGAAGATGGAACCGATAAAGAATATCGTCCGGCAAATAAGTATATGGCTGCTAATATGTTTACATTTACTCCGATTCAGAATTTAAACTTATCGGTAGGAAATTCTATTATTTATGCGGAAAGAACAATTCAGGTTGCATACCTGATTCCCATAGCTTTTTATAAATCTCTGGATCATACTCTGACAAAAGGACTTCGGACTGAAAACCAGAATTCCCAGTTGTTTATGAATTTCAGTTCAAGAAATCTGAAACATACTCATTTTTTTACTTCGGTTTTTATTGACGAATTCAGTTTCTCCCGTTTGTCTCCGGATAACGATGAGGCCAATCCAATTTCATATAAGTTGGGAGCGCAGGTTTACGATTTTCCGGTATCGGGATTGTCGTTTTTTGCAGAATTTACCCGGACAAATATACTTAATTACAAACATTCGATGCCCGTACTTACTTATCAATCCAACGGTTACAATCTGGGACATTATTTGGGCGATAATGCACAGGAAATTTATTTTGCATTGCAGTACAAACCTTTGCGTGGAGCTAATCTGAAGTTGTCGTACACCAATGCCAGGCATGGTAACGAATATGAATATCTTCGTTCTGGAACTTCAAATGGCTTAACCGGAAGTGTTCGGGATATTATCAGTCAACCTTCGCTGGGTGAGATCATTTGGTCTGATAATACTCTGGGATTTGAAGGAATATACGAAATCATTAATAATGCTTATGCCGTTTTTAAATGTGAGTACAGTGATATTCAGGCTTTTGAGCCGACTAAAGCTGCTGCTTTCGGCGAAAAGCGCATGACTGCACAAGAAACCCTCGATTATTATACTCCGGATTTTTTACAGGGGCGTAATCTTACGTTTACCGCAGGATTTAGTTTTGGATTTTAAAAAACAGTAATGAAAATGATTATTGGAATTACAGGTGGAATAGGTAGTGGAAAATCGACGGTTGCAGAAGTGATAAAGCAGCTGGGCTATCCTGTATACAATTCGGATTTGGAAGCGAGAAAATTGCAAAACTCCAATCCCGAGATTATTGAAAGAACAAAGGCATTGTTGGGAAATAACGCCTATAATGAAGATGGATTAAACCGGGCTTATATAGCTTCTGTCGTTTTTTCTCAACCGGATAAATTGCAGCAATTGAATGAAATTGTTCATCCTGTTGTAAAAGCGGATTTTATTTCGTGGGCAAATCAATTTAAAAATCAGAAATTTATTTTTCTTGAATGCGCCATTCTTTTTGAGGGTGGTTTTGATGTGCTTGTAGATAAAATTTTATTGGTGACAGCTTCTGAAAATGTTAGAATTGAGCGGGTAATAAAACGGGATAACTTAACGGAAGAGCAGGTCAGGTACAGAATGAAGAATCAAATGCAGGAAGAAAAACGTAAAAAAATGGCAGACATTGTCCTTTCTACAGACGATGGTATTTCCTGGAAAAAAGAATTGGAATCGGTTTTGAGTAAACTGTGAATAAGAATCCCTACATTATGCGTATATTTTTGAATTATATATAATACAAAACGGGTAATAAGCTATTTATAAGTTTATTACCCGTTCTTGTATGTGATCCCGGCGCGATTCGAACGCGCGACCCACAGCTTAGAAGGCTGTTGCTCTATCCAACTGAGCTACGAGACCATACCATATTTTTGAATTTTTAAGCCGAAGCTTTCTTCAAAAGCGCTGCAAAAGTAGCTTATTTTTCGGAATGATGCAATACTATTTTTTGAAAAGGCATCTGTAACACCCGATAATTGGCGAATTTTTGCTAATATTGCACTCCAAAACTAAAAAATAAAATTTAATAAAACATCGCTAATGAAGGTATTGAAATTCGGCGGAACATCCGTAGGTTCTGTCAATGGGATATTAAGTGTAAAAAGCATAGTGGAGGCACAAAAAGAGCCGGTAATTGTTGTCGTGTCAGCTCTTTCCGGTATAACGGACCAACTTTACAAAGTTGCCCGTATGGCTTCCGAAGGGAACGAATCATATCTTGATGAATACCGTGCGATGCTTACCCGTCACTCTGAAGTTATTGAAGCAGTGGTGCCCGAAGATAAAATTCTTCAGGTATCCGAATCAGTAAAACTGTTATTCAATGATCTTGCTAATATTTTACGGGGTGTGTATCTGATTAAAGATATTTCTCCTAAAATTATTGATAGCATTGTAAGTTACGGAGAATCGATTTCGTCTGTAATTGTAGCTAGTGCTATTGATGGAGCTCAACATTTTGAATCGAAGAAATTTATCAAAACAGTCAATCAGTTTGATAAGCATGTTGTAGATTTTCCGGTGACAAATAAGTTGATTAAGGAACATTTTAAATCGGAATCCGGGATTTCTGTGTGCGGAGGTTTTATTTCCTCAGACTCCTCAACCAATTTTGTAACAAATCTTGGTCGTGGCGGGTCCGATTATACGGCTGCTATTATTGCAGCTGCACTCGATGCTTCTATTCTTGAAATTTGGACTGATGTTGATGGATTTATGACAGCTGATCCGCGCATTATTTCAAATACTTATGTAATCGAACAAATGAGCTTCAGTGAAGCAATGGAACTTTGTAATTTCGGAGCAAAAGTTATTTATCCGCCTACTATTTTCCCTGTTTTCCATAAAAATATTCCGGTTGTAATTAAAAATACATTTAATCCGGAAGCTAAAGGCACGTTTATTACGCAGAATAAAGTGGGAGAACCTTCTAAAGCGATTAAAGGAATTTCTTCGATAAACGATACTTCGCTGATTACTGTCCAGGGTATGGGCATGGTTGGTGTGATAGGCGTAAATTACCGCATATTCAGGGTCCTGGCCAAAAATGGAATAAGCGTGTTCCTTGTATCGCAGGCTTCTTCTGAAAATACAACTTCTATCGGTGTGAGAAATGCCGATAGTGAACTGGCGGTAAAAGTACTTCGTGAGGAATTTGCCGCAGAAATTCAGCAGGGTGAGATTGATAATATCTTTTCCGAAGATGATCTGGCAACTGTTGCTATTGTCGGAGATAACATGAAACGTACTCCGGGTATTGCCGGGAAACTTTTTGGTACGCTTGGTAAAAACGGTATCAATGTTATAGCCTGTGCGCAGGGAGCTTCGGAAACCAATATATCTTTTGTGACTGATCGAAAGTCGTTGCGTAAAGCTCTGAATGTAATTCACGATTCGTTTTTCCTCTCCGAATATCAAGTGTTGAATTTATTTGTTGCCGGAGTAGGTACAGTTGGTGGTAACTTATTGGAACAGATTAGAAAACAACAGCCTAAATTGATGGCTCAAAATGGATTGAAGCTGAATGTTGTGGGAATTGCTTCCAGTAAAAAAATGTTGTTCGACAGAAATGGTTTACAGTTGAGCAATATAAAATCCGATTTAAATGAAAAAGGCGTTGCTACTACTTCGCTGCAATTTGCTCAGGAGTTTATTAATTCTAATATTTTTAATTCCGTTTTTGTCGATTGTACTGCAAATCATGATGTTGCGAATTTATATCAAGGCTTTCTTGAAAATAATATTTCGGTTGTTACGGCTAACAAAATTGCAGCTTCATCGGAATATTACAAGTATGAAATGCTTAAAGAAACTTCACGTCGTCGGGGTGTTAAATTTTTATTCGAAACGAATGTGGGTGCAGGTTTGCCGATTATTAATACCATGAATAATTTGATTAATAGCGGGGACTCAATTCTGAAAATGCAGGCAGTTCTTTCGGGAACACTTAATTTTATTTTCAATACGCTGAGTCGGGAAATTCCTTTGAGCAAAGCTATTATGATGGCTAAAGATGCCGGCTTTGCCGAACCCGATCCTCGCATTGATTTGAGTGGAAAGGATGTTGTTCGCAAACTTGTCATTCTTGCCAGGGAAGCCGGTTATAAAGTAGAGCAGGATGATGTGGTGAAAAATTTATTTATTCCGGATCGTTTCTTTGAAGGAAGTCTTGATGAATTCTGGAAAAATATTCCGGAACTCGATGCCGAATTTGAAGCTAAAAGGGCAAAACTTATTGAAGAAGGTAAACGTTGGCGATTTGTAGCCACTATGGAAATGGGACGGTGTAATGTCGGTTTACAGGAGGTTGACAGCAATCATCCGTTTTACGATCTTCAGGGTAGCAATAATATAATACTTATCACGACCGAACGCTATAATGAATATCCGATGATGATTAAAGGTTATGGTGCCGGAGCAAGTGTTACCGCTGCGGGAGTTTTTTCTGATATTATCAGCATAGCCAATATCAGGTAAATGTAAATTTTCGATGCATAAACAGATTCAAATTTTTCTTTTGGTGCTGTCCGGCTTTTTGTTTTTTGCATGTACAAAGCCTGCACCTCAACTTCCGGCTAATAAAAATAACGGATCCAGAGACCTTGCCGGAGATTTGAGAAAAATGCACGAAGAAATCAGTGAGCATGAAGATAGTTTGTTAGCCGTTTATATTAATAAATCGGATAGTACATTTCAAAAAAGTGCTTTGGGCTTTTGGTATAAAATAAATAAGAAGACAGCCGGTTCTCTGATTAAGCACAATGATAAATGTAAAATTTCGTATAGCATTTATAGCTTATCCGGAGAATTTCTCGGGGAGAAATTAGCAATAATACAGATTGGGAAAAAGGAAACCTTGAGAGGAATAGAAGAAGTTTTGAAAAAAATGCGTTCCGGGGAGCAGGTCTCATTAATATTACCATCAGCACTGGCTTATGGAATGAAAGGTGATGGTGATAAGATCCGGGCATACACATCGCTTAAAATATATTTAGAAGTTGATTTATTGAATTGAAAATACTTGACAGAGGTATAATATTAAGCTGTTATAACTGGTGTTTTATTTAATTAACTTTGGTTTTCTGGACAAAAATCGGATATTTGCATTTAATTATAAAGAGTATATTTTTTTTGGTTAAAATATGAAAATGATTTTTAGGGTGATAGCAGTATTATTGGTCGTAATGTCAATAGCATCGTGTTCGGATACTGTTACTTATGCCGAACAGCTGAAAGCCGAGAAAGAGCTTATTGCCGACTATATTGCCCGTAATAATATAAAAGTAGTTACAACGGAACCGAAAGAGTGGGGCGATAATGTGTATTATCTGACAGATTCAGGATTATACTTTCATTTGATTAGTCCGGGAGATTCTGCTTCTCATGACACAATTGCCGAGAATGATTTGGTCGTTCCCCGTTTTTATCAGTATACGCTTGATGTTGTTGCAGATACGGTGGCAAATTGGAATACTGTAGATTATCCTTATCCGACTACATTTAACTATGGTGATGACACACAGGCTTGTACCGGGTGGCAGGACGCAGTATCGTTGATGATGTATAATGGGGCGCGGGCTAAATTTATTGTAAAGTCCAAACTCGGATTTGATAAAGATAGTGAATCTGTAATTCCCTATGTGTACGATATGAAAATAAAATTTCAAAGATAAAATTATATGTATGGCTTGTAAATAAAAGTAAATGTAATTACATTTACTTTTATTTTTTTATACAAGCAAATCTAAATTTTAAAATCAGAATGACATTAATCAAATCAATTTCAGGTATCAGAGGTACAATAGGAGGTGGAGTAGGAGATGGTTTAAATCCAGTTGATATTGTACGTTTTACAGCGGCTTACGCAACTCACATCAGAAATAATAAACAAACACAGTCAAACAAAATAGTGGTTGGCCGTGATGCCCGTATTTCAGGACAAATGGTTAATCAGCTTGTTGTTGGAACTTTGCTGGGAATGGGATTCGATGTTGTAAATATAGGTCTGGCAACAACTCCGACAACCGAACTGGCTGTAACTTTGGAGTCGGCTGCGGGAGGAATTATTCTTACGGCAAGCCACAATCCGAAGCAATGGAATGCTCTTAAGCTGTTGAATGAAAAAGGAGAATTCTTGAACGCTGCAGAAGGACAGGAAGTGTTGCAGATTGCCGAAAATGAGGATTTTAATTTTGCCGAAGTCGATGAGTTAGGTAAGCTAACCGAGGATTTGTCATACACTCAAAAACATATTGAAAGTGTTTTGGAACTTGATTTGGTTGATGTTGACGCAATCAAATCTGCCGGATTTACTGTTGCAGTCGATTGTGTAAATTCTGTTGGAGGTATTGCTATTCCGGCTCTATTGGATGCTTTGGGAGTGAAAAAAGTAGAAAAATTGTATTGTGAGCCTAACGGGCAATTTCCTCATAATCCGGAACCACTTCCGGAACATTTAACTGAAATTTCTCAACTTATGAAGCGGGTAAAAGTTGATGTCGGTTTTGTTGTAGATCCTGATGTTGACAGACTTGCTATTATTTCAGAGGATGGAAGTATGTTTGGAGAAGAATATACATTGGTTTCGGTAGCCGATTATATTTTACAATATACTCCTGGAAATACGGTTTCGAATCTGAGTTCAACACGTGCATTACGCGATGTAACCCGTAAGTATGGTTGTGAATATACGGCTGCTGCTGTGGGTGAAGTCAATGTTGTAACAGCCATGAAAGCAACCGGAGCTGTAATTGGTGGAGAGGGAAATGGCGGAGTTATTTATCCGGCCAGTCATTACGGACGGGATGCTTTAGTAGGAATTGCTCTTTTTCTGACCATGCTTGCTAAATCGGGCAAAAAGGTGTCGGAATTACGGAAAACCTATCCTCAATATTATATTTCGAAGAATAAAATTCAGCTTACTCCGGCGATTGATGTAGATCATGTTCTCCGGACGATTAAAGAAAAATACACCGATGATGATGTGAATGACATTGATGGTGTGAAAATTGACTTCCCGACAGGCTGGATACATTTGCGTAAATCGAATACGGAGCCGATTATCAGAATTTATTCTGAAGCGGCGAGTCTTGCCGAAGCCGATAAATTTGCACAGGATATAATTTCACAGATAAAAGAAATTGCCGGAATTTAAATGATATATTAAAAGAAGTGAGGCCTTCCTGAATATAAATTAGGGAATGGCCTCATTTTTTATTTGAAGATTTTCCGGTACACATGACAATAGGGAGTACCGTTTTTCTTTTCGTAATATTCCTGATGATAATCTTCCGCCGGCCAGAATACAGGAGCCTTGCGTAATTGTGTTGCCGGTTTGTATCCCAGATCTTTTAAAATTCCCAGATATTTTTCTGCCATTGCCTTTTGGGCATCATTTGTATAAAAAACTACCGACTGATATTGCTCTCCGATATCGGGACCCTGTCCTCCAACCTGTTCGAAATCATGAGTTTCGTAATATAGTTTCAACAGATTTTCGAAAGAAGTTTTTGCCGGATCGAATTCAACTTCACAGGTTTCTATATGTCCGGTCGTTCCTGAACAAACTTCTTTGTAAGAAGGATGTTGGGTGTGTCCACCCATATAGCCGACAGTTGTAGACACTACACCTTGGGTTTTCATAAAATGATATTGAGTTCCCCAGAAACAACCTGAGGCGAAATAAGCTGTATCCATTTTTAGTGTTTTATTTTTAGGAATAAATTTCATAGATATTGAATTTACACAATGACGGACGTTCTTGGGTGTAAAACCTTCGCCTTCGAATACATGACCGAGATGGCCTCCACAATTTGCACAGACAATTTCCGTACGATGTCCGTCTGCATCTGGAATACGTTTTACTGCTCCGGGAATTTCGTCGTCGAAACTCGGCCATCCGCAATGAGATTCAAATTTATCATCTGACCGGTAAAGGGGAGCATTGCACTGGCGGCAGACATAAATTCCGGAATCACTTGTGTCCACATATTCTCCTGTAAAGGGCCGTTCGGTAGCTTTGTGCAATATAACTGCCTGTTCAAATTCTGTAAGTTTGTTGTATTTCATCTTCTGTTCTGTTTTTTGAGTTTGATTGCAGGCCGACTGGGTAATCAATATCAGTAAGCCTGATAAAAAAAGTTTCAGGTTCATAATTTCAAAGTTTGATGGTGATATTATGAAACAAGAAGATGCGGTGTTTAGTTTATTGGTTCATTCGTTTCGAGATGTTTATAAACATGGAATACATAAACCTTATAAACAATTGAACTGTTTACCGAATTCTGTTCAATGATTTTATCAATGCTTCATCTTTGCCAATACCACGGATAGCAAGAATGTCGAGAATAATACAAACTAAAGGAAATATTACCGGATATGAAAGATGCCAGTCTGCATGATATTTTGCACTGGCCAGCCATAAATGTAAAAATAACATACCATAATAACCGGCCATAATAACCATATTGAAAACGCAGAGTCTTATCTGAAGTATCCGTTTTTTAAACATAAAAACAGTAACTAATGCTACAATCGGAATAATGGCTGAAATCGTGGTTAAAGCCCATAAACTTTCAACTACTACATTTCCTGTACTTTTTACCTGGGATATGCCTTTAAAATCGAGAATGTATGCTGTTCCAGCTCCTACAGAACTTACCATTTCGGCTACCGGAGCAAATAAAGTTACGGATGAAAGAATAACAATTAATAGCAAATAAAGAGATTGAATACGCTGTATCATTTTTTTGATTTTTTTATTGTATAACACATAACAGATACAAAGATAAAAGTTTTATTGGCTTTGTGGAAATAGATAGAGAAACTTACCTGTAAATCAGAATCTGTAATTGGGTTGAATGAAAAAATAGGTCAATGCTGCTTTGTAATAAAAATAAAAGCACAAAGCATCTGAGTTTTTTCAGATGCTTTGTGTCTTCGTTTTTATGTTAGTATGAATTATTTTTGTTAATAATTGCATTGAAATCATCAGAATGGAACAGGTTCATCTGTGCCCTCATCAGGTTTACCGATTTCATGGCAATTACTTTGGTTTCGTTCAAGATGTTCAGATAAAGAATACTGTTACGTGTTCCGGTTTCTTTTTCTTTGGTACGCTTAATTTGTTTTTTGACAAGATCAGAGTAAAGATCAAGAATTTGTGCTCTGCGCTCCTTTATTTTTTCCAAACCGGAATAGTTGTTATTTTTGATCATTGTGTCAAATTCCTGATATACAGAAATAAACTCGGCTCCAAGAGTTCTCAGATCTTCAATTTGTTCTTTACTGAAGCCTTCGTGGGCATTATCAATAAATTTGTAGCTCGATTCAGTAATATAACGTAGCGACATTGAAATTTCATAAAAATAATCCACGGCCTGAATGTAATATTGTCCGGTATCAAGCGAAGCCTGATCCAAACGTTGTATAGTAGGCAAAACTTCGTAGGCTCTCCGGCGTTTTGAGGCTCCATGGAATTCATCAGCAACTTTATATAATTTCAATAAAGCCTTTCTGTCTTCGTTGAATAATCCATCCAGTGATTTCCAAAATTCCAAAAGATTACAATTATAATTCCAAATGATTTTTAGTACTACTACATTTGGAATTATAGATTACATTTGGAATTATAGATATATAGTATAGTATTTGTTTTAAGCTATTTTATTTTTATTTTTGCTTATAATAGCTTATAAGCTGCATTTTTTCTTCCATAACATTATATCCACGTAACCGCTGTTATGGTTCATTCTCACATTCATTTCCACTTTATTCGCCCCGGAGAATGGATTTTTAGCATTCATATTACGCTCCATCCAATCGGTTAGCTCCAACAAGGAACTTTTGTTTGACGTGAAATAGAAATAGTTAGTCCCCTGTAAGGTCTGAAGTACATCCAGGTAATTCGACAAACGCCAGTAGCTGCTGTAGGTGCTGCAGTCAGTTGACAGGTATGGTGGATCTACCAGGAACACGACATTATCGAGATGCTTCCAGCGATTGAATAGCTCACGGTAATCCTGATGCACAATATCAACTCCCTGCAGGTAATCAGCTGCATTTTCATAGTTATTTTTCCGAACCACATTATACATCGTTTCTTTTGCCAGCTGATCATAATTAGTAACATATTTCATACTGAATAACAAACTACTCGATAACGTGATGTAATCAACAAATCCGGATGCCATTTCTTCTGTTTTTATGATCTTTAATATAGATTCTTTTATTGGCTTTGGTATTAACTTGTCCTGAGCACAATCTTTCACCAGATCGCGAATAATGTTCAACAGAACATTGGTTCTTTCCGTATTTGCAACTCGCTGACTGTAATTATCGAAATCATTATATACAATAGTTGCATTCTGGAAACATTCTCTACACCACTGACTGAGCAAACCACTGCCACCGAATAGGTCTATAAATATATAATTTTTACTATAATTTGCTTTTAAAGCTTCTTTAAAGGGCTTTAAAAATCGTCTTTTTTGCCCCTGAAATGGCAATGGGGCTTGTGCATAAATTTTATTCATCTATTTTATTTTAAAAAACTAATACTTAATTTTGCATATCTCACAAACATAACAAAGGCGCGTGCACGCCGGCTACAAGGCATTACTGCCTCTGCCGTGGCGTGCACGCGCCTTTACTATTCGTCCGGGGTGAGATACGGACGAATAGCGGTGGGGGTTTAATTAAAATCTTAATTGTTTATGGATACCGTGTTGTCGGTAATTAATAATACCTGATATGTTCAAGGCCTGTTCAACAACAATATCTGACACCTCAATTTCAATATATTGAATATACATTGCTATATTAATTAATGTGTCAAAATCTGGTTTAATAGTTTCGTACTTTTCAGCACAAATAGTTGCTTCTGTCTCAGAAACAACAGCTTTTGATTGTGTGTTAATAGTTTCTATAAGCTCAGATTTCAATGTTTGATCTTCTTCGATATCAGATTCCAGCAATGCCTTTTGAGTATCTGTTAATTCAACTGTAGCTGTCCTATACCAGTTAACCCCATCGTTTGAATATATTTCTTTATACTGTACCATTTTCATTTAATTTAAAGTTTTAAGATATTCGATAGCGTTTGAATATCTCTTTCCAATATCGTCAGCATGTAGTGCGTCTTCTTCGGTACCATAATTTAATATTCGACCTTCTGAAGCAAACTTTTGCGCATTATACGACATAGATCTTATCTTCTCAATTGCCACGTTATTGTTCCTGAGAAATTCCGATAATGTAATATCGTCTGACCTATAACAGTCCTCATTTTCCTTGAATTTAAATATAAATGTATATATTTTTTCCAAAAAATATTTTTTATACAAAACTCCCGAAAAGCCTTCTATATACTTATTATTGCCATATCCATCATATATCACCTTTCCGTCAACAACACCAATAGTTTTGCCAGAAATACATCTGTCTTTACCAGTAAATGCGTCCTTTACAAATTCTACAAGCATATTAGCTGGATAGTCAATGTCATCGTCAACAGACAATATATAATCATTACCTTTTATAAAATCTAAATTACTAACAGGTGCAATTTTAGATATAGGGCCTAAATCCTCATCAATAAAATTAATATAAACAGCTTCATCATTCAATACAGCATCAGGAACTGAGAATATTTCATCGGAGTTTTTATAAACAGTTGGTATATTCAAAATGATTTTTTCAAAGGGAAAAGTCTGTTTTTTCAGGATTAATATAAAGTCCTGAATGTAATTCTGACGTGCAGGAGTGGACGTTAGTGATATATATATTTTAGGAGTGAACAACTTATTCAGTAAATTCTCCACTTCCGCTCGATGCTTGAAAAGCAATAAGTCTGTAGTGCCAACGATTTCATCCTCAGAATTTATTTTATCGTTTAACATTGATGGAGAATGACAGACAAAATCTTCTGTTATCTCCTCCATTTTATCGTTGTCAAAATATATATTTCCATACAAACTACGAAAACTATACATATAACTATCTTTTGAACATGGCATTCTCAAGAAATTATTTTTATTGAAAATCATTGGGGCGTGGACATCGAAGTTATGTGTAGTCAAATTATTTTCTGTTAAATAGCCAATAGTGTTACCAAAAAGAGTAGATCTGTTGTCATTGCTATTGTATGTCAAATCCGAAAGATATTTTGTCTTATATTTAAGCAAATCAATTGATTTTGTGAATATAAAATCATCGTTCATAAGAAGGAAGTCATTACTTATATCTTCATTATTGCAGACATCTTCCAGTTTTGAATACACATTCAGATACCTGTTACCTGTGTTATATTCTTTAACTATGTTTTTTACGAAGGGAATATTCACAACGGTACCAACAACGAATATACTGTCAAAACCGGTTACAAACTGATGAACACTTTTTAACGAGAATAATAACTCGCTTGTGCTACCGCCTCTAAATAAATATACTATATCCATTTTAATTAATTTTGATTATTAGTTGCTCCATTCCCGTCTACACAATATCTCGTAATGCCTAAAAGAGTTGTATTCCCAAATGTTCCATCTGTTAATGTTGTGAATAACACTTTTCCATTGATAGAATTAAGTCCCGAAGAAAATATGCAATGATTTATAAAACCACCAGGCACGACAGAATATACACAGGCCTCGCCACCGCTACAATTACTCATACTTCCATATAAATAGCCACTATGAGCATATCCATTATCTCCGATATTTGAATTTCTTACAATACCATTAATATTGTTACTTACAGAGATACAGTTATCTCCACCTGTAAAATTGTGTATAAGTCCTTGCATACTCGCATGATAGGCTATACAGTAATTTCTACCTATGCAGTCAATTATTTGTCCGTTAAATGGCTTTCCGTAAGAATAACATTTATCTCTACCGGTACATCGAATAAATATTGCGTAAGTATAGCAGTTATATCCAAAACTTTCATCTTCTGCTTCAACATCAATGAACGTACCGTATAGAGACCCGATGTTGTATCCAAAACTCTTTCCTCCTGATTTACATTTTTCAATAATTCCTTTAAATGTGCTCGTAACAGTAAACACGCCTTTAGATATTACAGTAGTGCCGTAATAATCGCTTGCTGATATATAATTATCATTCGCATAGTAATTGCCATAATATCCGATTGTTGAAGCGATACCAATAAGATTAACGCCTTTAACATGGCAGTTTTCAGCAGAAACAATAACTACTTCAGGTGTTTGTGCATTATCATATTCAGAAGTATACCTTTGCAACTCAATATCACACTCACCTGTTAATGAAACTATATTAATCCAATCCGTGTCAATTGATAATACCCTATCCAACAGATATCTGCCAGGATAACATATAATTGTAAATTGATTATTTTCACTCAAATCTGTCCGTAACTTTGCTGCATCATAAGCAGATAATAATTGATTGCCACGATCAATCATATTAGCTATATTCTTAATGATAATATAATTATTTGCAGACCCGCCAAAATAGCCATCCTGAATAAGATCCACTCTATGGCTCAAATAAAGAACATCTGCCGAATAAGCTGCCATGATATTTGTCCGAGATTGAGACTTTTCAGACTCTGTAAGAGATTGCGATGTTGTCTTCACAACGATACTTAACTCATTATCCAATCCGGAAACATCGGAAATAGAAATAGAATCTTTGTCTATTTTTTTGTCAAGTTCTGCCTGTAAACCATCTATTTGAGTAACAGGTATATTGTCATCTTTATGAAAGAATGAGTCTAACCATGCCCAGAACTGAGTTTGTGTAGGTTTTGAGCCTGTAGTGAAATAACTTTTTAAAGTATCCAACGATAATTTTGCCATAATTATATTACTTTAATAATGAATGCTAAAACAAAATAGGGAGGCCTGTTTTCGTGATAATCCGATGCAGAAAGAGCTGCAGCATTATCTGTAGTGAATATTGTGCCATCTGTTGTAAACTCGGCGCCTTTCTGGCTACCGGTTCCATCAATATCTGATTTACGGATTCCCGCAGATGTAAATCCATGGTTATGACTTCGTAATCCGGACTGATCTGCAGACAATAGTACCTTCGGTTTCCCCCCCCTATTGCCAATAGCAGCATAATTTTCTTCAAGCCCATCAGTAACTATTGCCGGCAGATTATTGCTCGAACCATTATAACCAACGATAAATCTACCACGTAAGTCAGGGACATTACCTCCCCAATCGGCATTAGTAGAACCGTCACATAGCGCAAATCCAGCCGGAATACTTGTTATAGCCCCAGACCACATGATAATGCCACCCTTCGGCATTAACAAATTACTCAATGCAGAAAGCTCATCTTTCGTCGCATAGGTAGCGGCTAATTCAATATTCGTTTTAATTCTTGTAAAAGTATTCCACGTATACGTGTCAACACCGCCAACATTACTGCCAAACTCTAAGATTCGCGTCACAAGAGCATTACTATAGGTATCATATTCAGCGATAATGTCCGAGGTCGTTTCTTTGATACGAACCGAACTTGCGGCACTTCCTGAGCCACCTGTAAACTGCAATATCTCTCCATTTATTACCACATATCCGGAATTGTAAGTATTGGAAGTTGTAAGCTCACATCCGGCGAGTATATATTTGTCGGAGCCACCAATAAGAGCTAATTTATGAGCTTGCTTCACTATAGCTTGTAAGAAATCAAGCACTTGTGTACTTAATGGAAACTTCTTTTTATCGTTTATAAAATTAATAGAATTCATATATAGCCTTTTTTGAAACTAATTTGTAAGTATTAACTAAAGCACGAACAACATTCAGATTATCAACACTATTCAGATTATTTGGTATCTTTACAACAAAGTCGGCAAACTTCGTCATCATTTCTTCATCATATATAATTATATTGCTTACATCTGTTACCATAAGCTGATTATCAATATCTTCGTTATCTATTGAATATTGCCATAGCCCTGTATCTTCAGCATCTTCTATTTCAAAGTCTTTCGAACGGGAGGGAAAAGCATCATTAAGCACGGACTTTAAACTACAAACCTGGCTGTTATGTGTCAGTTTATAAATATTCTTTCCCCTGTTTGTAAAGAATATATCCTGAATATAATGCAAAGGATGTAACGATATTCGTATAAATTCCACAACCAAAACCTTTCGTAAAATGGTTGGTAACAGAAGAACTCCCAACTTGTCAATATCAATCCGAAACAGTTTCATATACAATATAATTTATCAGCAAATCTCTATCTTCATATACCTTCATATAACCTGCATCAGGAGTAACATACGCATCTATATTATCGTAATTTATTCCATCAGTTGATATTTGAGAAATTTTTAACTCTGCTATCACAACACCATCTAAAGAATTGAGTGATGTTCGTAACGCATCATGCCTAAACTGTCCGTTAAATTCCAACGCTGCAATAAATTCAGAAACAGCACCTCGCACCGTCTCATTACCTGTAACCGCATGTATTCCGGACGAATTCAAAACCATTGGATCATAATAAACATCTATTTCAGCTTTGTAGTAATCAGCATTCCGATTTATTATCTGTAACTTAACACCTGCATCTTTCACTTCCCGGAAGTAAGCTTCCAGACCAGCCTCCTGATCATCGCTTAATTTCGCCGGCGCGGACGTAGCCACCTTAATATAAACTATATTTGCCTTTTCAACAGCGCTGGCATTTCCAACTACATGAGATGCAGTAATCTCATCATCTGTCAATTCTGTTGTATCATATTCTCCTGTACCATCAGCAAGCTCATGTCCATGCATATAAGCTAAAGCTTTATTCTTGTACCACAAAAGAGTGTGAGGTCGCTCTGCTGCAATCAGATCAGCTACTTCCGTTTTATGTGCATCAAAAATACATTCAAACACATATATACCAAATGCTACTATATACAACCAAATGCTTTCAAATGATACCTTTGAAAAAACATCATAAAATGAATCTCCAACAGCAAATCCATATTTGTCAGCCATAACAGAAGAATTCATAAACTCATCTGTCATCGTATTTTTTATATCTGTAAGTGAACGCGCCATTTAATTAACAGTAAAATCTATTCCAACACATAAATACCCAATACCAGAATCTGAATGTACAATAAAATCTACGCCAACACACCAATATCCAATGCCACCAGGTAACAGAACAGTATCACTTTCACAGAGTGATGTTGCCGGATTAATTCTTTTATATTTGTAATATGCAGCTATCGACTTATTCACAACATCCGGCATTGTAAGCTCCGTGCCAACGTTGAGAGTGTCGGTGATAGATATGTCATTCAACACTGCTATATCGTAAGCTCCTTCTGCACTTCCGAGTTCTTGAATGGCGATGTCGATTATGGATTGTCCATCTTTAACTTTCATATTCAGCATCAATTAAAAGATTTCCATCATCATTAAAGCCACAAGAACTTATAACCTGTCCATCTTCCCGAAGGTTTGCCCGAATTTCCCGAAGCAAATCCGAAGGATCATCGTTATCGATAAATGAAGCCAGTCCAACACCCATCGTTGGAGCTTCTTTTATTTCGCCTTTTTGAGCTAATATAATTGTGCGTTGATTCTGGCGTGTTACATCACCAATTTGTAAACCGGAAACGATTTTACCGTCAGCATCCCGAACGACTTTAATGTCCAGATCGTTGTTTTCAGTCAGTAATATGCCTTTATCTTTTGCCATCAGTGTTTAATTTTTTCGTTTTGAATATCCGCTTTATTTGTTACCTGTAATTGAGAACCCGCCCATGTTGCCGTTACTGCCTTTAAAGCAGCTCCACCATCACTGGGAGATGTCACCCACGTACTAAATGCCGTTTTCAAATTATTAATATCAGTTTCAATCGCATTTATCTTATCTGTAATTTCTTTGACCTTTACAAGCCCTTCGTTTTCACCGCCATCAAACACAACACCATAAACTTCAGAGAACATCTCTACAAATAGTTCATCACTGTCACCTATACGACTAACTATTACCGAAGAACCAATAACAGGTGTTACAACTATTCCTTTTTTTGCATCGTCATCATCTCCAATAGCAGCGCGTTTTCGCACTTCAGTATAAAGTGTCCCGGATAAATCTTTTACATCTATATAATCAGCATCCGGATAATTATTCTCGACCGTAGCCAAAAATGTTTTTTCATTACCTCTTCCGAGAAGCTGTATATATTTTTTTATTTTTTCTTCCGGAGTCATAATAATTTTACAGCTATTGATACATTTCGCCTGCCTCCATTTCGGTCTGCTTTTACAACCGCCTTTGTTATATAGTAAGTTCCTCCGCGTTCGTCATATTTAGGATCAGTAAGTTGAGCTTTCATGCCAGGACATGCAAACGGCTGTATAAATGTTTTTATATCGCCTTCATAGCCGGAATATTTGTATTTTTGCAATTCTTCCATAGCTACCTTTTTTAATTCATCCAAAGAAGATATGTTATAAAAAAACAACGTCCGCAAACTTCCTTCACTATCTCCAACAGTTGCTTTTACTTTCGTATTATCCGGCTTTATACAGACAGCATTAACTTTAAGACTTACATCGTCGGCATTATGATATTTCAACTCGTCGGAGGTAATAGTATTATAACCCAATTTATATTTTACAGTTCCGCGATCAACACTATAGGCCAACCCTGCATATAATGTATTTTCCATAAAGAATACAGTAAGCCGATATTCTTCCTTCAATCGTTGTAATTGTTCCAGCTTCGTTGTGTTAGCCGGTATAATATATTTTGTAAAATTTATATCCGGTATCAAATTGCTCAAAACAATATCTGTATCGGCAATTAAATACTGAAGTACAGTCTTCAGATTGGTTGACTTCCATGTCTTCGTTTCGCAAACACTTCGCAATTGATATTCATATCCTTCACATTCTATTTCAAGAGGCGTTTTATAATTAAGTCGATAAATAAAGCCTTCAAATTCTTTTTGCAAATCATCATCATAACCAAGCCAAACAGTAATTTTATCCCCACGCGAAAACAGTGTTGCCGATTGAATACTTTCACCTTTTTGTTTCTCTTTATATTCGAGGCGTGCCGACAAGGGAATTCTAATCTTGCAGGATTGATTTATTTTAAATATATCCAACTCTACTTCTACAGAATTGAAAGCATCAAACGAAACAGTTTTATTATCAGATTTTCGTATAACTTCAATATGTCCGCGTAACTTGACGTACATTAATAAATCAGTTTAAATTCAAAATCGCTTACCAGGTTCATTTCAAAAGCCTGCATGTTTTTCATTCCTTTAATTTCAGTAAATTTTAAATCACGAATTACAACACGTTCATTATTTTCAAAAAGTAAAGAGCTACGTGCATTTTCAATTTCAAGAGATTCACTAAGTT
This sequence comes from Paludibacter sp., assembly GCA_028690665.1. Classification (GTDB taxonomy): domain Bacteria; phylum Bacteroidota; class Bacteroidia; order Bacteroidales; family Paludibacteraceae; genus Paludibacter. The sequence goes on from JAQVAV010000007.1 coordinate 27,881, forward strand.
TGTATAATTGTCGCAGGTCAGCTACCTGCTGATCCGGATAATCATAATCATCCGAAACTATTATACCTTTTACATTTACTTCCCAGTCGTCAATTGATATTTCTTCTTTGACTGAGCCCTGTTGGTTTATAAGTGTTGTTTCAACAATGTTTTTTTTACTTGTAAATGAAGATACCGTATTCTGCAGTAAAAATTTATCTCCATTTGTACGAATAAGCCAAATAGGAAGAAAAACTTCATTACCGTTATTATTTGTACTATAAAAAGGAGAACCTTTTATATTATTTTCCCGGCGTACAATGTCATCTCCAAAACTATAATCAGATCTACTTTTTTTTTTTGTGAATAAAAAAGGAGCAGCCGTATATCCCCAAACGCTTTTGAAGATTTTACCTAAATCAAATTCATTAAAATTATAACCACTCATATTATTTATTCTATTGCCATTCTGTTAGCACTATTGAGTACCTGCATTAAAACTTCTACAATTTTATTTTTAAGATCAACAGCCCCTTCAGTCATATTAGAAGGATATATTTTTATTTCACCAACCATTTCTTTGTTTAAAACTATAGATATATTAGTTGGCTTACTTCCTGATGAAGCAATACTTTTACTTGTATCAAGAGGGTTAATATTTTTTGCTTCGGCACCTGATCCAGATAAATTACCTGTTAATGAAGATGCATCTAATCTTGTTTTTGGGTTGGCAAAACTATCAAGACCCTTGTTATAACCTTTAGCCCATGTAGCTCCAATTTTAGAACCGTTGTCAATAGCTGCTTTTACCAGTGAATTACCTCCAAAACTTTCAGCAAAACCACCTGCAGCCTGCTTGGCACCTTCTTTTATACTTCCCCAATCCCGCGAAAAAACACCTTGTATTATCTTACCAAGGCCTGTAAACATAGAAATAAGACCCTTAATATAACCTACAACGACATCTTTTATAAATTTTACTAAAAGCTTAAACGATTCCCAAACGCCCATGACGCCTCCGCGGAACCAGGCAAATTTATTCCAGGCAACAACTATTATAGCTATTAAAACGGCGATTCCGGCAATTACCAACCCCACAGGGTTAAGTAACATTGTACCATTTAAAATAGCTTGTGCAATAGTCCATAATTTAATTGCACCTGTAATTAATTTAAAAGCTGCAAATGCGCCTAAAGCAACACCTGTAAGTTGCAAAAGCATGTCTGAATTACGACCAATCCAATCAACCATTGGCATCAGGAAGTTCATTAAACTATTAGCATACGGCAAAAGTTTTAAACCAATTTCAGCGCCGGTTTGTCTTAATGTTCCAACCAATGTAGAGAACTTACCTGAAGCTGTTTGACTCATTTTATCCATCATCCCAAAGAACATTCCACCCTGGCCGGTTGCATGTTGAAAAGCAGCTTCTACCATTTGAGCCGATATCTTTCCACCTTCCATTTCTTTACGCAGCGTTCCCATGCTTTTACCGGTAATTTTTACAAGTTCATTCAGCGGATTGAATCCGGCATTAATCATTTGCAATAAATCCTGACCCTGTAATTTACCGGCACTGGACATTTGAGAGTAAGCAAGTGTCAAAGAACTCATTTTATTAACATCGCCCATGGCTATATCGCCAATCATTTTTAAATTTGGTAGTATCTTTTCGGCTGAAGTACCAAACGAAAGCATCATTTTTGCATTATCAATCAGCCCTTTATTTTCGTAGGGTGTAGCATTTGCAAATTTATTAATGCCATCAAGCATAACTTTTGCTTTTTCGGCACTTCCAAGCAATACATCAAAACTTATTTTCGACTGTTCCAAATCTGCTCCCAATTTTACAACTGCTTTTACACCCTGAAACAATGCCATAGCACCAACTACTTTTCTGATCCCGCTGGCCAGTTCGTTAGTTTTATTATTAGATTCTTTGAGATTTTCAATGTATTTTTTCCATGATTGCCCAGTTCTGTCAACAAATTTTTGAGCGATGGACATTGATTTTTGAGTACTTGTTCCTACATTATTTACACTTTTTGATGCATTTTCAGCGGCCTTTGAAGCATTCTTCAAAACACCGCTGAGCATGTCGCGCGCACGTAAAATATATTCAACAGCACTACTATTCATCACTTATTTTCTTCTGCTTCTTGTTTACGTACGTACTCAAGCTGAGCCACTTTTCTTGACCATTCTTTATCAGTTAAATGCGAGACGTCATATCCAAGATAATATTCTAAGGTGGTGGACAATATACCTATCCAGTCGCTTTCAACGTTTTCAGACGCCTCGCTTAAAAGTTTTTTAGCTCACTTTCTTTAAATTCGATAAGTTCACCCGCCTTAATGCAGGCGTTCATCCACAAGGATGGATCATTCTTAATTTCTTCGCTACCTCCAAGCCAGCAATTTGTCATCACCGCCTCGCCGGTCTTAAATAGTTTGCCCATGCTCATTTCCATGTCATTTGTATCGCCTTCTCCTTTCAACATTTTAATAGACATCTGACTAAGGGCATAACTCGTAGTAGCCCGGTCTATCTTTCGAACGTAAGCAATATGACCATCTACTATTACACCGTGAACTTTTCCATATTTGGCTTTCCAGGCAGCTATTTGTTCCGGTGTTACCTCACCTGTAAGTTTTTTTTCTGTTTCCATATTATTGTTTATAAGTAGTATTTGGCTTTACTTTTTTTACAAATAGCGGAGTTGTTATTTCCATGTATTTTGCACCCTGTTCCATGGCTTTTTCAATTTCGGTAAACCGGCAGCCATCACAAACATCGGTTATAATTCTTCCGGTTGTTGAATTAGCTGGAATGTATGTATGTACCATTGTAAACTCAATGGCAAACGGATCAGGAGCAGCTGCAATAATGGCTTCAAGCTCGTTTTGTAATAATTTAATTTCTCCACTGTATGACCTGTTTCCAAATCCTACATCGACAACCTCATCGCCTTCGGCGTATATAGGTTCAACTTCCCGGCCCATTTTATATTTAAAACCGCGAATACCGGTTATAAATCTGCCGCCCATAAAACACCGGTATTCCGACCAACTAAATGCCATATTTAATTATTTTAATACGTTAATGTGTTATTGTGCCAGTGCTATTAATTAGCACATTGGCATATTTTTCATTCATTTACAAAACTCAATACTACCTCTATCGGGTTTAAATAACCCTTTGGAGTAATATTTAAATAAATCTTTTGCGAATTACCCGATAATATATCAATGGTAGTATCAATCTGAGCTGCAAAATCGGATATCTCTCCATCCATGGAAGAGTTAACCTGATTTTCAATTTTTTGTTTCAGATAAGATGCTACAGAAGCATGTAAAGTTCCATCGTCATTCACTTCAACATCATCGTCCAATTCCTCAATGTAAGTGTTGTAAGCTATTTTTAAAGCCTTATCAATTACACGAATATGCGATATTGTTCCAAGGTCGTCTGTCAATCCGGTGGCCGTGTAGTCGCTATTAAAATAATAACCGGCTTTACCTGAAAATTGACGTGCAATGATATAACCTTTATCGTGAATAGTGGCTAAATCTTCACGCCCTGAAATAGCAACTCCATCGCTCAGATAAGCAGTATCAACAGGAATAGCTCCGTTTTTAACCCGCGATATTTTTTGCTGCACGGAAATAGCCGCTATTTGGCCCAATACTGATCCCACAGAAGCCGATTGATCATTTTTAGAAGAAAACAAAGCAACAGAAGTTCTGTAATTACTCTCTTCATGTAAATCGGCCAACGATTCGGCATTTGTCATTTTCCGTCCTTCAACAACCAGTACAAAAGGCATTATTTTAGCCAAATAATCCATCGCCAATACCTGACCTTTTGTTCTCGCCGTTTTCACCTCTGCATCCAGACCGTCAACGGTAGTTACATCATCCAGACCGTCATCGGGTGCAGCAGCTATTCCTAAAGCCACAATTTCACCGTTACCGGCGTTCAGAATAGTTTTTGCAGGACAAACCAGCAATGTGGAATCGACCATCGCGGAAAGCTTTGTAGTATCAGACACAAGCATAATCCAAAGTTTTGCGCCACTTCCGGCAATATCATAAAATTCGGTTATATGCCTATAAGCATCAGCATTCGACGATGAACTAATACCCAAATCATTTGCTTCATCTGTGGAATAAATGGCATGAGCTTCGTTCAAATTTATCTTATCCGCAACGGCAACACCCGGCAATATCATAGCAACGGTATTGTCATCAGTTTCTGTTACTAAACCGAGACCGTTGCGGACAAGCGTAATATTTACATTTGGAAGAGCCATTATAATTTATAATTTTCAGGGGTTTTACCTATTTTTTTACCATGTTCAGCAGCAAGGTCTGATTTTGTAAACCAATATCCAGTTACAGAACAATACCAAATTTCTTTCACACCAAGCTTTTTCATTAGCTTTTCAGCTTCCTGAGCCGTTCCTTTGGTAGCGGCCTTTTCTACAGTTTTTTCAGCAGATGTATTAGCTGCATTATCTTTTTTCGACATAATGAATAAATTTTATAGCGTTTGAATAAAAAATATACAGATATTAGAATCGCTAATATTAAAATTATTTTAATAACAATAAGCCAACCTGACATTTTAAATCCTGAAGTAGTAATGTTCTTTTTAGAACTATTTGTTTGAGCTGATGTAATAGATTTTAAATCAGTTGCAACGCTCGTGTTATCGGTTATTTTAGAATTGTCCAGTTTCGTTTGTTGTAAATTTTTCAACTCGGATTTTATAATTTTACGCGTGGTAGTTGAAACAGAAACAACAGCCTGTTTTCCGGTAATTGAGTCAACAACAGGTGAATAAACAACCGTTGTAGTTTCCTCGGTTGTAGCTTCAGACACCTGACCTTTATCTATAACTAAATTCGAACTGTCTACCTGAACTTTTACATTATTATTCTGTTCACTCGACTGATTTACCGTCATATCAGTCGAGGTATTCAACGTTGCAGATTGACTTTGCCTGACGGTTTTGCACGACACCACTGCAAGGGCTATTATTAAAATTAAAATTATTTTAGGTTTCATTTTACTGCTTTGGTTTTATATGCAATAATAAATTTTGCCAGCCTCCCTGTATTGCTTCAATTAAAGCCGTTTTTTCTTTCCCTTTTAATACCGACACATTTTCAAGAATAGATGTAACATACTCTACCATAAAAGCAGTGAGGCTTGCAACATAAACAAAATTGAAAAATGAAAAGGCTGCAATATCTATCCAATAATTTGATGCTGAAAATTCACGTTTAAAGGCATTAATTATAAATAGTATCGATAGCCATATCAAAATTTTAATTATGCATCTCGAAAACCGGAACGATTCAAAAGATTTACCTTGTCTTTTGCTTGCACGTATACCGGTCAATATTTCAATTATAATTGCGATAAACATCGCTACAGCAAGTAGAGGCGTAATTCCAAAAAGGTAATTAATGATACCACTAATTACAGATAATGATATGACAGCACCATGCAATTGATATTTATACGATGGAAATAGCGATAACAGAAAATCCTCGAACGATTTATAATCGTATGCTGCCAAAAATTTTAATAAGTAGTTTTTCATTACGCGTTAAATTTATAGGAATTCAACCTGTTTAACCACCCTCTTTTAAACTTATTGTTTGCCGGACGAGCTTTACAAATATCATTAATAAATTTAACCCGTGCATCGAAAATCAATTTAAAAAGAAGAGCTTGATCTTCATAATCATTAACAGCTGATAATGTTATATTACCCACAATACCATCATCGTCCAAACCAAGCAATCTTTGTGGTATTTTAATGGCATGTGCACCTGACCCCCATAACCAATCTACGAGCAATTCGGCGATCGATTGATTATTTATCCTGTCAGCCTGCCATCTATTCCAGTAATGAGGCTTTAATACAAGATTAGCCACATCATCAGCTGATAGCATTTTTAAATCCTGAACGTCTATATCACCATCCCCATCTTTGTCATATCCAACGGCCCGCCATGTAGCTATCGTAACACCTTTATTAGTAGCTCCGCCTAAATCATCCGGATCATTCACAAAACCACCTTCCCAACGTAAAATTTTAGGCGTCAAAAATTTAATATCTGCCATTTTTAAAACTTAAATTTTGGAGCAATATCAGGCTCCGGTTTTACCTTTTGTACATTAACGTTAAGCTTTGAATCTATCAATGTTGTAAACTCTGCCTTGAACATAATATACTTCTTACCGTAAACAGGCTTGTATTCTCTTATTCTATTCAACGGCTTCATGTCATCAACAGAAAAACCTTCAAAGGCCTGAAACAAATCATCAAACTTATCCAATATGCTCAGAGTAGCATCTTCACGCTCAGAGCCTTTGAAGGTATCTGACAAAGAACCAACATAGAGATAAACAGAAATACTTCCGTCACCTTTTTGTGCATGTTCCGATTCATTACTGAACGTAAAATCAGAAAATTCTATCAACAGGGCCGGTAATGGAAAAGGATAATTTTCAGTCAAATTATTAAACTGTCCTTTTTGCAGGTCAACAAACTTCAACCAAGTCAGCTTTTGCGTAGCCCTATCGCGAATAGATTTATATTTCTCACTTCTGTTCATTTATAATTGAAACCATATCATTGCCTCCATAACAGGAGGCAATGACTGGGAACACCTATGAAAAAATTAAGCAGAAATTGCCTGATATACCATTGCAGAATATCTCTTAGCATCTTTTGTGAAATCGGCTTTAAAGCGGTGTGCAAAACCAAATTCATCAGCCCTGCCAGTAGGATTTTGTGCTTTATTTAAAAGGAACATCTCAAAGTCTCCCCCTGCTCTAAACACTTCATTTGTACAGAATACAAATCCGGCAGGAACCACATTACCTGTAATTAAAGCCCCCTGAGCTGCTTTGGCAGATGCATCTATATCATAAGCCACAATACTATTATCAGTAGCTTTGTGTATTTTAAAGCCGTAATAGTTTACAACGTTTGGATTAATTGTTCCCGTATTTTGCTGATAGCTTAACTGAGCTTTCAGAATTTCATTGTTCTGAACCAAATCCCACCACATATCAGATGGCAAAACGAGATTTCTTCCATCCGGGAATTGTGCATTATCGCAAGCCCTGGCTAATACAACAATATCACTTAAAGTAAGCATTTTGAATCCATCCCTGGCACCTCCTGTTGTAGCTATTATTATCTTCTTGTTACCTGCTTCATCCGGAGCAAAGGCATAAGCAGCATCATTAACCTCTTTTAGCCGTATTGAATTCGCCGATTTATTTGTATAATATTGCATTTTATTAAATGGCAATGCATGCATATTTATATTGCGCATTTTATAATTTTGAGAATCATAGTAGTCTAACGAAACATCATAAGTGGTTTCGGAAGGTTCTACAGAATCTACATCTGTTGTCCTGTTTTTATAAACAGCGGGAGCAGCCCCAGCTTCCGGAAATCGTAATGTTTGTCCATTAACCACAAAAGAACTTAAATCCTGAGCATCATTTAACCATGTATCTATTTTTACATATTCCTCCTGAAGGGAACGCATGAATACAATCTGCTGGGTATCCAATACTACCGCAGGCATGGCTATCAATGTACCTGTTCCAACACCACCAAAAACCGATACAACAGCCACAACAGCCACAATCAGTAGTCCACAAAAAACTAAAAATCTTTTCATACCTTAAAAACTAATTTATATTTATTCCTTTAATTTGCTTCGCAAAGTAATTCGCGGGCTTCGCAATCTACTTATCACTCACTTACGGTACATATACCCAATCCTTTACTTTCTTTTAAAAATTCAGCCTCTAAAAGCTTATATTTTCCCGGTTCGTTTTTCTCCATTATAGACAAAGCTTCCTGATCTTTTTTATAATAATCCAGATAAGTCCATTTTGAACGCTCGTTACCAGCGTTTTCGCCATGTTGTTTTCCAATACCGGCAACAAAAGTTTCAAGTCCGTCACGGCCTTTCAAAGCCTCAAGCTCTTTTCTTGTACCTTCGTAATCGGCAATGGCACTTAAACGATAAATTTTCTTTTGTCCATCTGTAATAGCACCGCGGTTAAAATGCAACGCAACCAATGCATCTGCTTTGTCCTCAGCCGTTTCGTTTTTATCAATAACATCGGGTTTAGTTCTTGCACCCAGCATTGTACTTACAGTATCATAATCCGTCAAAGCAAGTTTTTTTAATGAAGCAATTTCGCCATCCTGAACTACGCCGCGTTCTTTGTGAAACATCACAAGATTATCAGCAGCTAATTGTTTTGAGGCTGCAAGCTCTGCCTGCATTTGCTCAACTGTTTTTTCTTCTTTAGCCATTTTGCTATTTGTAATTAAATTGAGTTTATATTCACCGCCTTCAGGCGTCGATAATTTTACAGCGTTTTTTTGTCCAGGAATAGTAACAAGAGATATTTCTATTAAATCCCATTTTGTAACAGTACTCCTGGTTTGTCCGGGTATAAGATATTTTGGGTCGTCGCTTTCTTCAATAGGAATGATATTGAGGCTTACGGCACTCATATAGCCATCTATATACTTCCAATACAGCTTCACGGCATCTTCGTCATTCCTGTCAAATTCTACTGTGCCTGTAAACTTTCCAGCGCCGAGTTTTAAATCAGACCATTTACCGACAGGAATCATATATGTTGAGTGTTGCACGCAACACACCGGGTTCTTTTCAAATCCAACAAGATCTCCACCTGAAACGAGTAACCTCCAACCATATCTGTTGATACTCTCATCGCATATAGTAAATGGAATCATCAAAGCTCCATCCGGTAATTTTCGTTCCTGTTTAGCCATTTTTTATAAATAATTTTCGACAAAGTAAAACTGAAAAACACACAAAAAAAAACGTCGTATTCGTAGTTGTTCATTTTGTCAACAACTACTGTAGAAAAAGAAACAACTACAAATCAAGCGTTTTTAAAGCCTGAAAAAAAATAAAACCTTTGTATCTCATTTTATTTATAATGTATAATACAAACCATTAAACATCATGTAAATGCCTAAAATATCACAGGCCGAACGTTTACAAAAAATAGAACAGGCCCGGCAAATGTATTGTAAGGGTTTTGACGCGCAAACCATTGCAGACATCATGGGCGATATAAAGAAGCGAACCGTGGAGGACTGGATTCGCGAGTATGATTTTGAGAAATCAAAACGCTCTCAAATTATTGCTCTTTCGGAAATTAGAAATTCTATTCTTGAGAGCTATGCTGATTTACTCGATGGTAAAACGCCGAAAATAACACCTGATCAGGCCGCTAAATACGCAACTGCTTTTGAGAAATTCAGCAGCAAAAAACAAGTACTGTCATACATGCACGAAGCTTATGAGATGCTCAGCGAAGAATATATGAACGAGATTCAAAAGGCTGCAACACAAAAAGAAAAAACAAACCTTCTGAACGAATTAAGAAGTGCACGTGCACGCATGGAGATAGTATTAACACGACTTACAAAAGAAGTATTAGGTGATGATTAAGAAATGGTTTTCGCAAACAGTAGCGGATATACGGGAATACTATATCGGCTATAAGATCAAAAGATTAAAAAGGCATGCAGACAATATCGCCCTAAAATTAAACACCGAAGTATTTATTATAAAATATAAAGGGGCATTGAAAATAGTGACAGCAAGGTGGTTTAAATACCAACGCCAACATGGATTTTTTACAAAAGACTTTACAAAAGACAAATTCCGGGAAACCGCATTTTATAGCACGAAAGGATGACTAAATCCGAGTATAAAGATTTGTTGGAAAGATTCAGAGCTAAATCTGAATTTATCCGAAAAGCAACTATAAATACTATAATAAGGGAAACCGATGAGGAGCAGGGAAAAAGAATTGACTGGCTCTTTAAACCCGATAATTATGGTGAGATGTTCAATTACTACTTCGGGAAAGAAACTACCATCCCGATGGCTGATAGCGATTGTGCCTGGTATCACACATCCATATATAAAGATTTATACTATAACAATTTTATAACTCTGTTTAACCTTATTTTCAGAGGAGGGGCAAAATCTACTCACGCAAACATGGGTTATGCATTCGGGCTTAAACAAACGAAAAAAGCCATGTTTCAGCTCGTTGTAGGAGCTAATGAAGTACGTGCCGCCATGTTGCTTCAGGATTTACAGGTACAATTTGAATGTAACGAACGAATCATTAAAGATTTTGGTATTCAAAAAAGTTACGGGAACTGGGCCGAAGGACAATTTGAAACAACAGACCGTTGCACATTTATGGCTTTAGGTATCGACCAACCATTCCGGGGACTTCGTCAAAATGGCGTAAGGCTTGAATATACATCACTTGACGATCTTGAAGATAAAAAAAAATCACTTAATAAATCGCTGGTCAAGGAATATGCAGATAAAGTAACCGGCGATATTCAGGGGGCTTTCTCTATCAATTCCGAGCGGGCTATCATCAACAACAACTACTTTACCGAAAAAGGACTTATCTATGAGCTTGCAAAACGTAAAGGGTTCGACCTTAAAAAAATTGATACCAAACAAAACGTGATCCGGAAAGAAAAGTATGCAAGTCTATACATTGTCAATCTTACCACTAAATATTATGATCAGTTAAATCAAACAACAGACTGGGAACCTTCATGGAAAGAACGTTATAGTAAACCAGATTGCATTCGAAAAGTTGAGCAATACGAACACGACAAAGAAACGCTTTCAGGAGAATTTTATAACACGCCTATAAACGCCGGAAAACGTATAAAAAAAGAGTGGATAAGAATGGTTAAGCCAAAACCATTTGATAAGTATATTGTAATTGTTGGAAATTGGGACTTTGCTTATTCCGACAAGGCCTGTTATAAAGCGATGGCCACAATTGGAGTACGTGACCTACACATGACAGTTGTTGATATTTATTGCCGGCAAACGGCTGACATTGAAACAGCTCTTCAATATCATTACACACAAGCCAATAAAACATTAAAGATAAATGGTTCTATTATATTTTATTATGACGCAAGCGTTTCACAAGAAGCTGTTTATGAGCCTATTTTAATACGTGCTGCGCAAAAATACAAATCTATATGTATTCCAATGCCGCAAAAAAGTGTAACTGATAAATACACAAAAATAGATACAACACTTGTAAGCGTACTTTTTACCGGAATTCTTGATTTTTCGGAAGAGCTCGAAAACAATCCTGACTGGGAGGAAGCTAAAGCTCAAATGTTGAATTTTGAAAAAGGGGGTAATTATCCGGTCGATTTTCCTGACTCTCTTACAGATGCGATTCTAAAAGCTCAGGAATATCTGAATAATGATGTAGAAGATGAAAACAACAAAGTCCCCGTAATGGGAGAAGATGAAAGAGGAGGTTATTAAAATGGCATTTCTGACAAAAGATGAGTTAAACACCGTTGTCGATTTGAATCTTATTGATGCAATTACAGATGTTAACGATGACATCGTAAACGACATTATAGATGAAAGTATTGACAAAATGAAAGGATTTTTAAGCCGGTATTACGACATTGATACAATATTTAATGCAGAAGGTACTGCACGTAAAAAATCTATCGTAAAACGACTAAAAGACATAGTAATCTATGAAATATACGAACGCCACACCCTCGAAACAAATGCAGTTGCAGCACGCCGGTACGCGGAAGCAATAGATTGGCTCGAAAAATCATATACCGGTGAATTAGGCGATAGAACTTTACCCAATAAAGTAGTTGAAGAAGCAGAGACAGAAGGTGCTGCCGGGGATTTCCGGTTTGGTGGAGATGTACAATTTGATTCAAATTATTAATTATGAGCAACAGAAATAAATATATAAAACAACAGCTGAAGCTGGCAGCAACTAATAATAATACCGGACGAAAAGCCAAACAACCACCATTGGAAGATACGCGAGATTCGGATAAAATTGAAATTGATTATTTTCATCTTTATGAATCTTTATATAGGAAAGAAGTTACCGATTGGCAGAATTCGCGTACAATTCGCTACGACCCTTTTAATCCGGTTACATATCCGATTCAGCAGTTATATAAAGATTCCATGTTGGACAATCATCTGAGTGGTGCCATAAATCAACGTATATTGAGAGTTCAAAACAAAAAAATAATCGTTAAAGATACAAACGAAACAGAAGATTTTGAGCGTTCAAAATGGTTGAATAAAAAATGGTTTAGACATTTTATCAAAATGGCTATGGAATCGAAATTCTATGGATACAGTATGGTATTTATTGAAGAATTCGAAGCAGGCAATATAAAAAAAATAAAGGATATATATCGCGAAAATATTATTCCGGAAAAAGGATTGCTTTTAAAAGATGCCTACAATCCAGCTGGTACCGCTATTCGGTATAACGATTTCTCAAATTTCCTAATATATATTCAGTTAGATTCTAATGCCGTTGGAATTCTCGAGAGAGTAGCTCCAATGACTATTTTCAAACGGCATTCATGGGCATCGTGGGACGATTTTGAACAAATATTCGGAGTACCTATACGTATCGCCCGTACAGCGATAAACACAAAAAACCATAAGGATGACCTGCAGCAATGGTTGTCTACTATGGGTAAGAAATCTTATGCCATTTTTGATAAGCAAACTGACATTGAAATAAAGGAGAATTCTAAAACAGATTCCTTCAATGTGTTTGACAGAAAAATAGAACGAATAAATAAGGAAATTTCAAAAGGAATTTTAGGTCAAACAATGACGATGGATGATGGTAGTAGTCATTCGCAGGCGGCAGTTCATTCTGAAATACTTCAGGATATAACTGATGCCGACATTATGGATGTGCAGGACTGGATAAATGATGACTTTCTTTCTGTTCTTCGTAATCTTGGATATGATATTCCTGAAGGGTATACTGTTGAGCTTATTGATAAGAAAAAAACAAAGACTGCCGATAAAATCAAAGTAGATGGTGTCCTCATGCAAAACGGTTACAATCTTAATAACGACTATATTGAATCGACTTATGATGTCATACTCGACGAAGAAAATCCACGAAGTGATCGAAATCCACAAAATCAGTCGCTTAGTTTTTTCGAGTAGCCCCATCTACTAAAAATATAAGCTTTTCCAAAGTTCAAAACGTTGGAAAAGCTGTAATAGAAGATGGGGAAATAGATACAGACCTTCTTTATTTCAACAACGATTTATCTGTCCGTCAGTTGGCTATTATCGAATATCCAAGCCTGCAACTGGCTAACAGACAAAGCTATCTGAACGACGCCACAGAGAAAATATGGCAGGGTAAAGGTAGCGAACTTATGCGACCTGTTTTCGACACGTATAACGACGATCTGCACCGTGCCATTGCATCCGATAGCGAAGAGACTGCGAAGCTGTTTAAGAACAATGTAAGCCGTCTGGCAGCTGCCAAGGCTAATTATACCATTCAGCAATTAGAACGATGCAAAGCCGACATAAATGGCGTTGTGCGAAGCAAAGAAGAGTACAAGAAAGCTGTTAAAGTAGTTATTGGTAGAGCCAACCGAGCCCAGGCTGCCGAATATAATACTACTTCGCACCGTTGCAGGGTAGCCAAGCAATGGGCGCAATTCACAAAGGAAAAGAGACTATTCCCAAACATTGAATGGCTTCATACCCGTTCGGCTTCACCACGTGAACTACATCTGACATACGTTGGTCATGTATGGTCAATGGATGATGAATTTTTAAAAAAGAATCAACCTGGTTGTATATGGAACTGTAAGTGCGACTGGAAAAATACCGATAGACCTGTTACAGATAACAGCAATATTAAGCCAGTTCCAGTATCTCCAGGACTCGAAGGCAATCCATATTATACCAATGAGATATTTACCCAAAAACATCCTTATTTCAGTCGGGTAAATAAACATATACCCGACCTTGGTGTGCTGTACAATACGGATGATATTGTGTATTTGAACAAACAGGAAAATGGCATACGTTTCAAATTACATTATAATGCGCAAAAAGAATTTAATGAGGTTAATAAGCCTTATTTACCACTTATTACAAAGGCAGGATATAATGATATACATTTTCTTCCAACTGTTGAAAGAAGCGAGAAAGAACTCAGGAAACGTTACTTTGGAAAATACTGGGAAAGCAGCAAATGTGCAGATGTAAAAGATGGTAATTTATTTATTGAACTTAAAACAGTGAGCAATGCCGGCCGAAAAACACGAAGAAATATAATCAGTCAGATCGGTGATGCTGCTAAAAAAGCAGATGTAGTTATATTAAAATCTGAAAAAGAATTAGATTTTAGTCAAATAGCTAAAACAGAATTCGATAAATATCCTAATCTGCAAAGAATTATTTTCTATTTTAACGACAAGATGTTTGATTTTATGCCTTAAAATACGAATGGCAAACACAACCGAAGCTATATTTGCCATAAGGCGTCCACGTGCACAACGCAGACACCACAAAAATACAAATTATTTTCAATAATTATTCATTTTCAATAAAATTTTATATGGATGGAAAATTTTTTGCAAAACACTTATTAAATATGAGCGATGAGGCTAAGCGATTTATCGACGATGATGCACCTGTCATCATGGGTAAAATTGCGCGTGACGTATTTACTGAGAACTTTCAGGACGAAGGATTTACTGATACAGCATTTGAACCATGGGAAGAGGTAAAACGCCGCTTAAATCCAAAAATAACCGGGGCTAAAGCTTCACGTCCTATTCTCACAGGCGACACAGGCGATTTGGGCATGAGTATTGAATATCAAAATGCTGCTAACGGCGAAGTTGAAATTGTGTCCGATAAGAAGTATTCTAAAGCTCACAACGAAGGAACTACCACCGCCGGACGTAACCGGAACGTAACAATACCTAAACGCCAATTTATTGGCGACAGTGCCAAGGTTGACAACCAGGTACTCGAAGAATTTGAACGGAAGCTAACGGATTTAGACAAAAATGCCTGAGTAAATTTACTCAGGCATTTTTGTTATTATTCAAGTTTTGCATCTATCAATGTCCAATTAGCAGCATCTCTAAAATCATCTTTCCATTTCATTCTAACATAAAAATTGCTTCTAATCATTGCTCCAAATGAATTTTGAGCATCCACAGCACCTTTAACAACTACACTACTATCTGGCATTAGCCATATTCTAATCAAAGAATTATCAAATTCAGCAGTAGAAGGTGATTTTAGAATAGACTTAACAGCTGTTTTAGCATTACTTTCGGCTCTTACCTGCAATGCAATGGTATCAACCCCTGTTGATTCCTTATTCATATCATTAACACATGTACCTACACACATGGCTAAAAATAACGACACGAGAATCAGCGTTACAATCACTAAAATTCTAATTTTCTTTTCCATGACTATTTTTTTCTGCAAAGCTAAAGAAAGCCTTGCATTTTTGCAAGGCTTTCAGTTATCAGTTCATTTGTGCTTTTTCAAGTGGTATATCAATGGCAGTGGCATTTTTCAAAATGGCTGCTTTTAATTGTGCTATTTTATACCGTAACCGACCTATTTCGCCAGCCAGTTCGCACATTTTTTCTAACAGCTCCGATTGCATACATTAGCCTCCTTTCTATGGTAAGTTATATGCTCTATTTATAGGCGTTTATCCTGTTTTTGCAGCGTTAGCGGTAAAAAAAATCAGAAGTTCGTAGATGCTATAATATCTGAATGAGTTGCTTCTGTTCGCATATATTCAGAAAAAGTCATAATAACGGGATAGTTCAAATCGTCTGAAATTGGTGCTTCTGTATCAAGTATATTCATTTCAGACCATTTTTCTTTTGGAACTTCTATAATATCGTCGTCATTTTCAAAATCGTTCAAATCGCAATCAGTAATAGACTTGTATGTTTTAAGTGCTTCAATTATTGTATCTGCACATACCCATTCTTTTTCTCCATTAATATGGATTTCATAAATTTTTGTTTTCATTTTTTGAGCGTTTATAAATATTTTCTATCCTGGAAAGCCGGTATCTTCTAAAGTTGGGAGTCGGCAATGTACTTTTTCATATATTTCGTCCCATTCTGGTATTTTATCCAATCCCTTGTCGTCAATATACATATCTGCATGTATTTTTCGGGTGTCTATCCCTAAAAATACCTCAAGATTGGCAGGACAGCTCTCGTTAATAGTGTTGTATGATATGTTTCTATCATCAAGCCATTGTTTAGCCTCTTCCAAACGTTTTCCGATACGACTTGACCAAATAATTATAAAATAGCCTTCTTTGTATAATTTATTAATATAATATCCTGCATTCCGTCGTTCGTTTCCTATTCCTGGAAATTTATCTTCCACTATCGTGCCGTCAAAATCAATAGCTAATATCATTTTCTTTCAGTTTATTTAGTTTATCAATTACTCTTATGGTAAACTTATCTTTAACATCTATAAGCTCCTGAACGCGCCTGAGAGAGTATAACACGGTAGTTCTGTCGCGATGCGTGAGCCGGCCTATGCTTTTTGCCGACAGGCCCTCCTGGCTCATGACATACATCATTATTTGCCTATACCATGTAACAGGAGCCATTTTGCAAGGCTGTATCAGTTCTTCGAAACTATAGCCGCAAGCTTTTTTCATAAACGCCATACACGGCGGTATTTTTACAATTTCCATATCTTTTTTATTCTATTAATTTTTTCAAATAAGGTTTATATCGGAATGAAGTAAAATGTATACATGCCATTGGTTCTTTTAAATTGTATTTCCCTTTTTCAAACCATTCCATAAAATCAGACAGCCTTAAACCGTCATTTTCAGCAACTTTATAAAATGGGAAATCATAAAATAAACCATCATCGCATCGTATAGCCATACCTCTGAAATCATTTTTAAAATCCGGCAAATAAATAGCTTCCTGAATCCCGATAAATGAATTATTATTAAACTGTGCAACTTCAATTTGCTCATTTCCTTTTACATACCGTCCAAGCGTATGATATCTTATTGAAATTATAGCATTTCCAGCTAATACTTCATCAATACGTTTTTTCCAAATTTTGTAATTACCCCTAAACGTATGCAATTTTTTGACGCAAACCGGAGCCTCGCAAATAGTTTGTCTTCCTAAAAGTTTTTCTATAAAATAAGTATGATCACCTTTCCGGCTATGATAAGCCGGAAAGGTGAGACTTATAAAAATTACGTATGTTTTAATTTTTTTCATGTAAAATAAAATGTTTTACCGCTTCCACTACCGAAGCGTTGTTGTTTAATAATCGTTGTAAAAGGGAAATCTGTTTTCCTGATCTGATCCAGTGCATTCTTTATCGGCGATGCGTTAGTGAAAAACTTACATTCCAGACCTTCATGTTTTATTTTCAATATATACCGGCCATCTCCATGACTTGTTTTTATGTTTGCTTCAAAGTCCAGTACTTCAATTTCGACGTTTATCACGTCCTGCACAGAAACAACCGGAACATTGAATACATTTTTGTCTTCTATGGCTTTCACCCCCAAATCAGAGAACTTTTTCATTGATAACTTTTTTAATTAAATGCTTCGAATTACAGTGTTTTGCCCAACCTAACCACGGCGCAATTTGCATACGGTAATTTATAGCATTAATATCTTTTTTATTTAACCTTGCAGCCTTTCTGCAAAGACTTTTTTTAATCGTTTTACGCATTAATATGTGCGTATGGTATAATTTATATCCTACGAAGTCAATTCCTCGTTTTTCTACCGGAAAAATCTGAAAATTGCCTTTTAGTTGCAGATTAAGCTCATTTTTTAGATAACTCTCAATATCTTTAAGCAAGTCGTGTAAATAGGGCTTATTTGCAGCCAATATCACCATATCATCGGCATAGCGATAGTAATATCTTACTTGTTTAATTTCTTTTAACCAGTGATCGAAATAACTCAGATATAGGTTGGCGAAAAACTGACTTAAGTAATTTCCAATCGGAACGCCTGGCGCACTATCTATAATCTTGTCGAGAAGATTTAGCAACCGGTTGTCTTTTACTTTTCGCCTTATTATCGTCTTCAGTATTTCATGATCCACGCTCGGATAAAACTTTTTCACATCCATTTTCAGGCAGTATAAGGTGTTTTCAATGTCGTTTAAATCCCGTTTCAATGCTTTTACAACGGCATGTATTCCACGTCCTTTAATGCAGCTGTATGTGTGTTGTATAAAAATACTTGTCCATATCGGCTCCATTACATTCATAATAGCATGGTGAACTACTCTGTCCTTAAATGGAAGTCGGTATATTTCGCGTTCTTTTGGATCGTAAATTGTAAACACACTATACTCCGAAGTTCTGTAAGTTCCCGTTATCAATTCGGTCTGTAATTTCCGCATATTATTTTTCAAACACTTTTCAAATAGCCTCACACCATATGTGTGTGATTTACCTTTTCTGGCTTTTTCGTAAGCATGAATCAAATTATCTTCGCTACATATCTTATCATATAAATTACCATGTCTTTTCATTCCTTTGCTTTTCGTTTGCGAGCGTTCAGTTACCCTACCGGCACGCATTAGACTTAGTTATTTTTTGCCAAGTGGCAAGGCCTTTATCTTTGTATATTTTTTAGCATAGGTGCGAGGTGTTACCTGCATTCGCATTCGAGTTATCGTAATTCGTATCGTTGAAAACGAAGCCCCTGGAAGACAACCTCACAAAGACAAACAGCCTTTTAGTTTATTTTAGAATTATCCTTGAATAAATCTCTGTAAATTGCTTTCCGGCATACTCAGCCATTTCATAAGTAGGAAAGCAAAGGCGCGAGGCGTTACCCGCATACGCAGTCGAGTAAGCGCAATACGCAGCGTAGAAAACGAAGCCCCCGGAAGACATACGAAACCAAGGAAACCATTTACGTTGGGTATCGTCATTCCAATCGGCTTTCCAGTCACCCACAAGTGCTTGAGTTATTACTACCGCTTCATAAACGGCTTTTAAATACTCACGAAGTTCTTTAGGTGCTTCGTTAAAATAAGGAATGGCTGGCATTCCTGTTGTGTTCAAAGCATCTTCTACTGTTTTAATGCTTTCCATTAGTTTTACTTCTTGTTTTTCCATGTGTGAAATTGTTTTTAATGCCTTTCGGCGGTTATTGATAATAAAGAATGTAATCTGAGTATAATTTAGTGAACTGTTTGCCCGCATATTCAGCAAGTTCTTTATTTTTAAAGCAAAGGCGCGAGGCGTAACCCGCACCCGCACACGAGAGACCGAAATCCGCACCGCCGAAAACGAAGCCCCCGGAAGACATACGAAACCAAGGAAACCATTTACGTTGACTACTGTCGTTCCAATCAGGTTTCCAACCTTCGTTTAATGCTTTAGTAATAGTTTTAATTTTACGTAGTAAAATTTCGTCGATAGATAATAATGGATTTATAAGTTTGTTTTCATCAATATGCTGTTCGCCAATTTCCATACATGCATCTTCATATGTTTTAATACGATCAGTTATTTCACCGGAAAAGAATTCTTTGCCAAAAGTATCCTCCAATATTTCTTTGATTTCAGGAGATGCCGATTTATACCGACTACGAGCTTTTTGCTCATCAATTAAAAGTTGTTTCATAAGTTTTTATTTTTTTAAAATTAATAATTAATCCTTCCATCGCCATGGTTGCGGATTTGCATCTATGCAGGCGGTCAAACCTGCATAGCTTTTAAAATAAAGTTGGATGTTGAGTATAAATTGTATTTTTTAACCTATTCAGCCATTCAATAGCCCACTTACGATCACGTTCAATTTTGTTGCTTTCAAGAGCATAATTATCTTTTCTTACAACTGCGTTTAAATGTTTTTGAGATGTAATTATTTTTGTCATTATGTTAGTTAACTGGTGCATTTTTTAGTTATCCGGATGCTTCATTATCTTTGTTATCGCACTGCTCGAAACGCCCCATTTTGCTATCACTTCAGTTTCAATTACATCATATCTAAAACCTTCGCTCCAGCGTTTATTGAAATACTTTCGTATTTCATTATCGCGATTCTTTTTTCCTTCGATAACTCGCTTGTCTTTGATTATCGGCATACGGGTAATTTTTTTGTTATTTTTTACATTTCCATTTCTTTACTATCGCTATTTTCTCCTGAAGCTCCGATTTCGACATTTCGCCTATTTCTTTTCCCCAGTGCTCTTTGCAGTAGTTGTTTATAATATGATAATTAGGTTTCTTTGTATTGTTTTCTTTTCTGAATTCTACGTATTTGCTTTCGGCAAATGAGAACCATAATTTCCAACGCATTCGCTGCATTGCAGCTTCAAGTAGTTCATTGGATTTTTGAGGAGTTACTTTTATTGAATTCATAATATTACTTTATAAAAGTTCAAATTCTTCCGGAGTAATACGACTTAAATCAATGCCCATGCGCTCTGCTCTTTTAACTGATTTATCGGCTTCATCATAGTTCCACCAACGATTTGCCGCCAATTTCTGTACATTTATATTTGTAATGCCTTTTGAAGCACAAAATTCAATAATATCGTCAGTACTTATATTATCGATTCGAAAAACAGATATACGGCGTGCAAATGTGGTATATATGTTGTTGTTTTCGCGTGTAGGATACCATTTATAATTAAATACTCCATTATTTTCGTAAGTTCTGCATTCCAATCCGGATATTTTACCTATTCTGTTCATAACACCTGTTATACCAACTATCACAATACCCAAAAGTCCTTCTGTAGCAGTTCGCAAATTCTTCATGTCTTTGAAGAAAGAATTGCGAGCTACTTCACTTTCGTCCACAAT
Source organism: Paludibacter sp. (assembly GCA_028690665.1). GTDB lineage: Bacteria > Bacteroidota > Bacteroidia > Bacteroidales > Paludibacteraceae > Paludibacter. The sequence goes on from JAQVAV010000007.1 coordinate 48,648, forward strand.
TATCAGCGGATTGCTATCGGCTTTTTCCTCAACCATTGCAATTATTTTATCCATAAGGTAAGAAGTAGAGAAACGAATGCGCTTGCGATCAAGCTTCACACTCATTTCTGTAGCTACTTGTAAAAGAAATCTATTCCATGTCATCTCTTTTCTGTCAATCTTAACATAATAACAGCTTTCGTTTTCTTCAGCGAATTTTTTAAAAACGATCGACTTCCCGACACCTGTATTACCAACAACGAGACGCATATCGCCCATTTTTTTACCAGATGTAGCAACATTCCACATCTTATTCATTTGCCTCGTATATACGAGTTCATCTTCACCCATATAGTCACTCAAACTATCATAAATGACATTAAGCAACTTATCGCTAAATGTTTTTTTATCCCGTAGCAGTTCCGAAATAGTACCTTCCGAACGTCCCGTTATGCGTGCAATTTCGGCAGGTTTCAGGCTCTTTTTTTCCATTAAGCTTTTCAGCTTATCGCGCAACGATGCCTGTTTTGCGCTAATTTGAATTTGTGTCATAGGTGATAATTTATTAGTTAGTTGTTTTTATTTCTATTTTGTGGATTTCTCCAGTATCAGGATCAACATATTCCCGGTATTTTTTCGCTTCGCAAAATTTCTTCGCAGCGTCCGTAAATCCTTCGTATCTTTCGGCTTTGGCGGTTTGTTCATCTTCAAGTAATGCTGATTTATCATACCGTCCTACAACTTTGTGCTCATTTTCCATTGCTTGACTCATTGGGCGACGTTTGCCGGTTAGCATCTCGTTACCCATTGCTTCTATACGTTCAAAATCCGGGTGTCGTTCAATGCTGTTTTTTATGCCGGCATTAATCTCTTTAGCCTTTTGCTCAACCCTATACTGAAGTGCCATAAAGTTATTTAGCGTTGCTTTCTGATCAGCCGTTTCAGCTATATATGCTGTGTTCGTTTTAAGCCCCCATACTCCGAGATAAGTACCATCATGCGCATATACCGGGGCAGGTTCTCCACCGTTTAGGATATATATTTTCATCTTGTTAGCCGTTACCGAATCAAGCGGTATATAAGTGAATATCTTTTCAGCCATTTCACGCTGTTCCTGCGTATCTATACTGGGGAAATAAGTGTAAGCCTTTGTTTTATGCTCAATGTCAATGCCGTTAATGGTCAATTTCTTTTCGTGAAGAGTTCCACACAACACACACAACTGGCTATAAGTAAGTTTTGGCACATAGCTTTCTTTTTCTTCCCACAACTCGAAAGGAGTTTTATTACAAGGCTTCTTTTCAAGCGTTTCAATCACGCGCTCATTCCATGCCTTCATCCCTTCACCTTTTGCCCATTCCATTGCAATTGCAGCACTACGGGCGTGTTGTTTACCAATGTTTTCGCGCTTTTCCGATGCTCTTGATTTAGGACTCAATGCAGTACGATTCTGACCACTATACCCTTTAAGGAAGCGTGTAATGTCATTATCAAACATGTTGAACATAGATTCAATTGTCTTTGCTCTCGCATTACCGGTAATGGATGGATAAAGCTTCACTTCATTATCTTCACACCAACGCTCCAACTCCTTCCATGACGGCCCGCGGTCGCATTGAATTATAGCTGGTTTGTAACCGGTTTCACGAATACCCATAATGATAGCTTCTTTCACAGCATAGAATGGTTCTTTTACACCTATAAGTGTCGAAACTCCAACCATTCGAAGTGTAGCAACATCAGCAACTTTAATCGCATATATATGCTGTCTTATAGTACCTTTTGCCTCTACATTTTCATTTTGTGCAGTACCGTCGATCACCCATACATGATTTTTCTTTTCAGGTAAATCACGACTTACAGCAGGTACACAATTAGCTCTGTAGGTTATATTATCAGTTTTTTCATGAGTATTGGCATTTTTAAGAGGTGCAAGCAACTGATATAGACGGGCTTCTGATGGTGGATTGAAATCACCTTTTTCATCCAACCACCATCCGCTTTGTTTTCCCCATTCAACCCACTTACGATGTAATGTTGGCACACTCTGGTTAGTGCCGTTAATGTGCCAGTAGGCTACAATATTAAATTGTACAGGAGTAATCTTTCCGGCATTACTATTATTCCGCCTCTTTACCTGAATAATATCCTGAGGTCTTTTACCAGATTCCAGCGATGAAGTTATATCATCAATCCACTTATTAAATCTGGTCTCTGATTTAGGAATTTTTACTTCAAGTGTTATATTACTAAGCGATGTAAGCAAGTTCATTCTAAAGCTTCGCAGCAGTATTTCGCAGCGCTTCGCATCTGCTTCGCTGCTTTTTATATTTTTCGAAAAATCTGCCACCCATTGAACTAAGGCACATTGCTTCGCATAACCTTTTACCGAATTTGAATGCAATCCAAGTTCAAGATAGTACCCCGTATAAACAGTATAGTGAGTATTCATATACATCTCTATTTCTGAACGGATAAACGGTTCATTTATATGTAGCGATTCTGCTGTAAACTCAACGGCTATAGGAACACAATCCTCGCCATTTTCACGCAAGTCACTTAACAGGTGTTTGTATTCCCTGGTTATATCTGCAAAACGATCCAACACTTTATCCCGGCTTACACGCGTAAGGCTGTCAACAAATACCCATTTAATTCCATCAATCTTCACATCTTCCAACCGGCCTTTTGCTTTTTGAACTCTATAAGATCTATTTGTGAATATTTTTTTTTGAAGTAATGCTTCTTGATTAATCATCAGTCTTCCGGATGTATCAACATAAAGTGTTTGCATATTCAATTTATATTTTTTTGAACCCTACCGGGGAAACGATCCCCGGTTAATTCCAAATAGGGCTAATCAATTAAAGCGATTTTAATGTCCGTAAAAGTCATGGAAACACAGTTTATTTTAAGTTCATCAGGCATTATTCCGAGTAATGTTTCATTAAGTTGCTGACTTATAACTTCATCTACCTGATCTATCTCTACAATCTTATTTTCATTGTCAATATTTCCGAGACTTAATACTTCATACATCTCGTCACTTGTCATTTCCATCTCCTTGCATTGCTTTATTTCCGTTTCTACCACAGCGTTAAAGCTTATTACTACTTTGTTATTATCTGATATCATAGACTTGATATATTAAGAGGTATAGGTTCCCATTTTTGCGAAATATCTGATCGGCGGTAAAATTCCAGCCTCATTTTACTATCTATTGGCTTAAAACTCTCTTTAAATAGCCTGATAGCTTCGACCCAACGAGGATCATCATACAAATGCTCTTTCGCATATAGACTTTGCATGCGAGACAGTTCAAATTTTCCTTCCTTATTTTTCTCTATTAGAGCCATTACAAGCTCATACGACTGAACATCACGTTTTTTCACAAAGTCCTTCAAAAAATCCTTCAGTAAATCTTCAGCTTTAGCCGAACGCTCATCCCAGTCACACAATGTTGCATATCTGTAAACTACTTTATATTGCCCATCGTCTGTTTTAAGCGTAAATCCGCCTTTAGAATTAGATCGGATGGCACCGTAGTCATTCAGAGTCTTACGCATTTCTTCAAGAATTGTAGTCGAGTTTTGAAAAAATGTACTCAATATTGAATTAAGCTTTAAAGCTTTGCGAACCAATCGCGAAGTATTTACCTCCACGTATTTTTCGTATTCCGCACGCTTACGGTTATTTTCTGCAATCTCTTCTTTTCGACGATCTGCCAAATAAGCTTGCAGCTCTTCGGTTGTCATCTGATCAACCGTTTTAGATGTTGTTGTTTCCATTTTATAATTCTTGAATTAAATTAATTACTGCTGTTTTAGTCAATGATCTCTTAACTCCTTTGTATCTTCCTGTTTCAGCCACGAATGAATAATTCCCTTTCGTTGTATTACCTACATAAATAACTTTTATATTATCTATCCCTGTGTACATATAAGTTGTATCCTTTTGCAATTGTGTTGGTAGCATATTAATGTACTTTTACTTGGTTTTTAAATAATAAATTCATAAGTATGTCACTGTCAATTTCAGCATACACCACTTCAACCCATTCACCATCGATATTGAATAAAATATTCATTCCTTCAACTTTATCTTTAATGCGATTAAATGAATTTATCGAAATGGTAATGCTTTTGCGTGGAATCTCGCGTTTATAATCGCGATAAATAGAGAAAGTAATAATGACCATTCCAAAGCCAATACCAGAGAGGAAGTAATTATCCGATATAATTCCGGCAATAAAACTGCCGAAACCTAATATTGCGGTAATACACATCATAATGATGGAACATACCGGGAAAAAATGTTTTGTCATAGGTTTACTGATTTATTGGTTTGTTGTATTAATTCATAGTATTTCGATGCGGCCTGCTCAACAACAGGCTTAATACGTCTGTTACCATTCAACATCTGTCTTACAGTTGTCTCAGAGTATGTTTTTCCACCGGTTTCTTCAGCTATTTTATTGGCGATTCGCATAATCCGACTGGTGTCTCCATGCTGTTTTATTTTCTGAATTTCTTGCAGGTTCATAATTTTATGTACTTTTGTGTTATTATTCGGTGCAAATATATAGACTATTTTCTATATTTCAAACATTTTTCGGACTATTTTCTATATTTTCGATGAAAATAATTGAGAGATTATATCAATACTTTGATTTAAAAGGGATAAAACCAACATCTTTTGAAAAAAATATTGGCGTTTCAAATGGGTATTTTAAAAAAATGCTAAACCGAAAAGCTGATATTGGTGAAAGTGTGCTTATAAATATTATAGAAAATAGTCCAGATTTATCGCCAATATGGCTAATATTTGGAAAAGGAGAGATGATTATATCAAATAATAGTGAATATATTATACCTAAAAGTACTGAGAACAATTTTCTTCTTGATAAAATTTGTGAATTATCAGCTAAAAACGCTGCGCTTGAGATAGAAATAAAGAAATTAAAAAAAGATAAATCAAAACCATACGAATCGGTTCAGCATACAATTGATATTACAGCTGAACCTAAATTAGATGAATAATATTATGCAAACAGATAAACCGCTATTGATAAAAATTCAGGAAATAAAATATCAATAATTAAATGAATTAAAAGAATAATTTATACATTTGTATCGGTGTATTTCTCGGAATTTAGTTATCCGGTAAGAGGCGAATAGTTAAACTTTCGCCTTTTATGTTTTTTTAATATAGTTACCGCGGTAACATTTCCGGTAACAAAAAACGTTACCGGAGCGGTAACGTTTTAGTCCTATTCGGTAACGTTTTTCATAAAAAAAGGCCCGCACAAGCAAGCCTTCGTATTGTTTTTATAAATCTTCGTAGCCATTGTATCTCATTACATATAGGCACTTCGCATCTTTTACATATTTTTCGTTCATTCGTTTTTATTATTACGTCATTATACTTCATAAATTTTGTTTCCAATTATAGTTATTAAACTCTTATTTATTTGTTTTTCTGCATTTTATATGTTACCGCATGTGTTTTTTGTTTGCCTTTTCGTTTTATGCCCCTCACCAGAATTCCCTGATAGATTTCAATAATTTTCTGAACCGAATCTTCAATTTGTTGAGTACACTTTATAACTATATCGTGTTCACTGTTCAGTTGGGCATCCTCAGAGGCATCTACCGCTTTTTCCCGTTTTTTGTGAATAATCATAAATTGAACAAACAAAACAACAACTAAAAGAAGCAATCCGACGATAGCATAAATACCTCCATACATTAATGCAAAGGCTACAATGGCTGCAATAGTAAATGCAATAAGTGCTGTCATAAACCAACCGGTAATTACAGTCAGTACTCCGGTAATGCGGTATACGGCGCTCTCGCGTCCCCATGCACGGTCGGCCAGTGACGATCCCATGGCCACCATAAATGTTACGTATGTAGTTGAAAGTGGAAGTTTGAGTGATGTTCCTACAGAGATTAGTATAGCAGAAACAGTAAGATTTACAGAAGCGCGGATAAGGTCGAATGATGCATCCGGTATGTCGGCTTCAATAGCAGGTGTAAAACGGTTTTCGATAAAATTACTTACTGAGTTTGGTGTGATTTTTTTTACTATTTTGCCGATATTTAAGGCATTACGAACCAATGATCTGGAAGCGGGAGTTGATGAAAATCGTTCAATACCTTCTCCTTGTCTGGCAAGATTTACCTCTGTTTGTGTTACTGTGCGTGCTTTACGGTTAAACCACAGGGCCAGAACCATAATTACTCCGGCTCCTGCTAAAAAGCGCCAGTCAACATTAACCGGTTGGGCCAGTTTGTCCATGGTGAGATTTTCAATCGTTCCGCCTGATGCAATAGTATCAGAGGCTATCTGGAAGGAACTGAATCCTGCCATAAAGACCCCGATAAAGTTTACAAGGTCATTACCGGCAAAAGCTAAAGCCAATGCAGCTGTACCGGCAAGTATAATTATTTTCAGAATATTGACTTTAAATACAAATTGTAACAAAGCCATAAATGCAGTCCAGAAAATCCAGGCATATAACATTGCAACCCAAAGATTTTCCTGAATGAAATGTATGGTTTCTTTTGAAATAAGCGTTGAATTTTTTAAGCCTTTAAAAAGAGCAAAATAAGAAATAGCTGTCAATGCAATGCCGCCCCATATAGCTCCGACATATTTAAAGGATCTTTTATAATTAAAAGAAAACAGGATGCGGGAAAAGTACATAATAATGGAACCTACTCCGAATGCAATGACAACAGAAATAAGAATTCCGGAAATAATAGTTAGCGCTTTTCCTGAATTAATGTAGTCCATTAAAAAACCAGTGTCAGTTTTCCATATATTGACCATGGCAACGGCAACGGCAGCACCCAACAATTCGAAAACCATGGATACTGTGGTAGATGTGGGAAGACCTAATGTGTTGAAAACGTCTAAAAGGATAACATCGGTAATCATTACTGCCAGAAATAACATCATGATGTCAGGAAATGTGAATTTTCCCGGATAGAAAACTCCGCTACGGGCGATTTCCATCATGCCACTTGAAAAGAGAGAACCTAATAGCACCCCGACCGAGGCGACTGTAAGAATAACCCAAAGCGGAGCCACTTTAGAACCAATACTCGAATTCAAAAAGTTTACCGCATCATTAGCAACTCCAACTACTAAGTCGAGTGCTGCAAGGCTCAGCAAAATCAGCACAATTACGATGTAAAAAGTGTCCATGTATTTTATTTTAGTTTGGCGCAAAATTATTTAATAATATTTCAGTAATGATTAAATATGTATTTCATTTATATTACAATTTAGTTACAATAGTTAATAAAGCTTCGGGCTAAAGTATAGCAAGATTTAAAATTGTATTTTCCGGGTGCAGTATGATAAAAAAATCCCGTTGCTGAGAAATCAGCAACGGGATTTGACTGTATGTGGATTTCACCTTCGGGTGAAAATTATTGTTATCTGGTATTATATTCGGAGTGCGGCTTTAAGCCGCATTCCGAATTGAAGACATTTTACATCATGCCGCCCATTCCGCCTCCCATAGGCATTTGTGGAGCAGGATTTTCTTCTTTCTTGTCGGTAATTACGCATTCTGTTGTCAGGAACATACCTGCAATAGAAGCTGCATTCTCCAAAGCAACACGGGTTACTTTTGCTGGGTCAACAACTCCGGCTGCAAAGAAGTTTTCGTATTTATCGGTACGTGCGTTGTATCCGAAATCGCCTTTTCCTTCGCGAACTTTCTGAACTACAACAGCTCCTTCTTTTCCTGCATTGAACACAATCTGGCGGAGAGGTTCTTCGATGGCACGTTTTACGATTTCGATACCTGTTTTTTCGTCTTCGTTAACACCATCTACGTCATTCAAAGATTCTATAGCACGGATGTAAGCTACACCACCACCCGGAACAATACCTTCTTCTATAGCTGCACGGGTTGCACTCAGAGCATCGTCAACGCGGTCCTTCTTTTCTTTCATTTCAATTTCGGATGCAGCTCCTACGTAAAGTACGGCAACACCACCTGAAAGTTTTGCCAGACGTTCCTGAAGTTTTTCACGGTCGTAATCGGAAGTTGTCTGAGCTATCTGAGCTTTAATCTGAGCTACACGATTGGCAATGTTTTCTTTTTGACCGGCACCGTTTACAATAACAGTATTGTCTTTATTTATTGTAACTTTTTCGGCAGTACCCATCATTTCAAGTGTTGCCTGATCAAGTATGATGCCTTTTTCTTCAGAAATTACAACACCACCTGTCAGGATTGCAATATCTTCGAGCATTTCTTTACGACGATCGCCGAATCCGGGAGCTTTTACTGCACAGATTTTCAAATTGGCACGAAGACGGTTTACTACTAATGTTGTAAGAGCCTCGCTGTCAACATCTTCTGCAATGATCAATAACGGACGTCCTGATTGTACAGCCGGTTCAAGTACCGGAAGAAGTTCTTTAAGGTTGGATATTTTTTTGTCGTAGATCAGGATATATGGTTTTTCCATTTCTACTTCCATTTTTTCAGTGTTGGTTACGAAATAAGCCGAAATGTAACCACGATCAAACTGCATACCTTCTACAACGTCGATGGTTGTATCGGTTCCTTTAGCTTCTTCAATAGTGATAACGCCATCTTTCGAAACTTTACGCATAGCATCTGCAATCAGTTTGCCGATTTCTTCGTCATTGTTTGCAGAAACAGTAGCTACCTGTTCGATTTTATCGTAATCGTCACCCACGATTCTTGCCTGAGAAGCAAGGTTTTTTACAACCTTAGCAACTGCTTTATCAATACCGCGTTTCAGATCCATTGGGTTCGCACCTGCTGTAACGTTCTTCAAACCAACACTGACAATTGACTGAGCAAGTACAGTTGCGGTTGTTGTACCATCACCTGCATCGTCGCCTGTTTTAGAGGCGACTTCTTTCACCAATTGAGCTCCCAAGTTTTGGAAAGCGTCTTCCAGTTCAATTTCTTTTGCTACAGAAACACCATCTTTAGTGATATGCGGTGCTCCGAATTTTTTTTCGATAATTACATTACGTCCTTTAGGACCGAGTGTTACTTTCACTGCATCTGCCAGCGAGTCAACGCCTTGTTTCAACTGATCGCGGGCATCGATATTGAATAAAATTTCTTTAGCCATAATTTTTTAATTTACGATTTATTATTTACAATTTACCATTTAAAATGTGACTCTGATTAAATAATTGCCAAAATATCAGACTGACGCATGATCAGGTATTTTTCTCCTTCCCATTCTAATTCGGTTCCGGCATATTTGCCATATAATACAGAATCACCAACGGCAACAACCATTTCTTCATCTTTGGTTCCTTTACCAACTGCCAAAACTTCACCTTTTAGTGGTTTTTCTTTTGCTGAATCGGGAATAATGATTCCGCTTACTGTTTTCTGCTCTGCCGGTGCCGGTTTTACCAACACGCGATCGGCTAATGGTTTAATGTTCATAATTTTTCAGTATTTTTAGTTATTTGTTATTTTAAAAAGGAATTATATTCGATTTTAGAAAGTTCGAAATGAGTTTTAAATTCCGGAATTTTCAATTCGAACACAGTTCGCTTTTTAGCAGAATCTGTGCCAATTGAGGATAGAGGGAAAAACTGGCAGAAAAAATATCTTTACAGAACAGAAATGTCAATATTAATGGAATGACAGTTTGTCATTTTGTCAGAGAACTAAGTATGTCTTTGAGCTGGACAGCATGATATGAGTTGGAATAAAGTGGAAGTAAACCACTTTTACGTTTTTCAATTAAATAGGTGGAAAACGGTTCATGCATAAGTGTATTACATTGAGTAATTTGGGCTTCCGGCGTATCTGCGATATTACATAAATTATCAAGTCCACTTCCGGCAAGCATATTACTATTTACTACAATATGCCGACCGCTGAATAGAGTATTTAAAAGTTTGAGTTTTAATCCTGTACATTGTTCGGTGACAAGAATATGAACTTGTGCCTCCTGCATAAGTTTTTCCATTTCAGCTTTATTGGGATTCGCAATTAGTTTTATGTTGTTGAAATTGCTTATGACTTTAATAAGTTTTTGGGATGGTTTTAATCCACTTATGATACATTTATATTCAAGCTTGGAGAACACATGGTTACAAAGATAAATAGCTGCATTTTCGTTTTCAGCAACCGATAAATTTCCATGGTATAAAATATAGTCGGATTGCCCGGGGATTATGCTGACTTCATCATTTGCGTGAAATGATGGCATAAATTCAATGCGTTTGTTCGGGTATCTTTCCTCAAGTTGTTTTTGATCGTTTGTAGACACTACCAAACTAAGAGCGGCAGCTTGTATGTTTTTTTCAAAATATTTGAGTTTGATGGATTCTATGATATAAAAAAGCTTCTTTTTCAGGTTATTGGTACCTTTGAATAATTCGTAATAGTAATCGTGCTCAATATTGCTTTCTCTATATATTTTGATTCTGTTTTTCAGACTTTTATGATTGATAAGATAACAAGACATTAATCCTTCGAAAAGAATTGGATGTTCATCTTCCTGTAATCGTTTTAAAAGCAGTTTGCTTTTTCTACTGAAAACAGTGTAAGGTAAATAGCTGAAATGGGCTGCGAGAGAGGTGTTACGATTGTAATAATAAACCTTATCGCAAAGCTTTTCAATTTCTTCACTTTCTTGTCGATCGTTGTATTTAAAACAATGCAGAATAATTTTTATACCATTTTTATGTAGGCTTTTTATTTTATAAAAAACATCAATGATTCCTCCATAATTGGGAGGATAAGGTATGTCAAAAGAGATTATGTGTAAAAAATTATTCATGTATGACTATTGATTGGACAAGATTTTAATTAGTGTTTGTTCTTCATTTTCCCAGCATAAATTATATGCAATTTTATAAAAATAATTTTTATCCACCTTAGTATTAAGCATTTCGTTGACTACAGAAGCTATATATTCAGGCTCATAGTGATCGATAAGAATTCCGGTTTTATAAGTTTCAACAATACCTTGAATTTCTGGAAATTTTGTTGCTAAAACAGGCACTCCGGCATGCAGATAATCGAAAATGCGGTTAGGCAATGAATAATAATAGTTCAACCCCTGATTTTCCAAAAGACATAGACCTATATCAGCACAGGCTGTATATTCAAATAAATTTTCGGCATTAATTCTACCTTTAAAGATAACTTTATCTGAAAGTTGTTTTTGTTCAACCATGGTAACCAGCTGTTCTTTTATGTCACCATCTCCAATGATTATAAGAATAGCATTATCAATCAGAGGCATAGCATTTATTACCCATTCAATGCCTCTTCCAATATTTACAGCACCCTGGTAAAGTATAATTTTTTTCCCGGAATAAGATAACTTACCGGTTGGTTTCAGATTTCGGAATAAAGGAATATTTCTAATGACTTTAATATCAGTACCATATTTATTGTTGTAATATTGAGCAATGGAGCCACATACGGTATAGCCATCTTTGATTTTGGGAATGAAGAAATCTTCTATTTTTAGCCATATATTTTTAATAAAAGGTCTTGTGTGTAATTCCGGAACTTCGGAAAAGAGCTCGTGAGCATCAAATACTAACCGTGTGCGTTTAATTTTTGCAGCACAAAATGCTGCTGGTAAAGTATCAACATCGTTCGAAAGAACCAGATTTGACTTCTTGAAAAGCAGATAAAAGAATAATCTTATATTATATTCGGCATAAAATAAAGGACCTCTTCTAAACCAGTGTTTCTTTCTTTTTGTAAGATATGGTCTGTTTAATTCTTTACTTTCAGGTAATAAACGACCATATTCCAGTACAACATATCCGCATTTTTGTAATGTCAGACAAACTTTATGTACCCTGTTGTCTGTACATAAGTCGTTAGTAACACAAACAATGGCTCTTTTTTGCATCAGAATTATTTTGTTTGCAGGTATTTGATTAAATCTTTATAGAGTTTTCGGTGGTATGAATCAGGAGACTTTTCGACGGAATTATTGTGCCATAAAATATTGACTTCTCCATTATATTTTTCGATACAATCAATTAACTGAATACAGTATTCGTAAGCATCATGTGCATTCATATACATGTACCGTTTGTCATTAAGAGTAATGTCCATGATTGCCAAAGGATGCAAAGTCAAGGGGAAAAGTTGTTTTGTACCGAGATTGATCCATTTAACGGGACGACACGTCCCGAGGCGAAAACCAGCCATATCGGCATATCCTATTGTAAAATCGTCGGTTATTCCACATTCAATCAATTCAAGCATATCAATAGGTTCTCTTGAACATAAAAAATGATTTCGGTTGTAATAACATTTTACATTGGCTGCTTTTTCAAGCCGTTGTTTTTCTTCTGCAATTATTTGAGGATGTATTCCGGCTTCATAACTTGTATGTAATCCGATAGTTACATTCTTGCGTTTACAATATCTGATAAGTGTTTTGTGGTCCGGATGTATCAGGTTCGGGACGGGTTTATCTTCACGTCTTTTACTGTTACTGCTTCTGAAAAAAGCTATTGTTTCACAACGTTTACTCCCCAGATTTTTTACAACTTCATTGTCCACTTTGAAAAGGAATGGAAATGTGTACCATGGATCGTTCCGTATGCTTCCGAAAAAACTATTAATGGCTCTTTGTCCCTCTTTGCGTCGCTTGATGCCTCGTAACAGTCCCCCGATTAGACTTCTTACTTTTCTGTAATGGGCCATCTGATCAATATCATGTGTCAGATAAATTTTGTTGATCTTTTGGGGTGGTTCAGGAACAGTTACTCCGGTTTGCCTGAGTAAGTTCCGAAGCAATTTTCCATATTCGTCCACGAGCGGACGATCGATGAAACCTGCTCTGTATGGAAGAGATTCTTTGCCCGGGAAGCGTCCGTGAGAATCGCGTATGTCTTTTCTGACCCACTCTTCGTAGCGCGAAATGAGACAATAACTGCTGGCAATTAAATCTGCATGTAGGATAATGGTATTTTCCAAATTTTCGGTGACAGGTTCTCCGAAAAGCAAGGGCGTTTCTTCCCATATTTTAAGGGGCAATTCGGGCAAACTTTTATTTGTTCCGTAGTATTCTGCATCGAAAAAACCGGAAGGCTTGATTACTACTTTATATTGGGAGAACTCTTTAGCATTATTGGTGTAGCCAATTAGATCCGAATTATTGGTATCAGGGTTTTCGTTGAGAAGAAATTTAATAATATATTGTATAGTGTCTTTCACGTTATTGTCAAGCTGGAAATTACTTTTTCATTTTCATTTTTTTATTGTGGTTAAGAGTAACCACAACTGCAACTGCAAGACCAAGCAATAAGTCTGTATCGGTGAAAATTTCCAAATATTGTGTAGCTGGCGTGATTTTTCCGCTTGCGAATTTTAGAATTAGGGTAATAACTGAAAAAATGGCAAAAACGCCAATGCCGTATAATATATTTTTTATAATCGGATGCATTTAATTTTGTGTGTTTCTGTTATAAGAGTTCAAAGATACAAAAATGTAATGCAATTCAACAAATAGTAGTTTGGATTTATAAAGAGTCTGATTTACAGACCTAATTCTGATTTTAAAAATTTGCCGGTTATACTATTTTTGTCCTTTGCAACTTCCTGAGGAGTTCCGGTACAAACTATTTTCCCGCCGGCAGCTCCTCCTTCGGGCCCGATGTCGATAATGTAGTCTGCCACTTTAATCACATCCATGTTGTGTTCGATAATGATAACAGTATTTCCCTTATCAGCGAGCCGTTTCAGTACTCCGAGAAGCACCCGTATGTCTTCGAAATGCAGTCCGGTTGTAGGTTCATCTAAAATGTAAAGCGTTTTTCCCGTATCGCGTTTTGAGAGTTCGGTGGCTAATTTTACGCGTTGACTTTCTCCGCCCGAAAGGGTTGTACTCGATTGTCCGAGTTTTATATATCCTAAGCCAACATCCTGCAATGTTTTTATTTTATTGAGAATAGAAGGTTGATTTTCAAAGAAATCAACAGCTTGATTAATTGTCATATCAAGCACATCGGCAATAGATTTACCTTTAAACCGGACTTCCAGCGTTTCTTTGTTGTATCGTTTACCACCGCAGGTTTCGCAGGGGACATAAACGTCTGGAAGAAAATTCATTTCAATGGTTTTGTAACCGTTTCCGCTACAGGTTTCACAACGGCCTCCGGCTGTGTTGAATGAAAATCGTCCAGGTTTATATCCACGTATTTTAGCTTCCGGCAAAGTTGCAAAAACATTTCGTATGTCAGAAAAAACGCCCGTGTAAGTGGCAGGATTTGAGCGTGGTGTACGCCCGATAGGTGATTGGTTTACTTCAACTACCTTATCAATATTTTCCAAGCCTTCAACGCTGTCATAAGCTAAAGGATCTTTTAGAGACCGGTAAAAATGCTGGCTCAGAATCGGATGAAGAGTTTCATTGACCAAAGTCGATTTACCACTGCCGGAAACTCCGGTAACTAATATCATTTTACCCAATGGGAAAGTGACATCAATATTCTTCAGATTATTTCCACGTGCACCTTTAATGGTTAGAAATTTACCGTTCCCGGGACGTATTTGTTGAGGAATTTCTATTTTCTTTTCTCCGTTTAAATAAGCTGAAGTCAGCGTGTTGGTTTTCAGCATTTTTTGAGGAGTTCCTGCATAAACCACTTCACCTCCATGCCGTCCGGCGCGGGGACCAAGATCCACTACATAATCGGCGGCGAGCATCATATCTTTGTCGTGCTCAACAACAATAATGGAATTTCCCGTATCGCGCAGTTGTTTAAGCGAGTGGATCAGACGTTCGTTGTCGCGCTGATGAAGTCCTATACTTGGTTCGTCAAGAATATAAAGCACATTTACAAGTTGCGACCCGATTTGAGTTGCCAGACGGATGCGCTGGCTCTCTCCTCCGGATAAAGACTGAGAACTCCGGTTTAACGACAGGTAATTTAGACCAACATCCAATAAAAAATGTAGTCGGGTGCGTATTTCTTTTAATATTTCCGAGGCAATGGTTTTTTGTTTTTCAGAAAGAAATGGTTCTACGTTTTCTAACCATTCTGAAAGCTCAGCAATGTCCATGTCTGAAAGTTCAGCGATATTTTTATCGTGAATGCGGAAGTACAATGATTCTTTTCTCAATTTTGCACCGTTGCATTCCGGGCAACGTATTTCTTTCGAGTATTGATTGGCCCATTTCTGTTCGGTGGCTGATGCGGAGTTTTCCGATTGCATTTCGATATATGTCAGAATACCTTCATAACTCAGAAAATAACTTGTACCGATAGCCTGATTCTTAATGTGCAGACGTTCGTCGGTACCGTTCATGATTTCGTCCATCGCTTCATCCGGAATTTCAGAAACCGGAGTTTTCAGTGTCAGACCGTATTTTTCAAGAATGGCTTCTATTTGCCAGAAGATAGTTGTGCTTTTGTGCTTTCCGAGCGGGGCTATTGCGCCATTGTAAATGTTGAGGCTCTTATCTGGAATGATTTTATCCATGTCAATTTGATTGACATATCCGAGACCTTTGCATCGGGGGCAGGCCCCATGAGGAGAGTTGAATGAGAAATTGTGTGGCGCTGGTTCATCGTAAGAAATGCCGCTCGTAGGACACATTAGCATTTTGCTGAAATACCGGGCTTCATTTTTATCTTTTTCCAGCAACATAACAATTCCGTTTCCCTGTTGCATGGCTTTTTGCATTGACTGCTTTAATCGTTGACGATCCTTTTCGCTTACCAATAATTTGTCGATAACAACTTCAATATCATGGTTTTTGTAGCGGTCAATTTTCATTCCGTGCGTAATTTCACGCAGTTCTCCGTCAATTCTTACGTTTAAATATCCTTTTTTTCGAATTTGTTCAAAAAGTTCTTTATAGTGACCTTTACGGTTTCTCACTAAGGGAGCCAATAGTAGAGTCCTTTTGCCTTCGTAATCTTTCAGGATAAGATTAATAATCTGATCTTCGCTGTATTTAACCATTTTTTCTCCGGTGACGTAAGAATAGGCCTCTCCGGCACGGGCAAAAAGTAAACGAAGAAAATCGTAAATCTCGGTGGTTGTACCTACTGTTGAACGCGGATTTTTGTTGGTTGTTTTTTGTTCTATAGAAATTACCGGACTTAATCCCGTAATTTTATCTACATCCGGACGTTCCATATTTCCCAGAAAGCTTCGGGCGTATGCTGAAAATGTTTCAATATACCGCCGTTGTCCCTCGGCAAAAATGGTATCGAATGCCAACGATGATTTTCCGCTTCCACTTAATCCTGTAATTACGGTAAGTGCATTTCGGGGGATATTTACATTTATGTTTTTCAGGTTATGTACGCGTGCACCGATAACCTCTACTTGTTCGGTTGCATCAATTGCTGATGCTGTATGATTTGAGTTTTCTACCAAAATACCTATTTTTTGTAACTTGCAAATATACAAATTTCAGCAAGGACAGGCAATGAAAATATACGGTTAAAACTTTATTTTTATTGTAACAATTGAATTGCCGGAGAGAGTAGAAATTCGTGTCTGAAGTTTTAATGATATTGATTTTATTTTCCTCTGTTGTATTGTTCCGGCCATTTAGCCTCGCGGGTATGTAAAGCAAAGTATGGATTTCGTAAAAGTTCCCGTCCAAGCATGACTAAATCTGCTTTTCCTGCAGTTAGTATCTTTTCTATTTGTTCTTCTGTTGTTATTAATCCAACAGCAGATGACATAATTCCGATTTGCTTTACTGCTTCAGCGAAACTAACCTGATAGCCGGGAGCCAAAGGTATTCCGGCTTGCGGAACATTACCGCCGGATGAGCAATCAATCAGGTCTACTCCGAGTTCTTTAAGCCCCAGACTCAGTTTTACGGTTTCTTCCAAAGTCCAGCCGCCCTCAGTCCAGTCGGTAGCTGTAAGACGGACGAAAAGCGGAAGTTCTTTCGGCCAGACAGAGCGTACAGTTTGCGTTGTTTCGAGCAAAAAACGTATTCGGTTTTCGAAACTACCTCCATATTCGTCGGTACGCCGATTACTTATCGGAGATAGAAATTCCTGTAACAGATATCCATGGGCTGCATGTATTTCCAGTACTTTGAATCCTGCTTTTAAAGCACGAATAGCAGCATCCCTGAATTGTCCGGTAATTTTTTCTATACCGGTTTTGTCAAGTTCAACCGGAGGAGTTTCTCCCTCTTCAAAAGAAATTGCAGATGGACCAACCGTTTGCCAGCCTCCGTTATCGGGAGATAATTGTTTTCCTCCGTTGGATGGTTTGTCATGCGAAGCTTTTCGTCCGGCATGTGCAATCTGAATTCCCGCAACAGAACCGTTGGCATGGATGAAGTCAGTGATCCTTTTTAATGCCGGGATGTGTTCGTCGCTCCATATTCCCAAATCGTAGGGAGTAATACGTCCTTCTGGAGTCACTCCCGTCGCTTCAACGATGATTAATCCTGCTCCGCCGACAGCACGGGTTCCATAATGTACTAAATGCCAGTCGTTCGCAAAACCGTTTTTTGCACTGTATTGACACATGGGTGACATTCCGATGCGGTTCGGTATAGTTACAGATTTTATTTTTAAAGATTCAGTTATTCTGCTCATATTCGTTTTCCTTTAAAAAAATAAACTGTTGAGTGAAACAATCGGCAACGGTGGAATGTTTGAATCGAAAAACAGTTTATGTCCCTTTTTAAAACCCGGAAGTTACATTTGTTTCTTGTCTTTCTGCAATTTGGAGGTATATTTTTCTTCCTACTGACTGGTCATGTTTTGCATCAAAAAATTTATTCGGGTTTATTGCTTGTGTTGTCTGTTTTGTTGGGTATTTGGGCTGTGTTGAGTATGAACAGACAAACAATCACTTTTTTGCCGGACGTTCGTAAAAATGCTTCGTTGACGAGAGTCGGCCCATATCGTTGGATACGGCATCCAATGTATACTTCTGTAATATTTTTCCTGTTGGCCCTGATGTTAAATTATTTTACATACATGCGTCTGACAGTTTTTCTTATGGTATTGTCAGCTTTGTATTTTAAAATAAGAATAGAAGAAAAAATTCTGTTGAAGAAGTATCCGGATTATGTCAGTTATATGAAATTTACATGGAAAGTTATTCCGTTCCTATTTTAGTGTTTGCCGATTATTGGTTCGAACAATGACAATTCTGAAGATTGTGTTATTTTTCTTAAAAGCAAAAAAGAGGGTGTCCAAAAAGTTTTGGACACCCTCTTTTTGTAGCGGGATCGAGAATTGAACTCGAGACCTCCGGGTTATGAATCCGACGCTCTAACCAACTGAGCTACCCCGCCTTTTTCTAAAGCGGTGCAAAGATAGGTATTTTCGACATTCCGGCAAATACTTTTGTAGCAAAAGTTTCAAAAAGGTAAACTTTGAAGCCATGAAATTTTTTTATTTGAAAACTAAGATTCACATTATCAGCTTAAAAACAAATTTATTAAAAAAAGAAAAGCATTCCGAATTTAAAATCAGAGTGTTTTTTTATTGGAAAATAATCTGTATTTAAAATTTAGGATTCATCCCCAGATTGTACATGACAAACGACCACATATCGGTTTCTGCATCAATAAGTTTCCTGATCGGCTTGCCAGCACCATGACCTGCTTTGGAATCAATGCGTATTAATGTGGGTATATCCGTTTTATTGGCAGCCTGAAGCGTTGCTGCAAATTTGAATGAATGAGCCGGGACCACCCGGTCATCATGATCTCCGGTCATTATCAGGGTAGCCGGATAATGTACTCCTTTTTGAATGTTGTGCAAAGGAGAATATCCTTTTAAATACTCGAACATCTCTTTACTTTCTTCACTATTACCATAATCACTTGTCCACGACCAGCCAATGGTGAATTTATGATACCGGAGCATATCAAGAACTCCTACTTCCGGAACAGCAACTTTAAATAAATCAGGTCGTTGTGTCATACAGGCACCAATCAACAGTCCTCCGTTCGACCCGCCATCTATAGCCAATTTTTGGGATGATGTGTAATTTTCATTAATCAGATATTCTGCTGCCGCAATAAAATCGTTGAAAACATTTTGTTTTTGGAATTTGGTGCCGGCTTTATGCCATTCTTCACCATATTCACCACCACCACGGATATTTGCCACAGCATAGATACCTCCGTTTTCGAGGAATGGAATTCTTGAAACTTTAAAAGATGGTTTGATGCTGATATTAAAACCTCCGTAGCCATATAATAAAACCGGATTTTTACCATTTTTTTCTAATCCTTTTTTGTAGGTTATTGTCATTGGAATTTTTGTTCCATCATAGCTTTTATAAAACAGCTGAGCAGTTACATAGTCGTTGGGATTAAAATCAACATTGGGCATTTCATATAATTTACAGGTCTTTTTTTCCGTGTTATATAAAAAAGTTGTGGGAGGAAAAGTGTAAGACGTGAATGAGAAGAATACTTCATTGTCATTTTTATTGCCTGATATTGACGTGATTGTTCCCGGGGTCGGAAGCTGTATTTCGTTTTGTACCTTGCCTGTCAGATCAAATATGAAAAGATGATTTGTCGCATCTTTCATATAAACTCCGATTATTTGACCACCAATGATATATACTTTTTCTAAAACATTCTCAGATTCAGGGAGAACATCTATCCAGTTTTCGCGGGCCGGCTTTTCAGGGTTGGCCACCATCAATCTGTAACATGGAGCCATCCAATTTGTGAGAATGTACACCTTATCATTGTATTCGCCAATTACAATATAATCATTGTTAAATCCAGGCGCAAGTTCAGAATAATCGGATCTTGGATTGGAAAGATCTTTGATGAGCAAACCATTTCCGCTTGTAGTTTCAGTAACGGTAATATACAGATATTTTTCGTCATCCGAAACGCTTGCGTAACATTCTCTCAGGGGATGTTTTTTATCTTCATAAACAATCCTGTCGTCCGATTGCTTTTGTCCTACGGTATGATAGAATATTTTTTGATATTCGTTTTTTACGGAATATTCTTTTCCTGGTTCAGGAGCATCGAATGCACTATAGTAGAAACCATCATTTTGCCAGGCTATTTCAGTGGATTTCGACCACATAATATGGTCGTCGAGTAATTGATGGTTTTCTAAATTCATTATGAATATTTCGTTCCAGTCCGAACCACTTCTGGCAATAGAATACGCGAGGTATTTACCATTCTTCGAAATACTTACATCGGATAATGCTACCGTTCCATCTTCAGATAGAGTGTTGGGATCCAGAATTATTTCCGTTTCACCGTTTAAACTGGCTTTACGGAATAGTACATCCTGGTTCTGTAATCCGTTATTTTCATAAAAGTAGTAAAATCCGTTTTTTTTGAATGGAATACCAGTCCGTTCATAATTGTATAAATTCGTAAGCCGTTGTTTTAAAGCCTGTCTGAAAGGAATTTTTTCTAAATAATTATAAGTAACTTTATTTTGAGCTTTTACCCAGTCGGCGGTAGCCTTGGACGTGTCATTTTCGAGCCAGCGATAGGGTTCTTTCACTTTTTCACCAAAATAAGTGTCGATTACCTTATCTTTAGGTGTATCAGGATATTTTATTTTTTGTGCTTCTGACGAATTTGTTGCCATGTGTAGGAATACAAAACTAATAGTTAATAATCGGGCTATTTTCATACTTTAAAAAATATTTTATATTTATTTAAATTGTAACTTGTTTTTATTTTAATGACTGATACACAAGATCATGAAATAATGTCTGAAGATCGGCTCCGGTATTATTAGGTTTTACGTTAATGTATAAAAAAGGATAAGATCTTCTTTAGGATCGATAACATAGTCGGTACCGAACCACCCACCCCAATGAAGCGCACCTTCTGATACTGTAGAGTGGCTGGAATACGCTTTGTGAAAATTTCGAAGGCAAGTCCGAAGCCGATTTCACCTCTGAGATCTCCGACAGCATTTTTTTTCATAAGTTCAAACGTTTTCCGTCCTAAGATTCTATGATTGTTGAATTGTCCATCGTTAAGAATCATTTGACAGAATTTGGCAGAATCTTCAATGGTTCCATTCAGTCCGGCCCCTGTACTACACAATGTTTTCGCACCTGACACCGGGAAAGTCTGATATACGTTGTTTTCTTTGTTATTAACCACTAAAAGTGAATTTGGTTCACGCTTTTCGTATAAAGTAACTATACGGTCTTTTTTATTATCAGGTAAATAAAAATAAGTGTCATTCATTCCTAATGGTTCAAAAATTCTTTTTTGAAAGAATTCACTTATAGGCATACCTGAAACAGTTTCTATCAAATATCCGAGGACATCCATACTCATGCCATAGGTAAATTTTTCACCAGGATCATGTTCCAGAGGGCACTTTGCTAATCGTTTCACAACTTCTCCAAGTGTAATGTTTCCTTTTGAAATCATAGGGGATAACGGTACCCCAGCTTTATCATATATTTTTCGGGTTATATCGTTTCCATAAGAAATTTCTGTTGTATGGTCATTAAATCTCTAATTGTGATGTCCCGTTTAGCTGGACGAGAGGTAAAACTGGAATCTTCTGGATTAAATGAAGTTAATACCTGAGGATGTCCAAACTCGGGAATATATTTTTTGGCAGGCTCATCAAGTTGTATTTTCCCTTCCTCCATCAGTATTAGTGCGGCGGTAGCAGTGATAGCCTTGGTTTGTGAAGCCATTCTGAAAATATCTGATTTTAAACAAGGAATCTGAGCTTCAATGTCACGCCATCCGTAAACTTTGTGGTGTATAACCTTTCCGTGCTGGGCAACAAATGTTACTGCGTGAGGTATTGTTCCATTATCAACTAACTGTTGAAAAATACTGTCAATGCGAGATAAACGCTTTGCATCGAAAGTATCCGGTATTTTTTTATTATACATGAAACTTTGAGCATGAGTATTTTGTGAAATGCAAGTGTGAAATGGAAATGCAGCCAACCAAAGAAATAAAAGTGATTTTTTCATTGAATTGTATATCTAGATAGAGTTGTCATTTATAAAACTCCATGCCAACCATGCCATACCTCCGGCTCCTGTCTCAAGCGCTTTTTCGTCAATGCAAAAGGTTGCACTATGCGCTCCTCCGGTATCGTAGTTATCTGTACCTTTTGCTCCAAATCTGTAAAACGTACATGGATATTTCTGAGTGAAAAAAGAAAAATCTTCAGAGGTCATACGAGTTTCGAGTTGAATAACATTTTCTTTTCCCACGTAGGTCTCCGCAAACATTCTGGCTTTATTCGTTATGGTTTCATTGTTAATTACACAGGGATAACCATCCGGAATTTCAATTTCGGCAGTACAACCATACGCAGCAGAGGTTTCGTTTATAATGCGTTTAATGTGTTCTTTACCTTCGGCCCGCCATTTTTCGTCCATGGTACGAAAGGTGCCGGAAAGTAAAACTTCGTGAGGAATAATATTTTGTGCAGTGCCGGCAATTAATTTCCCGAATGTAAGCACCATGGGGGTTAACGGATGACAAAGTCTGCTACGTACCTGCTGTAGTGATACAAGAGTTTGTGCTGCTGCCAATACAGTATCATTTACTAAATGAGGCATAGCCCCATGTCCGCCTTTCCCGTGTATTTTTACATGAATTTCATCGGCAGATGCCATTATTTTACCAGCCAAGAAGCCCATGGTTCCTGTGGGGTAATCTACAGAAATATGTTGTGCAATAATTAATTCCGGCTCTGCTTCGTCGAAAATTCCGTCTTCAAGCATGAGGCGTGCACCTCCGGGTGCTTTTTCTTCTCCGGGCTGAAAAATTAAAAGTATGGTTCCCGCAAATTCATCTTTTAATTCATTCAACACTTTTGCCGCTCCTAATAAACATGCTGTATGTGCATCATGACCGCAGGCATGCATTACATTTTCGTGTTGGGATTTCCACGGAATATCTGTTGCTTCACAAATAGGCAGAGCATCCATGTCGGCCCGTAGAGCGATGATTTTTTTTACCGGATTTTTACCTTCTATTTTTCCAAGTATACCATTTCCTCCGATTCCTGCACGAAATGGAATCCCCATTTTGAAGAGCTGTTTTTGTATAAATGCAGCTGTTTCTGTTTCTTCGAATGAAAGTTCTGGATTCGCATGAATATGTCTGTAACAATCAGTTATATAATCCAGATTGTCATGAATAAATCGCTTTATTTTATTAGCCATTCTTTTTTGTTGGATTTTAAGAATTACAAAGTTAGTGTTTTTTCTATATATTTCTTTTTTAAGAATGTGGTAATGTCTGATTTTAAGGCTATGTTATAATTTAGGTTTTTCCAACAGACAGTTGTTCTGCTTAACTAAAATTAAGTACATTCATTGAAGAACAAGGTAATCAGAAAGTGTATTTTTTATACTTTTGCATGATTCAATTATGTACATAAACAAATTAACGCTAAAAACATATTTCAAAATGAAAAAATTTGGTTTTCTAATGTTAGGCCTCATGCTTTCGTTAGCTGCATTTTCTCAAAAAGCGGTTATTAAGTTTGATGAAAAACAATATGATTTTGAAAAAATCAATGAAGCAGATGGCAAGGTTTCTCACGTATTTATTTTTACGAACACAGGTGCTTCTCCTTTGGTTATAAGTAAAGTTCGTGCTTCCTGTGGTTGTACGACCCCAACCTGGACAAAAGAACCTATTGAGCCGGGGAAAAAAGGTTCGATTACTGTAACCTACAATCCTGCTGGCAGGCCCAGCTTTTTTACAAAAACCATTACCGTGTCAAGTAATGCTACCGAAGAACAAACTACTTTGGTTATTAAAGGAGAAGTTATTCCTAAAGTACAATCGAATAATCCTTCGTTGCCTGTGGTTATGGGAGACTTGCGTCTGAAATCGAAAGTAGTGCAAATGAACAATGTGGACAAGGGTAAAATCCAGACAAGATATATTGATATTCAGAATGAAGGAAAATCGGAAATGAGAGTTAGTTTGGAAAATCTCCCAGCTTTTGTAACGGCTACTGTAACTCCCCAGGTTTTAAAGGCAGGCGAAACGGGTAAAATAACGTTTACGTTTAACGCAAAAGCCTACAGTCAGTGGGGCCCTGTAAGTGAAGATGTTTTTGTTGTGTTAAATAACAAGCGGAAATACTCACCGGAATTTTCTATGAAAGTTGTTGCAAACGTAGTGGAAGACTTTGGCCAAATGACATTGGATCAAAAAAGAAATGCTCCGATTTTAGAAACTCCCGGGAGAAGTATTGATTTGGGCGTAATCAAGAAATCTTCGAAAAAAGTGGCAAAATTCAGAATCTCAAATAAGGGGATTGATCCGCTTGAAGTGCGCAGGATTATTAATAATAACAGAGAAATAAACGTACATCAGTCCAATATGACGGTTAAAGGAGGAAAATCAGCCAATGTGATTATTGATGTGAGTTCTAAAACATTACCTGCCGGAGATTACAAAAAAGCAATTACAATTCAGACGAACGACCCGGATAATTCATTTATTTTGGTAACTTTGAACTGGAAAGTTCAGTAAGAAATTAGTTGTAAAATTTATATTTCAGGGCTGGGATTTTCTAAATTTCCGGCCCTGTTTATTCTAATTCCAAGTTTTCCGCTTTTTGTTTAAATGCAGAAATTATAGAAAGTTATAGATGGTAAGTTTACAAATTAATTGTCTGAAAATCATGCTTTCATAATTTGATTTGATAACTTGTAAATTATTTTAAAGTAGTGCATTACCAACATAATCATCCCGAAAACGATCCCTCTTACAAAGGTTTGAATGTAAACGAAGGCGTTAATTCGGCTCCGACAGTTAATCCTTATCAGCAAATCCGTAAAAAACGCCGCCAGTATACCGCTTCCGAATTTGTGGATGGTATTCTGGCAGGAGACATTTCTATGTTAAGTCAGGCTGTAACTTTAGTCGAAAGTTCGTTGCCCGAACATCAGACTGTTGCTCAGGAAGTGATTGAGAAATGTTTGCCTCATGCCGGAAATTCTGTCCGTCTTGGAATAACAGGAGTTCCCGGAGCCGGAAAAAGTACGTTTATTGAAGCCTTAGGTATGCATCTGGTACGCTCAGGGCATAAATTAGCCGTATTAGCCATTGACCCGAGCAGTGAACGTTCGAAAGGAAGCATTCTCGGGGATAAAACGCGAATGGAAGAATTGTCAGTGGCCAAGAGTGCATTTATCCGTCCTTCGCCATCGGCTGGTTCATTGGGTGGTGTTGCCCGTAAAACAAGAGAGAGTATTGTGCTTTGCGAAGCTGCCGGTTTTGATACGATTTTTGTGGAAACAGTGGGAGTAGGGCAGTCGGAAATAGCGGTTCATTCCATGGTTGATTTTTTTCTGCTGATACAGTTGGCAGGTACGGGAGACGAGCTTCAGGGTATTAAACGGGGAATCATGGAAATGGCTGACGGCATAACGATTAATAAATGTGACGGAACCAATATTGATAAAGCCAAAGTTGCGAAAACACAGTTTCAGAATGCCCTGCATCTTTTCCCGCCACATGAATCGGGTTGGGAACCGCAGGTAGTCACTTGTTCGTCGGTAGAATATACAGGAATAGATGATGTTTGGAAAATGGTTGAGGACTATGTAACTTTTGTAAAACAAAATCAATATTTTGACATTAAACGGAATTCCCAATCGAAATATTGGATGTATGAATCGATTAACGAGCAATTGAAAAATAGTTTTTATCTGAATCCGGATATCAAGAATTTATTGAAATCTTATGAGGAAAAAGTACTGTCGAACGAGCTGAGTTCTTTTATTGCAGCAAAGCAATTGCTTGATAAATACTTTAAAGCCTGAAAGCCAGAAACTGTATTGCCAGCATGGAAATAAATGTTATACATAATCAGTCCTGTCTGGAAGGACTGAAAAATTTGCCGGACAATTGTGTTGATATGATTTTTACCGATCCGCCGTATTATCAGTATCGTGCACAAAATGTAGCCGGACTTAAAAATCATAAAGACGTTGTTACCGAATTTGATTTCGACGGGTTCAAGTCGGAAGAAGAATATTTGAAATTTTTGGAAGATGTTCTGGCTGAGTGTTTCCGGATAGCTAAACCTGGAGCTGTCGGCTATTTGTGGTGTGGCGACGATTTTGTGTCGTTCATAAACCGAATTGTTGAGAAAGTCGGATTTCAGTTTCGAAAAGTGATCCATTGGCACAAAACAAACCCTTTTCCTGCTATTTATACCCGCAAAATGTATGCAAATAGCATGGAACTTTTGGTGCATTTTTCAAAAGGGACTCCTAAAACGTGGAATCACAAGCCTGTGAACCAAATGCACAATTTTATTGAAGCGCCTATTTGCATGGGAAAGGAGAGAACGATTCACAAAACTCAGAAGCCGTTGAAAGTTTGTTTGCCTTTTATTGAAATTAGCAGTAACGAGGGTGATTTGATTTTAGATCCGTTTATGGGATCGGGAAGTACGGCAGTCGCGGCAAAGATGCTGAAAAGAAATTATATAGGTTTTGAACTGAATAATGACTATTGTACGATTGCATCAGAAAGATTAGAAAAGGTAAAACATTAATAAAAGAGGAAATTCAAAAAGAAAAAAAACGCAAATTCCCGCAAATCAACATAAATCATAAGTGATTAATAATGAGATAATATTGAAAATGGAATTTGCGTAAATTTGTGTGATTTGCACAATTTGTGTTCAGCATAAACACTTGTTGGGCACCTCCTTTATGGTTATTTTATTCTGCTAATCTCTGTCTTACAGCCTCATAAATAAGTACTCCGGCTGCGACCGAAACATTGAGCGAGTCTATGGTTCCGAGCATGGGTATTTTGACCATTTCGTCGCAAAGGCGTAAATGTTCGGGAGCTACTCCTTCGTCTTCCGACCCCATAACTAAAGCGATAGGTTCGGTCATGCTGACTTTGTTGTAATTTTCAGAAGCTTTTTCGCTTGCTGCTAATATTTTAATGCCAGAGGAAGCAATGTATTTTAGGGCGTTGACCAGATTGTGTTCCCGGCATACCGGAATCTTGAGTAACGCTCCGGCTGAAGTTTTTACTGCATCGCCATTCAACGCAGCTCCTCCTTTCAGAGGAACAACAATTGCATCCACACCGGCACATTCGCAGGTGCGTGCTATAGCCCCGAAGTTACGTACATCGGTTACCCCGTCGAGCACAACAATAAAAGGCATTTTTCCTTCTTCGTAAAGAGTTGGTATAATGTCTTCTATTCGTTGATAAGTTACAGGAGAAATGAAAGCAATTACACCCTGATGGTTTTTCATGGTAATCCGGTTCAGTTTTTCCAATGGAACTTTTTGTACCGGAACTTCAAGACCATTCAACGCTGCAAACAGTTCACGTGAAAGTTCGCTTGTCATATCCCGGCGTAGTAAAATTTTGTCTATTTCTTTGCTTGCCTGGATAGCTTCAATCACAGCTCTGATACCAAAAATCATATCCTTCTCGGGACGTTGTTTGTTTTTATAATTTATCATTTTTAGATATTTAATTGGGCAATTATACAAAAAACTTTTTCAAAGTATTGAATCTCTGAAAAAGTTTTCAGGTTTTTGTGAATTTATGTTTTATTAATCGTTCATTAATCCGAGTTTGTCAAAAGCCCAGAAAAATAATGATAACACCACACCGATTACGGCAGCAAGCGCCATTCCTTTTAATTCTACCGAACCGATATGAACGGCGGCTCCGCTGACTCCAACTACAAAAGTTATAGCCCCGAGCACCATGTTGCGGTTTTTACTGAAATCAACTTTCTGTTCGACAAACATGCGGAAACCTTGAACGGCAATTACGCCATATAATAACATGGTTATACCGCCCATAACGGCTGTCGGAATCGTTGAAATAGCAGCTGCAATTTTTCCTATAAAGGAAAATAAAATGGCCAAAACAGCTGCACCGCGAATTACCCAGACCGAATAAACCCGGGTAATAGCCATTACGCCAATATTTTCGCCATAAGTAGTATTAGGGGGTGAACCGGCAAATCCTGAAATCACATTACTGATACCGTCGCCAAGCAATGAACGATGTAATCCCGGATTTTTCATCAAGTCTTCGCCGGTAACTTTACCGGTTACAATCAGGTGGCTGATATGTTCGGCCAGTACAACGATACATGCCGGAGCAATAATCAGAATTGCATTGGGATCATAAACCGGAGCCTGAAAATGGGGCAATGCAATCCATGCCGCATTTGAAATAGCAGCAGTATCAACCATTCCCATAAAAAACGCCAGAATATATCCGGCAACTACAGCAAAAAGAATCGGGATAATTTGCATAAATCCGCGAAATATTACAGAACCAACAATGCCGATAATTAATGTAAACATGGAAACTATAACAGTGTTCGTATCCATGATAAATGGTTGAACTGTTTGACCTGTTTGTGTCGGCCATGGAGCCAGACCTGCCTGTTGGACAGCTACCGGAGCAAGTTCAAGACCAATGATGGCTACAACTGCACCCATAACAGCCGGAGGCATTACAATGTCAATCCATTTAATGCCCCATTTATAGACAATAAGCGATATAATGATAAAAAATAATCCGAAGAAAATAAATCCAGATTGGGCATGAGCAAACCCTCCGTAGCTCGAAGCAATTAACATAACCGGGGCTATAAAAGCGAAGCTGGAACCCAGATAAGCAGGAATTCCACCCTTGGTTACAAGTGAGTAAATAATTGTTCCTATTCCATTCATTAATAATGTAATGGCCGGATCAACACCTAATAAAATCGGAACCAGAATAGTGGCTCCGAACATGGCTGTCAGATGCTGTAGGCTAAGCGGCAGACTTTCGAGCAGAGGTAGTTTCTCGTGAATACCAATCGTTCGTTTTTCCATGAATTGATTTTTGAATTTGTTAGTGGATTATTTATTTTTAGTTAACTGCATATTTAAAATAAACAAAGTCCGGATTAATAGTCAATAATTTTTTGGAGATCAGCTATTGTTGCCTCACGTTCAAAAGAGAAGGTTTTATCTTTTTCGTTCAATATGCGGTGCAAAAGTAATGTTTTTCTGCTTAAATTTTTCATATTTTCAATAGCTCCTTTTTCATAAAGCGTATCAATAATAATTAACGACAGGTCACAAAGTTTTTGGAGATAGGCTATAGTAAAAGAATTTTTCAGAATCAGAGCCTGAAACTCTTCATCTGAAAAATTCAATAAATCATTCACATTCACCGAAAGCGTTTCCTTGAATGCTTCATCGGCAAGCCTGAGCGCATCATTCTGCTTTCCGGCTTCTTTTAGCCCAAGCATGGCTGCAATAACACGGCTTAGCTTTTCGAGATATTTGATAAGATAATCTTCTTTGGGCATAAGAATTTAAAATTCGATCTGAAAAGGAATAATATTTTCTTTGCTACAGTCCGCAAAACCAGTATCGATAAGTTCATTGAGCTTTTTTACCGTATTTTCCTGATATTTTGTCCTCGGACCGCAATGGTACATTGCACTGAAAGGATGTTTTTCGGCTATATTTTTCATCATGTTTTCTAATGTAGGAGCCTCATTCATTTTACTATATTCTTCGTAAGTATATTTTAGAAATACAGTATTGACAGATATTCCCCGGTTGTCTAACAAATACCCGTTTTTAAGCTTAGTAGGTTTTGAAAGTTTTCCTTCGTACGTCAAATCCAATGGAGCAGGGTAGGAGACTATTTTCGTTTTTTCGGTATTCATGGTTACCGGAACCAGATCGTTGTAGTCTCCTATGGTTTTATAGATGACTGTTTGAGCAACTGCAAAGTTGATATTAGAGTCACTGCTTCGGCTGCTTTTTTCAGTGCTTTTGCATGAAAAAAGAAATAATGCAGAGAGGAACGAATATGTTAGTATTTTATGCATGAGTTGTTATTTCTTGATAAATTTCTCTGTATAATTTCCATTTTGTGTTTCTACATTCAGAATATAAACTCCTTTGTTCAGAGTACTGACCGAAACTTGTGTAGTGGTGCCGGAAACGTTTTTGTACACCAAAGTTCTTCCCGAAAGATCCGTGATTTTTATCTTACTCATATTTTGTTGAGTATTTATATTTAAAATATCAGATGCCGGATTTGGATAAATATTCAGTTTATTATCGGTAACGTTAAGAACGTTTGTAACGTCATCCACCAATGTAAATTCTAAGTAAGAGTAATCTTTGGGAGTTATCCTACTCCAACCGTTAGTTTCGTCATAATAGTAAACAGCCACTAAATAATCACCGTTATCCAGATCAAGAGACCCGCTGAAAGTAACCGTTCTTTCTTCATTAGTATCAAAAATAGCATCTTGATATCCTAAATATGAAATGCTAGAGCCACCGGATGCATTGAAAATAAAAGCAATAATTTTGTTGTCGAAAAAGCCGGATGTGTTTTTTAGCGGGGCAGACAATACTACATTGTTTTTATTTACAGCATTATTGTCCGGAAATGATATTGCTTCGGTGAGTGTCAGATTAGGGCCTTCTGTTGGTTCTGTTAATATGTTTTTTACCAGAGGGTTTCCAAGTGCTGATACATCTGAAACTGTATAAAAATTATTTGTCGGATCGTACATAGCACTGACATAATATTCGCCCGGTTCAAGTCCGATGGAGTCACTCAAATCGATAATCCGTGTTTCGTTGTGTGTGACATTAATTGGCGTATAAATGAATTGATAAACACTATTGTCTGCTTTTGACGTTAGAGCAACTCCTAGAATTGAGTTGTATTCTTCTCCCGTGTTGGTAACTTTTATAGTTACTCTTCCTGTTTTTGTCTGGTACAGGTTTCCTGTCACGGCAATAGAATCGAGTGTTAATACGGGACCGGTGGTTGTCGGAACGTCAATATTAATGTTGGATGAATTTACCGTCAGGTTGATATAGTTAGGATTACCCACCAAACCACGCATAATTTGCCAGTCCGTTTCTGAGTTGGCTTTGTAGATTAAATATAGTTTATAATTTCCGGAAGCCAAGGATGAATTTATCGATGCATTCAGGTTTAGTGTGTTCCAGCCGGAATAAGATTGAAGGTTACTCACAGTTGTTGTTCCTGTTACCTGTTTTAATGAATTATTCTGATAAATGCCTAAACCAATACTTCCATTAAATGTATTGATTCCTAAATTGTAAACCTTTTCTGTGGTAACTGTAAAACTTTGATTTTTATTTACGCTTGTTGAAGTGGTGGTCGGAGCCGAATTGTATTCATATAACAAATAAGTTGGTGTAGTTGAACTGTTTGGTTTTTGAATACCGATAGTGGCTGCCTGATAGCAGTCAAATCCGCCTGTACTGCCGCCAATTCCCTGTACGTCAGGATTTAGAGCCGATATCTCGAAATATCCGTTTGAGAGACCTCCCCATCCCCAGTTTATATGAAAAAGTCCGTTACTGTCATATCCATCCAATACGAATTCGTGTCCAGAAGTAAGTGTGTGACCGGAGTAAATAACTGGACGGGAAGCATCTATTTCTGTCTGAATGAGGTAAGACCATTCTTCCCGGGTGTAATAGTCTCTTGAATACTCCTGAATATTGGAGTCGTAACCAAAATTATTAATAAGTGCTTTACCAATTTCCCTGGAGTAAGCACCGCTCGATGTTGTCTTATAATCCATATCTACAGCTATTCCGCAATTATACATGAGTGCCGCTACCGCGTCTTTTTCGGTGTTGGTACTTGTTGACGAGTAAGTGTCAGTCATGTTAGCCCAGTCAAAAGTTGTTTCTGAAAAGTCTAAACTGAGAGGGATATTAAGTGTCCTTGTCGTGTAGGAGTTAGAGCCTGTTCCGGATACCGGCCATTCATGATATTTCATGACCTGAGCCATAGCTGTTGCAACACAACCGGTATACCCTTTAGTTCCATCACTATCTATTGCCGGACATAAATTATTGTAGGGGCTACCCTGATTCCATTTTGTTCCTCCCAAAAGAGGTGGAACACTTAACGCTAATGAAGCAGACTGCTTTGTTGAGTTTGTTTCCACCGGGATAGTAAAGGTAGTGGCATCTGTACTTTCTGTATTTGTTACAGAACTGATTTCTGAACTATAATTGTCCAGCCAATATTGTAAATTTTCAGGGCAATTGACCAGATCGAAAGAAGATTCATCCGAATATCCCAGAATTTGTTTTGTTTGATCATTGGCCGAAATTATTACAAAACCCGAATTTCCCTTATTAAAGACGTAGAATGCCGATATAGAATCCCCTGATACCGGTTTGTATTTTTTTATGTAATTCAACGTCAAATTATTTGCTGTAATTTTTTGAATGCCAGCATTGGAAGATCGGTTACTATAAAATTGTTGTGCAATTTTAATTGCTTTTGATTGTGAAATTTCTCCGGCAAATGAAAATGAAAAAACAAAGAATATACAAAGCAGAGATATAAATGCTTTCTTCATATTAAAATAAACTATTGTGTTATATATTCAAACAAAGGTAATAATGTTTAAGATAAATAGAGATAAGATTTAGATTTTATCTCTATTTAAAGTCTGTAAATATATTACATCTCTTTTGAATTTTAAAATTTTCCATAGATAAAGCCTTATTTTTTGTTTGCTATTTTATGCAATAAATTATTTTTTAATGAGTTTCTCCGTGTAATTTCCTTCGCTTGTTTTCATGGTGAGAAAGTAAATACCTTCTGGTAGATCGCTTACCAAAAGTTGTGCTTTTGTTCCGGATGGTGCGTTGTTAACAATAGTTTTTCCTGTTAGATCAGCAATTTTTATATTTTTTATTTTAGTACATGACATTTTTAATGCTATCTGATTCAAAAGTCAAGATAAGTTCATTGTTTTTCATAGCAAAAAGAGTGAAATATAAATTATTTATTCTGAATTAGAAACAAAAAGTTAAACAATACTTTGCACAGAAATTTTT
This sequence comes from Paludibacter sp., assembly GCA_028690665.1. Lineage (GTDB taxonomy): Bacteria > Bacteroidota > Bacteroidia > Bacteroidales > Paludibacteraceae > Paludibacter. Next base: position 81,490 of record JAQVAV010000007.1, read on the forward strand.
CAAATAAATAGATATTTTTTCAGATAAACAATGAATACTTTTGTTGAAAAATATTATTTATGCCTGTTTCACATATAGGAGAATTTGCCGGATTGGGCGTTGCGGTTTGCTGGACAATGAGTGCTCTGTTTTTCGAAAAAGCGGGAAACAGAATAGGTTCATTATCCGTCAATTTTATCCGGTTGTTTTTAGCAATAATTTTTTTAGGATTGACGCCAGTGTTGAGCAGTGGTTTTGGCTCGGGCTTTCTGGCGTTGTCGGATTTTACCTTGGTGATTTGATGTTGTTTAAATCTTATACTATTATTGGTTCAAGAACAGCCGCTTTGATTATGAGTTTTGTACCGATGTTGACCGGGATTATTGGCTGGTTTTTTCTGGGAGAAAAATTGACCGGGATGAATGTGCTTGCAATGCTTATCAGCATGAGCGGAATTGTGGTTGCTATTTCCAATCGGAAATTGCGCCTGAATTACTCTGCCAAGGGGTTGTTGCTTGCTTTTGGCGGAGCTATGGGGCAGGCTGTCGGATTAATTCTGAGTAAAAAAGGTGTGGGTAATTACGATCCTATAGCAGGAACTCAAATCCGTGCGTTATTCGGATTATTGAGTTTTGGAATTATGATGAGTGTTCTTCATCGCTGGAAAAACATTATTGTTGCATTTAAGGATAAAAGTGGTATCAGAGCTGTTTCCATTGGAGCGTTTTTCGGTCCGTTTGTTGGTGTCGCACTGTCATTATTTGCGATACAGCATACTAAAACGGGTATTGCTTCAACCTTGATGGCTCTTGTTCCGGTATTTATTATCTGGCCTTCAGCCATTATGTTTAATGAAAAAGTAAAGCCTCAGCAAATTATCGGAGCTGTGATTAGTATTATCGGGGTCAGCTTGTTTTTTATGTGAAATAAAAGGAGAAAGAAATCGTTTTTAATTCATTGATAATTAAGAACGATTTCTTTCTCGAAATAAAGCAAATCTTAGAATAAAATGATTTTCATAGTTGCATTATTTCCTTTCACAAAATACATACCTTTACTAAGATCATTCATTTCAATATCATTCTCCGAACAGATTATCCGACGCCCGACAGCATCAAAAAGTATTAATGATTCGTGTTTTGTGTTATGAACCATATTTCCGTCAAAATAAAAATTTTTGTCGGAGACATTGGCCGTTGAAGTTGTTGCCGGAATAAATTTGTTGTCGCCTAACAGATAATTTATGGCATTATCCAATAATAATTTACCATCCTCGCTTATATTAGCAATATTGTCATTGGAAATACCGATTAATAAATAAATTGCATTTTCAACAGTATTGTCTTCAATTATGCAGGCAGCTGCAGAATTTCCCGACATGGTAGCTATTACCGTTCCGGAGCCTGGGGCAGAAACACCTTGCAGGCCATTGTTTGTACTTATAACAGATTCACCAAGTACATTGATATTATTTCCTGAAAAAGTTAATCCGCTGAATATGGGATGTGAAATATAATTTGTTGCAACAGTTGCAATACTTTCTCCGGCAATATTGACTCCGCTACCTGTCGGCCAACCTGTTTTTCCATACATGTAGGCTTTCAAATTCAGAAATCTTTTTGTTTCGATCAAGTCTTTCATGTTAAGAGCTAAAGTATTTGAACTTGGAATTGCATCGAAAAGAACCGCCAAATCAAAATCAGCGAAATAACTTGCGTCCTGACTTGCAGCAATTATATCTTCTACATAGTAGCCTTTTGAAAGCAAATCTCCGTGAAGATAGGGATCATTATTCCCGCTTATTGTTACATAGGCTATGTTTTTTGTTCCTACAGTAGCCGTAAAATGGTAAGTTTTGGTTGAATTGTCCTGTGCTGTAACAGTAATATCAACAGTAGATGAAAAATCAGCGGTAGATCCTGATACGAAATTGGCAGAAGCAGTTCCCGGTTTTGTAAATGTAATAATCTGGTTTAAGCTGCTTGCCTTGGGTAAAATCACACTATAAGTATCAGATTCACTATCGAAAGAAGGTGTATAACCCCCTATTTGTACATCCGTTAGTTCTTTATCTGAACTTGCAGTTGTAGAAGCAGTCAGAGTCACAGCATAGTCTGTATTATTTGTTCCATCCGTGGCTGTGTATGTAACTGAACCTCCCGAAAAATCCTGAGCTCCGGTCGGAGAATATCCCGTTGCAGTACCACCTACGGTTACTGTAGGTTCAATAGAAGATAAGTTGGTACCGAAAGGAAGCTCTGCGGTAATTGTTTTAGCATCCTGGTCAATGCTTGCATCTATTCCCGCAACTGAAAACTTAGTTATTGTAGGGCTTGTCGGAGGATACAAAACTATTTTTGCCGGGTAAACGGAACTTCCACCTCCTTCTAATTTGATGGTTAAGTTTTGAGTATCACCTGTAGCGAGTGAAAAACTTTCACAACTGCTTCCGGTGTGTGTAAATGTTTGAGCGGATCCGGATCCTACCGTAATGGTGAATATTCGTCCGGCGTTTGTATTATGTATGTATACATCAAAAGAGTCAACATTTGAAACATTAATGCTTAAAATTCGTCCAATGCTACTCATATTGTAGAAATCGCCGGCTATTGAGCAATACGTTTTTGCTGTCGCCCAGTTTTGAGTAGATACGGATAAATAATCCAAAGCATCAATGTTTGCTTTTGTCAGATCAATCGAAGTTTCTTCCGTTATTGCTAAATAAGTTTGGGCTTTTACTGTAATCAGACTTGCCACAATAACAATGAGCATTGCAATTGTGTTAGTAAATAGTTTTCTCATGATAATTAAATTTAAGGGTTGTGTACAAAAGATAATTTGTGATTTTATGAAAGCAAATGTATTTTTATAAAAATAAGATTATGTGTAATTTTTGGTGTTTAATGTCTATTTTTTGATAGATTATTTATTTTTTGAAAATAATATACCGTGTTGGCGTAACTTGTTGAATTTATGTTGCTTAATTCATTTTTATATATCATGCTTGAGAAAACATTTATTCTTCATGTGGCGGGATAGTGTTTGCCGTTTGTGGAAGACATTTCTGTTTTGTGTGAGTATAAATCCTGTTTTTTTTATGTAAGTTTGTGAAATAATTGAAAACTACATTGATGGAAAAAGTAAAAAAACTTTTTGAAGAGTATTCTGGAAGAGTTCCTTTAAATATAACCGAGCTTTCGGCGGCCGGCTCGAACCGGAAATATTACAGGCTTGAGTCAGAGGAGAAAACGTTGATAGGGGTTGAGGGAACATCGGCAGCTGAAAATACGGCCTTTATATCCATGGCTAAACATTTTACGGAAAAAGGTTTGCCGGTGCCTGCAGTACTGGCTAAATCGGATGATAATATGTGCTATTTGCAGGATGATCTGGGAGATGTTTTGTTGTTCGATTATATTGCGGAAGGTCGTAAAACTGGTGTTTTTAGTCGGGACGAAAAGGATATGCTACGGAAAACCATGCAAAAGTTGCCTGAGATACAGCTTAAAGGAGCTGAGAATTTTGATTTTTCGGTCTGTTATCCTCAACCAGAATTCAACGAACGTTCCGTTATATGGGATTTAAATTATTTCAAATACTGTTTTTTGAAATCTACCGGGCTCGATTTTCAGGAGGATCGATTAGAAGATGATTTTCATAAGTTAAGTGATATCTTGCTTAGGTCTGTAAATGAGTCTTTTATGTATCGCGATTTTCAGAGTCGTAATGTAATGATAAAAGATGGCACTCCTTATTTTATCGACTTTCAGGGAGGACGTAAAGGTCCATTGCCTTATGATGTTGCTTCTTTTTTGTGGCAGGCTAAAGCATGTTATTCTTCTGAACTGAAAGAGGAGCTTTTGCAAGTGTATATTCAGGCACTGAAAGCCATTCAACCAACAGTTGATGAATATAAATTCCGGATGGAACTGACTCATTTTGTCTTATTCCGGACTTTGCAGGTACTTGGAGCTTATGGATTTCGTGGCTATTTTGAGAAGAAACCGCATTTTTTACAGAGTATTCCTTTTGCGTTGGAAAACTTACGGGAGATTTTACAGAATTCACCGGCAGGCTATCCTTATCTTGTGAAAATACTGAAAGAACTTACCGTGTTGAAGCAATTTACCGAAGTGAAAATTCATAAACCGCTGGTTGTGAAAATATACAGTTTCTCTTATAAAAAGGGGATTCCCAATGATGACTCCGGAAACGGAGGTGGGTTTGTATTCGATTGCCGTGCCGTGAATAATCCCGGGAAGTATGAACGTTATCAGAAGTTGACCGGCTTGGATGCTTCTGTAATAAAATTCTTAGAAGATGATGGTGAAATCCTGACTTTTCTTGAATACGTATGGGGATTGACGGATGCTTCCGTAAAACGTTATAAAGACCGTGGATTTACCAATCTGATGATTAGTTTTGGTTGTACGGGCGGTCAGCACCGTTCGGTTTATTCTGCTCAGAAAACAGCGGAGCATATCAACCGGAAATTTGGAGTCGAAGTGAGGCTTATTCATCGCGAACAAAACATTGAACAGAAGTTTGTTGCTAAAGAATGATATAACTCGAACCAATATACGAAAAACGAGAATGTCCGACAGGGCATTCTCGTTTTTTATAGTATTTGAATAAAACTGATTATTCGATCACTTTCTTCATAGCAGTCATTGCTTCACGTAAGTGGGCTCCCACTACTTCAATCGGGTGTTTGCGGATATTCGCATTTGTTTTTACAAGTTCGAAATTGTCAACATGACCGTCTTTTCCTTCATTGAAATTCTGTCCGATAACATTTGTTTCAATTTTACCCATAAAATCGTTCAACAGCGGTTTGCAGGCATGATCGAACAAATAACAGCCATATTCAGCTGTATCCGAAATTACACGGTTCATTTCGTATAGTTTTTTACGGGCAATGGTGTTGGCAATAAGAGGAACTTCATGCAATGATTCGTAATAAGCTGATTCAGGTTTAATACCTGAACTTACCATTGTTTCAAAAGCAAGTTCAACGCCGGCTTTTACAAACGCAACCATCAAAGTACCATTGTCGAAGTATGCCTGTTCGCTGATTTCCATGTCTCCAGCAGGAGTTTTTTCGAAATCGGTTTCAGCTGTAGCTGCACGCCATGTTAATAATTTTTTATCTCCATCAGCCCAGTCTTCCATCATGGTTGAAGAGAATTCTCCTGAAAGAATGTCATCCATGTGTTTGATAAACAACGGACGCATAATATCTTTCATTTCGTCAGCTAATTTGTAAGCTTCAATTTTTGCAGGGTTTGAAAGACGATCCATCATGTTGGTAATACCACCGATTTTCAATGCTTCGGTAATTACTTCCCAACCGTATTGAATTAGTTTTGAAGCATAAGCTTTATCAATCCCTTTTTCAACCATTTTGTTGAAAGAAAGAATAGAACCTGTTTGCAACAGACCGCAAAGAATGGTCTGTTCTCCCATAAGGTCTGATTTTACTTCGGCAACAAATGAAGAAGATAATACTCCGGCTCTGTGACCGCCTGTTCCGACACAATAAGCTTTTGCAATTTCGAAACCATCACCGTTCGGGTCGTTGTTTCTGTGAACTGCAATAAGTGTAGGAGTACCGAACCCGCGAAGATATTCGGCGCGTACTTCCGAAGCCGGAGCTTTAGGAGCAATCATAACAACTGTGATGTCTTCACGAATTTGCATACCTTCTTCCACGATATTAAACCCGTGTGAATAAGAAAGAGTTGCGCCTTTTTTCATCAAAGGAAGAAGACGTTTTACTACGCCTGTGTGTTGTTTGTCCGGAGCAAGGTTGGATACCAAATCGGCTGTTGGGACAAGTTCTTCGAATGTTCCTACCTTGAAGCCGTTTTCGGTAGCTTTTTTCCACGATTCACGTTTCTGATCGATAGCTTCCTGACGAAGTGCATAAGATACATCCAAACCACTGTCGCGCATGTTTTGGCCCTGAGCTAATCCCTGTGCACCGCAACCAATGATAACGATTTTTTTACCAATTAATTTTTTTACACCATCAGCGAATTCGCTGTTTTCCATGAAATCACATTTTCCTAACTCCTGTACTTTCAGGCGGTGAGGAAGTGAACTGAAATAATTTGCCATTTTTTATTTTTATTAATAAATGTTATTTTCTTATACTTAGAATCAAGATTTTAGATAAAAGAACAAAGATATTTGATATTGTGTATCGTTGAACTTTCTTAAAGTACTCCATTCTATGAACTTTAGAAATTAATTTCGGGTAATTAATGCCTAACAAAAAACAATTCTTGCCCGACTGCTTGTTGTTCCGTTTTTACGGATTTCGAATCGGAAATCGTCTGGTTCATATTCATTTGCAAAGATACTGACTTCATCGCCAAAAAGCATCTCGTTTACATAATTAATTTCAAATCGGCTGACTTGTTTTTTTCTGTAATCATCTAAACTGAAATAGTCACTTACCCACTCGATATACCGCATGCTGCTTGTGTGTCCGTTGATGTCAATATCGCTGTATTTTACTTTGAATACATCGAAAGGTTCGCTATCAACAGATTTAAGTTTTATTGGTTTTTTAATGGGAGCACTGATGCCGGATGTAAATTCGCGAATACCCTCTAATAAATATAAATCCTTAGCGTGACGAGTGTCAAGATCAATCATTGCCCAATTAGAGGCGGCATATCCCATAATTTTTCCGTCTTTGTCTTTGATACAGAAATTACGGCTTGTCATGGCACGTCCCACTTCCTCTATCCATGTTTCTACTATAATATCTTCATATTGAAGAGGAAACCTGTCAAGTTCCACGGCTAATCGTAGCAATACCCACGAACTGTTGATTTCGTTCAGTTTCCGAATCCCGAATCCGTTATGATCCGCGTTGTAGCCGGCGGCTGTCAATAAAATATCGACAAATGCAGCCATTGTTACACGATATTGAAAATCAACAGTTTGTGGCTGTATTTGGAAATTATAAGCCTGCTTTCCGCCTTGATTTTCCTGCTCCGTTTCGTTGTCCATAGTTATCTGAAAAAACGATTTTTTAGCGTTTGCCCGTTAGGCATTTTCATATTTTTTCAAGTTATTCAGCATGTCGGTAAGTCGTTCGACTTTCGATTTGCTAATGGCCACCCGTCCGGAGCGGATAAATTGTAAAACACCGACCGATTCACTCAGTTCATTGAAAAAACGCTGGGTTTCTTCATAGTGTCCGGCCTTTTGGAACACAACAAATGTTTCGTTCATTTCCAGAATTCTTGTGTTATGATCGCGAATCCAGTTTTCGATAGAGCCTAAAGCCAATAACTTGTCTGTTGCTACTTTATAAAGAGCAATTTCCTGATAGACCAAATCTTCATCCGTATTGTAATATGATTTTAGAATATCAACACGTTTATCGATTTGTTTTACCACCTTTTCGACAACATCCTTGGTCGTTTGTACAGTAATTGTGAATTTATGAATACCCTGAATGGCCGATGGAGATACCGATAATGTTTCGATATTAATGGCTCTGCGGGTAAAAATAATAGTTATCTGATTGAGCAGACCTACTGTATTCTCCGAGAATACTGTGATTGTATATAATTTTGTTTCCATATATTTAACAATTTTGGAATAAATATGTAAACCTCTAATTTACACCTTACAAGATGTTTTTTAGAGAATTTGTTTTTTATTCGCCGAGAATGATGTTTGTTACACTGGTTCCTGCCGGAATCATAGGATAAACCATACCTTTCATTTCAACATTTACAACAAGTAAATAAGGTTTGTCATCTTTCAACATATCTGCAATAGCCGCATCTAAGTTTTCGCGCGCACTTACTTCCGTACCATCAATTCCGTAAGCTTTTGCAATGGCCACAAAATCAGGGTTTTTCATTTTAGTAAATGAATAGCGTTCGTCGAAGAACATTTCTTGCCATTGACGTACCATACCCAGAAAATGATTGTTCAGCACCACCATTTTTACCCCCATATTTTCCTGCATGATGGTACCGAGTTCCTGGATGGTCATTTGGAAACCTCCATCGCCACAATATGTTACGACTGTCCGTTCCGGAGCACCCGCTTTTGCACCTATGGCAGCCGGCAGGCCAAATCCCATAGTTCCCAAACCTCCCGAAGTAATCAGACTGCGTGTCTGTGTGTAGTTTGTATATCTGGCCGCCATCATTTGATTTTGACCAACGTCAGTTACGGCTACCGATTTATTTTGTGTAGCTTCGGATACTTTGTGAATTACTTCACCCATGGTCAGTTCTCCTTCCTCAGGATATACTTCATGTAAAATAACCTTGTTGTACTCCTGCTTGTCGTATTCGGCAAATGAATCAATCCATTCTGTATGTTTGGCAGGTTGTATTTGTGCCATCAGAGCCGGTAAAGTTTCTTTTGAGTTTCCTAAAAGAGGAACATCTACTTTTACATTTTTATTGAATTCAGAAGCATCAATATCCAAATGGATAATTTTAGCCTGCTTAGCATAAGTATTCAAATCGCCTGTAACACGGTCGTCGAAACGCATTCCAATGGCAATCAGTACATCACACTCATTGGTTTTCATGTTTGGGGAAACATTTCCGTGCATTCCCAAAAAACCTTTGTTGAGTCTGAAATCAGTAGGGATAGCTGAAGCTCCGAGGAGTGTCCATGCAGCCGGAATGTCTGCTTTTTCGAGAAATTCTTTCAGTTCCACTTCCGCATTTCCTAGAACAACTCCCTGTCCAACCAATGCGAAAGGTTTTTTAGCCGAATTGATAAGTGCTGCTGCTTCCTGAATTAGGTCTTGATCTATTTCCGGTTCCGGAATATAACCTCTGATAAAGTTACACGGGGTATATTCATATTCAAATTCCTGAATTTGTGCATTTTTAGCGATATCCAGCACAACAGGTCCCGGACGTCCGGAACGGGCGATATAAAATGCACGAGCAAAGGCCCATGGAATATCTTCGGCCTTGCGAATCTGATAAGCCCATTTGGTAATAGGTTGTGAAATACCTACAACATCAATTTCCTGAAAAGCATCTGTTCCGAGTAACGGGGCACCCACCTGACCGGTAATAACAATCATTGGCGTACTGTCGAGCATGGCATCGGCAATACCGGTGACAGCATTGGTGGCAGCCGGGCCGGATGTTACAAGGCAAACGCCTACTTTTCCTGAAACACGGGCATATCCCTGTGCTGCATGTGTGGCTCCCTGCTCGTGGCGGGTCAGTATATGATTTATTTTTTTATCGTAATCATAAAGAGCATCAAACGTGGGCATAATAGCACCTCCCGGATAGCCGAAGATGGTGTCTACCCCTTCATTTATCAGCGACTCTATGATTGCTTTAGCTCCTGTTATTTTCATATTTTTTATTATAATGACAGCGGACAACAGCCTAAAGACCAAAGTCCAAAGTTTAATATTAATTTAAATAATAAGTAGAAAAATGATTAAATTATGTTAATCATTTAATCGATAAGTCTTACAGCGCCTTTGTCGGCTGAACTAACCATCGAGGCGTAAGCTCTGAGCGCTTTTGATACAACGCGGTTACGGTCTTTTGGTTTAAAGGCATCTTTCCCTCTGGCTAATTCTTCCTCACGACGGACATTTAATTCTTCTTCGCTCAGTTTTACATTAATTGACCGGCTTGGAATGTCAATTTCAATAATGTCACCGTTACGGATCAGCCCGATATTGCCTCCGGCTGCTGCTTCCGGCGAAATGTGTCCGATTGAAAGTCCGGATGTTCCTCCTGAGAAACGTCCGTCGGTTATCAGAGCACATTCTTTTCCGAGATGGCGTGATTTAATATATGAAGTAGGATAAAGCATTTCCTGCATTCCCGGACCTCCTTTAGGTCCTTCGTGTGTTATTACCACAACATCGCCCGAAACAACTTCACTACCTAAAATTCCATCACAGGCTGCTTCCTGAGAAGTATATACTTTGGCCGGGCCGGAAAATTTCCAAATGCTTTCGTCTACACCGGCAGTTTTGATAACACAACCGTCCAATGCAATGTTTCCTTTGAGTATTCCGAGACCGCCGTCTACAGTATAGGCATGTTTCACATCGTGGATACAGCCTTCTGCTCTGTCTTTGTCAAGTTCTTTATATTGGGATGTCTGAGAACCCATGACTAGATTAAAGCGATGGGCGGGAGCACTTTTATAAAGTTCGACAACTTCTTCCGCAACGTTTTCGGACATGATGTCGTATTTGGCGAGTGCTTCGCCCAAAGTCAGGCCGTCGACTCGGTGAACTGAAGTTTCGAGTAATCCTCCACGGTTCAGTTCGGCCAAAATGCCGAGAATACCTCCGGCGCGGTTCACATCCTGAATATGATATTTTTGAGAATTTGGCGCTACTTTAGCCAGACATGGAGTTACCCGTGAAAGGGCATCTATATCGTCCATGGTAAAATCGACTTCAGCTTCATGTGCAACAGCAAGTGTGTGAAGCACCGTGTTGGTTGAACCTCCCATGGCAATATCAAGTGTCATGGCATTGAGGAATGCATCACGTGTTGCGATGGAGCGGGGGAGAATGGTTTCATCTCCATCACGGTAATATTTGTACGAATTTTCGACAATCAGTTTAGCTGCATCCATAAAAAGCTTTTCGCGGTTGGCATGTGTTGCTACAATGGTACCGTTACCGGGAAGTGCCAATCCTATCGCTTCATTCAGGCAGTTCATCGAGTTTGCGGTAAACATTCCCGAGCAGGAACCGCAGGTCGGGCAGGCTGCATTTTCAACTTTATGTACCTGTTCGTCGGAGATATTATCGTCGGCAGCTTGTACCATGGCATCAATCAGATCCAGATGTTTACCATCAAGTTCACCTGCTTCCATAGGCCCGCCAGAAACAAAAACAGTAGGGATATTCAGTCGCATGGTAGCCATTAGCATTCCCGGGGTGATTTTGTCGCAGTTGCTGATACAAACCATTGCATCGGCTTTGTGGGCATTAACCATATATTCAACACTATCAGCAATAATGTCGCGGGAAGGAAGCGAGTATAACATCCCATCGTGTCCCATGGCAATTCCATCATCAATGGCAATGGTGTTGAATTCAGCTGCGAAACAACCGAGTTTTTCTATTTCAGCTTTTACTTTTTGTCCTATTTCGTGTAAATGTACATGGCCTGGCACAAATTGGGTGAATGAATTTACAATAGCGATAAGGGGTTTACCCATTTGTTCGTTTTTCATGCCGTTGGCTTTCCAAAGTGCGCGTGCACCTGCCATACGGCGACCAGCAGTACTCGTCTGACTTCTTAGTTCGTGTTTCATTTTGTTTATCAATTAATTTATAAAACAATTAATCCGGTTGTGTAAGGTATTAAGCTTTTTACAGACAAACCATTTTAATGTTTTAGAAAATAAAATTAAAAAATAAAAAACCTTTCTCAGTTATGGTGAGAAAGGTTTCAATGCTTTTATAATACATAAAGTTTACACAACGTAACCATCCTCACCTCTGACTTTTGACCAAAAGTAGCACGACGTTCACGACTATTGTATAAACACTTTGAGCAATCATAAAATTCAAAAATTTGTCTGCAAAGATAAATGAATTTATTCTTTCTGCAAATAGTTTGCAATAAATTATAGTGTTTTTAGTAAGAAATTGAAACAATATTGCCCTGAAAAACTTTAAAGAAACAGTATGTTTATTTGAAATGAGCAAAATCTACGCCCGTTTGTTATAAAAACACATTATAAAGCAGCCCGGAAATGTGTTTGCTGAATAACTTATTCGTTCAATTATCGGAAACAAAGATAAAGAAACACATAAATTAAAGACTAAAACATCGATTTTTTATTTATTTTTGCACGCTATTTTACCTGAAAATGACCAATAAATCATATAAATATTTATATAATATTAATTCACCTGTTGATTTGAAATCGGTTCCAAAAGAAGAACTGACCACTGTTTGCAATGAATTGCGTGAATTTATTATTGATGAAGTTTCTAAAAACCCCGGACATTTAGGGTCGAGTCTGGGGGTCGTTGAACTTACGGTTGCCCTGCATTATGTTTTCAATACTCCGTATGACAGAATCGTATGGGATGTCGGGCATCAGGCTTACGGACATAAAATCCTGACCGGAAGGCGCGACCAGTTTCATACCAATCGTCAGTTTAAAGGTTTGTGTGGCTTTCCTTCGCCAAAGGAAAGCGAATATGATGCTTTCGGAGTTGGACATTCTTCGACAGCTATTTCTGCTGCATTAGGTATGTCGGTAGCTTCTTTGCAAAAGCATGAAACGAACAGGCAGGTGGTGGCGATAGTCGGGGATGGTGCCATGACTGGTGGTCTTGCTTTTGAAGGCCTGAATAATACATCTATGGATAAGAACAATTTGTTGATTATTCTGAATGATAATCAGATGGCTATTGATCCTATTCATGGTGGATTTACACAATACCTTATTGATATTACTACCTCGCCGACTTACAATCGCATTCGCTATAAAACCTACAATGTTTTAAGACGATTCGGACTTATCAGCGATAAAGGAAAAAATCGTATAATAAGTTTGAATAATACTGTCAAAGCTGCCCTCTCTAAACAGCACAATATATTTGAAGGATTAAATATACGTTATTTTGGTCCTGTTGACGGGCATGATGTAGAAAATTTGGTGAAAATATTGAATGACATCAAAAATTTTAAAGGGCCAAAAGTATTGCACTGTATCACTAAGAAGGGAAAAGGCTACGAACCTGCTGAGAAATCGGCTACAGGCTGGCATGCTCCGGGTAAGTTTTGTGTTGAAACAGGCGAACGGGCAGTATCAACTTCGAGTGAACCAGCTCCTCCTCTTTTTCAGAACGTATTTGGGGAGACTTTGCTTGAGCTTGCACGGCAGGATGAGCGTATTCTTGCTGTCACTCCGGCCATGCCATCGGGTTGTTCTATGATTATTATGCAAAAGGAGTTTCCAAAGCGTGTTTATGATGTGGGTATTGCCGAAGGCCATGCTGTGACATTCTCTGCAGGACTGGCTAAAGATGGCATGATTCCGTTTTGCAATATATATTCATCATTCATGCAGCGGGCTTATGATAATGTGATCCATGATGTCGCTTTACAGGAACTTCCTGTGATTTTTTGCCTTGACAGGGCTGGTATTGTGGGAGCAGATGGGGCTACACACCATGGTATTTTCGATCTGGCATATATGCGTTGTATCCCAAATATGGTGATTGCGGCACCGCGCAATGAAATTGAATTACGAAATTTGATGTTTACGGCATATCAATACAGAAAAGAACCTTTTGTTATCCGTTATCCCCGTGGAAAAGGACATATTGTCGACTGGCGCAAGCCAATGGAAAAAATAGATATAGCCAAAGGCGAATGTCTAAAAGAAGGAAATGATATTGCTGTAATTACAATTGGTAATATGGCTTATAATGCTTCTGTCGCCATTTCAAAAGTTGAAAAAGAAAAACATATTTCTATCGCCCATTACGATATTCGTTTTTTGAAGCCTCTTGATGAAGAGCTTTTACATGAAGTTGCCCGTAAGTTTAAAAAAATAGTAACTATAGAGGATGGAGTGATAAATGGTGGTTTTGGAAGCGCCATATTGGAGTTTTTGGCTGATAATGGTTATGCTGCAAAAGTAACACGGCTGGGAATTCGGGATACTTTTGTGGAACATGGAACTCCGGAAGAATTATATGCTATGCTTGGACTTGATGCAGATGGAATAGCCAAAAGTATTTCAGAAATTTGACTTAGAGAGTATAAGTCGATAGTTTTTTTATAACTTTGATATTCGGAATTCGCTACAAGATAAATTTGGACTTAATTATTTTAAGGTATTAAGAAATGAAAATTATTATTGCCGGCGCCGGCGAAGTTGGAACCCACTTAGCCAAATTGCTGGCCCGCGAAAATTTTGATATTACCCTTATCGACGAAAGTGAAGAAAAACTCAGAAATTTAGAGTCGAGCTATGACCTTATTACTCAGGTAGGTGTCCCGACATCGATTAATGATCTTAAAGAAGTCGGAGTAAATAAAGCTGATTTGTTTATCGCCGTTACCCCTTTCGAAAGCGTGAATATGACTGCCTGTATGTTGGCTACCAATCTCGGTGCAAAACGGACATTGGCACGTATTGACAACTACGAATACCTGTTGCCCAGAAATAAAGAATTTTTTGAAAAGCTGGGAGTACATCACCTTATTTATCCTGAAATGCTGGCCGCCCGGGAAATTAATGAATCCATAAAAACCAGCTGGTTACGTCAGAATACAAGTTATTGTAACGATGCATTGATTCTTTTGGGTATTAAAGTCAGAAGCAATGCGGTTATTGTCAATCAGAAATTTAATGGCGGTTTTTTTGAACACAGTAAGTATCGTATTGTAGCTATTAAACGCAACAATATTACCATTATTCCTATGGGAACTGATCAGGTGAAGCCCAATGACATTGTCTACTTTATCACTACCCGTGAAAATATGGATGTAGTGCGTGAACATGCGGGGAAAGAAGATTATCCGATACGGAACATTATGGTAATGGGTGGAAGTCGTATTGCGCAAAAAGCAATACAATATATGCCTAATCATGTGAATGTTAAAGTGCTGGAGCGCGACCGTGAAAAAAGTTATTCTTTGGCTGAAAAATTAGATCATTCCATGATTATCAATTGCGATGGACGGAATATTGAATTATTAAAGGAAGAAGGCATTGAAGAAATGGATGCTTTTGTGGCGGTAACCTCCAATTCCGAAGCTAACATTCTGGCATGTCTTGCCGCTAAACGTCTCGGGGTGCGTAAGACAGTTGCCGAAGTTGAAAATAACGATTATATTATGTTGGCCGAAAGCATGGATATCGGTACCGTTATTAATAAGAAAATGATCGCGGCCAGTTATATCTATCAACTTACTCTTGATGCCGATGTCCTTAATGTAAGAACTCTGACAGCTGCCGATGCCGAAGTTGTGGAATTTGTAGCCAAGGCCGGTTCTAAAATAACCCGTAGTAAAATTAAAGATTTGCGTTTGCCGGATCAGGTGAATATAGGAGGTTATGTAAGAAACGGAGAAGGTTTTATTGTTAACGGAAACACTGTAATTATGCCTGAGGATCATGTGATTGTATTTTGTGTTTCCTCTGCGATCCGAAAGATGGAGAATTTTTTTAATTAAAGTTGAATGAAAAGGGAATTTAACTGGAAGCTGATAAGTAAGATTCTTGGTAGTCTGCTGATAATCGAAAGTTTATTTTTCCTTGCAGCAATTTTAGTTGATTTAATTTATCAGGAAAATACTGCTGTTTATTTTCTGATATCAATGGCTTTCACGCTTTTTTCAGGTATTATACTACTTCTTATCGGACATAAGTCAACTCCCGTAGTTGGAAAAAGGGAAGGCTCTTTTATCGTTACTTCTGCATGGATTTTATTTTCGGTTTTTGGGATGATGCCGTTTCTTTTGAGCGGAGCTATTCCGAAGGTTGAAGATGCTTTTTTTGAAACGATGTCGGGCTTTACAACTACCGGAGCCTCTATCCTGAATAATATAGAAGAGCTTCCTCATGCTATTTTGTTCTGGAGAAGTACTACCCACTGGATTGGAGGTTTGGGAATTATTGTTATTTCTATGGCTTTGCTGCCTGTTTTTGGATTTTCCGGAATGCAGGTTTTTTCAGCTGAAGCTACCGGCCCAACCAAAGATAAAATTCATCCTAAAATCAGTGAAACAGCTAAGCGTTTGTTGGCTATTTATATTTCTCTTACATTAGCTGAGACCGTATTGCTGAAATTAGCCGGTATGAGTTTGTTCGATGCAGTTTGTCATTCCTTTGGAACTATTGCGACCGGGGGCTTCTCGACCAAACAGGCGAGCATTGGCTATTATAATTCTCCTCTGATTGAATATATTGTGATATTTTTTATGCTGTTTTCCGGTGTGAATTTCAGCCTTTACTATTTTTTTCTTAAAGGTAAGTTTGATAAAATCAGCAAGAATGAAGAATTTAAGACATATTTGCTGATTATTATCAGTTTTACTTTGATTATTGTATTGTTACGTATAATTACCGACAAACCGGGTATATCTGAATTGGAACCCGTATTTCGTGAATCATTGTTTGTGGTAAGTTCTATTATTACTACGACCGGTTATGTGACGGTTGACTTTAGCCTTTGGCCTGTCTATACCTGGATCATGATTATAATTTTGATGCTGATTGGGTCTTCTGCAGGTTCTACCGCCGGAGGTATGAAGGTGATGCGTGTATTGCTTGCTTTTAAATACAGCTATTCCAGTTTCAAGCGGATGATTCATCCCAATGCGGTTTGCCCTGTGCGTTATTCCGGTCATGTGCTGGAAGAAAATGTAGTGACGCGTGTTTTGTCTTTCATTATTCTTTATATTATAATATTTGTTACAGGGGTACTTGTTTTATCTCTTTCAGGTATGGGTTTTCTGGAATCTGTATCCGGCCAGGTAACCTGTTTAAGCAATGTCGGACCCGGTTTAGGAACCATTGGTCCAACCTGTACTTATTCTCAGATCCCTGTTTTTTCTAAATACTTCTTATCTTTTATGATGCTGGTCGGGCGTTTGGAATTATTCACAGTTCTGGTGATTTTAACTCCCGTTTTTTGGAAGAAATAACTTATATACAAATTTATTTATTACTTTTGCGCCGCTTCTGAAAATCAGATTTGCTCAAATGCGTCATGATTGGTGACAGATAAATTAACCTTAGATCGGGTTGAAGCCGCCGTCGCAAGTTTTTTGCTCCCCGACTCAACATTATTTGAATTGCATAAATCCAACTTTTTTACTTTCAAATAGTATGAACAAAGAGTTCAATTTACGTCTAGTGGCTCGTGTAATGGGCAACCTTGTGGTTGTTGAAAGTTTTTTGTTGCTTGCTGTAAGCATCATTCCTTTCTTATACGGGGAACATGACGCCTGGTATTTTTGGGTAAGCGCCGGTATCAGCCTTATTTTTGCAGGACTTGCATTTTTCGTTGGGCGAAATGCTCCTTCTCATATTGGAAAACGGGAAGGGTCAGTAATTGTCACGTTTACCTGGATCATTTTTTCTCTTTTTGGTATGTTGCCCTTCTGGTTGAGTGGCAGTATTCCTAATTTTACCGATGCTTTTTTTGAAACAATTTCCGGCTTTACCACTACGGGAGCTTCTATTCTGAACAATATCGAGGATTTGTCTCACGGAATGCTTTTTTGGAGAAGTACCACTCACTGGATAGGAGGACTTGGTATTATTGTTATTTCGCTGGCGGTGCTTCCTCTTTTTAGCCAGAGTGGAACCCAACTTTTTGCTGCGGAAACAAGCGGCCCGACCAAAGACAAAATTCACCCCAAAATCAGTGAAACGGCCAAGCGCCTGTTTGCAATTTATATGATTTTGAATATTGCTGAAACCATTCTTTTAAGATTGGGCGGGATGAGTTGGTTTGACGCTGTATGCCAGTCTTTTGCCACAATTGCAACCGGAGGATTTTCTACAAAACAGGCCAGCATTGCTTATTGGCATTCACCCTATATTGAGTATGTCATTATTTTGTTTATGATTATGTCCGGAGTGAATTTCAGTTTGTATTATTTTAGTTTTAAGCGGAAGTTTGATAAAGTAAAAGAGAACGAAGAACTGAGATATTTTCTGATAGTTCTGTTCACTTTTACGGTTATAGTTGCAATTTCATTACTTGATTTCTCTAAAATACAAACTTTTGCTACCCTCGAAAAAGCATGGCGCGATGCGCTGTTTACTGTTTCGTCGCTTATGACTACATGCGGTTTTGGCACTGTGGATTATATGACATGGAAACCTCTGACGTGGATAATACTACTGATAGTAATGATGACAGGAGCCTCCGCAGGTTCTACCAGTGGAGGTATAAAAATGATTCGTGTAGTGATTTCAGCGAAAGCCTGTTATTACGAGTTTAAGCGGCTTATACATCCTAATGCTGTAATACCTGTTCGTTATAACGGACATCTTGTGAGGGAAGATATTCTGACAAGAGTGCTGGTTTTTGTGGTACTCTATATTGTTGTTGCCGGCCTGGGTATTTTAATTATGGCTATTTCCGGTGTCGGATTTCTTGAATCAATCGGGGGAACAATCACTTGTTTGGGAGGTGTAGGTCCCGGATTAGGACTTGTAGGACCTGCCGGAAACTTTCACGATATTCCCGATTTCAGTAAATGGTTTCTGTCTCTTATGATGCTGGCCGGGCGTTTGGAACTTTATACGGTGTTTATGCTCTTTACACCGGCATTCTGGAAACGATAGAATATTTTTGTTTGAATTTCTGAAAAATATCCGGCAGATTTATTGTCTATCTGCCGGTATGCCATATCAGATTTATTTATAGGTAATTGCATCCTCATTCAAGCATATCGAAAGAGTTCATATTTTCCAAAACATAAAGTTGGAAGTTGTCAGAAAGAACCTTCAGGTCCTCCTCCAAAACCACCTCTGTCACCTCCACGCATTCCGCGACTGAAGCTTTGACGCATATTCTGGCCTCCGAACCTGTTTAATTTATAGGCAAATTTTACAAGTACATAAGTCGGCAATGTGTTATAGCTACTGTTTTGAATATAATTATCGCCAATACTCTGACGTATATTAAGACGTTGATGTAGAATGTCGCTTGCAATCAAAGACAACGTTCCTTTATTTTTAAACATTGTTTTGTCTAAAGAAGCATTCCACATTATTTCGCTTAAATCCATATTGGTATATC
Organism: Paludibacter sp.; assembly: GCA_028690665.1. Lineage (GTDB taxonomy): Bacteria > Bacteroidota > Bacteroidia > Bacteroidales > Paludibacteraceae > Paludibacter. Next base: position 100,247 of record JAQVAV010000007.1, read on the forward strand.
CTGCACGGTCGGAATAAGCGATATCTGAACTTAACGTAAAATTATACGGGAAACGGATTACCATGTTTGCACGACCTGTCCAGTCCCATGTTTCGGTTTGTATATTCTTGAGATTATTAAGTGAGTTGCCATATTGTATATTCCCTCTTAGTCCTAACTCTACATAATCGCTTGTGTAAGTCAGGGATAATTCTTCCGATGAGTTGTAGTTTCGGGTTCTGCTTAAATTTAAATCAACATACGATAAACTATTTGATAAAATTTTATCAGCATCAATATTGTAGGATGTGTAAGCATAGTTGGTACTGTAGTTGAAACGGGTATTTGTGTTGAAATGTAATGTTTTGGCAATCAGTGGCGTATTGTACATGATATTCCATATCGCCGAAACAGGCATGTTGTCCTTCAGGTTCACAGTTTGGTTATACTGCTTCAGTGTATTATCGTATATTTTATTAGATACCAAAGCATCTTTTGTAAAATTGAAATTAATGAACGTATTAAATGACGAAAATTTGGTTGCATTGAAAGAACTGTACATTAATCTGAAGTTGTTCGAGAAAGCTGGATCGAGTCCCGGATTCCCGACTGTTTCGTTCATTAAATCAGAGTTGTTTTTGACTGGTTGCATTTGAGATATTGAAGGCTGCTGAGTACGTCCCCTGTAGTCTAATCGGATAAATTGTTTCTTTCCCAGGTTGTATTTAAGGCGGGCTGTAGGAGCAAAATTAAACACTCCGTAAGTTGTATCGTTCTGCTGTCCGTCTCCATAAGTTCTGATATTTTCGGTTTGGGATGGCTGAGCGTTTAATCCTAGCATAATATTATAGTTTTGCTCGGTATAACGATAATTTAATTCTATGGATTCCTGATAAAAATTATTTTTAAAAGTATTGCTGTACTCACTATTATAGTTTGTGTAGGTGTTGTTAATAGTGTCGAGATCATATTGTTCCTTTTGGGAATATGTACTCGAATTATTCAATGAAACAGCTGCCTCAATCATGTTTTTATTATTCCATAAAGGTTCAACAAAGGACATCCTTAGGCCGGTTGAGTAATTGTTTGACAGGTTTGTACTGTACTGGTCAATAAGTGTAGTCGAGTCCGGAGTGTATTTACTCGAAACGTTATACGAATCATTGTTGTTTTGCGAAAAATTTGTATTCAGTCTGATTGTGAAATTTCTTCCTTTTTTAGAGGTGAATTTGTGATTGAAGATTAAATTTAGTCCACCGGATAAGGAAGTTCCATCCCCCCAGTTATGAGAGTCTCCCCAACTGGTGGAATCTCCTTCAGTCAGATATGAATAATCTTTGAATGCATCTGAACTTGTTTGGTTATAGTTCATATTCGGTTGAAAAATGAAAGTGTTCAGGCTATCAGGTTTCCATTCCATTTCCAGGCGCATGTTGGCTGCATATTTGTCATTCATCGAACTGCCTGCCGAAATATCGTTATATGTTATGTCCGACAGGTAACTCTCCCGGTTACTTTTAGTAATACTCAAATTACTACCGTGGTTGAGTGTCATATCTCCCCCAATTTTTACTTTGTCATTAACTTCGGTATTGTTGTTAATACCAATATTTTGAGAAGTGGTAATACCGCCGTTAGCTCCGCCGCCCCAGTTGCCTCTGCCACGCGAACTTCTTGAATTGTTCAGATTGTTGCCACCGGCATTGATGGAAGTCTGGGCATTTCCACGCATTATGTTTACCGATGCTCCGGCATCGTACCTGAAATCTTCGTTAAGGTCTGCTCCAGCAGCTCCATATATGTTTCCGAAAATTCCTTTACGACGGTTGGGCTTGGTTGTCAGGTTTATAATTCGTTCAGTGTCAGAGTCTTCAAAACCTGTTAGTTGTGCCATGTCTGATTTTTGGTCAAGTACCTGAACTTTTTCGATCATATCTGCGGGAAGATTTTTGCTGGCTTGTTCAATGTCGCCATCAAAGAATTTTTTTCCGTCAACTCTGATTTTTTTTATTTCTTCTCCGTTAACCGTAATTTTGCCTTCGGTACTGACTTCAACACCTGGCAACTTTTTCAAGAGATCTTCAACTACCGCGTTTTCCTGGGTTTTGAATGCTGTTGCGTTGTATTCCAGGGTATCGCCTTTTACCACCATTTGGGCGGCAGTGCCTTTCACATCAACTTCTTTTAGCAATTCAACATCTTCTTTTAATTGTACGGGCTTTAAAATCAGATCTCTATTGTCCATATAAATGTTTCTCTTCAGAATTTTGTATCCTACCGAACTTACTACGAGAATATAGTCGCCCTTTTTTATTTTGGAAAGAGTGAAACTTCCTTTCTCATCCGTTTGGGCTCCTTTTATAAGCGCTGAATCCGCGGATAGGAGACGAACTGTTGCCATTTCAAGAGCCTGTCCGTTTTTATCGTCAAAAACTGATGATTGAATACTGTGTTGTGCATTGGCATGCAGGCTGATAAATAGTACAGCAATGAATAATGGGAATCGTTTCATAAAGATTTGATTTAAATTCATAAAGAATCCGTGCCAGATGTAGAGAGGCACGGGTTCACTGAATTTTATACCTTAAAAGATACGCTATAATTTTTTTGAATTAAATTGTTATAGAAAAACAAGTCTACAACTAAAAGTCATTTGCAACATTTGACCGCAAACCGGTTAAATGGTTTAAAAGAAAAATGAAATTTGGAATTTTTTTAGAAAATGGTAAATGAAAAATGGGAATAACCTCCGGATTAGAATATAAAGTTGTTCCTTTTTTTATAAATATTTTATCCAGATAAATCGGTTTGACAAATTTTACACTTTAGAGATTTCGGAAGGTGTCCAACAAGTAATTTGTGGACTTTTAGATACCTCCATTCTGTCCGAAAAATATAACCATGTTTAATTCTATCTGATTCAAAGGTAAAAATGAGTTTAATATAAAATCTTTTTTAATTGTTTTTTAGTTCCGTTAAAAATATTGAAATCTACATTTCCTCTGATTCCTGAAAGCTGAAATTTGTCTGTTGTTTGCCAAAAAGTCCATTCGCAATCCGGTTTACGACGGTAATCACAGACCCAGAGTATATGAGGGTTCTTTAATTTCCCTTTCAGGTAATCTGTATAATAATCATAATCGCAATAGATAATAGGTTTCTTCCCGGTTTTTGTAGTTACTGTTTTGAGAAAAGCAATAATTTCCTGGGTTACAACAGATCTCGAAGGCATGTTTTTTTTATATTCAACGTCTAATACCGGAGGTAAATCCCCTTTTTGCAGTTTTACATTTTGTAGGAAATGTTCTGCCTGAGCACGTCCGTTGCTGGTGTAGGAAAAGAAATGATACGAACCTACGATAATTTTTTTCTTACGGGCATTTTTGTAATTTTCTTTATATTTCGAATCTATATGTGTCGCGCCTTCGGTAGCTTTAAAGAAAATGAAGTAGGGCTTTTGTGTATTTAGTTTTTCCCAGTTTACATCACTCTGATGATGTGAAAGATCGACTCCCCATATTTTTCCTTCTGCTTTAATCTGGGCAAATGTAACACGTCTGTAATTGTTGTTGGGTAAAAGAGTTTGTGCTGAAAAAATAAATATTAAAAGAAATAGTTTGTATGTATTTGATTTATACATTTTTATTGGAAACGTTGATTTTTGATTTTTATTGAAACTATTATTTGAGGAGCAGCGTTTTTTCAGGGAAACAAAATTAGATAAAATTTATGTATTAAAAACGCGGTTTATAGCACATTTCCGGATTTAAATTTGTTTATAGGTTTGTTGAGTGTAAAGAGTATCTGTTAAATGGTTGTTGGGCTTTAATTCTGACTTAAATTGTGTTTATAATTATAAAATTTACAATAACCATAACCATGACATTTCCAGTTGTTTAGAAAGATGATAATAAATGTGCTTTTAGATACTAACTTATTTAGCTCAAAATAGTGGCGATTCATTGAAATTTTGTAGTTATATTTGCGTACAAAAAATACGCTGAGTTTCAGCATTTACGGCAGTTATGTATGTGACTGACGTGATTTTTCATATAGATAAGCGAGATAATTTTATGGGATATACAACAGTAATTAAACCTAAAAACAAACTATTTGAAGTTGATCTGAAAGAAATCTGGAGATACCGTGATTTGTTCTCCATGTTTGTGAAACGGGATATTATTACCCAATACAAACAAACGATTCTCGGCCCAGCCTGGTTTTTTATTCAGCCGGCACTTACCACTATCATGTACATGGTTGTTTTTGGAGGTATCGCCGGAATTAGTACAGATGGACTTCCACAGCCGCTTTTTTATCTTTCGGGCATTGTTTGTTGGCAGTATTTTGCCGACTGTCTGAATAAAACTTCTTCTACTTTCACTACGAATCAGGGGATATTTGGTAAAGTTTATTTTCCACGACTAATTGTTCCTTTGTCAACGGTAACTTCCAATCTGGTTCGTATGGGTATTCAGTTTCTGTTATTTTTGGCCGTTTATATTTATTACCTTATTGTTGGAGCTTCGGTTGCTCCCAATGCTTATGCCCTGCTTATTCCTGTCTTAATTCTTATGCTTGCCGGTTTGTCGCTTGGTTTTGGTATTATTATTTCTTCCATGACCACCAAATACCGTGACCTGACCATTCTTTTTACATTCATAGTACAACTTTGGATGTATGCTACTCCGGTCATTTATCCACTTAGCACTATGTCGCCGAAACGTCAGTGGATAATGGCTCTTAATCCTGTTACATCTATCCTCGAAACTTTCAAATACGGAACCATGGGTGTTGGTACCTTTAGTTGGGGTATGCTGGGTTATAGCTTTGCATTTATGGTAGTATTGCTTGCGATTGGCATAGTCGTGTTTAATAAAGTGCAGCGGTCATTTATGGATACTGTATAAGTTGTAAAGTTTAAAGTTACAAAGTATAAAGTTCCTAAATTTACTTATCCGCTTATTATGAAGGCAGAACGTTTTGAAGATTTATTGGTTTGGCAAAGGTCAAAGGAATTGGCAAAAACAATTTATTTTTGTTTTGCTGAGAGTAAAGACTATTCTTTCAAAGATCAAATCCAAAGAGCTTCGGTTTCAGTAATGAATAATATTGCTGAAGGTTTTGAGCGAAAATCCAATAATGAATTTAAGTATTTTCTGTATATTTCAAAAGGGTCATGCGCTGAAGTTAGATCCATGTTGGTGCTGGCACTTGAATTAAATAAAATATCACAGACTGATTATGAAAAACTGAATCAAGAGTCTGTCGAAATCTCAAAAATGATTTCAGGCTTAATTAAGACACTTTAAGTCATAAAGTTTAAAGTTAAAAGTTTAAAGGGGTGAAATATAGGTTTCAAACTTTCAACTTTCAACTTTCAAACTTTTCAACTTTCAACTTTCAACTTTCAAACTTTTAACTCAGATGACAGCGATAGAATTTGAAAATATCAGTAAACAATACCGGCTGGGGTTGGTTTCCACCCGTACCTTGTCACATGACCTGAACCGTTGGTGGAAGATGAACATTTTAGGCAAAGAGGATCCTTATCTGAAAATTGGTGAGGTGAACGACCGTGCACATCGAGGGGAAAGCGAATATGTGTGGGCGTTAAAAGACATAAACTTTAAAGTGGAGCAGGGCGATGTTTTAGGAATTATCGGGAAAAATGGTGCTGGGAAATCTACCTTACTGAAAATACTTTCTAAAGTAACCACACCAACTACCGGAACAATTAAAGCTCGTGGAAGGATTGCTTCTCTGCTTGAAGTAGGAACAGGCTTTCACCCTGAAATGACCGGACGGGAAAATATATATATGAATGGTGCCATTATGGGTATGACCAAAGCCGAAATTACCCGTAAGTTAGATGAAATAGTAGATTTCTCAGGAGTAGAGCGTTATTTGGATACACCGGTAAAAAGATATTCCAGTGGTATGACGGTACGTCTTGGTTTTGCCATTGCAGCTCACCTCGAACCGGAAATTCTGGTTGTAGACGAAGTTCTTGCTGTTGGCGATGCCGAATTTCAGAAAAAAGCCATTGGTAAAATGCAGGACGTCTCCAAAGGAGAAGGGAGAACAGTGTTGTTTGTAAGCCATAATATGGGGAGTATCTCAACTTTATGTAAATCAGGAATTCTTCTTAAAAATGGGAGTGTGTCCTATTTTGGAAATGTGAATAAATGTATTAATCAATATATTTCGGAAGGATCTCAAGATGCTACCTATTTTGGAAATAACTTTAACAATGATGTCTATTACAAACAAGTTTCTATTATTAATTCTAAAGGTGTAAGTTCAAATACAATTGCATTTAACGACAGAGTTGGAATTCAATTTGAGTTGGGTATAAATAATTATATTTTAAACTCGACCTTAAGTTTTACACTGTATGATTCGAAGTTAAACGCAATCTTCACTTCTCATAATATGTTAAGTAATGGTTCAAAATCAATAACTGCATATTTACCTACGGAATTATTGTTGGCAGGAACATATTATGTTAAACCTATTTTGCATGTTCCAAATTTACGTTTTTTAGATAATTGTGATACACTCATATCTTTCACTATAGAAGATACAGGAAGTGAACATTCTTTTTATAATAGACCAGATTTAGGTGTAATAAATATTGTTCCGCAATGGTTAGAAAATTAATAAGAAATATAGGTTATAGGATTATTAAGTTCTTTGTGCCTGAAATTTCAATACTTCGAAGAAACATAAATTGGAAGAGGTTGGAAAGTTCCAATGAAAACTCTGAAATATCTACAACATCTTTATTGCAACATCCTTTTTGTGTAATAAATTCAGCTATTGATTCTTATAGTTATATATCAGTAAATTCAAATGTTTCGTATACTCAGATAGGCAAATTCTGTTCAATAGGTCCCAATTTTATAAGTGGTTGGGGTATTCATCCTACTAATGGAATAAGTACAGCACCAATGTTTTATTCTACTTTGAAGCAAAATGGAACAACATTTAGTAATACAAATAAAATAGAAGAACATAAACATTCAATAATTGGTAATGATGTGTTTATTGGAGCAAATGTAATTGTATTAGATGGAGTAAAAATAGGCGATGGCGCAATAATCGGTGCTGGCGCAGTTGTCTCCAAAAATATACCACCGTATGCAATAGCGGTAGGTTGTCCAATAAAAATTATCAAGTATCGTTTTGAAAAAGAGCAAATTGATGCTCTTTTAAAAATAAAATGGTGGGAATTTTCTGAGGATAAACTTCAGGATGTAGAAAGAATGTTTTTTGATGTGAATTTATTTATTGAAAAGTATGCCTGAATTATCCATAATTACAATAAATAGAAATAATGCTGATGGATTGAAAAAAACCATTGAAAGCGTTGTGTATCAAACTTATACTGACTTTGAGTACATTGTAATTGACGGTAATAGCACCGACAATAGTGTAGATGTTATAAAAGCTTATGCTTTCAATATTAATTATTGGGTAAGTGAACCTGATTTGGGTATATATAATGCTATGAATAAAGGACTCCGAAAAGCAATGGGCGAATACTGTCTATTCCTGAATTCAGGAGATTATTTGGTTGACTCTAATGTGTTGAGTACTGTTTTTGAAAATAATTTTAATGAAGATTTGATTTATGGTGATCAATTAATTGAACAAAATCAATCGCTGGTGAAGAGAACTTTTCTAATTCCGGAATATATAACATTTCGTAGCTTTATGAGTTCCACTTTACCTCATCAATGTACATTTATTCGGAGATCATTATTCTTAGTTGTTGGTCTGTACAATGAAAACAATAAAATAGTCTCAGACTGGGAATTTAATGTGTTGGCTCTGTTTAAATACAATTGTTCTCTTCGAAAAATAGATATAGCCATATCAGTTTATGATACAAATGGAATAAGTTCCAGCATGGATTATATGGAAATTCATAATCATGAAAAAAGACAGTTACTATATAAATATTTTCCTCGGTTTATGAAAGATTATGATGCTATGGTTAGACTGGAAAAAAGTAAGACATTTAAACTTGCCAAAACTCTCAGAAAACTCTTTAAGTAAATGAACCGGAAAACTTATGTTATTTATTATGAATGGCCGAATACAGCCAATAACCATGCTGGTATGGCTTATTTGTTTCGGACATTGAAAATGCATAATAAAAAAGAAATGCAATTAATCCGAATTCCGGGTCGGATCAATGAATGGGGGAGGTATATGCAAAAAGTATATCGCTATTTCTTAGTTTTTGCATTGAGATTATTGACAACTTCCAGTGATAAAATTTTATTTGTAGAGTATTTAGGAAATAGATCCGGCAATCAAACTGAAATCGCAAAGAAACTCATAGAATATGGAGTTAAAGCCAAACTTTATGGGATAGTCCATTTATCTGCAAGCCATTTACGTGAACTATATGGAAACGATGATTATGTAAAGACAGGGTTGTCTCAGCTGGAAAAAGTAATCGTATTGGGTAGTAGTCTACAAGGTTACTTTATAAGTTTGGGCTTTCAAAGTAAAGTAATCTGCACGTTTCATTACGTTGATACAAACTATTATAAGCCCGCTGAAAGTAAAGCTAATAATTCCCGTTTACGTGTAATTGCAATGGGCTCTTTAAAGAGAAATCATAATGCTTTAAGAGAAATTATTGCATCATCTCCAGAAGTTGATTTTGATGTTTGTATGGGTAATACAAATTTGGAAAATGTTTTTAATGATTTACAAAATGTAATCTTACATGGTTTTTTGGCAGAAGATGAATTATTGAAATTAATGCAGCAAGCAGATATAAGCATTTCGGTTATAGATGATACAATTGGTAGTAATGTAATTACAACCTCATTGGCTTGTGGATTACCACAAATCGTATCAAATGTGGGATCCATAAAAGATTATTGCAATGAATCTAATTCGATATTATGTGAATCCAATTTTGAATTTGTAGCAGCAATAGAAAAACTAAAAAATGATGTTGAACTTAGACAAGAAATGTCTAAATTTTCAACTGAAAAATCAAAAGATTTTGATATTCTAAATTTCAATAGCTGGTTTGTAAATAATATCCTAGTTAGTTGAATATGGAAAACATTAATACTCGACTTTCTGTAATAATTTGTACTTACAATCGAGATTATATATTATCAGATTGTTTAGATTCATTAGTTAATCAAACTGCAGATAAGTCTTTATATGAGGTGATTGTAGTCAATAATAATTCTACTGATAGAACTCAAGAGATAGCTTTAGAATATGTAAAAAACGACTCTAATTTTAGAGTTGTTTGTGAATCTAACCAAGGTCTAAGTTATGCACGCAATAGAGGATATTTTGAGGCGCAATATGAATGGGTGGCTTATGTTGATGATGACGCAAAAGCCGATACAAGTTTTGTGGATAGAGCATTTTCTACAATTGAAAAATATAAATTTGATTGTTTTGGAGGAATGTATTATCCATGGTATAGAAATAGCGTTCGTCCAAAGTGGTTATCAGAAACATTTGGACAATCAACCAAATTCTATGAAGAAGTTACCGTTTTGACTAATGGGTATGTTAGTGGTGGTGTTTGTGTCTATAAAAAATCAGCTTTATATAGTATTGGAGGTTTTCCCTTGGACCTTGGGATGACAGGAACAAAAATTGCTTATGGTGAAGAAACTTATGTGCAAAACAAATTAGTTGAAAATGGTTTTACTATTGGTTTTGATCCGGCATTATGTATTGTACATTTGGTGCCTGAATATAAACAAACTTTAAAATGGCATATAAAAGCTGCTTATGCTCATGGAAGAGATTCTGTGAAAATATTTGGAATGGCTAAGCAGAATATAACTTTAATTAAGTACTGTAAAATAACAATGAAAATGGTGGTTTATAACATTGGAGGTAGTATTGTTAAAATAATGAGCATTAAAGGTTACTATTGGCAAAATTTGGTTCTTGATATTATAAAGCCGTTAGCCTCATTTAATGGTTATTATTTTGAATATAATAAAAGACAGAAAAATAAATAATATTATTATTTGAAAAATATATTTCTATGTGTAGTTTATCGGTTAATACGAAAAGATGTTATTGGAACTTGTTTTAAAGATAAAATAAGTGAAGGTGTTTGGAATATTAAAATTATGAATTGAAGGATTTGTTTGTAAACAATAAAATAATCGTAGATATGTTTCACATTAAAATTTCAAATAGTTATACTCAATATAAATAATCACTAAGTCTTGTCTCTTGATAAATAAGTCACGTAAAAATTTATTTATCCGATTTATAATGTAAATAGAATAAATAGGAAGAATATAAAGAAGTCGTCTTGACTTTTAGAGGAGGAAACAATATTAAAAAGAAGGGAACGTTTTGTATGTGACAAAACAACAATCCAATTCCTTTCTATGGTGTACCAGGTAGTTGACAAAGATATAATAAGAACAGAAATACTACCTCATTTATCGGTCGCAAAAAGAGGATTTAAGACAAAAAGTTGTCTGATAGAAATAGTAAATAGTATTTTATACAAACTCAAAACGGGTTGTCAATGGGAAATGTTGCCTGTAAAAAGTTTGTTTTCAGAAGTCGTGCTAAGTTATAAAACTGTTTTTGGTCATTTTCGTAAATGGAGTAAGAATGGAGAATGGGAATTTTGCTGGACTAAAATACTGAAAAAATACAAATCATTTCTGGATTTATCCAGTGCCTATTTGGATGGAAGTCATGCCACAGCACTTCGCGGAGGCGAGCAAGTTGCTTATCAGGGACGAAAGAAAAGGAGGAAAACAACAAACTCGTTGTATTTATCAGATAGACAAGGTTTACCTTTAGCTTTATCAAACCCTATAGCAGGCAATCATAATGATTTATATGAAATTGAAAAATCTTCGGAAGAACTATTCTCAGCATTAACTCAAGCAAAAATCAGTACAGATGGACTTTTTGTAAATGCAGATTCTGGTTTTGACTCCAAGGACTTTCGTTCGATTTGTAAGAGGTGGGGAGTTATTCCCAATGTGGCTTTCAATTATCGCAACGGGGAGAATAAAAAGGAGTTCCTTTTGGATGATTTGCTTTATAAACAAAGATATGTTATTGAAAGAACAAATGCCTGGATGGATAGCTTCAGATCATTGCTGAATCGATTTGATGTTACTGTTTCAAGTTGGAAAAGCTTCAATTACATAGCATTTATGATTATTCTATTTAGAAAAATTAAAACCAACAAAAAGTTAAGATGACTTCAAATAAAAAAGATAACAAAAGAATAAGATGTTAGGTTGTTTTTGATAGGTTTTGGGGTTTGAAAAAGAGATTAAACTAATGTCCTAAACCAAAATTCTTGTCGGTTTATATGGAGCCGGATTAATAAATATGTTATTTATACCTAAGAATAGATCAATTGTAGAATTTAGAAATATAAATGATTTTATAAATAATTGTTTTTTACATTAGCATGTGAATTAAGTCATGAGTATTATTATCAATTGTATAAATGTAATATCTCTGATAATCATATAGTTGTTTCTTTTGTTGATTTGAATAAATTAATAAAAGAATATAAAAATGATGATTCTGGAAAATTAATTATAGAATATATAGAAAAATGCTAATTTGTTTCTAAAATAAATAAATTCAAACAGCTAAATTATATTATGTGCAATACACCTATATTGTTAATTGTGTTTAATAGACCAGATACTACACAAAAAGTATTCAATGAAATCAAAAAAATTAAACCGAAGCGTTTATATATAGCAGCAGATGGTCCAAGAAAAGAACGAAATGAAATTGAATTATGCGAATACACTAGAGAGATTGTCTATCAGATTGATTGGAGTTGTAAGCTAAAAACATTATATCGAGATGAAAATTTGGGTTGTAAAAATTCCGTAAAAACAGCAATTGATTGGTTCTTTAGCTATGAAGAAGCAGGGATAATTTTAGAGGATGATTGTGTTCCTGATTTGACATTCTTCTCTTTTTGTGAGACACTATTAGAGAAATATAAGTATAATCAGAACATAAAGATAATTTCTGGAACAAATTATTTCTTCGGTAATTATGACATGGAAGATTCATTTTGTTTTCTTCCTTTCACCTATATATGGGGCTGGGCCACATGGAAAGATAGATGGGATAATTTTCTTTTTAATGATAGTTACATAGATCTTGTAAAATACAAGACAAAGTTAAAAAAAATATGTGGTGGTATTAAAGCATTAGAAGATTATTATTATAATATGGTTGCAATGACAGTTAATGGTAGTCAGAATGCTTGGAGTCCATATTTGTTATATTCAACAATAACTACAGATGGTTTAAATATTGTGCCTACTAAAAATTTAATAACGAATATTGGTGATCAGAGTTCAAGAATAGATGTTAATACGGGCAAAGAAAATAGAAAGTTTTCTTCATTAAATATGCCAACAGTCTCCGTTAAAGTAAGTAATATCAGATATCCAGAAAATATTTATATTGATAAGAAGAAATTAAGATCAAATAATCGTCATTTATCTAAATGCTTGTTTGGACAGTTATATTGCTTACCTATAAAATTTAGAGTGATTTATAACAAAATCAACAAGTTCAAAAATAAGCAATGGGTAAAAAGAAGAATAAAGAGGGCTTTTTTTATTTCTAAGATTATAAAAGATAGAGAAATTCCTACAAATAAATTGAAAAAATTTGCTAAAAGTAAAGGATTTTTAAATAGAAAAAATAATTGTGAAACTATTGCCTTGATAATACCATGCTATAAACATGCTCAATATTTAAGAAAATGTTTTGAGAGTGCAGTGACCCAAACTAGATTGCCAGATAAAATAATAATAATCAACGATGCTTCACCAGATCATTCATCGAAGATTATTGATGAATTTGTTAGCAATCAGCGCGGTATAATAGATATAGTAGTTATAAATAATATTGAAAATTTAGGTCAATCTGCAGCAATAAATATGGCTATAACTATTACTAATTGTGACTTATATATGATTCTTAATGATGATGACTTTCTACTTCCTAATGCGATATCGTCACAAATTGATGTGTTTGCTTCCCATCCTGAGATTCATTTATTTGGAACAAGTAGTTATATAATAGAAGATGACAAAGAAATAGAAACAATAATTTTGAAGGATAGGAATGAGAATAAAAAGGTGGTTGCTAAAATGTATTCGCCTTATGATTGTTGGAAATATAAAAAATATAACGATTTAAATATGGCCCATACATCTTCCGTATTTACCAGAATTGCATGGGAGCATGTTGGGGGCTATTTCTCAAACAAACAGGATCGAATTGTACCATTTTCAGATAGAGATTTTCAGTTAAGAATAAACGCATGCTGTTACGTCGGAAATGATTTAGATATTAAGCTTTGTTTGTGGAGAAAAAACAGTAGTGTTGATAAGGGAATAAACTCATGAAAGAATTATTAGCTTCTAAAATAAAAGAGCTTTTTTGGAATATAGGAATTGAAATTAGAAGAGTCAAGGATAAAAAGCCAATTATAGAAAATGTGTTTAAGAATGATTGTAAAAAAAAAGTTCTTATTTCATATTTGAAAGATCCCTTTATCAAAGGAATTGATTATAAACATACTAATTTATTAGAATGTTTTACTATTGCCGAAATATTTAATGATTTGGGATTTCAAGTGGATGTAATATCTTTAGACTCTACGTATAAAGTTAATTACTGTAATTATGATGTAATATGTGGGCAGGGGCGTATTTATGAAAATTCGTTTAATAATGATTGTAGAATAAAAAGAATATATTATTCAACAGGATCTAGTTTTTTTTATTCTGAAATAAATACAGCCAAAAAAGTTAGGGATTTTTATGAAAAAACAAAAATACTCGCAACTTCATCTGGTCGTTTTTTTAATCATACTGTTACCAAATCAATTTTCTTATCAGATAAAGTGATAGTTCTAGGTAATAATACGGTATTAGATACATTTGTTAATTTAGATGGTAATGCCGCTAACCGTTATGAAAACTTAAATGCTTTTTACTTTGATGTATGTAATATAGATTTAAACAAAAAAAACTTTTATATTTCAAAAAAACATTTTTTATGGTTTGGAAGCTCCGGGTTTTTACATAAAGGATTAGACTTGTTAATTGATATTTTCTCAAAACGAAATGATTATTTTCTTCATATATGTGGAATTGAAACAGTTTATGAAGCAAAAGTTTTAAATTATTATAAACCAATAATTACGAGCTCTAAGAATATTTTTAATCATGGATTTGTTAATATTGATTCAAGCGATTTTAAAAATTTAATGTTAACATGCTCTTTTGTCATATTTCCATCAATTAGTGAAGGAGGTGCTGTTTCTGTTTTAAACGTTGTTGCAAATGGTGGATTAATCCCTATTGTTACAAAAAGTGTTGGTTTAGATGTAGATGAATTTGGTTATATTGTGGATGATAGCATATTTTCAATAAATAATTTATTAGATAATATTAATGAATTGAGTGAACAAGATATTTTTGAATTATCTATAAAAGCGAAAACATTAGTTAGGGAACATTACACCTATGATAAATATAAAACGAATTTAAAAAGTATATTGAGTAGTTGTTTTGATTTTAAATAAAATCAGCTAGATAATGAAATTGATCGAAAATGAGGATATAGCGATTGTAATACCTCTGTATAAGGAGGATATTAATGAAGATGAGCAAAAATCATTAGAGCAGGCTTTAATGATTTTTGCTAATAGACATATTATTTTCGTTTCTCCAAAAGACTTTGATTTTTTTGAATTTAAGAAAAAGTTTCTTGGAAAGAACGATTGCACATCAATCATTTTTGATAGTGAATATTTTGAAAGTGTAGAGGCATATAATCTTCTGATGTTATCAAAACTATTTTATTTACAGTTTAGCTCATATAAATATATATTAGTTTATCAATTAGATGCTTATGTTTTTAAGGATGAGCTGAATTATTGGTGCAATTTAGGGCTTGATTATATTGGTGCACCATGGTTTACCGATGATAATGAATTACTATTTGATACAAATGCGGGGAACGGAGGATTTTCATTACGTAATGTACATTCTTTTTTAGGTATTTTGAATGTGAATAAGATAGTTTACTCTCCGAGACAATTATTTAATATATATAATAAAAGAGGTATAGTAAATTTAATGCTCAAAGTTCCTCTTCTCCTTTTAAGAGTATTTGGATATCACAATAATGTCAAATATCTTATTGATAAAAACAATAATAAGGAAGATCTCTTTTGGGCAAATGTAGCACCGCTAATAAATAAAAATTTTACAGTTGCAAAAAGTGAGATTGCTATTCGTTTTGCATTTGAGCAACAGCCTACTTTCTTATATAAAAAAAATAATAATGAACTACCTTTTGGATGTCATGCTTGGAAAAAATATGATTTTGATTTTTGGGAAGAATATATTGAGAATGACAGGAGACCAAATTGTATTGTGTGAAAAATAAAAATACAACATGAAATTTAGACCTCATCTCTTTTTTGAATGAGATAAAATTAAAAATGTTATGTTTTTTGGATAGAATACCTTTTCGATAAATAGCTATTATAAAAATTTATAATGTATACAATCAGACAATCCTCTATATATTATCTTAATAAAGAGTTCGTGTGAAAACTAAAGATAACTTCTATATATAAATTTGTGTTATAGTAGAGAACTACTTAACTCCGATAAAATCGAGAAATGCGTTTTTAATGAAAGTCAAAATTAGATTTAATATAGAATAAAATGATAGACTTCTTTTGAAAATAAAGTGAGACAGGTTGGATATTTTGATATATTTAAATTTATCAAATAATGCTTTATAAACTAAAAATATTGATGAACTCAGTTCCATTATTTCTTCTGTGGATAATTGTGAAGGAAAACAAAAATATAAAACTTATTGAGCAGGATATGCTCGTATGGTTGAGAATAAACCACAGAAAAGATGACTTTAATTACAGTTCGTTTGTATGGTTGATTTTAAAGTGTGTTACTTTTAGAAATATATTGTATTATAGAATTGGCAAAATAAGTGTTCCTTTCAGATACTTTTTTCGTCCTTTAAATTCATTGTATATTGATACGAAAAAAATAGGAGGAGGATTATATATCCAACATGGTTTTGCTACAATTATCGCGGCCAAATTGATAGGAGAAAATTGTTGGATTAACCAACAGGTGACTATTGGTTTTTCGAATTTGCATGATGCTCCGGTTATTGGCAATAATGTAACAATAAATGCTGGAGCAAAAGTAATAGGTGGAATAACAATTGGTAATAATAGTAAAATTGGTGCAGGTACTGTTGTAGTAAAAAATGTTCCGGCTAATTGTACTGTAGTTGGTTCCGAAGCCTATATTGTAAGGCGTGATGGAATAAAAGTTGACAGAGAACCATTAGTTTGAGTTTTGTTATGAAATTATCAATTATTACGATCAATTATAATAATGCTTCGGGGTTAGAAAAAACGATAAAAAGCGTTATTGCTCAGACATTCAAAGATTTTGAATATTTGATTGTAGATGGTGACAGTCGCGATAATAGTGTGCAAATTATAGAAACTTTGCTTAAAAACTCGGATTGTACATTTAGTTTTGTTTCAGAACCTGATGATGGTATTTATAATGCAATGAATAAAGGAATTAAGAAGGCAAAGGGTGAATATTGTTTGTTCCTAAATAGTGGAGATGAGTTGATTTCTGGTTCGGTATTGAATGATGTGTTTAATGTTATGCAACAGCCAACGGCAGACATTCTTATTGGAAATGAATTAAGAGATAATCATATTATAAAGACAAAATTTCCTGTTACGTTTTTTGATTTATATTCTTCCAGTTTGCCTCATCAAAGCACTTTTATCCGAAGAGAGTTGTTTTATAGAGTTGGGTTTTATAATGAAAATTTTAAAATTGTCTCTGATTGGGAATTCTGGCTCAAATCTATTATAATATTTAATTGTAGTGTAATAAAGATAGATTTTTTGATAGCAAATTACAATATTACAGGAATTAGTAATTCTGAAATAGAATTAAGAACAAAAGAGAGAGGAATAGTACTTGCCGAATTGTTCCCCAAGATGGTTATAGCTGATTACTATACTTTTGAAAAACATAGAAAGTTATTTTTATATGCAAATGCTTTAATTAATCATCCTAAAGTTTATAAAATATTGATGTTTGTTGTGAAGATAATGTATAAGTTAAATATGATTTTATTAAGAAATAATGAATAAAATATATATAATTTATTATGAATGGGCGAATACCGTTAATAATCATGCTGGGATGGCTTATTTAGCTCAAAAAATTAAAGATAAATATCCAGAGAATATCCGTCTTTTTAAACATATTCATCGTTTTGACTTTAATTATTGGCTCCGTAAATTATATATTGTTTATTCGCCAATATATTCTTTTCTTTTGAGCATTTATATTTATTTAACCATAAAAGAAAATGATATTGTTTTGTTTTTAGAATATGAAAATCATTTGCCTGGTAATGAGCAATATATTGCAAGAATTCTGAGGAGGATGGGACTAGAAAATAAATTTATTGCTCTAATTCATCATCCAGAAAAGGTTTTAAAAAAAATGTTTACAGAACTACAAATTATTGACGATTTGAGTTATGTGGATAAAGTATTATGTTTTGGAAGCTCATTAAAGAAGTACCTTAGCCAGTTGAAAAAGTCTACAGACATTATACAAACATATCACTATGTTGATATTGATTTTTATAGCCCTACAAAAGTCGATAATTATGAAAATAAAGAACGATTAAAGGTTATTTGTATTGGAAATCAATTAAGAAATTATAAATTATTATATAATGTCGCTCGCTTATGTTCAGAGATTGATTTTATAATTTGCAAAGGATTGAACAAAGATATGGAGTTTGATGGATTGAATAATGTTAAGTCATTTGGGTATCTGAATGAACAGAGTCTTTTAGATTTAATGTGTTCTTGTGACATTTCTCTTAATATAATGAATGATACAGTAGGGAGTAATGTTATTGTAACTTCATTGGCTTGTGGATTGGCAATTGTGTCTTCAGATGTTGGCTCTATTAGAGATTATTGTAATGAGACTAACTCAATTTTATGTCCGAATAATGACTATTCATTTCAAAAAGCATTGCTTTTCTTAAATGGAAACAGAGATGTTTGTAACTCAATGAAAATTTCTTGTAGAGAAACTGCCCTTAATATAAGTTTGGAAAAATTTTTGAATAATGAATTTCCAGATATACTTGACAAATAAAGTTATATTGAAATAACAAACAATCTTATTTTTTTTAAAAAATGTTTGTGCTATTCTCCGGTTTAAATACATTCTCTCAAATAATATATTATTACATTATATTATTTACATTTATATATTTAATTTCAAAATATATTAAATATACCAAATGCATAAAGAATATATATATTATAATTTTATTTTACCCAGCACTGTTTGCTTTTTGGGGAAAACATTTTATAGATTTTTGGAGAATATTAACATTTGGATTAACTTTTTGGATATGCTGGAAAGAAAATATATTCTCTACGTTTAAAAACAAAGATGCTTTGTTAACAGTGTTTTTTGTTGCTTTTTCAATTTCTTTTTTTCTGTCTTCCTTGCATTCCAGAGATAATTGGACCATAATTTTTAGTCAGTATTCCCGATATGTTACAGCTTATTGTTTGTGGTTCATTTTGCGTAAAGAGATTTCAGATTCGGAAGATACGCGGAATACATTAAATTCTTTGTTTTACGATTTGTTTCTAATGCAAATTATAATTAGTGTGGGTAAGTTAATTTTATTTCAGGGAAGACAAATTGAAGGCCTAGTAGGCTCTGTTTCTCATATCGGAGGTGCACAAGGTACCACAATTCCTGTTTTGGGTTTTGTTTTTCTATGGTTATATCGGAAAGGTCAATTTGCTGTAAAAGATTGGATATACCTTTTGGGCTTGATGTTGTTGGGCTTTTTGGCAGGTAAGCGTGCAGTTTGGTTTATTATGCCCATGGTGATTGCTGCTTTTATGATTTATGTAAATAAAATAAAGGTTGGAAAAACATTTTGGATTACAATTATTCTCGCTCCTTTTGCATTCTTTGCTGGGGCAAAACTGACTCCGTCATTGAATCCTGAGCATAAGATATGGGGCTCTTTTGATTTTGCGTATATTTTTGATTATGCAGAAACGTATTCGTTTGGACCAGATGAAAGTGTAAACAAAATACCCATAGCAAATAAAAATAAAGAAGCAGAAGGGAGAGGTGGGGCTACTTTAGCATTGACACATCGTTTTTTTGATGCAAAAAAACTGTCGGGAAATGATTGGTTGGGAGTCGGTTTTTCTACGATGTACGCAACCGATTATGGTGAATTTGCTAAATCCGATTTAACGATTGACCTAAACCATAAAGGTTCTGCAACAGGCGTATTTCAATCTTATGTTACTACCGGATATCTGGGCGTTTTTGCTACCCTCTTATTTTTCTTTTATATGTTGCTCCAGATTAAGGCGAGACGATTACGTTGGGCTTTAATGGTTGTCGTGGCTTGGGAGTATTTTTTCTATACAGGTATGATTTTTAGAACGACCGCGTTTATGGCTCTGATAATATATTTCATACATTATTCAAATTGGATAGTTTCCCAGAATAAACAATTAAAATATGAAGAAAAGGGTATTGTTTAGTATAACTTCACAGTTTGGATATCATACCGATACATATATGTATTGTAAGTATTTGGATAAAGCAAAATATGATGTGCATTATGCGGGTTTTGACCTAAATTATGAAAGGAGGTATATAGATGATGTTACTGTCCATTATATTAAACTGTACTCTTCACGGCTAAAGAGATATTCAAATTATATTCTTGAAATACATAAAATTATCAGACAAGAAAAGTTTGATATATTGTTTTTAGTAGATTGTCAGGCAACTCTTTTAATTAGATTGACTAATCTTTTGCAAAATACAGTTTTAGATATACGAACCGGGGATGTTTTTTTAAAAGATAATAGACTCTCAGTTTATAACATTAAACTTCTTTTGAAAACTCTTTTGTTTAAAAATATTTCCATTATTTCTGATAGTTTAAGAAGAACATTGCATATTAATAAACATAAGTCTTTTATACTTCCTTTAGGGGGCGAAATTATTTGTAAGAAAGAAAAAGTGTTTGACCCAATTGTACTTTTTTATATAGGTGTTTTTCGTAATAGAAATATCGAACAAACAATAGAAGGCTTGATGCTTTTTAGAAAAGAATTTCCAGAACAGTCTATTAAATATCATTTAGTTGGATATGGTACTCATGCAGATGAGTCTAATTTAAAGTCACTTATAGAAAAATACAGTCTAAAAGATATTGTAATATTTCATGGACGAAAGAATCATGATGAAATAAGAGAATTATTCGAAGAAGCGAATGTTGGAGTAGTATATATTCCTATGAAAAAGGGATATATGTATCAACCAACAACAAAGTTCTTTGAATATCTATTATCAGGGATGAGTATAATAGCGACTAAAACCTTCGAAAATATAAATGCATTTAAAGATAACGCCGGTGTTTTGATTGAAGATAATCCTCGCTGTTTTGCAAATGGTCTGAAAGAAATTATACAGAATAAATCAAAATTTAATTCGACTCAAATTCGTACAGATTATATGGAATACACTTGGGAATATATTGTCAAACATAGGTTAGAACCATATTTTGAAAAAATAGGATGAATTTCATAGATTTGACATTTAAATTGATTTATCGAACTCGCGATATTGTGTTTCATTATCTTCGTAAACCATTTATTGGGCAAATAGGAAAGAACTCCTATTTAAAAAGAGGAGTGAAGGTTGTTGGAAATCCATATAGAATATTTATCGGACATAATTTCAAAATCTGGGAAAATTCGGTATTAGCTTTAGGAAAAGGAAAAATTGTTGTTGGAAATAATGGATTAATTGGAGTGGGTTCTTTTATTAATGCGGGTAATAATATAATAAGCATTGGAAATGGAGTTGCAATTGGGCCCCATGTGAATATTCTTGCATATTCTCATCACTATTCAAATGATAAAAATATTATAGATTCTTATGTCTCTGCGGATATTAAGATTGAAGATAATGTCTTGATAGGCGCTGGAGTTACAATATTGCCTGGGGTTGTAATAGGTCAGGGTTCAATAATAGGTGCAGGTGCAGTTGTGAATGAAGATGTTTCTTCTGATACCGTAGTTGGAGGCATACCTGCAAAAGTCATAAAAACAATAATTTAATTATAGTAAAATTCTAATCATAAAAAGCAGAAAGATTTGACTGGCTTATAGGTTAGGTTTGGACAGCATGTTTGTAGTAAAAAAATTGAAGTTTCAAATGTATGATATAAAGATTTCTAAGATAATTGCAATGTCTGTTTATTATGGATTAGCAAAATTTTTACCAAAATCGACGATTCCAGTTGTTGGGAAAGTATCTAAACATATTCGGAGGCTGTGTTGTCGGCTTTTTTTTGATCATTGTGGTTTCAATTTGAATGTTGAACGTGGATCTTATTTTGGTGCTAATCAAAATATTAGTGTTGGAGATTATGTCGGATTTGGAAAAAATTTTCAATGTAAGAATTGTAATTTGAGGGTTGGAAATTATTTGATGATGGGAGAAGATGTATTATTTCAAGGTGGTGGTCATAAATTTGATAGAAAAGATATTCCTATGATTTTTCAGGGGACGAAAGATAAATCAGACCTTATCATTGATGATGATGTCTGGATTGGTGCACGGGTAACTGTATTAGGTGGTTGTAATCACATTGGAAAAGGAGCTATAATTGGGGCGGGCGCAGTGGTAACAAAGGACGTTCCGGATTATGCTATTGTAGGGGGAAATCCGGCTAAAGTAATTCGATATAGAAAATAAAAAATTTGAAGAATTTAGATCTTTGAGTTCTATCAATAAACCAACGGTATGCACAAGTTTTTTATTAAATTATTAAATACAAGTGAAGGTTCTCATTGTTGCTGCATATAATAAAGGCTATTTTGCTCCTTTTATCACCGATCAGGCAAATGCACTGACTAAACAAGGTGTTATAATAGAATATTTAGGTATTAGGGGAAAAGGTATTATTGGTTATCTGAAAAATAGACGAATCTTAGTAAAAAAAATAAAAACCTTCACCCCTGATATTATTCATGCTCATTACGGGCTATCGGGTTTATTAGCTAATTTACAACGAAAAATTCCTGTTGTTGTTACCTATCATGGAAGTGATATTAATAACAATAAGGTGTTCCTGTTTTCAAAAATAGCTATCCGTTTATCGGCTTTTAATATTTTTGTTTCAGAAAAAAACCGGGATAAAGCGAAACAGACTAATAAATGTGAACTTATTCCTTGTGGTGTGGACACAGAGTTATTTATTCCTTTAGATAAGATGCTTGCCCGGAAACAATTAGGGCTTGACAAAACGGAAAAGCTGGTTTTATTTGCCGGTGCGTTTGATAATGCTGTGAAAAATCCGGAATTAGCTAAGAAAGCTGTTTCATTATTGAAAAGTGTAACTTTGCTCGAGCTGAAAGGCTATACCAGAAAGCAGGTCGCTTTGTTAATGAATGCAGTTGATGTTTGTTTAATGACCAGTTTTACAGAAGGCTCTCCTCAATTTATTAAAGAAGCTATGTCTTGCAATTGTCCAGTTGTATCTGTCCCCGTAGGAGATGTTGAAAATTTAATTGGAAGAACGAAGGGGTGTTTCATTTCTACTTATGAACCGAATAGTATTGTGAGTTATTTGCAGGAATCTTTGAATTTTAAAGGGCGTACTCATGGTCGTGAACGTATTGTTGAACTGGGTTTGGATGCTCAAACAGTGGCAGAAAAAATAAAAGAGATATACGAAGAAGTGATAGGAGATTAGTGATAAGTTGTTAACGATTAATATTTAGTGATAAGTGATAGAGAGTGAGTGCTGAATGGTTCGTATTTTACAGGGAAATGAAATAGATCGTAAGGATTGGGAACATCTGGGGAAGACTTCGAAGTTTGGTTCTTTTTTTCAAAGTCCGACCTGTTATGATTTTTACCAAAAATTATCGTTCTTAATCCCTTTTGTATATGCTGCTGTTCAAAATAATACTTTACAAGCTTTGGTTTGCGGATATATTGTAGCGGATGGAGGTGCTGCAAAGCGTTGTTTTAGCCGGAGGGCTATCATTCCCGGCGGTATTTTGTTGTCTGAAGATATTGCAGTGGAAACCTTACAAACTCTTTTAGAAAAACTAAAATCAGAACTCAGGCAAAAAGTTATTTACGTTGAATTCCGGAATTACCATGATTATTTCCAGTATAAGTCTTCATTTATTGCAGCCGGTTTTAGTTATAAACAACACTATGATATTCATAATGTTGTTGGAAATGTTGAAAATGTCTGGCAGGGATTAAGTAGTTCTAAGAAAAGGCAAATATTCCAAAGTAGAAAGAATGGCTATACTACTGTTTTGGCCCAAAGTGAAGAAGAATTAAAACTTTTTTATGCTCTGCTTTCCGTCCTATATACGCAAAAAATTGGGAAGCCACTATTCCCCCATGAATTTTTTGAGAAAATAATCAGGGAGCCTTTTGCAAAATTGTTTCTTGTGAAGAAGGAGTCCAATGTTGTAGGGGGAATTCTAACTGTTGAATTTCAGAAAAAAGCAGTTTATGAATGGTTTATTGCCGGAGACGATATGATAAAAGGAATTTTTCCTTCAGCATTGGCAACATGGGCGGGGATAGAATACGCAGCGCAGCATAATTTTGAATATTTCGATTTTATGGGAGCTGGTTCAGATGTCGAAAATCAGGGCGTTAGAGAATTTAAATTAAAATTTGGTGGAAAATTAATAGAAACAGGGCGATTCGTATTGGTAAATAAGTTGCTTATTTTCAATATAGCAAAAGTTTATCTGAAAATGTTGAATATTGTAAAATGAAAATTTTGGTTTATTTGGGGCATCCTGCTCATTATCATTTATATAAAAATGCTATTGTTGCGTGGGAAAATAAAGGATATCAGGTTTTTCTTTTAATAAAGAAGAAAGATATATTAGAAGAATTATTGAGAAAAGCTGGGTTGGAATATCATAATATCTTGTCTGAAGGTAGAAAAGATTCTAAATTAGGTATTTTGATTGGAACGATAAAAAGAGCCTATCGATTGTTCTTTTTTTGTATCAGAAATAAACCGGATATTTTGACAGGAACAAGTGTTGAAAATTCTTTTGTAGGTAAAATATTAAATATTCCTATCGTGAATTTAAACGAGGATGATGCCTCTGTTGTACCTTTGTATGCTAAACTTAGTTATCCTTGGGCAACTTCAATTTTAAATCCGAGTGTTTGTAATAGTGGTAAATGGGATAAAAAAGCAATTAAATATGAGTCATATCAGGAATTAGCTTATTTACATCCGAATCATTTTAGACCGGATCAAAAAATTGTAGCACAATATTTTAATCCGGAAAAATCATATTTTATTTTGCGTTTTGCCAGACTGAATGCGCACCACGATGCAGGAATTCAGGGAATAGGTACAGATATAGCTCAAAATATTATTGATATTTTAAAACCATATGGAGATATTTATATCACGTCGGAAAGAAAATTGGAACCTCAATTTGAACAATATCGTATAAAAATAAATCCGTTGGATATGCATCATGTTTTGGCTTTTGCTCAGATTTATATAGGCGATAGTCAGACTATGGCTGCTGAAGCAGGGGTGTTGGGGGTACCATTTGTCAGATTTAATGATTTTGTCGGACGTATCGGCTATTTGAGAGAATTAGAAGATGTTTATCACTTAGGTTACGGAATAAGGACTTCGGAGGTGCCTGAATTGTATGAAGTTATAACGGAATTGATAACAATGAAAGATCGTAAAGAAGTATTTTCGCAAAAAAGAAAGAAAATGCTTTCTGAAAAAATTGATTATGCACAATTTCTTACTTGGTTTATTGAAAACTACCCGGAGAGTGTAAATGATATGAAAACTGATCCAAATTTTCAGTATAACTTTAGATAAAGTTTAGACCTAAAGTAGAGTATAAATAATTGTTATATATGAAAATAATTTTAGTGGCCGGCGCACGGCCAAATTTTATGAAAATAGCTCCTTTAATGCATGCATTAAAGGGACATAAAACTATTCAAACAATACTGGTACATACGGGGCAACATTACGATGTAAAAATGTCTGGTCAGTTTTTTGAAGAATTAGATATTCCAGCGCCTGATATTAATTTGGAAGTAGGCTCGGCAAGTCATGCGGTACAAACAGCCCGTATTATGGAAGGGTTTGAAAAAGTTTGTGTGGCGGAAAAACCGGATTATGTGTTGGTGGTAGGAGATGTGAACAGTACGGCTGCATGTACTTTGGTGGCAGCCAAAATGGGTATCAAAACCATTCATTATGAAGCGGGACTTCGTAGTCACGACCGCACTATGCCGGAGGAAATAAATCGATTGGTAACCGATGCCATCAGTGATATTTTTATTACAACCAGTGTAGATGCAGATGAAAACCTGCTAAAAGAAAATATCCCGGCAGAGAAGATTTTTATGCTGGGCAATTTGATGATTGATACATTAGTCGCTCAATTACCGAAAGCACAACAAACGGAATTGAAATTCAAATTACTGAACCGTACAACATACATTGAACTGGGGATGAATTTCAATGAGAAAGCTTATGGCGTGATGACTTTTCATCGTCCGGGTAATGTCGACGACCCTGAAAGTCTGACTAAATTAGTTAATATCTGGGGCAAAATGTCGAAAATAGTGCCTCTGGTTTTTCCTGTGCATCCACGTACTTATAAAAATATTCAGACTTTCGGTTTGCAGAAAACAATCGATAGTTATCCGCAATTGTACTTTATTGAGCCTTTAGGTTATATGCAGTTTATTCATTTGGTTAGCAAATCGATATTTGCATTGACTGATTCCGGTGGTATCCAGGAAGAAACTACCTATATGAATATTCCTTGTCTCACGGTTCGTCCGAATACGGAACGTCCTGTGACTGTTTGGGAAGGAAGCAACAAGTTGATTAAATTGGATGAAATTGAACACGAAGTCAGGGACATTGTGGCAGGCCATGGAAAAACCGGTAAAATTCCGAAATTCTGGGATGGTAAAACGGCAGAGAGGATTGTGAAAATGATAGAGGCCTATAGTCTATAGTCTATAGTTTATAGTCAATAGTTTATAGTCAATAGAAAGTAGTTCGGGTATATATAAGTAATAATTTATGAACGGAGGATATCAGGATTTTAGAGATTTATTGGCATACAAAAAGGCTTTTGAACAGACTATGACTATTTTTGAAAATACGAAGAGTTTTCCAAAAGAAGAAAAATATGCGCTTATAGATCAAATAAGACGGTCATCACGTTCTGTTTGTGCTAATTTGGCAGAAGCATTTAGAAAAAGAATTTATCCTAATCATTTCTTACTCAAAATAACGGACTGCCTTGGTGAAAATAGTGAAACATTAGTCTGGCTTGATATATCATTAGAGTGTGAGTATATAGATAAGGTAACTTATGATCATTTAATCTTGATTAATGAAGAAGTAGGAAAGTTATTGAGCTATATGTATAATCATCCTGAAAAATTCGGAGTAATTCGACTATAAACTATTGACTATAAACTAACATTGGATTTTACATACTCTAAATATCGTTATTTACTACAAACTCTTAAAAGTTCAGGCTATTCTTTCCTAACCTACGAAAATTTTTGTTCGAGTGAGTTTCTTCCGGAGAAATTTGTTATTCTTCGCCACGATGTTGATGCAAAACCCGAGAATGCTTTGATGATGGCCAGCTTAGAGGGCAGGTTAGGTATAAAAGCATCGTATTATTTTCGGTTCATTCCGAAAACCAATCAGCCGGATAAAATAATGTCTATTGCTGCTTTGGGGCACGAGATTGGTTATCAGTATGAAGAATTAAGTATTCTCAAAGGGGATGAAAATAAAGCCTTACTTTATTTTGAGGAGCACCTGAATTATTTCCGGCAGTTTTATCCGGTCAGGACAATTTGTATGCACGGTAGTCCTTTGTCTAAGTTTGACAACCGGGATTTGTGGAAAATTTACAATTATCGCGATTTTGGTATTGTTGGGGAACCATATTTCGATGTGGATTTTAATGACGTGTTTTATTTGACAGATACCGGTCGTTGCTGGGATGGAGAGAAGTTTAGTGTGCGTGATAAAGTGAAGTCAGCTTTTTCCCAGTCGTATCATACTACTTCTGATATTATTGTTGCAGCAAAAGCAGGCACTTTGCCGTCCCGAATGATGATAACGACACATCCTCAGCGATGGACAGATAATATCTTTGAGTGGTCGGCTGAATTTGTGGCGCAAAATTTGAAAAATATCGTCAAAAGAATTATAATCAGGAGATAATTTATCCTGTGCAATTGAATGAAAAAAGTTTTTAAATAATGAGATTGAATTTTTTAGTTTTATCATTGATTTTACTCGGAAGTGTTTATGGACAATCGGCAGCTGATGCGGCTAAATTGTTTAATGAAAGGCAATATGAAAAGGCAAAAAATACTTATGGCTCTCTTTTAAAAAAACGACCTAAAGATGCTTTGTATAATTACCGTTACGCCCGTTGCTGCTACGAACTAAAAGAATATGAGACCTCTATAGAGCATTTTGAAATTTCCGGGAATAAATACCCGTTGACAAACTTATATCTCGGAGAATTATATTTCGAGACATATCGTTTTACAAAATCGGTAGACGCCTACCAGCAGTACATTGCCTCTCTGGAAGAGGTTGATGAACGTATTCCTGAATTGCAGAAGCTTCTTCAGAAGTCCGAAACGGCAGAAAAACTAATGAATCGTGTTGAGGATATTGCCATTGTCGACAGCTTTTTAGTGAATAAAAATGACATTTTAGCATTTTATCAATTCAGCAATGAATTGGGAAAACTTACACAGAAAAGAATGAAGTTCGGAAACAGCCACACATTAGCAGATAAAATATCTTATACAACTCAGCGTGGTGACCGGACAATTTTTTCAGATTCATTGAAGGGTAATATGGACATTTTTTCATCCTATAAATTATTAGACGAATGGTCGGCTCCGGTTTCGGTTTCAAAACAGGTAAATACAGTCGCGAATGAAAATTATCCGTTTCTGATGTTGGATGGTGTTACCTTGTATTTTGCTTCGGATGGTGAAGGTTCTATCGGCGGATATGATATTTTTATGACTCGTTATAATGCAAGTAATAAAGATTATTATGCTCCTGAAAATGTTGGATTTCCGTTTAATTCGCCCGCTAACGATTATATGTTAGTTATTGATGAACCGCAAAATTTGGGCTGGTTTGCCACGGATCGAAATCAACAGAATACCGGCAAAGTAATGATTTACGAATTTAAAGTAACCGATGATAAAAAATATATCCGTTCGGATGATGATGAACTTGTGAGGAATGCGGCTATGCTAAGAACATACCGAAAGGCCAAATTGGAAAAAAAATTGAAGGAAGTAACGATACAAGCGAGGGAAGATGAAGATGTGCCTTTTACTTTAGTGATGAATGATTCTACAGTGTACAATCATTTTCAACAATTCCGGAGTACCGAAGCTCTTGAAAAATGCAAACAATGGGTACAGGGGCAAAAGGAACTGACAAGTATGACCGATCGTTTGAATGAGCTTAGGGAACAATATGCTTCTGACGAACAAACTGAAGATAAAGAGCAGCTGACAACCGAAATTATCGCTACGGAAAAGCTTGTGGCAGATAAGAAGACCGAAATCCAAAAATTGAAGCTCGAAGCAACTAATACGGAAATTAAATTTTTAGACGATAAATAAAATCTCACCGGATGAAAACTTGCCCGATGATATAAATATTGTATATTTACAGCAAATTTTACAATTATGGGAATCACAATTGTTGTCATTCTTTTATTACTTGGGATAATATTTTTCCTGATAGAATTATTTCTGATCCCCGGAATTTCTTTGGCCGGTATTGCCGGAATGTTGTTTGTCGGAGGTGCCGTTTTTTATGCCTATAGCTATATTGGAAGCACAGCCGGACATCTGACACTCGTCGGAGCTTTTATTTTACTGGGTATGGCTATTTGGGTGTTTTTACGGTCGAAGGCTTTGGATAAAATGTCATTAAAAACCGAAATCGATGGTAAAAATGATCCTTTGAAAGATGTGGAGATTCATGTTGGGGATAAAGGCAAAGCTGTTTCCAGATTAGCTCCAATGGGTAAGGTCAAAATCAACGGACATGTAGTTGAGGCTAAAACCAATGATGAGTTTATTGACCAGGATTCGGAAGTTGAAGTGCTTGAAGTATATAAAACCAATGTCCTTGTTGCAAAAATAAATTAATATAATTATTCATTCATAAAAATAAATAATCTTATGGGAGTATTTGAAATTATCGGATTGGCAGTGATTATCATTTTTCTGCTGCTTTTCTTTTATTATGTTCCGTTTTTGCTTTGGATTTCAGCCAAAGTTTCCGGAGTAAGTATTTCTTTGATACAATTGTTCTTGATGCGTATCCGTAAAGTTCCGCCACATACTATTGTCGCATGTATGATTGAGGCACACAAGGCCGATTTACAGGAAGTAAAACGTGACGGTTTGGAAGCTCACTATTTGGCCGGCGGACATATTGAACGTGTTGTTCATGCTTTGGTATCTGCTGCAAAGGCCAATATCGACCTATCTTTCAAAATGGCTACTGCTATCGATCTTGCAGGTCGGGATGTATTTGAAGCAGTGCAAATGTCTGTAAATCCGAAAGTGATTGATACTCCGCCTGTTGCTGCGGTTGCGAAGGATGGTATTCAGTTAATCGCGAAAGCCCGTGTTACCGTTCGTGCTAATATTAAACAATTGGTTGGTGGAGCAGGAGAGGAAACTATTTTGGCCCGTGTTGGTGAAGGTATTGTTTCTTCTATTGGTTCTTCGGATACACATAAAACGGTACTCGAAAATCCGGATTCTATTTCAAAATTGGTGTTAAAAAAAGGTTTGGATGCAGGCACAGCTTTTGAAATTCTTTCCATTGATATTGCGGACATTGATATAGGTAAAAATATCGGAGCTCAGTTGCAAATGGATCAGGCAGAAGCCGATAAAAATATTGCACAGGCAAAAGCCGAAGAGCGTCGTGCCATGGCCGTTTCTCTTGAACAGGAAATGAAAGCCAAGTCTCAGGAAATGCGGGCCAAAGTTATCGAAGCCGAAGCCGAAGTTCCCCGCGCTATGGCGGAGGCTTTCCGTAGTGGTAATCTTGGAATTATGGATTATTACAAAATGAAGAATATCGAAGCCGATACTTCCATGCGTGAAAGCATTGCAAAACCGGGAACTCAGTCATCATCTTCTTCAAAAGGAGTTAAGTAGTAGTGATAAATAAATGATTGGTTACCAGTGGTTAATGACTAATAATTTTTTATGGATAAAAACGGTTCGGATTTTCCGGGCCGTTTTTGTTTTATGAGTGATATTTCGTTACTTTGTAAAAATAAAAAATCTCTTTTATGGAAAAGAAACTTCGTCGTTCGCGTAACCAAATGATTGCCGGTGTTTGTGCCGGAATTGCCGAGTATTTTAATCTCGATCCTACTATCGTGAGAGTGGCTTATGTCTTGTTATCTATTATGTCGGCAGCATTTCCGGGCATTTTGGTTTACATTATTCTTATGTTGGTTATGCCTGTTGAATATTGATTCGTTCCGTCAATAATTTTATAGAATGTCATTTAAATTAGAATCAAAATATAAACCTACGGGAGATCAGCCGGAGGCTATTCGTCAGTTGGTGGACGGGCTGAATGCAGATATCCCGTTTCAAACTTTATTGGGAGTTACGGGATCTGGAAAAACTTTTACCATTGCCAATGTGGTAGAGGAGGTTAACCGTCCGACTTTAGTTTTGAGCCATAATAAAACATTGGCAGCTCAGCTTTATAGTGAGTTTAAGGCATTTTTCCCGAATAATGCGGTAGAATATTTTGTGTCTTATTACGATTATTATCAGCCGGAGGCTTATTTGCCGGTGACCGATGTTTATATCGAAAAAGATTTATCTATCAATCAGGAAATTGAAAAGTTGCGGCTTTCCACAACATCGGCTTTATTGTCGGGCAGGAGGGATGTGTTAGTCGTTTCTTCTGTTTCATGTTTGTATGGCATCGGGAATCCGGATGATTTTACCAGCAATGTGATTGAAATTCAGCGTGGGCAAAAGGTCGTGAGAAATGCTTTTTTACGGAGTTTGGTCGATAGCCTTTACACCCGCAATGAAATAGAACTGAACCGTGGAAATTTCCGGGTAAAAGGTGATACTGTGGATATTTTCCCGGCATATACCGATTTTGTTTTGCGGGTTGTCTTTTGGGGAGATGAAATAGATGAGATTCTGACTGTAGAACCGGCTAATTATCATGTAATTGAACATTTTGATGCTTATAAAATTTATCCGGCAAGTATATTTGTGACAACTAAGGAACGTATAGCTCAGGCTATAGGCCATATCGAAAAAGATGTACAATTACAGGTCGATTTTTTCAAATCAATAGGCAAAGATTATGAGGCCAAACGAATTTACGAAAGGGTAAATTATGATTTGGAGATGATAAAAGAGCTGGGATATTGCTCTGGCATTGAAAATTACTCTCGTTATTTTGATGGACGCCCGCCCGGAAGCCGTCCTTTCTGTCTGCTGGATTATTTTCCGGATGATTATCTAATGGTCATAGACGAAAGCCATGTAACTATTCCTCAGATCAGGGCCATGTACGGAGGAGATGCTGCCCGCAAACAAAACTTGGTGGAATATGGGTTTCGCTTACCGGCGGCTAAAGACAATCGTCCGTTGAAATTTGAAGAGTTTGAGAAGTTAACACCTCAGACTATTTATGTGAGTGCTACGCCGGCTGATTATGAACTGGAAAAAAGTCAGGGAATTGTAGTTGATCAGTTAATCCGCCCTACCGGTTTGCTCGATCCGGTTATCGATGTTCGTCCAAGTCTGAATCAGATTGATGATTTGTTGGAAGAAATTCAGCTTCGGGTGGAAAAAAATGAGCGTGTGCTTGTAACAACGCTTACGAAACGGATGGCTGAAGAATTGACTGACTATTTAGCAAAAATGGGTGTCCGCTGTAATTATATTCATTCCGATGTTGATACGTTGGACCGGGTACAGATTATGGAAGATCTCCGTCGTGGTTTGTACGATGTATTGATTGGGGTTAATCTTTTGCGTGAAGGATTGGATTTGCCGGAAGTTTCATTAGTTGCGATTTTAGATGCTGATAAAGAAGGTTTCCTTCGTTCGCATCGTTCACTGACACAAACTGCCGGACGTGCCGCCCGTAATCTGAACGGTTATGTAATTATGTATGCCGATAAGATTACCGAAAGTATGGAAAAAACTATTCAGGAAACGAATCGCCGCCGTGAAAAACAATTGGCTTATAATGAGGCTCATGGTATTGTTCCACAAGCAATTGTAAAAGGAGAACGAAATTCCCTGAGTAAAACAGAAACTAATGCCTATGTTGAACCGAAAACGGATGCCGGTATTGCTGCCGATCCTGTAGTACAGTATATGACAAAACCTGCTTTGGAAAAAGCGATTGCCAAAGCAAAAAAATCTATGCTTGATGCGGCCAAAAAACTTGAGTTTCTTGAGGCTGCCCAGTACAGGGACGAGATGCTGAAATTAGAGGAAATGTTGAAAACAAAATTTGGAAATAAATAAAAATAAGATAAAGATATTCAACTTCAAAAAACAGATGATCGTATTCTTCTGTTTTTTTGTACAATTAAAATAGTGCGTAAATAATTTATGGAGAGTATAAAATCAATTTTCAGGATTGGAAATGGCCCTTCGAGTAGTCATACTATGGGGCCAAAAATAGCTGCAACTCAGTTTAAAGAGCGAATGCCCGATGCATGTTCTTTTAAGTGAGCCTTTATGGAAGCTTGGCTGCAACAGGCAAGGGACAGCTGACGGATGTTGCTATTGCAGATGCTTTGAAACCAGCAAAAGTTGAATATCATGAATTTTCTGATAAAAATATCCTGAAAGCTTTGGCTACAGCTGGACTGTTTGGTAATATGATCAAAAATAATGCTTCTATTTCGGGGGCAGAGGCCGCTTGTGCAATGGTTTAATCCGCTGTAAATCAATTTTTTTTGAGGCACTCCACAGCAAATTGAATATGTCGCCGAGATGGGACTTGAGCATCATTTAGAACTTACATGTGATCCTGTTTGTGGCTTGGTACAAATTCTCTGCATCGAACGGAATTCATTTGCTGTTTTACGGGCCTTGGATGCTAATCTGGCTTCAATGCTTTCGGATGGTAAACATTTGATCAGTTTCGATACCGTGGTGGAAACCATGAACCAAACGGGTTACGATCTTTCTAATCTATATAAAGAAACTTCGGGCGGAGGACTTACCGTGTTAGGTCGGCCTAAAGCAGACATGTGTTAACTTCTAAAAATAACAATAAATATATTGTATACAAACTCAGAGTAACTGATTATTCAATCAATATTTTGTAATTTACATTTATCGCAGTACTGTCGAGCCTTAAAAAGTTCATTTCATTTTAGTGGACTTTTTAAGGCTCAATTGTAAATAATAATACTTTTAAGTAGTCGAAAATTAGTTGTATATGCAGATGATGGATAGAAATATAATTCTCAATA
The DNA here is from genome assembly GCA_028690665.1 of Paludibacter sp. Classification (GTDB taxonomy): domain Bacteria; phylum Bacteroidota; class Bacteroidia; order Bacteroidales; family Paludibacteraceae; genus Paludibacter. Next base: position 134,037 of record JAQVAV010000007.1, read on the forward strand.
ATAATTTTATAGGATAAGATGATCCAAAAGTGAAGATCAATAGAGTTGAATTAAAAAATATATTAAAAAAAACTATTTTAAGTAGAGTGATGTTATGTAATAAAATATACGTATATTTGTCGTATTAATTATTACATTGCGTTTGAACATCTAAAGTAATTAACCAGAATACGCATTTTTTGAATATTATATTGCTTTAGAAAATGAATTTGCTCAGAGAGATTTCCGGGATGTCCGGCATTGTTTGCTCTAAACTGTAGTTTAAAGGTTATAACTTTAATAAGAGTTTTTTTAGATGCATTAATATGGGATTATTTGTAATATTAAAATGCAAATTATCATGAAGTCCACTTTTGTTTACAACATGAAAAGAAAAGTTTTATTCATATCTGTTTTTATATTTTGCATTGCTGAATACAATTTTTCGCAAACAATCATTTCTTCAATAGGAAATCCAATCCTTCAGGATTTCAATGCCTTAGAGTCGTCGTCTTCCTCGGGTGCTGAGTGGATTGACGGTACCACATTGCCTGTTTGGTATGCATATCTAACAACAGTAACTCCATCTATGTACTATGTAAATGATGGTAGCGCGGTAACTACAGGGAGATTGTATTCTTATGGTTCAACCGGAGATTCCGACCGTGGCCTAGGCATAATTCCGGGTGGAAATACCGGTGATTACAGTTATATAGGCTGGAGGTTAAAAAATAATACAGGAAAGACTATTATGCAACTTAAGGTAGCCTGGACCTGTGAACAATGGAAAGTAACTACATCGAGTCAGCAATATATCCGGCTTTACTATAAACTAAATTCATACGATTTGTCTTCATCTGGCACACAGGTTGCAGTATTAGGATCTCCCAAATATAGTGCTTCTGCAGGAGCAGTGCTTAATGGAAACTTGTCGGAAAACAGGGTTTCAACAACAACCGCAATTTCGTTGGGAAGTGGTTTGCAAAACGGAAGTGAGATCACATTAATCTGGGGAGCTCCTAAGCAGCCCGGAGCAAGCCAGCAACTTGCAATTGATGATATAGCGGTTACTGCACAGGTAAATCAGACTATTGGTGTTTTGCAGAATATCCCGGTTCTTACTTATGGAGATGGTCAGATAAATCTCAATGATTATTTTAAATCAAGTGGAGATTTGCCTTTGACATATTCTTCGGGAAACACATCTGTTGCAAAAATTGTAAATGACAGTATGATGAGTATTGTTGGTCCTGGTAGTGTTACAATTTATGCCAATCAGAGCGGAAATGAATATTATACAGCTGCCAATCAGAACAGTCAGACAGTTAGTGTCAATCCTGCAGTTCCGGAAATGGATGCGGCAAGCAACATCACTCAGACTGCTTTTGATGCAACCTGGTTTATTGATAATGGCTTGAATAATAGTAGTACAACATATATTTTTCAGTATTCCACTAATCCTGATATACAGGCTGCGATAGATGATGATGATGGTACTGCGTTTACTGTCAGCGATATAGCAGATGAGAGTTATTCTCTTACAGGGTTGGCACACAATACTTTGTATCATTATCGCGTGTTCGCAACTACCACGGGTTTGTACAGTGATTATAGTACCTCTTTGGCCGTAACTACCGGTGACAATTATGTCTCGATACATGATGGCGACTGGGATGCTGATAGCAACTGGGATATCGCTTACAGTCCCAACCCTTATGGAAACAATGTAATCATCAATTCAACGATAACTGCTTCTGATCTTCCGGCACGGGATTCAATAGTAGTTAATGAATTACTTGTTTCTCCAACTGGAAAATTGGAAAATTATGAAATTATAAATGTCACCGGAGCATTAATCATAGAATCGGATGCTGCCGGGAAAACAGGTCAAATATTGAACATGAATGAAATTCATTTGGGGCCTGCAGCTAAAATTATTTTCCGGAAAAAATTTAGTGCATCTTATGGTTGGTATTTTATCGGATTTCCGTATGAAGTGACTGAAAATAATATCTATTTAGGAAGTACGTCGGTACCTGCAACATGGGGCGACCCTACAAAATACGGAACGGACAGTCCGAAGAAAACATTTTATGTGTACGAATATGATGGTGAAAAACGTGACCGTACCGGCTTAATGAATGCTTCGGCAGGGCTGAACTGGATTGACGATAGTGACCATATATTTGATGCGACTAAGGGATATTCTATTGCGACATTAAATGATACCACCATAGATTTTGTCATAAATGCGAGTCGAAAAGAAAGTATTTTTGAATCGTCGGCAACAAGTACAGTCGGTCTGTTTGAAACGAACGGATGTAATTGCCATCAGAGTTGGAATCTTGTTACCATTCCGTTTGTATCTTCTTATGATTTAAAAAACTCACCGAACCAGGCACCTTATTATATTTACAACCGGAGCACAAATGGTTATGATGTATATATGTCCGATGAAAGTTATGTTGTGAGTCCGTATCAATCGTTTTTTTTGCAAGCACAATCTACCTCATTTAATTTTGTAAATGCAGGTAGGGTTATGAAGGCAAAAGCAGTTTCAAAATGGAATGCTTTTGATGAATTCAGTATTTTATTCAGTAATAGTTCTTATTCGGATATTACGAGAATACGACTTGAAGACGGTGCTTCCAAGCAGTATATTATAGGTGAGGATGCTGCAAAATTCCTTAGCTCTAATGAAAGTGTCCCACAAATTTATTCGGGCATCAACGGATTTCCGGCAGCCGTAAATACATTACCGGCAAATACCGATTCACTTGATTTGTCGACCAAAGTAGGTAAAGCAGGAGAATATACAATAACTCTGGAGCTGAACAGTGGAAATCCGAACAGTTATCAATCAGTTATTCTTATTGATAAGGTTACCGGAAAGCGAGTTGATTTATTAAAAGATTCGTATACATTTACCGAAAATACGACCGGAACAAGTTCCCGTTTCAGAGTTGTATTTGTTTCCGGTGGAGTCAGTTCTGTTGAAACTAACCGTGCCAATAATATTTATGTTACGGTTTCTAATGGAAAAGCTGTTGTGAAAGGTTTGACTGATGTTGCGGATGTAAGCGTATCTGATGTTACCGGAAAACAAATTAACCAATATCGGCATTTATCAAATGGAGAGTCAATAGATTTGCCATTTAAAGGAATTTATATATTGAACTTCAAATCTGTAGCGGATGGAGATGCTGTTGTAAAAGTAATTAACAATTAGACAAGTAAAAGACAGACTGCATAGCAGTTGTTTGTTTAGCATGATATTTTAGCACGTTTTGCTTTTTTATAACGACCGGTTTTATAGCCGGTCGTTTTTTTGTGCGACAGAGTCCCCTTTTATACATTCTTTGAATCTTTATTCCTTTTTTGCATAAAAACTAAATTTTTATATATAAATTCGGAGATTTGAAAAAAAAAATTGCTATTTTTAATTAACGAATAGATGTCTGATTAAATTATCGAATATGGATCAGGTTAATATAAAAAAATTATACTTTAAGGATACAACTTTTGCAAGTCTGATGCATCATCGCATTTTTAATGTTCTGCTGTTTGCCAGTAAGTATGATGCTTTTGTGCTGGAAGAAGATGGACGTGTTGATGAACAAATCTTTAACGAATATACTGCTCTGAATTTACGTTACCCGCCTCGTTTTACCTTAGTTAATACGGAAGAGGATGCTAATAATAAACTGCATACTCAGAAGTTTGAGTTGATTATTTCTATGCCGAGCGGAGATACGGTTAATCCTTTTGAGTGGGCAAAAAAAGTAAAAGAAAAATTCTCAGATATTCCTATTGTAGTCCTTACTCCATTTTCAAAATCAGTTTCACAGCGTATTGCCAATGAAGATTTAAGTGCGATTGATTATGTTTTCAGCTGGCTGGGGAATGCGGATATTTTATTAGCCATTATCAAATTAGTTGAAGATAAAATGAATGTGGATGAGGATGTTGAATCTGTTGGTGTACAGGTTATTCTTTTTGTTGAAGACTCTGTGCGCTTTTATTCTTCCATTGTTCCTCAGTTGTATAAGTTTCTTTTTAAGCAATCGCGCTCATTTATGACTGAAGCTTTGAATGAGCACGAACAGATGCTTCGCATGCGGGGCCGGCCTAAAATATTGTTAGCCAGAAACTATGAAGAAGCTATTACTTTGTACGACAAATATAAAAATAACATGTTGGGGGTGATTACTGATGTAAGTTACCTTCAACGCGGAGTGAAAAATAAAAGAGCCGGCATAGAATTATGTCGATATATCAGATTGAAAGATAAATTTGTCCCGCTAATAGTGGAATCAACAGAATTAGAAAACAGAGATGCTGCCGTTGATGTAAATGCATTGTTTATCAATAAGCTATCAAAGACATTTAATTTGGAACTACGGGAGATAATAACTGATAATCTGGGTTTTGGCGATTTTGTTTTTGTAAATCCGGTAACAGGGGAGGAGGAAGCCCGGGTGCAAAACCTGAAAGGTTTACAGGAATCCATATTTAAAATCAGCGATGAGGCGTTAAGATATCATGTGTTGCGGAATAATATTTCGCGCTGGCTGTATTCGAGAGCAATGTTTCCTTTGGCTGAATTTTTAAAAAATATCAGGGTGGATAATGTGGCGGAGATTGATATGCAACGGGTTCGGGAAATTATTTTCGAAGCTATTGTCCAATACCGGAGAGTAAAGAATCGGGGAGTTGTCGCTGTATTTCAACGGGATAGGTTTGATCAGTATTCTAATTTTGCCCGTATTGGAGAAGGCTCTCTTGGAGGAAAAGGCAGAGGTCTGGCGTTTATTGATGCTATGATAAAACGTAACGAATCTCTTGGAAACTTCGAATCTGTGCAAATAACTATTCCGAAAACGGTCGTACTGTGTACCGATATTTTTTCGGAGTTTATGGAGCAGAATAATCTGTATCCGACTGCATTGTCCGATTTGCCGGATGAAGAAATTCTTGCGTGTTTTACCAAAGCTCAATTGCCCCGGCATTTAATTGCCGATTTACATACTTTTGTAAGTGCGGTGAATAAACCTATTGCCGTTCGTTCTTCCAGCTTGTTGGAAGATTCTCATTATCAGCCATTTGCAGGGATATATTCTACTTATATGGTGCCTTATGATGCGGAAAGTAAAACTCATACTCTGGTGATGATAACAGAAGCCATAAAAGCTGTCTATGCATCAGTATTTTATCGGGCCAGTAAATCGTACATGACGGCTACGAAAAATGTGATTGACGAAGAAAAAATGGCCATTGTTTTGCAGGAAATATGTGGAAATCAATATGGGAACCGTTATTACCCTACATTTTCCGGAGTTGCCCGTTCATTGAATTATTATCCGATAGGAGCCGAACAACCTGAAGAGGGTATTGCCAATGTTGCTTTGGGACTAGGCAAATATATTATGGATGGAGGACAAACTCTGCGTTTTTCGCCTGCTCATCCCCATCATGTTTTACAGACCAGCACTATGGAATTTGCGTTGAAGGAGACACAGTCGTGGTTCAATGCTTTGGATATGTGTAAAAATTGTTTCGTGCCTAAAGTGGACGATGGCTTCAATCTGTTGAAAATCCCCGTAGCAGAAGCTCTGAGTGACGGAACTTTACGCTTTGTAGCTTCTACTTACGATATGCAAAACGACTGTATACAGGATGGATTGTATGAAGGAAGAAAAATCATCACTTTTGCCAATATCCTCAAACACGATGCTTTTCCGCTAGCTGGAATTCTTAAAGAACTCTTACATGTCGGACAGAATGAGATGGGACGACCTGTAGAAATAGAGTTTGCTGTTAATCTTGATCATTCCGGAACAGCTCAACATGTATTTTATCTTCTGCAAATCAGACCTATCGTTGATAGCCGGGAAATGATTCATGAAGATATCGGAGCAATTGATGAACATGATACTGTAATAAGTAGCAAAAATGCCTTAGGTCATGGCATTATGAGTGATATTTACGATCTGGTGTATGTAAAAACTGATTCATTCAGTGCAACCAATAATCCACGCATTGCTACTGAAATTGATAAATTGAACAGAAAACTGACCGCCGAAGGCCGGTCTTATATACTGATTGGACCGGGGCGTTGGGGGTCGAGTGATCCGTGGTTAGGGATCCCAGTTAAATGGCCCCAAATTTCGGGAGCGCGTGTAATTGTCGAATCCGGACTGTCTAATTATCGTATTGACCCAAGTCAGGGCACACATTTTTTTCAGAATCTTACATCATTGGGCGTGGCTTATTTTACAGTAAATCCATTTAGAAATGATGGTGCTTTTGACGTTGGCTTTCTCGATTCGGAGCCAGCTGAGTACGAATCGGAACTTATCAGGTCTGTACGGTTTGAAAAACCTTTGATTGTTAAAGTCGACGGGCGTAAAAACCAAGGGGTTATATTGAAACCTTAAATTGATGGTTTTAAAAATAATTTTGTTGATTTATTTGAAGCTATAAAAGTACAAGTCAAATTTTGTATAATTATTACAAATCAGAACTTATTTGTTATATTTGTTTCGCTTTAAATCTACTTAAAAAAACACAGTTAATACTTACATTTATGTTTAAAAATCATCCTAAAGGTTTGCTCGGGGCGGCACTCTCGAACATGGGAGAGCGTTTTGGTTTTTATATTATGATGGCGATTCTGTCATTATTTTTAATGTCGAAATTTGGTCTTGAAAAGACTCAATCTACAATTATTTACGGTACTTTTTATGCGTTGATTTATCTTTTGGCTTTAGTTGGAGGACTAATTGCTGATAAAACTAAAAAATATAAGAATATTATCCTCATAGGATTGATATTAATGTCAATTGGTTATTTTATAATTGCAATTCCTACACCAACTCCGGTACCTAATATGGCTTTGTATTTGACTATGACCTGTGCCGGACTTTTTGTTATTGCCTTTGGTAACGGATTGTTTAAGGGCAATTTGCAGGCAGTTGTCGGGCAGTTGTATGATGATCCTAAATATTCTTCCCGGCGTGATACTGGTTTTCAGATATTTTACATGTTTATCAATGTCGGTGCTTTATTTGCACCACTCATTGCTGTAGGCATTCGTAACTGGTGGGTTGAAAAAAACGGATTTTTGTATAATTCGGATCTTCCGGCTTTGTGTCACCAATATTTGAAAGGAACTTTAACGCCAGAAGCTCTGGAGCGAATGACAAATTTGTCGGCAGAAGTGAGTAAGAATGGAGCTCCTGTTGATCTATCCGTGTTTGCTGACAGGTATCTTGATGTTTTCAATACCGGGTTTCATTATGCATTCGGTGCTGCCATTGTAGCGATGCTTATATCCTTGGTTATTTATTTGGCTAATAAGTCAAAACTTCCGAATCCCGGAGAAAAATCACAAAATCAAAATATTGATAATACTACTGCTCAGCAAATGAGTCCGGCTGAAATAAAACAACGAATTTATGCATTGTTTGCAGTTTTTGCGGTCGTAATTTTCTTTTGGTTTTCGTTTCATCAAAATGGTGTTACACTTACATTCTTTGCCAATGATTACACAGATTTAAGTGCCATTAATATTAATATAGGGATTACAACTATAAAGGGAGCTGAGATTTTTCAATTTTTCAATCCTTTTTTTGTTGTATTTCTGACACCGGTTGTCATTGGCTTCTTTGGTTGGCTTAAATCCAAAGGAAAAGAACCGTCAACTCCCCGTAAGATCGCAATAGGTATGGGTATTGCGGCTACAGCTTTCATAGTTATGGCCATAGGGTCATTCGGACTGCCGGATGCTGCCACTGTAAAGGCAGAAGGAGGGTTGCCAGATGCGGCCCGTGTTACTCCGGTCTTGTTGATTGGAACTTATTTTATTCTAACTCTGGCCGAATTATTTATCAGTCCGTTGGGGTTGTCGTTCGTGTCAAAAGTGGCTCCTCCCCAATATCAGGGAATAATGCAGGGCGCATGGCTTGGCGCTACGGCTCTTGGAAATCAGTTGTTGATTATTGGTACAATTTTTTATGAGAATATCCCAATTTGGGCAACATGGATGGTTTTTGTCACGGCTTGCCTCATTTCTATGTCAACGATGTTACTTATGGTAAAATGGCTCGAAAGAGTGGCTAAATAGTAATTGCTTTGAGTACTCGCACCGGGAAGATTAGTTGGAACATAATTATGATTTTGATTTAATTATGGCTTATATTTCATAAATTTTCCCGGGCATTTTTTTCTCAACATAAAGATATACCTGCTTTTTTTCATTGTCCCAGCGAAGCATTCTTTTGTTTTTTTCAACCCATAAACGCCAACGGTTAATATCTTGTTGAGTCGGTAAATATCGTCTGCCAAATAAATCGAAACCAAATCCTGAACGTATGCCAGTGATACGTTCCATATTATTAATTGCTTTTATCAATTGCTTAGTGTCTTTTGGAATATGGCGTGTACATTTTTCAATATATTTTAAATCGTTATTGACTAAACGAGTTGCTTTGTGGTTGTTGTTTTCAAATATAAATGACTGACAAACAATTGCTATCACAAATATTATCGATAAATTAAAGTATCCTTTCATAATTTACAAAAACTATATGTTTATTTGCAAAGATATAAATCCTATGTATCTGTGAGTTTAGTAATAAGTTTTTTTTTGATTTTCTAATGTTTTTCAGTGCTATTCATTTATATTTTGATACTGATGATTGATACCACTAAAGTCTTTAAGCATTAGATTTGCTGTATTATGTAGTAGTAGTTTTTTATATAAATATGAAATTAAGATACCTTGCTTTGCTCCGTGGCATAAACGTTGGAGGAAAAAATGTAATTAAAATGGCTGCTCTAAGAATTTGTTTCGAAGAATTAGGCTTTGAAAATGTTGTTACTTATATTCAGAGTGGTAATGTATTATTCGACAGTGAAAAAGAGTCCCTTCATGAATTCACGGAACAGATTGAAACTGCACTGTCCCGGAAGTTTTCTTATCAATCGAAAATTGTGCTAATAAGTCAGGAAAAGCTTTTGAAAATAATAGCTAATGCTCCGGAAGGTTTTGGCAACAACCCGGAAGAATATCGTTATGATGTTATTTTTATAAAAGAACCATTAACTGCCCCAGAAGCGTTTGAAAAAATCCGGATGAAAGATGGAGTCGATTTTGTGACAGTAGGAGATGGCGTCCTTTATTTTTCACGCCGTAGCACTGATTCCGCCCAAAGTCAAATGACAAAAATGATCGGTACACCAGTTTATAAAGCCATGACCATTCGCAATTGGAATACGGTTGTCAAACTGGCGCAACTTTAAGTGTTTATCGTTTAATGAATTTCACTCTTTTCTCATTATACGTTATAAAATAGATACCCGGTGTGAATGTTGATATATTTACGGATTGAGGTGAGGTCAGATTTGTTTTCTGTTGAAAAATTGTTTCTCCTGACAGGTTACATATACGCATAAAATGCGGCATCTCAGAATTTGTAAAGCTGATAGTTATATAATTTGATGCAGGATTTGGTTTGACAGTTAGCTTTTCCGGCAATTGGATTTCGTTTATTTCGGTAGTTTCAGCGCAGTGATCTTTTCTTGGATTTTCCTGACTGCTACATGGAAACACATATTTTGATTCACTATATGATGTTGTCGGCTGATTTGTAACCGTTAATGATTTTAACCCGACCGGCATGGTTGTTTGCTCGCTGCTGCCGTTTCCCAGGGCCGTTGCTTTTGCTGTTTTATTTTTGTTAAAAGTGTAATCGGCTAAAGCATCAATAAATCTGTAATAAGCATAATAATCCAAAGCGTCGAAAGCAACCGAAGTACTGGGTACATTGTGCTCTGCAGAATAAATATAACCGTTAATTGTATCCGATTTCAGTGAAATATAATCTTTTTCATTACTATCAATATTGATATGGTCGAAAACGTCAATGGCCATTCGGTGGTCGTTAATCGTGTCGTCGTCGAACACCTCAATCAGCACTTTAGTGTCGGCTGGAAAAGAGACCAAGTCATTATCATCAAGGTTATAAGAATACCATTGAGCCAGCGCATAGATAAAACGACCATTGCTTCCCCAGTTATTCTCTGTGAAACACTGATGGGCCAATCCGAAAGAAGCACCACCACCGAAAGAATGTCCCATGAATCCTACACGCGTTGTATCAATCACCGACGGATAATCTCGCGCCGCCATTCTGAAGCCGTTCAGCAGATTCGTATACCGCTCTTCCACTGTGACGCCTACAGTTTGATAAGGTACAAAAACAATGGCATAACCTTTTTGGGCAACAAAATTAAGCATGCCGCTGATATTTTCCGAATTGTTTCCACCGTAGGCATGGCTGTAAAAAATAGTTGGTACTGGTTCCTGAACATCGACCGGATAATAAATTTCGATATTTTTAGAAGTGAAATTCGGATTTGTAAATGAAATTTTTCCTATACTATGAGTTCCGTCCGAGCCATATCCTGTTGTGGGTTTGGGTATGTTCGGATCGTTATATTGGGCAAAAATTACAGAAAAATTCAGAAAGATAATAGTAAACAGGAAAAGTGTTTTTTTATGCATAAAATCATTTTATCATAAAAGACAAATTTGGTGTAAAAAAGTTTAATGCAAAGTGATTTTATACCATGGGTATACAAACTTTTCGATGGCAATCCGGATTGTTACCCAGATTTTTAACTCTGACTTTTACACCGTATATTTCTTTCAGCATTTCTTCGGTAACAATATCGTTGGCATGTCCTGTATTCCACACAGTTCCGTTGTGAACCACAGCTACATTGGCATCGCACATAAAAGCGTGGTCGGGTGAATGAGTGGCCATGATTATTCCCAAAGAGTTATTTTTTAGATCATTAACCTGTCGGATAATTTTTATCTGATTGCCAAAATCAAGGCTCGAAGTCGGTTCATCCATAATGAGAAAAGCCGGTTGCTGTGCCAATGCCCTGGCAATGATGACCATTTGCTGCTCACCCCCGCTAAGTTGTGTGAAAATTCTGTTTCCCAAATAACGAATGTTTAGCATATCCAGACATTCGTCGGCTATTAGTTCGTCTTTTTTCCCAGGAGACGAAAAAACGGATAGCCGTGAAGTTCGTCCGAAGAGCACAACTTCTTTTACGGTATACGGAAATGGGAGGGAGCGGGCCTGTGGAATATAGGCTACTTTTTGGGCAAAATGTTTTCGGTTCCATTTTTCAATATCTTTCCCGTCAAGCAGAATTTTTCCGGAAATTGGCTTCAGAACACCAAGTAATGTGCGGAACAGTGTTGTTTTTCCGGCTCCGTTTTTTCCAAGGACGCATACAATTTCTCCTGTACTGACACTGTAGTTTACATCTTTTAGTACGATATGTCCTGGATAACCGAGTGAAGTATTTTGTAGTTCGAATGTCATTTTACCAAGATTTTTTAGATGATTTGGCCAAAAATATAAGAAACAAAGGAGCTCCGATGAGCGAAATAAGAATTCCCAACGGAATTTCCAGCGACGAGGCCGAGCGGGCAACATTATCCACAATCAACATAAAGATGCTTCCGGAAAGAAAAGCTGTGGGGAGCATAACTTTATGATCGGGACCAACTAAAAACCGTGAAAAATGAGGAATAATCAGTCCTACCCAACCGATTAACCCCGAGATACACACTACCGAAGCTGTAATAAGTGACGCACATGCAATAATGATAATTCGTAACCGGGTAGTGTTTATGCCGAGAGTACGCGCCTCATCTTCTCCAAAAGAAAGAACATTCATTCGCCAGCCAAGTAAAAACAGAGGTACAACTCCGAGCAGGACTACAGGCACGACAACTTTCAGTTCATCCATATCAATTCCGGCCAAACTTCCCATAAGCCAGAAAGTAATATCCGGAAGTTTGGTGTCACTGTCGGCTAAATATTTCATCAGTGAAATAAGAGCATTGAAAATAGCTCCCGTAACCATACCGGCCAGGACGAGCATAAGTATTTTATCGTGATTTTTCCCAACAATGCGCCCAACTAACAGGGCCAAAAATACAGCTAACAATCCAAAAGTGAAAGCTGTGATTTGAATTCCGATTATTGGCAAGGAGAGCATTATGGCTAATGATGCTCCAAATCCGGCTCCTGAACTTACCCCCAGAATATCGGGACTGACCATAGGGTTTCGAAAAAGTCCCTGATAAGAGGCTCCTGCAACCGATAATGCTCCACCCACAACGATAGCTCCTATAATACGTGGTAAACGAACATTCAATAATACAGTCGGTAGCGATTCGTCGGAATACTGTCCGGTGAAAATATAGGAAAACAATTTATTTACCGAAAGCGGATAGCGGCCAACACATAATGAAATAATTACAGTTGTTCCGAGTAAAATAGTTAAACCTGTAATGATTAATATATTTGAACTTTTCGGGAGATTCATGTGTAATGCTAAATTATTTTTCAGCTTCTTCTGTTCTGTGTTTTTTTTATTTAAACCGTTCATCCGAACGTAGTTTTTCTAACGGAAGATCTTTGTTTTTCTCCAGCCATCCGATTTGAGCATTTAATCTGTTATCGTAGCGCGGATAAAAGGGTTTAATGTCTATTAGCGGAGTTCCGTCAAGCATGTCAACTTGTTCTATATGAACGATATTACCCTCAACCCCAAGTAATTTTACCGTAGAAATTCCTATTGCATTCGGCCGTTTGGGTGATTTGCAGGCAAAAATTCCATGTTCTATCGTGTCCATAAAAGGAATAACAACTAATTTATGCCCGTCAATTTTGTGAAAGCGATAAACTAAAGTAAGATGCGAAAAACCTTCAATGTCTTTCAGCCCTTCGGCGTATTCGGGCAAAACTTCGATATAACCCTTAATTCCTTCGGCTGCAATAGGTTGTATGGGCATATTTTTGATGTCGTGGTGTGGAGTGTGTATAACTCCTATAGGGTTGATAATAATAGATTCCATATATGAAATTGTGAATATCTGTTTAAAATATTATGCATGAAACGAAAATATATTTGCCACAAAAACAATGAACTCAAAAGAGAGAAGTAAGTTGGAGATAAAGTGATTTTGAGTATCAGAATTTTTGTGGCAAATAAAAATTTTATGTGTAGAGAGATTAGTCTACACCCAGAATTACAGCTGATGCTTTAACAATGGCAGAAGCTTCTTTTCCGATTTCTAGTTCGAGATTTTTGACAGAAGTTTTTGTAATAATGGCGGTAATCACATGGCCGCCGCCAAGATCTATAGATACTTCATCGTTGATGGCTCCTTCAAGAATAGCCGAAACTTTGCCTGTGAATACATTGCGGGCACTGATTTTTTTTACGCCAATGCCAATCATAACGTTGGAAGCTTTAACGAGTGCATAAGCTTCTTCTCCAACTTTCAAACCAAGATTTTTGACAGCTCCGTTAGTTATTACGGATACAATTTGTGAACCTCCCGGCAGGCTGATTGTTACTTCGGAATTAATGGCTCCTTCAGTGATTGAACTAATAGTTCCTTTCAACTGATTTCTGGTACTTAATTTCATAATTTATTCGTTTTGGAAGTTAATGCTGGATTTGTTGTTTCAAAAGTAGATTATAAATATTATATATGCAATAATATGTAATATAAATATTTATTTTTATATCTTAATGATATTTATGTTGAATTTATTTCTTCTCCTGAACGCAATTTTTGACGTAATTCCATTATTTGGGCATCTAAGGTTTCTAATTGCTTCAGATTATTTTTTTCTGCTTTGGAAGTAATTAGTAATTTGTGTATTCCTCCGTTTTTGATAACTAATCGTTGTTCTGCCATGAGGGCCAAAATTGGGTCATGTGTTGCCATGAGGATAATTTTTTCGTTCCGGACTAACAATTGTAATGCTTTTTTCCGGTCGATACCGGCATTTTCTATTTCATCAATTAATACGACCGGAGATGTACTTAGTAAAGCCGTATCGGCAATCATAAGTGCTCTTGATTGTCCGCCCGAAAGAGATGTAAGCGGTGTTTCGCCTGTGAAACTTTCACCTGCTAACTCGTTGGCCTGAAGTATGATTTTGTCGACCATAGAAGTCGCATTTTTTACGTTCCGGCTTTCGGCATGCATTATAAGAAATTCCTGAACCGAGGCGTCCATTACAAAATTCATGTTTTGCGACAGTTGAGCTACCAGTTTGTGTTCCAGCGAGAACCGCAGTGATATGTCTGGCAATTCGTCATTGATCAGAATCGTTCGACCTGTTGGGGTGTCGTTTTGGGCCATCCATTCAATATCAGCCAGCAAGCGGCTTTTGCCGGAACCCGTTGGTCCTACAATACTTGTAATGCTTCCTTTGGAAAGATAAATATCGGCATTTTCAGCTTCTCCCGATTTGTTGTGTCCACCCAAAATCCGAATAGATTGTATCGGGTTATCCTCTTTTTGTCCTGAAAATTTTTGTTGCAGAAACTGTTCGAAATTTTGCAACAGCTGTTCCTGAGAGATTCCCAGATCGTCATATTCATCCGGAGTAAGTTCATTCAACCGCTGATCGATACTTTGCAATTTTTCGTTGAAATGAATTCCGAAGTCGGAAAAGTATTGCAACACAAAAGCAAATTCATTTTCCAATGAACCAACAGTTGATAGTAAGATTTCTGCTGTATTTATATTTTTATCCATTTTTTAAATCAAGAACAAAGAGTAAAGATGTTAGACAAAAGACAATTGTGTTTTTGACTTGTTTTAATTAAAAATCAATTTTTTTCAAATTTCCTACCTGATATTCGGCACCTATTTTTGTTTCGCCCAGACAATATGAACAAAGAGCTGCCGGCATGGAAAAGCGCAAGCGTTCCTGTTCGAGCGTGATGATTTCCGGCGCATTTTCCACAAGTCGGGAAAGCTCAAAAGTTCCCTGTCCGTTAATTCCGTTTACGAACAGAATAGTAGCCTTGGCATTGGCCTGACGTACGCGGAAGGCAAAAACTTCACGTTCGGCCTGCGATACAATATCGCTTTTGGTTATTACCACAATATCGGCTAAACGGAGCATAGGCCCGATTTTTTTCGGAGTTTCCATGCCCATCAGGTTGTCGATAACGCATACGGCTAATACATTTTTGATGTGTGGCGAACAGCGGTTACAAAGTCCGGCACTTTCGGTAAACAGGTAATCAAACTTTTGTTCGTGTCCCCAACTAAGCCCGTCTTCGATATTGCTTACAAAAAAATGATCGGGGCATAAATTTCCCGAAAGTCCTATTTTTACAGGTATATTTATTCGTGCAAATTGTTGTGATTCGTTAGCATACAAACAGTCGAATTTTATGACGCCTGCATTTTTGCCCGACTGCTGCAGTTGGGCTATCAATTTTAAAAGAACGGCCGTTTTTCCCGATGATGGAGGGCCTGATACGGTTATTAATTTCATTTTTTTATAGATTTTAGAGCCAAGAGCCAAGATAAAAGATAATAGATAATAGAATTAAAAACTAACATATTAGATACCACACTGATATGTTGTAAAATAAATAAATTTGATGAACTGATAAACTTCTTTCTAATATCTTGGTTCTAATATCTTGATTCTCAATTAAAATTTTATCGTCAACATTACTTTTACATTTCGTCCCATAGCATACACTAAGGATTCAAACGGGCGGTATTTATTATCCGCCAGATTATCTCCCCGGAGTTTCAGTTCCCAGTCGAACGCACGTCCGCGATGGTTGAAGCCTGCCGCTGCTCCGAAAAGCGTGTAGCCAGGCGAAATATATCCACCATCGGCGCTGGGCGCTATGCGGTATTGCGTGGCGTAGAACCTGATGTCTCCCCCCAGGTAAAATGACATGGCTGAGTTTATCAACCGTCGCAAAGTAACTTCCTGTTTGAAATTGAATGGAGGAATAGTACGCAACGGTACGCCTGTCGAAAACCAACCCGGCGCATCCGTGAGTTTATCACCTTGTGTATATACAAACATACCATTGTAAATTAATGTGTTATCCGGATGTAAAAAACTTTTCCATTTCGTTCCAAGCGAAAATTCTCCTCCGAAAATCCGTGCCCGGTCAATATTGTAATAAGTATAATTAATGCCTTTCTTGCCGGAATTATTCCAATATTCCATGGAAATAAAATCGTGCAAAAAGTTACAAAATAAACTTAAGTCGAAAGACATCCAACCAACACTTTCCCGAAATCCGGTATCGAAATTCAGGCCGTGTTCCGGTGTCAGGTCCGGATTACCGTAAACAATACCATCGGTCGTTGAGTTGACAATAAACATCTCCGAAGCATCAGGCATGCGGCACGAACGGGCTATCTGCAATGATGCAAACATTCCCGGACATACTTCGTAAACAGTTCCGGCTGTTCCGTTCCATGCAAATACATCACTGTTTCTTCCGGTAGTTAGCAACGTGTCGTGTACTTCTCCTTCGTTGATGTTGGAATAGTCAGCACGCAAACCTGCCCGAATTTTCAGTTTTCCGTCTGTCAATTTGTATTCCGATTCGGCAAAAATGCCCGCCAGCATTACACCGGCATCCTTTGATATACGGTTTTTTATGGTGGTGGTCAGAAAGTAATCGGTATATTCCGTAGGAGACTGAATGCGGTAATAAACACCATCGGTTCCAAGGTTTAGTTCCGTGTTTTTATTCAGCGTAAATACCGAAAGGCACCGCCATCCTCCGTAATAATTGTTGTATTTTACATCTTCGCGGTACGAAAGGTCGCCACTGCCCACATCGTAAGAATCTTTTATTTGTTGCCGGTATTCCTTGTCGAAATAAATGGAACCCTCCATGCGTTTTAGCCGGATTTCGGGTTGCCATTTCAGGGTAACTGCCGAATGCCAGGTGTCGTCATCAGTATTATATACGCGCATATATTGCGTTCCGTTAAACCCTACCGGTCGTCCCCACGGGCCTCCGAGATGCAACTCGCTTTCGGCATTTATCGAGAGCGAACTGTTACCTTCCCAGGTGTACGATACCCGTGTGTCGCGGTCGTGGTATTCGCTGTTTTCTGCTTCAATACCTTTGCCTGCAGTGTAGTTGTTGGCGTCGCGCCAACGGGCAGAAATACTTAGTGCATGATCCATATCGGCCCAATTGACGGATGCCAATGCCGCTTTTTCGTTGTTGTTTGCTCCGTACGACGTCATGGCACGGCTATGCCAGCCGGGTTGCAAAAAGGGCGATTTGCTTTTTATGTTAATGATTCCGGTGATAGCGCCCGGTCCATACTTAACGGAAGCCGGCCCCTTAATAACTTCGACTTTGGCTAAATCGTAAATGTTTACTCCCTGTCCCATAAAACTTCCGGAAAAATTACCCATGCGGCGGTTGCCATCTTCGGTGATGAGCAGGCGTTTTCCACCTAATCCACGCAGAGCAATAGGAGAGTGGTACTCGCTACGTTTGGTTATGCCGGGAACTTCTTCAAGTATATCAATGAGCGAAGTGGCGATTTTTTCTTCAATGACCATTTCGTCGATATTGGTTTGCGAATAACTTTGGGTAAGCACTTGCCGGCGGAGAGGCGCTGTGATTTGAACATCGGTGAGCTCAGTAATCTTGTTTTCGGCTTCGAGATAAATTATGGTGTCCTGCTTGATTTTTCCTAACGAAAGGGAAAACGATTTATAACTTACATGCGAACAATCCAACTGGATATTTCCCCCTTTTTTTACAGCTAATTCAAAAGTTCCAGAGGTGTTTGTCAGAGCTGAAAGATGGTTCTTAGTATCGATAACGGTAAAATTTGACACAGGTTTCCCTGTCTCTTTGTCGGTGACAATGCCTCGGATTGTGAAAGCATGTACCGGGAAAGAAATCCAAAAACAGCAGAAAGTCAGTATGTATAAATAATGTTTTTGCATAAAATTTTTTAGAGCAAAGAGTAAAGAGTAAAGATGTTAGTGTCTTGTCAACCTGTTTCAGGATAAGACAACTCTGTCTTTGTTCTTTTTCCCTACTGCCACCGGAATAATCCGGTATATTCTTTATCGTTTAAATCGTAATGAT
This sequence comes from Paludibacter sp., assembly GCA_028690665.1. Taxonomy (GTDB): domain Bacteria; phylum Bacteroidota; class Bacteroidia; order Bacteroidales; family Paludibacteraceae; genus Paludibacter. The sequence continues at coordinate 152,019 of JAQVAV010000007.1, forward strand.
AAAATATATGATAGAATTCTTTTACTTTCTGTTTGGTAACATCATTGGGTTGTCCGTAAAAAATGTCGTTGAACCAGACTAATCCGAGAATGCGGTTGACTGAAGGAGGAATATCAAACCACGAGTACGGCTCGGCAGGAACAAAAAACACTCTTTTGCTTTTTACCGCTGTAATGTTGCGCCATGTTGCCGATTTCAGAATGGTGCGATAGGGACTTGATTCTCCTTTGCCTACGCAAAAAACATAGTCGGGATTCCAGACCATGATTTGTTCCATCGACACCTGAGCAAACCCTTTGGGATCTAACCCGACCTGAGCAGCGTTGGTGATTTTCATTACATCAAAAAGTTGGGCATGATTACTTGTATTGGGCGAAGTTCGGAGGCCGTTGTTGTCGTTGGCCATATAAGCTTTGCCCGGTACGCGTTTTCCCTTTTTATAAGTCTCCACGTCTTTGTATACATTTCGGATATAGTCGGCACAGGCTTTGGCTTCTACCTGTTTGCCAAGTATTTGTCCCAAAAAATCAAAACTTTTGTCTAAATTCATCAATTCGAGGTCGACTATTACCAACGGAATATTTATTCTGGCAGCAAAAGCTTCGTAATTGCTTAAGTTATCTCTGTCCGAAAGAAAGGCGGCAACAATCAGTAAATCAGGTTTTATTTTAATCACCTCTTCGGCATTTTTACAATCAATTTCTTTCTTGTTCAAAAAATCTTTGCTGATCAATTTCAAATAAGGACTTTCCATGGAACGCGCCTTACAGACCATCAGATCTCCGGCCACGGGAAACAGAACGACATTGGTTTTGTTGTCGTAAGGCACTATACGGGTAATTTTATCCGGAATATTGACTTTCCGTCCGGCCATGTCGGTAATGGCGCGGGCATAAAGATTTCCCCTAATTATTACGAAAATGGAGAAAAAGAAGAAAAGTATTTTAAGTCTAAAATGTTGCATAATATTTTTTATTGGCACATCTGCATATTGAAACATTGACACATTACCTCAGTGCCTGCCACTGCAAAGTCATTTTTTGCGTATCTACGCCAGCACCTTTAAAGCGCGTTACCATAAATTTGGCATAAAGTCCTTCGCGTGTTTTGATCAGAAATACCGGTTGAAGATCTATTTGTGATTCATCGGAAACATCAGGCATATTGAAAATACCGCCGATGTTGGGACGAAATTTATGCCCTATGACTAAACCTGTATAAAGAATCTCAGCGAAATCCCGTGTAAGTATGGTGCCGTTGATAGTGGCTGTGTGTACTTCTGTTCTGTAAGCGGCTAAATCTATCAACGGGTCGGATTTCAGGCTGTCTTTAAATTGCGCGATGCTGTCGTAGGTGAAAGCATCAAAACAATCAATACCCTGACCTACCATGCAGGCTTTGGTGGATTTGCTGTCGTCAGTCGGATTGGTGTACATAAAAATAACCGGATACCCTGTGCTGCTATAATCGCCGGTCGAAAGCAGTGTGTAAGCAAATTCGTTGTAGAAAAGCAGGTCGTATTCCATCGTTACCGAATCGCCTGTTTCTTCGTTGTAGCGATTGATAACCGCACCGCTGTCTCCCGGATTATTCGGATGGTAAGGCGGCAATTTTTCGTAACTGAGATACATCGTATCCAATGATGCATTTCCTTCGTGATAAATATCTATACCCAATCCGTTGCGACAAATCGGCGGATGCCGTTCCGCCTTGTATTCTTTCAGACTGTAGATGCTGTCTGGATATTCAATAGTTGTTGTGGTATCTATTTCTTCCTGTTGGCAAGCTATCAGAATAGCAAGACAAAACATTACTGTTGTACGAAAAACTAATTTCATGTCGAAATAAATTAATTAATTTCTATTGTTTTAAATCCAACACTTTCCACAGCTTCGATTAATATCAGGTCATTAATATCTTTTTCAGAAAATACAGATGCCCTGTTTTCTTCTAAATTGACGATTGCTTTTACTCCCTGAATGTCCAATAGGACATTTTCTACTTTGGCGGTGCATTTTTTACAATGCATGTCTTCTATTTTCAATATTTTTTCTATCATCATTTTTTTTGAATTTAAGTAAGAGGCTGTCTAATAAGTGATTTGTATTTTTTTTTTAGACGCCCTCTTACCATTAATTTATTTCATAAATTTTAAATATTTTTCACTGCCCGTTCCGGCCACGGCCACAACATACATACCAGGTTGAAGTTCCGCTGTTGACCAATAAAACGGACTTTCGCCCGTAGCTGTTGTTTGTTTTACCGGTGCACCGTTTATGTTGTATACTGTAAGTTTTGCAGCTGCGGGTACATCTTTCAGCCACAGTTTATCCATACTCCACAGGTAAACCAATGCAGGTTCGGTTTGCGGTTGCGACACTTCGTTGGTAGCTGCCAGTTGCACACAACGAATGCAAATACAACTGTTGCTGCGATACTGATTAAGTTCAAGATTGTCATTATCGTACCTGAGTACCATATATCGGCGTCCCATGCCGCCTCCATCAGCCATCACATAGTTAGGTGTCCAAAAACGTGCTTGTTGTCCGAAATACATATATCCCCATGCCGACAAATCGCCTGATGGTACAGCATTGAATCCAACAGAATCCACAACGGTGGAAGCAGATGAGGAGGATTTCCAGTAAGAGGAGGATTTCAGATATTTCCCCACATTGGTCCAACCGGTACGAATGCCACTGCTCCAAACTGCTTCTCCCTGATTCAGACTGGCAGCCATATTGTACCAGACAGCCGTGTCGGGAAGCGACCAGCCTTCGGGACATAACCCCCTGTCATCCATAGCTGCCCACCATGTATAATTTAATCCGTAAGTTTCCTCATTGGCCGGGTTCCTTTTGGGGTAAGCGTAATTAACTGCATAATCATTTTGTGATCCTCCGGTGGTATATCCATCCACTGAACCGGCAGAAGACGCGTAATCTGAAAATAATGAATCGGGATATAACGAAATTTTATCTCCGTTGTTAAAATGTCTTGATTTCAGGTTTTCGACCATCCACCAGTAATCGCCTATCTTAACCGTATTATATACATTGCCTTCAACATCGGTTACTGTACTTTGTTGGAATTGGGCAGACATACTCAATCCTGTTGCCAATCCCACGATAACCGATAAAAATTTTATTGTTTTCATTTGTTTGTTTTTTATAATTCAGTGTAAGATGCTTAAATAGTAAAAATAGTAAGCATCTTACACTGACGATTGTTTTTTATCTGCTAAATAAAAAGAGAATTAGATATCATATTCTAATATGAATGTCAGGGCATGTGGTAATATACGGTTAATGTTGGAGGATATGAACTCTCGCGGCTGTAGAACATGGTAGCTGTTTTTAAAGTTCCGTCTTCAACTCCAATAATAATCCAGCCGTAATTAACGCCGTTTATCCAGTTTTGCACATCGCTTACCATTGGGCTGTTTCCTGCCATCGAAGAACGCCAATAGACATTCACATTGACTAAGTTACCTGTTAAAATACCTGTGTTTCCGCTGGCAGTGCCATAGTAATCGCCCCCCGGAGTAGTCCATTGGCTCGAAGTGTAGAAATTCCACTTCCATGTGGCATCGCCCGTGGTGGCATAAGTTCCTGTTCCCGGAGTAGAACCGGCATTGGACGTTCCTTCACCCCAGGTACTTGTTAAACGGTAAAGGCTAAATTCACGGTCTCCTGTATCGTTTTGTGCATTTTGTTTTGCTTTGATTGCCAAAACTACCGAATCGACAATAGCGGATGAGGGAACATCACAAAAGTCGAATTTGATTAATGCACGGCGGATATAGTATGCGGTATTCACGTTTCCTGTTACGAAATACTCTCCGGTACCATTGCTGAGGCTGTCGGTACGGGCTTGTCCGTCATTGTTATAAATAGTATTATCTCTGCAAGGATGCAGGACGGCACTGCTTTGTGCCCGGCTTTGCAATGGTATTACAGCAACCATTGCCAATAAGAGAATAATTATTTTATTTGTTTTCATTTTAGTTATAATTTTAAATTAATTGGAATTAAATAGTTTAGCAGACAGAAAAGACCGTTTTTTAGGTTATTTTCTGTTCATGAGGTATAAGGTATTTGTCCATCTTGTGAATAGGGGTGTTTTATTCTTTTACCATTTTAAATGTTTGGCTTCCTATTCGTGCTATGTATAATCCTTTGTTTAACGAGCTTACCCGGATGGTAGCCCCGTTGTTTACTTCGCAACTGATCACGGTTTTTCCACTCAGGTCGGTCAGAGTTAACATGGCTTTATCGTCCAATCCTGTTACGGTCAGTATATCGTTTACTGGGTTAGGACAAACAGATAGTTTGTTTTCTGATTGATGAGCATTTAATCCGGTAGTATTTTCGTTGCTGAACCGAGCATACAGGGTTGTATCAGTTGTCGCCTTTGCCGTGGCAAAATCCCATGCAGTGGTGGATGCCGCATCGGAATACCAGCCATCGAAAGTATATCCTTCTTTTACAGGATCGGCGGGGGCGGTGAGTAAGCTATCGGCAAATACATAGAGCGAATCACAGGCAACACCGTCCACGCTATATTTCACCATAGGGCGGCCAATGATGCTTTTGAAATCCATCCAGCCGTAAGACCCTGTGCCAAGCGCATCGGCAGTAGCCTGATATGCGGCAACAGAGTGGAGTGGCACATAAAGGGTGGAGTTCGGGACAAAAGTACTGTTCGATTTCAGAAATGTACCGTTCAATTCCGGAGGAGTAGGTATGTCAATAATAAAGGTGACGGCATTTGATCCATTACTTAAACCCAATTTTCGAAACATATAATAAGGTAGTTCGCTTATCGGATTATTGGTTAAAGTAAGATGGAAAGTTTCCATTTTCTGACATTCACTGAATGTGCTTCCCATATCTTGATATGTTGAATATGTAACAGAGGAAGGGATTTCCATGTTTTTTAGAGCGGTATAACTAAATGCACCATTACTAATTTCTGTCAGGTTAGGCGGTAATACAACAGAATCCAATGCACTACATTTAGTAAAAACAGATTTGGGTAAAATTTCTAATTTCGTGCAATTGCTTAAATCGATCGACTTCAGGGATGTCATTTGATAGCAAGAATATTCAGTCAATCCCTTAATTGATGAAGGCATCTTGAGAGATACCAAATTCACCGGAAAATAAGGATAACTAAACAATGCAGGAATTATATCTCCATCTACTGTCGCATTGCTTAAGTCCAATGAAGTCAGTATTGAAGCAGCAGCAGCAACATTGTCACCGTTTAAAAATTTCATTGTATTAAAATCGTCTTTATTAATGTTACCTGTTACGGTAAGGTCGGTTACGGTACTTTTTTCTTCATCCGTTAAAAGCGAAGATAAAGTTCCGGCAGTTGCCACATTCACAGTTTTGGAAACTTGAGCAGAAACAATGGCAGTACTAAATAAGTACGCCATGATAAAACATAATGTCTTGCCTGTTTGGAAAAGTTGAATTTTTTTCATTGTTTTGTAACGTTTTTTTTGCGGGGGGCGGAGCGGGTTGTATTTTAATTGCTGCCAGGCATTATTTTTTACACCTGCTCGTTTCCCGTTTTTGTTGAATTAATAAATAGAATAACAGAATAACAGAACTCACTATGATGATTACCTAAGGGCCATCTCGGGAGTATGAACAACAGATTCGATAAGAATCTTTCAAATACAGGTTGATTTTCAGTTTTTCAGTATCAAGGTAGTCAGAGTGAGACTTTGAATCTCGTTTTGGCTTGTTTCAATATGTATTTTGACTTTTGCCGTTATTTAAAAGTTGATTAATATTTCTTTTAAGTTCCGGAAAATTCTCGTTTTTCAAAAAATCCCAGCCTATCCAGTTCAGACTATTGTCCGGAATGTTGCATTCCACATTCTTGTTAATTGGAACAAAGCCGTTCAGTGCAAACAGGCGTCCCATTTCGGAACCGGTCATAAAGTTTATCAGCTCTTTGTGTTTTTCCGAACATCCTTTTTTTACCAACATTTGCACCGGAAGAATAATGGCTCCGTCTCGGGGCCGGATAACCTGAAAATCAATGATGTTTTCAACCATTCTGGCATAAGAGTATGGTATAACGTAAACTTTTGCGCCGTTTTTGTTTCCTGCTTTCAATTCTCTGAGCATTTCCACTGGGTGCATTCTGCACAGCGTATTATTTTTTAATTGTTCAACAGCCTTGAGCCCAAAATCCCGTACAAAATGTGCATACACCGTATCGCAGAAATAATCCGTTTCGCCACAAAAGGCAATACCTTGTTCCAATGCAGGATGAAGAAGTTCGTACCATTCGCAGGGAGCTTGGGATTGCATATACTTGCTGCGGTCGATCAGCATGACCATGGCATCAGCTGCCAAAAACCTGATAACTTTGTATGCATTTTCGATATTTGTGCCGCTAAAAGCCTTGTTGACAGAATAGCGGAATGATTCAAAGTTATTTTCGTTTAGTAATTCAGGTTTGTAAAAAGTGCTGTTTATGTCGCAACTTATGAGTATTTCGGGATATTTTTTTACATTATCCAATTCTTCTATTCGTTTATAGAATATATTTTCAGCATGTATATGTCCGTTGAAAAAAACAGTACCTTTCCCTTCTCCTGTATAGTCCGGAAATTTTCTTTCGAATAAGTCTTTTACCTGATTCTGTATATTAAATGGTAATAGGGCTACCAGAAAATTCTCTGTTTTATTGTGTCTGCTTAAATGGGGCGTGTCATACTTGATTGTACCGGGCAGCATGTTTGTGTTCGAGATAATGGGCATGCCACTTTCTATCAGAGCTTTGGTAATCTCTGTTTCATGTACCGGAGGTTTTTGTGTTACCCGGTCGGTACGGAATTTCTCCAAATGTTTTTCTTTTATAATTTCATTTTTTTCTGATTTGTCCATATTAAAATTTGGTTTTTGAAAGTCGATATTCACTTTTGAGTATAACGGTTTGTAAAAAAATATACGATATATTTAACTGAGATTAAAATCTATCGTATATGTGGTAAATAAATCTATATATAATATATTTACAATATTAAATGAATAGTGTTATTTTCTTAATTTCAATTTTAATGCCATACTCGTTTTTTATTTTAAAGTACTTTTAATCAAATATTTATATATGTGATATGAAATTGTACACTACATTTTGGTAGGATTTTTAGAGCTATTTATACTAAAATGTATGAAAATGTATTGTGCTTATGGGCAAAATTATATAAGTTCCTGATAGTGAATAATCTTATGTTCTTTCTTCGTCTGGAAATTTAATCGTTTTTTATTTAAAATTACAGTCAGAGTGCAACTCTGGGTTGAGTCCTGACCAGGTTCCAAATGGGGTCTGTTCAATAAACTGTGTCAAAAAAGGGGGGGATTAATTGGTATTCCATCTTTGTTTAAAGATAATAATAAATTGTGCCATAATTTGCTTCCAACCTGCAATAGGCTTATTCTTTACAAGTGCTTTGCATTGCACTAAATACAATAATTTCATAAGAGCCTGATCATTCGTAAAAACGCGTTTGGTTTTAGTAACTTTACGAAGTTGACTGTTAAAGTTTTCAATGATATTTGTTGTGTACATCATTTTTCTAATTGCATCAGGAAATTCAAACATTTGTGACAACTTATCCCAGTTGTCAAGCCCTGATTTAATTATGTATGGATATTTTTAGACCATTGTTCATCAAGTTTGGCCAAAGCCTTTTGGGCTTGTTCCTTATCATTTGCCTGATAAATTTCTTGCAATGAAATAACCACATATTTACGATCTTTATAAGACACATATTTCAATGAATTTCTTATTTGATGAACAATGCAAAGTTGCACTTTCGTTTCAGGGAAAACAGCTTCAATAGCCTGAGAAAAGCCTTTGAGATTGTCAATACTGGCTATCAGTATATCCTGAACACCACGACGTTGTATATCGTTAAGAACTGACAACCAGAAACGAGCACTCTCAGCCTGACCAATATACATGCCTAATAAATCTTTGATGCCGTCACGATTTATACCAATTAAACAGTATACGGTTTTGCTTTTTATGGCATTATCTTCTCTGACTTTATAGTGAATGGCATCCATCCAAACAATGGGATATATACTTTCTAATGAGCGGGTTTGCCATTGTTCTATCTCAGGTATAATCTTGTCTGTAATAGCAGTAATGGAAGATGGAGAAACATTCAACTGATACATTTCACTCAAATGATCACAAATGTCTGTATAGCTCATTCCTAAAGCATATAAACTAATGATCTTATGGTCTAACCCTTCGCCAAGGGAGGTTTGTCGCTTCGGCAAAAGTTCCGGCTCGAAACTTCCATTCCGATCTCTGGGAGTTGTCACCTCAATACTGCCATAATGTGTTTTTACTTTCTTTGAATTTAGTCCATTTCGACGATTTTTTGATTTTAAGATGTTGCTTAAACCATTTAAAGAAAAGCTCCACTTGCCAGCGATTTTTATAAAGTTCAGCAACCTGAAGCGCAGAAATGTGACTGGCATTGGTTATAAACACAAGTTCTCACTTCTGTTCGTTATCCCAATATTTGACTAATCGAAGATGTTCCGGATAATATTGTTTAGGGTAAAATCCTGTCAATTCAATCGTCGCGTCTGAAAGTACATTCTTAGGCAATCTTCATTTCCATTTAACAGGCTTGTATTGAAGATTCTTCTTTGCTCTAACCACGAAGAAAGCGTTGGATTTTATACAACATTTTGAAGTGGTTGTATGTACGGTAAAATATGTAATATGAGCCTGATTCATAGAGGATTTATTTCGTTGTAGCCGAGTCGTGAACAGAAGCCTTTGTAATAGGAAAGAATGCAGGAATTTGTGTCTCTACATCATACAATGTATGCACTTTAATACCGCCTTTCTTCTTGCGAAACTTAGCCCACCAGAATACGGAAAGGCATAAGTCAATCGTTGTTGAATCAAAAGCATGGACATTGCCTGCGAGTTTGAAGATGTCAGAGACTCGTTTCTCCCGGGCTTCATTTACCTCCAAATATGCATACTCTTCAAAAATGTGATAATCTCTATCTTGATTGGCTCTTGCCTAAGACGATTTCGAAACATTCTTGCCCATTCCCAAATGATAACATTTGGAGTGGTGAGCATCAAGAGCGACAATCAAATCTCTCAGGCTCTAACGGTTAGACAATTGCCCGAACATTAATGAGAGCAGTTGATCCCAACAGGTGAAATGTTTGACGTATTTATCTTCATCGTACTTACGGACAATGTAATTAAACTTATTCCTATCCAAGAACGATGATAACTGAGCGAAAACGATTTATACTTATGCATTTGCAAATCTGTTTTATGATTACAAAAATGCAAATTGAAATCCGTTTAATCGAAAAATCGCCGCAACTAACTAAATTTCAAATATTTCAAAGAACTATTTTAGATTTTAATGGGACAGTAATGATACGATTTCTATTATCAAAGCCTATACTATTTTAGAACAGCGAATTATTACATTTCGGTTGTCACACAATTTACAGGCAAATAAATAGGTATCGCCACCTTCTTTAATGCCCGATTTTTGTCTCAATTGGGCTACACTGCTTGGAAAATTGCGGGCTGTAATGTTTGCTTTGGGATAATGACTTTTTAAATATTTCAAATCTGATTTATTGCTTCCGCAAATTTCTTCAATATTGAAAACTCTGCCCGGAAAGTTCTCTATCAGCTTTTCTGATGCGTATAAATGAGTGTTAATATGCAACTTTTGTAATTCGAAATGTAAGGCAATCGATTTAAAAGCTCCGGCTTTCATAACAGAGCTGTCCGGCTCGTACAGATAGCCGGAAGGAATAGAAGTAAATACAATTTCAGTCTCAGTTTCGTTTTTGCGGGTAAAGCTGAATGTGTGATATTTCCCTGATTTGTCTATATTGACCGTCTTTATCAAAACGTCTTCTGCGAATTCTTTTTTCAAAACAAGAAGAACTTCTTTACAATCGTTGTCCACCGAAACGACATGAACTTCCGCAGTTTCGGGCAAATCATGAATGGCAAGGGAAATATCAAGCATGGGTGACAACTTGACAAGTACTACCGGAGCTTTCTCAAACAAGGAATTCTTTAATATTGATATATCCGGTTCACAATCGGCTATTGACACGACTTTATTCCCCGAATGATCCCGACGAGCCGGATCGATGTAAATAACATCCTGCCCGGAAAGTTCAAATAGCAGATCGTCAGCATTTTTATTAAAACATACGATATTCTTGGCTTCCAGAACAGCATAATTGAGTTTAACTAAGTGGTACAATTCCGTATTGCGTTCGTTGTAAACTGCCGTGCCAAAGTTCTTGGAAAAGTATAAACAGTCGATCCCAAAACCGCCTGTAAGATCAGTAAACCGCTCTCCGGATACAAGCGACGCTTTGTATTGGGCTGTATACTCTGATGATGATTGTTCAACAGAAAGTAGTACCGGAAAAACGATTTCCGGATTGGCATAAAATGAGGGAAGCTTTTGTTTTATTTTCTGACGTCCGGAAATTTGTCTGAGCGCAAATTCCATATCAATTTCGGGGTAGCGCTTAGCTTGCAAGGCCAGTGTATTTACATCGTCGTTAATATGTTCTGCTATAAACTGTTTCATCTGTGGAGTCATAAAAAAATGTTGATGCTTTCGGAATCCAAAAGTACAACATTTAGTTGAAATGAACGGATATAATTTCTTAACCGAGTTTCTGAGAATAACAGCTGTTTTATAATTAGATGTTTAAAGACAGAATATTGGCCACAGTATTTTTCATGATTTAATTTTTAAACATAGTATTTGTAATACAATTGAAAAGTTGTACTTTTGCGTCGATTTTGGTATTACAAACGAGTTCTCGTCTGTAATAAAAAGGGAATCCGGTGAGAATCCGGGACAGTACCCGCTGCTGTAATCTCCATTATAAACGTTCTGAACAAAACTTGGCCACTGTTTGAAGACAACGCGGCTGACACCCGGCAACAGAATTTATTTTTAATTCAAATTGTCAATAGTCAACTGTTAATGTCAATCACTGACGGGAAGGCGTTCAGGAACGGGAGAAAGTCAGAAGACCTGCCACAAATCACAACATACTTTTTGCTTTCGGGAATTATTGCAGAAATCGAAACTGATCACACTTAGTGTATTCATTCTTTCGTTTTTTTCATTTGTAAAGTCTTAGGCTTGTTTGTATTCTCGTGTCAAAAATTGTGTTTTATCTGAATTTTTATAAAAATCAACAAATAAAACAATTTAGAAATGAAGACAAACAAAATTTTTTTAGGGCTTTTCGCGTCTGCTTTAGCATTTACATCCTGTCAAAATGAAAATGATACAATTCAAACGGTAGTTGATTTTGAAGATGTAACATTGGATTCAACAGGTTACTGGGACGGTTCAGATATGCAAGGAACTTACCAGGCAGAGAATGTCTGGGGAGCTGATGTAACAGTTTACGCCAACACTTTAAATACTGGTAATACGGTTTTATACAATTCATATATCAAGGAATGGTATTCGTGGTCAGGATTTGCCTGCTCTACGTTGACTGATTCTGTAACTGCTGGTTATACAAATCAGTATAGTGTCTATGCAGGTTCAGGCGCTGCCGGATCAAGTACATTTGGAGTAATTTATGATGATGCGGCTTTAATTTGTCCTGCTGATAAAAATGGAACATTTGAAGTTTCTTCTGCCATGGTTACAAATTCTACATATACATATTTATATATTAAAAATGGAGATAACGGCTACGGTGCATCAGACGATTCTAAATATGCTGCCGGAGATTCTCTCGTTTTGACTATCACCGGATATCTTTCAAAACAAAAAACAGCAAGTGTCGATTATTATCTGGCCGATTTTACAAGTGGTAAAACATTTATTAATAATACATGGGAACAGGTAGATTTGAGTAGCTTAGGGCAAGTAGACAGCGTTGCTTTTACGTTTGCAGCAAGTGATTCATACGCTCCGACTTACGCTTGTATCGACAATATCGTTTTCAAGCAAACAGTAGAAAAATAATAGCTAATTTTGTAAAGTTTCTGATTAAACATTCTGCCATAATTTTAGTTGGAAATATATAAAACCGGGTTTATTTAAGCCCGGTTTTTATTTTATATAAAATTTTTTCGACAATAGATTTCTGAAAATGAGTACGGTAAGGCATATCAGAAGAAAATATAGTTCAAAGTCCTTGCAGTTTCAGGAAAAAGCACTACTTTTGCGCCGGATAAGTCCTACACGACCAGCTCCCTGTGAACTCCCCCAGGGCCTGACCGCAGCAAGGGTAATAGGTCGTAGCGGTGCGATGTAGGGTGCTTATCCATTTGCCTCTTTAGCTCAGTTGGCCAGAGCACGTGATTTGTAATCTCGGGGTCGTTGGTTCGAATCCGACAAGAGGCTCAGCAAAAAAGCTCTTATCCATTTTTGGATGAGGGCTTTTTTGTTCTTAGACAATATGTATTATTTATGTAATTCTCTGCTTTTTAGTGTATTAAATACTCTTCTGCATTTAAAACAAGAAATGTTTCCCGGATAGTCAAAGGTTTTTTACGGTGGATAACATTTATTTAAAAACTTATACATATATTTGTGTCGTCATTAAATAATTTAAATGAAAACAGTTATGAAAAAATTAGTATTTAGCTTAGGTACAGGATGTTTACTCCTGTTTGGTTTGTTTTCTTGCAAAAATTCAAATCTTGATTTGGATGAAACTTTGAAATTCTCCAAGCTTAGTGTTGAAGAGCAAAAAAGTAAAATTGAAGACAACGGTGTCGACTTTATCAATGCCGTTGACGGAATTCAGGAAACAGCAGCATTTACTGCCATGATGAATTTTACGGCAAATACAGGTGGAGCCTCTTACGTTGCTCCATTTAAGCAGCTTACCAAAGACATTCAGAACCACAATGAGTCTCGCCTATTGGTTAATTTCGACAAACAGCTCAGAGCTGCTTCTGTTGAAAGCAATTTTTGGGGAGAATATGAATGGGATGCTTCAGAAGAGAGATTTATACAAACCGGAGAGCTTACGAACAAGGCTATTTATAAATTTCCTGCAACAGAGAATTCTACAACAAATAATGGTGAACTTACTGTTACATATACAGAGTCTTCTGTTTCAATCCCGGATGAAGAAGATAATTATCCTTCAAAAATTACTTGTGTAATCAAAGTATCCGGAGATAAGGTATTGGAATCTGAATTTTCAGGTTCGTATTATGACAATGGAAGTCCGAAGAATTTAAAGATGACTCTTGATATTGACAGTTACTCATGGAAAGCTGAAATTAAAAATAATGAGAAGGATGCTTCTGAAAGTTATGAGTTTAAAAAAGGATCGAAAACACTTATGAAAATTGAAGCGTCTGCCAAAGGTAATTTATCGGCAGATGTAATTGAAAAAGCAGAATATGTTGATGATTTTTTGTCAAAAGGAGCAGTTTATTTTCAAGTCATGGATGTTGCTGTTTTGGGTGGAATGAAAGATGTTGAAGGATTTGTCAACGAAATGAATGATGTTGATAATGACTCTAAAACAGGGGAACAAGATGAGGTAGATATAATCAATAAATATATGATATGTTATGGTTATTATGTTGATGATAATAGAAAATTTGCTGATGTTGAGTTTTATCTAAAAGAATATCAGGACGAATATTATGCATATAATTATGAAAGTGGTGAATATGAATTGTATGCTGAAACATATTATGTAATGGCTCCGCGCTTTGTATTGAGCGATGGTTCTAAGGTTGCAGTTGAAGAATATATTCAATCTGGCTTTGAAGATTTAGTAGAACTGATTAACGGATATCAAGAAGAATATAATCAATAAAAGATAAGCTTATACGGAATAGCGCAGCGTTTTATTTTCAACGTTGCGTTTTTTTTATCAGATAATTTGTGGATATGCCAGAAAATAATTATGGATAGTGAAGTGCAGAAAATTGAAATTAGCGCATGAAGAGACTGTTGATTTACACAAAATTTTGGACAGAACCCTAATAGGAGAGCAATAATATTGATTTTTTTAATATTCCGTGGTATACATGAAAAGCATATTAAAGCCAGTACTCCGATTATCTGTTGTCCTTGCTTATCTGCTATTTGTTAAACCTTTGAATCAGGTTGTACGACTGGTAAATACCTAGTTCACCGGCTTTACTCAAATCAGCAATACCCTTGTTGTCTTCGCCGATAAATAGGTAAGTAAGTCCTCTGTTAAAATATGCCTCGGCAAAATCGGCATCGCACCCAATGGCTTTTGTGTAATTTGCAATAGCCGTTTTAAAATCTTTCTGGGTGCACAGGATATTGGCTTTGTTATAGTAAGCAAATGAAAAATTTGGCTGAAGCTGTATAACCTTGTCGTAATCCCGCATAATCATCTCAACATCAAACTTATATTGATTATCGTCATAAATGCTTCTGTTTTTTTCTCCTTTTGCATTTAATTCATTTGGATTATCATAAGTACTTTTTTGATATTCGACAAGTTTGTATCTTATATTTGCCCGGCAGAAGTATGCAATTGTAAAATCGGGTCGTAGCATTAATGTTTTGTTCAGATCGTCTAACGAGCTATTAAAGTCCTGCACTAATGCAAATTCCAGTCCCCGGTAAAAATACAAATTGGCATTATTTTCATCTCCGGCAATTCGACCTGATATTTTATTAATATCGTCGAAGTGCTCATTAATCAAGGTTGGCGTAAGGGCAATTTCGTTGTTTGTAATTTTTAAATCACCCTTGAGTAGATGTTTCTTATTGTAATCTTCAACGATGGATGAATAAAGATTGGTTCTTCTTATTTCATCATTTTTGGCGTAATATGTCAATCCGAAGTTTCGTTCATTAACAACATCGGCATATTTATTCTGAACAGTTCCTCTGAGTTTGTCTTTATATTTCGATTCACTCTCGTCATCATCTATATTCTGTGTAATAAACCGGTTAAACATTTCAGTCTTTTTAGAGGCATTACCTTTATGTCCCTTTTTATCGATAATATTTTTGTCTGATGCTATTTTGTCTTCTTTTTGTTTCTTTTTTATGCTGTCTTTGTTTTTTTCAATATCGTAAGCCATTTGCTTGTATCTAAAGGCTTCTTTAGTATTGCCCATTTTTTCGTTGGCTTCAGATATTCCCCACATTGCAGGGATGAAGTAGGGATGATTTGTCAGAATTTTATTGAAATCTTTTATTGCATTTTTATATTTACCAAGTGTGTTCTCAAGTAAAGCTTTTCTGTATACAGCTTCTGTGTTGGTCGTATCTAACCTGAGAACCATTTCCAAATCCGACAGAGCGTTGTTGTTATCTCCCAGATTAGCCCGCAATAAGGCTCTGTTGAAATATGCTAATCCGTTTTCTTTATCTAATTTAATGGCGTTATCATAATCGCTGAGAGCTTCCCTGTAATTTTTGTTTTCAACATTTATGATGCCGCGATTGATATAATCACCTGAAAAATTGGATTTTAACAGAATAGCTTTCGAATAATCGCTGTAAGCTTCATCCAATTTGTTTTTTTGCAGACGCAACAGACCTCTAGCACTCCAACTCATACTGTTGGTGCTGTCCAATTCTACTAATTTGTTGAATGATGTTTCTGCTGCGGCCGTATCTTTCATCGACAGTTGTATTACTCCTTTTTCGTAATACATTTCACCGGATTTAGGATTTAAACGCATATAATTATCCAAATCGGCCATGGCTTCTTTGTATTTTTCTAAACGTACATAGGCATCTATTCTGTTTAGGAGTAAATTGTAATTTCCCGGGCTGAATTCAATGGCTTTAGAAAAGTCTTCGATAGCTTTTTCATATTTACCCATACGACGGAAAGCAAATCCTCTGACATAATATGCCTGAGGCAGAAACGGGTTACGGTCGATGGCTTCTGTAGCATCTAATTCTGCTCCTTTATCATCTCCGAGCTGAATCTTTGCAATAGCACGATACATGTATGGTTCAGCCAGATAGGGCCGTATCTTTATAACCTGATTGAAGTACTGTATTGAGAGCACATAATCCTCAAAATACAATGCATTCTGTCCAATGGTCAGAATACGGTCAGTGTTCCACTGAGCAAATCCCAGTAATTGAAAGAAACTGAATATGATGATAAAAAACGTTTTTTTCAAATTGAGTTAACTTTATGATTCTCGGATAAAACAGAATATTATGTCTATTTACAGATCTGATTTTTACAAATCTTGCTCAACCATTATATTTTATCAGGAATACCAATCTTTTTTATAATTATTTAGATTCCTGTGTTTGCTCACAGCCGGCATTCGGATTAAAACTTGCCGGTATATCAAACACTTCAGAAGCTGAATATCCTAATCTGCTGTCGTTTAAGACTTTTTTCATGTACATAGCCCAAATCGGAAGGGCCATACTAGCTCCCTGCCCTTCTGTGATTCTGTCGAAATGAATGTCACGATCTTCTCCACCAACCCATGCTCCGGAAACCAAAGAAGGTGTATAACCCATAAACCATCCATCCGAATTGTTTTGAGTTGTACCGGTTTTACCGCCCATTTGCATTTGTAATCCATAACGATACCTGACACGTTGGCCTGTACCATGGTCAATAACCGATTTCATCATATCAATCATTTTGTAGGCTGTAGATTCGCTAAAAATTTCGTGCATTTTTGGCGTGAATGTGGTAATTATATTTCCATTTGCATCTTCGATGCGGGTAACATAAACCGGATCGACCCGGATTCCTTTATTTGGGAAAGCAGTGTAAGCATCCACCATCTCTTCCAACGAAATATCACAAACTCCCAAACATAATGATGGCACCGCATCAATCGACCCCTTGATCCCAAAAGATCTCATCAATTTCACCATTGCTTCCGGGGTGAACAGACTCATTAAATAGGC
Source organism: Paludibacter sp. (assembly GCA_028690665.1). Classification (GTDB taxonomy): domain Bacteria; phylum Bacteroidota; class Bacteroidia; order Bacteroidales; family Paludibacteraceae; genus Paludibacter. Next base: position 168,955 of record JAQVAV010000007.1, read on the forward strand.
TGAAATCCAGTTATCCGAATTTGTTAATCCCCATTTTAGAGTTACAATATCACCAATATTTTTCCCTTTTGTGGTAGTCTTAGGAGTGTATGGAGTACCTCCGGATGGGTCTGGAAATGAAATTGGCACCCATGACGTTTTGTCACAAGGCCACATACCTTCTTCCATAGCCAGTGTATATAAATATGGTTTTATTGTAGAACCGACTTGACGACGTCCGGTGTTTACCATATCATATTGGAATTGGGTAAAATCAGGACCTCCTACATAAGCTTTTACATGTCCGCTGCGTGCATCCATTGACATAAAACCGCAACGCAGAAAATATTTATGGTAGCGAATTGAATCAAGAGGAGACATTACAGTATCGACCACGCCATCGTATGAGAACACCTGCATTTCGACCGGTTTCTTGAAAGCAGTATTTATTTCTTCTGCGGAACTTCCGGCTGCTTTCATTTTGTAATATCTGTCGGTCTGTTTCATTGCCCTGTTCATGATCTGATCAATTGTCGATTTATCAAGATGTCTTGAGAACGGGGCATAAGACCGGCCCTGCTTTTCTTTAAAAAATGTTTTTTGGATGGAAGACATGTGCTCTCTTACAGCATCTTCTGCATACTGTTGCATTCGGGAATCAATAGTGGTGTAGATTTTTAATCCGTCGGTATACAGATTGTAGGGAGTTCCATCCGGTTTATGGTTTTTATTACAAAAACCATAAAGAGGGTTGTTTTCCCATTGCCACAAATCATCCTGATATTTGTTTTTATTCCATTCGGAATAATTACTTTCGACCGGCTTTTTAGCAGTCATAATTATCCGTAAATATTCCCGGAAATAAGGAGCTAAGCCGAGTTTATGATCGCCTCTTTGAAAATGCAGTTGCATGGGTAAGCTCTTTAAAGAGTCAAATTGCTGTTCGGTTATGAAATGAGCTTTTTCCATTTGCTTTAAAACAACGTTACGACGTTGAACAGAACGTTCTTCGTGTTTCACCGGATTAAATAATGATGGATTTTTTACCATACCGACTAAAGTTGCTGCTTCTTCTATTTTTAATTTACCCGGAGTTTTACTAAAATATGTTTGTGCTGCTGATTTTATACCTATTGCATTATAAAGAAAATCCACCTGATTGAGGTACATAGTGATAATTTCTTCTTTCGAATAAAGTTTCTCCAGTTTTACAGAAATTACCCATTCAATAGGTTTTTGAAACATCCGCTCAATTTTATTGTCTGCCTCTGGTGAATATAACTGTTTTGCCAATTGCTGTGTTAGCGTACTTCCTCCTCCTGAACTTCCATGTTGTAAAATGCCTGACAAAATAAAGGCCCGTATCAGGGCTTTTCCGTCGATTCCCGAGTGATCATAAAAGCGGATATCTTCTGTAGCAACAAGAGCATTAATAACATTTTCTGAAATTTGGTTATAAGTAACCTTCATCCTGTTTTCCTGACTTTTGGAATATCTTCCCAATAGTTGCAAATCTGATGAGTATATCTCAGTCGCATATTTGTTAATAGGGTTTTGAAGTTCATCTATCGGAGGCAGGTAGCCTATCCAACCTATACTGATAAAAATAAAAATAACCACTAATGATACAATCCCGATGCTAAAAAGCCACCAAAACCATTTAGAAAATTTTTTGCGAAAATTAATGTCAGGAGTTGCTTTTGTCATGTTAATATATTTTCTGTATTATATTTACAAAAATACAATATTTTTTTTTGTGGGGCGTAATGGATTAAATTTATTAAAGATTATCTCATCCATTTTATAAATAGGGAAAAAATATGTATTATTTTGTTGTTGGTCAATAAAATGTTTGTTGATTATCGTAGGATTCTAAAATATGAAAATATGGTGGTTTCTTATTAAAAGGACTAAAATGAGAAAGCTCCCCCCTGGATTATAATTTGCAATAGCAAATAAATCTAAAAAGAGAGCTTCTTCCAGAAAAATGGAACTTGGTAAAAATAAAAATTATTTGATACTCAGAAATTTAGAATCCAAGTTTTAGTCTATTTATTAATGGCTGTGGTTTTTAAAGTTGTCCGGATTGTGTTTATATTTGAAAACAACGGCGAAAACCAAAGCCACAACTAATGAATATCCTGCAAAAATAAACCAGGAGTCGGGCCAACCAGCCATATCAACAATCCAACCAGCTACATAAGAACCGATGAATGCTCCCAGACCGTTAGTCATAATCATAAATACTCCCTGAGCACTCGATCTGATAGACGGATCTGTTTCGTTTTCAACAAAAAGAGAACCCGAAATATTGAAAAAGTCGAAGGCAACTCCATAAACAATCATCGATAATAGAAGCATCCATACTCCGTTTCCGGGGTTTCCTGCACCAAGCAAACCAAAACGGAGCACCCAGGCAAACATGCTGATGAGCATTACTTTTTTTATGCCGAACTTACGTAAGAAAAACGGAATGAGTAAAATACAAAGTGTTTCGGATACCTGTGACAACGATATAAGAATGTTGGCATGTTCAACTCCAAATGTACCCTGATATTCCGGATTTTTCCCAAAGAAATTTGTCAGATAATCGTTGGCAAAAGCGTTGGTTATTTGTAACGACATTCCCAGTAACATGGAGAAAATAAAGAAGATGGCCATTTTTTTCTGTTTGAACAAGGCAAATGCACGTAACCCGAGTTGATCGACAAAACTTTTACTTTTTGTACCTGGATTTACTTCACAGTTGGGAAGCGTGAATGAGTAGATTCCTAATAAAACACCTATGCCTGCTGATAAATAGAGTTGGTCGGCAGTAGTGGCAAAGCCTAATAAATCAACTGCAATCATTGCGACAATGAATCCTACAGTTCCCCATACACGTATTGGAGGAAATGATTTTACCGTATCAAGTCCACCTTTTGTCAGAGCATTGTAAGCTACGGAATTAGAGAGTGCAATGGTCGGCATGTAAAATATAACGCTCATTAAAATGAAGCTGTATAATGTGTTATATTCTGTTTGTGGTGCAGCAAGCATTAAAAAAGTTGCTGCCAAAAAATGACAAATTCCCAATAGCTTTTGTGCCGGTATCCATCTGTCGGCAATAATACCAATAATTCCCGGCATAAAAAGAGATGCAATTCCCATCGTAGCAAAGAAGCTTCCTATCTGAAATCCCTCAAAATGTAAATTACCTCCTAAATATGCACCTAACGATATTAACCATGCTCCCCAAATTGCATATTGCAGGAAGCTCATTACTATTAACCTTATTTTTAAGTTCATATAATTCCTGTTATTTAGTTTCTTTTCTTTTTATAGCATCTCTTATTTTTACGGCAAGTTCGTATTTTTCCTCCTGTAAAGCCATTTTAAGTAATTCGTTTAAATCCACAGATGAAAGGGTATCCAGTTCTTCGGGAGTCATGTCATCTGCATTAACCTCAATCTCATCAGAACTATCATTATCTTCTTCTGTATTTTCATCAGCAGGAGTTTCTATAATTGTTCCTACCACATCCATAATGTCGGAATTTATATAAATTGGTGAATCGGAGCGGACGGCTAAAGCGACTGCATCTGATGTGCGCGCATCCAATATCATGGTTTCTTCTCCTTTTCGGATATGTAATTCAGAATAAAATACATCATTGACCATGTTGTAAATAACCACTTTTTCAAGCTTCGAGTTAAAAGCAGCCAATAGGTTATGTATCAGATCATGAGTTAAAGGACGGGGGGATTTTTTATTGTTTAATTTTAATGCAATCGATTGGGCTTCGGGTTCTCCTATCATTACCGAAAAGCGTCTGTTCCCGTTTTCTTCACTTAATACTAAACCATAAGTTCCAACAACAGTCTGGTTATACACTAATCCTGTAATTGATAGTTTTATTTCTTTACTCATTCAAATTTTTGTTTTTAAAGTTTTGCTGATAAGGCTTTTCAAAGGGACAACAAATATAATTAATATTTGGGCAGAAAGATTATTTTTTTACATTATTGTTTTTATAAAAATTCCATGATAAAATCTGGTTTCCGAATATTTAAGCGTGCAATTAAAATAATAACATAAAATATCGTTTAATAGGTGAAATTTATGTTCATTTTTTGTTACAAATGATAGTTCAATTGTTATCTATGTAACAAGCAATGAAAAATATATGTACTTTTGCGGCCAAATTTTCCAAATGAAGTTTTCTTTTTTTAATTTGATAAAAAGTACCTGGGGGCTGATGATGTCGACTCAGGTGACTTGGGAGGCCATAAGGGATAAGAAATGTGATGATAACGCTGTTAGAAGAACATTTACGTATCCCTGGATTCTTATTTGTGCCCTGACCACCTTTATTTTCAAAACAATATATGCAGACGAGAAGGGTCTCGAAACAGGATTTCTTTTGTTTGTAGTAAGTATGGTGTCATTTCTGGGTGCCTTTTTTGTTACGCGTAAGATTGCTTTTTCGTTGCTAAATAAAGAAGGTCAACATAGTTTTGAAAAAGAAAAGGAGGAGAAACTTGTGGCATACTCTTTCGCTGTTATTTATGTTATTGATGTAGTTACGAATATTATCCCAAGCTTATTCTTTTTGAAGATACTGAATGTTTATTCTGCTTACATTGTGTGGGAGGGCTCACATATTTTATTGGGGATGAATGATGATGAAAGAGGCCGTTTTGTGTTGATAATTGGAATTTCTGTTATATTTTTACCGGGAATTTTGTCAGGGATTATACATCTGATGCTCCCTGTGTTATAAAAACTAGAAGATAGTATGTTCAAAAACTCAAATATTCTTATTAAAAATAAACGCGCAACATTTGATTATGAAATTGTAGAAAGATACGTTGCCGGAATACAACTTTTTGGAACCGAGATAAAATCAATCCGTGATGGGAAGGCAGGTTTAACTGATACTTTTTGCGTTTTTATAAAAGATGAACTGTGGGTGAAAAATATGCATATCGCTACTTATTTTTTTGGGACGTATAATAATCATGAAGTAAGGCGCGACCGCAAATTATTGCTGACGAAACGTGAATTACTTAAACTAAAAAGAGGTACGGAAACTACGGGTTTTACAATTGTTCCGACTAAATTGTTTATCAACGAAAAAGGATTGGCTAAATTGGAAGTAGGTTTGGCAAGAGGAAAGAAGAATTATGATAAACGCCAGACATTGAAAGAGAAAGAGGATAAACGGGCAATGGATCGGGTTATGAAAAGGTGAAAAATAAAAAACGGAAAAAATTCAAATTTCCGTTTTTTGTTTTTTTACAGGACTAAGATACCTTCGACATAAATTTCTCTACATTTATAACAAAGCGTTCGTGAGTACCTTCACCGATAACTTCTCCTTTACTGTCGGTGGCAACGAGTTGAAATGCATAACGACGTCCTTCATTTTCTATAAGTGTCGCGGTACATTTTACTGTTTCACCAACGGGGCTGGCTTTGATATGTTTTATGTTGATTGCGATTCCTACACTGGAACTTCCCTCCGGTAATTCTATGAGTTTCATGGCTGTGTTTTCCATGAATGCAACTAATGATGGGGTAGAAAATACTGGTAACAATCCGGAGCCTAAAGCTTCAGCGGTCTGACTTTCTTTTACTATTAGCGTTTGAGTCAATTGTTGAGTCATTTTTTACTTTTTAGTTCAATACGTTCTTTTTTTATCCATTCCATATATTCGTTTAGCTCGCTTTTTACTTCGGGAGCCAGAACCAATAACCCGATAATGTTTGGCAATGCCATGCACAAAATCAGCATATCAGAAAAATCGACTAAACTGTTCAGGCTGAGTACTGAGCCTATAGCAGTTACAATCAGGAATATAATCTGGTAAAAACGTGTAGCGTAGATACGGTTCCCAAGATGTTTTTCGCAGACATTTCCTACTAAGTAATCAAAGCTTTTTACCCCGTAATATGACCACGAAATAAGAGTTGTGTATGCAAATAATATGATGGTTGGCAGTAATAGATAAGGAAACCAGTCGGCCACCGTCGAAAATGCAGCAGAAGTAAGATCTGCTCCGGTTAAGTTGGCCGGGTTGTTATACATCCCTGTTACAATAATAACTAATGCTGTCATGGTACAAATAACTACCGTGTCGATAAAAGGTTCAAGTAATGCGACAAATCCTTCCGTAACAGGTTTCTGTGTTTTCACGGTTGAGTGAGCTATGGCAGCCGAACCAATTCCAGCTTCGTTGGAAAATGCTGCGCGGCGGAATCCTATAATCATTACTCCGAGAAAGCCACCTTTGGCAGCATCGGCATTGAAAGCGCCATCAATAATAAGTCCGAACGCAGGAATAATATGTTTGTAATTGATAATTATTACAACTAATGCCGAAAACAAATATAATAAAGCCATAATAGGGAAGAGTTTGTCGTTTACACGGGCAATTCCTTTGATTCCGCCTATGATAACGATACCTACAAGTACGGCTATAATAATTCCGAGCCATATCTGATAACCGTTGAGAACGGGGAAGGTACTTACTGCCTGAGCTACTACCTGATTTGACTGGAACATATTGCCGATGCCGAAAGCTCCTATAGTGGCAAAAACAGCAAACATGATTGAAAGAAATTTACCCGTTTTTGCCCAGCCTTTTTTAGCTAATCCGTCCTTCAGATAGTACATTGGCCCTCCGGATACTGTGTTATCTGGATTTATCCTGCGATACTTAACGCCCAATGTACATTCAGTAAATTTGGTAGTCATTCCCAACAAGCCGGCAATAATAAGCCAAAAGGTAGCTCCTGGGCCTCCGAGTGTGATGGCAACAGCAACTCCGGCTATATTTCCCAAACCTACTGTCGAAGCTGTAGCGGTGGCTATTGCCTGAAAGTGGGATATTTCGCCTTCATGCCCATCCTTGTCAAATTTACCCATAACTAATTCAATAGCATGTTTAAATCCACGGAAGTTTATGAATTTGAAATACAGGGTAAAAAATAACGCCCCAAATATCAGCCAAATGATAATAAACGGGATTTTTACACCTACGTTTATTCCCAAAGCAGCTATTGGATCCCAGAAAAGTACGGTGTCCAGAAAATTGACTAAGGGTTTAAAGAAGTTATTTACACTGTCGCTGAATTTATTGTCAATGTTTTGTGCCCAAAGGAAAGGACTTGCGGCGAAAAAGAAGCAAAAGGTAAGTAATTTTCTCATTTTATAATCTTTTGCTGCAAATATAATAATACTAGCTTAACGTACCTAATATTTTGTGTTGCTCATGAAAAAAAGGGTGTCTCAAAAGAAAGAAGAACACAAATTTCGCAAATAAACGCAAATTTTCACAAATCATAATTATTTCTATTTCAATAATATATTAAATTTATTAATTTATTTTATTTGTGAAAATTTGCGGAATTTGCGTTCAAAATTCTCTTTTTGGACACCCTCTTCGATAATTTTTTTGCTATCCGCATCTCGAATATCCGCAGTTTTTGCAAGTCAGGCAGCCTTCCTGATACACTAAGGTTTTTTGCCCGCAGCTTGGACAAGTTTGCTCTGAGATTTGGGTGCCATCGGGTATATACTTTTTAAGTGCCCGTTCAACACCTACTTTCCAGGTGTTAATTGATTCGCTGTCCAATTGGAGGCTTGATATTAATTTAATTACCTGGTCTATAGGCATTCCGTAACGTAATACTCCGGAAATGAGTTTTGCATAATTCCAGAATTCTTTATCAAATTTGTGTGATAGTCCTTCAACTGTAGTTTTGTAGCCACGTTTATTTGAGAATTGAAAGTCATAGCGTTTGTTCCCGTTTTCATCTACCATTTTAATGATTTTCCCTTCGGTAACAGTTTTTGGTAATAAAATGCCTTCCTCATCATCTGCAAGTCCTGTAAAAATTTCGTAGGGACGACCATCTTTAAGTCCAACAAAGGCAATCCATTTGTCTTTAGCATTTTGAAAACGTACAACGTCGCATTTTAATTCCTTCGGACGAATAAAATGATTTTCGTCGTAGGGAAAACAAACGGTTTTTTCATCTTTCTTTTCATCTTTTTTATCATTGCTTGAAATAAGAACTCCTGAGCGTGAACCATCCCTGTAAACAGTTACTCCTTTACAGCCTGATCGCCATGCTTCTTCATACAGGTTTCCGACAAGTTCTTCACTTACGTCAGCCGGTAAGTTAATAGTAACGCTAATCGAATGATCAACCCATTTTTGGATACGACCCTGCATCTGTACTTTCTTCAACCAGTCAACATCATTTGCTGTAGCCTTGTAATATGGAGATTTCTCAACCATATCGTCAATTTCCTGTTTTGTAAAATGTTGCGTAGTTGAGATGCCGTTAGCTTCCATCCATGTTACGAACTTGTGATGGAATACAGCATATTCTTCCCATGAATCCCCATTTTCATCTACAAAATCTACGTGGACATTTTTATCATTGGGATTTACTTTCCGACGCCGGGTATAATAGGGCATAAACACTGGTTCGATACCAGATGTTGTCTGGGTCATAATGCTGGTTGTCCCTGTAGGGGCAATGGTCAGACAGGCGATATTTCTGCGCCCATATTTTACCATATTATCGTATAGCTCGGGGTCGGCTTCGCGTAAACGTTGTATAAATGGATTGTTTTCTTCTCGTTTTGCATCGTAAACTGTAAATGCACCACGTTCCTTGGCCATATTTACAGAAGAGCGATATGCTGCCAAGGCAAGTGATTTATGCACTTTTTCAGAGAAATCTGTAGCTTCATCTGTCCCGTAGCGGAACCCTAATGCTGCCAACATGTCGCCCTCGCCTGTTGTTCCTACGCCGGTACGACGTCCTTGTGATGTTTTGAGCTTTATTTTTTCCCAAAGTTGGAATTCTGTCAATTTTATATCATTATCTTCCGGATCAGAATTAACTTTATCGATTATTTTGTCGATTTTCTCCATTTCAAGGTCGATAATGTCATCCATTATACGCTGAGCTAATCCGGCATGTTTGGAAAAAAGTTCAAAATCAAAATAAGCATCCGGTTTAAATGGATTTGCAACATAAGAATACAGGTTGATAGCTAACAAGCGGCAACTATCGTAAGGACATAATGGAATTTCACCACATGGATTTGTTGAAACCGTTCTGTATCCCAGGTCTGCATAACAATCGGGTACGGATTCGCGGATAATTGTATCCCAAAAAAGAATTCCCGGTTCTGCGGACTGCCATGCATTGTGTACAATTTTTTTCCAAAGAGCATTTGCATCAACCTCTTTTTTGAACCAGGGTTCTTTTGAGTGAACGGGATATTGTTGGGTATATGGTTGTTTGTTTAATGCAGATTGCATAAATGCATCATCCAACTTTACCGATACATTTGCTCCGGTAACTTTGCCTGATTCCATCTTGGCGTCTATAAATGCTTCCGAATCCGGATGCTTTATGCTTACGCTAAGCATTAAAGCTCCGCGGCGACCATCCTGAGCAACTTCGCGGGTTGAATTGGAGTAACGTTCCATAAAAGGAACAATACCTGTAGAGGTAAGTGCTGAGTTTTTTACCGGGGAACCTTTCGGACGGATATGCGACAAATCATGTCCTACACCTCCACGACGTTTCATCAACTGTACCTGTTCTTCATCAATTTTAATAATAGCTCCATAAGAATCTGATTCTCCATCAAAACCAATTACAAAACAGTTGGATAAAGAAGCCACCTGATGTTCGTTCCCGATCCCGGTCATAGGACTACCTTGGGGAACAATATATTTGAAATTTTTAAAAAGATTAAAGAGTTCATCCTCAGAAAGAGGATTTTGATAAGTTTTCTCAATTCGGCCAATTTCTCTTGCAAGTCTTCGGTGCATGTCGTCAGGAGTTAACTCATAAATATTACCGAAAGAATCTTTCAGTGCATATTTAGTCATCCAAACTTTGCTTGCAAGGTCATCTCCTTTGAAGAAATTCAGAGATGCTTCTTTGATTTCATCCGGTGTATAAATTTTCGTTTCCACGTTATAAAAGCTTAAAATGTTTAAAATATAATGTTTTAGATTTTCGATTAGTTCGTGATTTTTGTGATTGCAATGTTAGTGATTTTTTTTATTTGGTACAACAAAAAAAGATATATTATTTCTTATTTAGAATGTGATATTTCTATTTTTAAGAATTAATATATTGATAATCAATGATAATATGATTTTATTTGTTCGAAAAGTTTTCTAAAATGAAATTTTATATAAAAAATAATGGCATGTCTGTAAAATGTATTACCTCTTGATAATCAATTTTATTGGTAGTAATAAGTATTTTAGAAAGGGATTAAATAGATCTAAATAATCCTTCGGAGACAGTAAAAATTGAAACTTCTTGTCGAAGTTGGGAAAGAAGTTGATCTAAATGTTCCCGGTTAGTGTCTGTAATAAATATTTGTCCAAAATTTTCTCCGGAAACAAGTTCTATAATTTTCATTACTCTGTTCGAATCAAGTTTATCAAAAATGTCATCGAGCAGTAATATAGGTATGCTGTTTTGTGCACGTTTCAAAAAATTGAATTGGGCTAGTTTCAGGGAAATCAGATATGTTTTATTTTGTCCCTGGGAACCAACTCGCTTAATGGGGTAGGTGTCAAGCAGCATTTCAAGCTCATCTTTATGGACTCCCTGTGTGGAATATCCCAGAATTTTATCCCGTTCACGCGTTTTGATCATACTTTCAGCAATATCCCGGTTATCATGTTGAGAAATATAACTGAGGCTTATTTCTTCGTGTCCACCGGAAATTGTCCGGTAGATGTTTTGAAATACAGGTATGAAATCGGAAATGAATTTTTTACGTTCTTCGTAGATATATGTTCCGTACATGCCCATCTGCTCTTCCCATATTTCGAAAAGACTTTCTTCAACCGGATTTTCTGATTTCAACAACGCGTTACGTTGTTTGAGTGCATTGTTGTAGTTGAGCAGGTATTGAAGATACTGTTTGTTGTATTGAGAAATGACTCCGTCAACAAATTTCCGGCGTTCTTCGCTTCCTTCCAAAATCAGCGTATTATCATCCGGAGAAATCATAACAAGGGGAATGAGACCGATGTGATCGGAAAGTTTTTCGTATTCCTTTTTATTGCGTTTAAATTGTTTCTTTTGCCTGCGCTTCATGCCACAATAGATTTCTTCGGCTTGGTCATTCGATGTGTAGAATCCTTGTAACATGAAAAATTCGGTGTCATGTTTGATATTCTGCGAATCAATCGAATTAGAATGACTTTTGCAAAAAGAAAGATAATACAGCGCATCGAGCAGATTAGTTTTTCCCATACCATTGTCACCGATAAAACAGTTAATTTTAGGTGAGAATTTCAATGTTGCTTCTGCAATATTTTTATAGTTGAGAATGGATATGGAATTAATTTGCATGTTAATATCTTTTCGGGGTACAAACTTACATAAAAATTGCGATTGTAAGTCGGTGATGATATAACTATTTATTTGTAGTGATGATGACTGGATTGAAAGCTTTATGATTAGGTGTGTTTTAATGGTTAGATGTGATATGGCTTAGTAGTTTCATAAATTAATATTAAAAACATTGTTTTATGTTTTTACAACAAAAATTCAGAATCATTTCAACCAATGTACAGTTCTAGTATTTTTTAGTTATTACCTTTGTAAGCAAAATAGTTTTATGATTATTTCAGAGCATAAATATTTTGTTTCTATCTTTATTTCAACAACTTTGATATTCGTAGTGTTATCTTATGGTTGCTCCAAAACTCATAATAATTCAAGCGTTGCTGATAATGATACAACTCTAATGACTGAACCTGCTGATATAATTCCGGAACCTTCAATAATTATAGATTGTAATTACAGCTTTGCCGGAGCTATTGCCGGAACACAAGCGCCTGATTCTGTAACTAATCAGCTTGTGCTGTTGAATGTGCAGTATTTCTCGACGGATGGAAAAGTGCATCAGGGACAGATTTTGTGCAGTCAGGAGATTGAAAAAGGAATTGTTGAGATATTTAAATTTATGTTTGAACAAAAGTTTCCTGTAGCTAAGGCAATTCCTATTGTGAAATATGGTTGGGACGATCATAGATCTATGGCAGATAATAATACTTACAGCTTTTGTTACCGGGACGTAAGCTATTCAAAGCATGCAAGCGGAATGGCTATTGATATTAATCCGTTTTTTAATCCGGTCAGATATAAAAATGATTCTATAGTTTACAGATCAGAGCCAATCGGAGCAAAATATGATCCGGACATTCCGGGTACGTTTACAGAGAAAAGCTTTGTAGTCCAAAAATTTCGGGACCTTGGCTTCCGTTGGGGGCACACTTTTCGAACAAAATTCGACGACCATCATTTCGAAAAGTGATATATATCAATTTTTATCTTCCGGATAAAATAAAATTTCGTTATTTTATTTCGTAATTTTGTGATATTTTTTTTGAAAAATAAATCATTAAACTTACAATTTTAATATAGATAATATGGCAAAGTTCACAAGAGAAGATGCACTAAGGTATCATTCCGAAGGAAAACCCGGAAAAATAGAAGTAACACCAACCAAACCGTACAGTTCGCAGCGTGATTTATCGCTTGCGTATTCGCCGGGAGTCGCTGAACCATGTCTTGAAATAGAGAAAGATCCCGATACAGCTTATGAATATACAGCTAAGGGAAATCTTGTAGCTGTTATTTCAAACGGAACGGCGGTATTGGGGCTTGGAGACATAGGTGCTATGGCCGGGAAACCTGTAATGGAAGGTAAAGGTTTATTGTTTAAAATTTTTGCAGGAATAGATGTTTTTGATATTGAAGTGAATGAAAAGGATCCTGAGAAATTTATACAAGTCGTAAAAGCCATTTCGCCAACTTTTGGAGGAATTAATCTGGAAGATATTAAAGCACCACAGTGCTTTGAAATTGAAGAGCGTTTGAAGGCTGAACTGGATATCCCGATTATGCATGATGATCAGCACGGAACAGCTATCATTTCCTCGGCTGGTTTGTTGAATGCACTTGAAATTACCGGTAAAAAAATAGAAGAAGTCAAAATTGTGGTGAACGGGGCCGGAGCGGCAGCCAATTCCTGTACCAAACTTTACATGATGCTAGGAGCCAAGCTTGAAAATATTGTGATGGTCGACTCGAAAGGTGTTATTAATAAAAAACGTACAGACCTGAACGATCGTAAAAAACCATTTGCAACAGATCGCGATATTACCACGCTGGAAGAAGCTGTTGTGGGTTCAGATGTATTTCTAGGACTTTCGGTGGCGGGTGTGCTTACAAAAGAAATGGTACAGTCCATGAATGAAAATCCAATTGTGTTTGCTTTAGCTAATCCGAATCCGGAAATTTCGTACGATGATGCTATGGCTGCACGTCCCGATATTATTTTTGCGACCGGGCGTTCAGACCATCCTAATCAGATTAATAATGTTCTCGGCTTTCCTTATATTTTCCGCGGAGCCATGGATGTTCGTGCAAAATGTATCAATGAAGAAATGAAAGTTGCTGCTGTCCGCGCTATTGCTGATCTGACAAAAAAACCGGTTCCGGATGTTGTGAATGCAGCATATAATCTGAAACGTTTGAGTTTTGGCCCGGGTTATATTATTCCAAAGCCTTTAGATCCACGCCTGTTAACTATTGTTGCTCCGGCAGTTGCTAAAGCAGCTATGGAATCCGGAGTTGCACGAAAACAAATAACCGATTGGGAAGGATATAATCATAAATTGCGTGCTTTGATGGGACACGACAATAAAATGCTTCGCAGGTTTTATGATTTGGCCCGTTCAACTCCAAAACGCGTTGTATTTTCAGAATCAAATCATCTTAATATGCTTAAAGCAGCTGAACTTGCGTTTGCTGAAGGTATCTGTTATCCTGTTTTGTTAGGTAATGAAGAAAAGATTGAAAGTATTGCTCAGGAAAATCAAATTGATTTGACTGGAATTGAGATTGTTAATCTTCGCCATGATCGGGAAGAAGAACGTCGTGTACGTTTTGCCAAACGGTTGACGGAAAAACGTAGCCGCGAAGGGATGACCTACGATGAGGCTTATGAAAAAATGTATGAACGAAATTATTTCGGAATGATGATGGTTGAAACAGGTGAAGCTGACGCTCTTATAACCGGAGTTTATACAAAGTATACCGATTCTATTCAGGCGGCCAAAGAAGTTATAGGTATTCGTGATGGGCTGAAACATATTGGAGCTATGCACATAATGAATACTAAAAAAGGAACATTCTTTTTAGCTGATACTCTTTTCAATCGCCATCCGAGTACCGAGACACTGATTGATATTGCCAAATTGACCTATAATACGGTGAAATTCTTTAATTATGAGCCTGTTATGGCAATGTTGTCATATTCTAACTTTGGTTCAGATAAACAAGGTAGTCCGGCAAGTGTTCATGAAGTTGTATCTACACTCCATACTAATTATCCTGAAATGGTGGTAGATGGAGAAATGCAGGTGACTTTTGCTTTGAATAAAGAATTGCGCGATGAAAAATTCCCGTTTTCAAAATTAGCCGGCAAAGATGTAAATACGCTTATTTTCCCGAATCTAAGTTCGGCTAATACTGCGTATAAAATGCTGATAGAAATGGGGCTGGCTGAAACTATTGGTCCGATTCAAATGGGATTGAATAAGCCAATACACATTCTTGATGTAGAAAGTTCTGTTCGTGATATCGTCAATATGACAGCTATTGCGGTATTGGATGCTATTGTTCAGGAACAAAAGGATTATGATAAAATGGCTCAGGAAGTTTGATTGAGATAATATTACAAAAACAGCTTGTAATCTAATAGTTACAAGCTGTTTTTTGTTTATTGGAATTTGGCTTTTAAGAAAGCATGCTCAGAAGAATACCTGCGGCAACAGCCGAACCAATTACTCCGGCAACATTGGGTCCCATAGCGTGCATTAGCAGGTGGTTGTTTTTGTCTACTTTTAGTCCCTGCTCCTGAGCTACACGCGCAGAGTCGGGAACGGCTGATACCCCGGCTGCACCTATTAAAGGATTGATTTTATTTTCTTTTTTCAGAAACAGATTTAATATCTTCGCAAATAACACTCCGCTTGCCGTAGCAATTACAAACGAAAATGCTCCCAAAGCAAAAATTTTCATTGAATTTACTGTAAGAAATTTATCAGCTTGAGTCGAAGCTCCTACAGTAAGTCCGAGTAAAATTGTAATGATGTTAATTAATGCATATCTTGCAGTATCGGCCAAGCGTTCTGTAACTCCGGATTCTTTCAGCAGGTTACCGAAAAATAGCATTCCAAGTAAAGGCAGGGCACTGGGCGAAATGAATGTGGTCAGCAACATGCCAATGATTGGAAATATTATTTTTTCGAATTTAGTCACCATGCGGGGCGGTTTCATTCTGATTAACTTTTCTTTTTTCGTCGTGAGCAAATTCATGACCGGGGGCTGAATAACCGGAACTAATGCCATGTAAGAGTATGCCGCAATGGCAATTGCCCCCATTAAATGAGGTGCTAACCGTGATGAAAGAAAGATAGCTGTAGGACCATCGGCACCACCGATTATTCCTATGGCACCGGCTTCAGTGGGAGTGAAGCCTAATTCGTAGGCACCCAAAAATGTAAGAAATATTCCTACCTGTGCTGCGGCTCCCAATAGCATGAGTTTTGGATTTGAAATCAAGGCTGAAAAATCAGTCATGGCACCAATACCCAGAAAAATGAGTGGTGGGTACCAACCGGAAATAACTCCGCTGTAAAGGATATTTAATACAGAGCCATCTTCGTAGATGCCGATTCGATATCCTTCTGTAAACGGAATGTTTCCAACCAAAATACCGAATCCGATAGGAATCAGCAAAAGAGGCTCCCAGTGTTTGGCAATTCCAAGGTATATAAAAATAAGACCAACACCGATCATTATCAAATACTTAAATTCAAAATTACTAAATCCGGTATTTACCCAGAAGCCTTGCAGACTCTCTAATACAGTGTGATTTTCTGTTGCTGCTTGTGCCAATAATCCTTCCGGCATTAAAAATGCAAGTATTATGGCTATAAAAATAAACTTTATGTTGACTTTATTCATATTACCTGAATTTTTATTCTATTTCAAACAAAACTTCGTCCTGTAGGACAGCCTGTCCATTTTGCACGTTTACTTTGAGGATTGTACCACTTCGTTCAGCCAAAATGTTATTTTCCATTTTCATGGATTCCATCACCAAAAGTATGTCTCCTTCTTTAAAATGGTCGCTGGCGTTTACGTTTATTCTGATTATGCTGCCCGGAAGCGGGGCCTTTATCGTTTTCGCACTTGGCTTGCTGGTATGCGAAACAGGAGTAAGGTTCTCAGCAACCCTTTTATCTCCCTGTTTAGTCTGCACTTCTTTGCGAACAAGTATAGGAGTTTTACTTGTTTTTTTTATTTCTTCGTTGATTACAACTGAATAAGGGGTTCCATTGACTTCAACTTCAGCAACTTTATCTTCAATTGACTTGATGTGAACCAAATAATTGGTACCGTTTATATTAAGATTGTATTTTTTCATCTTTGAAAATTATTTAATCCGTAAATTTTTGAACTCCAGGGTGAATAACGTTTATCATTGTGTTTGATAGTCAATATGTTACTTTCTTCGTCGTGCACACTATTTAAGAATAGGTGCAAGGCCACAGATATTGCCACAACATCATCTCCTGAGGTATGTACAACCTCGTGATCTTTTTTTCCTGCTTTCAACATCCTTTTTTTTGAGGCATTTATACTCATTCTTTGTATAAACTCAAAAATAATGACAAGACAGGCAAGAGCTATGAAAACGACGGATATTCCAATGGCCGAACCAAGGAGCATGTCACCTAAAGTGCTAATTACTAATATATTCATAAGAAGATGTTTAAAGTGGAATATTGTTATGTTTTTTCAGTGGGTTTACAACTTTTTTGGTTTGTAATGCTTCGAAGGCTCTGATAACTCTGAAACGGGTGTTCCGGGGTTCAATTACATCATCGATATATCCATAAGATGCTGCCTGATAAGGATTGGCAAATTTTTCGTTATATTCACTGACTTTGTCTGCAATAAATTGCGTTTTTTCATCCAGATCGGCTATTTTGTTAATAGCTCTGCCTTCCAAAACTTCGATAGCTCCTGCTGCACCCATAACTGCAATTTCGGCTGTTGGCCAGGCGTAATTAAAATCTCCGCGTAATTGTTTACAGCTCATGACATCGTGTGCTCCGCCATAAGATTTACGTATCGTGACCGTAATTTTGGGTACAGTAGCTTCTCCGTAAGCAAACATTAGTTTTGCACCATGGACTATAATTCCAGCATATTCTTGTCCGGATCCGGGTAAGAAGCCTGGGACATCAACTAAAGTCAGAATTGGAATATTGAACGCATCGCAAAATCTTACGAAACGGGCAGCTTTGCGCGAAGCATCACAATCTAAGACACCTGCCAGAAAATTGGGTTGATTGGCGATAATTCCAGTCGAATTCCCGTTGAAG
Source organism: Paludibacter sp. (assembly GCA_028690665.1). Lineage (GTDB taxonomy): Bacteria > Bacteroidota > Bacteroidia > Bacteroidales > Paludibacteraceae > Paludibacter. Next base: position 186,445 of record JAQVAV010000007.1, read on the forward strand.
CGGGCAAAACCCACAATGATATTTCGGGCATAGTGGCGATGAACTTCTAAAAATTCTTCATTGTCGACAATGGCATGAATGACATTTTTCATGTCGTATGGTAAGTTTGGATTATCCGGAATAATGGAATTTAAAGAGTCTTCAAGTCTGTCAATAGGATCCGACAGATCTCCCATAGGGGCTTCTTCCAGATTATTTTGAGGAAGGAAGGATAATAATTTCCGGATTAAAAGCGTTCCTTCTTCTTCGTTGTCTACTTTGAAATGAGCTACTCCTGATTTTCCGGCATGGACATCGGCACCTCCTAAATCTTCTGTCGAAATGTCTTCGCCTGTAACCGATTTTACAACTTTCGGACCGGTAACAAACATGTATGAATTGTCTTCGGTCATCATGATAAAATCGGTAAGCGCCGGAGAATAAACTGCTCCACCTGCGCATGGTCCGAAAATAGCCGATATTTGAGGAATAACTCCGGAAGCCAGAATGTTCCGTTCGAAAATTTCGGCGTAGCCGGCCAACGATGTTACGCCTTCCTGAATACGGGCACCACCTGAATCGTTTATACCAATAACCGGGCAGCCTAATTTCATGGCCATGTCCATTATTTTACAGATTTTAAGGGCCATTGTTTCCGATAATGAACCTCCAAAAACTGTAAAATCCTGTGCAAATACGTACACAATACGTCCATCTATGGTTCCATGTCCGGTAACAACTCCATCTCCGAGGTATTTTTCATTTTCGAGTCCGAAATTGTAACAGCGATGGGTTATGAACATATCAAGTTCTTCGAAACTGCCTTCATCGAGTAACATTTCAATTCTCTCGCGAGCTGTATATTTCCCTTTGGAGTGTTGAGATGAAATTCTTTTTTCTCCTCCGCCCATTTTTGCCTGAGCTCTGAGGTCAATAAGATTTTTTACTTTTTGCTGATTTTCCATGTGTGAGTATTTTTGATTTAAGTAATATTGGACCAGGCAAAACAAATTACAACATTTAATCTATACAAAAATGATGCGTTAAACGGATAACTTGTTTTTACAAAGATTAAAAATATATTTGAAAAAAACAACAACTACAAAAAAAGCCCGTCAGTTCTAATTCTGACGGGCTTTTAGTAATATTATATTCGAAAAAAGCTAGGAAAGCATAGTAAGCATCAGACCGGCTGCAACAGCCGAACCGATAACACCTGCAACATTGGGGCCCATAGCATGCATCAAAAGGAAGTTGCCCGGGTCAGTTTCCTGACCTACAACCTGAGAAACCCTCGCTGCCATTGGAACAGCCGATACTCCTGCCGAACCAATTAACGGATTTACTTTTTCCTTGGTAAACAGGTTCATAAATTTGGCGAGTAATACACCGCCCGAAGTACCGAATGAAAATGCAATAATACCTATGGTGAGAATTTCGAGCGTTTTAATATTTAAAAACGCATCTGCTGTAGCCGTAGCTCCCACGGTAATCCCCAGAAAAATAGTTGTTATATTCATTAACTCGTTTTGTACCGTTTTGCTCAGTCGTTCTACAACACCACTTTCTTTCATAAGGTTACCTACCATAAGGCAACCGATAAGAGGTGCTGCCGGTGGTAATAGAAGTGAAACGAAAGCCGTTGCAAAAATAGGAAATATAATTTTTTCCTTTTTAGAAACAATACGTAACTGTTTCATTTTGATGGCTCTTTCTTTCTTGGTGGTTAAAGCACGCATAATAGGTGGTTGAATAACCGGAACTAAAGCCATATATGAATAAGCTGCCACGGCAATAGGACCAAGTAAATCCGGAGCAAGACGTGTTGTCAGATAAATAGCCGTTGGACCATCGGCACCTCCGATAATTCCGATAGATGCAGCTTCCTTGGGTAAAAAACCTAAAGCAATGGCACCGAGGTAAGTGGCAAATATACCAAACTGTGCAGCTGCTCCCAAGAGCAAACTTTTGGGATTGGCCAACATAGGCCCAAAGTCGGTCATAGCGCCTACACCAATGAAGATTAAACAAGGATAAATTCCTAATTTTACTCCAAGGTACAGATAATCGAGTAACCCGGCTCCGTTAGCAAACATATCCCAGTGGACATGACCATCGGCAAACAGTTCCGGATTATATAATCCTGCCAGTGGCAAATTTGTAAGCAACATACCAAATGCGATAGGGAGTAATAGCAATGGTTCGAATTGTTTAACGATTGCAAGATACAGCAGCACACATGAAATGAAAATCATTACGATTGTTTGCCAGTTGAGGTTTGCAAACCCCATACCTTCAACGAAATTAACAAGGCTTTCTTCAATAAATGCAGTTCCTGATTTTGCATTTTCTGCCTGAGTTATCGACGTAGTTTGAACCGTATCACCGCTTGTACTCAGTGGTGTTGTGGATGTTTGTGCTGACACAAACATCGAAACAGCCGAGAACAAAAAAGCAATAAGTATGAAAATATATTTTTTTGTTTTCATCATTTATTCTTTGTTTTACAAGTGTTTATTCAATATCAAACAATGCATCGTCCTGCATTACTGTCTGACCTTGTTGAACATGAATAGCTTTTACGACTCCATCTTTTTCGGACAAGATATTGTTTTCCATTTTCATAGATTCTAATGTCATCAATAAATCTCCCCGTTTTACCTGTTGACCTACTTTGGTCACTATTTTAATTACACTCCCAGGCAGTGGAGCTTTGATTGTTTTTGCACCACTGGTTGGTTTTGGAGTTTCTACTTTAGGTGCCGGAGCTGGCTTAACTTCCGCTTTGGGAGCTTCAACAGGTTGCGGCACCGGTGCTTCTACAATTTCGGAACCTTCAAAGTCAATAAGTACATCGTCCTGCATTACAGCCTGTCCCGGTTGTACATGGATGTTTTTTATAATTCCATTTTGTTCGGCCAGAATGTTGTTTTCCATTTTCATGGATTCCATGGTCATTAAAATGTCTCCGCGTTTTACGGTTTGGCCTTGTTTTACAAGTACTTTCATGATACTTCCCGGAAGCGGGGCTTTAATCGCACTTGCGGTTACAGTCCGGTTGGGGGTAATAATAGGAGTTACCTTACCAGCCGGTTTACGATTTAAAGAAAGAGCCGGAGTTTTTTCCTGTTTTTCAATTTCAACAGTAAAAGGAGTTCCATTGACTTCAATTTCAGCAACGTTTTGTTCAATCTCATTTACTGAAACTTCATATTCGCTTCCGTTTATTTTAAATTTGAATTTCTTCATAATGATTATTTTACTAAATTATTTAAGCCATAAATTTTTGAACTCCACGGCGAATAACGTCTTTCTACGGTTTTGATTGTAATGATTGCGCTTTCTTCATCGTGAACTTCTGCATAGTATAAATGCAATGCCATTGCAATGGCGGCACTGTCATTTGCTGAAAGATGTCCCTCTTCATACTCAATATTATTGTCCGGAGCAGTTGTTGTAGCTTCCGCTGCTACCTGATTTTTTTTAGGAATTCGTACTTTGGGCGCTATTGCTTTGCTGAAAAGACTTAAAACAATAACGAGTAATATTAGCAGTATAAATACCATACTAATTCCGAATCCTACTATATCTAAGGCATTTGCCCAATTAATTGCCAATATATTCATCATCTGAAATTATAAAGGAATGTTTGAATGTTTTTTCAATGGGTTGACTATTTTTTTAGTCTGAAGAGCCTGGAAAGCACGAATGACACGGAAACGAGTATTTCTTGGTTCAATCACATCGTCAATATAGCCGTAAGAAGCTGCCTGATATGGATTTGCAAATTTTTCTTTATACTCGTTTACTTTTTCATCAACGAATTTCGCTTTTTCATCCGGGTCAGTAATTGCCTTGATAGCCCGGCCTTCCAATACTTCTATAGCCCCTGCAGCACCCATTACAGCTATTTCGGCAGTTGGCCATGCGTAGTTAAAATCGCCGCGCAATTGCTTACAACTCATCACATCGTGTGCTCCTCCATAAGATTTACGGATGGTAATGGTAACTTTTGGTACGGTTGCTTCACCATAAGCAAACATCAGTTTGGCTCCGTGTGCAATGATACCAGCATATTCTTGTCCCGAACCGGGCAGGAATCCCGGAACATCAACCAAAGTCAGAATAGGAATATTGAATGCATCGCAAAAACGTACGAAGCGAGCAGCTTTGCGGGAAGCATCGCAGTCAAGTACACCGGCAAGAAAATTCGGCTGATTGGCTATTATACCAGTAGAAATGCCATTGAAGCGGGCGAAACCGACAATTATATTGCGGGCATAATCTGCATGAACTTCGAGGAATTTACCGCAATCAACAATACCGGCAATAACAGATTTCATATCGTATGGCATATTCGGATTATCCGGAACGATCGCATTTAATCCATCTTCAAGACGATTGATAGGGTCAGAACATTCTTCAATCGGAGCTTCTTCCAGATTATTTTGCGGCAAATATGAAATCAGTTCACGGATAGTAGTTATACCAGTTTCTTCATCTGATACACGAAAGTGAGATACTCCGGATTTTCGGGCGTGAACATCAGCGCCGCCGAGATCTTCTGTAGTAATAGTTTCGCCGGTAACTGATTTTACAACTTTAGGTCCTGTTACGAACATATAAGAATTTTGTTCGGTCATTAAAATAAAGTCGGTGAGGGCAGGAGAGTATACCGCACCACCGGCACAAGGTCCGAAAATAGCCGATATTTGAGGAATTACTCCAGAGGCTAGAATATTTCGTTCGAAAATTTCGGCATATCCGGCCAAAGAAGTAACACCTTCTTGGATACGGGCTCCTCCCGAGTCATTGATACCAATTACGGGACAGCCCATTTTCATGGCCATATCCATTACTTTACAAATTTTTAGAGCCATAGTTTCAGATAACGATCCGCCGAATACGGTGAAATCCTGAGCAAAGACAAATACGGTGCGTCCATCTATAGTTCCATGTCCCGTTACAACACCATCACCCAAATATTTTTCGTTTTCCAATCCGAAGTTATTACAACGATGAGTTACAAACATGTCGAATTCTTCAAAACTCCCTTCGTCTAATAACATGTGAATTCTTTCCCTGGCTGTGAATTTCCCTTTTGAATGTTGAGATGTAATTCTTTTTTCGCCACCCCCTAATTTTGCCTGATCTCTCAGGTCAATCAGATTTTTTACTTTTTGTTGATTTTCCATTTATGCTGTAGTTTTTATAACGTCAAATAATGAATAATTGGTTGAATAAACGCTTAATTATTTCTGGAATATGAGCGTTTATTACAACCAATTAAGACTGTATTTTTACGATAAACTTATTTTTTCGGATCTTCGCAAAGTTCGGTAAGAACTCCGAATGTTGATTTAGGGTGTAGGAATGCGATGTTTAATCCTTCAGCTCCTTTACGGGGTTGTTTATCTATAAGATTAACTCCTTTTTCTGCTACAAGATTAAGGGTTTCCTGCAGACCTTCAACAGCAAAAGCTACGTGATGGACACCTTCTCCTTTTTTTTCAATAAATTTTCCGACAGGCCCTTCCGGATCTGTTGATTCGAGCAATTCAATTTTCGTTTGTCCGATTTTGAAGAATGCAGTTTTTACTTTTTGTTCGGGAACTTCTTCAATAGCATAGCATTTTAATCCTAATACATTTTCATAATATGGAATTGCTGCTTCAATGCTTTTTACTGCAATTCCCAAATGTTCGATGTGAGTGAGATTCATTTTATCTAAATATTTTAAATTGAAATTAATGATGTATTGTGTTAATAATGATTAAAGAAAAATTTCTCTAATTATTAAATTTTGCGGCAAATTTACTATAAATATTCTTCATTATCAACGAAATAGATGATAAAATATGAAAAAAATAATATACTCTGAAAATCAACGTGTTAGATAAAAATGTATTTTCTTGCGGAAAATATTTATTTGCTCAGTTGAGGTCCTTTTGTGCAGATATTTTGTTGGTCTTTTAAGTGAAAATAATCATTAGAATAAATCTGGTTTGATACGTGGAAAAATTAATATTATAGTTGGATAAAATGCATAAAAAATCTCCGAAAAACTTGCGCCTTTCGGAGATTCTTTTTAGATATATATTATAAACTTTTTATTAGTTTAAATTAAAACTGCTGACTTTCCATACGTTTGTATCCGTTATAACGCCATTTAGCATTTTCTTCGGCAGCAAGGAATAATTCATTGGCTTCCTGAGGAAATTGTTTTGAAAGAGAAGTATAACGCACTTCACCTTTCAGGAAGTCCTGAAATTTTTCCCATTGCGGTTCTTTCGAATCTACAACCATAGGATTTTTTCCTTCTTTTTCCAAATCAGGATTGTAGCGGTACAAATGCCAGTATCCGCATTCTACAGCCAACTTTTGTTCATCCTGAGCTTTACCCATACCTTTACGTAAACCATGACTGATACATGGAGAGTAGGCAATTACGATTGATGGTCCGTCATAAGCTTCAGCTTCACGAATAGCTTTCAGAGTCTGAGCCTGATTAGCTCCCATAGCCACCTGAGCAACGTATACATAACCGTAAGTTGCGGCAATCATACCGAGGTCTTTTTTACGGATACGTTTACCAGAAGCAGCAAATTTAGCAACAGCACCAACCGGAGTTGATTTTGAAGCCTGACCGCCGGTATTTGAATAAACTTCGGTATCAAGAACAAGGATATTTACATTTTTACCAGATGCGATTACATGGTCAAGACCGCCGAAACCAATATCATAAGCCCAGCCGTCACCACCGATAATCCATTGTGATTGTTTAATCAGGTATTGACTTAATTCTGCAATTTCTTTACAGTAAGAACATTTTCCTTCTTTTACTAATGGAGTAATTTTAGCAGCGAGTTCTTTTGTTTTGGCTGCATCTTCACGGAATTCGATCCATTGTGCAAACAAATCTTTCAATTCGTCAGAGCAACAGTTTTCTTCAGAAGCCGAAGTCATCAATCGAACAAGGCGATCGCGCATTTGCTGTACGGCGAATACCATACCTAAACCGAATTCAGCATTATCTTCAAACAAAGAGTTTGCCCATGCCGGTCCGCGTCCATCTTCATTGGTTGTATAAGGAGTTGAAGGTGCTGATGCAGAGTAGATTGAACTACAGCCTGTAGCATTAGAAACCATTTGATGATCCCCGAATAATTGAGTAATAAGTTTTACATAAGGAGTTTCACCACAACCAGCACAAGCTCCTGAGAATTCGAACAACGGAGTTGCAAACTGAGAATTCTTAACGTTAGCTTTGGTATCAACAAGATTTTGTTTTGTTTTTACATTTTCAACACAGAAGTCCCAATTATCCTGATTTTCGTATTGAGTTTCAATAGAAACCATTTTCAGTGCTTTACCGTTTTTATTACCCGGGCAAACATCAGCACAGTTATCGCAACCAAGACAGTCAAGTACGTCAACCTGAATGCGGAACTGCATATCTGCAAATTGTTTACCGTTAGCTTTCAGTGTGTCTGCTGCAAAAGGAGCTTTGCTGAGTTCGGCCTGATCAAGAACAAACGGACGAATAGCAGCGTGAGGACATACATAAGCACATTGGTTACACTGAATACAGTTGTCTTTATCCCATACCGGAACTTTAGCGGCAACACCACGTTTTTCAAATTTAGCAGTTCCCTGATCCCAAGTTCCGTCTTCACGGTTTTTAAATGCTGATACAGGTATATCATCTCCGGCCTGAGCATTAATAGGATAAACAACATCTTTGATAAATGCGGGAACGTTGTTATTGTGAATCAGAGCATCTTCGTCTGCAAGGTTTGCCCATTCGGGAAGAACGTCGACTTTTACGTATTCACCGCCACGGTCAACGGCTGCATAGTTTTTATTTACGACATCTTCACCTTTTTTACCGTAAGATTTTACAATAAATTTCTTCATTTGTTCTACGGCTAATTCAACAGGAATAACTTTGGTAATCCGGAAGAATGCCGATTGAAGAATTGTGTTGGTTCGGTTACCCAGACCAATTTCTAATGCAATGTTCGTTGCATCAATGATATACAAAGTAATATTATTGGCAGCTAAGTATTTTTTTACTTTTGCAGGAAGGTTCTTTTGAACTTCTTCTGGTGTCCAGATTGTATTCAAAAGGAATGTCCCGTTTTTCTTCAAACCTTTGGTTACATCATACAAGTGTAAATAAGCCTGTACGTGACATGCAACAAAGTTTGGTGTTGTTACCAAATAGGTTGAACGGATAGGAGAATCACCGAAACGAAGGTGAGAACAGGTGAAGCCTCCTGATTTTTTTGAATCGTAAGCAAAATATGCCTGGCAATATTTATTCGTGTTGTCACCAATAATTTTAATAGAATTCTTGTTTGCCCCTACAGTACCATCAGCTCCCAATCCATAGAATTTTGCTTCAACGATACCTTCACCGCCAAGAGAAACTTCTTCACCAAGAGGTAGAGAAGTAAATGTAATATCATCTACAATACCTACTGTAAAGCCGTTGCGTGGAGAAGGCAATGCAAGATTTTTGTATACAGCAAGAACCTGTGCTGGAGTAAAGTCTTTTGATGAAAGACCATAACGTCCACCAACAACTAACGGCTGATTTTCTGTTCCATATAATGCATCTTTTACATCAAGATACAAAGGTTCTCCACCAGCACCCGGTTCTTTTGTTCTGTCAAGAACACAGATACGTTTTGCTGTTTTAGGAAGAGCAGCCAGAAAATGTTTAGCAGAGAATGGACGATATAAGTGTACCGAAATCAAGCCTACTTTTTCGCCTTCAGCTGTTAAATGATCAATTCCTTCACGAATAGCTTCTGTTGCAGAACCCATAGCAATAACTACGCGATCAGCATCCGGTGCTCCGTAATAGTCGAATAATCCGTATTTACGACCGGTAATTGCATTCAGTTTGTTCAAATAGTCTTCAACTACAGCAGGAATTACTTCGTAAAAAGGATTTGCAGCTTCGCGAGCCTGGAAATAAATATCCGGATTCTGTGCAGTACCACGTGCAACCGGGTGTTCCGGGTTCAGTGCGCGATCGCGGAAAGCTTTCAATGCATCCTGATCAACAAGAGCCTGCACTGCTTCTGCATCAATTTCTTCAATTTTTTGTATTTCGTGTGAAGTACGGAATCCATCAAAGAAATGTACAAAAGGAACGCGGGTTTTAATTGCAGCAAGGTGAGCTACAGCGGCAATATCCATAACTTCCTGTACTGAGCCGGTTGCAAACATTGCACAGCCGGTCTGACGAACTGCCATTACGTCCTGGTGGTCTCCAAATATAGACAAAGCCTGAGTAGCAATAGCACGTGCAGATACGTGATAAACGCCCGGAAGTAATTCTCCGGAAACTTTATACATATTCGGGATCATCAATAACAATCCCTGAGACGCTGTAAATGTTGTAGTCAGGGCTCCGGCCTGAAGCGAGCCATGCATAGCTGCTGCTGCACCTGCTTCTGATTGCATTTCCTGCACCTGAACTTTTTCACCGAACATGTTTTTACGGCCTGTAGCAGCCCATTCATCAACATATTCAGCCATAGTTGACGACGGAGTAATAGGATAAATCGCTGCAACTTCGCTAAACATATAAGCGATATGTGCTGCGGCCTGATTCCCATCACATGTTAAGAATTTTTTTGTTTTAGCCATTTTGTTTGTAAATTATAGTTGTTTATTATATTATTTGAATTAAATAATCATTTGTAGTTTGTTAATATAAAAAGCCGAATAACCAAAGCGGAATTTCATTTCTATTTCCTATTTGAATATCGTCAACGGCGTAATATATTTTAGTTGTGTTTTTATGAACATGTTTATTATTACATTTAAAGTGATACTGCGAATCAATTGTAAAATCGTTTTGATAACGGCTTAAATTCACCTTGTGTTTCGCATGTAAAGCGTTGTAAAAAAAAGTTTTACGTTCTGCTTCCTTATCTATGTTGTCTTTATTTATAACATGCATTAGATTCGTGTTTTGCACATAAATCTGTTTTGGTTTTTTGGGAAATTCTTCTCCTTCTGCATATAATAAATTTAGCAATCGTGCATCTTTCAGGTATTTGATATAATTCATAATTGTTGCACGTGACGTCTCAATTTCTACACTGAGCTGACTTACATTAGGTCCTGCAGGAGCGCTAATCATTAATATGTATAAAAGCTTCCTGATTTTAGAAAGATATTTCAAATCAATTTGCTTGATAAGTAAAATGTCTACTTCAAGCATCATATTCATTGTTTTCAGCAAATTTTCAGAATAATTTCTTTCTTCAAGATAAAAAGGATAGAATCCATGATGAAGATATGGCTGAAAAAAGTCAAACGGATTTATTTGGGTACAAATTTCTTGTGCAATTTGTACATGATTATGAATAATATCGTTTAATGAATATGATTTAAAACCTGTACCAGCTTCATAATTCAAAAATTCTCTGAATGAAAATCCTCTAAGATTATATGAAGCTACAATATTCTGAATGTCGGGGTTATCCTCAATTAAACGCATCACCGACGAGCCGGAAAAGACAATGTGCAGTTCGGGGAAACGATCGTAACATTCACGTAACTCCTTTGACCAGTTTTCATATTTGAAGGTTTGGTCTATCAATAATGTTTTTCCTCCTTGTTTGCAAAATTCTTCGGCAAACTCGACTAATGTGTGCTGTGTAAAATAAAAATTATTAAAATTGATGTACAGACAGCTTTTGTCTGTTCCAAATTTTTCTTTAGCGTACTGGAGCAAGAATGTGGTTTTTCCTACCCCGCGACAACCTTTAATGCCAATCAGGCGGTGCGACCAATCAATCTCATCCATCAATAACCTTCTTACAGGTGATTTAACGTGTTTGACTAAGTAGGTGTGTGTGTTATAAAACGCCTCCATGTACAATTAATTTCCTGCAAAAATACGATAAAAAATCTGTTTTGCAATGTAGAGATGGCAAAAATTAGATTAATATAGATTAAGTTGTTGATATATAATGATATAAAATATTAAAATATGAATAATTATTCAAATAATCTATAGAAATCAGATTTTTTTATAAAAGAGAAAGTAATGAAGATTTTAGATTTATATATGATATAAAAAACCGGATCTCTGTTTTTTTTCAGAAGTCCGGTTTTTAATGCTTTAATATATGTTATTCTAAAATCTCAATCCGAAAGTGGCAACTATATTGTTATTGGTAGTTATAATATTGGCAGGTTTAAGTCCTGATTGAAGATCGGAGTCATTAAATGTATAATAATCCTCATCTAAGATTTTGTGCATATAGGCAAAGTCAATATACCAGGATGATTCTCTGTATCCAAACCCTGTTGTTAAATAGTTGGTCTTGTTGTGTAGAAAATATTCTGGATCTGTGCGTACTGTACTTGGAATCATATATTTTACAGCGGAGCTTTTGGTTATTGCACTTACATTTGCATATCCTGCTCTTAATGAAACATTATCATTGACTTTATATTCTCCACCAATTTTGATTGTTCTGGAATTGTTAGTCATATCCTGTATATCTTGATTGTCATAAGTATAATCCTGTTGGTTTCCATACTTATCCATTAATTTAGTACCCTTGTAATTATTATATACATATTCTGCACTTATCAGTCCTTTGTCTTGTATGATAAAGGCTGCACTGAGGTTCAGCCTGAGAGGAGTTTGTACCTGATAATCTACATATCCGGTAGGAGTAGAGATTGTATATTTATTTAAGTAATCCATATTTGATGATCTATTATTCAAATTTACTGAAGATAATGTTGAATAATTTTCAGTTGTTACCGCATAAAAAGTCGGGGAATGTATTGATGCTCCGAATCTCATAAAGTCAACCGGAGCATAAATAGCACCAAGATCGAAGTTGACTCCACTTCCTTTGGTCGTAACTGTATTTTCGATGCTCATGGAACCTCCAGCTCCAAAAGCTTCGCTGTAAGTACTTACTGCTTTGTAATCAATATATTGAAAATTTAAAGAAACTCCGAAATAAAACGAATTGCTAAAATTACCTGCCCACGAAAGGGAATACTGATTTATTCCTCCTGTTTCTGTTAATAAGTAAGATGGACTAACAGTTTCACCTGTATTCAGGAGTGAATTCCATTTTCCACTGTTTGCAGCAGTTTCATTTATTAAATATCCTTCGTAAGATAGGATGGACATCCAAGGAACATAATCCTCATTAAATGGCTCATAAGAACCAGCGACATAAGTAAGATCTGTGCTAGTTAAGTCTTCAGAAAAGTATGAATAATAATCTGTGATTGATGCAGCCATTGCACCAGCTTTAGCATAAATATATCTGTTGAAATCTTTGAGTTTATTGTATGAAAATGAAAAGTTAGAGCTTAATAATCCGGTATATCCGCTTTCGCTTCTCCATGTTGGAAAAGCTAATACCAAAGATAAGTTATCTAATCCTGTTTTATATTTACTGTCATTAGTATTTATTCCGTTCCATGTTCCAGAAGTGTTTTGAAGCAAAGCATCTCCTGTTATGGAAATATCAGATTTTCGGTATATTCCAAGTCCGGCGGGATTATCTTTTATGGCTGAAGCATCTCCACCCAATGCACCAAAAGCTCCTGCCATTGAACTGTATCTGGCTGTACCTATTATATCGTTATCAGATATTTTTAGTGCATCAAACATTGTTTGAGAGAAGCCTGCAGTACATCCTAATATTGCTGAAATTGCTACAATAATACGTTTCATGGGTTATAATTTTTTATTCTTAGATCTGATGATATAATTGATTTATCTGCGTCCTCCCGAACTCCTGGAGGAACCTCTGCTACTACTGCTACTTCCACCTGAGTACGAGCCTGAAGATGAGCTTCTTGAGCTGCTTCCGCTTGAGTAGGAACTGCTTCCGGAAGAGCTTGATCTGTAAGATGATGAACTACCGGAAGAAGACGATCCACTGTAGGTTGATCTGGAAGGAGTTGAATATGTGCTTCCGGAACTCCGGGATGTTGTTGGAGTACCTGTGGAATATGTTGTTCTGCTAGAAGAATTTGTACGTGAATTAGTTGGAGTTGAACTTGTATATGAAGATCTTGTTCTTGTGATATTTGAAGAAGATTTTGTCCCTGTGTTGTATGTTGTTCTTTCTGAAGAACTTGTTGTATGTCCACTTCTGCTTTGAGGTGATATTGTTCCGGTGCTATTTCTTTCTGCTGTCCTGCTGTAATTATATAAAGCAGCTGATCTGGAATTCGTTGAATTGCTATTTATTGCTTTGATTGTTCTTGTTCCTGTTGAGTTTGTTATAGTTCTGGAAGTTCCGGAATTACTTAATCTGGTATAATTGTTTCTGGATGCAATATTGTTAGAAGTTCTGCTTCCACCTATAGTCGTTGATGATTGAACTCTTCTTGCACCGTTACTAGATGAACCTCTGCTAATTGCAGTATTGAGTGCTCTTCGGTTTCCCTCATCGTGATGAGAATTTCTATTATTGAGAGTGTAACCCCCATAAGCAGGCCAACCACCCCCGTAGTTGCCGTAGTATGGATAGTTCCAACCATAATATCCGTTGTAGTATGGGTAGTCCCAACCATAATATCCTCCATAATATCCTCCGTACGGATAACCCCAACTACTATATCCATAGTATGGATAACCCCAACTGTAGTATGGATATCCCCAGGCGCCTCTTCTCCAATACCAGCTTGAATAACTGTAAGGGCTATACATGTAATCAAACCAGTATGGATTGGTCCACGTCGGAGTTATGACTGCATAGGTGTTGTCGATATAAATATTCCAGTCAAAATCATTCAGAAAATAAATATCATTATATCCCGGATCTCCAAGATATATAGTGAATTTAGGATTATGGAATTTTCTGATTCTTTCAGCATATTCAAGATCAGTCTGAGACCCGTTAAACCCATTCAGATAATATCCGTTTTCATTGTCAGTATATTGCGTACTGTCAGGAATTTCGGATAAAATGAGTGTCGTATCTTTTGTTGTAACGGCAACAGGAGTGTTACGGTCAACAAAAATAATTTCTTTGGCCCCGTTTTTGATTGTTGTTTTTTTTGCAGTAGGCGTTTTTGCTGCTTTTTTTGCATCGCTGGCGGTGAAATATACATCGTCGACAATGCCACTATTCTGTGCAAAAAGCTGTATAGTGAACATCAAAAGCAAAATGGTTGATAAATAGGTTGTTTTCATGATTTTTCCTCCTGAAAAAATGAATTATTTTATTATAAACTAAAACAATAATCATGCCATGTAGTAAACGATGAACGACGATTAAAAAAGAAAAATAGCACTTTATATCAAATTGTTTAATTATTTTTGTTTTGTATTTTAAACGTATAAGACCTTTATATCGTTTTTAAAAATAGTTTATAATTTATTTAATTATTATAATTAACTTATTAGTTATGGATTATACACAGGTTACGTTTTCCATAGAACCCTATGAAGAATATATTGCAGATGTTTTAGCGGCAGAGTTGGGTGAAATAGGTTTTGATAGTTTTGTTCCGACTAACAATGGAATAGATGCTTATATTTTGACAAGTGCTTTTTCTGAGAAAGAACTGAAAAATCTTTTGTCGGATTTCGTTTTTGATACTTCAATAGAATATATAATTAATGAAATTGAATCGAAAAACTGGAATGAAGAATGGGAGAAGCATTATTTTGAACCTATTGTAATCGGCGAGGAGTGTGTAATTCATTCATCTTTTCACAAAAATGTTCCAAGGGTAAAATATGATATTATTATCGATCCTAAGATGGCTTTTGGAACTGGCCATCATGAAACAACAAGCTTGATGATAGCAGAGATTCTGAAAATGAATTTAGCAGGAAAAGAAGTTTTGGATATGGGGTGTGGAACAGCTGTTTTAGCGATATTGGCGGCTATGAAGGGAGCTACAAAACTAACTGCGATAGATATTGATACATGGTGCACTGAAAATTCCATGGAGAATATTGAACAAAATCATGTGAGTGGAATAGATGTGAAACTTGGCGGAGCCGAACTTTTGGATGGATTACATTTTGATATTATTCTGGCAAATATCAACAGAAATATTTTGTTGGCCGATATGGAAAAATATGCTACATGTTTAAAAGAAGGCGGTTTCTTATACATGAGCGGTTTTTATAAGGCAGATATACCTTTGATTGAAGTGGAAGCCAATAGAAATGGTCTGGCTGTTGAGAGTTTTCAGGAGAAAAATAACTGGGTAGTTGTAAAAACGAAAAAAGAATAGACCCGATGTTAAAGGCTCGATTGGAAAGTAATTTTCAACTTTCCAATCTGACAGTACCATTGATTCTGTGAATTATTCTGTGATTTCAATTCGGTTGCCCTCGCAATCTTCAATAACACTTTCATAGTAGCCATCCCCTGTTGTTCTTGGCTCGCTAACAATCACATAACCATTTGAACGTAATAATTCGGTTAAAGAATTAATAGCTGCTTTATTTCCGACAGAAATAGAAAAATGTGTTACCCCTTTATAAAAAGACTGCTTGTCTAAAAGCGTCTTTATTGTAGGATCATGCATCAATTCTATTCTTGTTGATTCATTTCGAAAAGATAAAAAGTAGGATGAAAAGTTTTTTACTGGATTTGTATATTTTTCCCCGCACTGCATATTGAAATACCTGACATAGAAATTTTTCATTTTGTCTAAGTCTTTTGTCCAAATTGCAAGATGTTCTATTCGCATTATTTTATGGGCAGATTATGTTTATAATTAGAATTGTGATTGTATGATCTGTTTTAGATAAATAAATTTTTTCGTGAAATCCTCATTGAAAAGTATATTTTAAAAATCGTTTTAAGTTATTTTTTTGCGATAATTTCCTGTAATCTGTATTTTACAATTTTCTCAATAAGTTCTCCTGGTAATTCTGTATTTACTGGAATTTGAATAGTTCCTTTCGAGGTCTTGAAGTTTTTTAATTCTTCTGCAAAATATACAATAGGTGAAGCTGTCGGGTAGAATCCAATGTGATTTTTGTGGGCCGCAAAATAAACAAGTACAGACTGTTGTCTGAATGCCGGCATTCCATAGCTGATTGTTTCCGTGGCTTCCGGAGCCGATTCATGAATGATTTTCTGGAGCTTTTTTAATATTGGTTTTACATTTTCAGCCTGATTCTCAATATAATCATCGATGGTCTGGTACGTTTTCTTTGATTCCATTAATTTTGAATTAGATAATAGTAGATTATATTTTTGATAAATTATATTCCGGATTTGACCTCCACTTCGATAATTTTATTCAGTTTTGATTCCAGTATTTTTGCTTCCGACTGGCGGATAGATAAGCTTATCTCGCAATTATTGTCAAAGTGTTGGCTGATTACTTCCGGATTCAATTCTTTAATTATACGCATGACGTCATTCATTAACTCGTACCCGAAAACCACCTGAAATTTTATATCGATTGTTTTTTCGGTTATCTCTGTATTATTCAGAGCATCAATGGTGGCTTCTTTATAGGCTATTATGAGTCCGCCGGTTCCGAGGAGTATTCCACCAAAATATCTGACTACGATAACAAGAATATCGGTAAGCTCGCGGGAATTAATTTGTCCGAGTATTGGACGCCCTGCTGTACCGGAAGGTTCTCCATCGTCGTTGGCACGAAATTCCTTACGTTCATGTCCAAGCATGTAGGCATAACAAATATGCCGTGCATCAAAATACCTTTTTCTGAAATCTTTGATAATATCTTTAATCTCATCAATGTTTGAAACCGGGATTGCAAACGAAAGAAATTTGCTTCCTTTTTCTTTATAAATTCCTTCTGAAGATTGTCGTATGGTGAGAAATGTATCGGACATTAGTCTGTATAAAAATTTAAAATAAGTCTCACAAAATTAATTAAAACGGGTTGAAATTGAAAATATTCTTATATGGACATATTTTTATGTTTATATCCCGTAAATATATAAAATTATGTGAAAATATTTTGTAATGATTAACACATTAAAGATGATATTTCAATAAACATTAACTCTTTTGAATTGTTCCTTTAATAAAGATTGTGTTGCTTTACGATAATGGAAAAGATGTTTAACTTCACAAATATACTACCATGTCAAAATTTGAATTAGAGCAGATTTATCTGCAATTGGAACACGAGATTAAGAGACTGAGTCAGTCTACGGACATCGTCTATCGTGACGCTACACGTGAAGATGCGCAACAAGCAGTAATTGATTTGAAAAGTGATATAGATAACTGGGTAGTTCGACTCAGAGACAGAAGCATTTCATGTTATGAACTTGAAAACTTACTTGAAAATAAGAGGAGCAAAATAAAATTAATGAGGTTGAAGAATAAAGGATTGGATGAAATGGAAATGGAAATTTTCAAAGGAGATGTTCTTAGATTGATTGCACGTGCATTGATAAATACCTATCTCGAATCATTATTCCGAAACCAAAAGACTCTCAATCAGTTTCCGCAGGAACTTTATGAACAATGATTGTTCAAATATTGACAAACCCTGAAAACATCCATTGTAAAATGGATGTTTTTTTGTTTCTATGGCAATACCAACGGAAAAAAACTTTATATTTGCACGCTCAAAATTTAAAAGCCTTTTTAGCTCAGTTGGTAGAGCAATTCATTCGTAATGAATAGGTCTGGGGTTCGAGTCCCCAAAAAGGCTCTGATTTTATTCCGCTTTTTTGCGATTTCTTATCTGAACAATTTCGCAACTCTCTCGTTTACTTAACTGTATTACTTGTGTCATTAATGTCTCCCTCCTAAAGCAGAAACAAAACACGATATTTAATTTATATGAAGAAAAAAATTTATTTATCTTTTATTCTTTTCAATTTACTGACAGGGGCATCCGCCCAGAAAGACATAATATATAAAGTTCCTCATCAAATTAGTTTAGAAACGGGCTACAGGTATGTTTTACCTGTAATTGACCATTCGAATGTGCTAGGAGGAAATTCTGCTACCAACGGTTATGGAATAATGCTTGATTATGGCTGGAAAGTAAGTGGTCTCAGTGATAAAAAAGCAAATGTATATCTCACGGTTCCTCTTGGTTATACGGTTATGCTTCCGGATAATGCGGTTTCCAAACGCTTATCAATGTTTAATTATGGCTGGACAGTAAGGCACGAAATCGGGAAAGGACGGAAATTTACTCCTTTTGCCGGTTATGGATTGTTGTTGAATACCTTAAAAGTTGATGGAACAGAGGGTGGCGTTATGGGACATCAAACGCGTTTTGAATTCGGAACTAATATGAATACAACGGGTAAATTAAAATACTTTGCAAAAGTTCAGTATAGCTACACTTCTTATCCTAAACTCGGAGATTCGAAACGGGTTCATTTTCAGTATATAGATATACGGATGGGTTTAAGATTTTGACGGATAAAAGAATTTTTATCATAAAAAGTTCAATACAATAAATCCCGTATGTCATATTCATACGGGATTTATTGTATGAGGCATTTTTAGAATATTACTCACTTGCCTGATTTAAAAGTTCTATATTTTCCTGTGACAGATTTAATGCAGGCGCATCGAACAGAGTTGTCAACTGTTTACTGTTGGTTGCACTTACTATGGGAGCTGTGACTAACGGATTAGCGAGTAACCATGCCAATGCAACAGTAGCCGGTTGAGTTTGATGCTCTTTCGAAATTTCGTCCAAGGCATTTAAAACGCTAGTACCTTTTTTATCCAAGTATTTTCTGGCACCTTCGCCACGTACACTTTTGGTCAGATCGCTTTCTGTACGGTATTTACCGGTTAGAAATCCGGCAGCTAGTGACCAATAAGGGAAAACGCTCCAACCGTATTTTTTGACCAGGGGAGCATAGTTTGTTTCAAAGCCGGCCCGTTCTACCAAATTATAATGCGGTTGCAAAGCCACGTATTGAGGAAATCCGTTCGTTTCAGCTACTTTCATTGATTTTTCAAGCCTTTCGGGTGAAACATTAGAAGCAGCAATATATCGTACTTTGCCGGCTTTCACAATTTCGTCATAAGCGGACAGCGTTTCCTCAACGGGAGTTGCTCCATCGTCAAAATGAGTATAATACAAGTCGATATAATCTGTTTTCAGGCGTTTCAGACTTTCATCAACTGATTTTAGAATATGTTTTTTACTAATGTCAATACCATGTTCTTTGGTTTGTGAACCCACTTTGGTAGCAATGACTAACTGTTCCCGGTTAGCTCTTGATTTAAGCCAGTTGCCGATAATGGTTTCCGACTGTCCGCCCACGCCGTTCACCCACCATGAATAGGTGTTGGCCGTGTCAATAAAATTGAAACCTTTATTTGTGAATTCGTCAAGGATGTCAAAAGATTGTTTCTCGTCCAATGTCCATCCGAATACATTTCCTCCAAAATTGATTGGAGCGACTTCAAGATCTGTGTTGTTTATTTTTACTTTCTTCATTATTGTATTTTTTAATATCATAAGTTTGATTTTCTAACAGTTTATCAAGCTATTTTGTTACTCTAAAAAAATTCAATTAGAGTTAAAATATACATAATTTGTATTTGATATTATTGTGTTATTTTAAATTATATTTTTATATAGTCGAGCCTTAAAAAGTCCTTATTATTAATTTATTGTTGATTTGGTAAAACCAGTGGTTTATCAAATCAACAATTTGTTTTTTTAATTCGAGCCAAAAAGATGATTTCCATTTGTTCATCATCCTTTTGAAGCTAAATGCAGCTGCAGCAAGCATCACATTAATATTACCGCCTGTAATTCCTTTGTAGAAATTACGATTTAAGCGATGGTTTGTTTTTAAATGACCGTTTATTAGTTCAATCCCGGATTCGCCAATCCGGTGACGAAAATGAACTAACTCTGAGGCTTCGCACGGTTCAACTGGAACAAACTCAGTTTGACCGCAGAAGTATTGATAATAAACGTTTTCACTCTATTGCTCTACCACACTTTCGTCTGAGATATTACGCAAATGCTTTAATATCAACAAGCCAACCATTAATCGAATCGGTTTAGCTGGACGTCCATGTCTGGGCAATATAAGGGGGAGAACGATTCTTCAAACAACTGCCAATTCACCTTATTGGCTAAAATATACATCGAATGTTTTTGGTTAGGGGTATCCTCCAATCTAAAAAACATACTGCCCTGGGTTGTTTCTTTATTCTTGGGTAGCATAATTTATTGGCAAGGATTACGCATCGAAGATACTAGAACTTGCAGTATGATATAACTATTTTACATTCTATTTTATTGATATTCTTTTGTTTATGTCTTTTTTAAGGCTCGACTAATTAAAAAGTCAGATAATACCAAATTAAAAAAAATATTTGTAAGTTTGCAAATTCAAATGATACTTTTGGAATCATGCTGTCCTGAAGAAATATGCAAAAAAATCACATACATATAGATTACGAATTACTCATACAGTTGAAGGATGGGAACGAAAACGCATTCTCGGTCGTTTTCGAAACCTATCATAGGTATCTATATGTGTTGGCTTGTCGTTATTTAATGTCTGATAGTTATGCTGAAGATGCAGTACAATATACTTTTATGCGACTGTGGGAGGGAAGGGAAACTTTTGACTATAAAACTGGTATCAAGAATTTGCTATTTACTATTCTGAAAAATTATATTCTGAATGAAATCAGACATAATAATCTGGTAATTCAGAAAAACTACGAGCTGGCACAGTTTACTGAAGAAATGGAAATTGATTTTATGCATGAACTCGAAGACGCCGATTTCAAGTCACACTTATATCGTTTGATTGATCAGTTGGCACCTCAGAAGCGAGAGGTTTGTTTGTTGAAAATACAACAGGGTCTGTCCAATCAGGAAGTAGCAGATGCCATGCATATTTCCGTACCAACAGTAAAATCACATTATACACAGGTAATCAAATTATTGCGTTCGCAGTTAGATAAAATTATTATTGTAGTTATGGCAATAAGATATTTTATGTAGATATTATATAAAAGACTCATACCTTTCATTCTAATAACTGTTTATTATGATATTAATAGGTATAGAAATACATATCCAATATGATGGATCCGAAGATTATAGACAAGGTACTTTCAAAAAACGCATCACCTGACGAAGCCCGTCAGGTAGCTGCATGGTTTGCAACTGACGAAGGGCAAGAAT
Source organism: Paludibacter sp. (assembly GCA_028690665.1). Classification (GTDB taxonomy): domain Bacteria; phylum Bacteroidota; class Bacteroidia; order Bacteroidales; family Paludibacteraceae; genus Paludibacter. The sequence continues at coordinate 207,580 of JAQVAV010000007.1, forward strand.
ATTTCTCACAGCGGTACGACCGGGAATCATACTTGCTAAACGAAAAGATTATTACCGAGTGGTCTGATCACGAAATTCCATCTGAAAAGATGAAAGTACGGTTTATTTCGCAATTAAAGATGCGAATACGGACTTTCCGCTTCCGGGTAGCAGCTGCGGTTATTATTCCTTTTATTTTTTTAGCGGGTGCATTTACATTTGTGGCTAATCGCACTGGTGTGTTCTCAAGTGAAGAAATGGCAGAAGTCACAGTTCCTTACGGAGAGCAGGTACAGGTAGTACTTCAGGATGGAACAATTGTTCAGCTTAACTCCGGCTCAAAGTTGGAATATCCAAAATCATTTGGACTTTTCAGTCGAAATGTAAAACTCAGTGGTGAGGGTTATTTTTCGGTAGCAAAAGAACATGGTAGACCATTTATTGTAAATCTGAATGAAATTAATGTGAAGGTGACCGGTACGAAGTTTAATGCAAAAGCATATCCAGATGATAATATGATCTCAGTCTCTCTTGAAGAGGGTCATGTGAATATTATTGATAAAAAAAATAATATATATCCATTAAAGGTAGGCGAGAGTGCTGATTATAATAGAAATTCAGGAATTTGTACTGTAAATAAAGTTGAAGATATGACCTTGCATACAGCATGGCGTACAAAGAGCCTTAATTTTTACCGAACTCCACTTAAAGATATTTTAAAAACTCTTGAACGTCAATACGAGGTGCAATTTTCAGTGAAAGATTCATCCCTTTTGAATTATAAATTCAGCATTTCAACTAGCCGGGTAAATGCAGGCGAAATACTTTTAGACTTAGAGAAGGTATCAAAAATCAGTTTTACACCCAAAGGCACTAATAATTATGAAGTGTCGACTCTAAATTAGAACATCCATACTTTATTATTAGGTAATTAAATTGACCTGTTGATTATCTGTGTGTTTTCACACATTTAATCAGCAGGTGTTTTTTTTATAAGATGACTCATACCTTTTTAAACGTCGTGTGTTTACTATGAACACAACAAAAAATAATCTTAAATTAATAAATGCATGAAAAAAGCAAGACCCATAGCAAAAGCCATTTTGCTCTCCTTGTTTCTGACTGTATTCACATTGAATACATCTGCTCAGAAAGTAACACTTTCATTTCAAAACGAAACCTTCGAGAAAGTGTTAAACTCAATCAAACAACAAACCGGTCTATCGCTTGTATTCAGTGAACAGCTTGTTGATCTAAATCGGAAAATTAGTATCGATGTGAATTCTATACAATTGGAAGATGCTTTAAAACAATTGTTGTTGGGTACAAACCTTGGATATGAAATCAAAAACAACAAATTGTATTTTGTCGAAAAAAAATCCGATAAATTAAAAAAGGCATCTGCTAAGTTAAAAAAAATTAGTGGCTTGGTAACCGATGAAAAAGGCGAACCCATAATAGGAGCATCAATTGTTCTTAAAGGGTCGAATACCGGAACAATTACAAATATAGATGGCACATTTTCTCTTGATGTCCAAGACCAATCAGAAATTACAATATCATATATTGGATATAAGCAGTCATCTTTAAAAATAGGTAAATACAATAATTATACAATTATTCTTGAAGAAGATTCCAAAGCACTTGATGAAGTAGTTGTAGTTGGTTATGGTGTTCAAAAGAAAAGAGACTTGACAGGTGCGGTAGGTTCAGTCAAAATGATAGATGTCCCTGTGAGTACTGTTTCTACAATTAGTCATGCATTAGCAGGTACAGTTGCAGGTCTTCAAGTAAACACTTTGAGCGCACAACCAGGCGGAGCAACAACATTTAATATTCGTGGAGCAACATCAACTACAGGTAACGATCCGTTAATAGTTATTGATGGTTTTCCAATATCACAGGATGGAGAACCTGGAAGTGGTAATCGTTACGATGGAGGTTCGAAAGATTTTATTTTAAGTTCAATAAATCCTAATGATATTGAATCAATAGAAGTTCTTAAAGATGCTAGTGCTACAGCCATTTACGGATCAAGAGCAGGACATGGGGTGATTTTAATTACAACCAAACGAGGTAAAACCGGTGCTCCGACAGTTAAATACTCTGTAAACACTGCATTTCAAACTCTTTCCGATACCTATAAGATGTTGAGTGCAAAAGATTTTATGATTGAGAACAATAAATATGCTTACGAAAGCTATTTAATTACTAATAAAATTGCACCTTATGGAGTTAGACAATTGAGTGAATTTCCTTCAGATTGGTATACACCAGTATATAATCAGACTCAAATAGACAATCCTCTCGTAAATACTGACTGGGTAGGAGCTATTACTCAATCCGGAAGGCAACAACAACATAATTTATCTGTTAACGGCGGTACTGAAACAACCCAATATCAAGCTTCACTTGGTTATTTCGACCAAACAGGTGTTGTTAAGAACAATGGGATGAAACGCTATAGTAGTAGGGTTAATTTGGATCAGGTGCTCTCAAAATATTTTAAAACAGGGATAAGTTTGCTGATTAATCACAATAATTTTGATAATGTGCCTCTTGGCAGTGGTGCCAATGAATTTGCAGGTATAATCCGATCTGCTACTCAATTTACTCCACTTATGCCTATAAAAGATGCAAATGGAGATTATTCGTTGAGTCAAGTTAGACCATTTGTTCCTAATCCAGTTTCTTTATTAAATATTACAGACAAAAGTGTTGATGAACGGGCTTTGGGCGTTTACTATCTGGATTTTACACCTATAAAAGATTTGAAATTAAAGTTAAATACAGGTTTTGACCGTAAATATAGAAAGCGTTCAACATATATTCCTGTAACTACACTTTACGGAAAGAATGCTAATGGAGAAGCATCCATAAACCAATATGACAATATAGATTTTTTGTTAGAAACAACTGCGACTTATAACAAACAATTCCTTACGAACAATAAGATTAATGCTATGCTTGGTTATTCTTACCAAACTTTTTCAAAAGAAGGATTAAATCTTGGAAATAGTAATTTCATAACAGACGCATTCTTATATAACAATATCGGTGCAGGTCAATTTGCTAAACCAACAGTTGGATCATGGTCTGGATTGAATTCGATGGCTTCTTTTTTCGGAAGAATTAATTATTCACTTTTAGAACGCTATTTAATAACTGCTACTATGCGTGCTGATGGTGCTTCAAATTTAGCTTCGGGTCATCAATGGGGATATTTCCCGTCTGTTGCAGCAGGTTGGAGATTTAGCGATGAACCATTTATGGCGAAATTTAAAAATGTGCTTACTAATGGTAAATTACGAGTAAGTTATGGAGAAACAGGAAATTCTAATATAGGCAATGGTGCTATGAGTTACTATGTTCCTTCTTCAAACGTAGTATTAGGAGAAACGGAATATGGTGGTGTTCAATTAGGTCAGGTTGGGAACTCATTGCTTAAATGGGAAACCATGAAAGAAACGAACCTCGGATTAGAGATTGGGTTATTTAATCGATTGAATGTCACGGCCGAAGTATATCACAGAGAAAATTCTAATTTGTTGAATGCGTTACAATTAATGAGTTATTATCCAATTTCATCGGTTGCCGGTAATGTTGGTACTACTCAAAGTACAGGTTTCGAGTTGACCATTAATTCACAAAATATATCAACAAAAAATTTTAAATGGAATACAATATTAACATTATCTACTTATAAAGACACATGGAAAACCAGACCTGATTCATGGAAACCAGCATCTTATGAAGGTGTTAATGACCCAATCAGGGCGATTTATAGTTATACCACGGGAGGGTTAATACAACCAGATGAATCTGTTCCATATATGCTTGGTGCACAGCCCGGCATGATAAAAATGTTGGATATTAATGGCTTTCAACGTGATACAAATGGAGACATTGTATATGATACTAAAGGTATGCCTTTAAAAACGGGGACACCTGATGGCAAATTAGATGATGCTGATATGAAACTCATTGGTTCTTATGATCCATCCTTTGTATTTGGCTTATCCAACAATTTCAAATACAAAAATTTTGATTTAAGTATTTATTTGTATGGAGTATTTGATAAATTAATGCCGGCAACCTATATTGATAATGGAATTTGGGGTGCAACAATGATAACTCAAGATCAGAATGCACCAGATGCTATCAAAACCATGTGGAGAAGTGATAACTTAACATCCAAGGTGCCTGGTTATACACAGATGTATAATCAATATGGTGCCGGCGATTTCTTTCTGACAAAAATGTGGTTCGTGCGGGTTCGCAATGTTTCTTTAGGATACAATTTCATGTTTAAAAAAGTTATCTCTAATTTGAGAGTTTATGCCGATGTGAATAACCCCTGTGTTTTCACAAACTATAAAGGATTAGATCCAGAAACAGACAATTCTGATGTTGCCTACCCGAATGTTCGAACATTTAGTTTAGGAATAGATGTTACCTTTTAATGAAACCTTTATTAATTACTATATAATTGGATAAAAATGAAAAATAATATTAAATATTTAATTTCTCTTTCTTGGATAATTTTATTGTTCAATACCTCTTGTACAGATCTTCCTTTACAGATGTCAGGTGTAATTAATCCTGCCGATTTTCCTAAAACAGAGGACGATGCAAAAGCTTTGGTTACGGCGTGCTATGTCCCATTCCAAAGTAATTTGTATAATGGTATTTTTACAGTTAACAATGACGGTTATCAAATTATAGGAGATATGACAACAGACCTGGGTGATTGTCAATGGGATAATGGTTTATGGTATGAAGCAATTAATCAAAGCTGGACACCGACAACTCATGCGATTATTCATCATTATGATTATGTGCGAAAATTAAGTGAATTTACAATGGCTCTTGATAAGATTGAAAAGATGGATAGTACAGTCATGACAAGTCAAAACCGGAAAAGATTTATTGCCGAAGTAAAATGTGCAAGAGGATTTATGGGTTACTTGTTATACAACTGGTTTGGTCCGGTACCAGTAGCCACTTTAGCTCAATTAAGTGATCCATTATCAACAGAAGTCGTTCCTCGCCCAACAAATGAAGAAATGTCTGCCTTTATTGAACAAAACCTGAAAGAAGCAGCGTCAGATCTTGATTATACTTATCTCGGTGAAGATGGTACTTTCACCAAAGGGTTGGCTAATATGGTTTTACTCAAACTATATATGCATGATAAAAAATGGAATTTAGCTGAAATAATTGGTCGTGAATTGATGGATTCGAGGTATGGATATAATTTAGTGCCTGAATATTCTGATATTTTTACATATAATAATCAACATAATAATGAAATAATTTATGCCGCAGGCTGTGACGAAAAAGTACAACAGCTCTGGTTAGCACATGTTTTACCCGGTCAATATCCAACAGTTAACACGAATATTGTAAAATGGAATGGATATAGAGTTCCCTGGAATTTTTATACTACTTTTCAAACAACTGATAAAAGACTAAAAGTACTTGTCGGTGATTTTGTAGGAACAGATGGAATTCGGTATTGGACGAGATATCGTGGAAATGTAATGGTGAAGGGAGTAATTCCGGTAAAGTATGGTGAAGATCCGAAAGCCATTGGTGAAGGTAGTTCAATTGATTGGATTGTTTATCGTTATGCCGATGCATTAATGTTAACCGCTGAAGCCATTGTACGTAATGGAAATGTTGTTACTTCTGAGGCCGTTGAAATGCTCGATAAAGTGCGTGTTCGAGCCGGATTACCCAGATATGAAATATCACGTTATACAACGACAGGAGTAGATGGATTTTTAGCAGATATTTTAATAGAACGTGGCCATGAATTATGGTTTGAAGGAACAAGAAGAGAAGATTTAATTCGATTTGGAAAATATACAGAATATGCAATTTCAAAAAAGAGTTCTGCAACAGCACAACCCTATATGACCCTTATGCCCATACCACAATCGGTAATCAACGAGGGAAAAGGAATAATAAAACAAAACCCGGGATACTAACTTTAGAATTTAAATAGTTCAAACAGTAGTTAATAACATTGACTTCTGTTTGAACAATAAACTTTATTAATCACTTAAATTTAAATGTAAAATGAAAACAAAGTTACTTTTCGTATCCGTTTCACTATTTCTTAGTGTAACTTTTGTAAATGCCGGTTCTAACATTATTCTTTATGATAATGCTCCGGTACTTTTTCCGAATACAGGTAATTCATGGCCTGGAAGTGGGTCAGTTGATTTTTTAAGTACAGATGCTCCTTATGCTGGAACAAACTGTATTAAATGGGTTGTTGGAGGTTCATATACTGATTGGACACTTCAAGCTTGGCCAACACAGGACTTATCAACTCAAACAAGTTATAATTTTGAGTATTATTACAGAACTACCTACAGTGGGGCTGTTTGGTTGAAATGGCAATTTATATCAAATATTGGCGTAGCACCTTGGACTCAAGGTACTTTTACTTTCACTACTCAAAATGATTGGATTAGTGATGGAGCATGGCATAAAACGTCAATTCCATTATCTTCTTTTGCCGGTGATGCAAATTTCTCATGGAGTCAGGTCGAAAGATTCAGAATTACTTCCGATTGGGATGCATCTCTTGCCGGTAAGATATTCTATTTTGACGATATCAGATTAGTACCACAAACAGCAACTGGAGTAAATGAAGTGACAAATAATCAACTCTCAGTTTATGCTTCAGAAAATGGAGTTCAAATTAATAATGGTAGTGTCGCCGGTAATGTTGTTATTTATAATATGCAGGGACAAAATGTGAAGAATTTAGGTTATTTGAATGCTAATAGTAAAACTACCTGGAATAGAAAAAATGATTCGGGTAATCAATTACCGGCTGGGATTTACTTGTGTAGAATTCAAAACTCAAAACAAGCAAGTAAATTTATGATTAACTAAAATAAATAATAAAATCACATATTAAATTTATCAATATGAAAACAAAATTATTTTTTATTGTAACATTTATTTTCACTTTGTCATTACTAAAAGCACAAACTCCTTTTATAATGTATGATGATATTGCACAAGGATATAGTGCCTCATTTAATTCATGGCCAACAACAAATTTTTGGGCTAATTGTGATGCACCTGCTGGAGTTCAATATTCAGGAGCGAATTGTATCGAGTGGGATCCCGCAGTTTCCGGAACAAATATATGGGAAGAATTTTATATAATGTGGTGGGATGGTTCAAGAAATGGAGGAATTGATCTTTCTTCTTATGCTAATGCAGGAGATGTACTTCAATTTTATTTTAAGTCATCAAGTACAGTTGGGTTAGATCCTTATTATGTAAAGTTTGTGGATTATACGCCAACAGCAGGTCAATTTGTAGCTAAAGCTTTTCTTACAAATGCTCAATTAGTTTGTGATGGCACATGGCATCAAGTAAATATTCCACTTAGCACTTTTTTGCAGAATTCGGATGCAGGATTTACATGGGAATATATAAATACAATGAGGTTTACAAAAGAAGATGCTACTCCTGTATTTGGTCAGTCATTCTTTTTTGATCAAATTAGTTTGACTACAGCGACAACTGGATTAGAAAATAATAAAGCAAATAATAAATTATCAGTTTATATATTGAGTAATGAAGCTCAGATAAATATGGGCGATATAGCAGGAAAAGTAGTTATTTATAACATGAATGGTCAAACCGTTAAAAATATCGGTTATCTAGAAGCTAATACTAAACTTTTGTGGAACAAAAAAGGTGACAATGGAAATACCTTACCAGTAGGAATTTACATGTGTAAAATTCAAGGTACAAAAGAAGTATCAAAAATAATGCTTCGTTAACCGTCATACAATCTATTAATAGTTCAATTTTGTTTCCAAAATTGAACTATTAATTTTCAACTTCCCTACCGAATACCGATAACCCATAACGTTACTCAATTGCCCAAAATATTCAATTATTTTTTCTATTAATTTAATTGAATATTGTAAATCAGTATCATTAATTATATATGAAAAACCTGAAATTATTTTTTGTAGTTAGTTTGATTTTCAGTACGATTAATGCCTATTCAAAGGAATTAACCGATTATGCTCTTGTTAATTCCATAATTGTTTCACAAACCAACCTACAAACTATTAAAGGTTGGGGTGTCACAGTTAATGCATTAACGAACTCAACGGCAAAGCAAGCAGAATTAATAGATTTAGGAATTACAATTGCCCGAATCTACATGGATCATACAGAAAGTAATGCAGATGGTACTGTTGTTACAAGCGCAATGGACGGTATTTGTAATCAGATTGATATAGTTAACAGGTATAACCTTTCGTATATTTTAAGTTCGTGGTGTCCAAATTATTCCATGAAGGATAATAATGTAATGAGTGGGGCGGGGAAACTTCGAACAGATAAAGAAGGTGTTTTTACAGATTATTGGGTAAATGTTTGTGCATATATCCAATCAAAAGGATTACCGTTGCCAACTGCAATAAGTATTCAAAATGAACCTACAAATGGTACATCAACATATGACGGTATGGGATTTCAAGGTCAGGACACATATAATTATACACAGTATTACAGAGTAATTAAATCATTAAGAAGCAAATTAGACATAACTGGTTACACTTCTGTTTATCTCCTTGGCCCAGAAGAAGGCTCTTATTGTACCGGTAAAACTTGGGGAAATGCGCTTGCTTTTCTTGGCGGTGTTGGATTTCCTGCGTTTAATGATGCAACTTTGAAAAATGCAATTTGGGGCTGTTCTGCTCATAGTTACAATTGGGGAGGTGAAATTACGGATATTGCATCATGGAGAGATGGTTGTGAAAAATGGGGAAAAGATAAATGGATGACAGAATTTAGCGATGTAGAAACAGTTAATAAAAGTGCACCAACTTATACTTTTGCAATTGAATCTACCCGAAGATTTTGTTCAGATATGGCTTTCGTAAGAAATAATTACTGGCTTTGGTGGTCAGCATCACAAGGTACTTACCCGGAAGTGTTACTCGATGGAACTTATTATTGGAAATTACCCATTTATTATATTCTGCAAAAAATATGGAAAAATGTTCCTGTAGGTTCATTTGCTCGAAAAGTTACAAGCACAAACAGTGGTTTAGTTACAACCGATGCCATAAACATGGATGCAGTTGCTTTTGTAACACCCGAAAATAAAACGGTAGTAGTTTTAGTGAACTTTACTGCTAAATCAATTTCACAAAGTGTTGATGGTTTAACAGGAAATAAGGCGGACATTTATCAAAGCACTTCTACTCAAAATATGTTGTTAACGGACTCACCAACTATTTCATCAGGCGTTATTTCATCCGTCACTCTTCCTGCTTTAAGTGTTACAGTTATTGTAACAAATAATGTTTCAGAAGTTGAGTCAATCTTCAATAAAGTAAAAAATCAACTCTCAGTTTCAGTTTATGAAAATGAATTAAAAATAATGACTGGCAGTATTGCTGGGAATGTTATAATTTACAATGCTAAGGGTCAAGATATAAAAGATTTAGGTTATTTGAATTCCAATAGTTATACTATTTGGGATAAAAAAAATAATGAAAACAATCAACTACCATCAGGAATTTATTTCTTCAAACTTAAAAATCAATCTGGTGGTTGTAAGATTTTTCTAAAATAAACAAAAATAAAAAATGAAAAAAAAGCTTTCAATTATTTTGGTTACATTGATATCAATTGTAACATATGCTCAAAACACGGCCCAATATTTAGATAATAAAATATCTCTCAATGAGAGAGTTGAAGATGCACTGAACCGGATGACACTTGAAGAAAAGGTGGCTTTGTGTCATGCTCAATCAAGATTCTCAGCACCCGGGGTTCCTCGTCTCGGAATTTCTGAACTTTGGATGCTCGATGGTCCTTTTGGTGTGCGTCAGGAATCAGTTTGGGATGATTGGATTTCGGCTCGACAAACGAACGATTCCTGCATAGCTTTCCCAGCATTGACTTGCTTAGCAGCAACATGGAATCCTCAATTAGCATCTAATTATGGCAAAGCTTTGGGTGAAGAATTCAATTACCGAAATAAAAATATTGCTCTTGGTCCAGGCATTAATATATGTCGTACTCCATTGAATGGAAGAAATTTTGAGTATATGGGCGAAGATCCATATCTTACTTCAGTTATGTGTGTACCTTATATTCAGGGAGTTCAAAAATCTGGCGTTGCGGCATGTGTGAAACATTATGCTTTAAATAACCAGGAAACAAATCGGGATTTTGTGAATGTAAATGTCAGTCAAAGAGCATTGCATGAAATATATTTACCCGCTTTTAAGGCTGCTGTCTACGATGGAAAAGTATGGTCAATTATGGGGTCTTATAATAAATACGAAGGACAACATTGCTGTGAAAATGATTATTTATTAAACAAGATTTTGAAAGAACAGTGGGGTTTTGATGGAGTGGTCATTTCAGATTGGGGTGGAACATATAATACTTACGAAGCTGCTGAAAACGGACTTGATCTTGAAATGGGAACTTTTGCTAACGATGTTAAACCTTTTACAAAAGGGATTTATGGTAAATTTTACCTTTCAGATCCATATTTAAAAGCACTTCGGGATGGAAAAGTAACTATGGAAAAACTGAATGATAAAGTACGTCGCTTGTTACTTTTGACATTTAGAACTGCCATGAATAGGAATAAACCTTTCGGTTCTTTTAATACACCTGAACATCTTGAAACAGCAAGACAGATTGGAGAAGAAGGCATTGTTCTGCTAAAAAATGAAAATGCGCTATTACCATTGAATTTAGAACATTTAAAAAACATAGCTGTAATTGGTGACAATGCAACTCGGACAATGTCGGATGGTGGTGGTAGTTCAGGGCTTAAAGTACATCAGGAGATTACGCCATTAGAGGGTTTACAAAATAAATTGGGTGGCAAAGTAAACATATTCTATGCCAAAGGATATTCAGAAAAAGATGATCAGGCAAATAAACTAATGATTGAAGCTTTAGAAGTTGCAAAAAAATCGGACATAATTCTTTTTTTTGGTGGGCTAAATAAGTTTTATCATCAAGAGTGTGAAGGTGCTGATCGAGATTCTTATGGTTTACCATTCGGGCAAGACAAACTGATTGCAGAATTATTGAAGGTAAATAAAAATATTGTTTTTTTAAATATCAGTGGCTCTGCCGTTGCCATGCCATGGGCAAATCAAGTACCTTCTATTTTGCAAGCATGGTATCTTGGTTCAGAAACTGGTAATGCTTTAGCTAACATTCTTACAGGCGATGTAAATCCATCGGGTAAGTTACCAATATCTTTTCCGTATAAAATTGAAGATTGTGGTGCGCACTCATTTGATAAGATGTGCTATCCCGGAGATAGTTTAAATGTATTTTATAAAGAAGATATTTTGGTCGGATACAGATGGTATGATACTAAAAATATTCCGGTTCAATTTTGCTTTGGGCATGGATTAAGTTATACCACTTTTACTTTTGGGAAACCAATAATAAATTCAAATGAAATCTCTTCAAATGATACATTAAATATTTCAGTTCCAATTAGAAACAATGGTGGAAGAGAGGGCTCTGAAGTAGTTCAGCTTTATATCAGAGATTTGAAATCCACGGTATTGAGACCAAACAAAGAATTAAAATCGTTTACAAAAGTATTACTTAAGTCAGGTGAAGAAAAACTTGTTTCTTTCAAAATAGTAAAAGAAGATTTGCAATTTTTCGATGAAAAAAGTATGCAATTTAAAGTTGAGAAAGGAGCATTTGAAGCTTCAATAGGTTCATCTTCTATTGACATTCGACAAAAAATAAAATTCAACTATAAATAATATATCATGTCAAAATTAAATCTGAATAAAGTGATTATTGTTAATTTTGTTTCACTTGTGTTGATTCTTTTTGCTTTGCCAAGCTGTGAAAAGCCAGCAGATGAACCGATTATAATCAAAAATAAGTATAACGATTTTCCGGCAAATCCCTCAAACAAAAATGGATATACATTGGATTTTCAAGATGAGTTTAACAACAACGCTCTTGATCTTACAAAATGGCCATCGCCAACAAGTGTTACAACGAAATACACATTTAGTGACTCTTGTTTGAATCTTTATATTGATGCAACAACTAAGCCAGCAAATGGGGATTTAGTTTATAATTTTAGGTATAGTCAAATTAATACTTATAAAAAGATTACAAAATTGGCAAATGGTTCATTCATAACTGCTATAACTCCAACGGAGGGTTATGCCACAAAATATGGTTATTTTGAAATGCGAGCCAAGTTACCCGATTGCGGAGGAGGTGGCCATTGTGCATGGTGGATGGTGGGAAATCCAGATGATGGAGTGAATCAAACTCAAAGTGCCGAAATTGATATTATTGAGCCATTGTATAGTAAAGTGAACGATTCTGCTCCAAAAGTTCATCCTTGGTATGATAATAATTGTTATGAATGGAGTAAGATGTTGAACAACAATGGTTACCCTGAAAAAGAATATCATATCTATGGAATGGATTGGTCTCCAGGAGGTATAAAATTCTATTATGATAATCAATTAATTGCTAATACAACAAATTCTCCCGCATATAAAATGACTATAATTCTTTCATTATATGCTTGTAGTGATCATTCATATTGGTCAGGTTGGGATAATGGCGTTTATCCAAAAATATTCAGTATCGATTATATCAGAGTATGGAAAAAAAACTAATACTTACAAAAGTTTGATTTAATAAAAGTAAGTTTAGAATCATATCAATAACCACAAAAGTGAAATGAAAATTTATATATTTTTAGTAGTATTTTTCTTCATTGAAAATTTTTCCTACTCTCAGTTTAAAACAAAATATCCAGAGATTCCCAGGATAGATGTTCATATTCACATTTCAGATGTCGATAAAGTTCCTAATTATATAAGAGTTAGAGACACTTTATTAAGTAAGTATAATGTAAATTTTGCTTTCTGGATAACTTTGGAGGCAATTAACAAACCTATCAATTCACCAGACTCAATTTCTAATGCAGCCGACGGCAGAATGTTATGTGCTTTTGCAGATTATAAGCCGCATTTAGGGTTGAACCATACAGCTGAGTATTTCGAAAAGAAAAAATCAGAAGGGTTTATTGGATATAAATTTTGGTTTGGTTCATATTACAGAGTTTTGAAAAATGGAGAAATTGGGATTAAAGATATTGATGATCCAAGACTTGACTCTGTCTTTTCAAACGCTGAAAAATCAGGAGTCACAATGCTTTCTCTACATATTGCAGACCCCAATGGCCCTTATGGAAATAGATTGGATTGTATTCAGGATCCGGTTTTCTTTTGGAGGCAAATTAGAAGTTTTGAAAATGTGTTAATCAAACATCCAAAACTTAAAGTTATTGCAGCTCATTGTCTTTGGCTTATTTGTCAGGATGCACAAATCGATTATTTACGATACATGTTAAATCAATATCCAAATTTATATATTGATTTGGCCGCTACTTTTCAATATTATTATTTAGATAATACGGCGAATCTTCGTGATTTTATGATTAAATACTCTGATAGAATACTTTATGGAACTGATTCAGGAGGCATTAAAAGCGATGAAGTTGAAAATATTGCACTTAGATATTCAAAAACGTTTAGAATTCTTGAAACTGATGAAATGGTAAATGGTGCATTTTGGGGGAAAGATCGAGCAATAAAGGGATTAAATTTACCAAAAGAAGTTTTGGAAAATATTTATTATAAAAACGCAATAAGACTTTATCCGAATTTAAAATCATCTTTTCGACCATAATATCGTTCATACTCTCGATAACACATGTTAATACTTGTAATTTCACTTTTTATCCTTATTCAATACATTATTCACAAATCAATTTATTTATCATGAAAGAATCAAGTTTATTCTTTTTAGCTATTGGGCTAACTTGTTTAATTTTTGAATCTTGTTCAAATGAACTAAATCTGGCACCCAAAATCGAACAAACCAGTTTAAATCCCCGTCAAAAAGCACCTTTAGCAAATTCGATTTCAGTTTCTTCGTCGAATATGCAAACAATAAAGGGTTGGGGAGTAAAAGTAGATATGTTGTCAAATTCTACTGCCAGACAAGCTCAATTGGTAGATTTGGGAATTACAATTTCACGTATTTATATGGATCATAGTCAATGTAATGCGAATGGAACAGTAGCTGCCAGTGCAATGGATGGAATTTGTAGTCAGATAAGTACCGTAAATAGTTATGGATTACCTTACATTCTTTGTTCCTGGAGTCCAAATTATGCGATGAAAGACAATAATGCCCCAAGTGGTGCAGGCATGCTTCGTACAGATAAAGAAGGTGTTTTTACTGATTATTGGAAAAATGTATGTAGTTATATCCAATCAAAAGGACTACCATTACCCCTTGCAATCAGTATTCAAAATGAACCAACTCTGGGCGCATCAACTTATGATGGTATGGGATTTTTAGGACAAAACAATTGGGACTATTCTCAATACTATCGTGTAATTAAATCTGTAAGAAGTAAATTAGATGCTGCAGGATATTCAGGTGTTAAACTCATAGGACCTGAAGAAGGTTCGTATTGTTCCGGGAATAATTGGGGGAATGCCCTTGCCTATCTTGGTGGACAGGGTTTTCTGGCATTTAATGATGTAACACTAAGAAATGCAATTTGGGGTTGTTCTGCCCACAGTTATTATTGGGGAGGAGGAACTTCTGGCATTGCTTCTTGGCGAGATGCCTGTGAGACTTGGGGAAAAGATAAATGGATGACCGAGTTTAGTGATGTTGAAACCTCAAATCCCAACGCACCAACATATACGTTTGCTATAGAATCAACCCGAAGATTCTGTTCTGATATGGCGTTTGTGCGTAATAATTATTGGCTATGGTGGTCTGCATCGCAGGGACCATATACAGAAGTTTTAATGGATGGAACATATTTTACTAAATTGCCAATTTATTATATTTTACAAAAAATATGGAAGAATGTTCCAGTTGGTTCTGTGGCACGGAGAGTTACGAGCACAAATAGTGGATTTGTATTGTCTGACGCTATTAACATGGATGGTGTCGCATTTGTTACGCCGGAAAACAAAACAGTTGTTGTAATTGTAAATTTCACAAATTCTGTAATCACTCAAAGTATTGATGGGCTGTCTGGTAATAAAGCAGATATTTATCAAAGCACTTCTACTCAAAATATGGTATTATCTGGTTCTCCAACAATTTCAGGAGGCGTAATTTCAATGGTTTCTTTTCCTGCTAAGAGCGTGTCAGTTATTGTTACTTCAACTACGGTTGGTGTAAACATTCTGAATAATTCTGGTTTTGAAACTGGTTCTCCTTCGCAAACCATTTCAAATTGGGATACTTGGGCAGGTACAAATGGAACAGATGCAGATGCAGATTACACTGAAGCGGGTGGCCATAGTGGTAGTTATAATCTTGTCCACTGGAAAGCAAATGCTTATGAGGTATCTACATCTCAGACACTAACAGGTGTAATAAATGGGACTTATAAATTGACTGCATGGATTCAGGGTGGTGGTATACAATCTTTACAAATGGCTGCTGAAATGATTGGAGGCTCAAATGCAACATTAACTATTCCGGTTTCAGGTACATGGACTCAATATACGATTGATAATATAAACATTACTAGCGGTCAGTGTAAGATTGACTTTTGGGATAAAGCTTCAGCAAATGGCTGGGTTCATATTGACGATGTGGTACTTCAAAAGAAGTAATAGTTTTAAAATATGATTTCCGTATTAATAAGATTATGTAATTCTAATCATGTTGAAGGAGTTTGTATAAATTACAAACTCTTTCTATAAAGAAAACAAAACTACTATGGGTAATTTAATGAAATAGATTTAAAAATTATACAGATTTAACCCTATATTAAGTTTTAAAAAGAAATTTATTTGAAATGTACTGCTGCAAATATTAGAACCAGTGTTAATAATTTAACAATAATGATTTAGTTTTCAATTATACCTAAATCTATAAAAAAAAAGTAATGAAAATAAAAATGTTCTTTTCAATTATTATAATGTTGTCAATAGCATTTATAATATCAAGTAGTAAGATTGAAGTTAATGAAAGCAATTCTAAAAATGCTACATTCAAAGATTTTCCGGCAAATCCAATCGAGAAAAATGGATATACATTAGATTTCCAAGAAGAATTCAATAATAAAGTTCTTGATCTTACAAAATGGCCATCGCCTACAAGTGTTACAACAAAATACACATTTAGCGACTCTTGTTTGAATCTTTATATTGCTGCAACAACTAAGCCTGCAAATGGGGATTTAGTTTATAATTTTAGGTATAGTCAAATTAATACTTATAAGAAGATTACAAAACTTGCAAATGGGTCATTCATAACCGCTATAACTCCCACTGAAGGCTACGCTACTAAATATGGATATTTCGAAATGAGAGCAAAATTACCAGATTGCGGAGGAGGTGGTCATTGTGCGTGGTGGATGGTAGGAAATCCGGATGATGGAGTGACTCAAACTCAAAGTGCCGAAATCGACATCATTGAGCCATTATATAGTAAAGTCAACAATTCCGCTCCAAAGGTTCATCCCTGGTACGATACAAAATGTACTGAATGGAGTCGTAATGTTACTAACTCAGGTTATCCTGAGAAAGAATTTCATATTTATGGAATGGATTGGTCTCCAACAGGCATAAAATTTTATTATGATAATCAACTAATTGCCTCTACTACAAATACTCCTAACTATAAAATGACTATGATGCTTTCAATATATGCATGTAGTGATCACTCTTATTGGTCAGGTTGGGATAATGGTGTTTACCCAAAAACATTTAGTATCGATTATATTAGAGTTTGGAAATTAAACGCCACAAGCGTTGAAAATATAAATAATTCTGAAGATAAAATGGAAATATATCCAAATCCAGCTCGTGATAAAATAATGATGAAGAATTTTCATCCAAGACCTGAACCGTCAAACATTGATTTAATTGATATGGTTGGGCGTAAAGTCGATGGATTTGTTTTACCTGCCAATGTGACTAACTACAGTTACAATAGTTCAGGCTTGAAATCAGGAATTTACTTTCTTTATTACCAGTCGCAGTCCAAAACATTAACTAAAAAAATAATGATAGAATAGAATTCTTCTATATGTTAATCATTATCAATACAATAAGTTCAAAACCAATTACAGCAAATTCAAATTTATACAATGAAAAAAACACTTATCCCTGCATTACTTTGTTTAATGTTAATAGTAAATGCACAAATCAGTGAAAGAGGCGCATATTTTGCCAAGAAGAAATATGTACCGGAACGGTTGCCCGAGTACAAAGAAATAAAAAATCAGTTACCAACACCAATACTTGATGGCAATAAAGATTGGATAGAACTTTATTGGAAAGCATGGCAAATAGGGTTCTCTAATTTAAAAACGCCGCCAACTGGTTCACCTTTAGTTTCTAATTGGATAGACGAGGGATTTTGGCCCCAGATTTTTCAGTGGGATACCAACTTTATGACCATGTTTGGCCGATATGCCAATAATATATTTCCTTTTATCAATTCTCAGGATAACTTCTATGCTGCACAGCATTTGAATGGAATGATATGTCGTGTTATTAATGAAGCAGACGGAGCTGATCATGAATGGGGTCTGGGACCGAACTTTACGCGTACAATAAATCCACCACTTTTTGCTTGGGCAGAAGTGGAAAACTATAAATTTACGGCTGACAAAGCGCGCTTATCACTTGTTCTACCAGTTCTTGAAAAATATGCTGAATGGATTGATAAAAACAGAACTGATAACACCACTCCACATCGTCTTTATTGGACAAATGGACAGGCTAGTGGTATGGATAATACTGCCAGAGACACCGGTCGCCCTAATAATGGGGATGTTCATTCAGCAAATGATCCAATGGGTTGGGTAGATATGTCATCTCAAATGGTAATTTTTTATAACAATCTTTCATTTATTGCCAAAGAATTAAACGATACTATGAAAGCTGCAAGATATAATAAACAAGCTGCCGATATTGCAATCAGAATAAATAAATTTATGTGGAATGAAAAAACAGGGCTTTATCACGATGTTACTCCGGAAGGAAAACAAACAACATGGAAAACTGTAGCAGCATTTTGGCCTTTATTAGCTGGCATCACATCTACTCAACAAACAGACAGATTAGTTAAAAACATTAAGGATACCACACTTTTTTGGCGCACTTTACCATTACCATCACTTGCAGCTAATCAACCAACTTATGATGTTAATGGTCATTATTGGTTGGGGGGCGTTTGGGCTCCTACCTCATATATGGTAGTCAAAGGTCTTGAGCAGCATGGTTATTATGACTTAGCAACAACTATCGCCGAGAAATTCCTTTATTCGATGTCTGAAATCTACAAATCTACTGGAACAATATGGGAAGTTTATTCACCGGAAATGTATCTTCCGGCAACTGATGCCAGTGGTAAATACATTTGTAAACCTAATTTTGTGGGTTGGAATGGTTTAGTGCCAATATCTATGCTTATTGAAAATATTATTGGAATTGAAGCTAATGCCATTGATAATAGCTTAACATGGCATTTACAACGTCAAGACAGAAATGGTATTGAAAATTTACGCTTTGGGAAAATCATTACTTCTGTTGTCTGCGAAACTGCAAAAACCGAAGAAGAACGGAAAATTACTGTTAATTCAAATTTACCATATAAACTTATAGTCAATGAAAAAGTATTTTCTGTAAAAACCGGTGATAATTTATTTTTGATACATAATAAAAACTAATTTGTTCTGTACAATATGAAAATTAAGCTGTTAACGTTACTTCTTTTTCTGTTTCCATTCTACTTTATTTCTTTTGCCCAAAAAAACGATTGGGAAAATCCCTCAGTGTTCCATATCAATCGGGAGCCGGCACGTGCAACTTTTTTGCCCTATGCTGACGAATCATCAGCTATTGCTGACGATTACTCTCGTTCACCCTGGTATTTAACTTTGAATGGTGAATGGAAATTTCAGTGGTCACCAACTCCCGATCAACGTCCGAAAGATTTTTACAAAAAAGATTTCAACGTGGAAAACTGGAAGGAAATTTCTGTCCCGTCAAACTGGGAATTAAAAGGTTACGGAATTCCTATTTACACCAATATAATTTATCCATTTCCAAAAAATCCGCCTTATATCAACCATTCAGATAATCCTGTCGGTTCTTACCGTCGCTATTTCGATTTGCCCACTAACTGGACGAACCGACGTGTTTATCTTCATTTCGAAGCTGGAACTTCGGCCATGTACGTTTGGGTGAATGGCGAAAAAGTAGGCTATACCGAGAATACCAAAAGTCCGGCTGAATATGATATTACAAAATACACCAAACAGGGGAAAAATCTGGTGGCTGTTGAAGTTTATCGTTGGAGTGACGGTTCTTACCTCGAAGATCAGGATTTCTGGCGGATTTCCGGTATTGACCGAAATGTATATTTATATAGCACCAACAATGTTCGTATTGCGGATTTCTTTGCAAAACCTGATTTGGATACTTCTTACAAAAATGGAAGTTTGTCGGTAGATATTGTGTTGAAAAACATGAATCCGATTGTGAGAAACAACCAAACTGTGGAGGCTAAATTAGTAGATGCTTTAGGAAAGGAGGTTTTCTTTAAAACTCAGAAAGTAAATATTTCAGCCAATGGAACTGAATCAGGCACAATATTCCAAAAAGTTATATCACCCAAATTATGGAGTGATGAAACTCCTAATTTGTACACATTATTACTAACGCTTAAAGACGAAGAAGATAAATTTGTTGAAACAGTTTCAACCAAAATTGGCTTCCGAAAAGTAGAACTTAAAAACGGACAACTGCTGGTTAATGGAGTTAAGATTATGGTTCATGGAGTCAATATGCATGAACATAATCCAATCACAGGTCATTATCAGGATAAGGAAACCATGATGAAAGATATTCGGTTGATGAAACAATTAAATATTAATGCCGTGAGATGCAGTCATTATCCGAATAACATAACCTGGGTGAAACTTTGCAATCAATATGGCATTTATTTAGTGGATGAAGCTAATATTGAGAGCCATGGTATGGGAGCTGAATTTCAAGGTTGGTTTGATAAAACGAAACATGTAGCTTATTTACCCGAATGGCATGCCGCTCACATGGATCGTATCTATAGTTTGGTTGAACGGGATAAAAATCAACCATCGGTTATAATTTGGTCTTTGGGGAATGAATGTGGCAATGGTCCGGTGTTTCATGATGCTTATAAGTGGGTGAAAAAATGTGATAATACACGATTATGTCAATTTGAACAAGCCGGTGAAGGTGAAAATACAGATATTTTCTGTCCGATGTATCCTCGTATGGACAGCATAAGAGAATATGCAACGCGTCAGCATGTAGCAAGACCTTTTATCATGTGTGAATATGCTCATGCTATGGGAAACAGCAGCGGTAATTTTCAGGAATACTGGGATATTATTCATAGCAGTAAAAATATGCAAGGCGGTTTCATTTGGGATTGGGTTGACCAAGGATTTGAAATGACTGACGAAGTAGGTAGAAAATACTGGGCTTATGGTGGTGATATGGGAAGTCAAAGTTACACAAATGATGAAAACTTTGATCATAATGGATTGGTCTCTCCCGACCGCATTCCTCATCCGGGAGCTTTTGAAGTAAAAAAAGTATATCAGAATATTTTATTCAAAGCAGTTAATATTAATAAAGGCATCATCAACGTAGAAAATGGGTTTGCCTATACAAACCTGAAAAATTATCTTTTCAAATACGAGATATTGGAAAATGGTTCAATAACAAAGCAAGGAAATTTTGTCCTGAATTTATATCCACTTTCACAAAAAAATGTAAAAATAGAATTGCCAGACCTGCCAACAAAGGAAGGAGTTGAGTATTTACTCAATGTATTTGCATATACAAAAACAGGGACTGAGGTTATACCTCAAAACTATGAAGTTGCTCGTGAACAATTTAAAATCGGTGAAGGCAAATACTTTGTAAGATCAACTTCGTTAGGCAAAACACCAAAAGTAAAAGATAGTAAAGAAAATATTACTATGGCAACTTCAGGTGTTGTTGTGGTTATCAACAAGCGATCTGGAATGCTTGAAAATTATCAGGTTGATGGTAAATCGTATTTCAATCAATATCCGAGACCTAACTTTTGGCGAGCTCCAACCGATAATGATTTTGGGAATGGAATGGCAAAAAAAAGCAATATATGGCGTTCCGCAGGTGATAATACATCAGTAAAAAGTACGACTGTAAAGGAAGAGAACCACAAAGTTGTTGTAACAGCCAACATTTACCTAAAAGATGTTGCTTCCGATTATCAGGTTGTTTATAGCTTAGAAAGTGACGGCACATTATCTGTAAATATTTCATATAAAGCCGGTACGAAAGACCTGCCTGAAATGCCTCGTTTTGGTATGATTATGTCGCTCTATAAAGAATTTGAAAATTTCACTTATTACGGTCGAGGACCATGGGAAAACTATACTGACAGAAACACAGCCGCATTTACAGGCGTTTATAACAGTAAGGTAGCAGATCAATATGTTCCATATACACGTCCGCAGGAAAATGGATATAAAACGGATATTCGTTGGATGTCTCTAACTAATACTTCAGGTAATGGCATACGGATTGAAGGATTACAACCAGTCTGTGCAAGTGCTTTAAATAACTACCCTGAAGATTTTGATGCTGGTCTTACGAAGAAAAATCTTCATATAAATGATATTACTCCACGGCATGAAGTTATTGTTTGTGTTGATTTAGCTCAGCGCGGCGTTGGAGGTGATACAAGTTGGGGGGCATTGCCTCATGAACAATATCTATTGAAGAATAAAGAATATAGTTATGGGTTTGTAGTTAAGTACGTTAAATAAATCAGGATAGAATATTTTTTCTATAAGATAAGAAATTCAAAGTTCACTATCAAACTATTAGTTTTTTAAGGACAGAAAGAATGTTTGTTAATTCTCAAACATTCTTTCTTTTGAAAGGTATTTAAAGCAATATCTCAAAAACACACTCTACTTAGTATTAAATTTAAAATTATAATCAAAGTCACTTATTTGACTTAGTTTTATGGAAAACTTTACAAGAACTTTGCTTACAGAAATTGAAAACCAAATAAAGAAAATAGAAAATGATGAGAAAAATAGGTTGACAATTCTAAAGATGATTTTAAAGTTTCTTGATGGCAGGTTGCAGGTACTGAAAGAGTTTGTGATTAATTATGAATTTCAATCAGAAGAGGAAGAAATAAAGTTTTTCAAAGAGCAGAAACCTAAAATATGGAGTAATCTGATTTATTACTTGTCTGTGTATAAAATTGAGATAAACCGTCCAAGAGGAAGCGTGCTGACTGTTGAAGCATATTTGATGGCTGAACTGGACAGAATAAAGCATTTTTTTGATCGGAATGTTGAGATTTATCACTACTACCGTACTGACTCTATCCACTTTGATAAATACTATTTTCTTCGAAACAGGGACATTGATATTCCGGTTAATCTGGCTTGTTTCTATTACGAAAGAGATGTCCGTTTCTCCACCGGTTATGATTATAAAATTTCAAAGATTATAGCTAACGATCTTATTGAATTGCATATTAACTCCGAACTTTTTAAGTTGAAGATGGAGCCTGAACATACTCAAACAGATTTTCCCGTACTTCAGACACGCGAAACATGGACGGCGACTAAAACGGATTTAGTCGAGTTGATTTATGCGCTGTACACTGCGAAATGCATTGACTATGGCAATATAAAATTAAATGCTCTTACTGCATATATGGAAAATATCTTCAATATAAGTATTGGGGATATTTACCGTATTTTCTTGGAGATAAGGGGCAGAAAAGGCAATCGGACTCAATTCTTCGATCGTTTAGGACGACTTGATTAAGCGGATGGATGATACGGATATAAGTGGCAAATAAAACAGGTATGGTCTGACTAATAAATTCAAATCTCATATTTAAATCTTATTATATAATTTAGAAAAGAACAACTCAATATAGGAATTCAACATAGCGTTCGCTAAAAGTCTCTCACGAAAATCGGCAATTTTCAACAACAAACGGGATATAGGCAGAATGTTCATACTATGCGTAAAGTGTGGCGTGGGCTTCGTCTGTTTCGTTTGTAGGTATGCCGATGCCTCGTGGGAAATAGTTGAAAGTCCACGTTCTTTTATTTAGGCACTCTACAATTTTAGCTGATATGAAAAAGATAATACTATACACAACAGTTTCTTTAGATGGTTATTTAGCTCCCATTTACGGAGGATTTGATTTGTTGATAACAATCTCAAGGCCTGAACGTGAAGATTACGGAAAAGATCAGTTTTTTGATTCAATCGACACGATTGTAATGGGTGGAAATACCTATTATGAATTATCTTGTATAGATGTTGAAATGCCATTCAAGGCGAAAGAGATATACGTTATTTCTCAAAGAGCAATTGAATTTCACAAAGAGGTGCACTTTATTAGAGAAAATGCGATCAATGAAATAAAAAAGCTCAAAGAAGTTGACGGTAAAGATATATGGCTATTGGGTGGAGGTATTTTAACGGCATCACTATTAGAATGCAAACTGATTGATAAAATGGTCTTAATTTATTTGCCGGTCTTGCAGGGAAACGGAATTCGGTTGTTTCCCAAGTATAAGCTGGAATCTAACTGGAAATTGATCAATAGTCAATCATTTAAGAATGGTTTGTTGAAAGCTGAATATCAACTTTTTTAATCTAAGAATTCATTTTTATATCCGATTTCTAAGTACATGACAAAAAAATAAAAATATCTATATCTGATTGAAAATGACCATTTAAAAGAATAGACGCAATGAAAGTTAGTCCATTTTTAAAAAAGCTTTTAGCCCTTCTGCCATTGTTTAGAATTCTAATAGATTTTACTTGTTCGTGTAAATATATTCCAACTAAATATGACCAAGTAAAAGCAATTAAAACTAATGATAGAAGTTTATCAATTCTTTCTATATCAGTCAAATGAGTGTCTTCAATATTAAATCCACTTGTTTTTAAAGCTCTAAATGCAGTTTCAATCTGCCAGCGTTTTTTATATATTTTTTGCGCAATTTCAGGTTTGCAAAATGAGATAACTATCTGAAATTCTGTTTTTCCTTCTTTGTTTTTGATTTTTGAAGCAGACAAATAACACAACTGATTATTGACATAATATATCGAGTGTAAAAATTTTGTTTGATTCAACTTTAAATCAGCAAAGAGCCAAGTAGCCTTAAACTGTTTGCCAGTTTTTGGATTTGTAACCCAGAAGTTATCCCGAATACGAATGTGATATTCAATTCGATTAAAGTTCAGATAGTCAATCCAATGTTCACCAACAAATTCTCGATCTGCTATCAAGTAAAGAAGCGATTCTTTGCCAAATAATCGAATGTAATGATTGACGATTTGAATTCTCTCTGTTGTATGAGAATTACCTCGTTTAGGCATTAATTTGAATAAAATTGGAAAGGCAACTCCTTTATAAACAATGGCTAATACAAGTATATTGATATTTGTTTGACCAAATTTCCAATTCGTTCTGTCGATTGCAATCGAGTACGGTGGTTTATGTGGCAAAAGTGCAAATATCAATTTTGCAATCAAGTCTTTGTCAAGCTTGTATTCAGCCATAAAACGCTGTATTCGTCGCAGTGAAGAGTTGCTGTCACAGCTATTTTCAAAGCCACTGGCAAGTTTTTCAAAACAAACTACCTGAACCTTGCATAGAGCACAAATAAACAAGCTAATGAACTTTATTCGGGCTAAGTTTAAACTTTTTCCAAAGTGTTCAACCAAAATTGAGGTTAAATCACTATTTTTGTGTGAGGCCTTAGTTTTCATATTTGAGTAAAATCCGCCAAGATTTTTTTCTCTAAGATACTGAAAATTAAGGTCTTATCCAAATGAAGTGACAACTATTTTGCTGAATATCAAATAATTATATCGCTATATAATTTTTGTCATGTACTAAAAATAAAAGTATATTTTCCTCCTGAAATTCGATGTTCAATATCAGTATAAACAATTGCTGTTGTATTTTCGGGAATAGTTACTTTTAATTCAATGGCATTCCCTTTACGCTTCCATTCAGATTTTATTAATCCTTTTATCGAATGATATTCTGCTTTTGCCCAGCTTAAATCTTTCACAAAATGTGGTTTGATGATTATATGATTGTATCCCCTATTGTCGTTATCAAAATTGATTCCTGCAAACGTCTTAGTCATCCAAGAACTTACATCTCCTAAAAAAATATGATTGAGTGAAGCATCATTACTTGCATTATTGACAGTCCAAGATTCAGGTAAAGTTTTGTATCCTTGTTTGATAAAGGCACCCCATGAAGGAACTGTCTCTTTTGTAATCATTTTGTATGCAGCTTGAACGTAGCCATATTTTACAAGTACGGGTAACATGAATTTACTCCCTATCATACCAAAATCAAGTTGAAAATCGTTCTTCTGAACGATTTCGTATAATTTGGCTGCTACTTTGTTTTCGTATGATTTAGGCACAATCCCCATATAAAGAGCCGTTGCCATTGCAGCCTGTGAACCATTAGCATAAATGAGTGAATCGTGATTAAAGAATTTGACATTCAGCGTTGAAAGCAATTCTGCCGCTTTGTTATCGTATGGTGTAGCATCTTTGCCTAATTTTCGGGCAAATTGCGCCATCAATTTATTTTCTTCAAAGTAAAAAGCAGTAGAAGTAAAAGTGGTGGGTGTTGAGGTTTTATAAAAAACCCAATCGCCTAAACCTTGGCTCAATATTCCGTTCTCCTCCTGTGTTTTCAGAAATTGCAGATATCGTTCACATACACCGTATAGTCTCTTTATAGCAGTTATATCGCCATAATACTGATCAATTTTATCGGGCACAAAGAACATAGCACCCGCCCATACTGGTCCACAGCCATTTCCCAAATCCCAACCTGCACTGGGAATAATGCAGCTGATGTAACCTTTTTCTGCCTCATTGTCCACCATATCATTTGCCCATTTTTCATAAACGGTAATGGCATCAAAATTTTGTAATCCAAAATCCATTGATATCCATGCATCTGCTGTCCAACCGTTCTTTTCGCGTTGTGGACAGTCGGTGGGTATGCTTTGTAAATTAGAAAGATAGGATTGACGGGTAGCTTTCCATATTTTGTTAAGCAACTCGTTGGAACAACTGAATGAACCTGTTTGATCCACACTGGTATGTATAAACTGTGCGGTAAGACTTTCTTTGAAAAGCTTAATAGGTTCGCTGCTTTCTACCTCCACATACTGAAATCCATGATAGGTGAAACTCGGCGTAAATGTTTCTATTCCTTTACCATTCAGAATATAGGTATCAGTTTGAAATTTATCCGTTGGATTTACTTTGGGAACAGGGAGGAGTACTGATTTTTTAACAGGGAATATATATTTAACTTTTAATTATTCCTTATTTTCACATCTATACAACACCCCAATTATCACTTATTCTATTATTTAATCTCTTACTTCAAACTTATAAATACAGGTATGATGATACTCCTGACCTGGATTCAATGCCGTTGATGGAAAATCAGGGTGGTTCGGACTATCGGGATAATGCTGCGTTTCCAAAGCAAACGAAGTGCGGTAAGTGTATATTTCTCCGTATTTACCTTTTTCTTTACCATCAAAAAAGTTCCCTCCATAGAATTGCAAAGCCGGTTGGTTCGTTATCACCCGAATCTGGCGACCGTTTGAGGGTTCGTAAATTACAACTGCTTCAGTCATCACATCTCCGTGTTTGTCCAATATCCAGTTGTGGTCGTAACCTTTTCCATTCTTTAGGGCGGTAAAGTCCGTATTTACCCTCTCGCCAATTGCCGTCGGGCTTGTAAAATCCATTGGGGTATCTTTTACTTTCGCAATTTCTCCTGTTGGGATCAGACCGTCATCGGTCGGGGTATAGGTCGAAGCATTGATTTTCAGGATATGGCTGTTTATCGACTTGGCTACTCCACCAGAGAATCCAAACAAGTTGAAAAACGAATGATGTGTCAGGTTTACCACGGTCGGTTTATCTGTAGTCGCCGTATAATCAATCCTCAGTTCATTGTCATTGGTCAGGGTGTAAATCACCGTCACCATCAGATTGCCCGGAAAACCTTCTTCGCCATCTTTCGATAAATATTTCAGTTCCAAAGCATCTTCGTTTTGGTCGTTCTTGAATGGACGGGCATCCCAAACCACATTGTGGAATCCTTTAGGACCTCCGTGTAAGGTGTTTTTGCCATTATTAATCGGTAGGGAGTATTCTGTTCCGTTCAGCATAAATCTTCCTTTGGCTATACGGTTACCATAGCGCCCTATTAATGCACCAAAAAAAACTTCGTTAGTTTTCTGATAATCATATATACTTTTAAGACCAGTTACAATGTCTGCAAAATTATTATCCCTGTCAGGTGTCCACAGCGATACAACTTTTCCTCCGAAGTTGGTAATTTGTGCCACCATACCCTGACGGTTTCTCAGTGTGTAGAGCGAAACCTGTTTTCCATCGATTTTCGCATCGAAGTTTTTCGGATCCATCAATTGTATCTGATTAGTTTTCCCGGTCATCTTTTTAATAAAATCGGTTTCGGCAGGATCAAATGGTGTTTTGTCCTTTCGTAGGATATCGTGAAACCAAAGAGTGGGTTCTTTTGCTTCGGGCATGGGTTCGTCCCAGGCAAAAATAGTATTTGTCTTTCCGGATACAAAGCCCCAGTTGATAGCGCCTACATTATTTCGTTTCAGCAATGGCATTATTGTCCTGAAAAGACTGTTATTACGACGAGCCATGTATTCGGTACAAATCAACGGACGACCAAACATTTTCAGGTAATTAATTTCTGTGCGGTGATTGTCGATCGGTTCATAGTTATGATAAGTGATTATGTCAGAGTTTGCCAACTGAAAAACGTTGAGCTCATTGCAGCCAAAATACCAGATACCGGAAGTAATGGGTTGAGACGGATTTACTTCTCGTGCCCACTTAAACACATTGAGAAGCAGAGGCAGGGAATTAATTCCGTGTTGACTATTGCCCGGTTCGTTGTACAAATCCCACATCAGAACACGCTTATCGTTTTTGAAAGTTCCCAAAATGTCTTTTACATACTTTTCGAGGACGGGAAACAATTTGGTTGTATCCTCACGCAGAGAACACGAAGGATCCTGCACCCAGCCTGAGTTATGAACTCCGGGTTTGGGGTCGGGTTGTTTTCCATAATAGGATTCTGCATTCCAGCAGTCATCGAAAAACACAAACATGGGTTTTATCTTATGCTTATCGCATATAGTCAGAAACTGATCCATGCGTTTCTTCAACCCTGAAGCGTCGTTTTTCCACACCACACTACTCAGAAATACGCGCATGGTATTGAATCCGAGTTCTTCGGCCCAACCTAATTCCTTATCAATTGTAGCGGCATCAAAGGTATCGCCTGACCACATTTCTATCTGATTAATGGCTGTGCTGGGTTGAAAATTGCAGCCACTGAGCCATGGTTGGGTGGAATACCAAGTTAGAGCTTTTTCTTTTGACCAATATTGAGATGTTTTTAATTTTGTTGATAAGCCTGCCGCAGTCATACAACAGATACTCACAATCGGCATTAAAATCAAAATAATTATCAATTTAGATTTATCCATTTCTCTCTTTCTATTTTTTATATTAAGACTTATTCGTATCGCTGTAAAACTAATTAAATATTTTATTTCAACATAAATATATAAAACGACTAAAGCTAATTATTTGACTTGTTTAAAATTTTTTTTATTTCCATAAAGCCATCAGCATAGACTGTTTTTTTAATTAATATTGAATTATATATTGGAAAATATATTCTAATTCCTGTTAGGGAGAAATATTCTTCGGAAACAATTTCTTTATTATGAATTAATTGATTATAATTTGTTATTGTAACTTCTGAAGAATTGATTCCCATAGGAAGAGATGAATGACTCTTAAATAATCTCACTTTATAAGAATTAGATTGATTTGGTATTAAAATACTTTCAAAACCGACTATTATTGTACCTGGATTTGGCGCATCATAATCTGTCGTTGGTTGAGTCGACCATGTCTTAATTGTAAAGGGAGTTTTTGACTCGATATTAAGTAACATTATTTTCCCATCTTTCATCAATTTAAAACTATTAGTCCCCAATTGTTCGACTGAATCTATCGTGACCATTCTCCACTCTACTTTTTTGTTAGAGTATGTTGTTCGAAGACTGTCTTTTATTAGTAAATAATCTCCACAAAAGATATTACTCCATGATTTTACGAAACGTAAACTTCCTATTTTAGCAGAATAATTAGTCCTTTGACGAACAGTAATCCCTCTTATTCCTTTATCATTCAAATCTGAATTTGTTATACTTGCTAAAGGTGATGGCTCCGATTGTAAAGTCGGATTTACATATAAGTTAGCCTTGCCATTTGTAAAATCATATTTCATAACCACCAAATAAGTTGTACCATAATTATAAATAGAAGGTGCATATATGGCTGGATATTGAGTAGATCCATCTTTAGCGGCTAATCCAAACTTAAATGTATTATTGGTCGTTTCATTTTTCACACAAAGACATATACGCTGAAAATCTCCTGTATAAGTTCCATCAAACATTATAACCGCAACATTGTCACCTGCAATTGTATTAGATCCTACGTTTATTAGAAAAGATAAATAATATGACCCTTGACGATAAACTGCACTATTGGTCAGAGAATAGGTCGTCAATCGGGATTCACTATTGGATAACTTTGATAATTCAAAAGAATTTCCTACATTAGAATCTATATATCCGTCATAACTTAATGGAGATGTTATTTTGGGACTGACACCACCCGTATTTCCTGTTCTGGCAGCTCGATTCCATTGATTTACCTGTATAGGACTTAATGCCTGATCTGTATATTGGTAATAACCTTCTTCCAAGTCGTTTCCAATTGTGAGCTCTTCTACAAAATTATTTTTAATTAAATCCGAATAGTTTTTTAAAGAATCTGGAAAAGGTTTTTTATTATCAATAAGTGCTACTGTTCTT
This sequence comes from Paludibacter sp., assembly GCA_028690665.1. Taxonomy (GTDB): domain Bacteria; phylum Bacteroidota; class Bacteroidia; order Bacteroidales; family Paludibacteraceae; genus Paludibacter. The sequence goes on from JAQVAV010000007.1 coordinate 237,713, forward strand.
TTAGCTTCACTTAAATCATCTTGAAATACTTCAGTCATATCTATTTCCACACCTCTCATTGCATCTGAATCATATGTCTTTGTTATTCGTGCCATTCCATTAACAAGATGTCGTTTGTCGTTTATTGTTAACGTATTGTGTGCTTTATTATTTAATCTAAATACTTCCCAACGTTGTGAATCTTGCCCCATATTCCATAAATCGATGCCCTTGGTCTCTAATGGTAAATAATCTTGCATTCCTAAATCCATAGCCCATCTGACCCCATCCGAAACATATACAAACGATCCTGCATCCATATGACCATGTGAATTACCTGCCTTTCCCCCTTTTACGCCAAGATATGTGTCATTCACGTCCCAACCTGTTCTGACAAGAGCTACCGGTGTTTCACCTTGCCCGACCCATATTTTCTTTGTCGGCTCTTCAGTATTAGATAAATCACAATTATTTGCAAATATTATCGCAGCAGGGAGTAATCGGTCTTCATCAAAAGCTTGTATGTAAGCACCTCCTCCGGCAATCATTTTTTTCTCTGTATATATAAGCGATGAGTTATTACTCTTTTTAGAAAACCAGAACATCGGGAAACAAGGTGTTTGTTGTTTATAACTGTCAGAATAATTATAACATTGTTGATCTGATCCAACCATATACAAGATATATTCAGCTGTTTTTAAAAATCCTGGAGTTTTATATAAATCTTTATCAGATCCCAAAGCACTATCCAGAGCAGCTAAAAGCATTACCTGAAAACTGGTCCCATAAGCCCAATACATATATCCTTCCTGATAGTTCCCATCTGGACCATAAGCATCTAATGGCAATTTAATTGAATTCAAACATCGTTCAATAATTTCAACTGATAAGTCTTTTGCTCCCTCGTAGATTGCTAATGCACCATACGTTAATCCCGTATTGCATACTTGATTCCAATTGGCATCATTAGTTAAGAACCAATTATAGCTACTGTTTTTTGAAGGAGTAAATGCCTTGTTTTTAAGGGCTTCTCTTATTTTATATCTTGTAGTTACATTTAGACTATCATACAACCAATCATACCCGATAGCAACACCCATTGACATTTCACCAACATCCAAGAAATGTGATGGATTCCAGTCGGTAAAATCACATACCGCATTAAGTTCCCTTTCAGCGCGGTTTAGATATCGTTTATCATTGGTCATCCTATAGGAATAAGACAAATAAAATATACGCTTTAGAGCAGTTCTTGATACAGCAAGAAGTCTTTTTCCCGAAAGCACCCTAGTTACAGGAGTTGTATTTAATATTGCATTTGAACTTGAAATAATCACATCATTTATTGCCGAAAGATCTGAATTTGTAGATAATTTTTGTTTCAATCTCACCTCATCTTCTTTTGAAAATAATAATCTCGGATGATCTGATATCGTTGAATAATCGTAACTTCCTGTGGGATCTGGAAGGCCATCATTATCAGGGGATAAATTTTGTTTATCATCTATTGGTGATATCACATTTCCACAGGAAAATAACATTATCATAAAGAGTATGATTGTGTTTTCTATAAATACTGAAATTATTCTCATGATTTACAATACTTTATTTTGATAAATAGATAATATTAGTATGACCAACCAGCAGTGGGTTTCAAGTTTGGATTCATTTGCACCTCTTTTGTTGGCACTGGCCAAGTTGTAATATAGTCTCCTTTCCAATAATATGAAGTTTCAATATAACCCCACCATGATTTTCGACCAGCATTAGATTGACCTCCGTTAAATTTTGAAAGTTTCCATGTTCCCCACCTTAATTCATCAAAGTAATTAATCCCTTCTAAAGCAAGTTCAACTCTTCTTTCATAACGAATACGTTCTCTCATATCCTCTTTCCCTTGAACCACATTTGGTCCAAATCCTGTAATTGTTAATGACGGCATTTCTACCCCTTTTCTTGTTCTGATTCTATTAAATTGTTCAATTGATTTATCAATTTGTTCATCTTCATTATAAGCCTCTGATAATAATAATACAACATCCGTATAACGAATTAGAGGAAAATCAACAGAACATCTATCTCTATCAATATATCTTCCTTTTCTTGTTTCATTATACTTTTTATACATATAAAAGGCTGTTGATCTTTTATCATTCCACATATCCCAATAAGGAGCTGTATTAGAGATTAATGGCCACCTCAATGTGGTTAGATGTTCTTCACCACTATTCCAGTAAGGGCTGTAACATATTGCCTCAGAATAAGGCGTAAAAACCGTTTTTTGAAGACGTGGGTCTCTGTTTGCATATGCATTTTTTATACGTGCTTCATTTCCTGATACAAGATATTTTGTCATTGCAGCAGTGCCTATTCTATTGAGGGCATCATTATAGGCCGTTTTAATTTTAGAGTCTGTTGAGCTTAAGCTTAATCCATCTCTTAAGAAAAAGACTTCTCTTTGTGCCACAGTCATATTATTCCAACCTGGTAAATAATCTTCCCAATTAAAAGTCGAACCATCTGCATTTAAAAATGAATCTACAAAATCTGATGAAGGCTGAGCTTCTGTCCAACCGTCATAATGAGATCTCCCTCCAACAAACTTTTGTATTTGTGATGAAAAACCTAAAGCTTCATCCCACTGCAAAGGGAATATCATTTCTTTATCCTTTTCGTTTTCAAATTTAAAGAAGTCGCCCCAGTTGCCTTGCCATAACCCATAACCGCATTTTTCCACTTCTAAAAAATCATCGATTGCTTTTTTATATTCTTTTTTCCACATATAAACCATGCCTCGCAAAGCATAAGTAGCCCCTTTGGATGCTCTTCCATAGTTTTCTGTTAAGGTGTTTCTTGGAAAATACGAATTATCAATACAGTCACCCAGATCTTGAATACATTGGTCATAAACTTCTTCAACGCTTGATTGAGTCCGTGTAACTTCATCTGCATTTACTGGTTCAGTATAAATAGGAACACCTTTAAATAACGCATTTAATCTATAATAAAAAAAGGCTCTAAGAAATTTTGATTCACAAATTAATCTATTATATTTTTCATCTGTCAAACCAGCTTTTTTCAAATTAGCTATTGCATTATTAGCTCTATGAATACCTTCATAATGTTGCTTCCAAGTCTCTGAAAAAATACTAGAGCTTGGGGTAATACTACCTTTTAGAAACTCCAAAACAAAAGGATCGCTCGTCCCATAATAAGTGTTTACAAAGCCGAGCCCATCAAAAATTTTATAATTTGTTCCGCCTGTTGTACTACTTCTAAGAATATTGTAAATTCCAGCAACTCCTTGATCTGCCTTAGACTCACTATTCCACATATTATTTGTTCCAATGCTGTCATATGGTTTGGTTTCTAAAAAATCATTTGAACAGGATAAAAACATAGATAATATTGATACCAAATAAAAATATTTCTTCATAATTTTATATTAAAACGTTATGTTAACTCCTAAAGTGAATTGTTTTATCGTAGGATATCCGACACTTGCTCCAATTTCAGGATCTAAACCTGGAAAGCTAGTTATTGTATAAAGATTTTCTGCAGATAGATATAAACGAGCTGTTTCCATTAATATCCTCTTAGATATATTACTCGGAACTGTGTAACCGATTTGTATATTTTTAACTTTAATGAATGAGGCGTCATATTCCCAAAACTCACTTGATACTCCATTTGAACCTTCGGTTTCATCTAGTAATCTAGGAAATAAAGCATTTTGATTATTAGTCGAGTTTTCAATATCATTAAAGTCAAATCGATAAGCATTTTCAGCATAATATTTTGATATGCTCCAACCATTTTGGGTTCTTGGGCTGTTATAACCTTGTGATTTCCAATAATATGAAAAACCAGCACTACCTGATAATACCATTGAAAAATCAAATTGTTTATATGCAGCAGTAAAATTGAATCCGAAATTGTATTTTGGCAATTGAGAATTACCTGTAAAATCCATATCATTTGAATCTCCATATATACCATCATTATTTTTATCAGCATATATTAAATCACCATACCAAAGAGAATTTTGGGATACAGTATTTAATGGAGAAAACTTATACCCAGCAGCTTGCATTGCTAATACCCATTTCATATCATTTTCTGTCCTGATCATACCATCTTTGGGCCCAGCATTCACATCTACAACAGTTGATGTTGGATTATAATTACCGCTACCTCTATACAAAGAACGTAAATAGGATTCTCCTAAGGTATGTCCCTCAACAATCAGCCCACCAAAACCAGATCTTGAAACTTCTCCTACATTATTCTCATAATAAGAAGTTCCATTTTCATCAGTTGTCCAACCCTTTTTAAGTTCACCTCGATATTTAGTTACTAAATTTTTATTGAGTGAGAAATTTCCTCCTAACTCAAAAGTTAAATTTCCGATTTTATCTCGCCAATTTAATGTTATTTCGATACCCTGATTAGTTAATTCTGCAGTGTTTTGGGTTGCTGGGGTTACTGTTCCCATTGTCAAATATGTATCTGGGGTCAGTATCATTCCAGTTGTCAACTTATGATAATAATCAATTTCCCCGGCTAACTTGCCATTTAAAATTGAAAAATCAATTCCTAAATCTGATGTTGCTACCGATTCCCAACGTAACAAGCTATTGCTCTGCTTTGATACCACGAGCGAATTCTGAGGTATTCCATCTAAGACGACATTTGCAACTGAATATCCGGCTTGCCAGTCATAATTACCTAATTGATTATTTCCTAATAACCCCCAAGAACCTCTCAATTTTAGGTTTTGAATTAAATTACTTGTACCTTGCATGAACTTTTCTTCTGTGATTCTCCATCCCGCAGAAAAAGATGGAAAAAAACCTCCTCTTACATCAGTGCCAAAACGAGAAGATTCATCATATCTCAAATTTGCTTCAGCTAAATATTTCGATTTATAGGAATAATTTATTCTTCCAAAACAAGACCTTAATGACCAGTCTGATTCAGAACCCGTCATTGATTTTAAATTAAGTCCAGTATTAAGGACATGTAAATCCCAATCAGTCATGCCTTTAGTAGATGCACTAAATACATTTTCATTATAATAGGTTTGATTATATCCTAATAATGTATTTAGCTCGTGATTGTTATTCAATTTTATATTATATCTTAGCAATATATCTGCAGAGTAACGAGCTCTCTTAAAAGATGAATTAGTAATAATTCCATTTTCTAGATTTGAATCTGACAATCTTTTATTTTCTACATAATTCCATGTTCCAGCTTGTACTGACCATGATGCATAATCTCCCCAATCAGGAGCATAATTATATGATGTTTCGAGATTAATATTTTTAAATAAATTAATTTTTGAAAACAAAGTAATGTTTGCACGAAACATTTTATCATAGCCTCCTAAAGCCATTTTTTCAAATATATTATTTGCAGTTGAAGATTCTTGGTTTGTTAAAGCTGGAGAACCCCATTTATTATCTACTCCGGGATAAATACCTGGTGATGTTTGAGGTAAATACTCAAATCCTCTCGAAATATTTGCCATACCTTTTTCTTGCTTTAATCCAAAAAACTTAGCTCCCAATGTCCACCATGTATATGCTTTTGTTTCAAAATTTGCTCTAAGCTGATATTTTTCTAAAGCTGAATTTTTCATTATTCCTTGATTCTCAACATATCCACCAGAGATTAAATATTTTAATGATTTTTCACCTCCTTGAACAGATATGTTATGTTCTTGTGCTATTCCTGTCATGAAAATCTCATTAAACCAATTTGTATTTGGGTAAGCTATATAATTAGGTACATTATATTCATTCAATTCATTAGGGTTTGCTTTAGCAGTTCTCCAATTTTCTATATTCGACAAAGAGAATATTTCTGATTTTCCCATATTTTTTCTTCCTTCATTGATATATTCCATATGTTCAGCATAGTCAGTTACAAATTCAATTTTATTCACTGGACTTTGACTGGACATAAAACTATTTAACGTTACTTTAGGTTCGCCAATTCCCATCTTTGTTGAAACCAAAATTACTCCATTGGCTGCTCTGGAACCATATACTGCAGTTGCAGATGCATCTTTAAGGATTGTAATTGATTCAATATCATTCATGTTTACGTTATTCATATCAGCTTCAAAACCGTCAACAAGCACCAATGGTGAACTGTTATTTATTGTTGTAGTTCCTCTTACACGTAAAGTTGCATTATCATCTCCAGGTTTACCAGAACTTTGAAATACAGATAAACCTGCAACTTTTCCAGACAATGCGGTTGAGGCATTCATTACAGGTCTTGATGTTAACTTACCATCAAACTTTAATGTTGCAATAGAACCTGTCAGATTTATTTTTTTTTGAGTTCCATATCCAACTACGATAACTTCATCAAGTGTTTTAGAATCCTCTTCGAGAATAATTTTATAATTATTGGCTTTACCTAATTTTAAAACTGTCTGCTTAAATCCTATATATGATATTGTAATTTCTGATTGATTTGGAACTTCAAGAGAAAAGGTTCCATCGACACTTGTAATTGTTCCGGTATTCGACCCTTTAAGAACAATTGATGCACCAATAATTGGGTCGCCTTTTTCATCGGTTACCAAGCCGGAGATTTTTTTTGAGACATCTTTATTGCCCGAATCATTTTCTTTGGGTTCTTCTAAAAAATGACTAATTATAATATGTGATTTATCTATTATGTAGTTGCACTTAGTATCTTTTAATAGTAACGACATGAGATCTTTCAACACAAATGTTTGATAAGGAATCGAAATGACTTTTCTTATATCAATAACTTTTGAATCGTAATCTACTGAGAATCCTGTTTGTTTTTCAATCTGATCAAAAGCCATTTTTAGGGAGATATTTTTCCCTGTAAGATTTATTATTTGATTTTGGGCACTTGATCCGATTGAAAATGTAAATAGTGCTGATATTATCAAAATAAAGATTTGTTTTTTATTCATAAGTAAAAGAATTGAATGTGTGATTTGAGAACTGATTTGTTTCAAAAGATAATTATCCTTGAATCAACGAGATATATTATCCGTATCTGATATGCTTCATTTAATCTAAATTTAATGTTTGATAATGAGTCAACTAAACAACAATCTTTTTTATTCTTATTGATTTTAATTTTTTCTTAGCCTGATACAATACTGTTTTTTGGCCTACTGTAAATAAGTAAGCTAAATAATGAACAACACACAGTCAGAAAGAAAATTTTTTCCGTGAAAAATAAATATATTTATATGTGTATGAAAAATAATAAAATAACAAAGCCCTGCTTGCAAACAAACAGGGCTTTGTTATTTTCGTTTTTGGGATTATTTGGTATAGAAATATATAGTTGAGTTTTCCTTTTTGTAGCTTGATTTACTAATAAGTATCGTTAAAACATTCATTGCATCTTCGATTGTTTCATCCGGATTGAATTTGACGAAATAGGACTGCTGATTCAATTTCTTCCCATCATAGTTAATCGCTACGTTGTATTTTCTTTCCAAGGTTTGAGTAATTTCGTCGAAAGTAGCTCCCTGGAAAATTAAGTAGCCACTTTCCCAAGAGGCAACTTTAGCAGCATCGACGTCAATTACCGAGATTTTGTTATCCGAATTAGAGTAGACCAATTGATTATTTGGTTTAAGAATATATGATTTATCTTTATTTTCCTCCATGTCGACTTTTATGCTTCCTTCAATTAAAGTTGCTTTTGTATATTGAGCGTAGGGATAAGATTGAACACAAAACTTAGTACCTAATGCTTTTATATCAATGTATTTTGTTCTTACAATGAACGGTTTATGGGGATTCTTTGCTACGCTGAAATTAGCTTCCCCTGTTAGAAATACTGTTCGGGTATCTCCTGTAAAGTCTTTTGGATAAATAAGTGTTGAACCGGCATTAACCGCAACAATTGAACCATCAGAAAGTGTAATCTTTTTACTCTCTCCATATGAAACTGAGAGTTGGGTATATTCCAAAGGAACAGGAACCGCAATCTTATATGTTATATAGACAGTGCTTACAATAATTAATGCAATAGCGGCTGCATATGAGACAGCTATTCTTGTTAATGAGAATTTCTTTTTCTGCTTGAGATTTATTTTTGCGTTTATTCTGGAAAAGTCTTCCCAAGTCTCTTCGCTAATATTTGCAGGAGCATTTTCCCATAGCTCTTTCATAGCCAACTCTTTCTCAGCAGTGTCCTCATCTAATCTGAACCACTTCCCGAAAAGATATAAAGTTTTTTTCGATACATCCTTATCGAAAAAAGCCTGAATAATATTTTTGATCTTAACACCTTCCATAATACCTATTTGTATATATGTAAGTAAAGGTGTGCGTTACACACACATTTATCCCGATAAATTAAAAGAAAAGTATAATCCATGTTTTGATTGTTTTTCTTATATCAGCAAGAGCTGCGGTTAAATGATTCTCGACCGTCCGTTTATTTATATTTAATCTCTCTGCAATTTCCGTATTTGACATTCCTTCGACGCGGCTCATAATATATATTTGTTTCCTTTGGGGCGGCATTTGGCTTACAGTGACATCAATCATGTCCTGAAGCTGGTTGGCAAATATTGTTTCTTCGGTATCTTCAATTTCGGATGAATGGGTGAGTTGGTCGGTTACAAACTTCTCGTTTACTATTATGTGATCGTAATAATTGCAAACCGTGTTTTTAGCCATCTTGTAGATATAGGCTTTGAATGATTTGACTTCAGAAAGTTTTTCTTTGTTATTCCAAATACTCAGAAAAATATCCTGGGCCATATCCCGGGCTTGTTCGTTGTCTTTTATGAAACCGTGAAGGAAGAAAACAAGTTTCGGCTGATATTGTAAAAAAAGTATCTCAAAAGCTTTTTGATCGCCTTTGCAAAGAGCTTTGATGTAACTTTCTTCTATAGTATTATTCATATTTTTACTGACTTAAGGTTGTACAAGAATATCCTTGACCGCCAGAAAAATAAAATCAATTTGTGTTGTGATTTTATCGTAGTTGGAAATTATGTAAATGTGCAAAATAGTACAAATACATATAATTTTGACGAGCAAAGATAGTGGATATATGATTAATTCCAAGCAAATTTAATGGACTTTTGACATGAAAGTACTTAAATAATTATCACTTAGAATGTTTAATGATTTTAAAATTAGTTGATTATACAATTTCAAAACACTACATTTCAATTGCTATTTGATTTTGAAGATTCTCAGAAGGACTTATATAGATATATCTATAGTGATTAAATCCAGTTTAACTTCATTGAAATTTTGCTATCGATAGTTTAATTTATAGCTTCATAATATACTATTAATATAGAATCAAGGGTTAAATCAAACCACTGAAAATATTATCCAACAGATTTGTTGATTTTCAACAGATTATTTCCACTTAATTTTTCTTTCAAAATCTGCATGTCATTGCTGACTTTCAGGTCAAGAATTTTGGCGTAATGCTGAGTCGTTTTGAGGTTCTTATGGCCAAGCATTTTGGAAACACTTTCGATCGGAACACCGTTTGAAAGTGTGACAGTAGTGGCAAAGGTATGTCGGGCGATATGGAAGGTCAACTCTTTGGTGATACCACAGGCATCGGCAATTTCCTTCAAATAGGAATTCATTTTTTGATTGCTCAATATCGGTAATAGTTTCTCCTGGTTGACAACCTGCGGATGATCTTCGTATTTTTCCAAAATGGCCATGGCTATTGGTAGCAAAGGGATATTGGACCTTGTATCTGTTTTTGTACGATTGATGAAAATCCAACGATCTCCATCAACTTCAATACCAATATTTTTTCGGGAAAGTTTCTTTACATCGGAGTAGGCGAGACCCGTAAAACAACTAAACAGGAAAATGTCTTTTACCTGATTAAGCCGGTCGGAAACAAATACCTTGTTGAACATGGTTTCAATTTCTTCCTGGGATAAGAAAGGACGTTCAACTTCAACCATTTTACTTTTGTAATTGATAAATGGGTTCTTGACTATCCAACCATTGGCCAGACAAATCCGGATGATCTTACCAAAGTTTTTGATATATTTTGAGGTCGTGTTCTGACAGCATTTGCAAACACTTTTCAGATAAAACTCATAGCTTGTAATAAACTCATGGTCGATTTTTCGGATGTCGATATCAGAAATTTTGTATTTCCATTTCATGAAATCGACAGTGTGCTTGAGTGAAGTTTCATAACGTACCAGCGTAGCTGCTGCATAATCTTTGCCAATAAGCGCTTTGATTTCGTCGTTGTGTTGTTGGAAAATGGGAACGAGCATGTGTTTGCGTTTTTCAATGCCCAAGATTTTATTCCGCATGTTTTCGGCATTGACCGGTTCATCTTCCCGGATTAATTGTTGCTGGTACTCGTAGACTTTGGCTTTTAAAGCATCAAGATGTGAATTGATTGATCTTGCTTCAATTGTTGTACCTTTCATACAACTGCCCTCGATTGACCATTTGTCGGGGTGGGTGTATCGCTTTGTGCTCAACTCGATACGTTCGCCATCAACTGTAACTCTGATGTAAATAGGGACTAAACCATCGCTTGTGGTTTTTGCTCTCTTTGCGTAAAAGAGAATAGAAAGTTTTGCATTCATTTGTGGTAACCTTTTGATTGTTCAAAAATACTTGTTCTGTAATTAGCCTGCAAGATGTTCAATCTTTGAACTGCTTGACATATAGTATTTTATGAGCAAATTCGGGTACCCGAGCCTTTCAAAATCTCAGGGTACCCGAATAGGTCTCCAAAAGATGGATCAAGTCAAAAAGTTTGGGGGAATAAAAATTTAAGCATATATTTTTGATAGTCTAAAAAGGAAAAAAGGAATATCTCTCACTCCTCTGAATTGAGCTCTAAAAGCTTTAATTTTAGCATTAAAAGATTCTGCCGAGGCATTTG
>JAQVAV010000015.1 GCA_028690665.1 Paludibacter sp.
TATTTATCTTTTTTATTTAAAAACAACGTTGACACTTCAGGTTTCACTCTAACTTTCAGATCTTTCAGCCTATTATATTCATTAAATCCATAAGGCGGATAATCCTGAAGGATAACAGAAACAATTTTTTCAATATCTGGTACTGATAACCCAACTCCGGAAGGCAAACATAACCCCGTACTAAATAAATCCTGAGAAATTCCATTTACAAAAGCCGGAAAGCCCTTAAAAACGGGTTGCATGTGCATTGGCTTCCACAAAGGTCTGGATTCAATATTTTCTTTTTCCAAAGCTAGCCGAATCTCGTCTGATGTTTTACCGAATTTTTTAGAATCTACAAGAATTGTTGTTAGCCAAAAATTAGAATTAAATTTAGAATTCGGATTTTCATGCACAGTTATTCCTCTGATATTATCAAATAATTGAGCATAGAGTTTATGATTTCGTTTTCTGGCTTCTACAAAAGACTCCAATACCAAAAGTTGTCCCCGGCCTATTCCCGCACAGATATTACTCATTCTATAGTTATATCCGATTTCCCGATGTTGATAAAAAGCTTCGTTTTCTCTCGCCTGAGTTGCATAGAATAAAGTTTTTTCAGCAATCTCTTTGGAATTACAGACTAATGCTCCTCCCCCAGATGTTGTAATAATTTTATTTCCATTAAAAGAAATGGCACTAAAATCACCAAAAGTACCACACTTTTGTCCCCTATATTCAGAGCCAAGAGATTCTGCAGCATCTTCAACTAAAGGGACATTATATCTTTTTGAAATTTCGATTAATTCATCAATTTTTGCCGGCATTCCATACAAATTCACATATACAATAGCTTTAGGAGACTGCCCAGTAATTTCCAATCTGGTTTGAATTGCTTTTTCAATGAGTTCTGGACTTATATTCCATGTATCAGGCTCACTATCGACAAATACAGGTGTTGCCCCCAAATATGTAATGACATTAGCTGTTGCAGCGAAAGTAAAACTTTGACAAATAACCTCATCTCCAGTTCCGATTCCCAATTGCAAAAGGCCTAAATGTAAAGCTGCTGTACCGGTATTCAATGCAACTACATGTTTATTATGAAATTCCTGATTCAGATATTTTTGAAGCCCACGCTCAAATTCATTTACATTAGGCCCTAAAGGAGCAACCCAATTAGTATCAAATGCTTCCTGAATGTATTTCATTTCATGTCCGCTCATTTGAGCCAATGAAAGCCATATTCTTTTATTGTCCATATACTGAAATAAATATCTTTAAGCTACTATCGTTATTATCAATTACTACTGCTATCGAAATAAATTACGACACACAAATATTCTCACAAACAATTAGTTTTAGTAAAGGGTAAAAACAATATAAACTTCTAAAGAAATATAAAGTATCCAGAAGGTGTTTTTTAAGATACTGCAACAAAAGCCATTAACAAATTCGTACAAATATAACACATTAATATTAAATCTGTTCAGAACAAACTCAGATTTTAGTTTCTCTTACTTATTTCATAAAAAAAACATGCAATATTCAATTTTAAATACGGTAAAAAAAACTCATATCACAAAATTATTACAAAATAATAAATTATTCTTTATTTATCTAAATTTATAACCTATTTTTTATTATTCTTGCTGGATTACCTACTACAACGACATTATCTGGAATATCTTTCGTCACAACAGTCCCCGCACCTATTAAACAATTCCGGCCGATTTTCACTCCGGGAATTGTAACTGAACCGGCTCCGACCCAAGAACACTCTCCTACTGCTACGTTGCCACACAAAGTCGCATTAGACGCAATATGTACATAATTTTCCAATTTACAGTCGTGACCGACAGTAGCTCCGGTATTAACAATACAATATTGACCTAACCTGGCAGCGGCCTGAATAATTGCCCCCTGAATAATTACAGAGCCCGCTCCGATATTAGAATATTTCGATACAATTGCTGACGGGTGTATAATTGCTTCAGGAGATTCAAAATGCAAACTCTCAACAATTTTTTTTCGAATTCCGTTATAACCGATTGAGACAAAAATCTGGTTTTTGGAATCAATTGTATCTAAAAAGTTTCGACGAAAAATCTTGTATCCGAGCAATTCATCAAGTTTCTCATCATCGTCAATTATCCCTCCGATATTAATTTTAAGAGTTTCTAATATATCAATAACGACCTTCGCATGCCCTCCTGCTCCATATAAATATATCATATCAATTATCTCCGTTAAATGCTTCCATTGTTGTTCCTGTCAGTGAATTTATATCAGTCCGGTCCAACACTTTTTTTATAGTAAGAAAAAATATCTTTATATCTACCCAAAATGACAAGTGATCTACATACCACACATCATATTCGAATTTCTGCTTCCATGAAATGGCATTTCTACCGTTAATCTGTGCCCATCCTGTTATACCTGGACGTACTTCATGTCGCCGGGATTGAAAGGACGAATACAAGGGAAGGTAATAAGTTCTCAAAGGACGTGGCCCTATTAAAGACATATTACCCATCAAAACATTAATTAATTGAGGAAGTTCATCAAGTGACAAAGATCTTACAAACTTACCTGTTTTTGTAAGTCTTTTGACATCTGGTAATAATTTTCCGGATGTATCTTTTTCATCTGTCATAGTTTTAAACTTTATAATCTTGAATATCCTGGCATTTTTGCCCGGGCGTTCCTGCGAAAAAAAGACTCCGCTTCCTTTATTAGCAAAATGCAGACTTATAATCAAGAAAATAATTAACGGACTCAAAACAAATAATATCACCAAGGAAACTACAATATCTATTGATCTTTTAAAAAAAATTCTGTACATAAACCGGAAACAAACACGAAATTCTTACTATAAATATTTTTCTAAATCTTTTCTTATCCCTCTTTTTAATGCTTTCTCTATAATAATCTTATCCCAGTCATGATTTCCTTCAATCAGACTAATTCCATTTTGCCTGATAGCGACATCCCAACCTACAGTTCGTACCTGAGGTATTACAAAACAGGCTTTTTGCACCGTATCAAGTAACTTTGACCAAAAAGGAAGTTGGTATCCGTCAAAAACAACATGAGTAACAGGATGTTCTGTGAAACAGTTCGGATCTTCCGGAGCTAATTTAAATCCATTTCCTTCAAGCTTTCCTGTTTCAAGATTCACATTCACAGCAATACCTCCGGAATGAAAATTATCAACATCGCTGTTTACGCCAAGACGGATTACTGCTCCAATGAGCTGAGCCTTTTGTTCATTATCCAAAACTGTAACTACACGTACAGTATTAAGACAGCCCGGATTTAGTTTGTTTAACAAATCGTGCTGCACGACAAACTCTTCCAGCATATCAAACTTTCGCAAATAAGTAAAACTTTTTTCAAGAGGGCGTTTGTTCAAATAAACCTGATCTGCCTGTATACCAACATAAATCTTTTTAACTCCAAAACCACCAACACTTTTCATTTTTTTTGCCATAAGCGCATCTGGATCTTTTGAAATAATCCAATTCCGGAGTTCAGTTTCTTTCACTCTGCTCAGATTTATAAAATCGTGTCCCATCAAAAATCTGAATTTCTCATGAAACAACATTTTATTGAAAAAGTACTGCGTGTATTTTGGATCATTGAGCCTCTTATGATAACGATACATAAACAATGTACTGGCATATTTTTGAGGATCAAAGCTTGGATTACTATATACATCAAAATAAAAATAATCCAAAGGATGCATGCTATACTTTATGTAATAAGAGTAAGATTCTCTCAAAAAGAACAAAACACTTTTATGATATTTTGTGTGATAATACCGGCTAAAATCCAATAACTTTTTTCGATGTTTGAAAGATGTCAGCACGACATAACCAAAATATAAAATTTTATCCATCTTCTTTTCAAAGTCAAATGATAATTACCAAATTATCTTTGCCATTTAATTACATTTTTTTTAGCCAAAAGGCGTGCAAAACCTGCCCGGTATTTTAAAAACATAACTTTCACCTTGTTTATTCTATACTCTTTATAATCCTTAAAAACCGGAATTAAAAAACTTTTTCTTCGATACTGTTTAAAGTATTCCCAATAAGCATTATCATCCATATTCTGATAAGGAGAAAAACTTTGTAATCTTTCAGATGTTTCGAAATTATCTGCTGCAATAAATTCAAGCTGATCTTTATCATTATGTTTCCGGTATTCAAACCAGTGACATTTCATTTCATTAGTCAATGGATTCCAGTCAAGAACCAGTTCCGGAGACGTCCATTCCGGATATGCGATTTTTCCTCCTGCAAAAATATTATTTGGAATAAAAAAATTTCCAAGCCCATAAACAATATAACCATCATTGTATTTTTCCCCTCCCTGCACACAATGAGAATGAGCTCCGGCTACGACATTGGCTCCGGCATCAATTAATGCTTTTGCAAACCGACGATGCATCGGGAACGGAAGTGTTTCGAGATCAAAATTCCAATGGAGAAAAACAATTATTTTAGCATTCTCATTTTCTTTCTTCAAACAGGCCACTGCATGAATCAGTAATTTTTCCTGTATCTCCGCCACATAAACGCCTTTACTTGGGTTCTTTTGATTGTATAGTAAAAAACTCCAGCAGGCATTTAGCACAAATACTTCGACCCCGTTTTCAACAACCTTTATTGGTTCTGTTGCCTCCTGTATTGTTTTTCCGGCCCCCAAATAAAGAACATCATTCTCCTTGAAAACTTTAAGAGTTTTATCAAACTCTCCGGGTAAGTCTAAAATGTGATTATTTGCAAGTGCAGCAATTAATGAATTAGATGAAAATAATGATCTAATTACATTCGGATGATTATATAAAACCGGTTCATCAAAAGTTTTTTCTGTTTGATAAATTAATCCTTCAAAATTACACAATAGATGCTGGTTTTCGTCTAAATTTAATGAGCACTTTTCCAAGCTTGTTTTCAGCGTTGCAACATGTTCTTCTGCCGGAACAGCTATATCTCCCGTAATAATCATAACATTCCGGTATAAAGATTATTTAAAGCATTCCAAATAATAGAATTTTCAAACATGGCAGCCCAGGCAATCCCATTGCGACCATGTTCTTTTCTTAAATTTTCATTGCTGATATAAGTATGTAATACTTCTTTTAAAGATTTTTCGTTTTTTACCTGAAAAACAACGCCATTAGAATTGTTATCAACAGCATCGATACAACCTGTTGCATTACTTACGATGACAGGGATACCCATTGCTGCCGCCTGAATGGGAACATTGGGAAAACCTTCTCGCCACGACGGAAGTACAAAAATGTCGAAAAGAGACATATAAAGCGGGACATCATCCTGAAACGGAATATGAATAATACCTGGATGGGACATATAGTTGTTGCGAAAATCTTCGGGAGAATCATCATGTCCAATCATAATTAATTTTAATTGTTTATTCGACTGATACAAATTTTCAAAAACCCGGACTAACTCAAAGGAGCCTTTTTGAACAGATACTCTTCCAACATAGCCAATAATCAAATGATTTTGCAATTGATATTGACGAATTAATTCTTCTCTTTTGGTGGCAGAAACTGCATGTGCCGAGAATCTTTTAATATCAACCCCGTTACTACTACCATTTCCAAGTAATACTGATTTTTTAGAACTTCCAGTACGATATAATTCCGCTGCATTTTTAAGCGATGGACTTACATAGATAACTTTATACGCCAAAAATACAGTTAACTTTTCCATAAAGATGAGTATCTTCCTCAATAAACCTGTCTCCGTTTCGAACCGAAAGCCTCTACATGTATATATTCGATGCTTTACTCCGGTAATATATGCCCCCATAATACCAAGAAGTCCCATTTTGGGTGTTCCTACATTAACAATGTCCGGACGTAAAGCTTTCAAATAGCGGATAATCTGCATTAAAGCAATCAAATCTTTTCGAATATTTATATCTTTTACAATATCAACCGGCAAATGTTTACAACCTTCGCGCTCACAAAACAGCCTTTCCTTGGGATGCGGAGGAGACATTAAGTAAACATCGTAACCCAAATTCAGAAAATAACTGACCTGACCATCAAGTAAGCGGGAACTACCGCCCACAGTAACACCAAGTATTAATTTAGGTTTCATTCCGTTTTTATTCAACACCATTTTGCTTTCATTCCGTTTTTATGTATACCAAAGCCAATTGAGAAATTATATCTTTTCTTTCAAATTGTTCTTCACCATCCTGAACTTACCACTTAACTCATGTTCAATATCTGGTACATAATTCATATTTATAGTTATTGTATCTCCAAGCCTTTCCCTTAAATTCTGAATAAAAACAATCTCATCGTGCTTTGTAAATAACTCCGACGATTTAACAACTAATACATCAATTGCATTTTTTTCATTTTGAATGATCTGAAATTTCTCAATCCCGGTCACCCCCTTCATACAGTTTGAGATATTTCCCAAATTAATTTTCCCTGTTTCGTCAGAATAAATAAAATCATTAATTCGCCCATCAATTTCTTTTACGACCGGATTATTATTTCCACAGACACACTTCTCATCAGACAAGGTTAAACCATCTCCTATATCATAGCGAATAAGCGGAGTTCCATGTGTTGTGAACGAAGTTACTATTAATCTGCCGCTATCAGCAGGGCAATTGTTTTCATCCAATACTTCAAAAACTCCCGTAAGTAAATCCAAATGAAGATTTCCATGCTCGCATTCAAAAATGAAGGGAGCACCTTCGGAAGATGCATACTGGTCAACAACTCTGGTATGAAAAAATTGCTCAATAACCGCTCTGATTTCGGTCGTAATTTTTTCGGCTGTAGGGAAAACCGCTTTTACCACACCCTGCGGAAATGAGATATTATTGGCAATTCCAAATGCTGCGATATCATAAATACTGGAAGGGAATCCAACTAAAAATTCAGGTTTATAATCGACCAGATTATCTATATAATACTTGAAATTTATAGCTTGTATATGAAATGTTGAATAATATCGAACATGATAAAGAAAATCTGTTTTCCAAAAAACATGATTCTTTTTATCTCTTTCATTGATAAGGTTCTTTCCTGAAAACCATGCCGTTTTTTTCCCGTGTTTATATCCGTACCGGGCACGAAAATTATCTAATAAAGCCTGACGTTCCTGAATATCATTTTTTGTATAATACACATGCAAGGAGGTACCGGTTGTACCTCCGGTCTTTCCAACTATTGCATCTTTATCTGAGATTGTAATTATTGATTCAAAAGACTCCTGAATATTTTTTTTAGTTAAAAGTGGTATTGTCTGCAAATCGGGAATAGATACTATTCCTGCAATATCAAAATCCTTGAGGATATTATTATAATAGGAAGAATGAGTTTTTGCAAAAGACAGAAAATTCTTCAATTTTTCTATATTTTCAGAATTTAATTCTTTTTCCGAAAGATTTTTCTTCCCAGCATAATACTCTAATTTTTCTTTATAAATTCCACCTTTTCTGTAATTGCTTTTACTGAAATTATGTAAAGTTATCAGAAGATTCTGGATAAAAGCAGGTGTGTAAAGAAATAATTTTGTCGACAATGAATTCATCTCTCTTAATGCGGAATTTTTCTTAGTTTCACAATCAGGGCAGCAAATAAGAATAATAGTATCGAACTTTTTTGTTGGATAATTTTAAATGTCAACCAATCCTTCTTATTTCCGGATTCAGGTTTCAGCATTTTCAAAAAACGATTAAAATCTTCATTATTGAACAAGCCTGCGACATAATGTTTTTTTTGACTTTGCGATATACTTTCGTTTTTATAGATATTAATCGGAATAACGATTGCAAACCACAAATTAAATATTTTAAGCTCGTACCTGTTCACATCTTTTGCGTCTGTCGGAGAAAATCGTTTTACAAAATCAGTCAGCAAATTAAAATTCAAAATATGATCTTCTATAATGCTCTCTGAAAATTTATTTTTTGAATTATATATTATTTGATAATTATGAAGCACTTCACCAACAGCACTTATTTTAGAAACACAATTATAAGCTTCAATCAAAAAAATAAAATCTTCGACTCTTTTTGTTTTTTTAAATTGCAGATTATTCTCTTCGAGAAAATTACTTCTGAATATTTTGTTCCAAACAGCATGCCCGGTACCTAAATTGAGCTTCGTAAAAATATTAGTTCTGTTGCTATCTAAAATTTCGAGACTTTCCGAAAGCGGTAAAACCGTTGATATAGTTTTGTTATCAGGACTAATTTTCCGATACCCAAAAACTAAAATATCAGGAGTTTCCTTATTTAGTGCAAATACAGACTTTTCAATACAGGTTAACTCGAGCCAATCATCTGCATCGATAAAATAAATGTATTCACCCCGGGATAATTCAAGGCCTTTATTTCTTGTTAACCCGGCACCTTCATTTTCTTTATGAAAAACGGTAATTCTAGAATCGTGTTGGGCATAATTATCACAAATCTCACCTGAATTATCTGAAGAACCATCATTCACTAATACAATTTCTATATTCCGATAAGTCTGATTTATCAAACTATCCAGACAACGATTCAAGTATTTTCCGGCATTATAAACTGGAACTATGATACTAACTTTTGGTATCGTTACTTCACTCATCTTCACCCAATATAAATTGCAAATATAAATTTCCGATTTTCAACTGATTCAATCGTTCTGTAATATGTTTTGCGTTGTCAGACAACCGTTTTCTTTCATCTTCATTTTCAATCAAAAAATCCAATTTTTCAGCCAATGCCGGAACATTTCCGTTTTCAACAATCAAACCATCAAAACCGTCGGTAATAATATCGCGAGGGCCAGCCACAAAATCGAAACTAACGCAAGGCAGCCCGGCCGCCATTGCTTCACAAAGGGCATTCGGAAATCCCTCACTTCTCGACGGAATTACAAAGATACCAGACTTTGCATATACTTTATCAATCTCTTTTACTTTTCCTAAAAAAATAATCCGATTTTCAATTCCAAGGTCAGCTGACTGCTTTTTGAGATATTCTCCATCTTCATCTCCTCCGGCAATTACCAAATTCCAATCGAGGTTTTTCAACAACGCCATTACGTTAATCAGACGATCAAACCCTTTTAACGGGTCACCCAACCGTCCTACGGCTAAAATCATCTGTTCCCGTTTTATTTCCGGATACAACATAACCTCCCGAAGCGCATTAGGAATAACTTTTATACGAGTTCTGTTTTTAAAAAACTTGCGTTTATAATCGGCAGCTATGCCGGTTTGCGCAACAATTCCAGATGGTGGCAATAATTTGTAAATAAAATCATTAAACCACTTAACCTGTCTAGGCCATTGATACAACGGACTCGCCCGATCTGAAATATACAGTGGATATTTTTTCCCGGCTAATGCAAGCCGGACAATTGCACCGTAAAAATAATTAAATACTAATATTGTATCCGGATTTATTGTAGAAATGACTGATCTCATCCATAAGATACTTCTTAAAAAATTTATTTTCGTTTCATTAAATCCTAACGGTTCAAAAAATTCAATACCAGAATCTAACTTAAAAAATTTCTCCTGTCGAAAAAAAGCTATGAAATAAATATGGAAATCATGGTTCTGCCTCATAACATTGGCCATATTTGAAGAAGCCCTTTCTATTCCGCCCATTTTCAATGAAGGCCCAATGATCAAAATATTTTTTTTCATCTCCTATAAATATTTTGCAATAATTTGGGACAAATACTTTTTATCATAAATATCTTCAACCATGCGTCCACCAATAGCTTCGCTGGTATATTTTCCAGGTATCTTCACCTTTTCCACAGCATTTCTCAAATACCATTCATACTCAATATCGACATTTCCAATATCTATTGCCTGATAACCAAGTTTTGCGACATCATAGGCCATAGCAGTTGCTGTCGGTCCTAAAGCAATAAGAATAAGTTTTTGGAAATTATGTTTCTTTATTTCGTTTATTAACTCATTATATTTATCATAAGCATGATGCATCGGGGCCAAGACACGTTCTACTTTAACTGCGTTATCAAACAGATCATTTCCTACTCCAAGTCTGCTTTTTTCCCCTTCAACAAGTAATACTTCCCTGTTTTCCCAAATTCTCATCAGTTTTTCAAAATAACGTTTACTATTACTTTTATCTTCATAATCCTCATAAGGGCGAGTCATACTTGCATTAAAATACTGTTTATCCAAATCAACATACTTTTGCAAACGCGGATAAATCCAGCTTATCTGACTTTTCCATGTAAGCCGGTTATTTTTTTTTAAATTATCTACAGAATAATAGCCGATAGGAAACCCGACTAATATATCCGGTTCTTTCGACTTAAGTATATTAATCATTTTTTGTCTCAACTCCGGCACCTGCTTCTGAAACGGAAGATTCAACTGATCAATTATATATAAAAACTCACCATCACCAAATCTTGATATAGAACATCTATTTTTAATAATTTTATCCAAAGTCTCATCAATCGATGCAACTTTAGGCATTGTCCATATTTTTACGACAAACGGATAACAGCCGGCAAGTATATATTTGACAGCCCGTCTCGGAATTTTAAATAATTTACTATAGCGGATACTCATTAGCATTTCCCCTTATAACAAAATCAACAATTGGCTCAATATTCCATTAAAAGGATTACACATATTTATTTTTCTTCAAAAACATGGTTTCAAAATAGAAATAACTTATATGGGCAACAATAATTGTACTCCCCACACTCAGCGCCAACAAAAGCAGAATATTCATTATACCTAATTTTGCATAAATCAATAAAAATAACAGATGCCAGACATAAATTCCATAACTTATTTTACCCAAATACTGTAAAACAGAACTATTCAATATTTTATTAAAATATGACGGCAGATCTCCAATTATCAGTAACCCAATAAGACTAAAAAAGAATAAGCCAATTATGGTATGTTTAAAAAGGAGCTTTAACAATGGATAATAATCATAAGCAAAAAACACTATGAGTGACAAAATAAATGTAACTGCAAATAACGCCTTAAAAAGACGTTTCATTTTCACTTTATATTTTACAAAATAATTTTTATATTCAAAATAGGCCAATACTGCACCTAACAAAATTTGATCATATCTGGTAAAAGTATTAAATTGAATATCTATTCCGGCTCGTAAAAAATAAAGTCTCACAGGATAGACAAGAAGTAGTAAAAAAATCATTACATAACGCAATTTTTTAATGGGGGTAATATAAATAATAAGTGGCCAAAGTAAATAAAAATGTTCTTCGACTGCCAAACTCCAATAATGAGCGGGACCATACATTTTTTCCGGGAACAGGAAATAGAAGTTCTGCATGAATATATATAGAGGATACTGGCTTTTTAGACTAACAAAATGAGGATTTGAGAAATTAAGAATAAATGGTAATATGAAATACCAAATGATCAGAAATAAATAATATAATGGAAATATACGGCGAATTCTATTTAAATAGAATTTCTTAAAATAATTTTGACTTCCTTTCGAATTCAATAAAATCCGGGTGATGACAAATCCAGATATGACAAAAAACATAGGTACTGCATGTTCTCCGAATGCAAAAACTTTTCTATATAAATTTGTATGAACAAATGCAGTTATTGAGTAATTAAAAAAATGAAAAAGTAATACGCTTAATGCAGCGACTCCCCTTAATGCTTGTATATTGCTATAATACTTCACAAAATTAATCTTTTAAACAAACATAAACATTTAGTGCAACTCATTACAAACATTCTCTACGATCCATTCTGCTGAATTAAAACTACCTTCATGCCATTGAAGTTTATTATCCCAATATCCGGGGCAGGGGAAGTATGCTTCATGGGCAAAGCCATAATTAATTTCAACAATTAACGGATTTTTGTTTTGATCAAAAACAAAATCGTAAGCTACACATTGTGCTTTCAATTTGTATGTTACTTCAAAAGCGATACTAACGCATTTCTCATCTATTTCCTTTTTATCGTATTTTATGAAACCGCTACCAGATGCCCTGAAATCGTCCTTACGAACCATGCGTTTAATTGCGAAAGCCCGCTCTCCTATTACTACAACCCGGATATCGAAGCTATTATTTTCTATAAATTTCTGAAACAAAACATAGCCTTTTTGAGGTCCAACAGTATGAGCAAATTCAGTAGAAACAAACAAGCGCCGAATGCTTTTCAACAAATGAATATATGAATTTTTATCTGACTTGAATTTACGAATCTGCTCTTTCAGATCCCCCCATTTATTATACGATGCAAAACCGTTTCCAAAAGCTTTTTTTATAAGTCTTCCTGCCTGTTGTTGATCTTTAACTAACATAACATTCGAAGATCCCGCTCCACCTCTTAGTTTAAACACTTTAGGATATGTAGCTTCATTAGACCACTTTAAAGCTTCTGCTTTATCATAAAAAACCCACGATGTCACAATCGGAGCTCCAATTGCTTCCAATAAGTATTTTTGGCCAACCTTATCATCAAAATGCCAACCGGTATTAAAATCAGGAAAAACTTTTATTCCGGCCTGCTCCAATGCAAAAAGCAGCGGCTTACCCATAACGGCATCCTTTGCCAGTGTATGGTGGTGATGCCACAGCAAAACATTGCAATCAGATACTTGCTGTATAATGTCAGATGAATAACAATTGACAATTTTATAGGGAATCTTTTGCTTTTCACAATAAGCAATCCAATCCTGACTAAATCCCCATGAAGACTTATGAATAGCTATTTTCATTTTTTTGACATTGAAATTAAATTTCCTAACTCATCAGAAGACATAAATTCGGCATCCGGCCAAATCGAAATAATTCTTTTTAAAAGGCGTTCTAATAATTTGAGATTTCTATTACTGTTTTCCGGAAAAGTTCTCCCAATATAATTAAGCCGGTGAGTAGATATTATAGCCGGCTTTCCCCAGAAAAAGGCTTTTTGTATTCTGCTTAATGATTCGTCAACCCAGTCTCTATCCGGGTTAGTTGCCGGTTCGAAAAACACATTACGAACAAGATAATACTGATCAAATATATTCTGATCTCCTATTATGTGCTTTTTAGAAATCAGGTCTCCATTTGGTAACAGGGGCTCTTTTTGGTACCGACCTCCCTGAATATATTTGACGCCACAAGTTGAAAGCGTCTTTTCTATTTGCGAATTCCACGTATATACGGGCGCAATAAAACTTTCCGAGGAATAGCCAAAGACATCTTTGAAAAGCTCTGCACCCTTCTCTGTATCATTTAATTGTCTCTGAAATTCAGCTTTATTTCTAAATTGCAAAGCGACCAGCAGCTGATTTCCACGTTCCGAATCAGAACGTGAAGTTATGCCAACCATCCCATATTCAAAACTCAACAAATCATCTTCCGATTTATTACATAAATTAGTTAACCATTGTTGATAATTAAAATGAGAAAAACCGTGATATTGAGGCTTAAATAATCTCTCGTTATAACCCTGCATAAACGCAGAAAAAACAGTCTCACTACCTTTGTACTTTTTATAGCTGTCAGTAAATATCTCTGCATGGTAATTTTCGAAACCAGACTCCCTGATTTTCCGGAAGTCAGGATTCGTCATAATAGTATTCCCGGTAAAGAGGCAGGGATTACCAATACGATCCCTTACTCCAGCTAACACATTAAACAGTGCTTCAACATCCTGAATACTCTCAAGCGAATCGTATTGCTCGAAAGGTCGTAAATTAACAGGGTAACCTTTTTTATTGAAAATATCGTAAACCTCCCGTGATGGCATTCTAATACTACCCCAGTCATCGCTCTCAAAAACAACAATCTTTCGTTTTGTCTTCCAGCCGGATAAATTGTGTAAATGTCCGCCCAGCCATTGTTGCATTCCTGATATTTTCAGCATGACTTATTAATCATAAGTTCATAGAGAGATGCTGCACTGATAAATTCAACGTCTGGCCAACGTTTAATAATCTCTGACAAAAGTAAATCCAACGATTTAAGGCCTTTATCCCTGTTTGCAATATCAATTCCACCGACAAAAGCAGCGCGATGATTGCTTATAATGGCAGGTCTGTTATATTTAAATGCAGCTTCAATACTTTTCAGGCAAGCCTGAACCCCATCACTATTTTCAGACATATTGGGTTCAAAAACAGCATTCCGGGTTAAATACCTTAATCCATTATCCCGATTTTTTTGTCCCAAATAGTGAAATCTGGTAGCATACCGATTACTACCTAAAGGCATTTTTCTCAAACCCGGAACATCTATCATTTTAAAACCTGCATCAACCATGCTTTCTTCCAATGATTTATGATAGTACTGAGCCGGCGGAGTAAAATATACAGAAGAATAACCAAATATATTTTTAAAAATATCAGCTCCATCTTTCACTATTTTCATTTGGTCAAGTACGTCATTCACATTATCTATGTCATAGGCAGCCCCTAATCCCCGTTCTGCTGCATGATTGTTCAAATACTTTCCACCGATATGAAAAAATTCGTATTCGAATGCTTTTGATACCATCTTATTTCCTGACTGTAATTCACAAAGCCACCTGTTTGTATGCAAATGTTCTCTTCCGTGAAATTCCGGTCTAAAAATATTTAGTTCAATGCCTTTCCGGTAAAGAGTTAATACTTTTTCGTGATCAGGATACCGGTTTAATGTTTTATCGAACGTCTCATAATAATATTCTGAAAAATGATTGTTCTTTATTTTTTCAAAATCAGGATTTGCGACATTTGCCACAGCTGCTATTACAGGATAATTTCCAACACTATCCCTATGTTTAAGCAATACGTCAAATAAATGCTCTATATCTGTATTTGACTCTAATGTATCATACCTATCAAAGCGGTTTCCGGCTATGTCAAATCCGGCTTCACTCAACGCTTTTTTTGCACCAATTGACAACAGCCTTACCCCTCCCCAATCATCAGAAGTAAAAACAATCAACTTTTTTGAGGTATGAAACCCGGGAATATTTCCGGCAAATTTAAATACCGACTTCAATTTGCTCATTTCAACAACTGTATTATCGCTATATCCGGATTAAAGAACAAAGCAATCAGGGGATTGCCCAATACGGTTATAATTCCCATAGTATCTGTAGCCAAACGAAATACAACAATTAGATACAACAATAGAGGTAACATCATAATTAAATTCAGATTTTTCATCAACTTAGTGAATGGAAAATTCTGCATGTATAAGAATACAAAGGCAATGGCAAACATATTACCAACAGCATAAAATCTCCCCATCGACGGTATATGTGCCACTATATTTATTATTCCGATAAAAAATAAGCTATAGCAAAATAAATTTGTCAATTTCTTACTCATCTGAATTTGTTTCAAGCCGGTAAAATATAAAACACTCAGGTAAACAACTACAACCCAGCGTAAAACATCGTAATAAATCCTGGCATACCACACCATTTGTCCTCCCTGAAATGCGATATTTTCAGCATAAGTTTCATTTACATAACCATTAATTTTTTGATCAAAGATTGAAGGGAAATAATCCAATAATATATCTCTGACAAAAGTTATATTTATTTCCGACATAAAAAAAGTTACTACGAAGAATATATAAAAAAAGTGTATCCTGTTTTTTATCAAGGAAAACAGAATAAGCGACACTACGGGTAACATAAAAGAGAAGTGGAAAAATAAACTTGTAGAAGCTATCAGCAGGCCCTTCTTCTTTCCTTCAAGCAAGAAGCGTATCGCACCAAAGAAAAACACATGAGCTGCGGAATACATACGAAATCCATTGATATTCCAAAAACCAATAACAGATGCAAAAGTTATAATCAAAACGAGATTATAATTTTCTATTTTTTTACCTGATCGATCTAGAATATACCAGATATTCCGGGAATAAAAATATCCAAAAACAAGCCCATACACAGCAAAGATTACATGATAATTGGAAGTAAGCCTGGATACAAGGAACATGATAGTAGGCTGTACCACATCGAGATAAGTGCTGGATTCTGAATAAAACAACGAAACCAAATTTGAAAATGACATGGCTGTATTATGCCATATCAATAATGAATCGCGTATACGGTTAGCATCTATCCCTGAATTTGATATTACCAAGGTAAAGCCATAGAACACAACAAAAAACCATAATATGTTTTTCACCCATGGAGATTTGTAGTATTTCAATGAAGCAAGCAACCCGATAAACGGTTGTAACAATACAAATACCAACCAGGTTGTTTCTTTCTTCTTAAATGACCCTGCAGACATAATTTATTACTTAGCTAACAGCAAAAACTGATTTGCAACATTCTTAATATTGTATTGTTCTATATCTGGAACATAATATGCTTTTGAATAATCTTTATTTAAAAATTTTGCTATCAGTTCCATATCGGGGTTCAACGGATCTATATTTATAACGGGTCGGCCCGTTAGACTATAATCAATTAATTTTGAAGGAACCTGCTTCGTTTCAGTTCCTGCAACCAGAAGATTTACCAAAAAATCCATTTTTGACAGAAATGGCAAAAGTTCAGTACGTGGAACAGCTTTGTGTAAAACAATTCTTCCTCCAGATAAATCAGAATATTTTTCCACTAAATCAATTCCCGTTGTCGCAAATATATGGAAAATAAAATCAAAGTCAGACTGAAGTAATTTATCAATCAATTTCAAAGGACTTCTGACACCGGCACTTGACACTCCTCCTGCATAAGCAAATGTTACTTTCTCATTAGCAGGCTCCTGATGAGATATCAATATTTCACTAAAGTTAAAGCCTTGTGGTATAATTTTTATTTTAGAATGAAACTCAGAAAAGAAGCTATCTAGCAAACTTTCAAAAGGTATAGAAATATAATCAGTTTTACGACTAAACCATTTCTCTACCCAAGCAAAATAAAATGGAATTTTAAATGACTCAAGCGTATTGAAATAATAAGGATCACCACAGTCTGCGACCCATGTATTGGCTATTATATGCTTTGCAGATCTCCCACAAGCAACCCCCCAGTGAACAGGGTAAGGTACAGCAACCGAAATCATCAGATCGTAACCACTCTCCTGCTTTAATGCCCTCTTCACCAACCACAGCAATTCAATGTCCGGATAGTTAAAAAGCATAAACAGTAAACGTCCAAACTTACGCGGGAAATCAACAAACAGTCCCTTGTTATTTTTTGACTGAAAACGTTTAAATCGAAGTTTATCGAAATATTTTATTTTTACCGGATATTGTTTTAAAAAGCCGGAATAATCATAATTCCGTTCATTAGTCAAAAGGGTTACATCATGCCCTTGACAGCAAAACTCTTTCACTAACTCCGTTGTTCGGAATGAACGGGGCGAATTTTCGGGATAAAAGGAACGGGAGACAATCAGAATTTTTTTTCTCATCTTCTTTTATTAATGTACACAATTATAATTGATTGTACATTTTAACCAATCTTTCTGTTACTTTATCCAAATCGTGAATCTCCTCTACAAAACGTCTTGAATGTAGCCCTATTTCAGGTAACTGATCCTTATTTATCAACAAATCTTTAACAACATCATAAACTGTTTTTGGTGAGGCATTTATTATTGGAATTCGATCTCCATAATCAATATATTCATAATACGACTCCCGAATAAAACAGCATGTCGGACGTCCAATAGCCATAGCTTCGATACTGGCAGTTCCATACCATCCAGCAACAATTTGATCAATAAAAATATCGCATTCAATATATTTCTGCTTCAGCTCCTCATGTGAAACATTTTCCACTAAAAGTATCTTTATCTTAAAACCGTCTGCTATTAATCTATTCAATGCAGATAAAATGAATTCAGAGCCTTTATTACCCCTATTTGTTGGTGCATGCATAATTACAATCTCATCACCATCTGACTTTTTAGGAATAAAATCAAATTGAGATAAATCAACAGCTAAAGGTAAAACCTCGGAACCTGGGACAAATTCAGAAAGATATGGAGCACAAACTATCTGTTTATCAATATATTTTGTTTCGTACTGAAGTCGTTTCTGTTTTTTTTTGTCCGATTGTATTGCAGCTTCAATATTTGTAAAAGACCTAACATTTGTAAATTCATATTTCTCTGCTGAAATTTGGTACAACTGTACATCATATCCCAAATATTCCATAATTATTTTCTTCCCGAATAAATGGAAAAAAGGTAAATCTCTTTGATTTTTTAAAAATGTTTTCCCAAAATAAAAATGAAAGGTGTTATAACTGAAGAACCAATAAAACATTCTCAATCTATTATACAAATGTTTCAATACTTTCTGAAAAAAAGTTCCGCCATGTAAAAGTTCAATATCAATCTGCCTTTTAAATTGATCAGGGAAAGACACAGAAATTGAGCGAATCCCTTTTTTACGTAAAGCCTTCGAAAACAACCCGGCTTGTGTCCCGTAATTGACGAATCCATGAAACACTTTTAATTTTTTCTTCTCCATAGACTTTTCACCCGATCACTGACAATTGATTTTACGTTTAATCTTTTATCTAACTCAACAAATGATGACAGAGTAGATACAACAATGATTATCCCTCCTAAAAAATAATAATATAAATCATTATGTACATACCTGACCACAACAAAACTAAGAAACGCAAGGCCAAACTGGATAATAAAAATTTTTAAGAGTTCCTTTGTAAATATAAAATCATATTTAGCTTTCGCTACAAAATAAACCTGAAATGCATAAATCAAATATACCAGGAAAAATGACAGACCCAGTCCCGTGAGTCCGAATAAATAATATCCTCCAATATTTAACACAAGCATATATATATTTGTTATTAATTCATTCCAAAAGAACAATTTAGTCGCCCCTTTAGCCAAAAAAATAAAAGCGACAGACCAGCTTACCGCTTTAAAAAAAATACCTAAAGTTGCCCAATAAATCATATCGCTTGCCCCAATAAACATATTTGAATAAAATAATATAATTATCCATTTTATAAAAACAAGAAATATAATAAGGATGGGAGCAAGTATAAGTACAGCTATTTCGGCTTGTTGGTTGATTGTATTTCTACTCTGTTTATTATCCTCCGATACGGCTGAAAGTCTGGGATAATAATCAGTACTCATAGCCGTAAATATCATACCTACATAGGTATTTACAATAGCAAAACCTGCATTATACAAACCCACTTGGTCTACTCCACCTGTCCGACTGATAAAAATCCGGACAACATACGATGCTCCCAAGGTTATCAAGCTACTTAAGCTTATCATAAACCCCATAGTAAGCATCTCTTTCCCTTCTGCAACCGTTCTTGCTTTAGACACATATACTTGCTGTATTCCGACTTTTCTCGAAAAATACCAAGTTAACACCAAAGCTGTAACAGAACTAATAATAATCGCAGGAACAATACCATCTTTCCCGAAAAAATAATACAATGGAACTGTCGTACATAAACCTATTATGCTCCCAATGACCCCGGATTTAGCTAAATAGGCTATTTGTCTGGTTCCGCGTAAAATCACCCCTTGTCCGGCACTTATTTGATTTAACAGCAATGTTATTGAAATCCATATAAATGCGAATGTATATTCTTTAGAGCCAAAAGTTATCTGACTTAACCATGGGGAAAATATTGCGGTTGCCAAAGCTCCCAAAATTCCGGTTATCCAAACCCAACGTCGAAAAACGGTCACTACAACCGATAGTCGTCTGGAATTGCCTGAACTATATGCTGCTGATACATTTTTAACAGCGCTGGTCGACAGGCCAAAATTAGTTAACGCCGCAATAAAACCTGTTGTTGATGTTAATAACCCTGCAATTCCCATTCCTCCAGGGCCCAACAAGACAGCTATAAATTTCGAACGAACAATATTAATTATAATCTGAAAAAACTGAACTCCTCCAAATATTGAAGTCGTCTTCATAATCTGACGATATGAACTTCGTTTATCAGACATCTTATTAATAAGAAAAATTGTTTATAAGTTCGACGACCAGAAATAATTCTTTTTCTGTCAAAACTGAACTCATCGGCAAACTCACTTCTTCCTGATGTATTTTCTCTGTAATTGGTAATGACATTTTTTCCCAATCACTATAACATTTTTGTTTATGGGGAGGTATCGGATAATGGATTAAAGTCTGCACGTAATTGTCACTTAAATATTGTCGCAATTCATCTCTTTTTTCACACCTTATCGGAAATAAATGAAAAACATGGGCATTCCAATCAGAGATATTGGGCATGACAATATCAGGGTGTTTTATATTTTCTATATAGTAGCGTGCGACATTATGCCTTTGCTTTATCTCTGCATCTAAATGCTTTAACTTTACATTTAATACCGCCGCCTGAATTTCATCCAAACGGCTATTTAGTCCGGCATAATCAAAAACATATTTTCGGGAAGAGCCATAATTGGCCAATGACCGAATTACCTTAGCCAATTCATCATTATCCGTAGTTACAGCTCCGGCATCTCCTAAAGCCCCTAAATTCTTACCGGGATAAAAACTATGTCCTGCAGCATCTCCTAAGGATCCGGTACGCCTTAACTTTTCACCTTTTCTTTGTTCCGAATAAATACACCCATGAGCCTGTGCATTGTCTTCTATCAATTTTAGATTGAATTTTTCACAAATAAAACCAATCTTCTCTGTATAAGCACATTGACCGTACAAATGAACAATCATTATAGCCTTAGTTCGTTCGGTAACAGCTGATTCTATTAAACGATCATCTATTTGATAGGTTCTAATATCAGGCTCTACTAAAACAGGTTTTAAATGATTATCGGTAATGGCCAAAATTGAAGCAATGTATGTATTAGCAGGAACAATTATCTCGTCCCCTTCATTCATAATACCCATTTCTATATAAGCCCTCAAAATTAGCCTTAAAGCATCCAGACCATTAGCCACTCCCACACAATGTTTGGTACCGATATAATCAGCATAATTTTTTTCAAAACTTTTTACTTCATCTCCTAACAGATACCACCCGGAATCAACAACTCTGTCAATAGCTGATTTTATCTCGTCTTTATACTGAGCATTTATTTTTTGTAAATCAAGAAATTTAATCATGATTCAATTTTTCTTACAAATTTAGCCGGATTTCCGACCCAAAGTTCATTAGCCGGAACATCTTTGGTAACTACACTTCCCGCCCCGATCATTGCATTTTCCCCAATTGTAATTCCACCTAAAATAACAGATCCGGCTCCTATAGATGCATATTTTTTAATTACCGTTTGTTGCAGTTCAAATGGCTGTTTGGCTCTTGGATACTTGTCATTGGTAAAAGTCACATTCGGTCCAATTTGGACATTATCCTCAACCGTAATGCCATCCCACAGATATACACCACATTTGATGGTAACATTATTTCCTATAACAACTTTATTTTCAATAAAGGAATGACTACAAATATTACAATTCTCACCAACAATTGCATTTTCTAATATGACGACATATTGCCAAACTCGTGTTGTTTGTGGAATAAATGTATGTACATCAGACAATTTATGAATCATACCTGTTTGATATTTTTAAAATCATTATATTCTCTAAAGTAATCAGATTCTGTGTAAACCTCAGATGCCAAAACCAGACATGTAGACCCCGATGAAAAATTAACTATCTCTCTCCATATTCCGGGTACAATCAACAATCCCTGATAAGGTCTGTTTAAATGAACTATTTTCTTATTTTTACCATCATTCAGAATCACATCAAAACTTCCTCCCGCTGCAACAATCAATTGATATAAATTTTTATGGGCATGTCCTCCTCTTTCTTCTCCGCCAGGGACGTCATATAAGTAGTACACCCTATTTATATTAAAGGGTATCAAATCGCCATTCTGAACAACAGTCATATTTCCTTTTTCACGATGGTGTTTATCCAACTCATAGAACTGACAATCGTTAACCGTTGTATTTACAGCATTCAACGCAAATTGATTAATAGCATTATCAATAATTTTACGGCTTATCGATTTTAAATACGACTTTCTGGTTAATATAAATTGTTCAAAATCACGAATATAATCTTCATTATTAAAAAATGTAGATGACAACACTAAAGCTAATGAATTTGTGGAAAAATTTGCCATGCTTCTCCAATGTCCGGGAGGGATATAAATACCATTAAAAGAACGGTTCAAGTGAACTGTTTTTTTTCTTTTTCCATCATTAATAATTATGTCGAAACTTCCCGAAATAGCGACAATAAACTCTTCCTGTTCTTTAAAAGCATGTCCTCCTCTGGTTTCGCCACCTGGTACATCATAAATCCAATACACTCTCTTTATTTCAAAAGGGATATGATTAAGCCCTTCTATAAAAGTCAAATTTCCTCTTGGATCGCTTATTTTAGGTAAATTTATTATTTGAACTTTCATGATAATTTCATAAATTTTCCCAATACCATTTCACAGCTTCCCGCAATCCTTCTTTCACCGTAAAAACGGGTTTATACCCAAGCAGAGACTTTGCTTTTTCAATACTTGCTAAAGAATGTGGAATATCCCCAATTCTGTTAGGCCCATGAACGACTTCCACATTCGCGATTTCCGGATCATACGCGACCAAAAATTCTTTTAAATAGTTTACTAATTGGTTCAACGATGTTTGTTCACTACATGCTGTATTAAATATCTGATTAACAGCTTCCGGATTTACGGTTTCTAATGCCAGCATATTCATGTGAATCACATTATCGATGTAGGTAAAATCACGGGAAAACTCCCCATCTCCATTAATTGTTACCGGTTCATGGGCAATCAGTTTCTTTACAAACAACGGAATTACAGCTGCATAAGCTCCATTAGGATCCTGCCGACGACCAAAAACATTAAAATAGCGTAAACCAATGCACTCCATTCCGTAAGTTTTAGCAAAAACATCTGCATAAAGCTCGTTCACTAATTTTGTTACGGCATAAGGGGACAAAGGCTTGCCTATTTTATCTTCAACTTTTGGCAAATCTTTACTATCTCCGTAAGTTGATGAACTGGCTGCATATATAAATCGCTTCACTTTTTCGTCGCGGGCAGCCACCAACATGTTTAGAAAACCATTGATATTATTATCATTAGTATTAATTGGATCATTAATAGAACGGGGAACCGATCCGAGAGCAGCTTCATGCATAACGTAATCAACATTTTCTACAGCTCTTCTACATACGGCTAACTCTCTTATATCTCCTTCAATGAACCTGAAATTATAGGGATAAATATTTATCAAACCGGCAATATTATCAAATTTCCCAGTTGACAAATTATCTAAGCAAACCACATCGTGCCCGTTTCTTAGCAAGGCTTCACATAAATTAGAGCCTATAAATCCGGCACCCCCTGTTACCAATATCTTCATAATACGTTATCTATTTTTCCTAAGTTTTAAGAACACAAAAGTTCGTCAGTCCCACAACAGACTAACTAACTTACTGATACAAAAAGACAAACACATCTCACTTCTTTTTCAAAACTTGATCTTTTTTTACACAAACAGTGGTACCTATTTGATCAAGATAAAGAATGATATGTGTTTTTGAAATTTTTTTTACTTTACCGGAAATGTTCTTCAACGGACCACATCCTATAAGGAGTTCGTCTTCAATATTGTACAGCAATTCTCCCTCATTAGCTTCAATAAGAAACCTTTTGATAGAATTGATTTCTGTACACTTTACAATTGCCGGCTGGCCTAAATAATACACTATATGAGAAACGCCATTGACAGAATTGAGAGTACGTAGAATAGCATCAGTTGTATAAACAAAAATATACGAAGAAAAAAGTGGAACGTCAACCAGCTTATATCTATCGGACCATTTTCTTTTAGTTGTCAGAAGAGGTAAATAACAAGCAATTCCCATTTGCTGTAAACGGATTTCGACCTGTTTTTCAGCGCGGGCAGCTGTGTACAAAACATACCAATTTATTTTTTGTTTAACCATCAAGGATATACAAAAAGTTAAAGCACAGTAAAAAATACTATTAAATTATTACGAAAATCAAATCTACATGTCGAATTTGATTTTTATCCTCAGTATAAATTAATACAAATATAAGTATACTGTGAATACTTTACAACACAAAAACGGCGAAAATTTCTTGTTTCTTAAAATTTAAAAATCATTACAATATACGGAAAGCGGGTAAAATACTTATTATTAACATCATACATATAGCATAAACTGCAACACAACAATATTAAAAGATTATTCGTTCACAATTATGATTTGTATATGACAGACACCATACTTAGGGTTAACCTCATTAACCATAAAAGAAGCAAGACATTATAGTAAAATCTTTTAATTTACTTTGCAAGTGAACAGGTCAGCAAAACAAAATCAGATTCAGAACTTTACATAAAAACGGCCATTAAATAAGACATTCCGGAAGAAAATTTCTTACTTAAACTATTGCGTATTTCGGTAAAACGCATTACTTTTGCAACGCATTTGAAATAAATGTCAACATTCTTCCTTAGCTCAGTCGGTTAGAGCATCTGACTGTTAATCAGAGGGTCCTTGGTTCAAGTCCAAGAGGGAGAGCAAAAGCTGCAAAAAATTGCAGCTTTTTTTATTGTGCTAAACTTTCCATAGAGCAAGCATTGGATCAAGAAAACTGACCCACAAACAGCTGAAAAAGTTATATATAAAAAACACGACCATACAAATGCATGGTCGTGAATAAAACTCATTATTTCTATTTAATGTATTTTTAAAACAATCAGAATGGGAGATCATCTTCTACTGCAGGAGGAGCCTGAACATCGCCAGAAGGTGTAGCAGTGGTAGTATTTGAGCTTTCCTGAGTTTCCGGTTTCCGACCTAAAAGTTGAATAGTTTCAGCATATATTTCAGTTGTATAACGCTTTACACCATCTTTCTCCCACGAACGGGTCTGTAGTTTTCCTTCTACGTAAATTTGAGATCCTTTTTTAATATAATTTTCCGCAAGCGTAGCCAACCCACGCCATGCCACGATATTGTGCCATTCGGTTTTTTCCGGCACCTGCGTACCGCTTTGTAAAGTATATCCCCTTTCTGTCGTTGCCATTGGGAAATTTGCAACAGCAACGTCTTTATCTAAATAGCGAACTTCTGGGTCCCGCCCTACGTTTCCGATCAGAATTACTTTGTTTACAGACATAATTTTTAATTTTTTTTGAGGTTAATATTAGATTTACACCGGTAAAAATAAATTTAATTTTTGAAGTACACAATAATAATTGTGAATTTTAAATTCAAAAATTCAGATCATCAACTTTCAATCCGATATTGCCTTTTACGTTAACTCCGATTCTCACTGCCCCGGGAACTAAGCTCAGACCGGTAACATTTATCGTATTTAATGCTCCATTCAAAGTAACACCATCCATAACCTTATAATTCGAAATCATAGAATTGGCCTCCTTTTTCATATCATCCAACTCTTCACTGACCGAATATGTAAGATATGGCGAAATTTTATTCAAGATTAATCCGTGTAATAGCCAATTGGCAGATTTCACCAGTGCATTTTTTGTTTTTACATCGAATTCAGGATGCTGTATTTCAATTGTAAGCTTATCCGGATTATAGACCATATCTCCCGTAAAATATATCCGTCCTTTTAATGAACCTTTTACATCAATCACAAAAATCGCTTTACCTTCACTCCCGTAAACAGACAAATCCTCTATCGTGATTGATTTCTTCCCGTCGGCAAAAGTCTGATTCACCAATTGTTTTTTAGCAACCTCGGTGATTTTATCAAATGTAGCATCTGCTGCGATATTTATATTAAACTGTTGCGGGGCATGCTGAACATATTTAAACGCAGGAAGCGGAACAATTGCATTTACATCCGGCTTCACTCCCATGAAAGACTCTATCTGAGAATATAATGACATGCCAACATTCAGTTTTGGTCCGACAGAAGTTAATGGAGAAACATATATATCCTTAGGAGTAATTCTGACCCACAAATCATTTTCAGGACTCATTTGCACAGGATTCTGAACTTCAGTCCAGGCCATATTCACATATTTTTTCAAATCGACCATCTGTGACAATACCTGATCTATTTGATCTGTAATAAGTTTATCGCCCTGCGACAATACCAGATTGGCAATCGGAGTGACCGGAACATTCACTCCCACTACATTTAACTTTGGAGTTTGAAGCCACTGATAGCCAACGGCAGAAGTTTTTGCAACAAGATTCCAGTTTTTATCAATATTAATTGTAGTTTTATATGTCAACGCAATTGAACCGTTAGCTTCATAATGATCACTCATTGATAAACCAAACTTTTCTATTTTCCAGGCAAAACGCGACCATATTTTCAAAGGCACACGGTATTCAATAACATTATTATTTACATTAAACGTAAAATTCTGAACTTTCCATACCTTTAAACTTAAATCCTGATTATTAATATTATTCCCTTCATAAATCAATCCTGTAAGCTTTTTGTTTACAGTAGATTCTATTTTTTTCATATCTACCTCGACTTTCAATGGAATTTCCGACATAACCGGATTCAATTTTGATGGAAGATATGATTCACGGGGTTTCTCGACTTGTAAAGTTTTACAAGAAGTTATAAAAAAAATCAACATTAGAGTAAATAAAACATTTGCTCTGAGAAATATTTTTTGTTTCATGTTTTTTGGCTATAAATCAGCACTTTAATTAAGTTGTTTTATAAAAAATTTCAGGGATCAAATTTATCTCATTTTCTTAATTTTAGCAACGTCCAAAAACAAAAAAAAGAGGTTGCTCCGTTTATTTTATTTTTGGAATAACCTCTCTCTTTATATTTTTCTTTAACCGATACTGTTTATAAAGCCAGCATCTTTATCGGAAAATGCTTTCATCATTTCTTCTTTGGTCATTTTCCCCCGAATCCAGATACAACTTAACTCTCCTTTGTCTTTGGTAATTATTACCATATCTGCATTGTCATTTCCGGAAACCCTGTAATAGATATTCACCCTTTCGCCCTTGTCGCGGACCTCGACAGCCGATTCAAAATTGCCTTTTTCAATGATTTGATACAATTCTTTGGTTATTGATTTTAAAAATGGAGAATCAGCTTTCTCTTCAAGAGTCAGAATTTTGAGTCCCTGCATTTTATTCATGACCTTTTGTTCATCTTTGGCAAGCCCCCCGAGAACCGAAGCCATATTCATCATTCCTTTGTTGATTGACACATATTGGAAACGTTCATCATCTCCGTATTTATCAAAAAAAGATTGCAAGGATTGAGCATTTACTGTAATTGCTGAAAACATTATAAATAATGCTACTGAAAATATCTTTTTCATAACCTTGTCATTTTAATCGTTAAGCATTTTACCATTTTGAATCTTATGAACCATATCCTGATCAAAATTTCCATTGAGCCAAATAAGGCTGAACTCATCTTTTTCCCGAACCGCTATTACCATATCCGTGAATTTTGTCCCGTTAGTTTTAGTGTATATATCTACTTTTTCCCCTTTTTCCCGAACTGAAAGAGCAGACTCCAATGCTTCATGCTTCACTACCTCTTCAAACTCATCCATCAACTTCCCATAGTCAAGGGCAAGTGTAGAATCCTTGCTGGTAAGAATCTTTATTTTATGCATTGCCGATAACACATCCCGTTCATCTTTTTCCAAATCACCGGCCAGCATAGCCAGCCCAAAGGCCATTTTATTAACCGTCACAGATTCAAAACTCTCATTTCCGTTGTATTTTTTAAAGAAAGAATTCAAAGTCTGACTTTTTAATCCGGAAAATAACATTACTATAAAAGTAACCACAATAATTATTATACGTCTCATAACTTT
Organism: Paludibacter sp.; assembly: GCA_028690665.1. Taxonomy (GTDB): domain Bacteria; phylum Bacteroidota; class Bacteroidia; order Bacteroidales; family Paludibacteraceae; genus Paludibacter. The sequence goes on from JAQVAV010000015.1 coordinate 27,808, forward strand.
CTATATTTATCAATTTTACTTATTTATTTTGTCACTTATATTTGAAACTTTTCTGATAGGTTCCAGATTTTCATGAACCCGTTCAATAGACTTTAAAGGTTCGAGATTTCGGGCTAACATCCGGTTTACTTTGGAAAGACGTGCCTGAGCCAGTTTTTGCACTACCTGCTCATTTTCAATCACCTTACCATTTATCACAGCATAATCATCTTTGGGTGTTTGTGTGCCGAATAACCATAAAGCTACAAGCACAGTAGCTGCGATACCGGAAGCACTTGCAATCCAGATCCGGAGTTTATTTTTGTGGATAATATGCGCCGGTTCGTAATGCAACACCAGTTTCGACGGATTTGTAATCTGACTTTCCTGTCCAAAATTTGAAAACATTGCCTCATAAGGTTTATGCTCTTCGGCAACCTTATCCGAATCAAAATACTCTTTAAGTTCGTTTTCTTCAGCAATTGAAGTTTGTCCCTGAAAATACTTATCCAAAAGCTCATTTATTGTCGCCATACCTTCTCCTCCACTCTTTTATTCTCGTTCATTATCTGTTCCCTGATTTTCTGACGGGCCCGGGACAAATTTACGGTCACCGCATTGGCCGTCAGATTGGTTATATATGCTATTTCGCTGATTTCCACACCTTCCACATCACGCATGCGAATAATAGTGCGTTGCAACTCGGGCAATTTATCAATCATCTGTCTCACTCTTAGTGCCATATCATTCGTTTCGGTCTGCTGATACGGATTCAGTTCCGTAAATTCCACATCGTTTTGAATTTCACCCGTTTCGCGATGCTGGCGAAGTGTATCAAGACATAAATTTCGCATTGACCTCATTGCAAATGCCGGTACATTATCAACTACATCAAGTTTATCTCTCTTTTCCCATAATTTAAGGTTCAATTCCTGCACAGCATCCTGAGCAGCATCATCGCTTTGCAAAATTGATTTTGCCAATCGGAATAATTTATCCGACAACGATAATATGTAAACATTAAACCGGGAAGAATCCATGGATTGTTATTAATCTTTGTTTTTATTTTTCTCGTTTCTATATTTATGACGTCGGGCAAAAATAATTCTTACATCCCTGAACGAAAAAAATCATTTTTATATTTACAAATAACACACAACACAATAATTATCAATATATTATATTAAATATTATTTTTAATTATCGCATAAAACAACCTTCTCATAAATCAACAAAACTATTGAAAATTCAGTTATAAATATGTATATCAGCTTTTTTTTGTAATTTTCGAGTTTATTTAGGGATACTGACCATTAGGTATAAATTATTGTATGAAACTAAAAATAACTCACTCTCAAATTCAGAATATTATAAAAATTGGCTTGTTCGTTTGCGTAATAGCCATCATTACCCAACTTTTTCCAAGCCAAAACAAATTCAAATATCAGTTTGAAATCGGGAAACCCTGGTCATACGAGTTAATCACAGCTTCGTTCGATTTTCCTATTTATAAAAATGAAACGGAATTGAATAGGGAGAAACAGGAATTGCTCAGGAACTACGTTCCTTATTTTAATATTGACACAACTTTAACCCAAAAACAATTCCGTAAATTAATTACCGACTACAGGAAGTTAAATGGTACAGACCTGATGTTTCAGGAGCTTGTTTTACAAAAAATGCAATCTATTTATCAAAAAGGAATCATTTCGGTAGAAGAACAAAGTAAGTTGCAGCAAAACGGGAAAAATTCAATTAACTGCATATTCCCCAACAGGCTAAAAAAAGAACGGAATCTGAATGAAATATATACACCGAAAACAGCGTATGAAGAAATTCTGAAAAACAGCCCGCAAGTATTAAAGACATACAATCTGAACTTATATCTAACTGAAAACCTGAGATATGACAGTATTACCTCGGAGTTCTCAAAAGCCGAACTTCTTAAAAATTTATCGTTGACATCAGGTATGATTCAGACCGGTGAACGAATTATTGACCGAGGTGAAATTGTGACTCCGGAACTTTACCTGATTCTGAATTCTCTGAAGATTGAATATCAAAAACGGAAAGACTCCATACAGCAATCAGCCTTAGTTACCGCAGGAGAAATCATTATTATCTCTATACTTATTGTACTCTTTTTCCTTTATCTTAACTTATTTCGTCCCCGCATTTACGACAGTTTTGGGAACCTGTTCTTTATTTCGCTAATGATGCTCATGATGGTTGGTATCACTTCGTTTGTGATCAATTATTCGACCATCAACTATTATATGATTCCATTCGCATTGCTACCTATTATTATCCGTGTATTTTTCGATTCACGAACAGCACTTTTTGCTCATATAATCACCATGCTGATTATTGCCTTTATGGCCGACAATTCGTTCATGTTCATTCTTTTACAGATTGCAGTAGGAATGGCGGCAGTATCCAGTCTGAAAGACATGACACAACGTTCACAGCTGGCCCAAACGGCTCTTTATATTTTCCTCACTTATGTGGCAATCTATCTCTCCTTCGAATTTATTTCGGAAGGTGATATTCAACGAATTCATTATAAGAACATTCTGTATTTTGCAATAAGCAGCGGTTTTCTGCTATTCGCATACGTGCTCATTTATATTTTCGAAAAGATTTTCGGATTGATTTCGGCTGTAACATTAGTAGAACTTACCAATATAAATAGTGACCTCATGATGAAATTCGCCGAACTGGCACCGGGAACATTCCAACACACATTGCAAGTTTCAAATTTGGCAACAGAGGCCGCTAAGAAAATCGGAGCTAATAGTTTGCTTGTGCGCACAGGAGCGCTGTACCACGATATTGGGAAAATGAAACATCCGGAAAATTTCACAGAAAATCAAATGGGTGGTAAAAATCCTTTATTAGAAATGGATTATGAAGAAGCAGCAAAAATCGTCATAAACCACGTACCGGACGGTATGGAACTGGCTAAAAAAAGTCATTTGCCGGAACAGATTATCAATTTTATCACAACCCATCACGGACGTAGTAAAACAAAATATTTCTACAATTCATTTATTAATGCTAATCCGGGTAAAACGCCAAACGACGAAGCTTTTACTTATCCCGGGCCACTGCCCAACAGTAAAGAAACTGCCATCCTGATGATGGCCGATGCCGTGGAAGCCCGTTCAAGAAGTCTGAGCGTTTATACCGAAGATACTATCAATGATGCGGTGGAACAAATGATTGATTCCCAAATTGCAGACGGACAATTTAAAAGCGCTCCAATCAGCTTCAGAGATGTGGAAACAGTGAAATCTGTTTTCAAAGAAAAGATTAAAAATATTTACCACACCCGTATTGTATATCCGGAATTAAAAAATCCTGAGTCGAAATAGATCTGGCCTTTTTTGTATAGCCTGTTAGGCACAGACGGAAGAGCGATCGTGCGACAATAAATCTAACAAATCAAAAAAAATGACATGATAGCCAGCGCACAAAGCACAAGTTTGACAGCCCATCCCCGCGCTGCCAAGCACATGCTTTTTTCGCTCCATTTAATTCAGTGTTCAAGAAAAAAACATTTAATCTAAGAGAAAGAATCCAAAGATATGCGTGGATAATTGAATAGAAAAGTTCGAAAATAAATTCATGTGAATTTAATATAAACATAACACGCTTATTATATTGAATTTGTAAATTTAAGTTTTTAAAATAACTTACTCTTGTAAGATTTATGAAGACATTTATAATAGAACTTATCTTGACTTTTAAATCAAGGCAGAATTAACGAGTATTATATTCCCTTTTCAGACAGAAAATACAGATTTTATTCTCTACAGATTTCTGTAATCCTGATTCTATCGAGGAATCTTTTGTCTTATTTTTCTAATCTTTATTGAAACAAAGAATTACTACGAAAAGTCAAGACGAGTTCATAACATGATTGTAAAATTATAAAAAACAAAGAAATATATCTTGTATTTTCAATAACTCACTATTAACAAAAAATATGAAATTATTGAATAACTATGATTCCCCAAAATATGAAAGAAAAATTATTAATTTATTTTGTTTTAGTTATTAGTTTAACTAATTGCGCCAAAATAATGACCCTGTTATACCGGACAGAGAAGCCCGTGTTATAGACATTTTAATATCTGATACCTTGGTGGAAATTAAAAAGCACCAATTTTCTGTAGTTTATTACCTTTCTGGATGTGAGGTCTTCAAAGAATACCAAACAACAGAAACAGATAGTTCTTCTTTATACAAGATTTTTGTTTATAACCCGGAATATTATAATAAAGAAGTAGGTTGTGCTACTGTTCTATATCAAGACACCTTAAATTTGGAATTCTACCCACATAAAACGGGGGAATATACCGTATATTTTAATGATTCACTTTTAACCAAAAAAACTAAAATAATTGAACAACCAGAACTTAAATAAACATGAAAAAACTATTAATTATTTTAATGGTAATATTATATACAATGAATATTTATTCACAGGAAATTACTAAACTTGATGAAAAAGGTAATATCATTGAGGACGCTGAAAGTATTATTTCTAAATATGTAGAGGGAGAAATAATCATTAAATTTAAAAGGGATGCAATTGATGAAGATATTGTCAAAAAACTACCACCACATTCAAAATTTAAGGTTGAAACGATAAAAAAGCCAAAATCTAAAAAAGCCCAAAATGACAAATCTATTTTCCAGGATTACAATGGTCATTCTTTACGAAAAGTAATCAATAAAACATATCCTGATTTTGCACTATCAAACAAGATTGGATTACAAAGATTAATGGTGTTGGAAGTAGACAGAAGCAAAGACATAAAAAAGTTAATACAGGATTTATCTTCATATCCTGAAATTGAATATGCTGAACCTAATTTTATAGGTAAACTCATTGCCAATCAACCCAATGATTCCGAATATTTTAACAATCAAAAGGGATTTAAAAACAGATCTGTATATCATTATGACATGGATATCGATGCCGAGAGGGCTTGGGATTTTTCAACAGGTAATAGTGCTATTAGGGTTGCTGTAATCAATAATGGGGTAGATTATCATCATATTGATCTCGGAAATGGCAGTTTTGGCACCGGGGCGAAAGTAGCCAGGGGCTGGGATTTGTACATAATGACTCGGACCCGGATTATACAGAATATCAACTGGTTGGTCTGCTGCCAATCTAAATTATCAGACTGGTTTTTATGATGTTGTTGATGTCAATGGCAATACAACCACTTTACGGACTTTTACATATGAAATATATACACTTTCTGGTACATATTATGGTTGGTATCCTGCAAATGGAAACAATGTTATTTTTACTTATACAACTTTGAGTAATGGATGTTTGGAGGATAGAGTTGTTTCAGAGGATATCTATCCGAATACTGAAAACAATACAGCAACATATTCTGCAAGTAATTCTATTTCTGCAAATAGTAAAATCACGACAGGAAGCAAAATTGAATACAATGCGGGTAATTCAATAGAATTATTGCCTGGTTTTGAGGTTGAAACCGGAGCTGAATTTAGTGCCTATATCGGAGAGTGTGATTTATCAACAACATCTTCATTAAAATCTGCAAAAATCGAGAATAATGAAAGCTACAATATGTATAATGAGACAATTATAGATTCAATAGAAAAAAGTGACATTTTTTCACTTATGGTATATCCAGATCCTTTCACTGAATATGTTTCTTTTAAATATTATATAGAAGAAAAATCACATGTTACTATTAAAATTTTTGATTGCAATGGAACTTTAGTATCTGTAATAGTGGATAATGATTTAAGAGAAATAGGTTGGTATAATGATAATTTTGGGAAAAGCAATCTATCTCCTGGTATTTATCTCTATTCCATTATGATTGGAGAAAAATCAAAGGCAGGTAAAATTATAAAAAATAAAATATAGAAGTAAATCTTAAAAACTGGGAAGCAACCTAATATACTGGTGAGCAAACATGAAGGACTGGGGACCCGATTTGATATTAAAGGGAGTTAATTCGAACAACCGGGAAGATTTGGAGATTTCCTACGCAAACCTTCCCTTCTGTTTACAGGCACATTTTGCAAGCCCTACAAGCCAATTCGCGAAGCAAATTTGTAAAAGGGAACTTTTCGTCCGTCCCGTCCCAACGCTGGAATGAGAGACAGTGCAACCAATATAACTAAACGAATTGAGAATATAAACCACCAGTACCTAACGCACGTCTATGCGCATTGGCAAGCTGATGTGCATTCGACAGTTTTTACTTCCGCATTCACTTTGTCGCTATGCAACAGTGAACGCTCCCGAAAAATGCCAAATGCCCATAGCATCGGCCTTTATAAATTAGGGGAACTACAGCAAATTGGGTAATACTAACGAAAAAATAAGAACTGCCATGCCCGACACCAATACTATAATAGTAACCGGCTTCACACCTTTCCATTCCTTCAAAATTATACCCCAGACATTGCTGAAAGTTACATTCAACGACATAAGGATGCTCCACGAGAAAGCCATCATAACACTACCTTCGGTTAGAAAACTTTTGCCTAATGCCAAGCCGAAAAACTGTGAATACCAAAGCACTCCGGCCAAAGCTGAAAACAGGATATTATTGGTAAATACTGCTCCCGAAACTCCAAAGTAGTCTTTCAAAGTTTTGTTTTTTATGTTCTGATATAAACAATACACCGCATTGGTCAGAAATCCACCCAGTGTAATCAGTAAAATGGCAGGTAATCCGGCATACAAGGCGTCAGAACCCATTTCAAGAGCAACAGCCTTAATTGGTTCCGCAGCTTCGAGCCCCAAACTGAAACAGGCACTCATTACTCCGGCCAAAATAGCGACAAACAACCCTTTTCCTAAAGCGAAGTCTTTAACCGCTGCTTTTTTCTGTTCTTCCGTCATATTTTGAGCCCGAAGACTTCCGGCATAACCGATTATGGCAATTCCGGCAATGGCCACACTTACTCCAATCAGGAGTACTAACCCGGCACCATGAAACAAATCAGTTCCGGCCATCAAAGCTGGAATCAACGTCCCAAAGGCCGAACAGGTTCCCAAGGCAATACTTTGTCCGAGGGCCACACCAAGATAGCGCATACTCAATCCGAAAGTCAATCCTCCGACACCCCACAAAGCTCCGTAGAAAACAGCTTTCCATGATGCACTATCACTCGAAGCAATAATTTCACCCAAACTATGACCTTCGGGTACCGCCAGCAATGCACCCAGATACGGAAATACAAGCCATGCAAAAATTCCCTGTACTAACCAGAAACTTTCCCATGCCCATGTTTTTACTTTTTTAATCGGGACATAAGAACTACTTTGTCCCAAACTGCCAATGGCAATAATTAACAATCCAATGAGTGTATTCATAATATTAGTGGTAGCGAGTAGCAGATAGCGAATAGCGGGCAAATACCCCCTACTCACTTACCGCTACATTTTATTAGTTTATTATCTTTTTGAAGTTACTTCTGCTTCGTATTTTTCAATATCGGTAATATAAGATTCTCCTACAATAACGCCTTTTTTAGCGCAATAGTAGTTATATATTGCTCCCCAAGGCATTGATTTTGCTTCTTCGAGCAAGGCCATACGTTCGAAGAACTGACCTTTAGATTCATATTCACGAAGTTTTGCAATTGGTTCCAGTAATGCCTGAAGCAAAGCTCTCTGTGTAGCGCGTACCCCAACTACATAAGCACCGATCCGGTTGATAGAAGCATCAAAATAATCGAGTCCGACATGAACTTTATCAACAGCATCAGCACGAACAATTTCCTGTGCGATGGCTAATAATTCTTCGTTCAGAATCACCACATGATCGCTATCCCAACGTACACCACGGGTCACATGAAGCATAATTTCCGGTAAGAATAGCAACAAAGAAGAAATTTTATCCGAGATAATTTCGGTCGGGTGGAAATGTCCTGAATCGAGAGTTACCACAACATTATTTTTCATACCATAACCCATATAAAACTCGTGTGAACCAACAGTATAACTTTCAAGCCCTACCCCAAACAGTTTACTTTCGATACAGTCAAGCATATATTCATCATTGGTTTTATATTCGAAAATTTTATCCAATGATTCTTTCAAATTCTTACGATACTGCAAACGATTCACTGTTACATCTTTGGAGCCGTCGGGAATCCAGATATTGTGCATACATTTGGAGCCGAGTTGACGTCCCATTTCTTCTGCAATTTTACGACTGCGTATAACATGTTCAATCCAAAAATTCCGGATTTCCGGGTCTGGATGAGATAATGTCAGACCATCAGCTGATTTTGGATGCGAAAAGCAGGTACAATTAAAATCAAGTTTGTAGCCTTTTTCTTTGGCCCAGTCAATCCAGCTCTGAAAATGTTTTGGTTCAATCTGATCACGATCCACAAATTTACCTCCGAAATCGCCATAAAAAGCATGGAGATTTACACGATGATTTCCAGGAATCAGCTGCATTGCTTTATCAATATCGGCACGCAGTTCTTCTATTGTACGAGCCTTACCCGGATAATTTCCGGTAGCCTGAATACCTCCGGTCAGAGCACCATCCGGATTTTCGAATCCGGTAACATCGTCAGCCTGCCAACAATGTAATGAAATAGGTAATTTATCTAATTGATCAAGAGCTTTGTTTACATCCACTCCAACAGCAGCATACTCTGCAACAGCCAAATCAAAGGCTTTTTGAATTTTTTCGTCCATGATATTAAGTTTAAATTGTTTTTTATTTTGTTCTAGTTAAATATCGATAATAATTTGCTTCCCAGTCTTCCCGATGTTCAGGTTCAAACACAACCAAATCAACAGACTCCCGGATACTATTCCGCATAGATTGAATATCAGCATAAAGTCCGTTTGTTTTTGCCTGAACCATAATATTGCCAATAGCAGTAGCCTCCATAGGCCCTGCATACACAGGAATTCCCAAAGCATTTGCAGTAAACTGGTTCAGCATAACATTTTTAGATCCGCCACCAATAACATGTAAGCTATCAATCGGGAAATCAGCAAAGGATTTCAGACTATCAAGCACCTCTTTATATCTGAATGCGAGGCTTTCAAAAATACAACGGGTAATCTCGGCTTTCGTGCGGGGAATGACCTGAGAGGTTTTTTCACAAAAGTTTTGAATGGCTTTCACCATCGATACAGGGTTGGCAAAATCGGGTGCATCCGGATTAATAAAACTAATAAATCCATCGGTCTCTTTTGCATCAGCAATCAATTGCCCGTAAGAATTTTCTTCTGAGTTTGTTCCCCATTCCAAGCGGCATCTTTCGAGCAACCACATTCCGCATATATTTTTGAGAAAACGAATCGTTCCCTCAACACCTCCTTCGTTGGTAAAATTTTGCAAGAAACTTTCATCCGTAATAATCGGTTGATTAGTTTCGATACCCATCAATGACCATGTTCCGGAACTCAGATAAGCAAAATTTTTTCCCTGTGCCGGAACAGCAGCAACTGCAGAACCGGTATCGTGACCAGCTACAGCAATAACCGGAACAGCTCCCAACCCGGTTTGTTTCTGAACCGATTCTGACAATTCGCCAATCACTTCTCCGGGAAAAACAAACTTTCCGAAATTTTCTTCTGTCAATCCCAACGCTTTTAGCAATACGTTGTCAAAACCTTTTGCCTTTGCATCAAGCATTTGTGAGGTAGAAGCAATGGTGTATTCCGTAACCATTTTACCGGTAAGCATATAGGAAAGGGCATCCGGCATGAAAAGGATTTTATCTGCCACAGGAAGAATTGCAGAGTTATGCTCTTTCATTGCTGACAACTGGAACAACGAATTAAAATTCATGAACTGAATTCCGGTTGTTTGATATACCTGATCACGCGAAATTTTCGTAAAAAATTTCGGCTGAGCATCATCTGTATGCGGATCGCGGTAGCTATACGGATTTCCGAGAATTTCTCCATTTTTGTCAAAACAAACAAAATCGACTCCCCATGTATCAATACCGACAGATTCTATTTGAATGCCTTCATCTGCAATTATCTTTAATCCTTCGAGAATTGACTGGTACAAACCCAGAAAGTCCCAATAGAAATGTCCGTTTGCTTCAATAATTTTGTTTGGAAAACGATTAATTTCACGCAGTTCAATCGAACCGCTTTTAATCATTCCCAGAATTGTACGACCACTGGTGGCTCCAAGGTCTACTGCAAAAAAATTCGTGGTTTTCATTTATTAAATAATCAGTTATATTTTGTTATTTATTTTTTGTTTATAAAATTTACGCAGCTGAACTTTTGAACTCAATCGCATAGTTTCATTATGTTTCGACTCTCAACGTTTAACCCGGAATTTAGTTACAAATTCACTCCTACACAATTACTTATATCCGGTTTTTTCTGTTCTGTCCCCTCTACACTAAAATTTTCAAATGTCCAATTTTTAGCCCAACTGACTGAACCTGTATTTTTCCCTTCAAAATGTACATTCTTAAATACGAAATTATCGATTGTACTACTCTCAATACCCCCTACTTTCATACAAACAGCAGCATCTTTGACATCAATATTTTTGAAAATAATATTTCTGAATTTCGGAGTACCTTCCTTTGGGTCGACAGGCTCAAGCATTTTTTTCCAATACTCCGGAATACTGTCCGGAGTATAACCTTCAGGCAGCAAAGAATTGCTGTAAGCCGGATTCCAATTCAAATTTACCACAAACGGATTACGCACTCCCTCCATAGTAATATCAGACAGATAGATGTTTTCAATTACACCTCCGCGTTGTACAGTTGATTTAAAACGCAATCCGTATTTTGTTCCTACTCCTTTCAAGTTGTAAGCAACAACATTACGTATTCCTCCCGAAGTCTCGCTGCCACAAGTAAACAGTCCGTCGCCATGTCCGGCCACACAATCCCGGATTACAACATATTCGGTAGGTTTATTCACCCTCAAGCCATCAGCATCGCGCCCGGCTTTCAGGCAAAAATTATCGTCATTGCAGTTTATATTGCTGTTCTGGACAAGAATTTTTGTGGAAGAATCAATGTCAATACCGTCTGTACTTGGCCCACGGCCTTCGATATTATTGCTGATAATTACACCATCGACAGTAATATGATCGGAGTAAAGAATGTGCAACGACCAAAATCCGGGTTGATAAAGTACAATATCTTTTACAGTAACATTTTTACAATTGGAAATAATAATTCCCTGCGGACGTTCGCAGTCATAGTCCACAATCCAGCGCAAACCTTTTGGGTCGTATTCCTGACGCATCATCCAATATTTGTCCCAGAAAATTTTTCCACGGCCATTAATAACGCCATCTCCGGAAATAGCTGCATTTTTTTGCCCGATAATATTGACTAATCCTGCTGGCCACGTCATTTCAATGCCGGCAATGCGGGTATCAATTTTTTTATAATCAGCGAGATTCTGACTTCCAATGATCATTGTTCCTTTGGAAATCTCAAAGTTCACATTACTTTTTACGAATACGGAACCAGAAAGATAAATACCGGGATGAAAGCTTACTTTGCCTCCACCATTGGTAGCACATACATCTATGGTTTTCTGAATAGCTTCGGTACAATCCATCACGGCATCGCCCACTGCACCAAAATCATTTACATAATAAATCTTAGAACTTTCGGGAAAGGATTTTGCACCCACATCTTTCATCCACGCAAAAGCAGGAAATTCGTTTTTTTCATCTGCTTTGGCAAATGAACAGACGAGCAATATGAACACTAAAATTGGAGGAAATAACCTTTTCATCAAGTAGCAGACTTAAATTTATATTGCAAATGTATATTTTACAGTCCCTTCGTTTATTACAAAATTTGATTTATTGCCTGTAATTTTTGGTAATACTGTAAAAAAGGGAAACATTACAAATAAAAAAATTAATCTGCATTTGTAACATGGAGATCTGTACCGTTAAATAGATAAATGTTCAACCGGTACTCTTTTTCAAAGGATAAAATGAGTCATATTTCGATCTGTTATAATTCCTTGTTTTTCAAAAATTTCTTTTGTTGCCAGTTCAAAATCGTTGAAATCAAATCCCGGGGCAACAGTACAACTTACAAGCCCGTAGCCTTTGGCATCGTGAAGCTGAGCAGCAAACCAACTGTTGGCCGGAACTATAATCTGAGGCTTCTCTCCGGCAAGCAGGTCATTTCCTAACTTCATTATTTTCAACTCATTATTTTCAATTATAAAAATATCAATCGCAGCTCCAGCATGGAAATGCCATATTTCATCTGATTTTATTCTATGAAAATGAGAAATGTCTTCATTTTCAAGTAAAAAATAGATTGCGGTGGAAACGTTTCTTTCATTTCCTTCGGGGGTAAGCAGTGTTTCAGCAGAACGGTACGTTTCTTTGTACCAGCCACCTTCGGGATGAGGCTGTAAATCAAGCTTTAATTTTATATTTTCTACAGTCATGCTATTCAAAAATTATCGTTTCCGGCAAATGTACGAATTATATAAAAACGGATTACTTTTCTATTTCTCCACTCACATTATCAAGCTTTACATTTTCGTAATTTTTCAGTTTTACGGCAGGTCCCTTTTGAGCTACAATGTCGACATTCTTCAACACAATGTTCCTGCTTTCCTTTATTTCGGCTCCATATTTTGAGGTAATCAATGCATTTTCCACGTAAATGCCTTCAATCGGATTTTCAGGCAAACCATTAAAATACAGTGCTCGGTTGGCATTGGCACAGCGAATATTTTTCACGTGTATATTCCGGAATGTAGGCGTAGTTTCATCTACTCCGGGCAAAACTCGTTTTATCGGATTTCCATTGGCATCTTCCATCATTTCAGCAGCAGATTTTCCCATATAATAAAGATCAAATAACAACGCTTCTGTTACAATATCAAACATACCGATATTATCAATATAAATATTTTCGACAACTCCCCCGCGCCCACGTTTACTCTTAAAACGTAAACCGACATCTGTTCCGAGAAACTGGCAATTGCTGACTTTCATATTCTTTACTCCACCGGACATTTCACTGCCGACGACAAAACCTCCATGCCCTTTGAACACAGTACAATTATCCACAAGCAGATTCTCGCAGGGACGTGCACGACGACGACCATCCTCATCTTTACCACTTTTAATGCAGATACCATCATCGCCTACATCAAAAGAAGAATTGACTATCAGTGAATTTTTACATGATTCCAGATCAATACCATCACCATTGGCTGCATAAGCCGGATTGCGCACAGTTACACCATCGACAATCACATTTTCGCACATCAGAGGATGCAATGTCCATGCAGGGGAGTTTTGTACAAAAACACCCTGAATCATTACATTTTCACATTCGATAAAACTGACCATTACCGGACGCAGGAAGTCTTTAATAGCCATAAATTCCGCATCGGTTTTCAACCCGGCAGGGACATTCATGTTAGCAATACTGTCTCCTTTCAGATATTGAACGGATGGCATCCAATAATCCGGACGTTTAAATGCTCCACCCTGAGCAATAGTTCTTCTCCATTGTTTTTCAGTAACATCCTGTTTTTTCAATGGGCGCCAAAATTGCCCGTTACCGTCAATGGCTCCCTGACCTGTAATGGCAATATTCGTCAGATTTCGTCCCGAAATTGGTGATTGGCAACGTTTTGTATCCAATCCTTCAAAAATGGTTTCAACCAATGGGTATAAACTTTTGTCCGGAGAAAAAAGAATAATAGCCCCTGCATCGAGATGCAGATTAACATTACTTTTAAAAACAATAGGCCCCGTGAACCATACCCCTACCGGTACATTTACAGTTCCTCCTCCTTTGGAAGAAACTGCATCGATAGCGTTGACAAAAGCGTTGGTACAAAGTTCCTGTCCATTACCTATGGCTCCGAAATCGGTAATTGAAACCGTATATTTGGGAAACTCCGGTATCTGTACCTTCGGCATTTCGAAGGGAAGATTTTTATAAAGATAATCGTATTTATATTTCGCTGCATGTAGCGAAAAAAAGCCCAGAACAACCATGCCGGCTGTCAATAAGTTTCTAAGTCTTGTCATATTTTTATAAAGTGGTTAGTTGAGTTTTTTATTTTTCGTTTTAAAAGGTTTATTTCCGTATAGAGTTCACCGATTCATTAGCACATTATCCAATCAACCGTAGACTTTTGACTTATTTATCGTTCATCACTCACCATTATCTGATTAATGCTTTATCTTATAAACTTCAATAGTTACGGGCGAGCACAAGCCACTTTCCATCAGCTTCCAGTGCCCGTATCCTGTTTTTTTATAATTTCTGTCAACAAAATTGATTTCCTTGAAAATACGCCAATCGACTCCACGACGATCATAATCGGCAATCCGGTTTGCGGGCAGGTTCGTGACTTCGATTCGCAGTTTATTCTCACCCGGTTTCAAATACTTGCCTATATTACATTCGAATGGAGCAGCCCATACGACACCGGCATTCTGACCATTGACACTCACCCGAGCACTTTCGCGAACATCTCCCAAGTTCAACAAATACATCCGGCTTTCATCAACTCTATCCAAATCAAAAGTTGTTTCATATACACCGGTACCTCCGTTCACCTTCAGTTTCTCGTTTTCCAAATTTGTCCAGGAAGTTAATGTATCTAATCTGAAAGTATCTGCAATTTGAGGTTCACTTTGCACAAAACTTAAAGTCCACGGACGAACTAATGGCATATTTTGTACTTTCGCTCCTGTATATTTCCAATGGGTAAGTTGTATATCTTTATCCGTGAAAGTTTTCAGAATTAATGACGCCCCGGATTTCAACTGAAGATAAACCTGCATTTTCCCATTCTGAATCCGCGTCAACGCTTTCCCTGTTTCACCAGTCATCGGATCAAAAATTTCAACGGATTTTACAGGTACCGATAAACTAATCCAGGCATCAGTGTCATCCGGTTTAAGTGCTGAAACAAAGTAATGGTAACCGGTTTCATCAGAACGACGGATTGCATGTAGTCCATATTTAGTAATTATCTCTTCCGGTTGAACTCCAATGGCATCCAATGTTTTGCGATAATCAGTTCCGGTAATTACGAATCCTTTCTGAAACTTATTGATCTGAGTTGTACTGAAATCTGTTGTTAATACGATTTTCTTCAGACTTTTATCAAAAACTTTACGTCTGCACTTCAACTTAGCAAAGCCGGGAACATCATTCGGATAATTGCCAATAACGGCTATTTTGGCTCCCTGAACCACCAAATCGACGAGATGTTTTAATACTGGTTCCGGCATTTTATCAACCGAGGGTAATATCAACGCCATGTAACGTGCTCCGCTTTCGGTAACAATCTGTCCCTGCTCACAACGAGCAGACAGAATAAATTTATCTGAAATGTAATCCACATCATAACCGTTACTATAAATAGAATGTACCACGTGAATAAACTCAGGCATTAACTTTTCCATTTGATGAATCGTAAACTGGAAAAAACGTCCTTCCTGATTGTTCCAAACATCATAAACCGGCAGGTAAACCAAAAAATCGTTATCCGGATTGCCACTTTGCAAAAAAGACTGGCAACGGGTAATATATTCCATCAAAGCAGGAGCATCCTGCCAGATAGTATTAGTTGGCGACATATCAATAGATGCATAAAATTTCCAGCCGGGCCAGGCTGCTTCACGTGGAGAATATGCCGTTCCGTGAAAATTCATGTGATTGACTCCCGCAACAAACATCAAATCCAGATCAGGTTTACATTGCGACAAAGAAGTACGAAAATGTTCTGTCAGCCAGGTAAATGTTTCACTTGATACATATTGTTTTCCAGCAATATGAGCAGCCGATGAAGCATATTTGAGCATAGAAAGTTCCGAATCGTTTTTCCGGGTAAGTGAATCTTTGCGCAATCCTCTGATTCCGAAATCAGACAGTCCAAATCCTTCAATTTCAGGCACATCGACAGTAGCATACAAATCAATCAGATTACCGGGAGAACCATGTGCCTGATTGCGGGTTTTACTACCATGACTATGAGCCCAGTCAGTCCATTGGCGTGTAAAATTCTCAAGTAACAAGTCTGAAATTGTCTCTCGGTAGTCGGCTACAATCCTGCGTGTTTCATCCGTTCTTGTCTTTGACAAAAACAGAGGCAAATAATTTTCGAGTTTATAGCCCCGGCGTGTTTCAAATTGCTCAAAAAAATCTTCCGTCCAATCGGCTCCATAAACTTCGTATGAATCATTGAAAAAATTATGCGGATAAGCTGTTCCGGAAATATCGAAAGCTTTTTCGAAACGGCTCAGATAATTTTTTACGGCTTTCGACGAAAAATGATCCATAACATAACCTTCTCCGCCCGGAGCGGCCCGTTTTACTTTCTGAAAGGTTTTACCATTAAACACAGCAATAATTGTCCAGTTGCCTTTCGGTACTTTCCAGTTTATTTTTTCCGAAGCATTCACCTGTGAAGTCAAATTTACGACTTTCGTACCGTTATAAGCCATCAATCGTTGCAACCGGGCTACTTTCTGCTGGTCTTTCTCAACAGGAACAATTGTTTCTGAGAATAACGAACCTCCCTGCTTTTTATATTCTCTCACAAGCATTTTCGAAGCAGCATCTTCCTCGGTTACTTGAGGCCCGCCAAAAGGCCAGCCGGTGCCTGTATTCATATCGGTCTGAATGCCCAGATGATTATTAACCGATTCTGTAAATGAAAGCATTTTCATCCATTTTCCAGAAAGAAACGGAATCTCATTGGCATCGTTATGCTGAACACCGTAAATCGGCGTTATCTCTACTGTACCTAATCCGGTACGCGCATATTCATCCAGGTTATAGCGTAAATTAGCGGTGTCCACTGCACTCCCCATCCACCACCAACGTGTTCCGGGTTTCATTTCCGGCGAAACAGCCGGCCAGGAAAAGTCATCCTGCGCCATAACAACAAAAGCGTTACATAATACCGTGAATAAAACGATACTAAGTATTTTTTCCTTTATATAATGGGTTCTCATAAGCATACAAAATGATTTTTACGAAATTTATGAACTTTATCTGAAATCAAACCATAATTTCATACTGATTCCTTCATCTCCTTTTTTAATTCTGACAGATTCTGGCTGGCTATCCGGACCTTGTTGAGAAGTCGGTTTAAATGACCGAATTGCAGGGATTTCATACAAAAAAGATAAATCGCCTTCCGGGAAATCAGGCATGGTATTTTCGCCATTCTGCCGGTATTTCGGTTCTTCCGGAGTAAACACCCGAAAAAACACATGATCGCTTTCGCTGTATATGCTGAAATCAGACTCTCGTGTTTGCAGCGTAGCCCAATACAGATTGGCGTGATAGCCCTTAAATTCAGGGTATACCAACGTATCGGTGCTTTCGCCGGTAATTGTATTATTATATGCTTTATCCCATAATCCAAAATTAGTTCCACGAATCCGGTTTTTCCAAACACGATACGGACCGCGGCCAAACCACTTCATACCTTTTACCCTCGATTCAGGATAAGAAAAAGTCAGGCCGAGATTTGTGATATTTTCCTGCATAAACGAATCGTCGAATCCACTCCCGCCCGAAGCACGGTTAAGCATAAGAGCAGACATGTGCAATAATCCGTCTGGAAGCATTTCCCAACGAATAGAATCAACTCCTCCTAAATAATAGAAAGTCAATACCGATTTTTCAGCTTCCTGCCTGATTTTATAATCTTTAAAACGTACTTTCATACCCACTGTAACAGGGCCTTTATTAAAAGAGACCAACCCCTTTTCATTTCGAACAGAAGTAATTAAACCGGAATTCAGGCTAAACGAAACATGTACATTACCGGCATACATTGTAGCAATCGTATCTTTAATTTCGCAAGCAGCTCTTCCTCCGGTTGCAGCAGTTTTCAGTTCCAGCTCCATATAATTTTGTGGACGCTTTATTGTAAATGTTCTGGTACACACCACTTGTCCATCGGCATCCATGGCATCTATTTCAAGCACATCAGCCTTAAAAAAATCATTATCAACGGGGATAACAACTTTCGAAGTTTCATCTCGTTTGATAGCCGGTAGTTCCACAACACCTTCTTTCAACAAAATACTCTGAACTCCGGACAAAGGTGAACTTATTCTTTTTAGACGATATTTCAAACTGCAACCTTCGAGAGTTGAGAACAGATAACGATTGGTAACAAACAAATCGCCCTTATACGAAGGAGTGATTAAAAAATCACGAATCTGGATCGGAGACCATATTTCCCGGACACTATAGAAACTTCCTTCTTTTTCGCGATACGGACCAACAATGCCATCCGGAGCATTAAAACCATCTGTATCCATAATACCTCCTTTATCCGTTCGACGCACTCCTTCATCGCAATATGCCCACATAAATCCTCCGGCAAACAACGAACTTTGTGTCCATTTATCCCAGAAATTTTCGAGACCTGCGCCCAATCCCTGATCATACATACCATGCATAAATTCGGTAGGCATAAATATGTTTTCGCCATTGGTAAAACGTGCAACACCAGTCTGATATGCCGGATAGTGGTGTGTATCCAATCCGTCAAAATCAGCCCAGGGGTGAATAACATGCCGTTTTTGAGGGTCATATTTTACAAATTCGCCATCCACTTCGGTATTCCAACCGCCTTCATTGCCATTGTCCCAGATAATGACACAAGGATGATTCACATCCCGGATTACCGTCTCACGGATAAGCTTTTTACCAACTTCTGTATCATAAGCATTTTGCCAACCTGCCAGTTCATCCAAATAAAATAATCCCAGCGAATCACACATATCCAGAAAATGTTTGTCAGGAGGATAATGAGACCGGACAGCATTCATGTTCATCGATTTAATTAGCTTAGCATCCATCAACGAAATTTCGCGATTAGTACAGCGCCCCCCGTCAGGGTGGAACGAGTGCCGGTTGATCCCCTTCAATACCAGCTTTACGCCATTCAGATACAATCCATCATTTCGCCGAAATTCAATGGTACGAAACCCGATACGCTCAGTAAAAATATGCACCAGCTCATTTTTTTCGTCACGAAGTTCAAGTTTCAGATTGTACAGATTAGGCGTCTCATTAGTCCAGTTTTTTACCGTAGGCCATTCTACCGAAATTTGTTGAGAACTGACTCCGGATTGAAGTTTTATGAGTTTTTCTGGGAAATGAATTTTTCTATCCAATGAACTTACAGAAGCTACAACACAATATCCCTGAGGAAGCATTGACGTAAAAATATTGGCATTCAATTTTCCTCCGGCCTGAGCATCAACTGATATCCGCTCAATGCTGTTTACAGGACGAGCTTCGAGATAGACAGGACGATAAATACCTCCAAACAGCCACCAGTCGGCTTTACGCTCGGCTGCATTCACCGATTTATTGGCAGAATTCTTGAAAACTTTTACTTCGAGTTTATTGGTATGTCCGAATTTAAGTATATCGGTAATATCATAAGAAAATTCGTAAAATCCACCTTGATGAATATCTCCTGCCGACTGATTATTGATTTTCACTTCCGTATCGGTCATTGCTCCTTCGAAAACAATTTTCACCACTTTGTTCTTCCACGAAGCCGGGACTTTAAAACGGTATTCGTACAAGCCATATTCCATACTCGGATGTTTTAATCCGGCTTTGTACCAACGCCCGTAAGTATATTCACCAAATTCCTGAAGCTCCCACTGTGACGGTACTTTTATTTTGCTCCACCGGCGACTGTTCATGCCATCAGAACAATAGAATTTCCAGATTTTTTCATGTCCGAACCCTGTCCCGGAAAGATACTGAAATTCAGTTTTTTGGGAGAATAAACTAATTGAAATGCAAAGTAGTGCAATGATCTGAATCGTAGTTTTCATGTGTTTAAGCATTAATATCCATACAAATCTAAGAAATTCAAATCACCTAAGAAAAGCTGTATTTGGCTTAAAAGTTAATAACGTATAATTGAAAATGAAATTGTACAAAATTCAAGGATAAACTCTCTAAAATAAGAATTTATCCTTGAGTTTTTAAGAGATTAAATTAAGCTTATAACTTCTGTTGCTAATTTATGTAAGTTTCCAATATTTATTATTTGAGCAACAATTTTGAGCAAAGATTATTGTTATTCTCTGAGACTGTAACAATGTATGCTCCACGATTTAGAAATTCCAGTCCCGTAATATGCAACCTGTTTCCACTGGCAGCAAAATTCTTTGTATATAAAACGGTTCCACTGAGTGTTGCAATTTTCACTTGTAAATTCCGGTTTCCAAAATCAGAAGCAACAATATTAAATTCATCAACAAACGGAAGAGGATAAACCGACATTTCTGCTGAAAACCGGGGATTAAACAGACCTGTTTTCATTCCCTCATTATAATTATCCAGCACGTCCTCGGCAGTCAAAGCTCCTTTATAAATCGAAATTTCATCAAGTGATCCGCCAAATGCATTTACAAAATTCACATTCGTATTCCCTATAACTAAATTTTCTGTTTGAGAAATATCACCGGTTACATCTGTCTTTGTACCTTTTAATACTCCATCGATATAGAGATTCAACACATCATTTTCCACATCCCTTACTCCTACCAAATGATGCCACACATTGTCAAAATATGTCGAGCCGGTAATATCAAGAGCCGTTTTAGTTATATTATCATCGATCGCCCATGTAAGGCGGTCATTGCTTCCGGTATTATTGTACTGAACACCAAACCATTTCCCCGTTGCTCCCGTTGTTGTATTGGCAGTATGACTTCCTTTGTGAAGCAAATACCAGTCGACTGCACCGCCGGCTGATTTAAACCATAATTCTACAGAAAATGACTCATTCCCTAATGAAATGGCATCATAATGGTTTTGAACGAATGCAGCATTTGTTGGTGATGAAGGTATTGTTACGCAATTATTTACAACACCGGTTCCCCATGTCGGGGTAAAATTCTCAGCAGTAGCGTATCCCTGCACTTCATTCATTGCTGTCGTACCTTCTGTTTCATTCATAGGGAAATAGGCCACTTTTCCCCGTTCCGGTTTTTGTCCGGTTAGAAAAGACCAAACATCTCCCTCCTGGCTTCCTAACAAATTACTTGTATCTACACGCCAAAAATATGTTGTATTTGACAGAACTGTAAGATTATAAGAGGTAGCAGTAATACCCGTCGCCACTTCGCTCAGGTTACCGGCATCTGTTCCCACAAAAACATTATAATACAAATTTCCACCCCAGACACCGGTCAGATTTGTCCACTGCAAAGTAACCTGAGTATAAGAAGCTACAGTTGATTGATCTTCCGGTACAGGTTCTACACAAGCAACAGGAGGAGCTGCTTCACCCAAAGTAGCTCCTTTCACCGAAGAAGTATAAACTGACTCCTGATTTCCTTTAATCGTTTTTAATCTGAAATAATAAGTTGTATTAGAAGCCAATCCTGTGATCTTATATTCAGACAATGCCGGATCTATGGTTGCAACTTCTTCAAAACTAACATCATCTATAGATTTCTCGACAATAATATTAGTTGCAGCAGCTTCATTATTAGTCCATTTTATTGTCACAAAATCAGTGTCAACGGCTTTCACCGAAAGTAGTGTAGGATATTTCACATAGTTCTGTCCTGAAGTAATACTATTGATATAACGTTCAATATTCAGGTATCCGCTTTCATGTACAGTCAATGCATCCGAAGCGTCATTTTTATCTAATCCGTTAGCATCTTCCCACGTATCTGGAATTCCATCATTATCACTATCTGGGGCTTTTATACCAGCAAATACATATCCAACCGTATTCGGTAATCCCAGAGAAGATTCTCCATAAATCAAGGCACCGGCAGTTCCTAACGAAGTCAGTTCATTAATAAGATATTTATCAACTTCATCGCGATAAGGTAAGACGGCTCCAACACTGTCAACCACCCAGTTATAAGCGGCTTCTGCCGTAAGTTTATTTTCAATAACAGGATGTGATTTAGGAATTCCGGTAAAACTATTATAATCAGCAACAAACGTTCCGGGACCAAAGTCATCCTCAACAGCAAGAGTTCCGTTTAATGTACCATCAGTAGTATAATCTAAATAATTGCCGGACTGGCAAATTTGAAAATTTTCATTGGCTCTTACAAAAGCATCTGTAGTTCCGGTTTCAGGACCTTTAATAAAATAATTATTTTCAATGACAGCCCAGGAGGATCCTTCAGAATCTCCCAAAATATATCCACCGCCTGATCCCCAGTCATAGACCACATTATTCACATATTGATTTAAACCTTTGACTTTCGGATTACGGGTTTTATTATCAATATAAAGGTTTTTATACAAGGTAACGCCACCGTCAGTCTGAATAAGTCCTCCGGCGGAATGAGTCATAATTCCCTGACCGATAATTGAATTCTGAATAGTTATATTTCCAGGTTCAGTACCTTTATCATCCCAGCTGACAGAGAATGTTTCATCAAGTCCCCATGTAATTGAACAATGATCAAAAATCATATCAGTTCCATTAGCAATTCCGGCGGCATCCTTCCCTGAATCCCCGCTCAGCCCCATCCTGAAACGCATATAACGAACAATTACGTCTTTAGCCCCTGAAAATGAAACCCCATTCCCATATACCACAATGCCTTCACCTGGTGCTGTTTGACCTGCAACAGTTATGTTACCAGAAAAAATAAGCCTGCTATCGATTTTTATGACCCCTGCTACATCGAAAACAACAATTCGGTTTGATTGACTAACGGCATCGCGTAACGAACCCGTACCTGAATCATTAAGGTTTGTTACATGATAAATGGTAGGAGCCGAAGCAGCCCGGGCCCCCTTGGTATATTTTCCAAAACCTTCTGCTCCTGGGAACGCTTCTATCTGAGCAAAAAAAATCGTAATCGACAATACAAGAAATGTAATTGTAAGTATTGATTTCTTCATTTTAAAACAAAATATTAGGTTTGATTCTGAATATATTCAACAAAAGTATATTTTTCAGCTTTTGCTTTCGCTTCGGAATTTGATAGTATGACTTTTCCTATTGTTTTTTCTAAACCAAATGAGCCGGTCATTTTATAAACAACCGGCTCAGAGTTTATCTCAATATAATTTACTTCAATATCAGTTTTTCCACTTTGGTTTCTCCATTCATAAGCACTTTGGCATAATAAATACCCGGTGCCAGATCAGCAACGCTGAATCTTGTAGTTGCAGCGTTGACATTTTTATTCAACACAACTTGTCCCTGCATATTGATAATTGATACAGAAGAAATTATATCTTCTCCTGCGTTGAAGTTTATTGCTCCACGAACCGGATTTGGATATACTTTTAGCATTGTTTTCGAGGGAGTATTTACTTCCGATGCGGAAGCACTACCATGTGCCGTTACAATTACTTTATAATTTACAATAACAGAGTCCATCTCTACTGTTGTTATTGCAGTAGAATCTGCATTTGTAGCAGTTATTACATGATCGGTAAATGTATAAGTTTCTTTATCAATAGACACAGTATCATATTTTGCTTCCACACTCCACGTAACGCCCTCAATTGTAGGATATTCAATATCAAATCCGGAGGAATTCGCATCAAGGCTTCTTGCTTTAATAATTTCAAATTGATCGCCATCGTTAATTATAAAACCATTCCGTGTGTCCATTGCAATTTTAATTTTAGGTTTACCAGCACTAATAGTATCAATTTGGAATTTCAGTTTTCCACTGGCAACTACCTGATCGTAATTTTCAACCGTATTTATCTGGAATTCTGCTACGGAACCGGCATTTAAATTCAGATTATATGAACCGGTACCTCCAAATTTATTGGAAACGGTTGCACTTGTACTGGTAGTATCAATATAAGAAAAAGAATATGAAAAGGGACGATCATATTTATCAATCATGGCAGCACTCAATGAATCTGAAATCATCAATGTTCCAACACCATTGTTTCCCGGCTCTAATTTTCCGGCAACAGTCACATCGCCCATTATACGACCGGTACCACCCAACATTCCGTTTTCTTCTACATTTACCCAGTTACCGATTCCGCCACGATACGTTCCACGTAAATTTTTATCACATACAAGCAAACCTCCTTCACGCACAATAACACCACCAATAATATCATTATCACTATTTGTAAAAGTGTAAGTACCTGTACCCACTTTATATATTCCTACATGGTTGTAGTGGGTAGTGATCCCATTTGCCTGAGCAATGCGGCCAGGAAAAACAACATCGGTATTCAATCCTCCAATGAAATAATATACTTTAGGACTATTGGATTTCTTATAATATCCGGCCAAAACTGAAGTCGTATCAACAGCCTGTAATTCTCCAATTGCATAAGCTTTCACTCCGGATTCGGAAGCAATAGTCACTTCAGGTCCTAAAGTAAGTCGGCGATTATAAAATATTGAATCGATATTAAATCCCTGTAACGAATCTTTAAAAGTCTTATTTGCTTCAAAAACAAGGCCCTTAAATCCGGGAGTTCCACTGCTATTTGTATTTTTGTCTACCTGAACATTTCCCTCGAAATTGCTCCAGTCACCATGATTTTTTGATTTTTTACCTAAATAATTTCTGTCTCCTCCAGCATAAATATGCAAATCACCCTTACCTGAAAGAGGACTCTGCCAGTTGCAATATCTTGGCAAACGAATAGCACCTTCCTGACCTTCAGGAATTTCCATAGACACTGATACTTCAGGATAATTCTTTGAATCATTTTCTGCAAATACAGCGGTTCCACCTTCAAATTTTAGTATAGCCCCAAAAATACTGTTACTTGTATACTTTTCCATAACAAGCTCTCCATTTTTCAAAACGGTTCCACCTTCCAGGTCGTTCACAACATCCATAACAAATGTCCCCTCCCCATTTTTCACGAGAGCTCCTGTTCCTTTGATAGAATCAGTAGCATCGGTGTAGCGAATGACATAAGTTTTGGTTCCATTTACAAAAACACTGTCTGCCAAAACATTTCCGGACAATTTAATTGTATCGGAACCATCTACCGAAGTATCATCAAAAATAGCATCCGCTCCTTCTACAAATGTCTTTGGGAGAGGCACTGTAAACGAAGGGTCGAGCCAGTTAGCTGTTGCATAATCCCATAGCTGATCAGTTTGCGAACCATTCCATTTTCTCTGAATATTTTCAGAAAACACAGTGCTCGCTATCAGCAATCCAAAAACGAAAAACGTAATTTTTTTCATATTATAAAAGAATTAATGAATAATTAGATTTTATTATGCAAATAAAGAGATTGTAAGCCTTTTTACTGATACTATTTTTGGCAGTTAGACTTACAATTTTGATTGTATTACACTCCCGAAAGATATAAATGTCTTTTATCTCCGGGATTTGGAAAGTTCTATACAACCCATGATAAAAGGCCCGGTTGCTTTTGAGTCATTATCCCGGATTCTTTCATTGATATAATAATCGTAACTACCATCCCTGTATGGTTTACCTCCAAGCCCAGCAACAGCACAGCACTTTGTCATACTATAAGTACCATCTTCGTTTCTTACAATCAAATGATCTAGTAGCCCGTTATAGGCTTTTACAGAAGTGTCCAGATATTTCTTATCTATATAATGATGATTTACAGATTTTGCAACGGCGTACATAATCATGCTCGAAACAGAGGCTTCTTCATAATTCTCGTCCTTACCTCCCAGATTTACCACCTGATACCATAATCCGTTCTTCGATTGATACTTGGTCATGACCTCTGCCAGATGCTGCAAAATTCGAATCAATTCCTGACGCCGTGGATGATTTTCAGGGACAAAATCAAGTACATCAACTGTAGCCATAAAAAACCAACCGATACTCCGACCCCAAAAATTCGGAGAATGTCCGGTTCTCGGATTTGCCCATTTCTGTTTGCTACTTTCGTCCCAGGCATGATACAACAACCCTGTTTTTTCATCTAATGTCCGCTTATAACACAAGGTAACCTGCCGGATAGCCTCATCAATCCATACCGGTTGATTAAATTGAACACCATATTGAGCCATAAACGGAGAAGCCATGTAAATACCGTCTAACCAAATCTGATCAGGATAAACGAGTTTATGCCAATATCCCCCTTCTGCCGTCCGGGGTTGATGCTTTAACTGCTCAATTAAGAAATCTATGGCAATTTTATATTTTGGATTTCCGGTTTTTGAATAGACATCGAACAGTATTTTTCCTGAATTGATAAAATCAATATTATATTTTAATGGTTCATATAAATATATCTCGCCCTCATCGTTTATAAGAGAGTCAGCCCATTTCCCCACATAAGTATAGTACTTTTCATCTCCGGTAGCTTTCCACATTTTCAGCATAGCTAAAGCCTCAACACCTTGTGCATACCCAAAATACAATCTTTTTCCATGGTCTAACTGCCATGCCTCAGGGAAACGTTTCATTTCCGAGTCGACAAACAAACAAGCAAACTTAATTTCATCGGGATGTTTAAACTTTTCTGACAGAGTCTTTTTGGAAAAATCGCAGGAAAATGCAATTAAGAACAAGATTATAGTTATAAATAAAACCTTTAAGAAAAAATACAGTTTTGTCATAATTTATAAGATATTGAATATGTGATAATTACACAATACAAAATTAAGTATCTGAATAAATTACAAACATTGGATTTTGGCTTAATTGATATACTTTTTGTCCTAAAAGACGAAGAGTATTATGTCGGGAGATTCTACTTAATTATTAACAGAAAAAAGTTTTTATTCAGAAGAAATTTGAAATACATATTTGATTCACAGTATATTAACTAAAATAATTTATAAAATAATCGGCATTAAGACTTCGAGAAGAAATAAATTATTCCGAAAAAAATTTTTTTGTGATGGAAAAATTGATAATTTTGCAGGACTAATTAGTACTAACAAAAATTTTTAAGAAAAATGGCTTACGTTATTTCAGAAGACTGTATTGCATGCGGATCTTGCATCAGCGAATGTCCGGTAGACGCAATCTCAGAAGGTGATATCTATGTAATTGATCCGGATGTTTGCACTGACTGTGGAACTTGTGCAGATGTTTGTCCTTCAGAAGCAATCAGTCCGGCAAACTAAGAAATTTGCCCAAGAATTAAAAAAGACCGGTTTAAAATTTAAACTGGTCTTTTCTTTTTTATCTGGGGTTATAGGTTGCTTTATCCAATATCTTCTGATAATCATTTTCCACCATTAACTGTACCAAAGTGACATCTTTGTTTTTGTCCATATAATTCCGGACAATCTGCCATCCGACCCAGGTACCGAGCCTTCCGGGAGAATCCTGCGAAACAGGAGAAGTAAACGGGGCATCGTTCAGATATTTACGAATCAGCATTATATCCGTCGAAAACAAATCATTTCTGTCGAGTATGGTTTCCCAAATATCTTTTTCGTACTTTCGGCACCACTCCCACTGCAATTTATCGTACCCTATAATATCATTGGGATGCTGATCAGGCATAAGGACAGAGAGTAAATACATCACTTTGCCACGATACAACATATCGTCCAACAGGCGATCTTCCTTTACATCAACCGGAAAATTCTTAAACAACCAGGCCGAAACCACATCTACAGGAATACATTCCGACCTCATATTATAAGTCAGATATTTATAGGAAAGTCGGGCATATTCAGGATAATCAGATCCAAGATACAAATCAGTTCCAATTCCAATTAAACTATCATTCAGGATAATAGAGCGATTAAATCCTGAAACAAAAAAATACACCTGTGGCAATTCCATTTTCGGAAAATACGACTGTAAGTGTGCATAAGCATCGGCAATAGAAAGTTCAATATTGGAAATATCCTGAAAACGAGCCAGAACATCCTTATTTACGGGAGTAAAAGTCGTATCGGATAAAAAGTTCCGGAACAAAGCAGAAACACGGTCTGTGTCCTTCGGATTTTCATTCAGTATTTCAGAAATATATACCGGCATAAACTCCGGATATTTTTTATATAAACCAGCCACAGCATTTTTTATATCAGAAGTATCCACAGCAATCAGATCAACATCAAAACGTTTTATATGAAAATTCTCCTCCTTAGGATTTGTTTCAATAGCAAAACGATTACTCTTTTTGCAGGAAGACAAAAAGCTAAATCCTAAAACGATGAATAACAACCCAATAATATTTAATTTTGTATTCATAGACCTTAACTAAACAAAAAGCGCAAATTACAAAGTTTGACCCTGTAGATTGCGCTTTTATACTTTTATTTAAAATTTATTTACTTTTTGTTACGAAGAGCTTTCTCCTGCTCACGTTGCATTTTTTCAAGACGTTCCATAAAACCACTTTTCTTCTTCGGAGCCTTGCTGTTACGTTTAGCATGAAGTTGGGCAAGCAATTTCTTTTCATCAACCGTAGCACGGATAATATAAGTCTGAGCAATGGTAATCAACGTTGAAATAAAATAGTAGTAACTCAAACCGGACGCATAGCCATTGAACATAAACATGAACATAACCGGCATTAGGTACATCATCCATTTCATCATTCCCGCACCGGGCTGATCATTAGTAGCACTATTAGTCATATTCAGTTTCGTTGAAATCAAAGTCGCTATAGTCATCAATAAAGTGAACAAGCTTATGTGATTTCCAAAATATGGCGTAATAAGTGGAATATATGTGTTCCAGCTTACAATAGCATCGTATGACGAAAGGTCACTGGCCCACAGAAAACTCTGCTGACGAAGTTCGAATGCTGCCGGGAAGAAACTGAACATGGCAAACAAAATCGGCATCTGAAGTAACATAGGCAGACAGCCACTCATTGGACTGACCCCGACTTTATTATAAAGATCCATGGTTGCCTTTTGGCGCTCGGCTGCTTTTTCTGCCGGAATACGCGCGTGAATTTCGTCTATCTCGGGCTTCAATACACGCATTTTGGCGCTCGACATGTAAGATTTATAAGTCAATGGAAACAAAACCAATTTGATAACAATAGTCATCAAAAGAATAATGATCCCAAAACTTGAAATAAACTTACTGAACAAATTGAACATCGGGATAATTGCAAAACGGTTAACCCAGCCAAAAATACCCCAACCCAGCGGAATCAAACGACTAAGTAACAACTTATCATCTCCTTTAAGGCCTTTGTCATAAGCGGAAAGAACTTTGTACTGATTCGGGCCAAAAAACAGTTTAAATCCGGTCGCAAATTTGCCCGTCGGATCAAAACTTACAGAAGTTTGTGTGCTGAACGATTTGAGATAACCAGAGTTTTCAGCTTCGGAAACACTTTTCAATACAGTACCCGTAAAAGCATCATCGGCAATAAATATACTGCTAAAAAACTGATCTTTATAGGCAATCCATTTCACTTTATTAGGGACGTCTTTCTGGTCATTTTTAGCCGGATTTAATTTTTCGACATCATCTGCCACATATTTAAATTCCAGACCGGAATACCTGTCCTCGAACTTACGGCCTTTTTCCTGTTGACGAATTTTTGACAACCACTGCATTTCAAGAGAGTTGGTTCCCACCGGCATAACTGTATTCATTTTAACCGGCTGAATGGCAAAGCTCATCATATAATCATTGGCAGGAAGCGTATATACAAAATCCATATAAGCCTCACCCGTAGTTTTTAGCCGAAGTGAAAACTGTTGATCTCCGTTTTCAAGAGTTTTTATTCCGGATACCGGCTCAAAATAAAGATTGGCGGTATTTACGACACGATTATTATTCGTTACCAACGTAAAACCTAATTTACTCTCATTGCCATCAAACAAAATCAACGGTAAAGAATCATGTGTCATGTATTTCTTGAGCAATACAGAGGAAATTCGTCCACCTTTGTTGCTCAATGTAACTTTTACCAACTTATTTTCAAGGGTATAAGTGGTGTCTTTACCTATGGCATCTACCCCGAATGCTCCGTAAACATCATTCAGTTTTGAGACATCTGCACTATCATTCTCATTGATGACAGCCTTTTTGGTTTGAGCCACCGAATCTACTTTTTGTTGAGCAATTGCAGCTTCCTGACGGGTCTGCTCAACGAGAGCTATTGAATCATTATACCGTTGCTGTTTGGCAAGTTCTTCCTTGCTCGGTGCATTATATACTGAAAATCCAATTAAAACGAGTGCAATAAGCACGAATCCGATAATCGTGTTTTTATCCATTTAAAATACTGTTTTCTGTTTTAAAAATGTGAACCTCCCGGTTTTTTTGTATCAACTTTATTTATCTATTGCAGCTTTCATAAAGCTGATAAACAACGGATGTGGATTAACAACGGTACTGCTGTATTCGGGATGAAACTGAACTCCGATATACCACTTATGAGAGGTAAGTTCTATTATCTCTACCAAATTCGATTCTTCGTTCAGACCGCTGCAAAGCATTCCGGCCTTTTCAAATTCTTCTTTATACGCGTTATTAAATTCATAGCGATGACGATGGCGCTCGCTTATATTTTGTTTTCCGTAAATTTTATATACTTTGCTGCCGGGCTTTAACTTGCATTTGTAGGCTCCAAGACGCATACTTCCACCCAGATCAAGAATATTTTTTTGTTCTTCCATAATATCTACCACATTATGGGTAGTAGAAGCATCAATCTCGGTACTATTGGCATCTGCATAACCTAAAACATTCCGCGCAAACTCAATTGACATGGTTTGCATCCCCATACAAATGCCCAAACATGGTACATTGTTTTGACGGGCATATTTCAAAGCGGCAAATTTACCTTCCATGCCACGTTGCCCGAACCCCGGAGCAATAATAATACCATCCGCATTTTTAAGCTTTTTCTCTACATTTTCCTCTGTCAGTTTGTCAGATAGAATAAGAGTCAACTTTAATTTACGGTTATTGTAAGCACTCGCATGTATAAGCGATTCAATGATTGATTTATAAGCATCCTGCAACTGTACATATTTTCCGACAATTGTAATCCGGACTTCTTCGTGTGCATTTTCAAGCTTTTGAACAAATGCCGTCCATTTTTCCATGTCAGCCTTTGGCGTTTTTGTCAGGTCAAATCCCATTTTCGACAACACGACTTCGTCCAGCTTTTCGGCCTGCATATTTAAAGGAACCCGATAAATTGTAGGAGCATCAACTGATTGCATTACAGCAGTAGGTTCAACATTACAAAACAAAGCTACCTTTTTACGCATTTCGAGAGGAATATCATGCTCTGTTCTCAGCACAAGAATATCAGGTTGCACCCCCTGCTCCTGCAAGGCTTTCACTGAGTGCTGGGTTGGTTTTGTTTTAAGTTCCTTTGCTGCTGCAAGATATGGCACGTATGTAAGATGTATAATCACACAATTTTTGCCTAACTCCCAACGCAACTGACGCACACTCTCAATATACGGAAGCGATTCTATATCTCCGACAGTACCTCCGATTTCGGTAATTACAAAATCGAATTCGCCCTTACTTCCCAAAAGTTTTATGTTACGTTTAATTTCGTCGGTAATGTGGGGTATAACCTGAACGGTTTTCCCGAGAAAGTCTCCACGACGTTCTTTATTAATCACATTTTGATAAATACGCCCCGTAGTTACATTATTAGCTTTGTGGGTCTCAACACCCAGAAAACGTTCGTAATGTCCAAGATCTAGATCGGCTTCATGCCCATCAACAGTCACATAACATTCACCATGTTCGTAAGGGTTAAGAGTGCCGGGATCAACGTTGATATACGGATCGAGTTTTTGATTAGTTACTTTAAAACCACGGGCCTGCAACAATTTACCGAGAGAAGCTGCAATAATTCCTTTACCCAACGAGGAAGCTACTCCACCGGTTACGAAAATGTACTTAGTATCTTTCACCTTATTTTTTCCTTAAAAATTACTATCTTATTTTTGGCATTTTTAAGTCTACAAATTTCGGAAAAAAAAATGAATAACGAAAACGCCTGTCATAATTTAAACTTTTTCTCTTTCCTTTTTTAAGGTTGATCTTCAATAGAGTTGTATAAATGTCAGATTTTCATTTTCAAGGCTTTACTTCTGATCTTTTATAATAACGAGGTCATAAAAAATGCGGGGCATGAACCAAAGCTCATTAACCCCGCACCCAAACTCTCTAAAAAAGAATCCCGGCATCTAAACATGTGTAACAAAAAGCATTGTATCTGAATGTAAAATAAATTTATACGCCAGACCCGGATTAAAAATACGGGAAAGCAATTTTCGTTTTCTGGAATTAAATGCCAATAAATTTATATTTTTCTTCTTCAGGTAATCATCAATAATTTCAGTTTTATCATTTGCTCCTATCAGCGCATAATGAGTTACCAGATTAGGATAGTGCGATGCAAAATACGATTTGATACCAGCCAGCATAACTTCGTCCCAAGCCTCATTTTTTTCTGAAGCATGAATAAAAAATATTTCAAGTTCTTTTGAATTACAAATTTCTATTGTTTTATCAATGGCAATCAAATCTTTCTGATCAAAGTTGGTCATAAACGCTACCCGTTTGATAGCACTGACCGAGTCCAGACTCACTTTCATTGGAATGCCAAGAACCGGAACAGCAGACATATCCATCACCTCAGCAGTTACACTCCCTATCAAATCATTGGAAACTTTCTTTCCATGGGTGCCCATCACCACTAAATCCGGACGGTTTTTCTTACAATAATCCAGAATCTGATCTTCCGCAACTCCTTCCTGCAATTCTATCCTGTATTCTAAATCTGGTAATTCACCCGCTTCTATACGTCTTTTTATCTCATTTTTAAGATTATCTGCATCTGCATTGGCCTGATTGATAATTCTGCGAAGTAATTCTCCATCACTCAGACTGTACATGCTCACATCATTATTGAGCGATATGGTATAAGTAGGACTAAAATATACATGTAGCAGGGTAACTTCAGCTTTAATATTTGCCGCAATATTAAATCCAAAATCAATTACTTTCTGGCTAAAATCAGCAAAATCCACAGGAATCAAGACATGTTTACCTACCGGTTCATCTTCCGATTCCCAGGCCGACTCCATCTCTTCAACAATTTTCAGGGCGTTGGGTAAATCAGACTCCTTGATCCTCACCCTTACTCCGACAGCCATTTCGGGGTGTTCAAGATTCAGATTCTGAATAACAGCTTCAATCCCTTTTTCCTCTAAAACTGTCTTTATCATTTGGGCTCTGTGGTAAGTCCGAATAGCTAATGTTACTAATTTATCTTCCATTTTCTGAAAATATTTAATTGGTTTTATGCACGTTATAACATAAAATCATGTCCTTTTCGATATTAACACAACTTCGCTGGTAAAGTTAGTGGATAATTTCAAAGGTTATTCTCCGAAAATTATCTTTTGAAACATTTTTTTAATAACTTTCTCCTAATGCCGGAGTTAAAGCAACAGCACCCATTCAAATTGTACTTCCGGAGTTTTTCTCAAAAAAAATTTCACTCTTTTATCACAGACTCATTTCAGACACACCCTCATTACAAAAAAATCACTATTTTTGCGCTAATCGGATTTGACTTAAAACTCCGGCATTAAATAACAAATTAAATAACAATTGGAACCTGACATTTTCAACTCTCTTTTCTCCGGAATAACAGTTCACCCTTTCAGTTTGTCTGCTGCTATTTCATTAATTGTTAGCGGTCTGCTACTTGCACTTTCGGCAACCATATCTGCTTCTGAAGTTTCATTTTTTTCACTTACTCCACAGGATTTGAATGAGCTGGAAGAAAGTGACAAAAAACAGGACCGGAAGATATTAAATGCACTTGAAAATCCGCAAAGACTATTGGCAACTATACTGATAGGAAACAACTTTGTGAATGTCACCATCATTATACTTCTTACTTATTTCACCAATTCTATTCTGAATTTTGATAACGCTCCAATCGTCGGATTTATTTTTCAGACGATTATCATTACGTTTTTGCTCTTATTGTTTGGCGAAATAATGCCCAAAATATACGCAACTCAATTTGCACGGCGCACATCGGCCAAGACAATAGGCTTCCTGACCGCGCTTGAAAAAGCTTTTTCTCCGATTGTAACCTTATTGGTAAAATCAAGTTCCGTGGTAAATACCCGTTTAGCCCGACACACACATAATAATCTATCGAAAGAAGATCTGAGTCAGGCGCTCGAACTCACCTCCGACAGCAAAGATGAGGATAAAGAAATACTTGAGGGAATTATAAAATTCGGAAATATTCATGTAATTGACATAATGACATCGAGAGTTGATATGGTCGACGTCAATATAAAAACTTCCTATAAACAACTGCTTGAAATCGTTATTCAGTCAGGCTATTCACGAATTCCTGTTTATTCGGCAAATCAGGATAACATCAAAGGAGTTTTATACGGAAAAGATCTGCTCCCTCATTTAAACAAACCAGCTAATTTCCGTTGGCAAAGTCTGATACGCCCGGCTTACTTCGTTCCTGAAACAAAAAAAATAGACGATTTGCTGAATGAATTTCAGGAAAATAAAGTCCATTTGGCCATTGTTGTTGACGAATATGGCGGAACATCCGGACTTGTTACTCTTGAAGACATTCTGGAAGAAATTGTCGGAGATATAAGTGATGAGTATGATGAAGAAGAACAACTTTACACAAAAATAGATAATCACACCTTTATATTCGAGGCCAAAATTCAATTGAACGACTTCTTTAAGATTGAAGAAATTGAAGAATCTGATTTTACAAAGGTTACAGAAGAAGTTGAAACGCTGGCCGGTCTGATTCTCGAATTGAAAGGAGAAATTCCCGCTAAAAATGAACGAATCGGCTACGGGAAATACGTTTTCGAAATTATGTCGGTCGACAATCGTCGTATCAAAAAAGTAAAACTTTACATTAAAGACGATTACCCCAAAAGAGAGGAAGAAGAATAAAAACATCCTTTGCAATTTTGACATGCTAAAACGACTAACAATCATTACATTTATATCCTTTACGCTGATTTCATGCGGGGGAAACTACAGTCCGAAACCTTATGGATACTTCAGAGTAGATATGCCTGCTCATAAATACCGCATAGCAGACACATTAAACCTTCCGTATAAATTCGAATTATCAGATTATGCGGAGATTGTATCGCGTGAAGAACCGGGAGAAAATTACTGGATTGACATCAATTACCCGGGGCTCAATTGCAGTGTGTACTGTAGCTATAAGCATGTGAAAGGCAATCTCAGGGAATTATCAGAAGATGCTCATCGGTATGTGTACAAGCATGCGGTAAAAGCAGATGCTATCAATGAGAAATTGTTCGAAAATCCGAAAAAAAAAGTATACGGGATCCTCTATGATCTCAAGGGGAACACAGCATCGTCGCTGCAATTTGTATTAACTGACAGCACACGACATTTTTTCCGTGGCGCCCTGTACTTCAATAATGTTCCTAACAAAGATTCAATTGCCCCAATGGCCAATTACATTCGTGAAGATATGATTCGTCTGATAGAAAGTTTCGAATGGAAAAAATGATATACCAACATTTCATATCATCTGAAAACAATGCCAAAATTCTGATTTGGAAAATTACAGAAACCGAGGAAGAACTGATAACATCGTTAGCCAATTTTAAAAAATACGAACCTGAGTTTATCGTATTAAAGAACTCCAAACGAAAACTTGAATTTTTGGCCTCACGAATAGCATTAAACTATCTTGCCGGGCAAACAGTATATATAGCTTACGACACATCGGGGAAACCATTTCTGTTGAATGAAAAACTCCACATAAGTATTTCCCATAGCAGACAATGGGTCGCGGTCATGTTAGCCGGAACAAATTGTGGAATTGATATTGAATGTCCGACAGATAAAATTCTGAAAGTATATAAACGGTTTTTAAACGATCAGGAACAAAAAGATTTATTTCAGAATACGGGCGACATTGTCAAGTTACAATTAGCCTGGTCGGCCAAGGAAGCGCTATATAAAATCATTGGCGAAAAAGCCGTCGATTTCTCGGGTCAATTGCAAATTGCACCCTTTGAAGCTCAACAAGAAGGCCGGATTGAAGCAGTTCATTTACCAGCCAACAAAATGTATGAGCTTGCGTATAAAGCAACTCCGGGTTTCAACCTTGTTTATTGTACAACAGATTAAATTTTCAAAAAAAATGAAAAACATTATACTAAATACAATCAAAGAAAATGCTGCCCAAAAGAAAAAAATGCTGGCAGTCCTGTTAGATCCGGAAAATTGTGCCAATGCTTTTCTGGAAAATGTCTGCGATATTTTCACAAACTATGCGCCTGATTTTATTTTTGTCGGAGGAAGCCATACAACTTCGAATATCGACAAATTAATTGACCGGATTAAATCGGTAACAAAAACACCGGTAGTGTTATTTCCGGGCAATGTAACCCAATTTTCAGATAAAGCAGATGCGATCCTTTTCTTATCTCTTCTATCCGGCAGAAACCCGGAATATCTTATCGGACAACATATCTATTCTTCTTTATTTATAAAAAATTCAGGCATTGAGGTCATTCCCACAGCTTATCTTTTAATTGACGGAGGCAGAATAAGCTCAGTGGAATATATAAGCAATACCCGGCCTATTCCTTACGAAAAAGATTCAATTGCGCTTTCAACTGCCGTAGCAGGTGAGCTACTCGGCATGCAGTTAGTTTATCTTGAAGCCGGCAGCGGAGCCAAACAACCTGTATCTGAAAAAATGATCGATACGGTCATGAAAGGAATAGATGTTCCTCTGATTGTTGGCGGAGGAATAAAAAACACCGACGAACTGTTGACGGCTTACAACGCAGGTGCCGATCTGGTAGTTGTAGGCAATATATTTGAAAAAGAACCTCAAAAAATCAGGGAATTTATCGAACAGGTTCAGAAACTCAACGGGGTTCTTTAAAGAAACATTTTTAATAAAAATTTATTGTATTATATGGAATACTTGGGTTCTTGTTTATGCAAAGGAGTTAAATTTAAAATTATTGGTAACTTTGAAAGTTTTTATTTATGTCATTGTAGATATTGCAGGAAAGATACCGGATCTGCCCATGCGGCAAATTTATTTTCGACAACAGCGAAACTTGAATGGATAAAAAGAGAAACAGAGATTAGAATTTTTCAACCATCTAAAAGTAATCATATTAAAGCATTCTGTACAAAATGTGGATCTGCATTACCTAATTTGCAAATGAAAGGTAAACTCTTAGTAGTTCCTGCTGGATGTTTAGATACTAAATTAGAAAAAAGACCTGATGCACATATTTTTATTTCAAATAAGGCAAGTTGGGATGAATCTCTGGAAAAGATAAATAAATATGAACGTTTTCCTGAGTAAATCAAAGGACTTAACAATAAAAAATAACATCAAAGAGGGATAGACATAATTTCCGAAAACAGATTGTCAAATAGGAATTTAGTTCAAATTGACATCATTGGGATCGTTACATGCAGCCAAGAAAAAACTATCATAAAAAATCAATTGAAATTTTTATGAAAATAAAAACCACATATAATCTAATTGGTCTTTTATTCTAACTTCCAAAATCATTTAAGAATGAAATCAGCTTTTATATTATTTCTATGTATATCATCTTGTTTGCCAATGGCTCATGCAGCCAGCTCTGACACCCTACCTGTAACAGACAGCGTAAAAAACAAGTTGACTCTGCAACAAAAAAAAGATCAGCCCCGCCTGATACTAAATTTAGAACTGATTGATTTTCCTTATCAAACAGATGCATCTAAAACCGTTGATAACGGGAATGTATCTTTGTCCAGTTTTTTAAAAGGTTATGCAAATCCAAGTATGCATCAATCACTTCAACTAACAACCAGCTTATATTCAGGAGTGCATTATTGTATTGATAAATTGTTTAGAAAAGATGCATACGCCGATTGGAGTGGAGGTAAGCGTCTTTTACACACAATAACATTATTGGCAAGTGACTACATATTGATAACGGCGCCCGGGTTTGATGGTTGGTTGCATGAAGAGTTCCATCGCTCTGTCCTGACTCGTTTCGGAGTTAATAGTTATGATGAAATGAATAAATTTCCTATTGGTGTCGAAACGGTAAGTGTGAGTCATATTACAGATGAAGACCTCATAAGATTTAAGCAACAAAGTCCTTCTGATTTTATTCGTATGCATGTTGCCGGTATCGAAGGAGAATATTTGCTTGCCGAAAAAATGCAAAAAAATAATTTTTTCTACAATCAGAATGCATCCCATGAGATTGCATTTATGCTGAACATATTAAATGCAATTGCATACGTGAATATATCGGCAAACTCGCTCCGTGCCGATGAAATGACAGATCAAATGAACGCGAAAGAAACTACAATATCGTCGAGAGACTTTACGGGACTGGATTTTACGGGTTGGACGTATGACTTATTCAGACCGAATGAACCATATACTTCACGTGGAGTTCATCCCAGTGGTTTGGGGATAAACCGTTATATTAAAGTCAGTGATTTGACCAATACTGAACTCAATTATTTAAAGAAACAAGGCAATTTACAATGGCTAAATTTGTTATCACCAATGATTTATGGCATTAAAGACATAAAACTAAATGAGAATGGGGTATATGCAAATTTTGCAATTCGAAATTATCTTACTTCATTCGGAAACGACATATCTGCCAATATTCTTCTCAGAAACAAAAGTTATAATTATGCTTTCACTTTACATAACTATAATAATTACAACCATTATTTTCCTGCCATAGAAATGGAATTAGTTGATTACATTCAACCAATTAGTCAACAATTACTATATATTACCCCTCGAATACTTGCTGGTTTACAACCCTTTGAACAAAATTTTACTACCAGTAAATCATCTTTTCTGGGTTTACTGGAATGTAAATTAGAATACAAAACGCACTTAAACCTGAATCCTTATATTGAACTATCATCGAAAACAAATGGTTGGATTGCCGGGAATGAATTTCTGAACAGCAATCTAAGTATAAGAATAGGGGCAAGTATGAGAATTTATAAATAACGCAATCTCTTAAATTTATTATAGCAGTTATTTTATGGAGCTAATCTTTCTATATTCCACTCCCCTGCTTCATTTTTTGAATAATAAAGGCGGTCGTGCAAACGATTAGGACGTCCCTGCCAGAATTCAAAAGTAATAGGATGTACCAAATAACCGCCCCAATGTGGAGGGCGGGAGACAGATTCACCAAACTTTTTCTGAAAAAATTCAAACCGTTCATCTAGGTATTCAGCCGAAGGAATAACGGTGCTTTGTTCCGAAGCCCAAGCTCCAAGCTGACTATCGACAGGCCTCGAAGCAAAATAATCGTCGGAAACAGTTGCAGAAAGTTTCTCAACCCGACCGGTAACCCGAACCTGTCGTTCGAGACTCTGCCAGAAGAAGAGTAACTGAATACGATTATTATCCTCCATTTCTTTTGCCTTATTTCCTTCGTAATTAGTATAAAAAACGAATCCGACCGGACTAAAATCTTTCAGCAAAACGACGCGGGCATGAGGTTGCATTTGCCGATCAACCGTAGACAGAATCATAGCCGTCGGTTCCTGTTCATCACTATTCAGAGCAGTATCAAGCCATATCTGAAACTGATCGAAAGGATTTTCCTCGGCTTCCAGCTCATTCAAAGCAGAACGTTCGTATTGTTTTCGTATATCGCGCAGCATGTGTCGTATCATAAAATGAGTTAGTTCTCGGGATTTATGCGTCTATGGAATTATTTGATTCACCAACTTTGTAAACTATGACCCTTGGAATAAATACAAACAATTTTCAGAAACATTGGTTTAAAACTATTATCAAAAAGGAGATTATTTTTCAAAAAACATTCAAAAAACATTCAAAAATTTACGACTTAAAAGTCACGAAAAAATACCGTATTTTGTTGATATTTTTTCAGTTTCGGACTCCGCTTTTCTCGAAGATTTCCATTACATTTGGCATCCATAAACATAATTCATAGTTATAAATGAAAGATATGCTAAAAGGCCGGCACATTGGAGTGCCGGAAACAGATGAGGCACAAATGCTTCAAATTATAGGGGTGAATAGCATAGATGAATTGATAGAACAAACTATTCCTTCCAATATCAGACTTAAAAAGCCCTTAGAACTTCCACAACCGCTCACCGAGCGTCAATATGCAGGTTACATTGCCGAACTTGCTTCCAAAAACAAAGTATTCACTTCCTATATAGGCCAAGGTTGGTACGACACGGTTACACCGGCGGTCATCATGCGGAACATTTTTGAAAATCCGTCGTGGTACACCTCGTACACTCCTTATCAGGCCGAAATTTCTCAGGGACGGCTTGAAGCTTTATTAAACTTCCAGACGGCAGTTTCGGATTTTACGGGCATGCCTCTTGCCAATGCTTCGCTATTAGACGAAGCTACTGCCGGCGCAGAAGCGATGACCATGCTGTACAACCTCCGGAGCCGCGAGCAGGCAAAAAACGGAGTGAATATTCTTTTTGTCGATGAGAATATTTTTCCTCAAACGCTGGCTGTAATAAAAACCCGTGCTCATGCACAGGGAATTGTTTTAGAAATCGGTGACTACCAAAATAAAACGTTCACAGGCAACTGCTTCGGAGCAATTATTCAATACCCCAACGTCAACGGAAGTATTGAAGATTATGCTGATTTTGTGACCGAAGCTCATACCGCAGGAATTAAAGTGGCTGTGGCTGCTGATATCTTAAGTTTAGCATTGCTTACACCTCCGGGAGAATGGGGAGCAGATATTGTTTTCGGATCGACTCAACGCTGGGGCATACCCATGAATTACGGAGGCCCGTCAGCAGCTTATTTCGCCACGCGCGAAGAATTCAAACGCGACATGCCAGGACGTATCATCGGTATCAGCAAAGATGTAAACGGAAAAACGGCTTACCGAATGGCTTTACAAACCCGCGAACAGCATATTAAACGTGAAAAAGCAACATCAAACATCTGTACAGCCCAGGCTTTATTAGCTTCCATGGCTGGCATGTATAATGTTTATCACGGAGCTGAAGGTATTAAAGCCATTGCAGAAAGAATTCATGCCATTGCAACATACATCAATGAAATATTACCGGTTTATGGATATACACAGGAAAACGAAAACTTTTTCGACACGCTGAAAATAGTATTACCCGAAGGCGGAACCATTGAAAAATTTCGTGAAACGGCATTGGATTATAAAGTCAATTTCCACTACTTCGAAACAGGAGAAATCGGACTTAGCATTGACGAAACGACTGACGTGGACGCAGTAAACATTTTGATTGAAATATTAGCTACTGCCGCCAACAATGCTCCAGTATATGCAGACGAAGAAAGTCTGGAAGGACTCCGCTCATTCGACGAAAATTTCGAACGCCGGTCGGAATATCTTACATTCGACGTTTTCAGCCGTTATCACAGCGAAACAGAAATGATGCGCTATATCAAAAAACTGGAACGTCGGGACATTTCGCTAACACATTCAATGATTTCGCTCGGTTCATGCACCATGAAACTGAACGCTGCTTCGGAAATGTTTCCGCTCAGCCGCCGCGAATTTAACGGCATGCATCCGTTAGCTCCCAAAGATCAGACCGAGGGTTACAACGAACTTATTTCGGAATTAGAGAGTTTTCTCTGCACCATTACCGGGTTCGACGCCTGCACACTTCAACCCAACTCTGGCGCAGCTGGTGAATTTACCGGATTAATCACTATCAGGTCATATTTCGAATCTATCGGACAACCGGAACGTAAAACAGTGCTTATCCCCGCATCGGCTCATGGCACGAATCCGGCCTCAGCAGCCCAGGCCGGCCTCAACATTGTAGTAGTGAAGTGTGACGAAGGTGGAAATACCGATCTTGCAGACTGGAAAGCTAAAGCGGAAAACAATAAAGAGACCTTACTTGGCTGTATGATAACTTACCCTTCGACACACGGTATTTTTGAAGCAGCCATTCAGGAAATGTGTGAAACAATTCATGCCAACGGAGGCTTGGTATATATGGATGGAGCCAACATGAACGCGCAGGTCGGTCTCACCAATCCCGGAACCATCGGCGCAGATGTTTGTCATCTCAACCTCCATAAAACGTTTGCCATTCCTCACGGAGGAGGTGGTCCGGGAGTCGGTCCCATTTGCTGTACCGAAAAATTGAAACACTTTCTGCCGGGTATAAACTTTGGCAAAAACACTGTAGCCGCAGCCCCTTATGGAAGTGCAGGTGTATTGTCCATTACTTACGGATACATTCTTATGCTCGGGGAAGAAGGACTGATCGCTTCTACCAAAGCAGCCATTCTCAATGCCAATTACCTCGCAGCCAGACTAAAAGACAGTTATGGCATACTTTACACAGGCGAAAACGGACGTGTAGGTCATGAACTGATTTTAGAATGTCGCAATTTCAAAACCAGTTCGGGTGTAACTGAAACCGACATTGCCAAACGACTGATGGATTATGGGTTCCATGCTCCCACCCTTTCATTTCCGGTTCACGGTACTTTGATGATAGAACCTACAGAAAGCGAATCACTGGCAGAATTAGATCGTTTTGCTCAGGCTATGCTACAAATATTTGACGAAATCAGGGAGATAGAGAACGGAAGTGCTGATAAAACCGACAATGTTTTAATGAATGCTCCTCACCCTGAATATACTATAGTAGGTGAATGGAACCACCCTTACAGCCG
Source organism: Paludibacter sp. (assembly GCA_028690665.1). Taxonomy (GTDB): domain Bacteria; phylum Bacteroidota; class Bacteroidia; order Bacteroidales; family Paludibacteraceae; genus Paludibacter. Next base: position 70,432 of record JAQVAV010000015.1, read on the forward strand.
TAAAAAAGCTGCATATCCGACTGATTGGGTAGCTGAAAATAAATTCTGGATGAATGTGGGACGTATCAACGATGCTTTCGGCGATCGTAACTTGATGTGCACCTGCCGTCCAACCAGTGAGTATGAAAATTAATAATTATCATACAAATTAGAAAACATCCACATAGCTGCTCTTAGTTTTTTCTTGTTATCAACTTGTATCCGGTGGCAAGCCATTGAACAGTACCCGCTGTAATGTGCATTTCAATCATTAGTGTTGAAAATGCCACATTTAGAATCGTTTCATTCAGCAGGGCAAGAAAACTGCCAAGCATCAGAGGGTGTCTCAAAAGAAAAAAGAACACAAATTTCGCAAATAAACGCAAATTTTTACAAATCATAATTATTTCTATTTCAATAATATATTAAATTTATTAATCTGTTTTATTTGTGAAAATTTGCGGAATTTGCATTCAAAATTCTCTTTTTGGACGCCCTCCTCTTTTGAAATTGGGTTGTAAAACCTGATTAGTTTTTGTTATTGTCATAAAAATTCTCTCAATTATTTTTCATAAATCGAGCGCAAAAGTAAAACGAATCACAGATTTGGATTTGATGATTCTTGCTATTTTTATGACTGAAATTGTTTTAAAACCGGAATGAACCGGAGGCGGGAGAAAAATACAAAACAAATAATAAAGTCATCGACACAAAACAGACAAGATGTTATTTTACAAGCAAATACATATCAAAAATTAAAAACCGAAGTAACTGAGTCCCAAAGCAACCAGCTATTTTATTGCTGATAAAATCACTTTTTCACGTCTACTTTTGCAATAGCGGTAAAAGTCAAAACCAACCCGACAAGAGCTATGGCAGCAGCCAGAAAGTAAGCACCATACACACCACCCAAAGCATATCCTACACCAACAATGAAAGGTCCGATTGTCTGACCTATTCTCAGACTCATACCATTTATCGACATAAATGCTCCGCGCAAATTTTCCGGAGCAATATTCAACAACAAAGTTTGTAAACTCGGCATGTTCAAAGCCTGCGCCACTCCAAAAAACAATACAGGAATAATAAACAGGAAAAGGTGATTAAACATTGGGAAAAGGACATTGGCAACCGCATATAATATAAACGCAACTTTCAGTAAATTAGCGCTTCCGTATTTCTTTGTCAATGCTCCGACACGCGTTGAAACAATAACCGATGCAACGGACGACAAAGAAATTACCACTCCAATCATTGGTGCCGAGAGATTAAATTTTTGCTTCATCAAAAACGGGATATAGGTAATCAATGCACCATAAAGAATCACAAAAGTCAATATACTTAAAACAAAAATAGCAATGACATTCTTCTTTAACATGGCATCAGCCATAGATTTAAAATAGCTTTTAAAATCAGTCGGATTATCTATTGAAGGTTCTTCAATTCCAAATATCAGAAACAAAGCTACCGGAATAGCCAGCAACGGCAACAAAAAAGGGAAATACCAGGAAAAACCGGCCAAAGCTCCTCCAACGAGTGGATACAAAGCAGTAAAAAAGCTTAATACTCCGGCATTATAACCCATAGCTTCCGGACGTTGAGGTCCTTTAAAAAAATCTCCGATCAACGTACCGTTTATTGATCCCAGAGATGCGGCTCCTACTCCCTGTAAAAAACGCAGGGCAACCATCCACTCGAATTTATGGACGAAAAACAGCGAAAATCCGGATACTGCAAAAATAATCAACGATGGTACCAACACTGTCTTTCGGCCCCATCTGTCAGCTATAATCCCGGCAAAAGGAGTCAGAAAAATGCCCGGAAATGTAAAAGCACTAATCAACCAACCCACTTCCACACGGCTGAGATGCAACACTTCCGACATTTTCGGGAAAGCAGGTGTCAGGCTTGCAACTCCCATTACAGAAACCACCGTAATGCTAAATATCACGTATAATCGTCTATCTTTTAATACACCTTTCATTTCAATCAATTATATTTAACACACAAACCAACACAAAACTATAAAAATCATTTAAACCGAACAACATAAATAATCAATGTGTTTAAAGAGGCAAACGCTTATACAGAGTTTTTGTCTCCACTTACAATTTCTATTTATAAAGAATTAAAAAGCAAACAATACAATGAACTCAAAAGTTGACTTATATTTAAGTAAAATCACAAAATGGCAAGCTGAAACGGAAAAACTAAGAACCCTGCTTCTGGACTGTCAATTAACCGAAGATTTGAAATGGGGAAAGCCCTGCTACTCATATCAGGATAAAAACATTGCTATAATTCAGGGATTTAAAGAGTATTTTGCATTACTATTTTTCAAAGGAGCATTACTGAGCGATCCGGAAAACATATTCATAAAAATGGGAGAAAATACTCAGGCCGGACGCCAGATACGCTTTGCGGATGTCAATCAGATAATTGCTTTGGAACCAACCATAAAAGCCTGTATATATGAAGCTATTGAAGTAGAAAAAGCAGGATTAACCGTGGACTTAAAAAAAGTTGATGACTATGCAATTCCGCATGAATTAGAAACAAAATTAAATGAATTTTCTGAACTGAAATCAGCATTTTATGCTTTGACTCCGGGACGGCAACGGGCATATATTATCTTCTTTTCAGCTCCCAAACAGCCAAAAACCAGAGAATCACGAATAGAAAAATACATTCCATATATTTTGAAAGGGAAAGGATTGAGTGACAAATAACTATTTAAAGATAACATGGAACAACCTGATAATACAGCTTTAAGAACAGCTTTGTGGTGGGCCTTACATGTTCAAACAGACGACAAACCTCATATTATTGAAGACGAAATAGGACTCCGGTTAATTAATCCGACTGACGATTGGAAAGAACGCCCGGACATGAAATATACAAAGCGTCTTCGGGCATCTGTGGTAGCCCGGGCCCGTTTTATCGAAGACCTGGCTAAAGAACAAATTGCAAAAGGAATAAAACAATACGTTCTCCTTGGTTCCAGACTCGATTCCTTTGCACAAAGAAATGCTGAAATAGCTTCAAAAATTGAGATTTATGAGATTGATCAGTCCAACACTCTAAATTGGAAAAAAGAAAAACTGATAGAAAATGGGTACAGTCTTCCAAAAAATTTACACTTTGTACCTGTTGATTTCGAAACATCTTCAGGGTGGAAAGAATTATTAAAAAAAGATTTTAAAATCGAAGAAAAAACATTTATTTCCTGCACCGGAGTAACTCTGTATCTCACCAAAGAAGCAATAATAAGAACTTTGCAACAGTTTTCCATGCTCTCATCCGGTTCTATAATAGCAATTGCATTTTATCTGCCGATAGAATTGCTTGACGAAGAAGACCGTCCAATGCAGGGAATTGCAAACAAAGGAGCCAAAGAGTCAGGAACTCCATTCGTTAGTTTTTCTCAATTGATGAAATTATGCAAATGGCCAAAGAAGCCGGTTTAAATGATATAAAAATAGTGACAACTAAAGACATGGAAAACTTATACTTCACAAGCAGGACGGATCAGCTTTTGCCAGCTAGTGGAGAATTTTTTCTAGTTGCTAAATCATAAAAACATCAAATAATAACCTATAAATTGATTGGGTATGAAAAAAATTAAAATCATTACAAATATTCTAAACTAAATACCAGTTAAACAAGTTATAAAATCAATACAGAATTCATACTGTTGTAAAATTAATATTTACTTCCGGATAAAGGGATAAACTGATATTACAAAATATGGAAACAAACAAAAATAACTTCGCCAAAGAATATAATGCTCTGAGTAAAGAAATAGAAGTAAGAGATGACCTTGTATGGAATTTTAACATCCCGCTTGCGGACGAATTGTATCAAATTACGTTGAATACATTTCCGGAACTTGTGGCACAACCCGAAGGCACAAAAAGATTGATAAAATTCAAAGCTTTTTTCCGGGCCGGTGAGCTGAGCGATTTTATGTTCCAACGTATCTATGATGGAGAAGACGACAGGGACGTAGATGTGAATACATTGCGGGTTCCTCTATCAGAATTGGTTCCATCAGAAAAAACATCTAATTCGGAAATTGAACTGATATATAATTGCTTCACTATTGCAAAAAAAATGCTGTGGAATAAATTTCCGGAAATGAGCGAATTTTCAGCAAATTCTCTACTACACATGAATTACTGGGCCTACAAGCAAATGTTGCAATACACAGAGAACGTACAATCGGTACTATCTCAAAAATGAAGATAAATATAACTACCCCATTCTGGCCTCTAATCGTGGAAGCAACTTATCCCGAACCCATTTAAAACGTGGCTCCATACGCAACAATCTTTCATACAGGGAATGAGCACTTTGCAACTCCCCTAATGCCTCATAGTTTTGAGCTATTGTTGTCAACAAATTCAAGTACAGCCAGTTAAAATCAGCTTGTTGCTGAGTTTCAATCAGCTTTGCCGCTTTTTGGTATAACTCTAACGATTTTTGTTTGTCCCCGCCAAACAGAGCAGGCGTATGATAAAAAATGTTTGCCTTATCAATAATGCCCTGAATATTTTTGCTATCCAACTGCAAGCATTTATCTATTGCTGCACTACTCTCTGGAGCAAGAGAAATGGATTTCAAATGATTGAGCCCTATTTCAAATCCGATAAAAGCGCCCTTAAAAGCATATACCGTAGGATTCTCGGGCCATTTAACCAAAACACTTTTAATTAATTCTTTAGCCTTTCCAATATAAATCTTTGCATCTTCCTTTTTCTTATGCCCGATAAGGTATCCCGTATAACCATAAATATAACTAAGCAACTCAAGCTTCTTATTTAAAGTAGCCGGATTATCTCTCTCAATAGTGTAAATAACAGAAGCCCATGTAGACATATCACCGTTGAGATAAGCCTGATAAATTATTTTCTGATAAGCATTCTGGGCATTTGAACCTATAACAACAAACGATATTAAAATAAAAACAATAAATCTTTTCATATACAATTTATTCCAAATCAACATTTTACACAAGCGATGCTTCAACAACGAACAAAAATAACAAATAAATTCTGATTAATCAGAAAACAATTATCTCACACCGTTGTTTACTTTGACAACTATGCAAATTCAAATTATTTTGTACCTTTGCAGCCGGTTTAGTAAACAGACATTCTGTTATTAAACCAAAAAACTTTCATTAATTACACAATGGGGTGCCTAAATATCACGGGCTGAGATCATACCCTTTGAACCTGCACGGGTAATTCCGGGAAGGGAAAAAGAAAATCTTATTTTTACATAGCCTTTATTTTAAGCCCTCATTTCATTTTGTTACACTCAAAAAATAACTAAATGTTATGAGAAGAATTTTTTTTATTGCTTTCATGCAAGTATGTGCATTTGCCCTTTTTGCACAACAAACTGTAAAGGGCCGGGTATTGGACGAAAACGGAGAACCGTTGACCGGAGCATCTGTTTTCGTGGAAAATGTTGGTCAAAGTACCAATGATAAAGGAGAATACAATTTCCCTGATATAAAAGGGAAAACAGTTACTCTAAAAATAAGTTACATAGGCTACGAAACTTACAATCATGTGGTGGCTATCCCCTTCAACAAAGAGATAAAGCTGCAAAAATCAGTAGGGCTTTTGCAGGAAATAACTGTCTCATCGCTTCGCGCCAACGACAAATCGCCGGTTGCATACACCAATGTAAGTAAAGAAACCATTGAAAAAACAAATTTTGGCCAGGATATTCCGTACCTGCTGACAATGACTCCCTCGTTTGTAGCCACATCAGATGCCGGTAACGGAATCGGATATACCGGGTTCCGGATAAGAGGGACGGATGCATCCCGTATCAATGTCACAATCAATGGTATTCCATACAACGATGCGGATGAACAGGGAACTTACTGGGTAGATATACCTGATTTTGCATCTTCGGTTGAGAATCTTCAGGTTCAACGCGGAGTTGGAACTTCGACGAATGGAGCAGGAGCTTTCGGAGCAAACATCAATATGCAAACCAGTAATTTCTCAGAGAATGCATCCGGTGAAATTGGTGTTTCCGGAGGATCGTTTGGAACGGTAAAAGCAACGGCAAAAGCAAGCACAGGGCTTATGGGGGGACATTGGGCTGTTGACACCCGCTTATCACGTATTCACTCCGATGGCTATATCGACCGGGCCACGACGGACATGAGTTCCTATTTTGTACAAGCCGGATATTACGCAGAAAAAACAACAGTAAAACTTCTGACATTTGGCGGAACTGAAAAAACTTATCATGCATGGGATGGGATATCGGCTGATACGCTGAAAACAAATCGTACATACAATCCCTGCGGATATATGGGAGATGATGCAAATGGTAACCAATTATACTATAAAAATCAGACAGACAACTACATTCAAACTAATTATCAGTTACTGGCCATACAAAATCTGACTCCGGAACTCACTTTAAATGCAGGATTGCATTACACTCGAGGAGATGGTTATTATGAACAATATAAAGATAATGAAACTCTGACAGAATATGGATTGTCATCTTTTACTGTTGACGGAGAAACTATCGAGTCAACCGATCTTGTTCGACAAAAATGGATGGGAAATAATTTTGCAGGCGGTATATTCTCTTTAAATTATGATACAAAAAAACTTTCCGCAGTATTAGGTGGTGCATTAAATGACTACTGGGGACAACACTGGGGAGATGTTACCTGGGTAAAGAACTATATTGGCACCATATATCCAGATTCAGAATATTATCGCAGCGATATAAATAAATGGGACGGAAACATCTATCTGAAAGCGAATTATAAAATCACTAAAAAATTGAACGGCTATGCCGATTTACAATACCGCCATGTAAAATACAGTTTAAACGGAACCAACGATAACTGGGATTACACAATTAATCAAATGCAGGTTTTAAATATAAATAAAACGTTCAATTTTTTCAATCCGAAAGTCGGCTTATTGTATAGTTTAAATAAAAACAATGATCTTTTTGCATCATTTGCAATTGCCAACCGAGAACCGACCCGCACCAACTATACCGATGGTTCGGAGAATTCATGGCCAACTCCTGAAAAATTATACGATTACGAAACCGGATATAAATACAAAAGTCAAAATCTGAGTTTCGGAGCAAATCTATATTATATGAACTACAAAGACCAGCTTATTCTTACAGGAAAAATAAACGACATCGGAGAAGCGCTGACCGAAAATATTGCAAAAAGCTATCGTGCTGGGATTGAACTTGTTGCTGGAATAAATGTGGCAAACTGGTTACGTTGGGATGGTGCCATCACTCTCAGCCGGAACAGAATTAAAAACTTTACGGAATATGTAGATATTTACGATGCCAACTGGGATTGGACCAGGCAACAGGAAAATCAATTAAAAGACACCCCTATCGCATTTAGTCCAACCGTAACAGGTAAAAGTTTATTTTCATTTACAGTTGCCGGATTTGAGGCTGGAATACAATCCATATACGTAGATAAACAATATGTAGATAATACAGGCTCTGCAGACAGAATGTTAGATGCATATTTTGTAAATAACTTGAGAATGAGTTATACTATACCCGTTAAAGGAATACAAAGTATTTCCTTTAACCTACTTCTCAATAATTTATTAAATGAAATGTACGAAAGTAGTGCATGGGTCTATTCATACTACTTCCAAGAAAGTGCCAACAAGACGATAAGATGTAATGATTTTGGGTATTCTCCACAAGCCGGATTTAATTTTCTCGCAGGTATTACCATTAAATTATAAAATATCACTTTATTGTATATTTATAGTTGTTTTAAAATGGTCGGAGCAGTTCCTCCGGCCATTTTTTATAAAGACCAATTCCACATTAAAAAGTATGCTTTTTTGTTTTAATGATTATTATACATAATTTACGGCTTAATGAAAAACATTTTATGGCCGTATACGTTTTTTACATATAAAAGCACAAAGATTATTTAACAGCACTTTACACGGTTTTTCAGACTAAATTAAATCAAAAAAATCCGTTTTGAAAAGTGGAAAAAAAATAGTAATTTTGCGAGCTAATTTTCTATATAGGAATGAGACAATTAAAAATTACAAAATCGATTACAAATCGGGAAAGTGCATCTCTTGACAAATACTTGCAAGAGATTGGACGCGAAGATCTTATCACAGTTGAGGAAGAAGTTGAGCTGGCTCAGAGAATCAGGAACGGGGACAGAATTGCACTCGAAAAACTGACCAGGGCTAATTTACGTTTCGTTGTATCTGTGGCAAAGCAGTACCAAAATCAGGGGCTAAGTTTGCCGGACCTTATCAACGAAGGAAACCTTGGACTCATTAAAGCTGCCGAAAAGTTCGACGAAACCCGCGGTTTTAAATTCATTTCTTATGCTGTATGGTGGATTCGCCAGTCAATTTTGCAGGCTTTAGCCGAACAATCTCGTATCGTCCGTCTGCCTTTGAATCAAGTTGGTTCGTTGAATAAAATCAACAAAGCCTTCTCTAAATTCGAACAGGAAAACGAACGTCGTCCTTCACCGGAAGAACTTTCAGAACAGTTGGACATTCCGGTCGACAAGATTGCCGACACGATGAAAGTTTCCGGACGTCATATTTCTGTAGATGCTCCTTTCGTTGAAGGAGAAGACAACAGTTTGTTGGACGTAATGGTAAACGATGATTCTCCAAATGCCGACAGAGCTTTGATCAACGAATCACTATCCAAAGAAATTGAACGGGTTTTGGCGCATACACTTTCTGACAGAGAACGCGATATTGTAAAAAAATTCTTTGGTATCGGAGTTCCCGAAATGACTCTTGAAGAAATCGGGGACGAGTTTGGACTGACACGTGAACGTGTCCGTCAGATTAAAGAAAAAGCAATCAGAAAACTAAGGCCAAATTCAAAAAGCAAACTGCTTAAAAGTTTTCTTGGCTAAAATTAAAAAACGATTTTCAAGCGAAGCGGTTATGCTTCGCTTTTTTTATCCCGTATAAAGATGAAAAAAGGAACCGGACTCTTGTTTTGCATAATAATGGATGTTTTAGGGAGCCTTAGCTACTTATGGCCGGTTTTCGGAGAATGGTTCGACCTTATATGGGCTCCGGTTTCAGCATATATCTTTTATAAAAAATTCGGTTCAAAGACTGGCACGCTCATAGAATTTACAGAGGAATTATTACCCTATACCGATATACTTCCTACTTTCACCATCATGTATTTCTACAACAAGGTATTTTCAAAAAAGAAGTCAACGATCAACAATTCAAAAGAAACTGATTTATGAAAAAGCGCTCTATTCACACTTTAATGCACGTGCCTTATGAAGGATTAGGCTGTATCGAAAACTGGACAAAAATTAAAGGCTATCAGGTTTCTTACACTAAATTCTACGAAGATATTACGTTCCCCGACATTTCAGACATCGATATGCTGATTATAATGGGAGGCCCAATGAGTGTGTATGAAGAACTGCAATTCCCGTGGTTAATTCAGGAAAGAGCATTTATCAAATCTGTCATAGAAGCCGGAAAAACGGTATTGGGGATTTGCCTTGGATCGCAATTGTTGGCCGAAGTACTCGGAGCAAAAGTATATCCTAATCATGTAAAAGAAATTGGTTGGTTTGATATTCAGAAAACCGATTCAGGAAAAAGCAACTCTATCTTATCTGATGTTGACGAACAGTTTAAAGTTTTTCACTGGCATGGAGACACTTATGACATTCCACCTCACTGCGAACATCTGTTTCAAACTTCCAACTGCCGTAATCAGGCCTTCTTGTACAACAACAAAGTATTAGGACTGCAATTTCACTTTGAGGTAACAGAAAGTACCCTGACAGGGATGGTTGAAAACGGTAAAAATGAATTAAAAAAATCAGAAACGGTACAAAGTGCCGAAGAAATTCTATCAACAACCGGATACATTAACAATAATAACAAAATGATGTATTCAATCCTTGACCGACTTGAGAATCAACTTTGATTACTCAGCAAAAAAACATTCAATATTCAGCCAAGTTTATTAATCTAAAACGGTCTCTTATAAAGCATACGTTTTGTTCTGAAAACCCAGTTGGAATAACGTACCAGCAAAAGTACGAGAATAGGAAACACAGCGCTATTAAATGATTGTATAGATAGTGCAAGTACAAGCATGGCCAAACCAATTAAAATAATATTCAACAATTGATAAAAAAACAAAGGCCTTTGCATTTTTCGAAATAAAATCAGAATCCCTGCCACAATATTTACCGGATTCAACCAAAGGATATTCAGATTCATTTTCACTAATGGATGTACCGAAAAGAAGGACAAATAAAACACAATCAATCCGGCAAGTCCTGTAACAACAAGCAACATAGAATCAACCACAACAAAATACTTTCGTTTTATAACCTCCAGAACAGACAACCCTATTCCTAAAATCATAAGCAAATAAAATACAAATACCGGATTATCAAATAATCCGGGCCGCACCGTGGCTTCTTTTTCGGCAGACACAAGCAACCGTCTTTCCACAATCAACGGTTTTTCGTTTTTTGTACCTTTCTCTGTAATTTTAGCCGACTCAAAAGCATGCATCAATTCCTCCGGCAGAAAGAAACTCTCAAACCGAGTAGCATCTGTATCGGCATCCTTACCCAGTAATAAATCAATACCAAATTTTGTCCATGAGTTTCCCAGATAAGCATCTATCCATTGTCTGAATGTTTTGACATCTGTTTTATCATAACGAACGTATCCGCTCACAGCTGAAAGTATTTTATCCCGGGGGCGTGTAGCACAATTATCAAAAACAAAGTTATACCTGTATTTTCTATTTTCAGGTTTAAAATTTTCCAACAAAGACTCAATTAATTTCTGTTTTTCCCTGGGGGTCAGATTCAAAACCTGCTCCCATACATTTGAATTCCGGCTTTGATATTCGGGTAAAAACATATTAGTAGGAACGACCCCTAAATAGTAATCCGTCTCCCCCTTAATAAACTTCAATATGAAATTATCTGTCTGAAAACTAAAAATTCCATAATTAAAAACAACATCCAATTTGCTTACAGGATCGAAAAGTCTCACCCCAGAATGACCAAAACGTTCATACACCTCTTTGCCCGGAGCACAGGTTATAAGACTAATTTGGGTTGAATCGCCGAAAGACAAATATTGAGCACGCATATTCAGGGATAGAACAATAACAAGGAACAGTAAAATTTTCTTTTTCATAAATGGGAATAATTGCTTGTCAGTCAACAAATCATGACGCCCAAACAAAACTACTGAATAACTAATTTTATTATTGCAAATGTAATAACAATTCTTTAATCAGGGTTCAAACACCCACACAAATATCTCACTAAAACCAAATTAATGTTATCTCTGCCAGAAATAGTAATTATGTTCATTAAATAAATATTAATACATAAAAAATCATTGTTTAAGTTTCCCGGATTTTGTAGCTTTGTAGAAATCGTTTTATTTCTGCATTACCCATTTTAAAATATTTGCAAAATGAAATTATTCTTAAAAAAATTATTTACCGGAATAATTATTTTCACAATCATTTTCTTTTCCTCCTGTAAGTCAAAGGTTGATTCTAATGAAGACACCAGCCTCATAAAAATCAACAATAATAAATTTGAAGTATCAGACTTTGACTCGGTAACGTTAATGACCACTATGAAAATAAAAACCGAAACGGGATTTATGATCGTCGATACTGCTATTTACAGCCAGTTTACTCAAAATTCCAATCTGGAACTTTTACTCCCTGAAAAAATTTTCAAAGGGAGACTCACTAAACCGGATTTCATAACCGATGGAAGTATCCTCATTTCAGATGAAAATGTAAAACTATCAAGCCCGCTATGTATTAATACATTTAAAGCTGGAGAATACTGTGGTAAATTTGTATTTACAAATTTGAGTAAAGAAAATTATCTGGCAAAAAATAATAACATTGATTATTGCGAAGCGGTCTATATTTATGCTGACCGTCCGGCAAAAATCAGTGGAACTAACTTCATATATCGCACAGAACTTAGTTGTAACAATCTTTACAATCAACATTATGACATTCAACTCAAAAAAGGGTGGAATCGTCTCATTTATAAATTAGACTATGTGTCTCCCGGTGTTTATAATATTGAATATTTGTCCGGCGGTTATACAACCGGTATGAAATGGATTTACATAAGCGCTTAATTTCATGAAATATTTTGGCAAAGTACATATAACTGTTTTATTTCTGGCAACTTTTTATCTGGTGTCTGGTGTTGTTTATGCCCAAAAAGATATAAATCTTTCGGACTCGGATACTCTTTGCATAGCCACCTATAATGTCCGCATAAGAACAATAGCAGATACAGGCCCGCGCAACTGGAAAAAGAGAAAAAATCAGGTTGCCGATCTTATCAAAAATCATCATTTTGACCTATTTGGTGTTCAGGAGCTTGATGGCCTCCGGCAGGAAAATGATTTAAAAAAGCTTTTAAAAGAATACGATCACATTTCACGGGGACGTGATGATAATGCGGGAAAAAGAGGAGAACGTCTTGCCATATTTTATGATAAAGACAGATTTGAGTTACTAAATTCTGGTCATTTTTTCTTATCCGAAACTCCTGATACCGTGAGTAAAGGTTGGGACGCTGCACTTAAGCGGATTTGTTTATGGGGTAAATTCCATGACAACAAGACTCAACACAATTTTTACTTTTTCAATGTGCATTTCGATCATGCCGGATTTATTGCAAGGAAAGAAAGTGCAAAACTTCTCATTAAAAAGGTCAAACAAATAGCCGACAATGACACTATTTTTTGTGCCGGTGATTTTAATGCAAGCACAACAGAAAGTTCTATTTACAACACAATGACAAGTTATCTCGCCGATAGCAGGGAAACTTCAGACAAAAGTCCAACCGGGCCGGAAGGAACATATAACAACTGGGATGTTAATTCTCAAAAATTTGGAGAAAATGTAAAAATAGATTATATATTTGTACGTAATATTCACACAAGAACATATAGTGTTATTCAAGACAGATTTTGCACTACTAATTATCCATCAGATCACTTTCCGGTTATGATAAAATGCACATTCTGAATCAAATATGAACACAGAAATTAACCGAAACCATCTATACCGATTATTGATGCTCATCGAAGTCATAGTCTGCGGACTCACTTCCCGAAAATTCAGTTACCTTCTTCCGGATTTTGTCAACACTTATTTAGGAGATGCTCTGTGGGCTTTAATGATTTATGTTCTTTGTAGTTTATTATTCTCTCACAAATCACGAACTACCATCGTCTTTATAAGTATAATTTTCTGCTTTTCTATTGAATTCAGTCAATTATATCATGCTCCATGGATTGACAAAATAAGAGCAAATACTCTCGGAGGACTCATCTTAGGTTATGGCTTTCTCTATTCTGATTTAATAGCCTACAGTATCGGAGTTCTGTTTGGTTATTCAGTAGAGAAGCTCGTACAATCTTTTTCAAAAAAAACTGAGCCACTAAATTGTTAAAAAATACCAAAAGGAGTAAACACTGATTCTGCGAACATTTCAATTAGTCAACTTGAATGTATTTCCTTAAATTTATATATCATGAAAAAAATACTAATTATCAATGGTCATCCCGACATAAAAAGTCTGAGCACAGAACTTGCTCATTCTTATGAGAAGGGAGCATTGGCTTCGGGTGCAGAATGTAAGCTCATCCATCTTTGTGAGATCAATTTCGATTTAGTTCTGCATCATGGTTATCATCATCGTACACATTTGGAGAATGAACTTATTCAGGTACAGCAGGACATTAAACATGCTGATCATATCGTGTTTGTCTACCCTACGTGGTGGGGCACCTACCCGGCACTATTAAAAGGACTAATTGACAGGATATTTCTTCCCGGGTTTGCCTTTCAATATCGTGAAAATTCATGGAAATGGGATAAACTTCTCACAGGAAAAACAGCACGCCTGATTGTTACAATGGACACTCCCCTCTGGTATTATTACTTCTGTTTCGGGAAACCGGGGCACAAGTCGATGAAAAAAAATATTTTAGAATTTTGTGGCATCAAGCCAGTTAAGATTAGCTCTTTTGGCCCAGTAAAATCTGCCGGCGAAATAAAAATAAAACAATGGTTCAGAAAAGTGGAAGATTTGGGCCGACGAATGATTTGATAAAAAAATCTCGAATAGCTTGGAAAGAAATTAAGAAAATCTGTATTGGATTTTTGCTGTTAAAATGAAATTTCGTACATTTGCACACTATTTAAATAAATGTGCAAATAACACAACATATTTCATAATCAAAAAATCATCACATGAGCCAAATCGTTATCAACAATTTTGATGAATTCAATCAGTATGTCGGCAAAGAATTAGGAACATCTGATTATATAAAAATAACTCAGGAACAAATCAATCTCTTTGCCGACGCTACTCTTGATCACCAATGGATACATGTAGATAAGGAAAAGGCGGAAAAAGAAAGCCCCTTCAAAACAACCATTGCACACGGCTATCTTAATCTGTCTATATTACCTTATTTATGGGAACAAGTTGTTCAGGTAAACAATTCAAAACTTACGGTAAATTACGGTATCGAAAAACTCAGATTTATGCAACCTGTCGTTGTAAACAGTGAAGTAAGAGTAAAAGCAAGACTGAACTCTCTCGCAAATCTTCGCGGTACTACCAAAGCTGAAATTTCGGCAACTCTCGAAATTAAAGATAGCAAAAAACCAGCTTTAGAAACGACTATAATTTTTCTTTATCACTTTGTATAAAATTTCCTTTTTTGAGATAAAAAAGAATATCATAAAAAACACACAGGCCTGAGAATTTATAGAAAATTTTCAGGCTTTTTATTTATAAATAGATATATTAGCACGATAATTTCAACCTTTAATTAGTCGAATAGATTGGATTAAACATAGTGCTTATGTTACATTCTGATAGGATTACATTAGTTCCTCTAACTCCCGGGGATCTCGAAATTTATGCCGATTCTCCAGCTAAACTTGCTTGTCAGTACGGATTATCAGACCCGGCAACTCTTGACCATGAAACGCTAGAAGCTCTAAACGAATGCCTGCTTCCCAATATTAAAAATCCAACACGTGAGTTTCTATTTTACACGATGTGGCTTGTTGTTGATCACAACATCAAGACTGTAGTTGCAAGTTTATGCTTTCATGGAGAACCTGAAGCCGGAATAGTTGAAATCGGTTATGGAACATCAGAGAAATTCAGAAACAAACATTATATAACGGAAGCTTTACAATTAATTATAGGCTGGGCTAAAAAACGTACAGACATCCGTATTATAACCGCAGAAACCGAAGCTGAGAATTTGCCATCTCAAAAAGCACTCAGGAACAATAGGTTCTATATTTATAATCAAAACGATCACAGTATCTTTTGGAAAATAGATGTTTGACCACATTAAAATGCTTTTTATAAGTATTTATGTTGGAAATTATTGCTTGAATGGGTATTTTTGTTTCAGTAAAAATTTTTAGAAAAAACATGGAACAACCATTATTAAACGAAGCAAAAAAGCAGTACAATGAACCCATGCACACCTGCGAACATATTCTGAACCAAACAATGGTACGCATGTTTGGCTGTCCCCGATCGACAAACGCCCATATAGAAAGAAAAAAAAGTAAATGTGATTACAACTTATCTCAGGCTCCTACTTCGGAACAGATAGATGAGATTGTTCGTCGCGTCAATGAAGTAATTGAGAACCATTTGCCGGTTTACGAGGAATTAATGGTTCGCAATGATGCTAAAAAAATTCTTGATTTATCAAGACTACCGGAAGAGGCCTCTGAAACTTTGCGTATTATTCGAGTAGGCGATTATGATGCTTGTCCCTGTATTGGTCAGCACGTAAATAACACGTCAGAACTCGGTCATTTTGAAATAATAAGCCACGACTTCGAAAATGGTCGTTGGCGGGTGAGATTTAAACTTGTATAAATAAAAAAATCCGGAGAATCGACGATTTTCCGGACTTTTAATATCATTTGAGAAATAATTAGTATCCCCATTTCAACCATACAGATCCCCATGTAAAACCGGCTCCAAATGCAGTAAGAATAATATTATCACCCTTTTTAAATTTATCCTGAGCTTCCCACATACACAAAGGAATACTTGCTGCCGAAGTGTTTCCAAAATGATCAATATTGATCAGTACTTTATCGTAACTTACCCCAGTCCTTTGTACTGTTGCATCTATAATCCGCAAATTAGCCTGATGAGGAATAAGCCACGCAATATCATCTCCGCTTAAATTATTTTTTTCCATTATTTCAGCAGAAACACCTGCCATATTGGTTACGGCATGTTTAAACACATATTGGCCTTCCTGATAAATATAATGCTCCTTTTTCTCAATCGTTTCGTTAGAAGCCGGATTTGCAGATCCACCTGCTTTCAGCATCAGGTGCATTCCTCCGATTCCATCAGTCTTAAGAATCGAATCCATCACCCCAAATTCTTCTGTTGTCGGTTCAACCAACATAACACCGGCACCATCGCCAAACAGAGGAGCTGTTGTACGATCTTCATAATTAGTAATAGATGACATTTTTTCGGCTCCAAACACAAGCACCTTTTTAAAGCGACCAGACTCAATGAAGCTTGCTGCATTAGTTAATGCAACAAGGAAACCGGCACAGGCCGCCTGTAAATCAAATGCCAAAGCATGCTTTACGCCCAATTTTTCAGCAACGACAGACGCACATGAAGGAAAAACAAAATCCGATGTTGTTGTTGCAACAAGAATTAAATCAACATCTTCAGGTTTTGTACCTGTTTTTGCAAACAACTCCTCAGCGGCTTTCGCTGCCATATAAGATGTTCCGGCACCAGGTTCTTTCAAAATCCGGCGTTCCTTAATGCCAACGCGTGTGGTAATCCACTCGTCACTGGTATCCATCATGGTGCTAAGTTCGTGATTATTCAGGATATATTCCGGAACATATCCTCCTACACCTGTAATAACTGCATGAATTTTAGACATATTATTTATATTAAGTATATAAAAATCAAGCCCAAAGATTTAATCCTCAGGGCTTAAAATAATTTTATCGAATTTGGAAACAAGCATGAGCGATTAAACAGTTGCAAGTTTCTCTATTGCTAATTTACCTCTGTAGTAGCCACATTCACCGCATACAGTGTGATAAATATGAGCAGCACCGCAATTTGAACATATTGCCAATGTCGGAGCTTCTGCTTTATAATGAGTTCTTCTTTTAGCGGTACGGGTTTTAGAATGTTTTCTCTTAGGATGTGCCATTTCGTTCTTTTTTAATTATTGTTATCTATTATATTTTGCAAACCTTCCCATCTCGGGTCTATTTGATTATCGTCTTCAACCACATCATCGTCATCATCAAAATCCATGTCATTTTCATCATCATCTTTCGACCGAGCAATATGGCGCTTAAGTTTAGAAACCATTGTTTTATTACATTCCCCCGGAGCATGTACATGCTTGAGCGGAATGTTCAAAACAATAAATTCATATAGAAACCATGCTATATTAATAGTTCCCTCTGATTCAGGAACGACTACAATATCATTCTCTTCCGAAAATTTAGTTCCAAATTTCACCAACAATTTTTCTTTGTATGAAATTGGCTGTTTCATGTCATCAAGGCAACGATCGCAGGGAATCAACACATATCCATCTAACACAAATTGCAACTCAAAAGTTTCTATTTTTTTTCGAACAGTTACTTTTGCATTCACATTCCCTCTCTGAACCTCAGGACTATCTATTTTTTTGAAATATACATCATCTAAGTCATATTCAAAAACACTCGTTCCGGTTGTAATATCCTTTAAAACGACGTTGTACAATTCGAATTTAGACATAGTTCTACATTTGATTAAAAAACCGTGCAAAGGTACAAAAAAAGGTTCTATTTCAAAATACTTTCATTTTTTATTTTCACAGGAAAACCGAAAATATTTTTTAAATGCAGATGTTACAAACACCAATTCTTTCATACAATTTTACTTCATCGATTTTTCAACTCTGATTTCAATATGATTCTAAAGGTAGTACCTACATTCATCTCTGACTGTTTAACAAATATCTTTCCTCCATGATACTCCTCAATAATCCTTTTTACCAATGAAAGACCTAACCCCCAACCTCTTTTCTTTGTTGTAAAACCAGGATTAAAAACTGTTTTAAATTTATTACGTTCGATTCCTTTGCCGGTATCTGTAACATCAATAATTACCTCTTTATCTTTTTCAAAGACCACAATATCTATTTTACCACTTCCATCCATTGCATCGATGGCATTTTTACACAAATTCTCAATCACCCATTCAAACAATGGTATATTTAGCTTCAAGAAATAATGATTTTCCTCATTAAAATGACAATTGATGGCAACCTTCTGAGATGCCCGATTACTCATATACTGGACTGCATTCAGCAATGACTCATTTAGACTTACCAACTGTAAATCGGGGGCAGATCCTATTTTTGAAAACCGTTCTGCAATAATCCTCAAACGGTTGACATCTTTTGCCATTTCCCCGATTAATTCATCATCTTTATGTCGTACTTTGAGTAAATCGACCCAAGCCAGCAAAGATGAAATTGGAGTTCCTAACTGATGTGCAGTTTCCTTTGAAAGACCGACCCAAACCTTGTTCTGCTCAGCTTTTTTGGTTCCGGAGAAGGCAATAAATGCAATCATTAAAAAAATAACAATTATCCCAATTTGAATATAAGGTGAATAATATAACTGCTTTAACAAAAGAGAGTCATCGTAATAAATATACTGAACTTTATCGTCATCTAAATTAATAACAATCGGCTCATGCTTTTCTTTTAATCGAGCAATTTCCTTTTTATAAAACTTATCTATATTTTTTTTAGGCTCATCAAAATTACGAGCCTGTACCATTTCATCGCAATCATCCACTATTATAACGGGGATAGTTGTATTTCCTTCAATAATATTGAGTATGAAATTTATATCTGTACCCGGATCAGCCTGAACCAACTGCTTTGTTGCTTCAGCCCATATTTCAATTTTCCGCTGCTCCTCAAGAGCCAATTTATGCGCTAACCGATTTGTAAACAGAATCGATAATATTATTATAGCGGCTCCCACGACAATAAAAATAAGTTTATAATGCCGGGATAATTCAGATACTTTCTTTAGATCAAACATTGTTTATAGTAATTGAAACGAAGTATATTTTTGATTTATCAAATATATAAAAATTATCAGGAAAAGCCTCCATTGAGTATCTCCTTAAATTATTGTATCTTTGTATTTAATAACAAGGTAAGGATATATTTATCTTATAATTCAGGTTTTATGCATAAATCAGGTTTTGTCAATATAGTAGGGAATCCCAATGTTGGTAAATCAACATTAATGAATGCTCTTGTAGGTGAACGAATATCAATAATCACCTCAAAAGCACAAACAACACGTCATCGTATTCTCGGAATTGTAAACGGAGAAGATTTCCAGATAGTATATTCAGACACTCCCGGCGTGCTAAAGCCTAATTATCGCCTTCAGGAGTCAATGCTTAACTTCTCACGCTCAGCACTTACCGACGCAGATGTTTTAGTCTATGTGACAGACATATATGACTCTTATGAAAAAAATGCAGATTTCGTTGACAAAGTAAACAACAATCCGGCTCCTTTAATTTTAGTAATCAACAAAATTGATTTAATGGATCAGGAGCGTCTGGAAATTTTAGTTAAAAAGTGGGAGCAATTGATTCCCCGTGCAGAAATTTTTCCTATTTCTGCCATCGAAAAGTTTAATATCGAGCCACTGTTTAACCGCATCAAAGAACTTCTGCCTGATTCACCTCCGTTCTTTGACAAAGATCAGTTAACGGATAAACCCGCTCGATTCTTTGTAACTGAAATCATTCGTGAAAAAATTTTATTAAACTACGACAAAGAAATTCCATATTCAGTAGAGGTCGAGGTCGAACAGTTCAAAGAAGAGGATAATTTAATACGCATTAATGCTGTAATTTATGCCGAAAGAGATTCACAAAAAGGTATTATTATCGGACATGGCGGAAAATCTCTTAAAAAAGTAGGATCTGAAGCAAGAAAAGACATGGAATTATTCTTTGAAAAAAAAGTTTTTTTAGAACTTTTTGTTAAAGTCGAAAAAGATTGGCGAAATAAAGAAAGAAAATTACGAGATTTTGGCTATCAAATAGAATAAACAAAGAATATATTTTACTTTACCATCTTTATTCTCTTAAGCTCAATTCTAAGCCATAATGTTGGTTCTTATATTCTATCCAACAAAATAAAACGGATCAATGTAAAAAGTAGGTGGAGTAGTTGTAACTGATAAAGTGTCTTTTTATCTTTGTATAAAAAAGTTCATGCCCTTAGAATACGATTTAGCCTCCCTGATTCTTCCTTTAGAGATATTGCCC